>JBBILD010000001.1:0-259752 GCA_037445065.1 Myxococcales bacterium
GTCCGGGAGGAGACTACGTGCGACGCATGGCCTTTCCGATCGTGGACGGCGTCTCGCTGCTCCACTGGCACCTGAACCGCGGGAAGCGGAGCGTGGTGCTGGACCTACGCTCTCCTGAGGGCGTCGAAGTGTTTCTCGATCTGGTCAGCCAGGCCGACGTGGTGGTGGAAGCCATGCGTCCCGGGGCCTTGGCCCGCCGGGGCATCACGTTCGAGCGCATGTGTGCCGCAAACCCGCGGATTGTGTACTGCTCGGTATCAGGCTACGGCCTCACCGGACCGTATCGAGATCTCCCCAGCCACGGCATTGCGTATGACGCCTGGGCAGGTGTGGTTCGGCCGGCAACCGACGCAAATGGGTTCCCGACCATCCCCAGCTACACTGCGATCGGCATCAACGCCGGCCCCCTTTACGCGGCCATGGGCATCCTGGCCGGCTTGTTGCGAGCCCGGGCCACGGGAAAACCGTGTTGGCTGGAGGTGGCGCAGAGCGATGCTGCCGCCGCCTTCAATTGGAACGGGATCGAAGGGAACAAGGCATACGAGCGGCCCGAGTCCGAGGTAACAGGCAACGACGGGGACGGGAAAGGACCTCGACGGCCGGTTGGCGACAACAGCATGACCGACTCGGTTCGTTACCAATTTTACAGGACCAAAGATGGAATGGTGTTGTTCATGGCCTCCGAGCAGGCGTTCTGGCGAAACTTTACCTACGGTGTGGGACGGCCGGATCTGTTCGAAAAGTTCCCCGGAGCGAAGGTGGCAGACCACGCCCGCGGGAATGTGGAACTTCGCCGGGAATTGGCCGCAATTTTCGCAACTCGCACCACTGCAGAGTGGGTCCAATTCGGCCTGGAGGTGAACACGCCCATCTCCCCTGTAAACGACGTACGCTCGATTACGCGCGATCCGCATTTTCGCGCACGAATCGGATTTCGCCCGTGGCAAGAATGCGGGACCGATCTGATGCCGAGCCCGGTGCGGCTGGTCGGGGAAAGCCTCCCGGCACTCGAAAAAGCGGCGGTCGAACCTGGCAGGGACACAGAGGCCGTGCTGCGAGAGGTGCTCGGTTACAGCGAGGAGCGCGTACGGGCGCTGGCCGCTGCTGGGGTTCTGGGATGAGGTGCCGAGGGGTGCAGCGGGTTCCCGGCAGCCGCCCCTCGCGTCGCCATTACCTGTTCAGGATGGCCTCGGACGTTTCCAAGACGGCTCCAGCAGCTTCCATTTCGGCGAGAGCTTTCCGGTCATCTCCCGGTTGAACGTTGACGGCTCGCATGCCGTCCACCACCGCGTGCGTTTTGAAGCCAAGGTGGAGAGCGTCCAGCACCGTGGCTCGGACGCAGTAATCCGTTGCCAGTCCGACTACGTACACTTCGTGCACACCCTTGGTACGCAGCAAGGCATCGAGAGAGCGGCCGTGTGCGTCAACTCCCTCGAACCCGGAGTAGGCGTCTTTTTCCGCTAGGAACCCCTTGCGCACCTGATCGGTGATGTAAGTTCGGTCCAGCTCAGGGTGCAGCTCTGCCCCGCGTGTGTTTTGCACGCAGTGAGGTGGCCACGGGCCGCCTTGGGCCTGAAACGAGCAGTGGTTCGGCGGGTGCCAGTCTTGCGTGGTGACCACCACGGGAAAGTACGGCATCAGCCGGTTGGCAACCGGAACGACCTGGTCGCCTTCTGGGACCGCCAGGGATCCACCGGGGCAAAAGTCGTTTTGGATATCGACGAGAATCAACGCGCAGTCCTGAAACCGACGGTTTCGCTCTTGTTCTTTGCCGCTCATGGGACCTCCTGCTGATGCTCACGGTTCACCAGCGTTCTCGCCGGAGCGCCTATGAGCCGCTAGCGCTAGCCGCACGCAGTTCGTGGCAGACTAGCGGAAGGTTTTTGTATACGCTTTTTTGGTAAGAGATGAGAAAGCCTGCGCAAGTCCCTCCGGGTTTTCGCCCGGTTCCTCGTACCGGGGTCATTTACGTCATGACCGAGGCTGCGCGCCATGGGTATCGGCCTGGTGACCACCGATGGGCGAATTTGGGCCAGGGTGCCCCCGAGACGGGCCCGCTCCCTGGTGCTCCTTCTCGCCTTCGCAATGTGGAGCTGCCCTCTGCAGAGGAGTTCGAGTACTCGCCCATTGACGGCCTGCCTGAGCTGCGGGATGCGGTTGCCGCTCTGTACAACGCCCGATACCGCAAGGGAAAGAGGAGCCAGTATTCCCGCGAAAATGTCGCGATCAGCCCAGGCGGCCGGTCGGCGCTGACACGTTTGGTTTCGACGTTGGGGCGCACCAATGTCGGCCACTTTCTTCCCGACTACACCGCGTACGAGGAGCTACTCGATTCTTTTGGTACCTTCGTGCCCATTCCGCTGATCCGCCGGCCTGAGGCCGAGTACGAATTTTCTGCCGATGAACTTAGCGAGGAGATCCTCGGCCGCGGGCTCTCGACCGTGATTCTGTCCAATCCGTCCAACCCGACGGGCGCCGGGATCTTCGGCGTCGAGTTGGAGCGCTGGGTAGCAGTGGCGCGTGAGTTCCGCTGCACGTTGGTGTTCGACGAATTTTACAGCCACTACGTGTATGTGCACGGCACGGAAACGATTTCGGCAGCGGCGTACGTGGACGATGTGGACAGCGACCCCGTCGTCATTCTCGATGGACTGACCAAGAACTGGCGGTACCCGGGATTCCGCGTGGCATGGACCGTGGCGCCGCGTTCCATCATCGAGGCGGTCACCTCCGCCGGCAGCTTTTTGGAAGGTGGATGCTCGCGACCGATGCAACGCGCGGCGATTCCTTTGCTGGAGCGCAGCGTCGCCGATCAGGAAGCGGCGGCGATCCGTGCCGTGTTCCGTCGCAAACGGGACTTCATGCTGGCGCGGTTGCGCGAACTGGGGGTGCGTGTTTCCGAACCAGTGGGAGCCTTCTATTGCTGGGGCGACCTTTCCGCTCTTCCGCCACCGCTCAATACTGGGATGGGCTTGTTCCGCGCTGGCCTCGAAGCGGGGTTGATCACCGTTCCAGGGATTTTCTTCGACATCAACCCGGGGCAAAGGCGTCCTGAACGCGCGAGTCGTTTCCACCATTTCGCGCGTTTCTCGTACGGGCCTTCGGAAGAAGAGGTCAGGCGTGGGCTGGACATTCTGGAGCACTTGGTGGTACGGGCCGCACGCGGCGAGGTAGCGGCGAAAGAGGCAGCCAGCTGATTGCGGAAGGGGGCGGGTCCAACCTAGCTTCCCTTACAGCGGGTGCTTGGAGGAGGGGCAAGTGGTCTGCTGACCTCTTGCTTTGTTTGGCTCGAACGTGGTAGGCGCGCGCAACGTGCACCGGGAAACGGTGCAACAGCGAAGGGAGGGTAGGTTATGAGAAGAGGGTTGGGCTATGCGCTGGTTGTGGGCCTGAGTGGAGTGTTGTGGGGTCTGCCAGCGCAGGCGAACACGCTGACGCAGAACTCGTCGTGGACCATCGATCGGGCGGGGACCACCACGAAGTACCGCATTACGGCTTACGGCGATTCGATTTACGCGGGCTACTACGGATCGCTTTCGCGGGTGGCGAAGCGGGCCGCTCCGTACGTAGATGGCGAGTACCTGGCCAAGTTGTGGAACGCGGACATCGAGGTCATCCGCCGCACAAAATCTGGTGCCAAAGCGGATGACATTTACAAAAACAAGATCGTTGCCGAGCGCTCTTACATGCGGACCTCCAACACGCGGGTGGTCACCTTCGAGATGTGTGGGAATGACTTTTTGCAGGCGCGCAGTAACTTTTCCGGGCAAACGGGAACCTGCAACTACGGTGTGTTGGACACGGCGCTCAGCAACTGCACGTACTACCAAGAGCGCGCCATGCAGGCCATCAACCAGTACTCGGCCGCAGGCACCCGCCTGAAAATCATCGCCAACCTGTACTATCCGGGGTACAACGCGGACAATACTCTCAGCAAATGTACGGATCCGACGACGGGCCAGCGGATCAATAAGCGGGACAAATTCTTGCCATACTTAGCGCGGAGTAACTGGCGGGCTTGCGACTTGGCACGGCGTTACGGGTTTGCCTGTGCGGACGTGTTCGCTCAATACATGGCTGCGGACTACGATTCGAACGGGGATGGGCAAATCGACAGCGAGGCGATTCGATATATCCCTGGAGAGACAGAGAGCGCGTACGTGCAACGGATCACGGTGACCCTCAAGTCCACTCTGCGCGATGCCAACACGCACTTCGTGAACTCGAGCACCAGTTATGACTACATCCAGTCTGATGATACTCACCCCACGTATATCGGAGGAACCATTTACTTAGGCTTGATCGGTGGCACCGGCTCCGGCTCGGGTGCGCCGGATTACACAGATGCACAAATCGTGGGTGGAAAGAACCCTGTGTGGAATCGGTACGGCCACGAACGGATGGGTTGGGCGCTTTCGGTATACAATCCGAGCACGCCGTGACTCTTTTGGCGTAACCGACTGGTGCGGGTAGGAAGAACGGCGCGGGACTCCGTGATGAGTCCCGCGCCGTTTTGTCTTGGGTCAAGGATTCTTTGGGCCTTCACACGCATCCGTTCAACGCGTTTTCGACGCCGCGGATAATCTCGTCGACCGTGACTTCCCCATCGTTGTTTGTGTCTGCTGCTGGGCAAACGGAAACGGGATTTTCACCCAGAGCGATCGACACTGCACGCACGAGTTCCGCCACGTCCACGGCTCCGTCCTGATTGCAGTCTGCGCTACACGGCTTGGGCGCCGCGAACACGGTTGCCGTTGCTTGAATCTGCCCCTCTCCCTGGACCCGGCGGATGCGAACCGTCCAGGGGCCCGGAATCGGCGCTGTGACGCGGCAACTTCCCCAGTTGTTGGGATTCAGGTCTTGGCAGGCCCAAACGTCTGGCAGGCTCTGGGTTGGACGCACAAAGAGGTCGAAGTCGTTGTTCAGTTGCATGAACGGGCCGCTGGTAGCGGTCTGCCCGTTGAACGTAACGACCAGCTCCTGGGCACCTTCGGGTACAGCAACTTGCCACTCCACCTCTGGCGACGCCGCGGAGAGGGCGGCTTGCCAAGATTCAACCTGATTCGGCGGCTCATGGACCAGCCCCCGGGAACTGCAAGCGCGTCCAAGGTCGGGTCCCGCTGTTTCTGCGATCCAAGAACGGTGGGCCGCAACCGAAGTCGCGAACGATTGGTCGGGAGCCTGGCAGTCGAAAGAACTCCCGCCCGACACGACTCCCGCAAGCAGGTAATTGGCAGCTCTCGAAACATAGAGCCCGCCACCGGAATCACCACCGCAGGTGTTGCTCCCTGCGCCAGAGAAATTCCAGCATAGGTTTGTTGCAATAGGGACGTCCGTGGGACATTCGTCAAGGACGACGGTGCCGAATCGCTTGATACCGGTATCGTCAACCGCGCGAAAACCGCCGCGCGTAGTGCCGTAACCAATCACGAGCGCCTCGCTTCCGAGTGCAGGTGGTTGATCGTTGAGGGGTACGGGTGCGACTCCATCGACAGCTTCTTGCAAAACGAGAACGGCGAGGTCGCCCCGCACTCCGAATTCGTACGCGGGGTGAAGGAACACCTGCGCCACTGGCAGGACCCCGGCATTGGGCAAAAAGACTTCGACGCGCCCCGGCGGCACGATGCCAGCGGCGAGGCAGCTTTCGTAATTGTCGGCGGACTCGTCACACACGCAGTGCCCGGCCGTGACCACTGTGTGACAGCCGATCAGGGTTCCGGAACAAAGTCCGCTTACAGCCGAGCGAGAGGAACTCGTGTAAAGGATCACGAGCGCCGCGGCCGGAAAGTCTGGGGTGGGCGAACCGTTCACGATTCGCGGCGTCCGAGCTGCGCGCGCCGGAACGCACAGCAAAGTACTTAAGAGAAGCACCAGATGTCTCGCCGCTGCAGAGTGACACACGGCCGCAAATGTTGCAGGCAAGGTGCCGATAAGTCTAGCCATCAACTTTGCTGAAGATGCAGTGTCCGCGGGTAGGGATGGCTCAGGGTCAACGAGGTCAGCGACGGGCTACGCATGCAAGAAGGGCGACGACGCTCGGGTGCTTGCTTGGTCTGTTGGCCGCGTCTGTGGCGCCAGCCGAGGCCCGAAGTCGCTGGCGCGGTTGGGACTGGCTAGTGGAGAAGCTGATCGCCGAAGGAGTGGATGCGCAGGAGGTGAAAGCCGTTTTCTCGGATCCTCGCTTACCTCCGTTCGAGGGCATGAGTTTCTCACCCGCACCTGTAGAATCGGCGTGGCGATACCGGCTGATCCTGCGCCCGGAGACCGTGCGTTTGGCTCGTCGCTGCTTGGCGGCGCACCGGACCGTACTCGATCGGGTCGAGCGGCAAACCTCGATCCCGGCCTCGCTCCTCGCCTCGTTGCTTACCGTCGAGACGCGTTGCGGCCAAAACTTCGGCCGTGAAGTGATCTTTTACCGCCTGGCGCGGCTGGCGATGGCAAACGAGCCCGGCAATCTGGCTGAGAACGCCGCACGGCTGTGCGGAGAGGAGTGTTCTCCGGATCTCGAGTCGCAGGTCCGTTCGCGGGCGCGGTATCTCGAGAACACCTTTTTTCCGGAGGTGAAGGCTTGCTTTTCTGTGGCGCGGCAACTGGGTGTTCCTGTGTTGGAACTTCGCGGCTCTTCAGCCGGAGCTTTCGGCTGGGCGCAGTTTCTTCCGACGAGTTATTTGCGTTTTGGCCGCGACGGGAACGGCGACGGCCGGGTAGATTTGTTTCAGATCGAAGACGCAGCATTGTCCGCCGCCGAGTACTTGCGCGCTCACGGGTGGCATCGGCGCGCTACTTCTGCGGAGAAACGTGCTGCTTTGTGGGCATACAATCGCTCCACAGCATATGGGGAGGCAGTCCTCGCTTTGGCAGAACGCCTGCGGCAATCACGGGAAGTGATGCCGAGGGCACCGAAGTCAAAGACCACGTCGGCCCGTGCCGAGGCGACCGGCCGTTGAGTACCGCACGTATGTACGGGAGCAATGCCAGGTTGGGCTTAGCTGCCGCAAGCACGGTCGTTACTTCCGAGGGCGGCTCTCCGAGAGCGCGGGGATAGCCGCCAGTATTGCCATGGCGAAAAAGGCCGCCAGCGCCACGGTCTCCACGCCTTGCGACGCCCGGGCAAAAGCCGACTCGGCGGAAGCACAGGCGAGCCCGGGCAAGCCGGTTTATCGCTTACGGCCAGCCTTTACCTTGCGCGCCGGTGCTGGCTTTGCGGCCGCCTTGATTGCCTTTGCTGCCTGTTTTGCCTCGTCCGCCGTGCGGAAACCAAAAACCGCGGCAAACTTTTTGCCCACGGTTTGCGCGACGACAAACTCGATGTTCACTCCGGCGTTGGCGATGGCCCGGGCCATCGCTGCCCCGAGGCCAGGCCGGTCATCGCCCTCTACGAGCAGAGCGGCGATTTGCGAAGAGGAGAGACCCGCCTGTGATGCCGCCGCAGTGGCCTTCTTCCCGGTGATAGGGAAGACCTCCACAGCGGCTTGGCCGCTCTCGCCGAGCGCGTAGCCCATAACGACACGCAGGCTTGTCCCCGCCGCTGCCAGGGGCTCGAGCGTTTCCGCCAGTACGCCCGGTGCGTGAGTTGCTTGCTTCCTCCACAGGACGATGGGCTTGACCGTGACTGCCATAGCGATCACCTCCCTCGAGGCATTCTATGGATTTTGCCGTAAAGCTCAACCGTTCGCGGGGGCGAATGCGGAGCTTAGCTGAGCGGGAACCCGAGGAGACCCTCGAGTTCGGCAAGAGCCGAGTTTGGGTCGGTGACCTTGATTGTAACCATGCCAAGGGCCCGTGCGCTTTTCAGGTTCGCTCCAATATCGTCCAAGAAGACGGCTTCGTCGAACCGCACACGGAGCTCGCGGCAGGCTAACTCGTAAATCCGCGGATCGGGTTTGCGGATTCCAGTGCGCGCAGATTCGATGAAAACATCGAAGTACTCGCGCAGAGGCTGTACGCGCGCGGAGGAATCGATCCAGTTATTCGTGATTGCGCCCGTGCGCAGGCCGCGGGCGCGGATCCGCTGGATCGCTTGCAGCATCGCCGGCCGTGGTTGCATTGTTAATTGTAGTGCCCGAAGCAGGTGCCCGGCTGACAATTGCACGCCAGCCGCAGCTGCTTCGGCTTCGAACGCCGAGTAGAACGAATCCATGTCCAGTTCGCCGCGTTCCAAACGGGCCCAGGCGCCCTCTGATCCGGTGGTCGCGATCAGCGAGTTGATGAACCCGAGCGGAAGGTGGTGGCGAACTTCAAAGGCGCGAATCGCCGCGAACGGGGATTCCACCACCACCCCGCCAAGATCGAACAAAACCGCACGCAGCGCCATGCCCTCCTCTTAGCGCCGTCTGGTGGGCTTGGCAGGCGGTTTCGTCTCGCGGCCGAACAGCACAAGTTGCCGGACGGGCGCAAACGAGCGGCGGTGCAGCGGGCACGGGCCGTGTTGCTTGAGCGCGGCGAAATGTTCTGGTGTGCCGTACCCGACGTTCCGATCAAAGCCGTAGAAGGGGAATTGCTCGTGGTACTGGCGCATCAACATGTCGCGGTGAACCTTTGCCAGGATGGAAGCCGCGGCGACCGAATAACTTCGCGCGTCACCACGAACCAAAGCAAGCTGCGGGATGGGTAACCCATCGAGCCGCCGAGCGTCGGTGACAATGTGATCTGGTCGCACAGAGAGGCCCTGGACCGCCCGGCGCAAGGCCAGCAAGCTGGCTTGGTAGATATTCAAGCGGTCAATCTCCGCGACGTCGGCGATACCAATGGCCCAAGCCACCGCCCGTGACCGAATCTTTTCCGCCAGTTCCGTGCGTCGCAATGGAGACAGAACCTTCGAGTCGTCAATCCCTAGAATCAGCGAATCCTGCGGTAGGATCACAGCGGCCGCCACGACGGGACCCGCCAATGGGCCGACTCCCGCCTCGTCGCAGCCAGCCACGTACGTGAAGCCGCGCGCCCAGAGGCCCTCCTCCACCTGGAGCAGTGTCTTGAGTCGAACGGCAAGCCGAGTTTCGTCCCGCGGCACACGCCCGCTATGCCGAGGATTGGCGGTCAGGTAAAGAGGGGGCTGACGTACCTGCGTTTGGGGAGCGCAATCTTGGGAAGGTCCGCCGGAACCAGATGAGCACCTGACTGGCCGCCGCTCCAAGAGAGTCGATGGCGCTGTCCGCGAGCGACGCGGTTCGGGTGAGAACAAAAGACTGATGGAGTTCGTCGAGCAGCGCCCAACCGCAGCAGAACGCGACCGCTTGCACGCACCAGCTCCACTGCCAAGCTGGTTGCCGGCCGCGCCTGAGAGCCCAGAATACGAGCAGACCGAGGATGAAAAATTCAGTGAAGTGACCGGACTTACGGATGATCGTATGGGCGACCGCAAACCCGGCTGGAGAGAGTTCCGGGAACAGCCAGCGCAGGATGGGATCGATGTAACGATGCGTGTTCTGAGCGGAAAAAGGGTCGGTCGAAAGTGCCGAGATCAGGAGGAGCCAAGCGCAAACTGTGCCCCAGTAGTACGCGAACTCCTTGCTGCGTTGGCGGAATGGTGATCTCATCGCGAGGGCTGGCAGCGGTGGCACAGTGGGTGAGTCATGTCTGAGCGTTTGAAGCCTTTTTTGGCGGGAGTGTGCACGACCTTGACCGTGATCGGCTTAGTTTGGTTGGTTCGCTCGCTCTTGCCAAGCGAGGGGAGCCGGCAAAACACAAGCGTCGGGGTTGCGCCGTCCCTATCGCCGACGGCTTCTCCGACGCCGAGCGTGCCGCTGGTCGTAGCGACGCCTCCCTCGAGTTATCGGCTGGCGGGAGTGGCAGAAAACGCTGGGCAGTTGTTCGCGGTGGTCGAGTCGCCCAAAGGGGAGCACGGGCTGTATCGCAAGGGGGACGAAGTTCCAGGACTCGGACGGCTGGTTTCGATTGCAGACGAACGGGCGACCTTTGACACGCCTGGGGGGCGTGTGACCCTGTGGGTTGCACCCGCCCCAACTGCGACCCGGACAATCACGCCGCGGCGTACGCCTGCTACGCCGGCGCGTTCGCCGTTGCACTCGCCGCCAAGCGCCCCGGCGCCGTGAGGTCGTGAATTAACTTCTTGAGCCTGTCGGGATCAACCGGCTTCTTGAACAACACCCCCTGCAAACCTTGAAGGCGGCTTCGCTTGATGACGTGATCCCGATCGTAATAATACCCGGTCATCAGGATCACCGGGGTGTTGCCGCGGTTCCGCACCTCCATGTACAGGTCGTACCCGTCCAAATCGGGCATCACCACGTCGCTGATCACCAAATCGACTTTTTCGCTCTCGAAAATGCGCAGCGCTTCTAACCCTCCGTGCGCCTCAAGAACGTGGCATCCTTCGGCTTTGAGCAGGTCACGCAGTGAGTGGCAAACACCAACGTCGTCGTCGACAACGAGGACCCGCAGCCCTGCAAGCCCCCGTTTTTGCTCGGAGCTTGAGGGGCCGGGTTCCTGCAGGTCGGTCATCTGCGTTCCCTCGAGGTATTCGCGAGTGCGGTATTGCGCGCCTTTGGAAAGCTCCACCAGCCGGTTGACCGCGCTCTGAATCTTCGCCAGTTCCCGCCGGATTGCTTCGATGCGTTCTTCCTCGACGAGGGCTCGTTCGTCGTCGCTGATCCCGCGCACATAGCGATCGAGAAGTTCGATTTGGTTGACAATTGCTTCGAGTGGGTTGTTGATTTCGTGGCACACGGCCACAGCCACTTCTCCCAGGGTTGCGAGGCGATCCTTCCGGCGAATGTCGCGCAGATCCTTGGCGAAGCCGATCGATCCGATTTCAAAACCCACGTCATCGCACAGAATGGACCCTGAAATGGCAACCGGAATGCGTTCGCCCCAACGATCCACGAAGGTAGTCTCGAAGTTTTTGAGTTTGCCGGGTCCCCCGAACTCCTCGCTGCGCATCGCGGCCATGACCCGCTTGGCCTCCTCCATGGACGGGTACACCTTGGTGACTTTTTCGCCCAGGATTTCGGCAGCCGTGTAACCAAGGTTCTTCTCTGCCCCGTCGTTGTAATACACGATCGTGCCGGTGCGATCGACAGCGATGACGATATCAGGGGAACTCTCGATCAACTGCTCGAGATAGTGCGGGGGAAACTTAGGGGGACGGCGCGAGGTTTCCGCCATGGTCAGCCGAGTACCGCTCATTCGCTAGCAAAACCAGGTGGCCGAACCCACGCCTCGTCTCGTCCGGGAGGTACGGGCACTCGCTGCCGTTGTTTGCGTGCCAGTCGCAGAAGCACTTTCAGCGACTTTTCGAATTCCTCGATCGGACGTGTAGTAACGAGTCCCTCCCGCTCCAAGGCGGAAAACACTTCTTCGCCCAAGGCCGAACGGATAATGGTGATTGTCCACCCATTCGCTCCGACGCCTCCACAGGACAGATCTGCAACTTCTGCCGAGAAGTCCCCGCAGTGATGGCACTCTGGGCGCGCGTACTCCTGCATGGAACGGAGACTCAGTTCAACGAGTTCGCCGTTTTTCTTGTACACCTGTACCTTGCCCTTGACATTGAACTGGCGAACTTCCGACAGAGGAATACCGAGACGTTGCTCCAGTGTGTCCCGCATGAGCTCCCGAAAGTCGAAGACCTCGCTGCACAACAATCCAATAGTCAAGGCCACCCGTTCGCCGAAGCCTTTGAGAAAGTGGCGCTGCTTGACAATGATTTTCTCCTTTTTGCGGCCGTTGTCGAGGAAGCTGGGGTCCACCAATTGCATCTTGCGAACAGGGGTGATCTGGCACGGCACTCCCACGAAGGCGACACGTTCGAGGCCCTGCTTTTCCGCATCAGCTAGCGCGAGATTATTGGGGCAGTACGTATACCAGGAACTCGCCGCAGCGATGGCTTCGTCTACCGTGCGGATCGCCCGCGGGTACGGCTCGCAAGGTCGCGTGGCGTCCGTGGCGGACACCACCGCTCCGTCGAATCGCCCGTTCGTCAAGCCCCAACAGAGAAGGGTCGTAACCACTCCGCCGTCCTCACAGCGAGCAAGAACCCTCGGATCGGTGCTCCGTGCCACAACAATGCGGCGATAGGCTCCGAACGTACCGGTAATGGTCTGCGCCGGGTCGAACAGCTGGTCGCGCAAGTGGTGTTCGCGCTCTCCCAGCCGTGGGCACACTTGCGCGCAACAATCGCAGCCGATTCCTTCACTGATGCCACAATAGTCAAATGGAAGAGTGGCTTTCGCCACTTGCTTGGGCTTTCCGTCTACGTAGTCGATGACGTTGTGGGGGCACACCAGAACGCAGCTCCCGCACTCGCAGCAGCTGCCGTACGCTACCACCTCATTCATCATTTGCTTGAAGGTAGGATGCATGGCAGGGGTGGTTGCTCGCTTACCGTTGCGGACAGTTCCAGTCAACGAACGAACCGGAAGCGGAACGCCCCTGCCCTCGGGAGGCTCGGTCACCGGGGCTGGCCGTTTCCATTTGCCAGCGATTCCATGGGCTGCGTTGCGCTCGCCAGCGGAGTCTCCCGGACGCCTCGATTCGTACGGTGATCATGCCGTCCCAGTCCGTGCGTAAAATCCGGCTGCCGGAGCGGGCGTATGCAGCGATCACGCTGCGGTGTGGGAGGCGAAAGCGGTTTTGATGGCCGACGGAGAAGATCACCAGCTTCGGGTTTGTCGCGTTAATCAACTCCGCCGTGCTGGACGTGCGGCTGCCGTGATGAGGAGCCTTTACCACGTCGGCCTGTAGTGCTGGTCCGTATCGAGAAACCAGTTGAAGTTCCACTTGTCTTTCCATGTCGCCAGGCAACAGCACGTTTCGCCCGGCGTACTCGAAGAGGAGGACGAGGGAGTGATCGTTCGGGTTGCGCTCAGGGCTGTTTGGAGCAGGCCAGAGTACCGTGACGCGAACCCCACTATCGGCTAAATAGCAGCCTGCCCAGAGGCTTCTCCTGCGCGTGCCTCGTGTTCCTAAGCGGCGCTCGAGCGCGGAGTACGAGACGGCATCGGAGGTCTGACCGTTGGAGAAGAACCAGTGCGGCGCAAACGCGTCTGCCAAAAACGGCATCGCGCCGTAATGATCGAACTGGGGGTGGGTCAAGACCAAGGCATCGAGACGGTGATACCCGAAGCCAAACAGAACGGGGCCAATCACCCGCTCCCCCGTGTCGAAGGTTCCGGGGATGCCGCCCGCGTCGACGAGCCAGCGCCTGCCACTCGGAAACACAACCAAGGTTGCGTCTGCTTGGCCCACGCTCAAAAATTGAAATTCCAGCGCCTGGCCGGGCCATCGAGCGACCACCCGGTTCACGGCGGCAGTCAGGAGAAGGCCAAGGGCCACATATCGGGCTTTCCGGCGAAGGTGTGTTGGGCGAGCCAGAAAAGCTGCCAGTGCGACGGCACTTGCGGCGAGTTCGACGAGGGTCGGAGTAGGCAGCCGCAGCGCGGCGAGAGGCAGAGCCGCAAACCAGGCAGTGAGCCGCCAGCCCGCCGCTACGGAGTACTGCGCGAGTACTGCGAAGATTGCTGCTAGCGACTCGCTCACAGGCAGAGAAAAGGCGCTAGCGAGGCCGAGAACCACTGCCGCGGAACCCAAAACCGGAACCACAAGAAGATTTGCGGCGGGGCTTATGAGCGAGGCTTGTTGGAAGTGCCAAAGAGTCCATGGAGCCGTGCCCAAACCTGCGCAAAGTGCAAGGAATCCGGCAGCCGCGAAGCTCCGCACGATCCGTTCGCCTTGGGTCCGATAGATAGATCGTGGCTTCGGTGGTTGCGGCGGCCACCACTGCTGGAAACGGTTCGACGCAGCAATGAGCACGGCTACAGCAACAAAGCTCAGTTGGAACGAAATGTCGGCGGCCGCGCCCGGGAGGGTGAGGAGGATCAGGAAAGCCGCCGCAGTGAGCACGACATACGGATTTGTGAGCCTCCTCGTGGCCAGCGCACACGCCACCGCCGCAAGCATACACACCGATCTACGAACCGGAATTTGCCCGCCAGCCAGCAGCGCATAAACGCCGACCGGAGCGAGCGAGACGAGCATGGCCAGCGTGGGCACGCTGGTGCGCAGCAGAAGCCATTCACTCCGACTCAGGAGCCAGCGAAAGATGACAAAGCTCGTTCCCCCGACCAAGCCCACGTGAAGCCCGGAGATGGACAACACGTGGCTGACCCCGGCGCGGCTGAATGCCTGGCGCAGCTCCGGGGTAATCCCGCCCTGATCCCCGAGGATGAGGGCAGTGAGAATCGCTGCCGTGTCAGGATCTCTGCCGGAGGAAAACAGTCGGGCGATGGCGGTGCGCCAGCGATCGAGCGCAGACCATGCATGCGGAGGAAAGGGCGCCGTGCGTTCGAGTGCTTGGTCCGACGAGAGAAACGCTGTGACGTAAATCTTTTCGCGGGCCAGGTACGCCTCGTAGTGAAACTCCCCGGGGTTCCCAAAGTTACGAGGACGGCGCAGTTTCAAAAAAGCCCGAACGGGCTGGCCCGGTGCCCATGTGTGGGAGACCTCGTGGATGCGTACTCGGATCAGTCCGCTGGCTGGTATCCATTCCCCGTGGCGGCGGACTCTCTCCGCAGCCAAGACGAGGGCCGCCCTGCGTGGCTGACCGACAGAGCTCCGCTGGACGCGGCCCTCGACGTAAACAGGCTCACCATGAGCCAAGTGGGCTACGTGGTTGGCCGGCAGCGCGGGGCGATAAACCTGTTGCGCACGGAAGGCGCCGACAACAAACGCGGCCGCCAGTAGCGCGACCGGCCGCGCTGCGGAACTCGTTCTCCACAGGGCAAACGAACTCGCCACAAGCGCTGCGCAGGATGCGGGAGGGAAGGAAAAGAAGTGGTGCAGCGCGTACAAATCACCGGCGATGAGGCCAACCAGAAGCCAGATCAAGGAGGGCACGCGGCGGAGACGGTTTGCAGACATTGCCGGCCGTCCGAGCAAGTCTGGCGCCTTGCCAGCCAGCGTGCCCTGGCCACTGCCGTAGAGGGGGTCGGAGGCGCAAGAAACGAAACGCGTTCTCTGTTTGAGTCCTCACGGGCACTCGATTCAGCCACGCTAGGCCTGGAGAAGCCTGCGCTCAGGAGACCTGGGGTGAGACTGTGCGTAACAGGAGCGAATGGTGGCGGGTCGAGAACGTTGGCTCGATCGTTCGCGAAGCAATTCGCCAGCCACGTTCGGTACGAACCAGGCGGTCTCGGTAAATGGCGCTGTCTAGGAAGACGGTGAGAACCCCGTTTTCGCCAGCGATGCCCATTGGGTTGAGCAAGTACGAACGGCAAGTGGCCGTGTCGCCGGCCAGCTCGATTTCGACATTCGTAATGATGTGCTGGATGAGGCGAAAATGCCGGAGCACGTCGGCGAGCCACGATCGGATCGTGCCTAAATCCCCCTGAATGCCACCGACTGCCGTGTAGTCAATTGCGGCGTTGTCCGTGAAGCAATCTGCGAACAGATCCCAGTCTCGTTCGTCCACGGCGCGGGCGTAACGGTGCAGCAAGTCTGTGATGGCTGCCCGATCTGCGAGCGTGCGCAAGGTTTCATCCATGTGTGTACGGCCTCCTTATCGCTGCGTTTTGTTGGGTGACCTCATGCCACTGGGTATGGAGTACGTCTAGCTCGGCGGGGGACGCGCGCTTGCTCGCCAAACCTCGCTCCGGGAGCGAAGTGCAGGAACAATGATTGAGCTGCTTCGGCCGTGTCATGCTTGGTGCCAGTTTCAGGGCTTGCGGTAACTTTGCACCGCCCTTGCTTTGCGTTTTTCGCTGTAGATGACGCACTGGCATAAATCTGGCCTTGGTACGCGCTTCGCTTCGGGGGCCTGGCCGGGAGTGGTTCATGAGCTGGAAATCCTGGAAGCGCAGCCGGCGGAAGTTTGTGCAGTTCTGGGCGTGGGTAGCATTGGCCTGCCTGAGCGGGGTGAGCCCGAAGGCCCAGGCTACTACCTTAGTCTACGCGGGAGATGGGCCCCTGGCGGAGCAGTCGGACGCAGTCGTTGTGGGCAGGGTGTTACGGCTTGGGTCGGAACCTGGCCGCAACGGTGGCGTACGCACGCGAGTGGTGCTCGAGGTAACAGAGGTGATTGCCGGTAACCTCTCGAAAGGGACGGTGGAGCTAGTGGAATGGGGCGGGCAGGTTGCGGACCGGTTGGAAAAGGTATTCGGTGCCCCGAAGTACCGGCCCGGAGAGCGGGTCTTGGTCTTCGTCCGCCGTACCTCCGACGGTTCGTGGCAGACAACAAACCTCGCACTCGGAAAGTACGCCCTCCTGCCTGATACGGGAGGAAAATGGCGCGCCAGACGCGACTTGGAAGGAGCGGCATTGTTCGACCCGCGAAGCAGACGGTTCGAGCCGCATCCGGGCCCAAGCGAGCGAGACGCTGCAGCGGTCATTGAAGAGGTCCAGCGAGTATTTTCCCGGAAGGGGTACCCGCGCCGCGAGGTCCAACTGCCGGATTCGTCGGATGAGTTTGTATCCTTTGAAGCCCCCTTTAGTTTGTTGGCCCAGGCACGTTGGTTCGAGGCCGATTTAGGATTACCCGTCCCGTACTACTTCGGGACCGGTGCCCAGGCTCCCCTCGATAGCGATACCTCCCGGGCTGCCGTGGAGCAGGGCATGGCCGCTTGGAGCAATGAGGGGTTTTTACGGCTCGAGGTGGCGGGCACGGTCCCCCCGGGGCCTTTCGCAGGCTGCCCGGAGGAGAGCCGCATTAGCTTTGGGGACCCGTTCCAGGAAGTCGCAAACCCTGTGAGCTGTTCGGGGATTCTCGCCCTGGGCGGTTTCTGTACTTCGAGCACAACGAGACCATACGCCGGCGCGAACTTCAGTCCGATCGTCGTGGGCAAGATTGTCTTCAACGATGGCTGGGAAGATTGTGGCATTTGGACAGAATGCAACTTGGCCGAAGTCGCGACTCACGAACTGGGCCACACGATCGGACTCGGACACTCCACCGACCGGACTGCTACCATGGCCCCCACGGCTCACTTCGACGGCCGCTGCGCGTCTCTTCGGAGCGACGACCTTGCGGGACTCGCATTTCTGTACGGTACGCCTGTGCCCGACTTGGTGGTGAGGCCGCGTCCCCCAGTCAACCTCCGTATCCCGCGCGGGAGCGAAGAGGGGCGAAAGCAGGTGACGATTACGATCGAGGACGCGGCAGCGCTGCCTAGCTCGGTGGCGACGACCCGCAGTGCCGAGGTCGTCGTAGAACCGGGAGATTGTCCTGGCGACCTGGTCAGCGATGCGGACTTTGATGCAATTCTACCGGGAGCGCAATCTTCGGTCACTCTCAACGGCGGAAAAGCTCGCAAAGCAAGCGTGACCATCCGCGCCCGGGCGGCCGACATTAGCGGCACGGCGCAGAGCCCGTTTCGTTGCACGGCTCAGATCGAGGTGCGCAGTGCCACAGATGCTTCGGATCAAAACCCCGGCAACAATAGGATTCCGCTTGTGATCAATGTCATTGACGGTAACGAGAGCTCCGGCGGGGCGCGCCTTTCACTTGGGCCCGATACGGTGGTGGCGGCTGTGAACCCTGTGCGGATTACCTTGAGTCGGACTGCTCCCTTTGCTGTCAGAGACATTCGCGTGCGGTTGTGGAACGTGGACCAGGAAGCGGCCGTGCAGCGGCAGGTGGAAGTCGCGGTGGACGACGGCGACTGCCCAGCAGGGACCTTGGGGGGGTGGGATTTTGGACCCGAAGTCGGGGACCAACACACGGTGGTGATCGCTCCGGGTAAGGCGCTCAGCGGTTTTGTGACACTTACCCCCCCGAGCGGTGGCTTTTACTCAGTAAACCGGCGATCACCGAGTCGCTGCACGTTGTGGGTCAGGGCTTCCGCTCGCGAGGGAGAGGTCAACACCAGCAATAACGCGACTCCGGTGGTGCTCGACGTCGTCGACCAGAGCGACTTCTGATCCCGCGTTCAACACGCGGCGTTAGGGGAGGGAAAAGCGGGCGACCGGGTTCGAACCGGCGACGTCCAGCTTGGGAAGCTGGCATTCTACCGCTGAATTACGCCCGCACCGCGAAGCAACTTTGCCTGCCTAAGTATGGGACAGCTCGTCCTCTGTCAATGGTCGATCCGCGGTGGCTCCAACGGTGAGGGAACGCATTTCCGTCACCTTCCAAGCAACGAACGCACACGCTTGTTTGACATCTGCCAGTATCGTTTACCTGAGGACAGCCTGCGTACCCCGCCGCTCCACCCAGCGCTCGCGGTGCGCGAGCATTCTCTCTTCGCCGTGATCTCCGCACGGTGGCACAGGTCACTCGACGCTTACCAGCCAGCTAGCATGTGGATCCTTAATCCGAACTCAATTTCGTTTTCATGTCTTGAGGGCTTTTCTTAGGAGAGTTCAATGCTTAGTTGTCCTGAGCATTAGCCAGAAAGGACGGTTAGGCATGAGTTGGTTTTTAGTGCTCTGGACGGCAATGATCCCCACGGAGCCCTTGATCCTTCCGGGAAATGCGGGTTGGGTGTTCGGTGTTGCTTTGCTGGTGACGGCACTTGGCTTGTGGTGGGAGCGCGAGAGGGTGCAAGAGTCGGCTGCGGCCGTGGATACAAAAGAGAGCAGGGATGCTGTGGGAGGTGGGCCGGTGGAGTGCCCAGCGTAGCGAGGAATGGAGACGGCGAGACGCGTTTATGAATCGGGTCGCACCCACGACGAAGGCAGCGGAGTGCCTTGCTGCGTCCCGATCCAAACTTCGCCGCCTTGAAAGAATTCCTTCTTCCAGATGGGTACGCTCTTCTTGAGTTCATCGATGAGGAAGCGGCAGGCTGCGAATGCCTGCGCGCGATGCGGGGAACTCACCGCAATCACTACGCTCGGTTCGCCAAGGGGTACCTCTCCCAATCGGTGGGCAATGGCAGCCCGGGTTTCGGGCCACTGTGTTTGGGCGGTGAGCACCAAACGCTGCAGTTCCGAAATCGCCATTTCTTCGTAAGCCTCGTACTCGAGTCGGATTACTTCGCGCCCTTCGTTGTGATCTCGTGTCGTCCCGACAAAAATCACCGTAGCTCCGGCGCCAGGGTGACTCACCGCGGCGATGACCCGTTCCAGATCAATTTTCCCCTGTACCAGTTCAATCATGGATACATCCCCCCGTTGATCCCCCACTGACCGGCGGGATCAGTGCCACCTCGTCCCCGTCGCGAAGGGTGTGGAGGCGGTCCGTATATTCTCGGTTCACCGCAAAGGAGATACACGAACCGAGCCCGGCCAACGCCGGGTGCCTTTGTACCAAGAGGCTCCAGAGGCCTGCGAGAGTGGCGCTTTCTTCTACTTCGATCCACTCTTCGGTCGTGCCGCTCCGTTCCCGGGCGGCGGCAAAGTAGCGTACCAAAACCCGCATGACTCAGCCTTGTGGCCCGCGAACGAGGCCGACTACGTGGCCGAGTTGCGGCAGCACCAGCTTTTTCATGGCCAGCTCTACTGCTCGCGGGGCGCCGGGCATGGAGAAGACCACCCTTCGGCCGATTACCCCGGCAGTGGCCCGGCTCAACATCGCCGCGGCCCCGATTTCTGCGTAGCTCAACATCCGAAACAATTCGCCAAACCCGGTGATTTCCTTGTCAAAGATGCGGCGCAGCGTTTCGAACGTCCGGTCGCGTCTTGCCAGGCCGGTACCGCCATTGACGATCACAGCGGCAGTGGAGTCGGGAAGGGTTTGCAACGCGGCCACAATCAGAGCGGGTTCGTCTTGAAGGACACGGTACTGCTCAACAGAGTGACCAGCCTCTTCCAGCAGCGTGCGGATGAGCTGACCGCTCGTGTCGGATTCGGGGGTGCGGGTATCGCTGACCGTGATCACGGCGCAGCGCACGCGGCTTACGTCTTGCGCGTGATGCTTTCGATCTTCTCTCCCATTCATGGCAGCCTTTCCGTATAGCAAGCGGGATTCTCGGTGGAACAGCCGCTTGGTTTTGCCACTGCATCGTGCCTATAAGGGGCCGTCTCTGTTGACGGACGATCGCGACCGGTGGGAGAAGGCTTCATGCAGGACCGTGTTACGGTGGTTGTTTTCGCACTTGGGGTGGCTTGCGGTTTTTGGCCAGAAAAGGGGAAAGCGCAGCAGCCGCTACCGACCTTGCGCTTCGTGATCCCGCAGATCGAACAGACGCGCGCAGCACAGGCGACGGTGGCGGCACGCCCTTCGCCCAGTCCCGACATGACCCAGTACTGGTGGAATCAGGCGGACCTGGTGGAATCTCTGAGCCTCAGCGAAGAGCAGCGCAAGAGCATGGACGCCGTCATGCTGCAGGCACAGCGAGAGATGAATGATTCCGTCCGCAAACAAAATGCTGCGCGAGACCGTTTTGAAGAGGCGGTGCGAAGGCGAGATTGGAATGCGGCACGGGAAGCGGCGGCGTCCTGGGAGGCCGGTTTCGCCCAACAGTGGGGCGCGGCGAACCGGAGTAAGATCGAAATCCTGGAGAAGCTGAGTGCGGACCAACACGAAAAGCTTCTGCGCGAGCACGAGTATTTGCTGTACCGGCCCTGGACGATCGGGCACCGCACGCAATTTCGCGTGGGCACACCGAGCCCAAGTGCCCCAACGCCGCAAACGCGATAGAGGTGGCGTCCGGAGTGGCTGCACACGGACAGTACGGCGGGCTCAGGTGCAGACTTGAAGTGACACTGGTTGGTCGTACCCTCCCTCGCCAGAGTCGAGGCGCTGCGGCTGTCCCTAGTGCAAACGTTCCTCCCCTCTCGAGAGCGCTCACCGGAGGCGAGCCGGTGACCACGCCGGGATGGTACGAGCTTCCCTCAGCGAGCGGGGAGCCGCCGGATATCCGAACCCACGGGCGGTGGCCCTGGCGCCCCCATGGGAGGAGGTCCCGCAGCACCCCCGGGGGGCTTGCCTGCCGCGCCGGCTGGCGGAGGTCCCGCCGCGCCCATCGGAGGTGCTCCAGCTGGCCCGGCTGGCAGGGGCCGTGATAGCTCGTTCCGACACGCTTGAACGACGGCAAGGGGCAACTGGGCTCCGGCGGCAATCTCCGCGTCACTGAGGCCCCTTTGAAAAAGGGGCATCAGGTGAACGCAGTTGACACTTTGCGCACTGAGCAGTCCGGGCTGGAGCCAGATGCAGAAGGCCACGAAACAAGCGGCGCAAAGGAAACGGCACGGATGACTCGGAAGAAAGGTTTTCATCGCGGTTGGGCTCCTTTGTCAAAATGCGCTCCGCCTTGGCGCAGACGACATCACCGCTTATACCAGCGCCGCTTATGACGCTAGACGCAAAATCCTCCAGCCAGGGCGCTGAAGGAGAGGATTCCGTCCTGCGCCACTCCGCTGACCGGTCGTATCGTGCCATGCTCATGGGACTCATTGTCGGGGCCCTTGCCGGGGGAGTGATGAATGCACTTTGGGGCGGCTCGGCCGCCTTGATGTGGTTTGTAGAGGGGATCACCGAGCCTCTCGGTCATTTGTTCCTACGCTTGATTTTCATGATTGTTGTACCCTTGCTTTTGTCAGCATTGAGCTTGGGTGTGCTGGGACTTGGTGACTTGCGAGCAGTTGGCAGAGTCGGCGTACGTACGCTGCTTGTGACCGTGGTCATTTCTACCTTGGCGGTGCTGATCGGGATTCTGCTGGTGAACACGATCCGCCCTGGCGAAGGCATGGCGGAGGCTATGCGCGCGAACCTGCGCGGAACTGCGCAGGAAGGCCGCCTCTCTGTGGCAGCCGCCGAGACGGCTCCCGGACTAGGAGCGTTGTTCCGGATTCTGCCAGACAATCCGGTGCGAGCGGCGGCGCAGGGGGACATGCTGGCGGTGATGTTCTTTGCCCTTGTGTTCGGGATCGGCCTCACTCTTGCGCCTCCCGAGCGAATTCAAACGCTGACCGCATTTCTGGAAGGGCTGTACGAAGTAACGATGGCGATCGTCGCCCTCGCTATGCGCATTGCGCCTTATGGAGTCGCCTGCCTGCTCTTCAGCTTGACGGCGCGCTTTGGCTTCGGAGTTTTGCGCAATCTTGCTGCGTTCGTGCTTGTCGTGTTGCTCGGCTTGGCGTTGCATCACTTCGTTACGTACTCCATTCTCCTGCGGTTCGCGGCAGGCATTCCGCCCCTGAGATTTTTCCGCGCGGCTTCCCCTGTGTTGCTCACCGCTTTCTCCACCAGCTCGTCAAACGCGACGCTCCCGCTAACCTTGCGCCTTGCCCAAGAGCGCTTGGGGATCCCGCGCGACGTGGGCAACTTTGTGCTTACGCTTGGCTCGACCGCGAACCAGAACGGTACGGCGCTCTTCGAGGGCGTGACCGTTTTGTTCCTTGCGCAGTTCTTTGGCGTCCCCCTGACCTGGTCGCAGCAACTTTTGGTGGTGGTGATGGCTGTTTTGGCTGGAATCGGGACTGCGGGAGTCCCCGGGGGGTCGCTGCCCATGATTGTTCCCGTGCTGGTTGCGGTCGGGTTGCCTGCGGAAGGGATCGGAATCATCCTTGGAGTGGATCGCTTTTTGGACATGTGCCGCACCGTCCTCAATGTAAGCGGGGATCTGACGGCGGCCGCCGTTGTAGCAGCGTGGGACGGGAGATTGCGCTTTCCGGCGCTCGGCCCCGAGGACGGGGAACATTCTCAAGCTGTCGGTGCAGTGCCACCCGACTGAATGGTGCTATACGAGCACGAGGAGGAGGAACAGGGTCATGGCTGAGTGTTTTTACCATCCTGAGGAAAGCAGGCGCCTGCGGCGCTTGCGTGAACTTAAGCCGGAAGCCTTCAAGGCGTTTACGGACTTCGACCGAATCGTGTTCCAAGAAGGGGAACTCTCGCAGCAGGTGAAGGAACTCATTGCGGTTGCGACAGCCCATTTGACGCAATGCCCTTACTGCATCGACGTCCACACAAAGAGGGCGAAGAAAGCAGGGGCAACCGACGGCCAGATCGCGGAAGCGATCTTTGTGGCTATGGCGTTGCGCGCAGGTGGGTCGTTTGCACACGCGGCCATTGCCTTCCGTGCGGCGGAGGAATTCGAGCAAAAACCGCCAAAATCTTAGCTGCCGCACGCTGGCCTCCCCAAGCGATCAGAGGCTATTGACCGCTACGTTTCTCTCTCTGAGTACGCAGGCTCGGATGCGAAAGCCTTTACCTCTCCGACCAGGAGACACAATTGCAGTGATCGCCCCCGCGGGTGCCGTCAATGCGGGTAAGTTGCAACAGGGGATCGCGGCCCTCGAGGAAGCTGGTTTCTCGGTGCAGCTTGGAGAGCACGTGCTTGCTCGTCATGGCTATCTTGCCGGCACGGACCCGCAGCGGGCCCAGGACTTTCAGCGCGCTTGGTCGGATCCGGCTGTGCGAGCCGTGATTGCTGCGCGCGGGGGTTTTGGTAGCACGCGCATCCTACCGTTGCTCGATTGCGATCTACTGAGCCAGCACGGGAAAATCCTCGTCGGTTTCAGCGACGTGACTGCGTTGCTCCACTTGGTGTTGCGATACGGGAATCTAGTGACGTTCCACGGACCTGTCGTAACCTCATTTGCCGAGGCCCCCGAACTCGCCGCGGCAGTCCTAGCTGCACTTTCAGGAGGCGCCGGGGAGCTGTTTGTGCCTGCACAGGTTCTAAAAGAGGGAGAGGCGGAAGGTCCGCTCGTAGGGGGATGCTTGAGCGTGCTGATGGCACTCGTGGGTACGCCGTACGAACCCGTTTGGGATGGTGCGGTCTTGTTCCTCGAGGACGTGCGTGAGGCTCCGTACCGGATCGATCGGATGCTGACACAGTTGCGACAAGCGGGTGTGCTCAAGCGGGTGAAAGCGCTCGTATTCGGTGAAATGCTGGACTGCCGGGCCGGAGGCGCGGAGGCATGGTCAGTGTGGGACGTGATTGCCGATCATATCCGCGAATTCACGGGCCCGGTTGTAGGCGGCGTCCCGAGTGGTCATGGCGCGAATCGGGTGGTGTTGCCACTCGGGGTGCGGGTGCGGGTAGATAGCAGCGGGTTACGAGTCCTTGAGTCGCCATTCGCAATGGAAACTCCGCGGAGATGAGTTTCGAACGGGTGGAAGAGGCCGTCGAAGGTGCAATCGAGGCTGGGGTCTTCCCTGGGGCTGTGCTGCTTGTGCGCGAAGAGGACCGCTTTTTTTACCTTCGTGCTTTTGGATACCGATGCATCGTTCCTCATGTGGCTCCCATGCAGGAGGACACGATTTTCGACCTGGCCTCCCTCACCAAACCATTGGCGACCACGGTTGGGGCAATGTTGTTGGTCCAGGAGGGGAAACTCCGACTCGACGACCGCGTGAGCCGCTACTTTCACAATTTCGGCGTGCACGGCAAGGCAGACATCACCTTTCGGCAGTTACTGAGTCATTGTTCAGGGCTGCCTGCTTGGCGGCCCTACTTTCAGGACGTCTTGCGAGAAGAGCGCAGTGGCCGGCGCGTCAACTTCCTTGGGAGTTCCGAGGCCAAGTCCTATGTCTACCAATGTATTCTCCGAGAGCAGTTAGAGGCCGCCCCAGGGCAAGAAGTGATTTACAGCGATGTCGGTTTCATGCTGCTGGGTGCGCTGCTTGAGCAACTCAGCGGTATGCCGTTGGACCGGCTCTGCGCAAGCAAGATCTTCAGACCCTTGGGCCTGCGGCGCACGGGTTTTGTAGACTTGGGGTTGTTGCGCACGCGCCGGCTCGAGCCGATCCAGGATTTGATTGCTGCTACCGAGCAGTGCCCGTGGAGAAAAAAGGTGGTTTGCGGGGAGGTCCACGATGACAATGCATACGCGATGGGCGGCGTGGCGGGACATGCGGGCCTGTTCTCTTGTGCGCGAGAAATTGACACGTTGCTCGTCGCTCTGCGTGAGGCGTACTTCCGACCCGGAGGTTTCGTTGCACAGCGGGTGATCCGTGAGTTCTGGACGCGGGATGGCCGCGTTCCGGGTTCGACATGGTGTCTCGGTTGGGATACCCCTTCCCCGGAAGGTTCCTCAGCGGGCAGGTACTTTTCCTCGAATTCGGTAGGTCATCTTGGTTTCACGGGATGTTCCATTTGGCTCGAGTTGGATCGGAAACTGCACGTGATTCTCCTCACCAACCGAGTGCACCCTCGACGAGACAACGAGCGCATTCGCGAGTTTCGGCCCAAGCTGCACGACCTGATCCGCGAAGCCCTCGATTGAGAAAACAAGGCGAATTCATGACGTTGGCCTTGGAGCAAAACCGGATCCCAGAGGAAGTGCTCGCCGCTCCAGCCGGAAAACGAATCCACCTCGTGGCCATTGGCGGTGTTGCCATGGCGGGACTAGCGACCATGTTACGGGAGCTGGGAGCCAACGTGACTGGTTCGGACGATCAACTCTACCCCCCGGTGAGCGATCTCTTAGCGGAACTCGGCATCCCGGTGCGGCGCGGGTTTCACCGCAAGAACCTCGAGCCCAGGCCAGACTTGGTGATCGTTGGCAATAAAGTGACCCGAAACAACCCCGAGGCTCAGGCGCTTGGTGAGTTTGGCGTTCCCTTTGCCTCTCTGCCGCAGGCAATCCGGGCCCTGTGTTTAGAAGGGAAGCACCGGTGCGTGGTCGCCGGCACGCATGGAAAAACCACGTCCACTGCGATGCTTGCTTGGGTGATGGAGCAGGAAGGGTGGGCGCCTGGCTTCTTGATCGGGGGCCGTCCGGAGAACTTCTCGATCAGCGCGCGAATCGCCCGTGGGCCGTTCTTCGTGATCGAAGGTGATGAGTACGACAGCGCCTTCTTTGATAAGCGACCAAAGTTCTTGCACTACCAGCCGGACTCTCTTCTCCTAACCGCGGTAGAGTTCGACCACGCGGACATTTACCGCGACCTGGAGCATGTGAAACAGGCATTTCGCGAGCTGATCGGCTTGCTGCCTAGCGATGCCAATTTCGCCGTGTGCGCCGACTTCCCTCATGCCCTGGAGGTGGCGCAAACGCATCCGAGGCCCGTGCTGTTCGGTACCAGCGGAGAGGCGGAATGGCAAATCGCGGGTTTCCGGGAGGAAGGGGAGCGAAGCAATTGTGTGGTTCTTCGGCACGGCAAGGTCGTCGCTCGCATGAGACTGCAGCTGCCCGGGGTTATGAACGCTCGCAACGGTCTCGGGGTCCTGGCGCTGGTAGAGCGACTTGGTGTGCCGCCCGAGCGGGCAGCGGCTGCACTCGAGGAGTTCCGCGGGGTCGCGCGCCGGCAGCAGGTCGTGGGGGAGTTCCACCGCGTCTTGCTCATTGACGATTTCGCTCATCATCCGACCGCTGTCCGCGCCACCCTGGAAGCCTTGCGCCAGCGCTACCCGGAACGAAGGCTGTGGGCGGTATTCGAGCCGAGGTCGAACACGAGCCGCCGGCGAGTGTTTCAGAAAGAATACGTGCAAGCGTTCACGCCGGCCGACAGGGTGATCGTAGGCGGCGTGCTAAAAAAACCGTCGGACGCGTTGAACGACCAGGAAATGTTCTCCCCGGAAGAGCTGGTTGCCGACTTGAAACACATGGGCATCCCGGCTCGTTTCTTCCCGGATACGGACACCATCGCAGTGGCACTCTGGCGGAATACCCGCCCGGGGGACGTCGTCGTTCTCCTCTCCAACGGAGATTTTGGCGGCTTGCGCACAAAGCTCGTGGCTCTCTTGGATCGGAACCAACGAGAAGCGACGTGAAGCGGGCAGGGGCGGGTCCGGTCGCGTCGCCGCGAGGAAGACCTCCCTCAACGCAAGTTCCCGAACGAAACCGCGCGCTCTTTTGTGTCGAGGAGCGCGTAGTCCCCGCGGGCTAGCTCCCCGGGAAATACCACCACAGTGTTCGCGACCAGAATCTTGCCTTTTTCCCCCGTTGGTCGGCTACAAACGGCGAACTGCGGCCCAAAGGTCTTCATGATGTGCGCGATGGCTGCGCGCCCTGCAGAGCTCCGCGCCTCCTCGCTGTTTTCCGCCGGAGCTGTATGAGTGAGAAGAATCTTCTGTTGATCCAGGTGGCGCATGAAGTCCAACCCAAACTCGGCTTCCCACGAAGGAAAGCGCAGGAACAACTCGTTTTCCCGCTCGTCGCCAGTGATCTCCCCACCGAAGCCTACGACCACGTACGCAGCGCCTAAGGGCGCGAAGCTGCGATGCACAACGTGAATGTGTGGCTCTACGATTTCCGAATTCAAAGCTGCCTGCAAGAAGAACCGCTCCGGTGCATCGTTGCGGCCAGGAACGACGAATACGGGGACTTCGAGTTCGTTCAGCACTCGGAAGAAACGGGTGATGGACTCCGCATCGTCACTGCGTTCCTTCTCGATGGCAGGTGTGGTTGTACGGGGCGGCCGCCCTTCTGCAAGGGCGCTCTGCCACTCACTGAGGCGCGCCTCGCCGCGCAAAACGTTTCCGCAGAACAGAACCCCCTCCACTCGGGTGTTCCTCACCACTTCCTTGAGCCTGTCCAGGTACTGGAACTGCTCTTTCAACTCGCTCAGTGCCAGTAGCTTCATCTAGGTTCCCTCCTTTCCCGCAAGGTCCCTGTGTTTGTCAGAAAGACGATTGTATCTTTGTGTCGCGAGGCGCTGGTTGTAAACCCGTTCAGCGAAGTTCGTGCCGCTACCAAGACCTTCGCCCTTTGCACTGAAGTGACGTAGGCTTTTGCGAAGATCAGAGCGCTTTTTAGGTTCTGTCCGAAGATTCGGTAGTTCGCGAGATCGCACCTCGGGTAGCATTGCGTCACCACGCAGATTGGCGCGATAGAGGCGGTATGGAGGCTCAAGCTTGGCAGATTGCCCTTCACGTTGGTAGCGCTTGGCTGGCGGGAAGCCTGATTGGCTTGGAGAGGACCTTCCACGGGCGACCCGCCGGGTTTCGTACTCACGCCCTCGTGTGTGTGGCCTCTGCGCTGCTGATGGTCATGACCACCCACCAATGGGAGTGGTTAGGAAGCGTCCCCTTGGAAACAGTGCGAACAGACCCAACCCGTATGGCTGCCGGAATTATGACCGGAATTGGTTTCCTGGGGGCCGGGGTGATTTTCAAAGAGCGGCTTACCGTGCGGGGGCTTACTACGGCGGCCTCGATCTGGCTCACGTCTGTGTTGGGAATCCTGTTCGGGATCGGGTTCTTTTATCCAGCGGTGCTCGGCACCGGGGTAGCCCTCGGAACGCTTGCCGTCTTTCGCTGGATGGAGGATCGGCTACCGAGCCAAGTGTACGCGTATTGCTCCGTGCGGTTTCGGAGGTCCGAGGTGGTGGATGAAGACCAGTTGCGTTCATGGGTCGGGGACCACAAGCTGCAGATCACGAACCTCAATTACATCCTGGCGGAGGACGGAGAGGTATTCGAGTACCAAATGGTCTTGCGCAGTACGCGCCGGGAGAGCTTTCGTGCCCTCGCTGAAGATTTGCGGACTCGAGGGCCTGTGCTCGCGTTTTCTGTGGCTCCGACCGGTGACTGACGACTCACTGACGACTAAATGTTCACGCAGCGGGCGCAAACTGATTTGACGCCCCCATCCTCCAGTAAACGGTCAGCATAACGAGCAACGCGAGGCAAAGTGTCGGGTATGCCCACATCGCGGCGGTCAGGCCAGCCCGGGACGCGAGGAGCCCCATCAGCCAGGGAAATACGATTTGCCCCAGACCAGCCGCCGCTAGCAATAAGCTGACTGCTCTGCCTGAAGCCGCGCCTCCCTGCCGCCCGGCAAGTGCGAGGATACCGGGAAAAATGCCTGACAACGCGGCGCCGAGTAGAGCTGCCGCTGCGGCATAAGCGACAGGGTGCTCGACAAGCAGAAACGTTGCACTGATGAGAGTTGCAGCCGTGGCGAGGCCCGCCACCAATCCGGCCGAGGCCGCCGAGCTTCTGAGGCCGAGGTACAGCCGACCTACGGTGAGGCCCCCCCAATACAAGGAAAGGGCAATGCCTGCACTGGGTAAGGACATCTGGAGCACCGTTGTGCTGTATTGTGTGAACCACGATCCGATACCAATTTCCGCGCCCACGTAGAGAGCCATTGCCAGCCCGAGCAGAGCGAGACCACTGGCCGACGCAACGGTGGGCTGCCTGTCCTGAGGTGGCGGCGGTTGACGGAGCCGCGGGTAGTGGAGCCACAAGAATGCGGACAAGGCCGTGAGCACCGCGGCTCCGAGGAACGGGGGCACAAGGCCACAATCGCTTTGCACGGCGGCAGTCGCGAAAGGTGGAACGGTGACGCAGGCGAGACCAAAGAACAGGTGGCTGAGGTTCAGCGCTCGATTGGCGCGTGTGGGATCGCGCAGGAGTTCTGTGTTTGCGCCAGATTCGATGCAGCCAATGCCTACTCCCGAGAGGCACATCCCGAGGCAGGCCGCTGTTAGGCTCGACACGGCGCTCAGCAGCAATAAGCCGAGGACGAGCGGAACGAATCCCAGCACTGCGCAGGTGGCTGCTGGGATGCGAGGAGCGAAGCCAGCCAGAACGCTTACGGCGACAAGGTGACCAACTGGCTGTGAAGCTAGGAAGGTGCCGGCGTCCACCCAACTCCACTCGGACGTGGCGACCAGCACCGGCAGCAATGCGCCGGGAAGAACGATCGCAGTCCCGACGGTGAAAAATGAGGCACTGCCTGCCGCGAGGAGCCGGCGGTATGCCTGACTAGGGTCTCTGCAGGTCATCGCAGCATTCTGCGCGGTTGCGGGACGGAAACGGGCATAAAGCGCCTGACTTCAATCGGCGGCTTTCAAGTCGCACGTGCACGGGGGTCGAAGCGGTCCCGTAAATAGTCGCCTAAGAAGTTGAAAGCCATTACGGTGAGGAAAATGAAACCGCCTGGCGCCAATACCCATGGGTGGCGCACTAACACCTGGACGTTACGGGCAGTAGCAAGAAGATTTCCCCAACTCGCTGCCGGTTCTTGAATCCCCAGTCCCAACAGAGAAAGTGCACTTTCGCCGAGGATAAAGGCCGGGATGCTCAGTGTTGCTGCTGTAATCGTGTAACTGAACGTCGCCGGGATTACGTGCCGGAGCAGGATCCGCCAGCGAGGCGCGCCCAAGGCACGCGCGGCAAGCACGTATTCCTGCTCGCGCAAAGAAGCCACCATACCGCGTACGATTCGTGCGAACCCCGCCCAGCGGACGAAGCTCATTAGAATCACGATCAGGAAGAACGTTGCGACCGGGCCGACGTTCTGAGGAATCACGGCCGCGAGCGCCAACAGTAAATAGAAGGAAGGGAGGGACATGACGACCTCAACCAAACGCATGAGCAGGTTGTCTACCCAGCCGCCGAAGTAGCCAGCCACACTGCCGACCAGGAGCCCGATGACAATACTAATGCTGACACCGACCACCCCGACAAACAGGCTGACGCGCGCGCCGTAGACAATTCTCGAGATCAAGTCTCGCCCGAGACTGTCCGTACCTAAAAGAAAAAATCTCGGCTCCCCTGCGGGGGTGGTGAACAGTTTGCCTTGAAAAAAGAAGCGAATGGGCACGCGTACAGATAGATCTTCTTCGTACTCGCGGGTGGAGGGGTCACGCAAACGTTTGGGGTGCGTGTAAAAGACGCTTTCGTTCCAGCGCTGAATCGGATTCAAGCGCAGGCGAGAAGGTGGGCAATGAGGGAAGCTCCGCATTTGTTCGGTGTAATCGTAGGGGGCGACCCAGGGCGCACCGATTGCGAGCAAATAGAATAACGTCAGCAAAGAGGCGCTGGCGATGGCGGTTACGGGCGGGAAGCGCCGGGCAGGCTGGCGATCCGGGGTTGGCCGCATCTCAGCGTCCGCGCTCCAGGCGAGTAAAATCGATCCGCGGGTCTACGAGGGTCAGAGCGAAGTCGGCAAGTAGGTTGCCCATGAGGAGCATGAGCGCGCCGATCAGGATGGAACCCATCACAAGGTAAGTGTCCAAGCGAAGCACCGCCTCGAGAATCAGCGTTCCCATTCCTTGCAAGTTCATAATGGCCTCGACCAGGGCCGCTCCGCCCAGCAATTCGCCCATCTCAGCGCCGGCCAGAGTAATGAAGGGATTGAGAGCGTTGCGCAAAATGTGCTTTCCCATTACCGCGGATTCCGGTAACCCCTTTGCTCTCGCTGTGCGAACGAAATCAGCCTCTTTGATTTCGAGGATGTTTGCCCGCATCAGGCGCATGAGGCTGGCGATACCGGCGGTGCCAAGTACGAGAGTGGGGAGTATGAGATGGCGGGCTCGATCCGCGATTTTCCCCCACAAATCCATTTGGTGGTAATCCACTGAAATCGTGCCGCCAACCGGAAACCAACCAGTTTGCAGGGCAAAATACATGAGAAGAAAGGCAAGAAAGAAACTGGGCAAGGACATGAACAAAAAGGCGGTAAACGACAGGGATCGGTCGAGCCAGGAGTTTGGGCGTAAGGCGATAAAGATCCCCGTAGGGATACCGAGCATCCAGGTGACCAGGAGGCTGCTGACGGCGAGGATGAGTGTGTTTCCGGCACGCATTCCGATCAGGTCGAGAACGTCCACCCGGTAGGCCACGGACATGCCTAGATCGAGGTGGAGTACTCGCCACAGCCACTTTGCATACTGGACGAGCAGCGGCTCCCCATACCCGAACTGTTGTTCCAACTGACGGACCAACTCGGGTGAGATCGACGGGTTCATGCGCAGCTGCGTGAAGAAGTTTCCAGGCGCGAGGTTCATGATGAGAAAGGAAAGAAACGTAATCCCAATCAGTAGTGGGATCATTTGCAGTAGGCGGCGCCCCAGGTACCCCAGCACGTTCGCTCCCTGTTTCCTTATGCCTCTGCCGGTGCCTCAGTGAACCCGTTCTTCATCCGGGAAGAGAAGTTCGGTGTTGGGGCGTACGCGCATCTCACTCTGCAAAACGCAAGAGTTCGGGCCGATAAAGTCCCCACGCAGTGGGCCGCACGTTCTCCAGGGAGTTTTTGAAGGCAATGAACCGTTGCTCCCGAACAGTCATGATGATGGGGAGCTGCTCGTGCAGAATTTCCTGAATCCGCCAGTAGTACCGCTTGCGCTTTTCCGGGTCGAGTTCGCGGGCTCCGTTGTCCAGGAGCTGGTCAATCTCAGCTTCCCACGGAGTGGCTGGCTCGGGCTGGTTGGGGTGCCAAAAATGGAGGTTGCCGCTCGAGCGCAAGAAGTTGGCGCTATTGTTGGGCTCGATCGTACCGGTAAATCCGATCAACACGGCGTCCCAATCGAACGTGGAGCTTAGTTTTTCGACGAGCGCTTGGAAATCAAGTGGGCGGTAGTCCACTTTGAGCCCCAATTTGGCCCAATCTTCCTTGAGAATCGAGCACATCTTCTCGCGAACTAGATTGCCGGCGTTGGTGGTCAGCGAGAACTCGATTCGGTTCCCTTGGCTATCTTCCCGCCACCCATCGCCATCACGATCCTTGTACCCTGCCTCCTCGAGTAAAGCCTTTGCTCGTTCGAGGTCATACTCGTAGTCAACGAGACTGGGATTGTGGTAACGGCGGTTTTCCGGAGAAATTTCAGCCACCGCAGGTTTTCCGTAACCGTTGAGGCAGTTGACGATCATCGAGTGCTTGTCAATCGAGTGCGCAATGGCACGGAGGAACTTGGGGTCTGTGAACCAGGTGAGGCGCGGGTCCCGTTTTCCGTCCTTGATGTACCGTGCAGGGTTGCGATTGAAGGCTACGAACGTGGAACCGGGATCGAGCCCAGTCTCCTGAACGCTGATGGCTAGAAAGTCTGCCTTTTGGCGCAGCTCGCCCACTTCTTCGGCACGCGGGTAATGAATGTCTGTCTGCCGGGAGAGGAACTTGAGATACACCGTGTCTTGGTCCGGGACGATCAGTTGTACGCGCTGTTGCAGGTAGGGCAGCGGTCGTCCCTCCTCGTCGCGCATCCAATAGTGCGGGTTCCGCTCGAACTCCAAAAACTGGGCTGGGACAAACCGTGTGAGGCGATAGGGGCCGGTTCCGATGAGTTTCTCGGGCGGGGTGTCGATCGACCACTGCTGATTGAATTTGCCCTGTTTCCAAGGTTCCTCCAGCACATGTCGGGGAATCAGTGGGACGCCAATCGCGTTGAGAAGCGGAGCGAACGGTCGCGGCAGGGTGATTTTTACTGTGAAATCGTCCAGCGCTGTCACTCCGATCGGCTTTCCATCCACCAACAGCACGTGTTTGAAACTATTGGGGATTTGCTCATCGAAGATTACCTGAAACGTGAACACCACATCGGCAGCAGTGAAAGGAGTGCCATCGAACCAGCGGACATCGCGGCGCAAGAAGAAGGTCCACTCCGTCCCAGCCTCGTTACGCTCCCAGCGTTCCGCCAATAGCGGCTCTTGCTCGGTGGTCACGGGATTAACGCGCACCAAGCCTTCGAACAGATCGCCGGTGGCGGCACTGGAAGCCGCGTCTACCGAGAGGATGGGGTTGAACGTTTTGGGGTCGCTGATACTTGCAGTCGTCAGTCGCGAGGGATTCGCCTTGATTGGCTGGGAACCTCGTGGTTCTCGCTGGCACCCGAAATTGAGCAGCAGCAGCAGCGACCAGCTACAGATCAACAGCGCGTGTTGCATTAGGGGAGGCTCTCTCCTTCTAAGTGCACAACGCGGCTACCTGCAGGCAACGATACCTGAAACTCATCCCCCTTGAGGGTCGGGTTGACTTCAATGTCGTGAAATTGGAGTGTTACAGAACGCCGGAAGACCGGGGCTTCGAGGACCAGTTTCTCGACGATAGGCACTGGGGAACCAGCCTGAAAACTCTCATACTTCGCAGCCCAGAGCACAGTTCCATCTCTCCCACCTTGCTCCACTTCCACAGGTACCGCCTCTTCATTCAGCCAAACAAAGCCTCTACCCAACGCACCTTCATACACGAGGCAGTGAGCAGCATCGTTCCGCTCTCGCGGGCACTCCGCAGGTGCAGAGCCGCGGTGACCAGGGGTGGCGAGAACTAGGTCCACCAGTTCCTCCACCGGGATCCACAAACCGGTGTAGCGCCAAAGGTTTTCCGCACTGGCTTTCCCGACATAGGCAGTGTTTTCCCTCGGCACGTAGGCGAGCAAGTTCTGTTCATCGGTCGTAAGCACGAAGGCCGCTCCGAACCAGGAGAGCGCTTCGACTCGGACCCGGTCGGGCCGTGCGATCAGCACTGCCTCACGTGACGAGAAGGACTGCTCTGGGTCCCGATAGCGAATCCGGACCAGGGCGCGCAAACTCGTAAGGCGTAGAGCACGGTCTCGCAAGATTCCCAGGGCGGAAGAGGGTAGGGCAGCGGTTGCTCGTTCCCATCTCGCAGGTTGCGAGCGGGCAGCGCACCCAGGGAGACTCCCGAGCGAACCCAGCACGAGGCTGAATGCCAAGCCAAGGCTTGCTGAAATTCTGCGCATGGTCCCTCTTTACGGTCGCGTCGCCCCCCCATGATTTGCTGGGCTGACTTCCGAAACTTTTCCCCCTAACTGCTCGATCTTCGCACGGATCCGCCGTTGCTGATCCTTCTCCTTCGCTTGCTGGTAGGCCTGCAGGTACAAGCTCAACGCTTCCCCATGCCGCCCCACTTTCACATACGCGTCGGCTAGGTGCTCGGTGATGGTCGGGTCGTCGCTGACCAGCTCGAGAGCGCGCTCCAGGAGTTCGATTGCCTTTCGATAGTCCCCTCTTTGGTAGTAGACCCACCCTAGGCTGTCTACGTAGTACCCATCGTTGGGCTCGATGCTGAGCGCGCGGCGGATGAGATCTTCTGCCTCGTCAAGGTTGGTGCCTTGTTCGGCGAACGTGTACCCTAAGTAGTTCAAAGCCGCGGCGTTGTTCGGGTTGAGTTCAATGGCCTTTCGCATGTGCCGGATGCAGGATTCTTTGTCTTTCGCTTCGTCGTACAAGGCGCCGAGAGTGAAGTGGTATTTGTCGTTATCGGGCTTTCGCTCAACCAGTTTCCGGGCCAGTTCCAGCGCTCGTTCCAGGTTTCCTTTCTCGCGGTAAAGTGAAATCAGAAAACCGGCGAGTTCGTCGCTGTCCGAGTTCGCCCGGGTGGCACGCTCCAGCGCCGCGATGGCATCATCCACGCGGCCCATCTTTTGGTAGACATAACCAATCTGCCCTTGCGCTTCCGCGTACAACGGCGAAGTCGGAGGGATTTTTTCCAACTCAGCTACAGCTCGTTCGAAATCTCTGGCTTCGACGAGGACGGAGCCAAGGTAGTAGCGGACTCGGTCGTTGGAAGGCTCAGCCGCCAGCACCAGCGAAAATTCGGTAACGGCGCGATCCAGTTCTCCCTTCTCGTAATAAATCAGGCCAATTTTGATGCGCGTGTCTTGAGGATCCGCTTCGATTTTTTCCAGCTCTTTGAGTTCGGATAAAGCTTCGTCGAGGCGGTTCTGGCCAATGTAAAGCCCGCCTAGCCGCTTGCGCACAACGGTGCTGTGTGGGTCAGTTTTCAGGATCTGGCGATAAAGATCGATCGCTTCTTCGGCTTTGTCCTGAAGCTGATAAAGTTCTGCGAGGTCGAGCAACAGGTTCGCCGAGGTAGGGCTCAACCGGATTGCTTCCTTGTAGGCTTTTTCTGCCGCTGGGTAGTCCTGCTTAGCCGCGTAGACGCGGCCAAGGTAGTAGTACGCCAGAGAGGAGGACGGGTTCAGCCGGGTCAGCCGCTCGAGGGTTTCGATCGCTAGGTCGTATTGTTCCTGCTTAGCGTAGAGGGCTCCGAGAAAAAGATGCGCTTCCTGATTGGTCGGCTCTTGAGCAAGGACGGTCTGATACTGGTCTTGCGCCGCTTGCTCTTCTCCGAGCGCCGATAGAATCCCTGCCAGAAGCAGCCGCGAGTGGGTATCCGTCGGTTCTGCTTGAACGGCGGCTTCAAACTGGGCCCGTGCTTCGGGCAATCGGTTGAGTCGCAAGTACAGCAGGCCGAGCCGACGCCGTAGAAGCGGCGTGTCTGGGTCCGCCTTGGTCGCCAGAGCCAGTTGTTCCGCCGCTGCCTCGATCTCTCCGTCGTTGAGCGCGATTTGCGCTTTTAGGAAGTGGGCAAGCGCCTGGGCTTCCCGGGGGATTGTCAGTTTCTCTACCGAATGGGCTTCCCCCAACTCTAAGGACCAGGGAAAGTGCCGCCAGGGATCGGCAGTTTTCCGGGTCACGCCACACCCCGCGCACACAGCCGTCACAAGGACCGAAGTCAGCATGAAGGCGGCGGAGCGAGCGAGGTGGTACCAGGCGAACTGCATGGGCGAGCACGCCTAGCACAATCCCGTCGGGGCTTCTATTGGAGTTCGGCACTGGGTGTGATCGCAGGAGTTCTGAAGGATCGCGACGGCCTGTCGAGGAGGGAACGCATGGGATGGCGGCAGATTTGGGGACCGCAGCGCAAAGGGGGGCAGGGGTTGGACGCGCAGCAGGCGGAAAGTGGATCCAGAGCGATCCGTGCCTTGTTGAGCGATCCTGCGGTGCGGGACCACGTGGACTTGGTGTTGACCTGCCGCGATTCGGCGTACGAGGTGTGGTCACGCCGCGGATTTCTACGTTTCGAACGCTGGAATCATGAGGGGCGCCAGGAGTTTCGGGTAACCCATGTCGTGGGTGAAAACCCGGTGGCTCGAACTGAGGCTCACCTGGTGGCCACTTGCCAGGACGAAGTCGAAGCGGCCCGGCGTTCAGGTGTCGCCTGCCACGATCCGAATTTCGCTTTTATCGAGCCGGAATGGCTTTCTTACCCATACGCGTTTGAACGAATTGCGCAACTGTTCGATAGTCCGTTCACCGGCGATCTCGTGGTGAGCCCGAAGTGCTACGCGTTCGGGACCCAGCCTGGTCAGCACGGTGCTTTGGATGTAGTCCAGTCGCGAGCACCCTTAGCCTTTGCCGGCCCCGGAATTCGTCCGGGCCGGGTTCTCGAGCCAGTTCGGCATGTGGACATCGCTCCGACGATCTGCCGCTTGATGGGTTTTCCCCTCATTGACGGGCGAGACTGGAGTGGTTTGCGGTCTAGCGAGCGTGGGGTGGCTGCGGATGTTTACCTCCTCCGTCAGGATGGGCGGGTCCTCAGCGAGATCCTCACGTCGGAGCCCGCTCGCCCGGAGCGTGTTTACTTGATCGTGTGCGATGGGCTGAGTCACAGCGAACTCATGCACCTGTGGGCCACCCGGGATCCCGCGATCCGCAACTTGCGCAGGATCTTGGAGCGAAGCGCTTGGTTTGCGTTTGGCTCGACGGTGAATTTCCCGAGCATTACTTGGCCGAGCCACAGCACAATCTTGACGGGCGCTTGGTGCGGCCATCACGACGTGGTGAACCCAACCTACTACGATCGAGCTGGTCGTAGAGCCCTGGCGCCCCAAGCGCAAGGAATTTTGACAGAGGGGTTTCTCTCCACCGAGGTGGAAACTCTGTATGAGGCCTTCCGCCGCGTGCTCGGGCCTGATGCGTTCGTGGCCAGCATTCATGAGCCGCAGAGCCGGGGCGCGGTGCACGCGGCACTCGAGCAGCGTGTGATCGGCCCCCGTGACCGCCTCCGCGAGATCACTGCGCGGCTCGTGGAGGAGATCCATCCTCGCTATCGGGCAGAAAACAAGGAATCGGTGTACCGCGAGGCTGTGCTGGATGCACGGGGACTTGCTCAGGTCCTGGTGCTGTTCGAGGACACCAGCCACCCTCCCCCTGTTTTCGTTGCACACGAATTCGCCCTGACCGACGGCGCCGGCCATGAATACGGCCCGCATGGAGAAGGGCTACGTACGGCGATCGCAGAAACGGATGCTCGCTTAGGTGTGGTTCTAGACTTGCTCGAGAAGAAAGGGTGGTTCGACTCTACGTTGTTTGTGCTCACCTCCGACCACGGCATGGCTCCGCAGCGCACGGAACTTGCAGCAAACCCGTGTCGCTACTTAGAGCGAGCTGGTTTCCAAGCGCTGGTCGGCGAACCCATGATCTGGTTGCGGGATTTGGCTTTGCGTGTCGAGCGCGCGTCCGATGGGCGAACAGCACGCCTCTTCGTCTCCGAGCTAGACCCGGATCAACGGGGAAGGAGTCTGCCGGTCGAAGGAGCTGAGGTGACAGTCATAAGCGGCGCAGACCGCATCCTGGCGCGGGGTCAAACAAGCGGTCCCGGTGTTTTTGGCTTCGCCGTTCCCGCTGATCGTGGTGCGCGCGAAATCCGCTTAATCATTCGCCACCCGGACTATAACTCGCGTCACGTCTGGCTCGACGGCTTGCCGGTTGATAGCGACCCATGCTCGGAGCTGTATGATGTTGCCCGCCTGCTAAGTTCTCACAGTCCGGGCTCGGTCGGCTAGTTGCCGCCGTAGGTGTCGTCTGCCTGCTCGATCATTTGTTCGAGCATCCGCTGCTGCGCTGCCTGCACAGCAAGCTGCCTCATCAATAGTTGCGCTTGATGGGCCAAGGGTAAGGCTGCGAGGTAGCCGATCAGTTGCCCGATAGACAGGCGGTCGATTGATTCCTCCATGTGTTGGAGAACCGGCTCGGGGATTTCGAGCACCCCCATTTGAGAGAACACTTCCATTGCTTGTGCCGCCCGCTCGGCAAAGTCCTTTCGCGCCTCTTCTTTCTCTTCGGGCGTAACTCGTACTTGCAGCTTGGCAGCGGCTCGGTCGAAGAGCCGGTCGAAGGCGTGAAGAACTGCCTCTTTGCCAGTCATTGCGTCCTCTGGGGAAAGACTCACGGTCGGCGAAAGTAAGCACGAGCTGGGCCTGTGCAAGTCCCCGTCAAAACGGGCTCCCATCGGCCGAGAGATTTCCGTTGACAGGGCTTCAGCGCCAGCCGTAAGCTTTTGCGCGATGAACGTTCGGCGACTCGGAGCTTTCGTTTGCCCGCTGATCATCGCAGCAGTCATTCCCGTTCTCGTACGGCCTGGGCGAACGGAAACCGTCTATCAGTGGACCGACGAGCAAGGAACGCTTCATTTCTCCGATCAGCCCCCTGGCGGGCGCAAGGTGGAAGAGCGGCACCTACCACCTCCTGAGCCAGCTCAGAAGGGGGAGAGCGTTGAACCGTCGAGTGCCGGCGCTTTACCTGCTCCCGCCCCGCAGGATCCCGCAAGGGTGCTGATCGAGCGACAACAGGCCGAGCGCACCGGGCCGAGCGCGCTTCACGTTTCAGGGGTCGTTCGCAACGTGGGTGGCCGAGCCGCCACGCAATTACGGGTGCGTGTTTCCGCGCCGGATCCAGTCCAGGGAAACCCGTGCCTAGAGCAAGAAGTTCCCATCAATGTAGACCACTTGGAGGCGGGGGAGAGAAAAACCTTTGAGTTAGAACTCGATCATCCGTGCTTGCACGGTGAGGCCACGGTTCAGCTGCAGGTGCGCTGGGACGAGCTATAACCGCGTCAGGATGGGGCGCCAGAAGGATCGGCGCCGCGGGAGGCAGCGAAGCAGCCAATGCCGCTCGAGTACCGAGCTGAGGGGGACCGCCTGGTTTGGGTTCGGAACCCATTTTCCGGAACCATCACCTACTTCACCGATGTACACTTGAAAAGGAACGGGTTCGTGAGCCGCGCCGAGCCTGGTTCGCGCGATGTGGCAGCGGCGGCAACCGAAGCGGCTGGACAGCTCGTGCAGCAGGTGCCGATTGGCCCACAAGAGTGCCCTTTTTGCCCGGGCAACGAGTCCCAGTCGGCGGATGAAGTGTATCGGCTCACCGAGCATGATGTGTTCGGCTCGGGTAAGCGTGACGATTGGTTGATCCGTGCCGTACGCAATCTGGTGCCCCGAGTGCCCGAGTCTTGTACCGGAGGCAAAAACGAGTCGTATGTGGTGGTTGAGGACCCGCGTCACTTTCGCGTCCGATCGGAAAAGGGGTGTGAACTTCTCCATTCCGCTCACCTGGCGGAAGAGCAGTTCGCAGCGGTGCTAGAAGTGGATCGAGAAGTCGCGCGCCGGGCCTATCGAAACCCAGCCGTACGCCATGTGCTCATCCGCAAAAACCAAGGCCGGGAATCAGGGGCATCTCAGCCGCACATCCACAGCCAGGTCATTGGGAATGACCGTGTATTCCCGGCCGTGTGTTGGGAGAGGGAAGTGACGACGCGCGAGCCCACCATTTGGCACGAAATCATCGAGTTCGCGCGGCGCTGGGGGTTCGTGTTGCGCGAGGAGAGCGGAACCGTCTTGTATTTTTGCCCCTTTGGGACCTTTCCGCGAAGTTACGAGGTCGTCAGTATGGAGTCATGGCGGTCGCTGGTCGATGTGGATCCGGGGAATTGGAACAGGTTTGTGAGATTTCTACACCGAGGTCTAAAAGTTCTAGGCGAGCGGCCCCTCGATTACGAAATCCATGATGGCCCCGGGATTCCGTTGCACGCCCACATTCATTCTCGGCACTATCCGTATGCAGAGATTGGAGGCACTTTGAATCTGCCGACGGCCCTTCTGTTGACGGGTGAGATCTTGAATCCGCCGGAAGAGATCGCCTGATGCCTGCCCTGCGTTGACAAGGAAAAGAAACTGGCGTAGAAGGCGCTCGGTGTTTTGGGAGGGTCGAATTACAGGCCAGTTTTCGCAGTAAGAAACCACCGGTGCCGAAGGGACACCGAGAGTACAGAAAGGAGGATGGTTCGTATGTCGGTCGCAGAACAGGTCAAGCAGATTTTCGAGGCGATGCCGCAGAATCTGAATGCGGATGCCGCCAAGGGGATGAACGCCGTGATTCAGTTCAATTTGACTGGAGATGGCGGTGGTAATTACTACGTGACCATTAAAGACGGTACATGCACTGTTACGGAGGGCACTGCTCCGTCGCCGAACATGACGATGACGATGGCGGCGCAGGATTATGTGGACATGATTTCCGGTAAGCTGAACGGACAGATGGCGTTCATGAGTGGCAAACTCAAAATCGCAGGCGACATGGGCCTCGCGATGAAGATGCAGAGCTTGTTCAAGCGCCCTGCCTGACGGCTCTCCGCTTACAGAAAATCAGCGATCGAGAGGGCTGTACCACCTACAGTGGTGCAGCCCTCTTTTTATTTCAGGATTCGCTCGCACGAAAAGCGGTCTGGTGATGTGCGTTGGCAGGCCAGGGTGTCGGTGACGCCTGAGGCCAGTACTGCGCAAACGGTCGTCAATGCGGTGGACCGCCCTTCCAGCTCGTCCGCCGCTTCGACCGACCGGCAAGCGGTGCGGCCTTGGTAGGTCAAGCAGATTTCGCAGCGCACCTGTTGGAGAGTGAAACTGCGATAGATGACAGCCGCCGCGAACGCGAGTGCCACCAAACCTGCAATCCAGGAAATGCGCTTCTCTGCCGCGGACTTCATTGGTGCCGGCTAGCGCGGTGCAAAACGGGGCTAGCAGAACGGGGGCTGTTACTCGTCGATCACGGCGTCTTCTTCGACGGTAATATCGAGCTCGTCCGAAGCTGAAGCCTGCCCAGACGTAACTGTGACAGAGGCAACGTAGTCGCCTGCCTTGGTGTAAGTGTGCTGGGGAGCAGGGTCCTGGGAAGTGTTACCGTCTCCAAAATCCCAGTGGTAACGAAGCTCGCTTTTGCCCGTACATTCAACTTCTGCCGAGAAGGAAACCGTAAGGGGCGGTGGGCCGTAGTCGGGATCCGCATCCATGATCACAACGCAGTCTTCTTCTTCCGGGATCACCGCTGGACTTTGAGAAGACCCGCTAGCCTCTGGAGGCGCCGGTTTTCCAGGCTCTAGACCGGCTTGCGTTGCACTTGGTTGCGGCCCATCTCTCTGACATCCGCCGCTGCATCCAGAGTACAACAGGCACACAAAAACAGCCGCTAGCACAGCCGTTAGGGGTCTCATAAAACCAACCTCCTGCGCCTCACGCGGCGCTCGTTCGTAGCTGGGCGGGTCACGGCTTCATTCAGGTCGGGTGGGCAGCGGTTTTGGGCCAGCAGGCGTGGGCGGAACCGCTGTGGGTTGTGAAAGCGGTGTATCCTTTGGCCGGCGGATGCGGAGCTGTTTGGGGGGACCGGGGTTTCCTTGAACATCGCGCACCCGTACCGTGAGGATCGTGTCTCCGACAGGAAAAGCCCAGGCCCGCGCAACGACCATGCAGAACTGTTGCGTTGTGTCCGGACTGACGAAGGAAAAGTCCCCGTTTTGGTTCACGGTACATGCAGACTCGTTGTCGTTGTGCATTTCGAAGCGGCACGAGAAGTCGTTGATCGCGGCAGTGATCTCTTCCGTCTCTGCAAAGCTTTTTGCTGCCGGGATCCCGCCGATGTTTGGACGAAGGCGGTCACAGACTGCGGCACTGCCGTCGCCGAGAGGGCGGTTACTGATGATCTCCAAGTCGGGGCGCACAGTGGGATCGCCAGGGGAGTGAGCGTAGACTCGGCGCGCGACTTCGTGACCGCTCAATCCCGGCTTTGCTTCCACAACCAAAATAAAGCCGGCTCCGGCCTGAGTCAGGTACGTGGGGATTCCCTTTTCTACGGAGGCGGGTTGTACGGGCAATCCATCCGCCCGAGCCGCACCGAAGTGCGTGATCACCGGGCCAATCGGCTGGCCTTTGCGAGCCTTGACCTGGTCTTTCCCAACCGGACGAGTCGAAAGGGGAGTCGGTGGCGCTTGTCCCTCAGGGGGCGGCGTCGCGGGGGGCACAGTTGGAATGGGGGTTTCCCAAACTGGCGAAGGAAGGGCTGAAGGCGCGCTCGCTTCCTGCCGTAACGTCGAACATGCTGCGAGGCCAAACAACAGGGCCCACCCAGTAAGGCGGCATGCTACCTTCACCGACCACAACGCCATGTTCCACTCCTCGCGAGCCAAAGTGGCGCAGCTTGTAACGGCAGGTAGAAAGCCAGTCAAGAAAAACGGAAGGGGTTCCCCGTGTTAGCGAGAGCGCGTGACGCCTTTCCTGGGGCATATGTCTTGGAGGGGGCACTTGCTGCAAAGCGGGGAAAGGGGACGGCAAATCGTTTGGCCGAACGCCACGAGGAGATCGTTGTACTCAAGCCAGTAATCCCGAGGTAACAACTCGCGAAGTGCGCGTTCGGTTTGTTCGGGAGTTTTTGTAGTCACCAGACCCCAGCGATTGGAAATGCGGTGAACGTGTGTGTCGACGCAGATGCCGGGAAGCCCGAATCCCTTAGTGACGACTAGGTTGGCGGTTTTCCGGCCCACGCCCTTCAGTTTCAGAAGCTCGTCAAGCTCAGACGGAACGTTCCCGCCGTAGCGTTCCTCCAAAGTCTTGCAGATGTCGTGAATGACGCGGGCTTTTGTTCGATAAAAGCCGACCGGATAAATCGTTTTGGCAATGGCTTGCACAGAAACGCGTGCGAGCTCGGCAGGGGACTTGGCGAGCGAGAACAGACGCCGAGCGGCCTCGGCGGTTACTTGATCTTGGGTGCGCAGACTCAGAAGGCACCCGATGAGCACGTGAAACGGGCTTTGGTTTTGAGCGGCCATTAAGGTGACCACGGGTGCTTGCCACGATCGGGCCGCGGCGCGCAGCCGACGGATGGCCTCGTGGATCGGGAACTTCGAGTCGCTGGTAAGCGCGAGTGGAGCGTCGGTATGGGCCTCTCGGTGCCGGGGGGAGCGTACCGTATGCTTAGGATTTGCGCGGTTTCCTGACGCCGACTGGCCCTTTGTGCGAGGCGCCGGAGGGGTTTGTCTCGCCTTGCTCATGCGGATCGCGTAGCGCACCGCTTCCCGAAAAAACAATCTCATGCATGCCCTAGCAATCTCTGACAGGCGGAGATTGTCTGGTCCGCAGTGCGGCTGATATTCATTGACTCTAAATGCTCCGGTTGGGTTTGATCGGCGTTGGTCGCCACGGTGAGCGTTATGCGCGGCATCTCGTTCAGGAGGATCTGGGTGCTTGCCTCGTGGCGATCGCGCGGCGCAGCGAAGATCTGGTCCGCCAGCAAGCGGCCGAGCTCGGTTGTCGCGGGTACGCGGATTACCGAGAGCTCCTGGCGGCCCCGGACGTGGACGCGGTGATTGTGGTCGTGCCCCCGACGGCTCACCTGGACATTGTGCGCGCTGCCGCAGCCGAAGGCAAACCAGTTTTGTTGGAAAAGCCAGCGGCACCCAATCTGAACTTGGGTCTGGAAATCTTGAACTGTGTGCGGGCCAAGGGCTTGCCTGTGATGGTGGCGCAGACCTTGCGATTTAACGGAGTGATCCAGGCTCTGCGGGCCGCGCGGGAAGGGATTGGGCGCATCCACGGGCTACGCATCGGGCAGCGCTTCGAGCCCTCGCGTCCAGGGTGGATCGATGATCCCTCCGTCTCGGGAGGCGGGATGATTCTACACACTGGGGTGCATTGCTTTGACTTGGTACGGTGGTTGACCGATTTGGAGGTTCGCGCCGTAACTTGCATGATCAGCCGAGTTCGCGCTGCGAGAACAGAAGACAACTTCGCATGCGCGCTGAAATTGAGTGACGGGGTGTGCCTCGCTTCCGTCGCTGGTTCCCGTGCTACGGGCAGTCGCTCCGGTGGTGTCGAAATCGCCGGCGAGAGGGGCCAGTTGATCGGGGATCACGTGTTGAACCGTGCCTCCCGGGTGTGTGGGCATTCGGTGGAGGAAATTGCTGTTCCGCCGCCCGTCGCCACCGTGAGGGAGGCGGTTCGCGCGTTTGTTGAGGCTCTGCAACGTGCTCGTGACTTGCCCATCCCGCTCGAGGAAGGACTGAAGGCCGTGGCCATTGTGGATGCTTGCTACCGTTCGGCGGCGACGGGACAAGAAGAGCAGGTGCTCCCAGTGCGATGAGGTGTTCCCCCGATCGAAGTGGGGGTCTTTTCAGGAAGATCTTTAGGAACGCATGAAGGGAGAGTCTCAGATGGCAGGGAAACTCTCGGAGCAAGAAATCCAGTCGCGGCTAGCCAAAATCGAAGGGTGGCGTTTGCGCCGAGGCAAACTCTGTCGTGAGTTTCGATTCGAAAGCTTCGCCGATGCGTTTGCGTTCATGGTCAAGATGGCGGTCTTCTCGGAGAAGCGGAATCACCATCCGGAGTGGTTCAACGTGTACAATAAAGTGACCGTCGAACTTTGCACCCACGATGCCGGTGGTATTACACAGCGGGACCTCGATTGGGCGGTGGCGGCAAACGCCGCGTATCAACCGTTCCAGCCGCCGGCGGAGAAATCCTGAACGCTTGCGCCCGGGCGCTGAGAGACCTAGCGAAACCCAAGCCGACCCTCGGCCGCAGCGGTCATGCCGGCTCGACGTGCCACCAGGGGATGGGCAGGGAGTGAATCGAACACTCGACACGGGGATTTTCAGTCCCCTGCTCTACCGACTGAGCTACCTGCCCACGGTTCGGTGCCGCAGGTGGTCGCGTTCGGTACCAAAACCGAGGCAGGAACCGCAAGGGCTTGGTGAAAAGGAAAATTACGGTAGAACTGTGAACCGGACCAGGGGCGGTGATTTCGGCCGTCGGGAAACGCCTCGCCTAGCGCTTCGCCTGAGTTACGGGGTGCTGCCAAGGCGTCACGCGCTTCGTTGACTTGGCGCTGAGCCTTGGCTAGGCGCTCCACCACGCTGAGAGGACGTACAACGGTGAAATCGGCAGAGACGTCCTGCTTCGTGGGTTTGCAGGAACGCCTTTCAGCCACAAAAGACCGGTGGTACGGGGTAGGTGTCCATGGCAGAAAAGAAAGCAAAGACTGCGGAAAAGGGCGGTGGCCAGCAACAGAAAAGGCTGTGCCCGCGGTGTGGGGCAGACGCGCGCGTGGTCAAGTTCGTCGGCTTCGGACCTAGAGGAATGTTTTGGGTTTGTGACAAAAACTGTGGCTATCAGGAACGCACGCGCTAGGGTGAAAGGATAAGGAGGGGCGCAGAGATGGCAGGTTCATCGAAGCGCAAGAAGACGAGTGGTTCGACTCGGTCGTCGAAGAGCAAGAAGACGAAGCGTCCTGTTCGGCTTTTGGATGAAGAAGTGAACGAGGAGGGCGAAGCGGGGCTACCACGTGACGAAGCAGGTCGGCGCAAGATCAAAAAGCAGTACGAAGAGCTGCTGGGGATCCGTATCGAAAAACTCAAGGGACGAATCCTCAATCGGGAGAGAATTAATAAGACCCAAGAGGGAATTTATTTCATTTGCTTCGAGTGCAAGAAGATTTGTCACAACTTGGATGAGGGCTTAGTTGAGGACCCGAACAACCAGCGCAATCTTTGCGCGGCGTGTGCCAAGGCCAAAGGCAGGCAGGTGGCCGCTTGAGGGCCGCACAACTGGGGGGCTTCAGGAACTTAACCATTTAGTCCGCTGCGTAGGCGGGCCAACCATGTTTCGAACTCCGGAGGCATCGGGGCCGAGATGGTTAGGGGCAGGCGGTTGGCCGGATGTCGGACAACAACTTCGGCCGCGTGGAGGAAGTGCCGGCCGAGACCATGGAGATCTTGGTAGTAGAGAGAGTCGCCCACCACGGGATGCCCGAGGTGCGCAAGGTGGGCCCGAATTTGGTGCATGACTCCGGTTTCAATTTCGACCCGCAGCAGTGTGTACTCCCTGAAGTTTTCGATGGGCCAGTAGTGGGTAACCGCTTCCCGTCCGCTTTCCCTACCGCGGGAGGGGCGTACTTTGCGGCGGTCAAGGGGATCGTGCTCGAGCCCGAGCCTCACGGTTGCGGGCTTGAGGACTGTTCCGTGGACCAGCGCCCAATAACCCTTCCGGACCCGTCGGTTGCGAAACTCCGAGCAGAGGAACTGGTATGAAGGGAGATCCCTTGCTGCCACCAAGACACCCGAGGTTTCCCGGTCGAGGCGATGAACGAGACCAGCCTCCAAGTTGCCAGCCGGTAGCGCCTGCATCTCTGGGTATCGCGCGAGAAGAAAGTTTGCGACGGAGCGCCTCTCTGCCGGGTGTAAAGCATGGCTTGGCAGCCCACTCGGTTTGCTAACGGCAACAAAGTGGGGGTCCTCGTAGAGCACGATGACGGGCAAATCTGGGTTGGGTTGCAACCTCGTGACAGCAACAAGTTCGGCCAGGACTTGAACGCTTTGTCCGCTTCGGAGTCGCGATCCCTTGTGAGCAAGGTGCCCGTCAATGCGCACGGCCCCTTCTTCGATGAGGCGGACCACGCGACGCCGCGATAGGTGTGGCAGGCGGGCGGAGAGGAAGGCGTCGAGGCGCTTGCCTTCGTCTCTGTTGGTAGAAACAAGAACTTGGTACTGTCCAAGGCGCGGATCGTTCATCGTTCACATTGGGAATCGCTGGTGATCATGAATTTAAGGCCCACAGATACTCAGGTAAACGAGTGGAGGAAGTTGTTCCCGGCAAGCGGAAATCTCGTTCATCTAAACCACGCTGGTGTGTCGCCCATTTCGCGGAAGGTGGCAGACGCTGTCTGCGCCTTTTTGCAGGATGCGCTGAACATCAGCGAAGAACGATACCGCGCGTGGGAAGAAGAATCAGAGCGCGTACGCGAGCGGTGCGCCCAGTTCATAGGTGCTAAGTACCATCAGATCGCCTTTGTGAAAAACACCTCGGAGGGGCTTTCCTTGGTTGCCGCGGGTGTTGACTGGCGTCCCGGTGACAACGTGGTGGCGGTCGAAGGAGAGTATCCATCGAATGTGTACCCCTGGTGGGCGCTGCAGCGGAGAGGGGTGGAACTGCGCTTGGTACCGCAGCGTCAGGGTTTGGTTCACGCTCAGGATCTGGAGCAGGCTTGCGATCCTCGTACACGGGTGGTGGCGGTAAGCTTCGTGGATTGGGCCACAGGGGCGCGGAACGATTTACCGTTACTCTCACGGGTGGCTCACCGATTTGGCGCGTTGTTCTGTGTCGACGGGATCCAAGGTGTCGGAGTCCTACCCCTGAATGTTGAGGATGCTGCCATCGACTGCTTGGCGGTGGGCGGCCACAAGTGGCTTTTGGCACCGGAAGGGTGTGGCTGGCTGTACCTGTCGGATCGCGCCTTGAGCCAAGTGCAATCCGTTCTGCACGGTTGGAAGAGCGTTACCGACTGCGATCGGTATCTTCCTTATCATTTCGAGCCACGGGCAGACGCTCTGCGTTTCGAACCTGGCAGTTTGCCGCACCTTGGAATCCGCGCTTTGGGTGCCGCAGTGGAGCTGCTCAGTGAGGTGGGTGCGGACCAAGTCTGGCAGCGGGTCCGACAACTCACGGGTGACTTGTACGATGGGCTTAAGCGCCTGGGTGCGGAGGTTATCAGTCCTTGGCATGACGGGGCACGCTCAGGAATCGTGGTCTTCCGCGTTCCCGGCGACTGTGCGGTGTTAGTCGCGGAACTGAACCGTAGGGGCTTTGTGGTGCGGATGCGCAGTGGCGGGGTGCGCGCGGCCCCGCACTTCTATAACAGTGAGCAAGAGATCGCTCGCTTTCTGGCGGCGCTTGCAGACTTGACCTGACATTCCAGTACCGAGAGCTTGCCTGGAGAGGATCAGCATGCTGGCCTGGTGCGCTGTCCACTAGCGCAAGCCCGGAACGGCGAATTGTGCTAGACGAGCGCCCATGGACGCGCCCGTAGTCTCTCGAGTGGAGCAATGGTGGGAGGAGCCTGGCCCGATGACCGGGCTTGGCTGGCTCCCCCGTTGGTTCTGCAACAAATTCTTGTCTGGGGTGCGGTTAGACCCGGGCGCGGTGGAGCACATTCGGAATCTATCTCGCCAGGGCTCGGTGGTTTATGTGATGCGGTACCGCTCCCTCGTTGACTACATGCTGGTTGCTTTCGTGCTGCTGCGAGAAGGCTTGCCGCTTCCCGCATTCGTTGCTGAGGTTCCGAGCCTACTGCTTCGCCCAGTGCGAGAAATCGCAGCGACCCTGTGGCGGCGGATTCGTGCGAGAGGATGGTTGGGCCGTGCCGCGAAGCGACTGGAGGATCTCAATCGTTGCCAGCAATTCGTTCGCCAGGGGCAACCAGTTTTGATTTTCATGCGTGGTTATGTGGGGGGATTTCCTTTGCGCGTCAGCCGGCGGGTAGCCATCCAGCGCGCTCGCTCTGGAACGGACTACTTGCGGGAGATTGTCCACGTAGCGGCGGCAGAGAGAAAAGAAGTGTTCTTGATACCGTTAGCCGTGCTGCGTGGGAGAGGTTTCCGGAGAAAAGAGTCCCGCCTAGCCACACTAGTATACAGCGTCCAAGAAGCCCCTGGGGATCTCAAACGGCTGATCTCGCTGTGGTGGAATGCCAACCAAACGAGTCTCGTGGTGGGACGGCACGTGGCGCTGAGCGACATGCTGGAGCACTATGGCGCCGAGGGGGAAGAACGCGTGGTAAGGCGTGTCGCCCGGGCGCTGCAAATCTTTCTGTACCGAGAGGAGAAACTCGTTTGGGGTCCGACCTTACTGCCGAAGCGGATGGTGCGTCAAATCGTGCTGCAGCATCCCGAGGTCACGCAAACGGTACGGCGGTTGGCGCGCGAGACTGGCCAGGCGGAGTCCAAACTGTGGCGGTTGGCTGAAAGATACTTCGACGAGATGGCGGCAAATTACCAGGGAGCGTTTTTCGCTTTTCTCGAGTTTCTCTTCAATCGCATCTGGCCGCGCATCTTCCAGGGCTTGGATTACCGGGGCTTGGACAAGGTGATCGAGTGCGTCAAACAGCACCCTGTTGTGCTGGTCCCCTGCCACCGGAGCCACTTTGATTACCTCATCCTCTCGTACATTTTTCACATCAACTACATGAGCCCACCGCATATCGCGGCTGGCATCAATCTTTCCTTCTGGCCGTTGGGACCGCTGTTTCGTGGCGCGGGTGCGTACTTCATCCGGCGCTCGTTCGATAATGACCCTCTCTACAAAGCGGTCTTCCGCAGCTACCTCACGTTCCTGATTCGTGAAGGGTACACGCAGGAGTTTTTCATCGAGGGAGGCCGGAGCCGAACAGGAAAAATCCTGACGCCCAAGCTCGGCATGCTCTCAGCAATTGTCAACGCGTTCGTGTCTGGGGTGCGGCGGGATTTGTACCTGGTTCCGGTGTCGATTCAGTACGGCCGGGTCGTCGAGGAAGAAGCTTACAAGCGAGAGTTGACCGGTGCAGAAAAAGAGCGCGAGTCGTTGTGGGCGTTGCTCAAGGCGCGGGCGGTCCTGGGGCAAAACCGCGGTACTATCTACGTCACGTTTGCTGACCCGATCTCATTGCGAGAGGCGCTGGGCGATCGTTTAGAGCGTTTTCGGGACTTGGCCGGAGACCCTCAAGTCGAAGAGGAAAAACGAAGATTCATCCAAAAGCTGGGGTTCCGAGTGCTGCGCGCCGTGAATGAGGTCGCGGTAGCTGGGGCAACCGCCGTGAGTGCTACGGTGTTGCTGAGCCGCACAGAGGCTGCCTGGCGTTACGAGGACTTCCTTGCACGGGCTCAGGCGCTTGTCCGGTTTCTGCGGTTCCGGGGCGTAACGTTGACTGCTTCGCTCGAGCGCAATGTCCACGACTTTTTGGAGAACCTTGCTTTCTTAGAGAGCGGCGGTCTGATTCGCCGGCTGACGGGTGACGGGGTCGCCATCCACGTTCCAGCTGAGAAACGGATGAACTTGGATTTTTACAAGAACAACATCATCCATTTTTTCCTGGTTCCTGCTCTACTGTCAGCAAGCCTCGCGCGTGGTTTCAGGGGAGAAGAACTGGAGCAGGAGATTCTTTGGTGGCTGGATTTCTACCGCTGGGAGTTTCCTCTTCCGGAGAAAGAAACCGTGCCACGGGAGATCGCTTCCTTGATCGAGTATTATCGCGCGGAAGGCGCTTGGCGGGACACGGGTGGCGGCTGGGTGGAGAGAACCCACCCGTTTGTAGCGACCACAGAGCGGCTCTTGGACAACTTTTGCGAAGCGTACTGGATTGTGGGCCGCACGTTGTTGCACCTGCCGCGAGAAGGCATGAGCTGGAAGAGCGTTTTGGTTCAAGCACGCAAGAAGTTCGAGACCGCCCTCTTGCTCGGCGAGGCAAAACACCCAGAAGGCTGTTCTTCGGTGGTCTTCGAAAACGCAATCCACCGGTTTGCGGAGCTGAAATTTGTTCGGGTTGTTGGCGAACGCCGCGACCGCTCCGTGATCCCAGCCGACCATGCTGCCCAACTACCGCCATTGCTGGAGAGGCTGCGTCGCCAACTTCAGGATCGGGAGGCGTTCTCGGCGCAAGCTGTGGCGAGCGGCGAATGAGCAGAAATCTCCGCGAGGAGCGAGAAATGAGAAGCCGTGCTTATGGGAGGTGTGCTCGATGACGCGACGTCGAGCGGGTTTGTCGTTGTCTTTATCTGCCGGTTTGTTGCTCGCCGGTGCGTGCCACACGAAACAAACCTCGGAGGTACTGGTTCGTGTCGAGGCGGTTGCGTTTGACCGTGCCTCGCAGTCCCCAGTGCTGGTGTTGCAGGAAGAAAAGGGAGAGCGCCGCCTGCCCATTTGGATTGGCCCCGCGGAGGCGCACGCGATTGCCTTGGAGCTCGAACGGATTACGCCTGCGCGCCCGCTCACGCACGATCTGATGAAGGCTGTCCTTGAGCGCACCGGGGCTTTGGTGGAAAAGGTGGTCGTGACCGACCTGCGCGACGGCATTTATTACGCTCGAATCTTCCTGCGGTCCGGGAGGCAAGTTGTTGAACTGGACAGCCGTCCGAGCGATGCGGTTGCGCTAGCTGTGCGAGTCAAGAGTCCGATCTATGTCGCACCTGCTGTGTTCGAGGCTAGTAAGGGCTCTCCGGCTCGGGAAGGAGGAGAGCCTGACCTCCGGGTCTGAAAATGACGACTCGGGGAACGTGGACCAGCCCCAGCCGTCTGTCGCTTGTGGCGGGCTCGTCGCTTCGTGCCGGAACGCACCTGACACATTTCTGTGGTCAGCAAGATCCAGCTAGCGTACGGCGCTTGACCATCGTCTGGCCAGAGTTCCAGTTGGAGACTCATTCTGGTTTGCCGCGTGAGGCAATGACTTCCGGGTCACAGAAACATGCCGGTCCATCAGCCAGCCGTTTGCGAAGCATGATTCGACTTCATCGAAGGGGCCCTACACGGACGGACGATGTTTTGCGATGTGCATCGGTACGGGGATTTTGAGGACGGTTGAAAGATGTTACGGCGGGACGGCACCATTCATTTGCTCGCCACAGTCACTCTCGGCCTGAGCTTCGTTTTAGTAGCCGTCGGAGGCTTGGTGACGAATACCGGCTCGGCGCTCGCGGTGCCGGATTGGCCGACGACGTTTGGCTACAACATGTTCACTTACCCGGTTTCCGAGTGGAAAGGCGGGGTGCTGTACGAACACTCTCACCGGTTGTTGGGCAGCGCCGTGGGCTTGTGCACCATTTTGCTAACGATTGCGGCTTGGCGGTGGGCGACTCGGAGGGTGATTCGGTGGCTTTCGGTCGCGGTCTTGGCCGCCGTCATCGTGCAGGGGGTGCTCGGCGGCCTGCGGGTCGTTCTGCTCGAGCATTCTCTCGCGATCGTGCACGGTTGCTTTGCGCAAGCCTTTTTGGGTCTGTTGGCTGTGCTGTGGGCTCTCAGCGCCCCTTCGTGGAGGGACAAACCGGTTTCTCCCGGGATTGCGCTGAAGCTGAAATGGATTCCGGCGGTGCTGTTCGCTCTCTTCCCCGTGGCTCTATACTCGCAGATCGTGTTGGGGGCTTTTTTAACCCACAGGGGCGTCTACCTCTGGTATCACATTAGCGGCGCGGGAGTGACGTCCTTGCTGGCGTTTCTTTTGGTTGGTTGGATCTTGAGGGTACGCTTTGAGGACCCCGCACTCCGCCGCCCTGCCCTAGCGGCGGCGGGGCTGCTCACCCTGCAATTGAGTTTGGGGTTGCTGGCCTACCTTTGGCACTTCGAGGGTATGCATCAGCGCGTGCCTTTTGAGGCTGGACTTGCGCTTCTAGCTGGGCACCGAATCACCGGCAGCTTGTTATGGGTACTGTCGGTGGTGCTGTGCGTGCGGTACTTTGGCTCGACTGTTCGCGTACCGCGGGTCGAGCCTCGAATCGGGCTGCGTTCCCCTGTCGGGACATGATGGAACCACTCTCTCGGACCGCAGATGTCCTCCCAAATGTCGGCCGGCGCCTGCGCAGGCTCTGGGATTTCGTAGAACTCGGTAAACCTAGGCTTATGTTAATGGTGCTGGTGACAACAGGCGTGGGCTATTACATGGGTGCCGAGTCCTGGGACGCTATAACGGGTTTGGCTCCATTGCTGCTGGGTACCGCACTTTCGGCTTCTGGGGCGTTGGCCCTGAACCAGTACATGGAACGCGAAGTCGACGCGCGGATGCCACGCACGAGCACCCGGCCGCTGCCCGCGGGTCGGCTCACGCCAGGAGAGGCCTTCAACTTTGGGTTCGTTTTAGCCTTGCTGGGGCTCGTCTACTTGGCCGTTGCTTCGGGATGGCTCGTTGCCGTGATTACCGCGACCACCATTTTGAGCTATTTGCTGGCTTACACTCCTCTGAAGTTGCGCAGTCCGATGTCGACCATCATCGGGGCCATTCCTGGTGCGCTTCCCCCGGTGGCAGGTTGGGCGGCGGCTCGTGGCGAGGTCGAATTCGAGGCGGGTATCTTGTTTGCCATTTTGTTCCTTTGGCAACTGCCGCACGCCTTGGCGATTGCGGAATTGTACCGGGACGACTATGCGCGAGCAGGAATCCAGGTTTTGCCTGTCGTCGAGCACGATGCCGGCGCAACTGCTCGTCAGATGGCCGTCCAAACCCTGGTTCTGGCCGCCGTTGCCCTGCTGCCTTGGGCAGTCGGGATGACCGGAAGAACGTATGCGGTTGTCGCGGCAAGCGCGGGGGGCATTTTTGCGGCGGCGGCTTTTCGCTGTGTTCGGCATCCTGGGAACGCTGCGGCGGCGAAAGCGTTGCTGTTTGTGTCGTTGGCGTATCTTCCTGTGATCCTGTTGGCTATGGCGCTGGATCGCCGCTTGCCGCTCTACTGAGATGGGTGGACGGCTCAGGTTCGGGAACGGGTCCGTTTGAGCGAAGCGCGCGAGAGCTGTTCATTGGGTGCAGGGAAGTGCGTAGGCTGTTTTTTCTAGGACTGTTTCTGCTCTCCGTGGCTGGTCCGCTCTGGGTAGCTTGGCAGCGCGTGAGTTGGTGGGTACGGCCTTCGCTGCCTGTGCTCTCCCACTTGCCGGCAGAGTTCGAGCTGGTCGATCACGAGGGCCGGCATTTGGGAAGCGGGGAACTGAGAGGCAAGGTTTGGGTAGCCAATTTTATTTTTACGCGTTGCCGGGGGATTTGCCCAGCGCTGACAACACACATGCGAGCACTGGTCAGTCAGTGTGGTGAGGACCCCGCAGTCTGGTTCGTGTCGGTTTCCGTTGATCCCTCCTACGACACCCCAGATGTTCTGGCGCGGTACGCTCGGGAGCACGGCGTCCGATCGGACCGTTGGCGTTTTTTCACCGGGGACCGAGAGAAAATCGTCGAACTTGTGCGCCGAGGCTTTTTGCTCGGTGTCGAGCCGAGTCTGGATCCGAACGAGCCAATTGTGCACAGCAACCGCTTCGCCCTGGTTGATCGCCAGTTGCGGGTCCGAGCCTATCACCAGCCGACGGAACAAGACTTTGTTCAGGCCGTCTGCGAGGACCTTAGTCGTCTCGTCAATGAGCCGAGTCGCTGACCAGAAAGGCTGCTGATGGGCGGTACAGCTGCTCGTAATAGTCTCGAACCATGCGGCGGGCGCTGAAGCGGCCGATCAAGGTTCGCATCGAGCGCTTCATTTTTGCGATCCAGCCCGCAGGCAGGCCTTGGTCGTTTCGCTGATAAAACAGTGGGATTACTTCATCGCGCAAGAGGCGCAGTAGCTCGGAGGCGTCGTGTTCGTCCTGCGAGTGCGGGTCAGACTCTGGTGAACGAATGGCCCACCCGTTATGGCCGTCGTAAGCCTCGTCCCACCAGCCGTCGAGCACGCTCAAGTTCAGCCCGCCGTTAACTGCCACTTTCATTCCGGAGGTGCCGCTCGCCTCCAGCGGCGGCCTGGGGAGATTCAGCCAAAGATCAACTCCGGCGACAATCTGCGCTGCCATTCCGGCATCGTAGTCTTCGAGAAACACCACACGCCGTCCCACTTCCTGGGCGTTTTTAAGCTGGAAGCGGTTCCGCAAATCCTCCTTGGCTTCGTGATCCGCCGGGTGGGCTTTACCGGCAAGGATGACCTGGATCGGGGTCTTTTGCAGATCCAGGCTTGTGAACAGTCCATTTTCCGAGAGGCGTGCGAGCAGATAGAGCCGTTTGTAACCAACCACACGACGGGCAAACCCAATGGTGAGGGCGTCTGCGCAAAAGGTTTCACAGGCTGCCATTACGTAGCCGGGGTCCTCGCCTCGGCTCAGGCGGTCCCGCACTGATTTCGTGCGCACGTAATCCACCAAGAGCTTGCGTTGTGCACAGCGTGCCTCCCAGAGTTCCGCATCAGGAATCTCTTCAATTTTCTCCAGCACACTTGGATCCAGACAACGCTGTTCCCAGTCCTCGCCGAGGTATTTGCGAAGTAATGCCTGCACCGATGCACCCATCCACGTGAGGGAGTGCACCCCGTTTGTGACATGACCGATGGGCACCCGATCCACGCTCGCCTCAGGCCAGAGGGTGCGCCAGAGTTGGCGCGACACGGCGCCATGTTTCTTCGACACGCCGACGGCCTTTTCGGAAAGCCGCAAAGCGAGGGGCGTAATGCTGACCGTTTCTTCGCCGCTGCCGGGCGTAATGCGGCCCAGGTCCAAGAAGCTTTGTTCCGGAATTCTTGCTGCTTTGAGATAAGCTCCAAGTGCTGCAACCCACTCGTGTGGGTGATACCCTTCGTTGCCCGCTGGCACGGGAGTGTGGGTGGTGAACACGGTTTCTTTCCGAACCCCAGCGAGCGCGACCTCAAATGAGGCGCCTTGCTGGATGCGCTGGCGTATTCGTTCGATTGCGCTCAGCGCAGCGTGGCCTTCGTTGAGGTGAATCACAGCTGGCTCGATGCCCATGGCGGAGAGGGCACGAACTCCACCGATGCCAAGCAACGCGTACTGCGCGAGCCGAAGCTGGCGGTCGCTCACGTAGAGGCGTGACGTGATCCAGCGGTCCGCGGGGTGATTCCGCTCGTGGTCCGCGTCAAGGAGGTAAAGGCGGGTCCGGCCGACATCGATGCGCCAGATGTACGCAGAGACGTCGCGACCGCGAATGGGCACGACGATTTCGAGTGGTTGCCCGTCGGCGTCGGTGACCCGCACAGCGGGAAGGCGTTCGAACAACAGGTCAACCCAATACTCGTGCTGCCAGCCCCAGGGGTCCAGTCGCTGGTGAAAGTACCCCTGCCGGTAGAATAGGCCGACCCCGACGAACGGTAACCGTAAATCCGAGGCAGCTTTCAAAATGTCCCCAGCAAGCACGCCGAGACCACCGCTGTAAATAGGTACCGATTCATGAAAGCCGAACTCTGCGCAGAAGTAAGCAATCGGCCGAAGTACTCCCTCCTTGCCCGTTTGCAGGGAGGGGAGGTCGGAACGACAGGCGTCAAACAGCGCGCTGACTCGTGCCACGAACTGAGGGTCCCGCGCCAGCGCGCGCAATCGAGCGACATCGGCAAGCATCAGGAGTTTGCGAGGATTACGCTTGCAGTGCAACCAAAGACGCTGGTCCAACTGAGCGAAAGTTTCTTCTCCCCCGGGCGCCCAGCTCCACCGATAATTCATCGCGAGATCAGCCAGGTGAGCGAACTCCGAAGGCAACCGCTCGCGCAGGTCTTGGATTGCAGCCACGATGTCTCGTGTTCCATCGTTTCTCATCGTTGCCTCCCAGACCCCAGCTTCCGCCGATGGATGCTGGTCTCCGCCGTAGGCGGAGACCCAAAGCTGCAACAGGATCTCATTCCGGTAACATGTTGCAGTGTGCCTGGATGGCGGCGCTGACACAAGCGCTTTCTCAGCCGGCTTATCCGGGTAACCTCGGTCACCGTCGCTTGCAACGCGTCGTGCACTCGGGGTGTCATGCGGGCGGGTATGTTTTCGTCGTTCGGCGCCAACCGCGTCATCGTTTTGTCGGGCGTGCCCCTCGTGGCTCGACGTTGCCTCGGGCTCCGCGCCCACTTGGCTTTGGAACGTGGCTTGAATCACCTGTTTTCGTTTCGGGGCAAGCGATGATCGGCGCTAATCGGGAGAGGGAAGCGCGCGTTGAGCGTTGGATGGTGGGAGTGGGTTGGTTTTTTGCGTGGATCCTTCCTGGCGTGGTCGCGGCACAACTCGCGGATTTGCAGATATGGAAGTCTGACGGCGTCGCCACCGCCGTGCCAGGGCAGCCTATCACATACACGGTTACCGTCACGAATGCTGGACCTGATCCCGCTTTGGGGGCAATCGTGAGCGATGTCTTTCCCGCCGCTTTGGTGGGGGTGGTCTGGACGTGCTCCGCGTCTCCTGGCTCCAGCTGCACGCCCGTAGGCAGTGGAAACATCAGTGACGCCGTTGATGTGTTGGTGGGTGGGACCCTGACTTACACCGTCAATGGGACCATTGACCCGGGAGCGACTGGGTCTATCTCGAACACCGCGACGGTTACGGTGCTTGCGCCGGCGACCGACCCCATGCCCTCCAATAACTCCAGTACAGACACCGACCTCCTGACGCCGCAGGCCGACCTAGGCGTTACGAAGACCGACTTTTCCTCTTCTGCCGTTCCTGGGACTTGGGTGACCTACACAGTGACGGTGGTGAACAATGGGCCGAGCCACGCCACCGGTGCCCAAGTAATCGACTCCTTTCCCCCTGAGCTTCAGTCGATCACTTGGACCTGCGCCGCCACTCCGGGATCCTCGTGCTCTTCCTCGGGCTCTGGAAACATCTCGGACACGGTGACCATCCGCGCTTCCGGTGCGCTTACGTATTCGATTTCCGCATGGATCGATCCGGCGGCGACGGGCGTGTTAGTCAACTCGGCAAGTGTAAACCCGCCCCCAGGGGTCTCCGATCCGGGCCCGTCGGCGAATTCAGACACGGACACGACCCTGCTTACGCCGCAGGCAAATTTGGCGGTGAGTAAAACGAATGGTACCAGCTCCGTAACCGCTGGTCTCACCACGACGTATCAAATCCTAATTACCAATACGGGTCCGAGTGATGCTCCAGGCACAGCGGTGCAAGACTTCTTCCCCTCCGAGATCTCTTCTGCGGCTTGGTCATGCGTGGCTGCGGGAGGTGCGAGCTGCACTCCTTCTGGGACTGGGGACATCGACGAGCTTGTCGATTTACCTGCGGGCAGTTCCGTGTTGTTCACTGTGGTCGCGTCGGTCGACCCGTGTGCATCCGGTTTCGTCACGAACGGCGTGGACGTGGTTCCAGACTTTTCCGTTGTTGATCCTGACACCGCGGACAATTCTAGTTCTGACACGGACTCTATCATCCAAACTGCGGATCTGGCTTTGTCCGTGTCCGACTCGCCCGATCCCGTGCTTGTGTGTAATTTGCTCAGTTACCAAATCACGGTACGCAACATCGGCCCCTCATGTGCAAGCGGCATCGCTGTCACCAACACCTTGCCTGCAGGAGTCCCGTTTCTCGGCACCAGTGGCTCATGCAGTGTTTCGGGGGCTTCCCAGAACTGCTTAGTGAACGATCTCGCGCCGGGCGACGTAAACACCTTCGTGATCCAAGGCTTGGTGGACCGTTCCCTACGAGGAGCGGTGGTGGTCGATCAGACCGCGGTTACCTCGGTGACTTCTGACCCGGTAGCGGCAAACAACGCAATCGCCACGACCACCGAGATTAAACCGCGCGACCCGTACACGATCAGCTTGACTGCTGCGCCGAGATACTTGCGGATTGGGGGGCAAAGCCGGGCCCGTTATCGAGTACGTGTTGCCAGTTTGTGTGACCCGATGGTGGATTCCGAAGACGTGCTGGTCCGCAGCGTATTGCCTGTCGGATTATCGTTCCGCGGTGCCGAACCGCTGCCTACCTCTTCAGACGAAGCCGGCGCGGAATTTGAGTTCCCTCTCCTAGCGGGGGGAGAGTCCGTTGATTTGGAAATAGAGGCCGAGCTGAACGAAGACGCGGAGCCGGGAGCCGAGTTAGTGCACTCGGTTCAGGTAGTAGATTCGCTCGGTCTGGGGGAGACCGCCTCGCAAGTGCTTTACGTTCGCCCGCTCCCAGACGTGCGCGGCAGGTTAGTGGTAAAGTTAGCCGTACCACGTAAGATTTCGGCTGGCGTGCAACTCCCCTCGCGTCTCGTCGTTGACAACAAGAGTGGGATACCGGCGGAAGACGTAGAGGCGATTTTGGTTTTGCCGTCCGAACTCACTTTAGTCTTGGCCGTCCCCCCGCCGAACTTTGAACTCGACTTTGGTGAACTGCGCGAGCTTCATTGGAACTTCCCGGCTGTGAAGCGTAAGCAAGTCATTCGATTATGGCACCTTTTGCCCGCTGATTTATTCCCCGGGGAGGTACTGAACTTCGTTGCCGAAGTTGAGGATTCCGACGGGAACTTGGCGAGCAATCGGCGAGACGTGAGCATCCGAATGCCGCCCCGCGCTCGTTGATCCTTTTGGACGCGTCCGTTCAAGCAGGCCTTCGGCTTTCCCGAGTGCGGCATACCTTCGGAGTTTGAGCGTTGTCTTGTCAGAAGGTGGGCCGTGGCAAGGCAATTGCGTGTACTCGGAGCATGAGGACGAGCCGATGCGAGTGAGAGATTGGATGACCCGTAACCCGATCACGGTGCAGGCTAGGGATCCTGTGCGACAGGCCGCCACCTTATTGGCTTCTAGGCGCGTGAACCAGCTCCCGGTGCTGGCAGGCGACCGCTTGGTCGGCATCATAACCGAGCGGGACATTCGCGAGGCTGTTTTCTGTTTGCTACCGGAGTGGAACTACGAACACCGAGAGACGTCTGTCCTGGATCTACGCGTGGAAGCAGTCATGACTCCCCACGTGCTCGTGGTGCAAGCTCAAGACGACCTGGTGCGAGCTGCCCGCCTGATGCGGCGGGAACGCTTGAACGCCCTTCCTGTGATGGATAGGCACCGTTTGGTTGGGATTTTGACCGGTTCAGACCTCGCCGTGGCGTTGATCAGTCTTTTATCGGCGGAGAGGCAGGCAGGGGGCGAGGGTCTCCGTGACGGAGGGTTCGGGGCACGGCATGACTCAAGGGGCGAAGCAAGCCTAGAAGGCGCATCATCGGCGGGTTACGCGGAGGAGGCTGGTTGCACCGGTCTTGGAAGAGGAGCTTCATGACAGGAGGCATTACATGTCGAGAACCATGGCGGATATCGGTTTGGCCGCGGGAGATGTTTGGCGCTGTTTGGCGGAACATGGTCCAGCATCTGCCGACGTTGTGAAGCGGCGAACGAAGCTGGGTAGTAACGTTTTTTACGCAGCTGTGGGCTGGTTGGCACGCGAAGACAAATTGACGATCCGTGAAGAAGGTCGGAAATTGATTCTGGAGCTGAAAAACGCCTAACCGAGTTTCGCACGCACCATGTTACGGCTTTGCCGCGGGCAGGGATAGAATGAAGGTAGAACCCACCCCGAGGGTGCTCTCGACGGTGAGTTCGCCACCCATGGCCGTCGCCAGGCGTGCCGAAAGTGCTAGGCCAATTCCGACCCCACCCGCCTGGTGACCCGCTGCCCCCTGCCGGAAAGGTTCAAAAAGATGGGGGAGCTCTTCCGCACGGATGCCAGGGCCGGTATCGCGGACAAAGATTTGAACTTGGCCGTTATGACCAGTTTGTGCGCTGAGGGTGATCTGACCGCGTTCGGTGAATTTCGCGGCGTTGGAAAGCAAGTTCAGAAGGATCTGCTCCAGCCGGTGTGGGTCTGCTCGGACAAACAGGTCACCCGCTGGGCTCACCTCGAATCGTACAGGCTTTCCACTGAGGCGTGGCTCGATAAAGGTCCGCATTTCCTGGAAGATAGGATCGAGGGCAACCCGCGAGGTCTTAATCGCAAGCTTGCCAGCTTCGATTCGCGACAAATCTAACAAGTCGGCGATCAAAAAGACCAGCGTACGCGACGTCCGCGCGATGCGCTCGACCGCGTCGCGCGCTTCCGCGCTGAGCGGGCCAAACTCTCCCTCAGCCAACAGGTCTACGTAGCCGGTGATGATGTTTAAAGGCGTGCGCAGTTCGTGCGAGACACTGGCTAAGAATTCGTTTTTCGCGGCGTTTGCCTGCTGCAAGGCTCGGTTGGCTTGCTCCAAAGCCTCGTTGGAACGTCGTAGTTCGGCCGCCTGCAGATAGAGAGCTTGCCGTTGGTGATCGAGAAAAGCTGCGCCCAGTACCGTGAGAATGCCTATCGCCACCAGCCCGAGCAGATGCATGCTAGCCGGGACGAGAGGTTGGGCCCCCGCAGCCAACGCCAACCCAAAGCCGGCGACACCCGCTCCCGAAACGAAACTCTGGGCGCGCCACCCCCAGGGCATCGATACCATCGAACCCACAAGGACGTAGAGGAGCGCGAGCGCCAGCACGTCGCCTGTGGAGCGGACGATTATGTGATAAGCGGTGATGCACGCGATCAAGGCTACCGCCGCGACTGTAGCGACCAAGCGCGCATGGTTTTGAAAACGGTGCGGACGTACCAGCGATCCGGCCGCCGCGAGCACAGCGAGTTCGACGCCGTAGAGAATCGCGTACACCGTATCTCGATCGGGGAATGCACGGTGTTCAAGAACCCAGGCAAGTCCCAGAACCGCTGCGAACGCCAGAGCTGCAGCCGGAAGTCGCTCCGCGACCCTACGGTTTACGTCAGCCATGTAGGATGCGGTAAGTTCCGCTTCGGCCCGCACGTGACGTTTATAATCCATCGGTTGCGGTGGTGCCAACGGAAGGCAAAGGAAACGGGATGCTTGGAGGCTGCTCGTGGTGAGATGCGCGCTGATCGTTCATGGGGGAGCGGGTCGAATCAACGAATCAGAAAAGGACGGCATCCTATCGGGCTTGCAGGAAGCGGCGGCGCGCGGTTTCCGTTTGCTACGTGAAGGGCTGAGCGCGGTCGAAGCGGCGGTGGAGGCTGTGGGATTTCTCGAAGACAATGTCTTGTTCAACGCTGGTCGAGGTTCGGTCGCGACGTTCGAGGGTTCGATCGAGATGGATGCGTCAGTGATGGACGGTAAGTCCCTCCGCGCCGGTGCGGTAGCGGGGGTGCGCACCATTCGGCATCCGGCACGCTTGGCTGCCGCGATCTTGCGGCAAGGTCGGGAGGTATTTCTGGCTGGGGAAGCGGCGGAGCGGTGGGGCAGGGTTTGGGGACTGGAATCCTGGGACCCGATTGACCTTGCCGAAGGGGCTCGCACGAACCACGGGCTGGTTCGCAACTCTGTGGGAACGGTTGGCGCCATCGCGATGGATCGGCGAGGCCATTTAGCAGCGGCGACGTCCACGGGCGGCCGAGCTGGAAAGCGGGAGGGACGGATTGGTGATTCCGCTGTGATCGGGGCGGGTACGTATGCCGATGACGAGTCAGGCGCAGCTTCGGCTACCGGTTACGGTGAGGCGATCTTGCGGGTTTCTCTGGCCCACTTTGCGGTACGCCAGCTAGAAGCAGGGCGGGCGCCACAGGTTGTGGCCGAAGAGAGCCTGGCACGACTGGGACGTCTGACTGGGGGGCATGCGGGGCTGATCTTGTTAGACCGACTCGGCCGCTGCGGAGCGGCAACGAACACGGCCCATATGCCCGTCGCATGGATGAAGGCGGGCATGGCGTGCCCACAAGCTCGTATGAGTCCATCGTGGGAGATGGTGCGTTAAAGGAGCGAAGATCCAGTGCCAGAATTGACGGCAAAGTTCTTTGGCTCAGAAATTCCATGGTGGAGGCTTAGCTGGGGACTGTTGGCGGATGCCTTGGTTGCCGCTTGGACAATCCTTCTCGCGATCCCTGCAATTGTGTTTACGCTGTTGGCCCGTCGCACCTGGCTCATTGACTTCTTGGCGCCGGTCTGGAGCCGCGGCGTTCTGTGGATTTGCGGTGTGCGGGTGGAAGTTCAGGGTCTCGAAAACTTGGACCCCCACCGCTCCTACGTTTTGATCGCCAACCACGCGAGCAATTTCGACATTTGGGTGATGCTGGCAGCGTTACCACTCCGGCTGCGCTTTGTCGCGAAGCAGGAGTTACTGCGGGTTCCGTTTTTCGGAACGGCCCTTGCTCTGAGCGACCACATTGTCATCGATCGTTCCAATCCGGAGGACGCGGTCCGAAGGATCAATGAGCGGGTGGCGGCACAAGCGCAGCGCGGTAAGCCATTTTGTTTACTTTTTTTTGCGGAAGGTACGCGTAGCCCTGACGGGACGATTCTGCCCTTTAAAAAAGGGGGTGTAACGCTGGCGTTGCGTTCTGGGTTGCCAGTGGTTCCTGTGGCAATTAGCGGCACACGCAAATTGCTCCCGAAGAATGCGATTCTCATCCGGCCTGGAGGGAAGGTAAAGCTGGTTTTGGCGAAGCCGATCGAAACAACGGGCATGACGTTAGAGGGTCGTGATGAGTTGAACGAGCGGGTTCGGCAAACGGTGATCGCAAACTACGACCCAGGTTATTGATCTATTTCCCACCGCCCTTCGGGGTGACGCCTGGAGGCGAGGCAATTTCTCTTGCATGCCTGAGTCGTGCGCTGTCACATGGGTCACGGGGCCGGAGTGTTGGGCCAGGATGGGCTTTCATGTCACCAATGCGTGTCGTGTTGCGCCCCGGTTTCGGCCGCAGCAAGAAACGCTTGCGTTTTATCGGCTGGAACACCGAGAAGTTCGCCGATACGAAGGCTTGCCGCCAGCGCGTAGAGTTCGCTTTGCCCAGCCCAGTCCCTGCGCAACGGAAACGTCGAATTGCTCGCTTTGGCGAGCCAGCCAGAATGCGTGCGGATAAAACATTCGGACCCGAACCACTGAGCGCTGCGCAGACCATCGAGCGTTCTTAACGCCGGATCGTCGGCACAAGCCAGAATCACTTTCTGCCGGGAGCGCATCCTAGCGCAAAGAACTTCAATTTCCTGCAAGAGGAGTCTTACCAACTCTGGGTCCCCAGCAGGAGGATGCGCGACCGGGGTGACGACGGCGAGATCCGGTTCGACAACATCCAGGAGCGCGCGCATGTCACCAGGAGCAGCGATCCCTAGCTCCAAAATTAAAACATCGCATTTCGTGGGCGAGACTGCACCGAGGATACAGCGCAGCAACGCTTCGACGCGACCTATGTGATGTATCCGCACGTTTAGGATCGCTAATGGAAGCCCGATTTGGGTATTGTACGAGAGCGGGTTGGACCTCACCTGAAAGTGTTGCCCAAGGTACCCGGTCAAAGTCCGTTTGACCACGGTTTTCCCCCGGCCACCCGTAATTCCGATAATGATCGGCCTGTGTCGCAGTGCCGCCTTTGTCAATGTTTTCAGCGTCAAACTAGCGAGCCTGCGCCGGAGCTTGGAAGGACGGCTCCCAAGAGAACCCACTGGCTGAAAGCCAATGCCTGCACGCTTTAGCACCTGAAGTTCGCGAGTTTTCGGCAAAAAGAAGTCGCGGATGCGTTCAAAGGCACGATCGATCTCCTCGGTCGAACGCGCGAAGCAAAAGCGTAAGTGCCCCTCTCCCGTAGGACCGAATGCAACACCAGGGACGACGGCGACCTTGGCGACGCGCAAGAGTTCCCGTGCAAGGCGCATAGAGTCGCGTGCACAAGGGACGCCGTCTTTAATGCGTGGAAAGGCAAAGTACGAGGCCTGTGGTGTCTGGTAGTCAAACACCCAAGGCAACGAATCCAAATGCTCGATCATTCTCCGCCTGCGCGCCCGGAGTTCTTCCCGGAATCGTCGCACTAGTTTTTCGCCGTGCTCCAATGCCGCAAGGGCTCCGTACTGAGACGCAACGGGCGCACAGGTTACTAATGCGTCATGGGCGCGGAGGATACGTGCCGCGAGGTTCCGGTCCGTGTGCAGAAAGCCGACTCGCCAGCCAGTCATGGCGAACGCCTTAGAGAACGAGCAAATGCGGACCGTTCGGTGGCGGAAGTCCGGCCATCGGGCGGGACTCATGACCGGTCGCTCCACGTAAACAAAATCCTTGTAAACCTCATCAGAAATGACAATCAGGTTGTGTCGCTCAGCGAGATCGAGAAGCGAGCGAACCGCCTCTGGTGAGAAGATCGTGCCGGTTGGGTTGTTTGGCTGGGCAATGAGGATTGCGCGGGTGCGCGAGGTCACTGCCTGTCGGCAACGCTCCGGATCGAGATCGAAACTCCTGTCTTCGTCGAGTGGAACGAAGCGCGCGTGTAGTCCGGCTAGCTTCAACGCGCTGAGATACGAGGTGTACGAGGGTGAGGGTAGAAGCACCTCGCATCCGGGTTCGAACAGTGCCAGCAGTGATGCGCTCAGACCTTCGATCGATCCGCAGGTGACGATGATTTCGGAGTCAGGATCGTAGTGCATCCCGTCCTGCTTCAACGTTTCGGCGATTTGCTCGCGCAGTCGTGGCAGGCCCGGGGACAGGGTGTACCGCGCACAAGAGCCGTCGCGGATGTGTTGAACGACGAACTGCTTGATTTCCTCCGGGGTATCGAAACTAGGGATCCCTTGCGCGAGCGAGATTACGTCTGGGAGACCTGCTGCTTCCAGTTCGATGGCCTTGATCGGCGAGAGTACGAGTTCTTCCCACGGGCGTGGTGCAAGCGTACCCCAAAGTGAGGGATCCTCTGCCAATTGGCGTTTGCGGCTACCGTTCCTCTCGGCCATGGTCCGTCCTGCGACTGGAACTGCCGAGCACGCGCTCGCATAGCGCAGCACTCGCATGTTCCGGTGTGCCGTCGAGGAGGAGTGCTTCCCATCGCCCCTGCCTCTCGCACACAACATGCACGGAACCCAGAGCGATATCGAGCTGCGCGATCGCGTGCTCCTGGCCCTCCATCAGGTGGGTGAGTAAGGTGCGGATAACGCCCTTGTGGAGCACGAATAAGGTGTGACGGGGCAAGTTCGGCCGCAGTCGTTCGAACGTCTGCCAAACGCGCTGGCGAAAGACGGGCACTGCCTCTCCACCCGGGTATGCGAAGTTTTCTGGGTGCTCGCGCCAGAGTTGATATCTCAAGGGATCTGCAGCTTTGATCTCTTGCTCCGTTAGGCCTTCCCATTCCCCGAAACAAATCTCGTCAAAGCCAGCGAGGGCGATCTGCTGAACTCCAGGGGCGATCAGCGAGGCGGCTTCCCGGCAGCGAGCGAGCGTGCTGGTGACTGCGATATCGAAGCACAGGCGTATGCGGTTGCAAATCGTGGCCACTGCACGCATCTGTCCTCGGCCAAGGTCGCTAAGTGGGACGTCCGTTTGCCCGTAGTAGCGGATCCGCGAGCCTCCGGTGGTTTCGCCGTGGCGCACAAAGACGAGACTCCGGCCGGGAAGTCGGCTCATGGCTCAAAAGGAGACCCGTCGCATAATGGCTCGGGGTAACGAGCGAATCAAAGCCATCACAAGGCGCCACGTCGGGGGCGCGTAAACGACCGGCTGACCTGTGAGCAAGGCACGAACGACGACGCGTGCCACCTGATCCGGTCTGCCAGCGAGCGGCGGGGCCGGTAGGCCGGCAGTCATTTGAGTGTGAACGAAGCCGGGCCGGACTTCGACGACCCTAAGACCTTGACCGCGATACTTGTGGTCCAGTCCTTCCAAGTAATAACGTAGGCCCGCTTTACTCGCGCCATAGAGAATGACCGGCTTCCGTGCGCGGTCGCCTGCAACCGACGTAAACACACAAAGCGTGCCGCCCCCGTTGGAGAGGAGCCGCGCCTTTGCGACTTCACAAAACAATATCGTATGGGTGAAATTAACGGTCAAAAGTTCGCGGAGTTGGCCCAGGTGCCGTTCGAGGTTTGATTGCTGAGCAAACAAACCGGCCGTGACAACGACCGTGTCCAGCCCGCCCACCGCCTCCTCCGCTTGTTGGAGCGCCGGCTCGAAGCAGGCAGGATCCAGCAAGTCGCACCACACTGTGGCCACCGAGCCTTGGGCTCCATGGACTTCCAAGTCCCTTGCAGAGCGCAGAAGTTGCTCTGGGTCTCTGCCCAGAAGCACGATTCGGGCTCCCTTCTCCGCTAGAGCGCGCGCCAATGCCCTCCCCATTCCACTTGTTGCCCCGAGCAACGCGACCTTCATACCGAGTCTCCGAAAAGCCTTACCGATAGGGCACTGCGCAGCCGGCGGTGTGGGTCCCACCTCTCGCGGATCGCTCGGAATCGTTCCAACCTAGGCTCCATGCGTTCAAAATGCTCTCTGCGCGTGAAGGCATCCTTAGCGAGGTAGACTCGTCCTCCGGCTTCAATAACGAATTCGTTTAAACAGTCGACAATTTTTTGCGTGTTCTCTCGCACCGGCATATCGAGTGCGTAAGAGATTCCAGGCTTGGGAAACGATAAAATCCCATTTCCCTCTGCCCCGCAGTCTTTGATGACAGCCAGAAAGATCGGTGCTTCCAATTTCTGTAACTGCTTTGCGAACTGCTCATGGAGGCCGAAGTCGCGGTCAGCAGGTAGAACGCACTGGTACTGCGTGAATCCCCGCGAGCCGTAAACGCGGTTCCAATTTTTCAAGGCGTCAAGGGGGTAGAAAAACTCGTTTGGTGACACGACCTTCCTCCGAGCCCGCTGTCGGGCGCGCAAAAAGTATGCTCCATTGAACCAGCGAACCATCCACGGTTGGAGAAACCAGTTCGGGAAAACGTCGGGAACCGGGAGGGGGTCGGGGTCGCGGGGTGCATAGGGAGGCGCCTCGTAGGGGTGGGCCCAGCGGCCTTTCATGACCGCTCCGCGACCGAAGCGGGGAGGAGGATTCAAAAAGTCAGCCCAAGCAACGGTGAACGGCCAGGTGCGGCCCGCCGCGCGCAAGGCCTCCAGCAAACCGCGGAGTGTGCCATGAATTTCAACCTCCTCCAGGATCCAAGGCGACGGGATTGGTTTGAGTTGGAATTCGACTTCCAAGATATGCCCGGTTAGTCCCATGCCGCCAATGGTGGCGAAGAACAGATCTGAGTGTTCGTCTCGCGAACACTCCACGACGTCACCGGACGCGACCCGAATGAGAATCCGATGCACGTGCTCCCCGAAAGAGCCTTCTACGTGGTGCATCTTCCCGTGCACATCTGCAGCGACCATGCCGCCGATGCTGACGAATTTCGTTCCAGGTGAAACGGGGACGAACCAACCGCGCGGCAAGAAAAGTCGATTCAGGCGCCAAAGCGGGCAACCCGACTCGGTTCGGATCTTTCCGGTCAACTCATCAAAAAACAAAACGCGGTCGGCCAGTTCGGTTCCGAGGAGGCAATCCGCGGGGGAGGCGGGAAGCGCGGCGTCCCCATAAGAGCGGCCCAGACCGCGAGCTAAAGCGACGCCTTCGCACTTGCGGCGGAGGTCCTCATGTAGGCAGATCCTCCCTTCCGTGACCGGATACCGCCCCCAACCAAAAAGCCTCTGAGAAACCGAGCAGGCCATCTTCAAGCCCTCCCGCCCCTTGGTTGGGTTTTACGACGCGAAACTTCGGCTGCCTGGTCTGACATAAGAGCGCGAACTTCTTCGAGACTGGGAATCCCGGCTCGGCCCCCAAATTTTCGGCACTTTAAAGCGGCGCTAGCAGCCGCAAATCGCAGGGTTTTCTCGATGGGCCAGCCCTGGAGGAGCCCATGTATGCACCCTGCATGGAACAGGTCTCCGGCCCCGGTCGTGTCCAAGGCAAGCACACGATAGGCTGGCACAAAGATGGTCCGTTCCTCAGCGCGCGCGACGGCGCCTCCGGTCCCCAAGGTCACCCCTACAAGCCAAGGTCCAAGGCGGGCCACCTTTTCCACGGCCTTCTCGATCCGGTCCTCGCCGGTAAGGCGAAAGAAAAAATCGCGGCTGGCGATGAGTACATCGGTAAGGGCCAAGAGTTCGTTTATGGCTTGGGCCGGTTGATCGATGTCGAGAACGACTTGCACCCCGAACTCCTTGGCTCGCCGCGCCGATTCGATAGCAGTCCACGGGTCCACGGCATCGAGCAGGAGAAAACGAGCTCCTTTCAGGATTTCCGACGGCACCACTGGCAGCCGGAAGGGGTCTCCGCAGGGTCCGGCGAGCACAGACCGTTCACCCGTTGCGCGATCAACCAAAATCACCGAAACCGGCTGACTCTGATTGCGGAGCACTACAGAGGCATGCAGGTTCACCCCCTCCCGCGCAAGGGCTGAACGGACGAGGAGACCTCCAGGGTCATCGCCGAAGACGCCTACGTAGGCCACGGGGATCCCCCAGCGACGCAGAGCTACCAAAGCCGTCGGTACTTGACCGCCGGGTTGGGTTTCGTAGCGGAGAAGCGGCTGCTTCCCGTCGAGGCGAGGGTGACGGTGAACCACGCAAAGGTGGTCCACTGTGCTTTGCCCACTACCCACCACCAAAGCCGAACTGAGGCGACTCGTCAACACGGATCCTTGTTGTAGCTAATTACCATGCCGAACAGATGCCGGCCATGAGCAGGTGAGGGACACTCTTCGCACCTGCGGGGAAGCTCTTTCACTGTTGGGGCCCTTGATCACGGTCGGTTACCTACGCAGCACGGATCCTGAACTCAATTCGGAGGACTCCTGAAATCAGTCACCGGAGGGGACTAACGCAATGACCCGGGCTGGGCTGCCGCTGCCGTTTACAATCGGGAGCGGCAGGGCAAAGATCCAGGCCCCCGTCGGAGGAAGTTGCTCCACGTTTGCAAGATTCTCGAACGCCGGTTTGTTTGCTGCGGAGAGGACCCGGTGCACCGGAAAAGAGCGAGATCGCCCAGGATCTACGCTGGCCGTGTCTACCCCAAGCGCAGCGATGTTCCTCTGCTCGACCAGGAATGACACCGCCTCAGCCGAAAACCCCGGGAAGCGAAGACCCGAAGTGTCCCCGGGCTGATCAGATCCCAGGTATTGCTTCTTGTTTCCCCAGTACCGGCCCCAGCCACTCAACATCACCACGATCGCGCCCCCGGGCAGTGGACCGTGGCGCTGTTCCCAAAGCAAAACGTCCTGGACGGTCAGTTCATAATCCGTGTTACGGGCTGCCTGTTCCCGAACGTCAATGACCACCGCCGGACCGACACAGGCGCTCAACGGTACTGCGTCGGCCGCTAGCTTCCCCTCCCCAAAATGAAGGGGGGCATCCATGTGCGTCCCCCCGTGCTCTGCCATGCGAAAGTTGTTTGCCGCGTACCAGTACCCCTCAGGCGTCCAGCCGCGGTGAACCGGTTCGAGCGTAAAAGGAAGGCTGGTGGGCCAAAAGATCGTGTCCGGCCCCAGCGAGTGGGTGAGGTCCACGAGCCGCACGGAAGCGAGCCATGGCGTGACTTGGGCTTTTTCCCACATCTGATGCGGCAGCTTTGGCCCCTTCGGGGCGCACGCAGCGAGAGAAAGGGTAGCCAGAACTACCGCCGTTACGTGGTGACCATGAGCAGTGGGCATGCTCACCGCGTACGAAAATCGCGGGCTTCAAGTCAATCGTGGCGTGGGTGAACTGTCCGCTTTTCTGAACCACGATCGCCGGGTGCCCTTGACGAAAGGAGATCAAGATCGCATTATAAAAACCGTTTCGCGGGGGCTGGCTGGCAGGAGTACCTGTACGGCGAGGGCCTCTCACGATGGTTGAAACAAAGAGCGAAATTGCTCTGGACCTTCGCTGAATTTTCACCAATGATGTGCGTCGAAGACGGCCATGTTCGATACGGACTACAACACTGAGTATGCAATGACGGATCAAACCTCACTCATCGAGGAGGAGCTGCCACGCTCTGAGGAGGCTACGGAGTCGCCAGAGGCAGAGGACCTCCTGGAACTGGAAAGCCGGGATGTGGAGTCGTTGTTTTCCGCAGACCTGGCCACCACTAGCGTTCTGTCCCGTGCCGAAGAGGAATCTCTTGCACGGCGGATTGCGCGTGCTCGGGAGCGAATTCTCAAGGTCCTACATGGGGCAAAAACCCTCAGCCGTCATGCCCTCGAGGACGCTGGTCGGGGGGTGATTTTGCCAGAAGAAGACTTCCGCGAGCGGGAGACAGTGACCATCCTGCGTTTTGCCGAGGCAATTCTGGCAGATCAGAAGCTCCATCGCAGGAAAGAGTTTGTGCGCCGGACGGGCTTCCGCAGCGTGCGGCGTTTGCGCAAATTCGTAGACGATTTGACTAAGGCGTTGAACGACTACCGAGTTTTGCGAGACGAAATGATGCGAGCGAACCTCAGGCTTGTGAATCTGTTCGCCCGCAGATACCGCCACCCGGTGTTGACGTCGCTCGACCTGTTCCAAGAGGGCACCATCGGCCTCTTGCGAGCGATCGAGAAGTATGACCCGCAGCGGAACATCAAGTTCAGTACCTACGCTACGTGGTGGATCTGGCAGCAGCTCAGCCGAGCTGCAGACATGCAGGGGTCGTTGATTCGTTTGCCGGTACACTGGAACCAGTTCCGGCGCCGGATCGGGCGAGACGCAAGGGAACTCGCCATGGAAAACGAGCGGCCAGTGACTCGGGACGAGATTGCAGCGACCCATGGGTTGGACCGAGAGCGCTTCGAAGCCATGGCGCAGAGCTTCCAGTTCGTTTCGACCGACGCGCCGATCGGTGAAGATGACGATCGCACTCTGGAGAGCACCCTCGCTTCGGATAGTCCTGAACCAGAAGGTGTGGCGGAGAAGGCGTCATTACGCGAGCGCCTGGAAGACGCTTTGCGACAACTCCCAGAGCGCGAGCGGATCATTCTACGGCACCGATTTGGGTTGGATGACGACGAAACCGAAACCCTCGAGCAGCTTGGCCGACAGTTCGGAGTCAGTCGCGAACGGATCCGGCAGCTTGAAGCACGTGGCCTGAAGATGCTTCGCGCAATCTGTGCCCAGCAAGGCTTGCAGGATTATCTCGAGTAACGCGGGACGGAAGCTAGTAGGAACCACGCAGTCCGGCGGCGGCGTTACTGTGGCCAGCCGCCGGACTGTTTTCCACTAGGGGATTCCAAAGAAAACAGCGGCCCGCGCAGATAGGTGCTACGGCACTGAGGACATCGGCTCGGTTTCGAAAGGCGATCGCGCTCCGAAAATTGGAATCCGCATTTGAGGCACTGAGCCGGATGGACAAGAAATTTCCCTGTCCGGGTAGCCGAACGCCGTAGGTGCTCCAGGTGCGAAGCCAACTCCTTTTCTGAAATTTTCAAACGTTGGGAGAGGCAACGCAGCGAATGTACGCCTTGCTCCAGAAGCTGCGCGAGTTGCTGTCGGATCGTTTGATCCCGAGATCCGGTGCCGGGCTGTGTCGGGCGCGGTGGCATCGTCGAGCGCTTCTCATTTCTTTTATAGTCTGGTTGAGTTACGCGTGTAAGGGTATGTCCAAGGAACCTGTTGGTGACTTTGCACGCGCCCGGAACGGCTTAATCGAGGAGTTGCGCCAGGACGGGATTCGGGATCCTCGAGTCTTGCAAGCGATCGCGCGGGTCCCGCGCGAGGAGTTCGTGCTGCTGCGGGATCGGGATCGCGCGTATGAAAATCGCGCTTTGCCAATCGAGCGCGGCCAGACAATCTCGCAGCCATTGATCGTTGCAATGATGACTGAGCTTTTGGAGCTGAAAGGCGGCGAGAAGGTGCTCGAAGTGGGAACGGGCTCTGGCTATCAAGCAGCGGTCTTAAGCCTGCTGTGTGGTTCGGTGTTTTCGATCGAAATTGATGCGGATTTGGCGGAACAAGCACGCGAGCGCCTCAGCCGCCTGGGCTACTCCAACGTCCAGGTTCGAGTTGGAGACGGTTTCTATGGCTGGCCTGAAGAAGCGCCGTTTGACGCGATCATCGTGACGGCGGTGGCGCCCCGGATTCCCGAGCCACTGATCGAACAGCTGAAGCCGCAGGGCGTACTCGTCTTGCCCTTAGAAGAAGGCTGGAGTGAGACCTTAGTGCGCGTTCGCAAGTTGGAAGATGGCTCTCTTCAGAAAGAGCGCTTTGGCGCGGTTGCTTTTGTGCCCATGCGGGGAGCCATCCGCGCACAGGAAGCGCAGCACTGACCTCTCGTACGCTTGGCAATGCGTGAAATGTGCGGTATGGCGGACGCTGGCGGTCATTGATGGCCCTGTGAGAATGGGAGGACGTGAGTTTATGAGAGGGAAGGCTTCGTTGGGGATTTTGTTTGTGTGGATCGGGGGATTGCTGAGCGTTGGCGCTGCAAGAGCTAAGGAACCACCACCTCCGGCAAAGGCCGCGTACTTGAGATACTGCTCGGCGTGCCACGGAGCGACAGGGAAGGGCGACGGGGTGGTGTCGCATTTGATGAATCCCCGGCCAGCCGACCTCACGCAGCTCGCAAAGAAGAACAGAGGAGAGTTCCCGTTCCTGCGGATTATCCGGATCATTGATGGACGTGAAACGCTCCGCGCGCACGGTGACCCTGATATGCCTGTGTGGGGAGAGATTTTTGCGTCAGAAGTGGTTGGTTCCCTGCACAAAGAGGCTGCAATTCGGGGGAAAGTGCTACTGATCACAGAGTACCTGGAATCCATCCAGGAGAGATAAAGTTTGGTCGTGGACGGTTTGCTCCCCGCGGGTGAATTCAGAAACCGAACGTTACCAGGTCGGACTGCGTTCTTGCATAGCTGAGCGCGAATTCCAACTGCGCTTTAGTCTGCGCGTGTACCTCGAAGATTGGTTCCCCTTTTTCCACGACGTCTCCGACCGTTCGTAAAAGCCGCACTCCGGAGGCCACGTTGGCAGGTGCCCCAGCCTGCTTAGCTACTCTGGCCATGTGCCAACAGTGAATGGCGCGGACCCGCCCGTCCGCAGGGGAAAGATACGGCTCTTGAAAAGGTGCTGCGGGTGGGAAGGGCTTGCGGCCTTGAGCGTCGAGAATTCGTTCGAAGGCCCTTTCCGCAGCACCGGAATCGAGCGCCTGTGCAGCCGTTCGATACCCTTGCCCTCCCACGACCGTACCAGACAGCTCGAGAATGCGAGCCGCCAAGTAGATGGACTTTTCGCGCAGGTCGACGGGCGCGCCAGGTTGTCGGTGCAGAACGGCCAGCACGTCCAGCGCTTCCAGCCTTGGTCCAATACCCCAACCGATAGGGCCGCGGGCCTCAGTGATCGCGATATCCACGTTCAAATCGATCCGTCGAGCCACGTCGCGGAACAACTGCGCTAGGTGATCTGCTTGCTCGATTGAGCGCACTTTAGCGGTTGGGCCTACGGGAATGTCTAGTAAAACGTGGGTCGCTCCTGCCGTTTTCTTTTTGGACAGAATGGAGGCAACCATTTGTGCCTCGGTGTCAATTTCCATCGGCCGCTCGACGGTGATCAAGATATCGTCGGCTGGAGCCATGCCTAAGGCTCCTCCCCAGACGATACACGCTCTCGCGGTGTCGATGGCCCGGTAGAGCTGATCTGGGTCTAGTGCGACCTCAGCAAGCACTCCCATCGTGTCCGCTGTCCCAGCAGGACTCGTGATGGCTCGAGAGGATGTTTTCGGAACTGTGAGCCCGAGCGAAGCAAGAACTGGGATGACAATCATGGTTGTTCGATTTCCGGGTACTCCGCCAATGCAGTGCTTGTCTAAGATCGGGCCACGTTCGAAATGCAAGCTTTTGCCAGTGTGCACCATTGCATTCGTGAGGGCCACGAGCTCGTCGAGGTCGAGTGACCGCAGAGCGCAGGCGAGGACGAACATTGAAAGCTCGATTTTCGAGTAACGGTGGGCGACGATGTCACGGAGAATGGCTTCGAACTGTGCGGGCTCGAGCTTTTGGCCAGTCAATTTGGCGCGCACCAAGTCGAGACTTCGCGGCGCCGGGGAGTGCGCAGCGTGGACGAGGGTTCCTTCGGGGAGTTGCAGATCTCGGAAGGCTACTTCAGAGAGCCCGATTTCATCGGCGGCGAGCAGCCCGTTTCGACAAAAGTTCAAGATGCCTGTGATCTCCCGCCCGTCCGTGGAAAGCGTCGCTGCGCTCCAGACCCGCACCCGGTCCAGAGGGCGGAATCCCAAGTTGCCCTTTTCGACAGCAGACTCGTGTATGAACACGACGCGCTCGCTGAGGGTATCGATGTGCATCCGCCGGAGTTTGAACATGAGCGACCTCCTCTCGATGTTGAGCCGTTTGTTATCTTTGTCCGCCCTGTTGGAAATTGTTGTCATGCGTTACGGGCGCGAGAAGGAAAGACCGGGAAATGCAGGCTCGAGATCGTGGCGTTGATGCAATCACACGCGAGTTGTTCTTACACCGGCTTTCGGCGGTTTGCGAGGAGATGGGGGCTGCGCTCTGCAAAAGTGCGTTTTCTGCAAACATCAAGGAGCGCCGCGACTTTTCCTGCGCGTTGTTCGACGGGGCGGGCCAATTGGTGGCACAGGCGGCGCACATCCCCGTTCACCTCGGTTCCACGCAGTTGGCAGTGAAGGAAGCCCTTGGTCTCGTCACAATGTCGGCGGGCGACGTGGCAGCCGTGAACGATCCGTTTGCGGGAGGAACGCACCTCCCCGATCTGACGCTCGTTGCCCCTGTGGTTTTGTCTGGTCGCTCCCGACCGCTGGCCTTCGTAGCTGTGCGTGCGCACCACGCAGACATGGGCGGTATGGTTCCGGGATCCATGCCACTCTCTGAAGAGATCTTTCAGGAAGGCCTTCGGATCCCGCCGGTCTTGTGTGTGCGCAATCGCCGCTGGGTACCGGAGTTTCTGCGGCTCTTCCTTGCAAACACACGCGTTCCTGAAGAGCGCCAGGGCGACCTCTTTGCTCAGCTGGCTGCGATCCGCATCGGGCAAGCGCGGATGGCGGGCTTGTGTCGGCGCTTTGGTGCAAGAGTGCTCGAGACGGTCATGGCGTCCTTGCTGGACTACTCAGAGCAACTGGCTCGTGCACTCATTGCCCGGATTCCGAACGGGCGATACACGGGGCAAGACGTTCTCGATGATGATGGTCGGGGCACCCGTGGGATTCAGCTTCGCGTTGCGCTCGAAGTCAAACGTGACTCGATGCGGGTGGATTTTTCGGGTTCCTCGCCTCAGGTGGCTGGTTGCCTGAACGCAAACGCTGCCATCACCTGGGCAGCGGTTTTGTACGTGCTGCAGACCTTGGCCGGTGGGCGAATTCCGCCAAACGCGGGCTTGATGCGGCGGCTGGAGGTGGTTGCTCCGGAGGGGTCCATCGTAAACGCCCGTTTTCCTGCGGCAGTGGCGGGTGGCAACGTAGAAACCTCGCAGAGGTTGGTGGACGTTCTTTTTCGTGCTCTCGCCCGTGCGTTGCCGGAAGAGATCCCTGCCGCCAGCGGGGGCACGATGAACAACTTGGCCCTTGGTGGTTACGACCCCATCCGCAGCCGCTTCTTTACCTACTACGAGACGATCGCCAGTGGGGCAGGGGCTGGCCCGAGTGGCCGCGGTGCGGATGGCATCCACACCCACATGACAAACACCTGGAACACACCGATTGAAGCTTTGGAAGCCGCATACCCCGTCCGGGTCACAGCGTACCGCATCCGAGTGCGCTCGGGTGGGGAAGGACGCCACCGGGGAGGTGCTGGAGTTGTCCGGGAAATAGAGGTGCTTTGCCCGCTGCGCTTCTCCCTATTGAGCGAACGCAGGGTATTCCCCCCTTGGGGTTTGCTCGGGGCTCAACCTGGCCGGCGGGGCCGGAACGTGCAAGTAGGACGGAACGGTAGGAAGTGGTTACTCCCCGGCAAGGTCGAAGGCCAGCTGGCGCCGGGAGAACGACTTCGGATCGAAACCCCGGGGGCTGGGGGGTGGGGCCGAAAGCGGGGAAGGGGTGCACGGGGGAAGTAGCGGAGGTCTGGCCGGAGCTGCTTCCCCCGTGCGGGTTGGGAGGGAAGGGGAGGGGTTGAGGAAGATCACGCCGCAGCAGGCGGTGCCGCGACCGGTTTGGCACCTGTACCGGATCGTTCGCGCCGCTCCAAACGAGAGAGTCGCTTTTCAAGCGCGTCCAATCTCTCGCATGCCCGCCGAAGCTCCGTGTGCGTAGCCAGATCCAGGCGCTGCGAAAGGAATCTCCGTGCTCGCTGCTCGAGTCGGTTGGCCGCCAGGCGTAACGGTTCCCGCAGCTGCCGCCTCCAGGTTGCGAACTGTTTCGTGAGTTGACGCGATGATACCGAGAGGCGTCCCTCGAGCATTTCGAGTTGGCGGCGGGCAAGCTTCTCAACATCCTGCCAGATTTGCTCGCTTTGCGTGCGCATCTCACGACTGATCTGCGCGGCTCGTTTCTCGGCAGCACGCCCCGCTGCCGCGATTCGCTTGCGCGTGTCCTGCAGCAAACGGGCCGTATTGTCGGGAAACAAGCGCACAACGCGGTCAATCTGAGCGGTCACCGTGTCCGTCACCGGAGTCGAACCTTTTGGCACCCGTGGCTTCGCAGCCATTTTCCTTGCCATGAGAGAACCTCCTGACCAGGCCATATAACGCGGTGCATCATACATGTCAATGCACTGCGTCATGGTTGTGCGAGGCGCGGTCCCTGGTCCAGCGCCGTAAACCTCCCAGAAACCAAGTTGAGGAAGCGGCAGAGGTGCGGCCCTAGGAGAAAGGACCCCACCGTCTGGAAAAGGGTGGGAGTGGTCGCACGTGGACTCGAACCACGGGCCTCCTGCATGTGAGGCAGGCGCTCTAACCAGCTGAGCTATGCGACCATGAGCGAAACGTGCCGCTAACACATGCGGCCCGTGGTCGCAAGAAGAGTACGTGCCACCTTGGAAGAAGATCCTTGCTTGGGGAAGCCCGTGCGATAGAGTGCCGGAGCTTCAGGAGGCTTTGGGATGAGTGTCGCCATGTGGGCAAAGGCGGTTCGAGTAATCCCACGGGTTGATAAAACGGAGTGGGAGCAACTCGACGTCATCTCTCGCTGGTTGATTGCAACGCGCTCTGCGGTCTTGGTGATGACCTTGAATTCCGCTGTGCTGGCAGGATTGTTGGCCTGGCGGGATGGAAAATTTTCGTTTTTGCCCTGGCTGTTGGTGACGGTTGGGCTTTTGCTCGCGCACGCTACGAATAATCTGGTGAACGACCTCACCGACCACTGGAAGGGTGTTGACCGGGACAACTATTTCCGGGCTCAGTACGGCCCGCAGCCGCTCGAGCATGGTTTGCTCTCGATTCGCGAAGTGCTCGCTTACATCGCGGTGACCGGAGGGACCGCGTTGCTTGTGGGGCTGGTGCTGGTTTACTGGAGGGGTGCACCAGTTGCGGCTTTGCTCGCAGCAGGCGCGTTCTTTGTACTGTTTTATACTTGGCCGCTGAAATTCATTGGCTTGGGCGAGCCAGCTGTGGTGGCTGTGTGGGGGCCGCTGATGGTGGGTGGCGGGTATTTTGTCGTAACCGGAGAGCTTCGCGGAAGCATACTTTGGGCAAGTTTGCCACTCGCCTTGGCGGCCACCAGCGTGCTGTTTGGTAAACATATCGACAAGCACGATGCTGACCGAGAAAAAAGAATTTATACCCTGCCGGTACTCTTGGGCGAGCGGGCCGCGCGCTGGGTGGCGGTTGTCTTGATAATCGCGATGTACGCGGTGACACTGGCGCTGGTCTTGAGCGGTGCGTTCGGTTGGCCCCTCTTACTGGTCGTTGGTGCGCTGCCTGCGGGTCACCTGGCGGTACGGGTGTACTTGCAGCCGCGACCAAAAACTCCTCCCGAGGAATATCCACTAGGAATCTGGCCGTTGTGGTATTCTGCGTTTGCGTTTCGCCACACGCGCCGGTTCGGCGCCCTGTTCTTGTTGGGCACGGCGCTAGAAGCCGGCATGTGGCGTCTGTTCGGCGGTTGATAAAGGCCTGACAAAAGTCCTCGTTTCGGAGGTCAGTATGGGCGTCGAAATACAGCAGGCACCCGTGGAGCAGCTCGACATCATTAGTGCGAGAACCTACGGAGAACACGGTTATCCGCACGAGGCCTGGGCCAGGCTGCGTCGTGAAGCTCCGGTCTGTTTCATGCGACCGCCCGGTTACCGCCCTTTTTGGGCGATCACGAAGCACGCTGATGTGATCGAGGTCTCCACGCAACCGGATAAGTTCAAAAGCGCGGGGCGATTCATCCTGTTTCCCGAGGCTGCTGAGTCCTCTGGACCTCGTCTCGAAGAAGACCCGCCCCTGCGTATGCTGGTTAACATGGATCCCCCGGAACACCGAACCTACCGACGTCTCGTTAGCGGTTGGTTTACACCTCGAGCGATTGCCCGCTTGGAGCAACGGCTGGTCGAAATCACGCACGAAATCTTTGATGATCTCGCTGGCGACGGCGGTTGGCGCGAATGCGACTTTGTGCGTGATGTGGCGGCTCTCCAGCCCTTGCGGATGATCACAGAGATCCTGGGGATTCCCAGACAAGATGAGCAGTTCGTGTTGCGGGTGACAAACGAAAACTTCGGCCTCGAGGACCCCGAGTTTCAGCGACCTGGTGACACGCGTGCGGAGCGCTTGGGTTTTTTGCAAGAAGCGTTTGCCTATTTACAGCAGATCACGGAAGACCGGCGCGCGAACCCGCGCGAAGATTTGAGTACGGTGCTGGCGCACGCCACGATCAACGGAGAGCCGGTACCGCAATTTGAGTTGTTTTCGCTGTATTTCTTGATCATGGTCGCTGGGCATGACACCACCAGGAACTCAATTGCAGGAGGTCTCCTGGCCTTGATCGAGCACCCACAGGAGCTGGCACGGCTTCGCGCAAATCCCCACCTCATTGAAACCGGAGCGGACGAAATTGTTCGCTGGACAAGCCCTGTGATTCACTTTTCCCGCACGGCGACGGTGGACTACGAGCTGCGTGGCCAGAGGATCCGCAAGGGGGACTCGGTGGCTTTGTTTTATCCGTCCGCGAATCGTGACGAAGAAGTATTCCCGGACCCGTTTGTTTTCCGCTTGGATCGGGAACCCAATCCACACTTGGGGTTTGGAGTCGGAGAGCATTTCTGTTTGGGAGCGCACTTGGCACGGCTCGACATCAAGGTGTTTTTTCGAGAGTTCGCGCGCCGTGTCGAGGCAATCGAACTTGCCGGCCCCGTGGAGCGCTTACACGCTAGTTTTGTCGGGGGTCCCAAGCGCATGCCCATTCGGTGGCGGCTAAAGCCGCGCGCCGCCGTAAACTGACCGGCGGCTACGCTTCCCCGCCGGTGTCCACGTAAGCGGCAGCCGGGTGGAGCCACGCATCTATGTTGCTCTTCCCGTGTCGATCCGCCGCCCTCAGTTTGCCAAACGACCAACGGTGCTCAGCGACAGACAAACGTACTCCCGCTTCGTGAGAACTCACACCGAGGGCGCACGCTAGTGCTTTCATTGAACGTAAGGCTGCTGCACTGTCCCATTGCTGCGCGGCTCTGATTACCGAGGACAACGATCAGCTGAACCGGGTCCTTGCCTGGCTGAATCTGAAAATCGCCGGTCTTTCCTTTGATGGTCACGGTAAAAAGACCCGGCGTCCGCGTGGAACTGCGAACGGTTGCCTTTACAATGTCCCCTTGGAGCCGGTCAGGGTCGCGGTAAGTGGCTACATGGCCGCTGGTACTGAGTCGCCAACCAACGTCCGAGCGCGAGGTGGCAGCGCCTCCCGGAACGATCCTTTGCCACAGCAGATTCCCGTTTCGATCGAGCACCGCGAAACGGATTCCCTCCGCAACTGGGTTAGGCGCTGGGACGGCGGGTGCGAGCATCCAGGCCACCCGAATGCTGAGGTTTTCATCGCCTGCTGGATCGGGGTTCCGTGTGATCTTCAGTTTTGCTGGAGAAGGAACAGTAGTGCCGCTGCAAAAGACTTCTGGCAGTGGGGTCGTTGTTGGCGTTGGGGTCTCGGTTTCCGTAGGGGTCGGCGTCTCGGATGGTGTGGGCGTCTCGGATGGTGTGGGCGTCGAGGTCGGAGTCTGAGTGGGGGGATCCGTTGGCGTCTGCGTGGGCGTCCAGGTCGGTGTCAGTGTGGGCCCGCCGGGTGTGATTGTCACAGTAGGTGTTGGGGTGGGCGTAAAGGTGAGGCTGGGTGTCGGCGAGAGCGTGGGAGTGCTTGTCCGGGTTATGGTTGCTGAGGGCGTCCAGGTTAGGGTTGGGGTCGGTGTCAGCGTGGGCACGGGCGAGAGGGTCGGGGTCTGGGTGGCGGTCAAAGTTTGGCTCGGCGAGGGCGTGGCTGTGCGCGTCGGGGTTCGTGACGCAGTCGCCGTGGACGTAGCGCTAGGAGTGGGGGTGGCAGTCGCGAAGTTCGGGGTGCTGTTGGGGTCAGCCGGGTCGGAGCCCGCGTCGATTTCGTCGCGATCGAAATAAGAGTCCTCGTCACGGTCGACGCCCATCCGCACCGCGGATCCTAACGGGACGGCCGTATACGTAAGCTCCTGACCTGGGATGGAAGCCACCATGCGCAGGGAAGAATCGGTCCAGGCGGGCTCACCGGCTCGGTCGCTTTGGAAGGTACCAGTGGCTGTACGGTACCAGCCGCGCATCTCGCCGTTGTAAAAACCTTTCACGACGATGTCCGTTTCCCCCGCGGCAGCGCGCTGCAAAAGCAGGTCGATGCGCGGATTAGCCACTGCAGCGTTGGCTGAGGTCAGGGTAACCTGCTGTCCAACAACGGGGAAGAGATCCGTGTCGAACGCGAGCAGAAACTGCTCCACATTGCGCCGCTGGGTGTCCCCGCCGTCGAAGCCAGCCCCATTTTGGTTATTGAAGACGGTGGCATTGAGAAATCGAAAGAGGGTGTCCACGCTACCGTCGTGGAGAAAGCCGAAGCCCCGGATTTGGTCACCCTTGTGTCCGTTGTCGCCAGAGTTGAAGAACGGAACGGCTGCCATCCCGAACATTCCGACTTTTTGGTAGAGGTTTCGCAGGTGGGCGATCTTGATGACTTGAGGCTCGTTTTCGAAGCTGGCCTTCCCATCTGTGCCGAAGAACCCTTGAGCACGGTTTGTCACGTGGCAGCCGTTGCAAGTGTGTCCAAGCGCGCTGTCCGTACCATCCGTGCCGAACGGGATTCCATCTGCGCGGCGAGGACCAAAGAAGAAGTCGCGGCCCGCTTGCTGTGCCGGTGTGAGGGAGTTGTCTAGGGCGCGGATGGGATTCGGCGGCAACTTTACTTGCAAGATAAAGTCAGTAAACGCTTGCATCTCTGCTGCGGTGAGTTGCGCGCTTCGGCCAAGCAGTCCAGGGAAAGCGACGTTGAACGCCTTGAACGCAAGATCCGCGCTGAAGGGCTGAGAACTTCCTCCATTGCGGTCACCCCGCCAGTGCATGGCCCCGTGGTTGACGAGCCCTCGTAACGTTTGCGTGGTCATCGGGCCTTTCATTGGATGAAAATCGCGGAACACTCCGCTGGGAATGAACGAAGCCAGTTTCACAGGAAGCGGGTTCGTCTGGGTTTCATCGTCCGGGTTGCCGAGATCCCAGGCGAGGCTGTCGAGGTCTGCGAAGATGTGACAACTTGCACACGCTGCTTCTCCGTTGCTCGAGGTATATTGCGCATCGTACAAAAAGCGCCGCCCATTAATCACCGAAGCCGGTTCGGGATTATAGAGGGACACGTGGTCCACCTCGGTTTTGGTCGCCGTGTCCACGATTGCGATCCCGTTGTCGAAACGCGTCAGGACGTAAAGTCGTTGCCGCGTTTCATCGAGGGCCAAACCCGCCGGCCCGCCGCCGCTGACAGAAATGTAGTTGGCGCCGTTCGGAACAAATGTGTCGGCCTCGAGTTCGGCAGTTTGAAAAACGCCGACTTTGCTGGAGCCGAAAGCCGCGACGTACAGGGTCTGGCCATCACTGGTCACGACCATGTCCAGCGGTGTGGCAAGGCTGTGATCCTTGGCCCCTGGCGGAGCTGGGCGCTGACTGTAGTCAATGTGCTTGTTCAGATGGCGTGGTAGCACATTGGAGCCGGACAGAACCGTAATCCTCGCCTCGGCGAGGTGCCCTTGCACTGTGGTTCCCCCGAACTGGGCCGCAAAGACTCCGGGACCTTCGAACCGAAACTCGTTGCGCGCCTCGAAGTTGCTCACGTAAATTTTCCCGGTAACCGGGTTCGTGACCATGTTGAACAAGATCGTCCCGACACCGGCGAAGTAGCCCGCTCCACCGGGGAGTTGGGCCGGCGGGTTGGCGTTGGCGTCGATGACAAACACGTCCTTGTCGGGTAAGTTGAATTTGACGGCATTGTTCCAGTTGCGCCCACACACGCTTCCTGGGCAGTCCGCATCGGTGGTACAACTCCAGCCGTACTTAGACCCACCTGCGCACGCCTTATCCGACCAGTACGATCCATTCCACTTGACGATGAGGCCGACCTCGGGCGCCGCCGCACCGGTGTGATCGCGCGTAGGCAGCGGTAATCCGCCCGGGTATGTCACTCCAGAAACCGTGCAGGGCCCCGCAACTACGTTATCCCCTTTGTTCGAGTCGTCGCACACGACGCCTTCGTTGACCACCGTGGTTTGGTTTCCAGAGTGAAAGACCGCCGCGTACACTCTGCTGCCATCCGGACTGACGGCAAGAGCGCGCGGCGTATCGCCAAACAACGTGAGGATGGCCAAGGGTATGCCGCCCAGCGAGCTTCCGAGATTGTTGGCATCGAAGACCCACACATCCGCGCGCCCGATTCCGGGTGTGGTGAGTTGGGGGTCGTTCGGGTTATTTTGCCCGCGATGGGCACACGTGATAAACGCCCGATTTCTGCCCGGGCCGGCGAACACGATGTCCCGTGGTTCATCTCCGACTAATAGAGTGCGAACGACGCGGGCAGGGAGGGACGACAGGTCCACAATGCTCACAGAGTCCGACAAGTGGTTGACTACCCAGACCTCGGTGTTCGTGCGGGCAGCCACCGCCACTGGTTCTAAGCCTACTGGCACGGAGTCCAAATGCGTCAGGGATCCGTCAGGATTAATGGAAAAGATTTCTAGGCGGCTGTCAGGGATGTTGGTCGCAAAAAGCTTGCTCCCGTCGGGGGACTTGGCCAGCGGCCGCACGGGGCCACTTTCGAACAGTGTGTACGGGCCTGCCGCGAGAACCCGAGGCAACGACAATAGTAACGTGAATCCAACCCAAAACGCCCCGCGTGCGAGCGATTGCATAGCCGTGTCCAATCTTCCCTCCCCAGATGGGGCGTCGCTTACCACAGGTGGAGTTCGATTGACAACACAATAACGCAACCTTCTTGTGCCACGGGAGGACAAAGCGCGAGGCGGGAATAAAATGAAAAGAATGAACGTAGTAAGTGGCGGTAGTTGTAAAAGCTAGAAAACCATAAGATGGCCTGGCCAGGAAAAGATCGCGGGTGGTTCGAGCGCGAGGTCCTACCTCATCTCTCTGCACTGTATCAGTTTGCCGTAGAGCTGGCCGGCCTAGACGACGCAGAGGACCTTGTGCAGACGGCCGTTCTGCGTGCATGGCAGCGGCGGGCATTGGCGCGGCCGGACCGCAGTTTGCGACCCTGGCTCTTTGCGATTCTGCGGCATGAGTGGATCGATGAATGTAGGCGGCGCCAGCGTGTCGGTCGCTGCGACAACGTAACGGAGGAGTTGCTTCTGACGCCGTTGTCTTCTGATCCAGTGGCATTGGTGGCTCAACAGCGAAATGCTCGCCGGGTGCGGGACGCTCTCCGGGCCATTCCTGAGGCGTTCCGTTGGCCGGTTTACTTGAAGGACGTCGAGGGGTTCGGGTACCGCGAAATCGCGGAAATTTTGGGACTTCCTATCGGTACCGTAATGAGCCGTCTCGCCAGGGGCCGCGCGCTGCTCCGAGAGCGCCTGGAGGAAGTGGCAGCGGAGTCAGGTGTTGCCGGGTCACGGTCCGTCGTAAGGAAGCGGACAAATGGATTGTAGTAGTTGTCAGCGGTACGTGACCGCATACGTCGATCACGAGCTGGGCCTGGAACAAATGCTCCTTGTCGAGGAGCACGTTGCCGCGTGTTCTGCTTGCCGTGGGCGGCTCGAGAACGAGCGGGAAACAGCCCTTCTGGTAGCCGAATACTTTCCGCGCCTGGTGGCTCCGGAACGTTTGCTGCATCGGATTCGAGCTGCGCTTCGCTCGCCGGTGCGGTGGCCCGTGCGCAGCACACCGGTTTGGCCCCTGGCTGCCGGTTTATTCTTGGTTTGGTTGGGTTGGTGGATCGGAATCGGGGGTGTCTTGAGCAAGAACCCACCGGAAATCGTGCGCGACGCCATTGAGCTTCACCGCCACTCAGGGCTTCCCGATGCTTCGGCTGTGCGAACGGATGATCCCGCCCTTGCGAATCGATGGCTGCGGGAGCGGCTTGCGTTCATTCCTGAGGGTGCGCTCAGAACGCCGGATGGTGCCGAACTCGTGGCTGCACAGGTCGTCACCATTGCTGGCACGTCGGCGGGTTTCGTCCGCTACCGGGCGCGGGACGGGCATGTTTCGTTGTTTCTCCTCCCGGCACGCTCTCTTCCCGCTAGCGGGGAGAAATTTTGGGTCGGCGGAGTGGAGTTTCGAGCCTACGCGTGGCAAGGAGAAAGGCCAATTTTGTGGAATCATGACTCCGTTTCTTACATTTTAGTCGCTGAGTCGAATCGGGAAATCGGGGAACATGTCCGCGACCGGTCCCCGCGGGCCTGCGGGGTGTGTCATTCGGTCGGGAACGAATGGGCCCGGAAGCTCTCCTCCGGAGAGTTGTTGTAACGAGTTGGGGTGGACGGATGAGAAAACCAGCAAGATCTTTGGCGGCCTCTCTTTTCGGTGCTTTTGCATTGTACCTCCCGAAGGGCGTGTTGGAGCCAATCATTCCGGCAGACAACCCATTGACGGTCGAGAAAGTGGAATTGGGAAAGAAACTGTATTTTGACAAACGCCTTTCGGCGGATGGGACGGTGGCTTGTGCTACCTGTCACGATCCCACGAAGGGCTTCTCGGACGGTCGTCCTGTGGCCACTGGGATCCGCAACCAAGCGGGTGCTCGCAACTCGCCAACCGTCTTGTACGCTGGGTTCAGCGAGATCCAGTTCTGGGACGGGAGAGCACCATCCTTGGAAGAACAGGCAAAACAGCCCCTCATCAACCCGGTAGAAATGGGACAACCGTCGCATGATGCGGTCGTGAAGGCGGTGCAGGCGGTTGCCGACTATCCGCCCCTGTTCCAGCGCGCCTTTGGTAGCCCTACGATCACGATTGACCGGATTGTTCAAGCAATCGCCTCCTTCGAGCGAACACTGGCACCGTTTTCCTCGCCCTTCGATCGCTTTCTGGCCGGGGAAAAAGACGCGATTAGCGACTCCGCCAAGCGCGGCTTCCAGCTGTTTTTGGGTAAGGCGCGCTGCGTTACCTGCCACGAATTCAACGCCGCATTTCCGTTCTTTACCGACAACAAGTTCCACAACATCGGCGTGGCAATGAAAGGGAACTTCGAACAGTTGGCCCGCGAGGCGCAAGCCTTGGTGGGTCGTGGGAAAGAGGCCGAAGCGGAGCTCACCCACAAGCCGGGGGTCGAAGCACTGGGCCGCTGGATCGTTTCCCGCGAGCCAAAGGACATTGGAGCCTTCAAAACCCCGGGCCTTCGCAACGTCGCCTTGACGGCGCCGTACATGCACGACGGCAGCTTGCGAACGCTCGAAGAGGTGATGGAGTTCTACAATAAGGGCGGGGAACCAAATCCCAACTTGGACGGAGGCATGCGCCCGCTCGGCCTCACGCAGCAGGAAATCACAGATATCATCGAGTTCATGAAGAGCCTGACGGACGAAAGTGGAGGCAAGAATTTCAACTGGGAGGAATTGAAAGCGTTGGCTCAGAAAACACGCGCTGGGGAGTTGGTGCCGGGCCCCGCGCCGTGAGAACGGAACACGGTACCGGGAAGGAGGAATGAGTCATGGCAAAGTACACGCTCCCTCAGGAACGGAAAAAACAAGAGTATCTGGGCGAGCGCGACCGGTTTTTCGCCGAGCTGCCTAAGCTCAACCGTCGAGACTTTTTCAGGGTTGCCGCCAAGGCAGCGGCAGTGGCCACCGCGTTCTGGAAGGGGTATCCACCCCACTCGTTTCAACTGATTCGGGTTGCCGAAGCGAAGCAGAGCCAACCTAAATTCACGTTCGCGTATATCTCCGATACACACATTCTCGACAAAGGGCTCAATCATCGCTTTGTCAAAGCCTGCCAGAAGGCGGTTCAGGACGTGAATGCGCTCGATCCGCAGCCCGATTTTGTCTTGTTCGGGGGCGACTTGGCGCAGTTGGGCAAGGCCGAGGAGCTGTCGATCGGGCAGCAGATCTTGAAGGAGTTAAAAGCTCCCGTACGCATGATGGTTGGCGAGCATGACTGGTACTTGGACATGGGCGAGAAGTGGCGCGAAATGTTCGGTGAGCCCACGTATTCGTTTGATCACAAGGGCGTCCACTTCGTTGTTTTGAATTCGGTGATCGTCGAGGACTATTGGACCGAGCCGAAGATGACCCCGATGGAGCGCATGCTCGCTATGGCGCAACTCGACAATCCGAACGGCCGCCCATTTATGGTAGGCGAAGAGCAACGCGATTGGTTGCGGAAGGATTTGGCGAAGGTCGACAAAAAGACTCCAGTCGTGGTCTTCTCGCACTCCCCGCTATACAAGTACTACCGCCCATGGAACTTTTGGACCGAGGATGCCGAAGAGGTCCAGAAGTTGCTGTTTCCGTTCGAATCGGTGACCGTCATCCACGCGCACACGCATCAGGTGCTGACCAACCGCATCCGCAACATTACCTTCCATGGGGTTTTATCGACCGCCTGGCCCTGGCCGTATGCGCCCACCGGGATTCCAGAACTCACCGTTCAAATGGTCCGGGCGGACCCTTTTAATCAGTTCGATGGTTGCGGCTGGGGAACCGTCTCGATGCGAGAAGATGGCCAGGCGGACAAACACTACGTACTCTGGGACCGGAACCCAATGACCGTGACGTTTGACCACGTGCGCCGAGGCAAGGAAGGAATGCGTGAGCTGGCAAAGCCGTTCCAGGGTAGCCTGAGCTGGCCATCGTACTGACCGAACCCCGGCTGGACGGAAGGAGAACACAGATGCGTTGGGTTGCAAAGAGACAGTGGCTGTTTGGGTTTGCCGGGCTGCTCGCAATTTCGATGCGTCCGGCTTACGCGGGCGAGATTGCCAAGCATCAATTGCCCTCAGCCCCGGATGGGCAAAGCAAGGTGGTGGGCCTATGTGACGGAGAAACGTCCGTTGTGGTCCCCGGTGTCGCTGCCCATGATCGAATGAGTCCTCAGCAGGCACGTTCGGTCGCAACGGAACTCATGCGGCGGCACGAGGAAAAGAACCAAGTAGCCCACGGAGGGCAGGAACACACGCAGCGCGAGATCCGGGTTTGGGAAGCGGAGCTGAAGCGTGTCGTTGACGAAGGATACCGGTTATTTCACTCGCCGGAGCTTGGGACCAACGGCATTTCTTGCGACATGTGTCACCCGGATGCGAGCAATACCCACCCGGAGACATACCCGAAGTTCCAAACCCAGCTTCGCCGCATTGCGCTGCTGCGCGACATGATCAACTGGTGTATTGAAAACCCGATGGAGGGTCCGCCACTACCGGAACACGATGATAAGATGAAGGCGTTGGAGGCATACATCATCTCAACTAGGAAGGGTGTGGCATTAGCTCCCGGCAAGCATTGATAGCGGAAGTCGGAGTCGCCGTTATTCTGGTCTTTTTCGGGGCAGGGGCCTCTGCGGGCGAGGAGGGGAAGTATCGCACTCGCCTCCTCGCCCGTGAGTTCCTCGAGCACCAACAGCAACTTGGTTTGGACCAGTCGCAGGTAGAACGACTCGAGGCGCTCGCTCAACGGTGGGAAGCGACCCACCGGGCACTGGCGCCGCGGGCATCGAAGGACGGGTATGCGAGCGTACAAGAAAAGGCGGACGCCTTATTCGTTTGGAAGGAGCTGAGCAGCCAGCGCGTTCTCGTTGACCGAGACGCATTGTTCGTGCTCTCCCCCGAGCAGCGCCAGAGGTGGCGGGGGCTTCATTCGCAAAAAACCCCATGAGCCCTCGGCCGTGATAAAGGCAACAAAAGGCATTCGCTGTCCACACAAAACATTCTTTCTCGTATTGCGCCATCCCGTATTTTGGGGCAACTTTTCGCCGACGAGCGAGGAACTGCATGGATCGGCGCAGAAAGAAACCTGTGGGCGTACGGGGTGTCACCCGTCGAAGGGCATTGCAGCAAATCGGCGCGGCCGCCGGCGCGCTTTCGCTCTCCCCCCTGTGGATGGGCTGCGGCGACGATGGAGAGAAAGGGTTGTTCGACCAACCTCCTTTGACGCCTCAAGAGTTGCGCGTCGACACGGTTGTGCTGGTCATGATGGAGAACCGAACCTTCGACCATTTTCTGGGCTCGTTGTCGCTGCACGAGGGAAGGTCGGTGGACGGCCTGCGAGCCGAGTTCTGGAACCCACGCCCTGACGGAAGTCGCGTACCGGTGTTCCCGTTGGGACCTCGGTGTGTTGCTGATCCTCCACATGGCTGGGAGGCAAGCTTCCGCCAGGTCAACGACGGCCGCATGGACGGCTTTGTGCGCGAGCACTCCGCGGAGGTGGGTGCGGAACATGGGGATGAGGTCATGGGATACTACCAGCGTGCCCAGTTGCCCATTTACTACGCGCTGGCTGATGAGTTCGTGCTCTGCGAACGCTGGTTTTGCTCGGTGCGCGGCCCGACATGGCCGAACCGGATGTACTTGCATGCGGCGCAGTCCGATGGCCGCAAGGACAATAGTTTTCCTGGGCCGGCGGGTTTTCGCTTTGCCACGATTTACGACGTACTCAACGCTGTCGGGATCGAGTGGAAGTACTACTTTCTTGACTTGCCGTTCTTAGCCCTCTGGGGGAGCCTGCGCACCCAATCGCAACGCTTGCGCCCGCTCGAAGAATTCTTCGAAGATGCTCGCTCCGGTCGGCTACCACCCGTGACAATCGTGGAGCCGGGGTTCACGCTGAACGACGACCATCCTCCGCACGACATCCAATTGGGGCAGGCGTTCATTGCGGCGGTTCTTCGAACCTTAGGAACTAGTCCTCACTGGCCCCGCTGCCTCTTCATCCTCACGTACGATGAACACGGCGGTTTCTTTGACCACGTACCACCACCGACTGTACCGGACGAGCGCTCTGACCAAGGTTTCGGTGCCTTGGGCCCGCGTGTCCCAAGTTTTCTCGTATCCCCGTGGGCCAAGCGCGGGTTCGTGAGCCCTACGGTATATGAACACAGCTCGTTTCCCGCTTTCCTTGAGTTTCTCTTTGGTCTGGAACCTTTGACCATGCGGGACGCTCAAGCGAACATCTTTTTGGACGCTTTTGACCGAGATCGCCTGCTGCGCAACGACCCGCGCTCTTTCCCGGCCTTGCCCCAGCTTGTCGTGGACGAGGAGCCTGCGCCGGAGTGCGTCGCCCTCGGGGCACCCTCGGGACAAGCGGCCATTCAGGATATCGAACGCTGGGCAGATACCGGCGCCTTGGAGCGCGAGCTCGACCGGCGAAAGTACGCGCGAGAAACCCTTACCTATATCAACCGGCAGTTGGTGCGCTCCGGCTGGGCACGCTGGCGGCACAGCAGTTGACAATGCTCGTGCTGTGCCCCGAGTTTCGCCTCTGTCCGTCTTCCTGACGTTTTCCCCCATGTCGGCAAGCAGCTGACGCGAGACGCTCCACTCGTGGAAGTCCGGCCCCTTTACGAGCGGTTGGCACCCGGATCGCTCTTCGTGTCCTCCCGACGGAGGACACGAAATGTTGAAGAAAAAAATTTGGTGGCTTGCTGGTTGGCTGGCTGGGTGGGCTGCCCTAGCACATGCCACCACAATGATCGTGGCTGATGAACAGAAATTAGCCTCGGCGGCTGATCTCGTGGTGGTGGGACGGGTGGAGTCAACAGCGCCAGTGCCAGATGCCGCTCGGGGCGGAGGCGTGCAAACCAACACGGTGCTGACCATCCGTGAGATATGGAAAGGGCACGCTGAAAGGGGGACAATCGTGATTTCCGAGCAGGGTGGCGATCTGGGCGAAATCTCGGAGCGCTATTTCGGAGTGCCGGAATACCGAAGTGGGGAGGTAGTCTTGGGCTTCCTGACGCGCCGCGTCGGTGGGGGCTGGCAAACCCTGGGCATGGCGATGGGCAAATTTTCCGTAGTCGAGGGATCTGCTGGAAGTTTGGCAATTCGAGACCTCGGTGCAGGAACGGATGCGCTGGAATGGGACGGCGCGACCCTCCGCAGGGTTCCGGGTCGGGCGGTCTATCGCCTCGAGGATTTGCGGCAATCTGTGCAAGGCACCCTGCAGAAACGCATGGGTCCCAGGGCGGAGCCCCTCGAAACTGAAGACGTAGACGACCTGGAACAATACGTTGCGCCCTTTGGGCTTATGGGGAGCCCCGGTCGCTGGTTCGAGGTGGACGAAGGAGCACCAGTTGGCTTTTGGGTAGACGCAAACGGCGACTCGGGCCTCGGTTTTGCCGCCACCAGCCGAGCCGTCGATCGCGCGATGGCGGCTTGGTCGAATGTTCCGACGGCAAAAATCCAACTACAGAACTTGGGCGCCAGAGAACCAGCACCGCCAGATTGCAGGGGGCCAAGCCAAGTCTTGTTCAACGACCCGACAAACTCGATTAGTGACCCGTTCTTTTGTTCCGGCGTTCTCGCCCTCGGTGGGTACTGCACCACTTCGGAAGAAATGGTGGTCAACGGAGTCAACTTTCGGCGCATCACCGTAGGCAAGGTTGTCTTTAACAACGGGTGGGAGGTCTGCCCGTTCTGGAACGAGTGCAATGTGGCGGAAGTTGTCACGCACGAACTCGGCCATGCGATCGGGATCGGGCACTCGGAGAACTCCCGCGCAACGATGTTCGCATATGCCCACTTCGACGGTCGCTGCGCTTCGCTGCGCGCGGATGACGTGGCCGCGGTAAGCTTCATCTATCCGGCTTCAGAGTCCATGCACGACGTCGTGCTCGAAACCCCGCGGCCGGTCAGAGCCGTGATTCGGGCCGGTTCGCCCGAGGCAGTGGTGCCGGTAAGCGTCACTGTGCGCCATGCCGATTGGTGGGGAGGAGGCGCCTGGATCCGCTTGCAAGCCGAGGATGGCTCCTGCCCTGCCGGTACAGTTGAGAAAGTGGATTTTGGGGCCTTCTCGGAAGGGGATCGCGTCTACGTGCCTCCGGCAGGCGAGGCAAAAGGGGTGCTATCTCTACACTTGCGCAGCGACGCGTTTACTTCTCGCGATCCCAAGGCTCCAGCTCGCTGCGTTGTAGAACTCAGCGCCTCGGCCGAGGAAGCGGGGAATATGGACCCGTATCCCGGAAATGAGCGAGCCGCGGTCATCGTAGATGTGACCGACAAGAACGACTTAAACTCCAAATTGAAACCTGTGCAAGTCGCCTTGCGAACGGTCAAGCCGGTTTTCATGCGCATCCCGTTGGGCAGAACCGAGGCGCTGAAAAGGGTCAACGTGCCTGTCCGATCGGCTGCGGCGGTGCAAACCGTCTCGGTTCGAGTCGAAACCTCCGATTGTCCGAGCGGTATCATTACCGGCGTTGTCTTACCCCGCTCGGTCGCTCCATTTACAGATGTAGCGATGGGAGCAAACTCCACACGAACCGCGCAGGTCTTACTGCGAGCCGACCGCTCACTGTGGACATCCCTATTCGCGGGGTCTCCCGCCCGCTGCTCCGCAATGCTCGTCGTCGAAAGCGATCTTACCGACCCAGACTTGAGCAATAATGTGCTTCCACTTCTGATTGATGTTCAAGACGACAACGACATCTAGTAAGCAGGGACTTGGGTGTCGGTGCCGCGGGCTGTCGCTTTTCTTCGAAGCGAGGGAACTGCCCGCAAACCCGCAGCCAACAAGCGGCCCGGCGCTCAGGCTGGGAGCTGCTCTCTCTGTAAAGAAAAAGGCCGCAAGGGTAACTGGACGACAAATGTGGAACCGCGACCGAGTTCACTATCTACCATAATCTGCCCACCCATGGCTTCGACCATGCGGCGCACAATGTATAACCCTAACCCCACCCCGGACTGTGATTGCCCGCCGGCAGCGCGTCCCTGGCGGAAAGGCTCGAAGATCATCGGCTGTTCCTCCGCTGGAATACCCACCCCGGTGTCCTCGACGATGATCTGAACGCTGTCGTCGCTCCTAGCAGCGCTGACTCGCACCCAGCCGCTCGCAGTGAACTTCACCGCATTCGATACGAGGTTTTTGACTACCACTTTTAGTTTGCTCGGATCGGTTTCGATCTCAGGGCCTTGCGGCGGCAACAGACACCATAGATCCACTGCTTTTTCACGCCACTGCTGACGGACCTCGCGCACGGCGCTCGCGACCACTTCAGTTAGGGAGATCCTGCGCACGTCTAGTGGTAGGCGGCCACTTTCCAGACGCGTGAGGTCGAGGATGCCGTTGACCATGTCGAGAAGCTGCAAAGCATTCGCGTGTAGGCGAGCCAGCGCTTCCGCTTGTTCCGCATTGATTCGCCCGAGGACTTCTTCCTGGAGGAGAGCAGTATAGCCGATGATGACATTCAGCGGGGTGCGTAGTTCGTGAGACATGGTAGCCATGAATTCCGACTTCAGACGGCTCGCTTGCTCTAGCTCCTCCATCACTCGCGCGTTTTCGAGAGCCAGAGAAGCAAGTTGTGAGAGTCCACGAGCGATCCGCTCCTGGGAGGGATGCAATGGAAAGTCCCCCTCGAGCAAGCCTACGATCAAAGCGCCCGACACTTGTTCGCCTCGCCGCAAGGGGATGACCAGCGCGCCGGAAAAGCCGGCAGCCAGAGCAAGCAAGAATTGCGGAACCATTGTCTGGGCCGCGCGATGATCGAGTTGGATGAGTTCCTTTTGTTGGATACGCTGCGCTAGGCTGCTGACCATCGTCGGGGGAACGCGGACAATCCGCAGTGTATCCCAAACTTCGTCGGAGAAATTGTAATTCCCGACCGGATGAGCGTCGTTCCGCTGGGGGTCGATCAACCAAAGTTGAGCCCACTTCCCACCCAATGCATTTGTGGCTGCCGCGCAAAGCCGCTCCGCCAAGTCCTGCTTACTGAGCGAGGCGATAATTTCTTCAGCGGCCGCCGACAGGGCGGCGGCCACGTACGCTTCCTCGGCAAGCTGGCGCTGGAATTTTCGCTGTTCCGTAATGTCCGTTGCGACGCCCAGCACTTGGGCTACCGAACCATCCTCCGCCAGTAGCGGGCGCTTGATCGTTCGCAGCCAGCGCTCTCTTCCTTGAGCATCGGTGATCTTTTCTTCCTCGATTTGCTGCTCTTGGGCGGTTTCGAACACCCGCAAGTCGATCGCTCGAAAGAAAGCGACTTCTTCGGCGTGGGGGTTGAAATCGGCGTCTGTCCTCCCGATTAAATCCTCGACGGTGGTCCCATAGACCTCCGCAACCGCCTGATTGACCAAGGTAAAGTGACCGTCCCGGTCCTTTGCGAAGACGAGATGCGGGTCGGTATCGATGACCTGCCGTAGGAACCGCCGCTGGGTCTCGATCTGGCGCTCGTGCTCGAGCCGGCGGCCAGCCTCGATCCGTGCTTCTGCCCGGGAGCGTTCCAATTGATAGGCGATGTAAACCGAGGCGCCGACGACGACCAGAACACCCAGAAACTCGCGTAGGCGTAACGGAGAAAAGTGACCCTCGCTGAGTACGATCGTGACAAGGTAAAGGGGCAGCAGGATCGCTCCGAGAGCCAATTGGGGGAGACAGCCCCAGGGCAGCAGAGCAGCGCTGCCCATGGCAAGCGCAACGAACACGAAGGAAGCGCTATTGGCATCCCCGGTGACGACGGATACGGCCGAGGCGGTGGCAGCCGCGGCGGTCAAACCCAGCAAACCGTTGATCGTGTGTCCCCTGCGGCTGTGGACACGATACGAAGCGATCAATAGAAGCAGCAAAAATCCGAGCGCGATGCAATGAACCGCACTCACCACCGGATTCTCACCTGGCCGTGCCACCAGCTCAGCGACGGCGAATGCGGCCAGACAGCCAGTCAGCAGCCAGCCAGCCACGCGCACTCGCGCCTGGAGTTCCGCATCCCGTCTTTCCCCCGGCTGCCCGTTGCTGCCGCCCTTAGGCCGAGCAGAATCCATACGCAAAGAAGTTGCTATGTGATCCACCGCGCACAGGCAAGAAAAAACTGCTCCGAGGAGCCCGACCGCGGCCATGCCAGAGGCCGCACGTTCTTGCCCAGCGCTGTGTCGGATTGCACCACCAGAACCAATGTACTTTAGTGCCGCTATGGTTGGTCAACGCACAGTTCTGCTGCACGGAGTGCTGTTTGCGGTAACGCTAGCGGGTTGCGTAGGGCGTTACGTTCGGCTGGACCAGAAGGGCATGACTTGTGTCGAGGCCCACCAAATCGCGCTCGCTACGGTGCAACGCCTCGGTTACGCGGTGGTCGATTCCACTAGACCCGCCCCTGGGTCGCCTGGGTTGGTAACTGGAAGCCGGGGCGAAGGCTCACAGGTACGCAAGGTATTGGTCCAGGTGTTTTGCACAGAGATGGGCGCCCAGGTGGAAGCACGGACGGAAGGAGAAGGGTTGCCGGACCTCTCTTTTGCCAACGAGTTCCAGAAAGGCTTTGCCGCGCTCGCGGCCCAACGCCCTCGACCGCGAGAGTTGGCGAGTCAGGGGATTGACGTGGCTGTGCATCCCGAGCGAGCCAGCGCCAGTGAGTTAGGAGTGGATGTATCGCTTCTCGGCGTGGTACCCGTGAGTGTAAGAATCGCGAATCACACCACCCGTTCATACCGTTTGCTCGTGAACCGAATTCTTCTCCAGGATGACCGTGGCGGCCGAACGCCTCCGTTACCGGCCAGTGAGGTTTTGACAAAACTTTCGGAGGAGCAGCGTTCAGCCGTGGCGCCCCGCCTCCTCCGCGACCGAGTGGTGCGGCCAGGAGAACTGGTGGAGGGTTACCTGTTCTTTCCCTTCGCAGCGTATTCTCGAGCCCGAGTGAGCTTACAGGATATGGAGAGCGAGGAGCTAGAAGGCTTTACGATCGAGTTTTGACCCCCAGGTCCGAAGGCAGTTCGCTGTGGGGTAAAGCCCTCGCCATGGCGGATAAAAGCTCATCAGGGCCGACGTAACCGACAAAGCGCGCCACTTCGGTTCCTTCGCCATTCAGGACAATCAGCGTCGGTACACCGCGGACACCAAACCGCGTGGTCAGTGTCTCCGTCTGCTGATTCTCAAGGGTGAGGTCGGCGCGCAACATCGAGAATTGACTGGCGAGTTCAATCACTCTGGAGTCAGCAAACGTTGTCGCATCCATCTCATGGCAGGGAATGCACCAATCAGCGACAAAATCGAGAACAACGGGGCGCCGTAACTCCGTGGCCCTGGAGAGTGCCTCCTCAGAGAACGGTGTCCACCCGATTTCGCTTCGCGCCGGGAAGGGGACGGCAAACCAGAGGGCTGCTGCCACAGCGGCCAGGCCACCCAGTTGCTTGAAACGGCGGAAGCCGGACCATGAGTCTCCGGAACGATCAAGAAACCCTAAGCCGACACCCGCAGCGGCAATCAGGACTGTGTAGCCAATGCGGCGCACGGAATTGGGGAGAAGAGGCGAAAGGAAGTACCACCCCAGAAATAACAGGATGGCTCCGAAGAGGTGTTCCACCCAGACGAGCCAGTCACCGGCTCGGGGCAGGGCTCGCAACGATCCCGCCGCGAGCGCGAGGGCCAGATACGGTAGTCCGAGCCCGAGGCCCAGTGCGCTGAAGAGCTCCAGACCGAGCCACGGTTGCTTTTGGCTGCTCACGAACACGATCAGACCCACGACCACAGGACCAATACACGGAGCGGCGACGATCCCCATGCTCAATCCCATGAGGAGGGCACCCAGCATGCCGGGGCTGCTTGTACCAGCAATCCGCAGCCATCGAGCCGGTAGGCGGAGCTGGTATACCCCAAAGGATGCAAGCGCCAGGACAACCATCAGCCCCGCGGCCCCGATGAGAACGATGGGCTTTTGCAACCAGGCCCCGAACAAACCTCCAGTTAACGCTGCGGCCGCGCCCAGTGACGCGAAGCTGACGACGATTCCCGCAACATACAGGGAAGCGAGCATCACGAGGTGGCGGAAACTCTGTCGAGCTTGGCGCCCGAAGTACGCAAGGGTCACAGAAATGAGAGGGTAAACACAGGGGGTCAGATTCAACCCTAAGCCCAGCAGCAAAACGAGCAAATAGGTTGCTAAATGCCCCCGCTGCTCTAACCAGGCGGCGAAGTCAAATGGGCCGGTGCTAAGACCTACGGTCCCCACCTGGTCGCCAGTTGTGGAGGCGGCATCCCCGACCGGCAGAAGCAAGGACGCATGGGTGGTTGCGGGCGGTGCGCACGTGGTGTCTGTACAGGCTTGGTAGCGTAGCTTGGCCTCGAGGCGAACCTCCGAAGCGAGATACTCGGGCGGGAGTTCGATCCACGTGAGGAACCGTACGGTCCCTTCGTAAACGCGCAGCACCTTTTGCGGGGCAAAGGAGAAAGAGCGAGTTTCTGGAGGCGGGTATTGCACGGGACCGATGCGGACGCCTTGGTCGGAAGCGAGCTGTAACTCGCTCGGTACGAGGAAGGGCTCCGTCGGGTCGTTGGCGTGAATATGCCACCCGGAGGCAATATCCGCTCGTACTTCTACTGGCACGCGGCCTCCTCGCACTGCCGCCGGAGCGAGAGAATGGAAGCGCAGCTTTACGACGTCAGACCCGCTGGCAAGGCTGGGTAGGATAGCCAGCGCAAAGCTGATCCACCGTGCGGCGAGCAGCCATTTGCTGATGCCCACGGCCGCGTCCCTAATCATGTGCCCCGGTTGCTTGCAATTTGCGCAGCCGGCACCATGCGTGGGCCATGCGAGCGCAATGGGTGAACCTGAGTCTGTTTTGCTTGATTCTCTCATGGGTTGTTTCCGTGCGGGCTCAGTCGCCCTCCGCTCTCGCTCCATTACGAACGGAAGTGGCTGCGCCGGTAGGCGATGGCATCGCGGAAGCGAGCCTAGCGTTCGTGTACCAGCGGAACGAGCGTTTTCCGTTTTTCACCACTCCCGGAGCGATCCGCACGCAGGATCGCATTCACCTGCCGGTGCTGAGATTCCGCGCCGGGGTGGGCTCGCGCGTTGAGATCGACGCCCAGCACGAAATGATCTACCTGGACGAGACAACTCGCGACGGCTTGTCCAACTGGCAGTACGGGACCGGGGATGCGCAGCTTCACACGAAGGTCGCCGTCGTGAAGGAGCAGGGGCTCGTTCCGGCAATCTCCGTCCGCTTCGGTACCAAGCTCCCGAACGCGAGCCGCGTTGATCGACTCGGCACCGATGAGACCGATTTCGACATCCTTGCGTTGCTAAGCAAGGACCTGGGAACTGTGTCTCTTCACACCAACTTGGGGATCGCTCTTCTCGGCAATCCTGGATCATCCCCGCTGCCCGGTGCTTTCGAAGCCGGAGGTCAGGATGACCTATTTGTTTACTCCGTGGCCTTGGCTTCTAGGCCCTGGGCTGTTTGGGGCCAGGAAGCTCCTGCGCTCCGATGGGTCCTAGAGTTCGATGGTACGACAGGGTCGCGGTTCGGTAACGATCGCTCGCGCTGGAGTGCGGGGGTCAGATGGGAGCACCTCGGCTGGAGCTATTTCTTCGGCGGCAGCGCGGGGCTAACGCGAGGCAGCGAAGACTTCGGGCTCGGCCTGGGCCTGGCGTACCGATGGGATTTGGGAGCGTTGTTGCGCGGCCCGTGAGAGAAAGACCGTTGGAAGGTTCAAGGCGCCGTTCGTCGAGCAGCCCGCCTGCGATGCGTCCGCGCGTTTTCGAGCGCAGTATCGTGCAGATGAATGGGCACACACTCGACGATCTCTAGCCCATACCCAGGCAGACTGACGAGCCGCCGAGGGAAGTTGCTCAGCAAACGAATTTTACGTACGCCAACATCGCGTAAGATTTGCGCCCCGATCCCGTAGTCCCGAAACGCTCGCTGCCGAGAGTCGGGATCTGTGGTGGGGTTGCGCGCAAAGGCCTTCTTGATCTGTGCGAGTTCCGCTCCTCGCCCCTCTCGTCGGAGATACACGATGACGCCTTTTCCAGCCTCGCCAATCGTCCGCATGGCTTCGTGTAGTAGCGCGGCGGTGTTTTGTTCCGCCATTTGAAAGACGTCTCCGGGTAAAAACTCGGCGTGGGCCCGGACAAGCACGGGCTCTTCCGGATCGAACTCGCCCTTCACCAGGGCAACGTGCTCTCCTTCGTCCACGTCGGTGTGATAGACAAAGATGCGAAATTCGCCTCCGTAGCGGCTGTACAACTTTGCCTCCGCAACGCGATGGACCAAAGAGTCGTGCTGAAGGCGGTACTGGACCAGATCGGCAATTGTACAAATCTTCAGGTTGTGCTCCGCGGCAAAACGTTCCAAATCCGGCAGGCGGGCCATGGTTCCGTCTTCTTTCATGATCTCACAAATCACGCCGGCCGGTTTGAGCCCGGCGAGTCGAGCAAGATCAACAGAGCCTTCCGTCTGACCGGTTCGCACTAGCACGCCTCCACGCCGGGCAATCAAGGGGAAGACGTGCCCCGGAACGACAAAATCAGTCGGCCGAGCCCCCGGTCGGATCGCGGCGCGAATCGTGTGCGCGCGGTCCGCGGCGCTCACTCCGGCCGCAATCCCATGCTTCGCATCAATGGAAACCGTGAAGGCTGTTCCCAAGGGAGCGCGGTTTTCCTCTACCATCATGGTCAGGCCAAGCTGGTGGGCGTGTTCCTCCGTGAGGGTCAGGCAAATCAACCCGCGGCCGTATTTGGTCATGAAGTTAATCGCTTCCGGGGTCACCTTCTCCGCGGCCAAGCACAAGTCCCCTTCGTTTTCCCGAGTTTCGTCATCCATGAGAATGATCATCTTGCCCGCCCGCAGGTCGGCCAAGCACTCTTCAATGGGGCTGGTACGTTTAGGCCGCCGAGAAGGCAAACGAACCGCTGTAAACATGGTGCCAGAGCGTATAGCGAAGGGCTTCTGATCGAGAAAGCAAGGCCTTTGGCCGGGCAAAGCGAGACCCTGGGTGGCGGGTGAGATTCAATGTCCGCTCCGCGCAGAGTTCCCCACAAGGCTTGCACAGGAGCGCAAAATTGCGTTCCTTGGTACCACGCACCGAGTGCGCGGTGGCTGCGATCCATGCGAATATCGGAAAAAGTCGACGGATCTCTAGTGCTCGTCGGGAAATCGTGGGGAAGCTTCGAGGAAACTGTGCGCGCCATGGTCGAGCATCTCGCAGCCGCGGGCCGTTTGCCAGCGGAACTGGTCGAGCCCACGATCGACGGTGTTTGCCGGCGAGAACGGGAAGCGAGCATGACGATGGCGGACGTTGGGGTGAGCGTACCTCACCTGCGCGTGCCAGGGGTTCGGGGAATCGTCTGGGCATTGGCGGTGGCTGCCCCAGCAGTGTTTTCAGTCGGTGTCGGTCTGCCGATTTCCATCGTGGCACTCGTGCTTTCCTCGCCTTCTCTCGTTGGCGATCATTTGGAGTTCCTTTCGTCGTTGTCGCTGCTCCTCCAGTCCCCGCGTTGTCGGCAACGATTGATGCAGGCTCGCTCGAGCGAGGAGGTCGTGGCGGTCATTCAGGCGTTCGAGGAGCGCGGTGGCCCCTTGGCTCGCTGATGGAGTGGCCTGCTAGACACGCCGGTACAGGGAGACAAAGCTGTGGAAAACCTTGATGCGTTGCTGCGAGCGAACGCGGAGTACGTCGAGCATTTGTACGAGCAATACCGTCGCGACCCGCAGTCCGTGGATCCCTCTTGGGCGCTGCTCTTCGCGGGCTTCGAGATGGGGCGCTCGGTAGCGGTTCGCACCCCCGCCACGGGGAAAGTGAGCGAAGGTTTGGTCTCACGCCGCCAAATCGGCGTCTACAACCTCATTCACTCGTATCGGGAGATTGGGCATTTAATCGCCAACTTGGACCCTTTGGGGGACAACTTGCAGGCGCACCCGCTGCTCGAGCCCGAGGAGTTCGGCTTCTCTGCCGATGAGTTGGATACGATCGTAGTGGAGACGCCGACGCTGAAGGGGTTCACCCGGGGCACGTTGCGAGAGGTCATCGAGCGCTTGCGCGCGATTTACTGCGGAACCCTGGGAATCGAGTACATGGATACCGACAGCAAAGAGGAGAGAACCTGGTTTCAGGATCGCATCGAACCAACCCTGAACAAACCGCGATTGGACTCGGAACAACGCAAGTCGGTTCTCTACCGCCTGACTCAGGCCGAAGCCTTTGAGCAGTTTTTGCAGGTGAAATACCTGGGTCAGAAGCGCTTTTCCCTGGAAGGCGCCGAGGCTCTGATCCCCTTGCTGGACGCGCTGATTGAAGAATCGGTTGAGAATGGTGTGGAAGAGATCGTGATGGGCATGGCGCATCGGGGACGCCTGAACGTGCTCGCCCACGTATTGCGGAAGCCGTACGAGATGATCTTTGCGGAATTCGAGGGAACTCGACTGCCCCCGCACGTACCGGGGGACGGGGATGTAAAATACCACTTGGGTTACTCAAAGGACCTGGTGACTAGCAGCGGTCGCAAGGTGCACCTGTCGTTGTGTTCCAATCCGAGCCACTTGGAAGCCGTCAACCCTGTGGTCGAGGGGATCGTCCGCGGCAAACAGTATTACATGGGAGATGTTGACGGTACGCGAGTGCAACCCGTGCTGATCCACGGCGATGCTGCCTTTTGTGGTCAGGGGATTGTAGCCGAGACGTTGGCGCTCACTGCGCTGCCGGGATACCGAACGGGGGGCACGATTCATATTATCGTGAATAACCAAATCGGCTTTACCACTTCGCCGCCTGATTACCGCCCCACGCGCTACCCGACCGATATTGCGAAGTTTCTGCATGTGCCGGTGTTGCACGTAAACGCAGACGACCCCGAGGCGGCGATCCAAGCCGCCCGTTTGGCAGCCGCCTATCGCGCTCGGTTTCGACGCGACGTTTTTATCGACCTCGTTTGCTACCGCCGTCATGGCCACAACGAGACGGACGACCCGACGTTCACCCAGCCGGTGCTGTACCGGAAAATTCAGGAGCATCCTACGGTGCGGGCGCTTTACGCTGAGAAACTGTTGCACGACGGGGTGGTGACTCGCGAGGAACTGGATCGGCAGGCGGCATCGCTGCGCGAGATCTTCGAGGATGCTCTCAATTACGCCAGGGATTTCATGCCACGGCAGCAAGTGTTTGTGTTTGGGGGCGTATGGAAAGGGATGCGCTGGGCAGGTGACGACTGGAGCGCCCACACCGCCGTAGCCCGTGAAACGCTGGACGCGATTGTCCAGGCTGTGCAGCGGGTGCCGGAAGGCTTTTCCGTGCATCCCAAGGTGCGAAAACTTTACGAGCAGCGCGCCCAGATGCTGCAGGGCGAGGGAGAAGTGGACTGGGCTTGCGCGGAAATGCTCGCCTTCGGCACCTTGCTACTCGAAGGAACGCATGTGCGATTGGCCGGCCAGGATAGTGGCCGGGGTACGTTCAGCCAGCGGCACGCAGTCTGGCGTGATCTGCAAACCGGGAACGCGTACGTGCCCTTGAACCAGCTAGCGGAACGGCAGGGATGTTTTACGGTCCTCGATACGATGCTTTCAGAGCTTGCCGTCTTGGGGTTCGAGTATGGCTTTAGCTCCGCTGACCCCCGGAACCTCGTGCTTTGGGAGGCCCAGTTCGGTGACTTTGCCAACAATGCTCAGGTCATTATCGACCAGTTCATCAGTTCCGCCGAGTCCAAGTGGCAGAAGATGAGTGGTTTGGTCCTCTTGCTGCCGCACGGATACGAAGGCCAAGGGCCAGAGCATTCTAGCGCCCGCTTGGAGCGCTTTTTACAGCTCTGCGCAGAGAACAATATGCAAGTCTGCAACTTGACGACACCAGCGCAGTACTTTCACGCGCTGCGCCGGCAAATCCACAGGAACTTCCGGAAGCCGTTGATCCTCATGACACCGAAGAGTTTGCTTCGTCACAAGTTGTGCGTTTCGCCGGTGGAGGATTTTACCGACGGCACCTTTCAACCGGTGCTCGGCGATGTGGATCCGATTGTGCCCTCGAAAGTGCGCCGCGTGGTCCTCTGTTCCGGGAAGATCTTTTACGACTTGTTGGTGGCCCGGCACGAACGAGACATTGATGATATTGCCTTCGTGCGGGTAGAACAGTTGTATCCGTTCCCGGAAAAAGAACTGCAGGCAATCCTGCAGCAGTATCCGCCGCGGTGCGAGATCATGTGGGCACAGGAAGAGCCTTGGAACATGGGAGCTTGGCCCGAAATGTTCCGCCGCTTGCTTCGCGTGGTCGGCATGGAGAGGCCGATCCTGTACGCGGGCCGCAGAGCAGCAGCGAGCCCAGCCACGGGATCGTACAAGGTACACCAAAGCGAGGAGCAAGAGGTGATTCAGGCGGCACTGCGGAGGACTTATGGCCGTTGAGGTGCGGATTCCGAGCCTAGGCGAATCGATTACGGAGGGGGTCATCGTTCGCTGGATCAAACAAGAGGGCGAAGAGGTGCGGGCGGATGAACCGCTCCTCGAGTTGGAGACAGAAAAAGCGAGTGTTGAAATTCCTGCCGCCGCAACGGGACGGCTGCGCGTTTTGAAGGCCGCCGGAACCACTGTGCGTGTAGGCGAGGTTGTGGCCATGATCGAGACCGAGGCCGCCCACGCTGCTCGGTCGGTTGGCGCGCGGCAGGCGGCCCCTGAGAAACAGCGTGCTCCCTCCCTCACGTCACCGGCAGCGCCGCAAGAGCGCCCGGAAAAACCGGCAGCAACAAGCGAAGCGCTGCCTCCATTGAGCCCCGCAGTGCGGAGGCTTGTCGAAGAGCACGGCCTCGATGCGAGCACGATCCCAGGCACGGGCAAAGGTGGGAGGTTGACGAAAGCAGACGTTCTGGCGCGCTTAGAGGAATTGCAGCGAGAGGCGTCTTCAAGTGCCTCACAGCCGGCCCCGGGAGGGGCGGCCGAGCCGTTGGGCGGCACTCCGCGCGCGGCCGAGGAACCCATCGTTCGGCCCCCGGAGGAGCGCAAGGAGCGGCGCGTTCCCATGACCCCGTTGCGCCGCAGGATTGCGGAACGCCTGGTCCAGGCTCAGCGTACGGCGGCGATTTTGACCACGTTCAACGAAGTGGACATGAGCGCGGTACTCGAACTGCGGGCGCGATACCGCGACTCGTTCCAGAAACGGCACGGAATTGGTCTGGGCCTGATGTCTTTCTTTGCCAAGGCGTGTGTCGCGGCCCTGCAGGAAATTCCGGTGGTGAATGCCTTTATTGACGACGAGGACATCGTATACCACGACTACGTTCACCTGGGGATCGCAGTTGCCACCACGCGCGGGTTGGTGGTGCCGGTGATTCGCCACGCCGAGCGGCGATCGTTTGCAGAGATCGAACAGGAAATCGAACGCTTGGCAGGACTTGCCCGGGAGGGCAAACTCGGCATCGAGGATGTTTCTGGAGGCACGTTTACGATTACAAACGGTGGGGTGTTCGGGTCTTTGCTGTCCACCCCGATTCTCAACCCGCCTCAGAGCGGCATTTTGGGCATGCACAAGATCGAGAAACGACCTGTCGTGGTGAACGATCAAATCGTAGTTCGGCCGATGATGTATGTTGCGCTTTCGTACGATCATCGCTTGGTGGATGGAGAGCAAGCGGTCACCTTCCTGGTACGGGTGAAGGAGCGAATCGAAGACCCTTCGCGCCTCCTGCTCGATCTGTGAAGAGCGTGGCGGACTCGCGGCCGAACATCTGAGGAGCCAGGCGGAGAGAGGAGTGAGGAATGCCAGCAGACTCTGGTATGCCTACAGGAGTGTTTGACCTCGTCGTGATTGGCGCAGGGCCGGGGGGATACATTGCCGCGATTCGAGCGGCACAGCTCGGGATGAAAGTGGCTTGCGTCGAGAAGGAAGCTGCGCTCGGTGGCACATGTCTCAACATCGGGTGCATCCCGAGCAAAGCCTTGCTTGACTCGAGCGAGCATTACTACGCTGCGCGGACCGAGTTTGCGGCGCACGGCATTCGGGTCAACACGGTCTCGCTCGATTTAGCCGCGATGATGACGCGCAAAGAACGCGTGGTGAAAACCCTTACGCAAGGCATTGCGGGGTTGTTCAAAAAACATGGAATCGAGCGGATTACCGGTATCGGTCGCATCGCGGCTCCAGGCGAGGTTCAGGTCCAGGGCGAAAAAGCGGAACAGCGCTTGCGCGCAAAGAGAATTTTGATTGCGACCGGAAGTGTCCCTGCCGCGCTTCCGGGCGTACCTTTCGATGGACAGAAGATCCTGTCATCCACGGAGGCCTTGTCCCTCCGCTCGGTGCCGAAGCGATTGCTGGTCGTCGGTGCAGGCGCGGTCGGGCTCGAGTTGGGGTCGGTCTGGGCCCGTTTGGGAAGCGAGGTTCTCGTAGTCGAACTGCTCCCGCGGATTGTGCCCGGGATGGATCGCGGTCTCGCGGAACTGTTGCAAAAGTCGTTGCAGAAGCAGGGGCTCAAATTCGAACTCGAGACGACGGTGCGCAAGGCCGAGGTGCAAGCGGACGGAGTACGCGTAACCGTGGAGCGGCAAGGGCAGCAGCGGGAAGTCTCGGTGGATTGCGTTCTTGTGGCGGTTGGTCGCAAACCGTTTACCGAGGGATTAGGACTCGAGGCGCTGGGAGTTGTGTGTGACAGAGCGGGGCGGATTCAGGTGAACCAAGATTACGAAACCACGGTGCGCGGCATTTACGCGATCGGAGATGTCATTCCCGGCCCCATGCTAGCGCACAAGGCGGAAGAAGAAGGAGTTGCGGCTGTGGAGCGGATGTGTGGCATCGCCGGCCACGTCAATTACAACGCGATTCCCAACGTCGTGTATACGAACCCCGAGCTGGCCGGCGTGGGGCAGACGGAGGAAGAGGCCCGCGCCGCGGGTTTGGACGTGCGCGTGGGCGTGTTTCCTTTCCTTGCAAACGGGCGGGCACGCTGCCTCGGAAATCCAGAGGGGCAAGTGAAAGTGGTTGCCGATGTTCGGACCGATCGAATCCTAGGGGTTCACATACTCGGCCCACGGGCTTCGGACTTGATTGCGGAGGCGGTTCTGGCGATCGAGTTTGGCGCGAGCGCCGAGGATTTGGCTCGAACCTGCCATGCACACCCAACTCTTCCGGAAGCCCTCAAAGAAGCTGCACTCGCTGTTGCGGGGCGTCCATTGAATCTTTGAGGAGGCGCGTGCCTTCACCCTCAACGATGGAGGGTGGGGCCCGCAGAGCAGGGTGCACTTTGGAAACCCGCCGATAGGCGTTTGTCGGAACCCGCGCGCCGGTTGCCATTCGGCTGCAAGCTGCAAACAAAGGGAAGGCTCACTCGGGAGTTTGTGGTTCAAAGAGGGACGCAGGCATGAGCGCAAAACACCTTGCTGTTCTGGTGGGCGGCGGCCCCGCCCCGGGAATCAACAGTGTGATTGGAGCAGCTACGATCCGAGCCCAGTTAGAAGGGGTGCCGGTGCTGGGCGTTCGCGACGGGTTCGAGCACATCATGCAAGGACGCACCGACCAGGTAGTACCGCTCACCATTGAAAAAGTGAGTCGGGTACATTTTCGCGGAGGATCCATCATTGGGATCTCGCGCGCCAACCCGACTAAAAGTGCAGATCTTCTCGAGCGGTGCGTGCGCACGTTGTTGCAACTGAACGTGAACTCGCTGATCACGATCGGCGGAGATGACACAGCCTACTCCGCGATGCGCCTGGCGCAGCAGTCCGCTGGCCGTCTGCGTGTGGTGCACGTGCCGAAGACCATTGACAACGACTTGGATCTGCCACCTCACGTGGACACGTTCGGCTTTCAGACGGCCCGCCACGTCGGTGTCGAACTGGTGAAAAACCTCATGGTCGACGCCTACACGACCTCGCGCTGGTACATTGTGGTCACCATGGGCCGCAAAGCTGGACACTTGGCCTTAGGAATCGGCAAAGCGGCGGGAGCAACGCTGACCTTGATCCTCGAGGAGTTCCTGGGTCGGCCGGTGCGTTTGCAGCATGTCACCGACATATTGGTTACAGCGATCCTCAAACGCTTGGCCGACGGCCGGCGCGACGGAGTGGCAGTGGTGGCGGAAGGGGTGGTACTCGATATGGCCCCGGAGGACATCCAAGGGCTCGAAAACGTCGAGCGCGATGAACACGGCAACGTCCGTTTGGCTGAGATCGATCTGGGCGAGATTCTCAAGAGAGCGGTCACCGCTCAGCTCCGGGCGATGGGAATCAAATTAACCGTTCAGGCCAAAAACATTGGCTATGAATTGCGTTGCGCCGATCCGATTCCGTACGACATGGAATACACGCGGGACCTTGGTTACTGCGCCGCAAAATACTTGCTCGAAGGGGGTGATCAGGTGATGGTTTCTCTTCAGGGCGGGCAGTTCGTTCCGATTCCGTTTACCCAGCTTCTCGACCCGAACACTGGGCGTGCGCGAGTGCGCCTCGTTGATATTTTTTCCACCCGCTACGCGATTGCACGGCGGTACATGATCCGACTGCGCAGGGATGATTTCGAACGGCCGCAGGAAATCGAGCGCTTTGCACGTGTCGCGGGTATGACGGCGGAGGAGTTTCGGCGCCGGTACGAGTACTTGGTCGATCTCGAACCGCCCCCTCTCGTCCTACCCAAAGCGAGCTGGGGTGGGGCGGGTCCGGTGCTTTAGCGCGGAGGACGAGCGGCCCAAACTTCAAGCGAGTTTGAAGCCCAGCGTAAATCCGGCCGTAAAAGCGGCGCCAAATGGCAGATTGCTGGTGAGAATCTCCCAAGCCCGTTGGAGCCAGGAAGAGCCGCCGCCCTCGTTCCAGAGATGCTGCGCGGATTCTTGAACCGCACCCCAGTGAATCGTAATCCAACCCTCGTGGGCCAAGATTTGAAGGGTGAAAAAGAGCAGACCGAGAAGTAGCGCCAGCAGACGGGTGATTTTCTTTGCAGCGTAACCCGCTGCAAAGCCAGCGAGCCCCCCGAAGCCCAACTGGGCTGGCGGCAAGAAGGTCGTGAGTGCCGTCCACGGAGGTTCCACCGGCGTGCTACCTCGTCGCGGTGCAGGAACGGCAGGTCATCCCGACTCGAGGTCCAGCTACGGAGCCGTGCCTCCCTCGCCCGCGGATACAGGTGGCCGAGCTGTTTGGGGCAGAGTTGCGCTTCGCCACGAATCCACCGGTTCCCGCTGCCACGCGGCGAACAAGAGAACTCCGGCGCAGAGTAAGTCGAGCCCCAAAAACGCCCAACCTGGTAGTCCTGGATTCCCTTCTAGAGCAAAACCCAGCGCTCTACCCCCCGCTAGCCCCAGCCATAGACTGCCAAGGAAAACCAGCAGGAGCCGGGCTTCGCTCCCCTTCCAAATGGCGTACAAGTTCCACAGTCCAGCCATCAGAAACAGCCCTCCGTAGACGGCTCGGATTTCTGCCAGCACCGCGCTTCGGCTCGTCTCGCTGGCCGGCGTGAGCGCGAGTACGCCCATCAACCGTTCCGGGTAGGCCAACGCCCCCAAGCCGAAAAGAACGGTTGCCACTCCCACCCACGTTGCACCCATTCGTGCAGACACGTTTTCCTCCTTTGTTGTCGGATTCTCCGCGGCCGCCCAACCCCTTCATCCCACCACACGCCCCAGCGCTTGGCGATAGCTTGTTTCCACGTACGCACGTTGAAAGCTTCGGTTCGCGCGAAGTGCGCGATGAAGTCGCGACAAGTTGTAATGAGGAACTCCGGGATAAAGGTGGTGCTCCAGATGAAAGGCCACGTGATGGGGGGCCAGGAAGAAACGCGCCAACGGATTGCGGGAAATCACGGTGCGGGCATTGCGCAACGGGTCTTCCCGGTCGGGCACCGCCGCATGTTCTAGGACGCCACGAACCCGGAGAATCACCTGGTACACAGTGAGAAGGGGGAGAACCCACAAGATCAGAAACGCAGGCCCGTACCCTGCCCACAGCAGGCCGGCGATGGCCGCACCACCTGCGAGCCGCTTGGCCGTGTTTGCCCCGTCCCATTGGCGGAGAAGCCTTCCCGCGCGCGGCCGCATACGCCCGCTCACCCGATCCACAACCAAGTATCCTCGCATCACAAGCGCAGAGATGCCCACGGCGTCCCGCAAAAGCTTACGGCGCCAACTGGCCCGCCCGCATGGGAACGGGAGTGAAAGGGACAGATCAGGATCCTCAGCCGTGAGTAAGTACTTGTGATGGCGCAAATGCACCGTACGGTAGGCAAGCAAGTGGCTGGCAATCGGTTGTGCGCAAAGCCAGTGCCCCACCCAATCGTTCCAACGTCGGCTAGGTAAGAGCCGGAAGTGTGCCGCATCATGCATCAGCACAGCGAGTGCATGTTGGCAGCGACCGATCACCAGCATCGCAAGCCCCCAGATCACAGGATGGGGCAGCGAGACAGCGGTTAGCAATGTGGCCGCGATCAGTCCCCAGGTAGAAATCAGGGACAAACCCGAGCGGAGCCAACTCACTTCTTGAAGGGATCGGAGGACCTCTGCCGGGAGCCGTAAGGACACAGTAGGCTCAGCAGCCTCCCAACCAGCGCTGTCATGCAGAACAGGGCTCGGGGTTGGCTTCTCCATCCCTGTCTCCATGGTCACTTCCCATAGCATTAGGCTCTTGTCAAAAGGAAGCTGCCGGGTGCGGCGAGGTGGAGTCTGCACCTGGTGCGCACGGCAATTGCAGGAGGCCAACATGATCGAGTGGAGCGAGCAGCATCGAATGATTCAGGACATGGTGCGGCGTTTTGTAGAGGCTGAAGTTGTGCCGCGGCTCAAAGACCTCGAGCACGGTGACCTGCCTCCCTACGAGATCATGCGCAAACTCGCGCAGCAGTTTGGGATCGCGGAAGCGGCACGCGCTCGTTACGAGGCGCAAAAAGCGCGCGCCCTTAGGGGAGAAACCGATCCGGGCCGCGAGTCGCGTGGTGGGCAGGCCGCCGCGGATGCTTTGGCAATGCAGATCATTCCGGTGATCGAATTGTCGAAATACTGCCCGGGACTTGTGACCGCGATGGGGGTCAGCATGGGCCTGACCGCGGGCGCAATCATGAGCCGTGGCACATGGGCACAAAAAGACCGCTGGGCGCTTCCGTTGTTGACCCTCGAAAAGATCGGTGCGTGGGCTATCACCGAGCCTGGTTCTGGGTCTGACGCGTTTGGTGGCATGAAATCCACAGCACGACGCGAACGGGACGGTTACGTTCTGAACGGGCAGAAAACGTTCATTACAAACGGGCCGTACGCGGACACGATCGTGTTCATTTGTAAACTGGATGACGGGGTGACACCGCCGCGCGACCGCAAAATCGTCGCGTTTATCCTCGACAAGGGGATGGATGGGCTGATCCAGTCCAAGCCGTTGCGCAAGATGGGCCTCCATTCGTCACCAACCGGAGAGTTGTTCCTGGATAACGTCCGCGTCGGGCGAGAACGGTTGTTGGGGGAAAACGAAGACGCGTATGGCGGACGCTCCGGGGCAAAGGCGACTTTTGGAGCGGAACGTAGTGGCGTAGTTGCCATGGCTTACGGCATCGTGGAACGTTGCATTCAGCTTTGCACGGAATACGCCCGAAATCGGGTTCAGTTCGGGCGCCCGATTGGGGAGTTCCAGTTGATTCAGCTGAAGCTTGCGAAAATGTACGTTGCGCGGATGAACATCCGGAACATGCTTTTCCGCCAAATCGAGCTGGCAGCTCAAGGGAAATCCCTCAGCTTCGCTGAGGCATCGGCAAACAAGCTGTATGCTGCCCAAGCAACCATGGAAGTGACGCTAGAGGCGGTGCAGTTGTTTGGCGGGAACGGGTACATGGCCGAATACGGCGTCGAACAGCTTTGTCGCGACGCGAAGGTGCTGCAGATATACGGAGGCACGGACGAAATTCAGATTTCCCAGATCGCCCGCTCCATGCTGAAGGGCGAGGCGTAAGGAGATGGTCATGTCCGAACCAAGCCGGTTCGATCACTACGATGAGCGGATCGCGGAGGCGATGATCCGTGCAAACGCCGCGGCCACAGGTCTTCCTCAATATTTGGGAGTGCGCTTTCTCGAGTTCGGGCCGGGAACTCTCGTGGCGGAGATGCCGGTTCGCGAGGAGCTGATCACCCCTGTAAGTGCCTTGCATGGGGGTGTGATGGCTGGCCTCGTGGATCACGTTTTGGGCTGCGTCTTGTATCCGTTGATGCGACCGGGCCAATGGGCAGCGACCACCGAGTTCAAGCTCAATTATCTCGCAGCGGTGCGAGGGGGGACCCTGCGTGCAGAGTCTCGCGTCATTTCCCTCACTCGCCGTACCGCTGTCGTGCAGGTGCACGTTTGGAACGAAGGCACGCTTGCTGCTCTCGCACAAGGAACACTGCTTGTGTCTGAACCACCGGGAAAAGCGGACAAAAGCAAAACTGCCTGAAGCCCTTGCTCGTTCGACGATCGGGTGGGAGGTTACGATGGGGCGTGATACGGCTGCAGCGCCGTTTGCCGCGCGAATCGGGCGCCGCGCACTTGTGCAGAGTTGCGGCGAGGCAGGTACGGCCAGCAAAATTGTCCCCGGGCCTTAGTCTCGTCGTAGCTCGTCAATGCGATCCCTGTGTGCGACGAACACCCGATGAGCCAAGCCAAGAAACAAACCGGTGCCAACGACGCCTGGGATGGCGCGCAGTGCTTGTTCGACTTCGTATGGGTTCGCTAGCGGCGGGACCGCACAATCCAGAATGTGATTATACCCGTCGCTCAGAAACGGCCCATCACCGTGGCTCCGCAAGACTGGGTCGAAGCCGAGTGCCCGAATCCGTCGCCGGCAGAACCCGAGAGCGAAGGGCAGGACCTCCACCGGCAGGCGCCCGCGCTGTCCTAACTGGGTAACGAGCTTTTCGGCGCCGACCAGAATGATCACTTCCCGTGAGGCCGAGGCGACAACCTTCTCACGCACAAGCGCGCCTCCGTAGCCCTTGATGAGGTTGAGCTGTGGGTCGACTTCATCCGCGCCGTCCACGGTAAGGTCAATCGCGTCCACCTCGTCCAGGCTGGTGAGCGGAAGCTTGAGCTGACGCGCTAGGGCAGCGGTTGCTTCGGACGTGGGTACACACCGCAACGTTTCCGTAAGGTGGTTGCATTCAGCCAAGGCACGGACAAAGGCGCTGGCTGCACGCCCAGTGCCTAAACCAATGGTCATCCCTGTACGCACGAAGCCGACTGCGCGGCGCGCCAGCAGATCGAGTTGGTCATTTTGCGACATGTTTGCGCTGTTTGTCAAATGATCCCTGCCTCCCGCAAGGCGCGCCGCTGATCCTCGTCGAGGCCAAGAAGGCCTCCATAGACCTCGTCGTTGTGTTCTCCTAAGCGCGGGGCACCGCTGCGGATCGCGCCCGGGCTTGCCGACAATCGCGGGTAGACACCTTGCATGCGGATGGGGCCTAGCACGGGGTCTTGGACAGTGACCAGGCTGCCTCGCGCGGCATAATGCGGGTCTGAAAAAATGTCTGCAATTGAGTAAATCCGCGAGACCGGGACTTGAGCTGCTACCAAGATTCGCTCGATTTCCCCGGCCGTGTGCTCACCGACCCACTGACCGACGATCCGGTGGATCTCGTCCGCGTGTTCGACTCTAGCGGACAGGGTGGCAAAACGCGGATCCTCGGACAATTCTGGCCTGCCCATTGCACCCGCTAAGCGGCGGAACAATTCGTCACCGGCGGCGACAATGCAGATATACTGGCCGTCTTTCGTGCGCCAATTATCGAGCGGCGCGGAATTGGGCAAGCAATTCCCGGTTCGTTCGCGCACCTCTCCCAGCCGGTCGTACGCTGCAGCAGTGTATTCGAGCACGCGAAACACAGCCTCGTATAAGGCGGCATCAATGCATTGCCCAGGGCCTTGCCGGCAGTCGCGGTAATAAAGGGCGGTGACAATCGCGAACGCATTGAATACCCCAGTAAGGTAGTCCGCAATCAAGGTTCCCGGCCGCACCGGGGGGCGGTCCGGGAAGCCGGTAAGGTACAGGAGGCCGCCAAAGGCAATTGCAATGCGGTCGAGACCTGGTCTGGGGGCGTAAGGCCCATGCTGCCCGTACACGGAAACCCGTGCCAGGATCAAGCGAGGGTTGATTTGTCGTAACGTGTCGAAGTCGAGGTTCCACGACTCGAGGGTGCCGGGCTGAAAGTTTTCGACAACGACGTCGGCGTGCGGAACTAATTGGCGGAACAATTCTTGCCCTTCAGGCCGGCGAAGGTCCAGCGTGATGGACTTCTTGCCGCGATTCTCCACCGCCCACCAGAGAGAGTAACCACGTTCGAACGGGCCAATATGCCGCAAAAAATCACCACGGTCGGGGAGTTCGACTTTGATGACTTCCGCACCGAAGTCGGCGAGGAGGGTGGCGGCAAAGGGTGCGGCAATTCGGGTCCCGAGGTCCAAGATGCGGACGCCAGAAAGGGGACCTGGATTTTGTTCCCTCGCTTGCATGCCGCGTTACTGGCGCGAAGCGTGCGGCGCTGCAAGCCTGCCACCGCTCCTTGCGCTGGCCTCCAAGCGCGCCTTAGAATCGCGGTTCGATGACGGCGGACCCGCAGTCGCCTGCCTTCGAGAGCGAGCTTTCGGATGACGAGCGCCGTCGCAGGCGGCGTGAGGCGTGGCTCATCCTGATCGGTCTCTTGCTCTTTGTTGTGCTGACCTGGCTGACGGTGGCGCGGGCGCCGGAAGGGGGAGTTTTCGGCAACAGCACGTTTTCCTTCCTCCTCATCAATGTCAACCTGCTACTGCTGATTCTCCTTGTCTTCCTGGTGACTCGGAACTTGGTCAAACTCGTGGCGGAACGGCGGCGTGGAATTTTTGGGTCGCGCCTGCGCAGCCGCTTAGTGGCCGCGTTCCTGCTGATCACCCTGGGACCGAGTGTCCTCTTGTTCTTCGTGGCCCAAGGATTCTTGCAGGCCGTTTTCACTAGTTGGTTCAACGTTCGCGTAGAGTCCGCGCTTCGCAACTCGGTGCAGGTGTCTCAGAGTTACTACCAGTTCGCTGCGAATGGTGCGATTCACTTCGCTCGCGAACTGGCACGTGGATTGGGCGAACGCTGGTTACTGGAGTCGCGCGGGACCGAGATTGCTGGTTGGCTGGAAAGTAAACGAGCGGAGTACGGACTTGCGATGGTGGGGCTTTGGAACCAAGGGGGGAGCCCGCTGGCGATGGCGCGAGAGAAACAGATGCACAACGCTCCACTGGCAGATCCAGCCGCGATTCGGGAGGCTCTGGCCGGTGGAGAAGCGGCCGACACGATGCGCTGGGGGAGGTCGGACGTGGTTTGGGTAGCCGTTCCGGTTCGCGACCCCGGAGGAGCGGTGGTTGCGGCTTTGGGAGTGGCATACTGGGTGCCGCGCAGCGTGAGCGAATTGACGCGGGCAATCGCCCGTTCATACGCGGAGTACCGACAGTTGGAGATTTTGCGCCAGCCGATCAAAAACAGTTACATACTCACACTGGCACTCATTACGTTGGTGCTGATTTTTTCCGGAACCTGGTTCGGGATCCGGCAGGCGCGAAGAATCTCGAAGCCGTTGCTGGAACTCGCCGCTGGAACTCGCGAGGTGGCACGGGGGAATTGGAGTTACCGGATCGAACCCCCGGGCGATCACGAGATTGCCTTGCTTGTCGAAGCGTTCAATCAAATGACGGCGGAGCTGGAGCAAACGAACCGGGAACTCGTGCAGCGCCGAACGTACGTGGAAAACCTCCTGGCGAACATTGGAGCAGGAGTGCTGTCGTTGGATTCCACCGGCGTGGTGACCACGGTCAACCCAGCGGCCGAGCGCTTGCTCGGAGTCGCAGCCAGCAGCGCACTGGGTAAGCATTGGGGTGCAGTGTTTGCTGGCAGCGGCTGGAGCAAGCTCCAGGAGATGGTGGCTGAGGCAACCGTAGAACCTAGGAGAGAAATCCAGCGACAGATGCAGCTGACCTCGTCGGGAGAGGGTCGGGTTGTGCTGGTCACAGCAACGCCTCTGGGGGAAGGAACGCAGGGTAGGCAAGGTCTGATGCTGTTTTTTGAGGATGTTACCCACCTCATGCGGGTACAGCGGATGGAGGCTTGGCGTGAGGTTGCGCGCCGCCTTGCACACGAAATCAAGAACCCGCTGACCCCGATTCAACTGTCCGCGCAACGGTTGGAGAAGCGGCTGCTGCCGCTCCTTTCACCCGAGGACCGCGCGATCGTCGAAGAGTGCACGGAAACGATTGTCCAGGAGGTTGAGCACCTGAAACGACTGGTTACGGAGTTCTCTCGGTTTGCGCGCTTGCCTGCAGTGCAGTTGGTGCCGAGCGACGTCAACGCATTGGTGGAAGACACGGTGCGTATGTTCCGCAGTGGACAGCCGAAGCTCGAGGTGCGTTTTTACCCAGGCTCGGGACTGCCACTGGTTGAGCTCGACCGCGACGCGATTAAGCGCGCGCTGTGGAATCTGCTCGATAACGCTGCCGCGGCAGTGGCGGAGGAAGCATCGCCCCGGGTTGAGGTGCGCACGGAATACCATCCCGACGCGGGCGCGGTTCGCATCGAGGTGGCCGACAATGGTTGTGGTATCCCCCGCGATGCGAAGGCGCGGTTGTTCGAGCCTTACTTTTCGACCAAGCCGGAAGGCACCGGGCTGGGACTTGCCATCGTGGCCTCGATCGCGGCGGAGCATCAGGCTTACGTGCACGTGACGGATAATCTTCCGAAGGGGGCGCGCTTTGTACTCGAATTTCCATTGCGATCCTTGAAAGCGCTGCGTCCTTCGGCTGTAGGAGCGTAGCCTTGGTGTTCTGGGTGAGTAAGAAAGGTGGGGCTACCGCTTGGGCGTTACGCTGCGAACCTTCGCTCGCCTGAGATTCCGGTGGCAGCAGCCGGAACCAGGTGCGAAAGTCGGTGGGAGGAGGAGCCGTGACAACAGTTTTGGTTGTGGATGACGAAGCTCACATCCGTTCCTCGCTGCGTGGAATTTTGTCGGAAGAAGGCATGCACGTGGTGGAGGCGGCGAACGGGCGAGAAGCCCTGGCTTTGCTCGAACAATGTAGGCCTGACCTGGTCGTGCTCGACGTCTGGATGCCCGAGGTAGATGGTCTAGAGTTCTTGCGCGCCATCCAGAACCGGGCCCAGGCGCCCGCGGTCTTGATGATTTCCGGCCATGGCAACATCGAGACCGCGGTCAAAGCCACACAACTGGGAGCCGTAGATTTTATCGAAAAGCCATTCTCGCTTGCGGGATTCCTGGGTGCGGTTGAACGCGCCCTGCGCCGCCAGCAGGTTCAAAACCAGCAGGATCCCCACCCTGCCTCCCCGCTCCCTACGAGTAGCCGCTCGGTGGAGGGGGTTGCTCCGCAAGTCCGTGGGCGTTTTCGGCAACGGACGGTTGCGCGGAGCATGGTCGATACCGGAACGGGTTTGCATAGCGGAGTAAAAACAGGACTGATCTTACAGCCCATGCCGCCAGGTTCGGGGATCGTGTTCTCGAACCTTTCCGCCGAGACGCCCGTACCCGCTCATTTGGACTTCGTGGACTCCACAGGCTACGCCACCACATTGCATCGCGCCGGGGTGACCATCCGTACGGTCGAGCACTTACTGGCCGCGCTCCATGCGTACCGAGTCACGAACTTGTTCGTGAAAGTCCAAGGGGAAGTCCCGATTATGGACGGTTCTGCGCAGCGTTGGTGCGAGCTGATCGAGAGCGCTGGGGTGGAGGAGCAGGACGCTTGGGCCGAGGAATACGCGGTGCGCGAGGTCGTGGAGATAAGGCGCAGCGAGGAGGAGTGGATTCGGATCGAGCCCTTCGACAGACTCGCAGTGACGTACGTGCTCGAATATCCGCCACCCGTGGGCAGGCAAGAGTATTCCTTTGTGTTGCAGGACCCGCACAGTTTCCGGGAGCAGATTGCACCCGCGCGCACGTTCGGATTCGTGAAGGACATGAAGCTCTTAGCCTCGATGGGCTTAGCGTCCGGCGGCCGCTTAGATAACTGCATTCTGATCGACGACGAAAAAATCGTGAACACCACCTTGCGGTTCCCTGAAGAACTCGCTCGCCACAAGATCCTCGACATCTGTGGCGACATGTATTTGCTGGGCCGGCCGCTGCGCGGGAAGATCACTGCGAAAAGAACCGGTCACTCCGAAAACATCGCCTTACTTCGCAAGCTTCGCAGTCAGTTCGAGGGGTGAGACAGGCGCTGGCCCCCCCTGTGCCGCCAGCGACAATGCATTCGTGTTCAGCAGCGAACGCTTCCCCTGCGAGGAGACACGCCGCCGGCCTGAACCAGACGCGAAAGGCGGGCGCGGAGAAGACTCGCGTGCTTCAACGTTGCACCACCGTGGCAGCAAGGCGATGACTGCGCCGGATTTCCCGGGCAACCCGCTGTGCTTGTTTGGGGCTCGGGAAATCTCCTACCGTCACCCGATACACGGCCTGGCGCTTGGATCGGCCCTGTTCGATTTTGGCGGGGTAGCCGGAGCGGTCGAGCGATTTTTGTACCCGCTCTGCGAGCGCATAGTCCCGAAAGTTGCCCAGACGCACTGCGTAGGCCGAGCGTTTCTGTGCGCTTCCCTGCCCTACTTCGTCACCCCCGCCGCGTGTGGTCTCGCCGCTCCCTGCCACTTGCAGAGTTTCAGGAAATACCTCCGGCCACGATTCACCTTCCAATGCTGCGGCCAGCAGGCGTTTGATATCCCCCCATAGATCAGTGGAGCCGAGCACTGCAAAACTGACGCTCCGCTCACCCGCCCAAGCTGCGCCGACGAAGCAGCGTTTTGCCGCCCGAGTCCACCCTGTTTTGCCCACAACTCGAAGGTGGTAGTCGCCGAGCAAGCGATTGTGATTGCGAAGCGCAATGCGTCGCATTGAGCCTGACGTCGGCCGGATCTCTCCCGTACGCGTGCTCACGATTGCTTCGAACAAAGGATGGCGGAGTGCATACCGGAAAATGACGGCCAAGTCCCGCGCACTCGATACGTGCCGATCATCGGGCAACCCGTGAGGATTGACAAAGTGTGTGTTTCGCGCCCCCAATTTCCAGGCCAGCGCATTCATCCGTTCCGCGAAGGAAGCAACCGAGCCTGCCAACCCCTCGGCAATGACCACACTGGCGTCATTGGCCGAATTGAGCAGCACCGCGTAGACAAGATCCGCAAGCCGCAGGGTCATTCCCGGTTTGAGCCCCAGCTTTGAAGCCGGGGTCGCCGCAGCTTCTTTGGAAACCGGAAAGGACTCCTGCATACGTCCGCTCTGGATTGCCAGCAGGGCAGTGACCACTTTCGTTGTGCTGGCGGGGGGTAGGGGCGTATCCGGCTCGTGTGCCCACAACACGGACCCGGTTGCGTTGTCCAGCACGATTGCGGCACGAGCCGTGAGCAGGCGGGGTGAGTTCCCTCCGTTCGCGGCTTCGACACCGGACGCACCCCACCCCGCAGCCCAAAACGCGATGACCGCCAAAAAACGCCATGTCCGCACCTGCACCACCTCCTCAGCCGCGAGTTTCCTCCAACCCAACACACAGCATGCGCCAAGACACCCAGCGCTGTCAACGGAAAGTCAACAGGCGAATTCCTCCAGCTATTGAGCCCGCAGGTCTTCGTCAAGCCACGGCGCCGCTGGTGCAGCGTGTGTCAGCACCGAGCGGAACAGAAACACACTGAGAATGAGAGGCAGCACGTAGTACGCGACACGAAAAATCAGTACTGCAATGACCGCGACCTCGAATGGCACGCCCAATCCGGCAAAGATGGCGGCCATTGAGCCTTCCATGATTCCCAGACCACCCGGAATAAACGACACCAAGGACAAGACAATCCCAACTGCGAAGCCAACAATCACGAAACTGAAGGGTAAAGGATAACCCACGGCCAGAAACGCCGTGTGCAGGATGAGCAGAGTTGCCACCCAGTCTACCGCGATCCAGAAAATCGGCCCCAGCATGTGGGTCTTCCGTTCCATCAAGAACTCGATGCCGCGGTCTAGATTTCTTTGAAAACGCCAGATCCGAACACGCCGGAGTTTGAGCCGGGGGGCTACCCGGTGCACTAGCCAGTGCCCTACCTCGGCGAGCAAAAACAAGGTGCGCCGGCGCACGCGGCGGTGAATGAGTAAGAAAACGGCAATCAGGGACGCGATGGTGAAAACCGCGGTAAGCACGGCGCTGGTGATGAGTGTGAGGCCAGTGAGTTCGTGGGTTTTGAGCAGGTAGAAAAACCCGGCAAGCACGAACAGCAGCAACATCAGGTTGGTGATGAACGTTTGCACCAAGGAAATCGTCACGGCTCGCCCAGACGGCACCTTGAGCCGCAGAAAGAAGTACATCCGCACGGCAAAACCGCTGAGCCCTCCACTCGTGATCAAGTGGTTGATGGTGTTTGCGACGAAGGTCACCTTGAGCATGTCCCAGAACGGGACCCAGTACCCGGCAGCGCGCGCAATGTCTTGATAGGACCGGGCCATCGCCACATAACTCGCCATGGAGCACAGCACGGGTAAAAGCAGGCGGGAGGGGTGCACCTTTTGCGTCGTGCGCCAAAGCTCGCGTGCATCGGAAAACGCAAAAAGAGCCACCAAAGCCGCGAGGCCGAAAACCAGCAGCCAGGAAAGCCACTGTGGCCGCCGCAATAGGCGCTGGGCGAGAGGATCCGCCGCCGCAACCTCGGCATTGGAGTTTTTTGCCATCGTGCCAACGCGTGAAAGAAGCAGCGAATTACTTTTGCTGCGAGGAGAGGTCAAGGATGCTCGAACTTGTGGGCTTGCCAGCGAGTCGCTAAGCAGGGGCGTACTCTCGTTGGCGCGCCTATGTTTGTGATCGCGAACTTACTTGTGGCTCTGGCGCGTGTTCTAGACCTCCTGCTCCACATCTACAGTTTGATCCTGATTGTCCGTGTCATTGTGTCTTGGGTCAATGCTGACCCGTACAATCCGCTCGTGCGCTTCTTGTACCAGGCCACCGAGCCGTTGCTGTACCGGGTCCGACGTGCTCTGCCGGTTGTGTACGCGGGGATCGACTTTTCCCCCCTCGTGGTACTGATCGCGATTTTTTTCTTGCAGGGGTTTTTAGTGACTACGTTGCAAGACATCGCAGCGTCTCTGCGGTGAGGCTCGCGTTGACAAGGATGGGGCCAGTGATTATCGCGCTTGCCGCGTTTCATCTAGCTGTTGATGCAGGAGGGATCCGGTGCCGATTTACGAATACATGTGTGAAACCTGTGGTGAGTTCGAAGTGACCCAGCGCATCACCGATCCTCCGCTCAAACGGTGCCCGACTTGTCGGAGTAAAGTGCGCAAGCTGATCTCGGCTAGCTCTTTCCAACTGAAAGGATCTGGTTGGTACCTGACCGATTACGCCCGCAGTGGCAGTGGGAAGTCGGCAGGTGGAGAGGAGAAGTCGGGGAGCGCCGCAACGGCTGGCGAGGTGAAGACGGAAGCAAAGGCGGGAGGAAAGGGATCGGCTGCGGCGTCCACAGGTTCCTGACAGCCACGGCCTAGGGCCCTCAGCGAGCCCGTGCCACGAGCACCAGTCTCGGCGATAGAATTTCCCGCCTTCTGGCGGAGTGCGCTCTTCGCGCAGAAGTTCTGCCGAACGGCAACGTGCGATGCCTATGCCTGAGCAGCGCACGTTGCGAAAAGATCAGGTCGTTGGCGCCTGGTCCAGGGCGGGCACAGGAGCTTGGGCGCTATAGAGCCGCACTAACGGGCGCCGCGATTTTGCGGAGCCGGGGGACTTGCCAGGGCTTTGCTGCGGCTTGGATGGCGCAGTTTGCGTAAGGCCTTCGCCTCGATTTGCCGGATTCGCTCCCGGGTGACCGCAAAACGCTGACCAACCTCCTCGAGGGTGTAATCCGAACGCTCACCGATTCCAAATCGCATGCGCAAGATTTGCTCCTCGCGAGGCGTGAGAGTGGCCAGAACCCGCCGGGTTTGCTCTTCGAGGCTGGAGAAAACGGCGGCGTCCGCCGGGGAAATGGTCTGCCGGTCTTCCACGAAATCCCCTAGGGAGCTGTCTTCCTCGTCTCCGATCGGAGTTTCCAAGGACACCGGTTCTTTGACGATGCGCAGGACCTTGCGGACCTTCTCGATCGGCATTTCCATCCGTTCGGCAATCTCCTCCGGAGTGGGTTCGCGGCCGAGTTGTTGAACTAAATACCGGGAGGAACGCACCACTTTGTTGATCGTCTCGATCATGTGCACAGGAATACGGATCGTTCGCGCCTGGTCCGCGATTGCCCGACTGACAGATTGCCGAATCCACCAGGTCGCATACGTCGAGAATTTGTACCCGCGCTGGTACTCGAATTTTTCCACGGCACGCATGAGCCCGATGTTGCCTTCTTGAACAAGGTCTAAGAAGCTGAGGCCGCGGTTCGTGTACCGCTTCGCGATACTGACGACGAGCCGTAGGTTGGCCTCGATCAGCCGTTTTTTGCCGGCGTCTGCCTTTTGCTCGCCCTCGCGGATCACCTGCAGGGCCTGCGCAAGCGCGGAATGGCTCATGCGAACGCTGCGCTCCAGCTCGTGCAGTTGCTTTCGTGCTGCTTGAATTTCATCTGCCGCGCGTCGTACCTCCTCTGCGCTACGCCGGCCCTTACCTCCCTCCTCGCCGATGCCCTTTCCCCGAGCAGCGAGTCGCAAAGTTTGTTGCGCCGAGCAACCGAGGCGCCCCTCCCAGCGCCGCAGAATCTCCCGCTGCACCTCCATTTCCTTGTCAACCCGGCGCAGGTGCTCCACGATTTTGCGAAAATGCCGCCGACCAACCTCGAGTTCCTGTACCAGTTGAGCAAAGCGCTGCTGCAATCGGTCTGCTTTTTTGGTATCCGCACCTTTCCGCTGGGACAAAGTTTGCCGACGCGCTCCAGCCCTCCGGCGAGCACTTAACTCGGAGGCGACTCGGACCAGTTCTTTGAGCCGCCTCAAGCTCTCTTGTTGCTGCGCTTCGACCCGTGTGGCCTCGGCCTCTTCGTCGCCTTCCACACTTTCTTCCTCGGATGGCTCGGGATCTTCGTCGTACAAATCTCGCAGCGGTGCTTCCCCGTTGAGGATCTGTTCTGCCAACCCGACCAGGTATTCCCGCGTGAACGGCAAAGACAAGATCTGATCTCGCACGATCCGTTCGCCAGCCTCGATTTGCTTGGCGATCTCCACTTCCTGCTCGCGGTTGAGGAGGGCTACAGAGCCCATTTCTTGCAGGTACATCCGGACTGGATCGGAATGATCCTCGGCCAGAGCTTTTTCTTCTGGCTCTTCGTCACCCCAATCGTCCTTGTCCTCGTCCTTGGGGGCGACTTCGTTCAGTGGCTCGACCGCCTCCGCGTCGATTTCTTCGAGAACAGAAATCGGCGCCTCGAAGTCTGGATCGGTCGGAACTTCGGGACCCAGAGGGAGTAACGATTCGGCAGCATCGTGAGCCATGGGTGGCGGCAAAGAGCGCCCTTGAACGTTTGCCTGAGAACCCCGTTTGTGGGAAGCTCGCTTCGTGCTCACGCCGCTCTACTCCTCTTCGAATCGACCGAGTCCCTTACCGTTACGGAACCTGCCCTCGCTGGCGGGAAGAACGCACGGTTGGCTGACGTCGTAGGTGGGGCTCGCGAGCAAAAATGAGCGCACCTCGGCAGCGCGAGGTTTCGGGTGCGACGCGGGAGCCCAACACGGAGTCTGACGGCACGAATGCCACGAGTACCGAGACGTCAACGGCCGCCATTTAGACGCCGGGTCTCGGGCCGTCAAGAAGACGTCGACGGCGGCTGGTTCGTCGCCGGAGCCGCTGGTTCCGAGCGCCGTGTCTCGGGGGCCGCGAAGTTCCGTAAACCTTCGGCAAGCGAGCGCAACCGCTGCGCAACGAGCCAGTGTACCGTACCTTCTTCCCCCAGCGAACCAGCTCTGACACCGGTCAGGACTTCCAGACCTTCATCAATGTTGCGAATCGGGTACAGGTGAAACTGCCCGGCGCGGATTGCATCCACGACTTCCGAGCGTAGTACGAGCTGTTGGACGTTTTGTGCCGGCATCACCACACCTTGAGAGCCGGTGAGACCCACTACTTTGCAAGTCGCGAAGAACCCCTCCACCTTCTCGTTGATGCCACCGATGGGCTGGATTTCACCCCACTGGTTCACACTCCCCGTGACCGCGAGGTCCTGCCGCAACGGTAGGCCACTCAGCGCGGAAAGAATCGCGAACAGCTCGGTGGCCGAGGCGCTGTCACCATCGACCCCGGAGTACGACTGCTCGAAGCAAATACTGGCAGTCAGGCTGAGAGGAAAATCCTGCGCGTAAGTACGCCGCAGGTAGCCCGTTATGATGAGTACGCCTTTGTCGTGCGTCCGGCCGCTGAGTTGAGCCTCCCGCTCGATGTTGATGATTCCCTGGTTGCCCATGGAGACCGCGGCGGTAACCCGCGAGGGTCGCCCAAAGTCGTAGCCTCCTACGTTGAGAACAGCGAGCCCGTTGACCTGTCCCACCCGCTTCCCAGCAACGTCGAGGAGCAGGATTCCATCTCGAACCAGCTCTCGCACCCTTTCCTCTACCCGGTTCAAGCGAAAGATGCGCTGCTCGATGGTTTGTAGCACGTGCGCTCCATCGACCTCTGCGGCTCCCTCTTGCCGCGCCCAGAAGGTGGCTTCGCGCATGATGTCAGCAATCTCACTCAATTGGCTGGGAAGCTTGTTGCGATGCTCAACGGAACGCGCACCGTATTCGATCAAGCGTGCTACCGCGTTTGCGCGAAACGGGGGCAAGCCTTCCTTGCGAGCAATGCGAGCCACCTGCGATACGAATTGAGCGCGCGCCGTCGCTGCATCGACGTCGAACCCGAAATCTGCGCGAACTTTGAAAATCTCCCGGAACTCATCATCGAGGAAGTACAAGATTTGGAAGACCTCTGCCGGACCAACCAGCACCACCCGCACCGCAACCTCCATCGGCTCCGGCTTGAGGGTGGTGGTCGCAAGAAGGGCAAATGGATCGTACGCCTCGATTTCGAGTTTTCCACTCTTGAGGCAGCGCTTTAGTGCTCGCCAGACCAAAGGCTCGGAGAGCACGTCCACGATGTTGAGCACGATGCAGCCGCCGTGCGCCCGCAACAGCGAGCCTCCTTGGACGCGCGTGAAGTTCGTGACCAGCTTTCCGAACGGATCGACAATCCGTTCCACCGCCCCGAAAAGATTCTTGTATGTGGGGGAGTTCTCCACAATGACCGGGGCGCCCGGGCTGTCACTGTTGTCAACGAGAACGTTGACTTGATAATCCAGGAAGGCGCTCTCGGCGAGCGCGGCTGGGGAGAACGGCATCGGCAGGGGCAAGGGAATCGGGAGTGGGCTTTGCGTGAGTTCTCGAACCGGTTCGCGGAAAAGGTCGAGGTTGTCGAGCATGTGCTCGCGGACCTCGTTCAAGTACTGGTGCACCTCGGGAAGATCGTAACGTTGGGCAATCTCTTCAATGAGCGGGTGGATAACCTCAGCTGCGACTCTTCGCTCTACCGCCTTGATCTCCCGCGCTAAACGGCGGCCAAGCGCCTGTTGCCTGCGCAACATGGCTTTGAGTTCGCGCGACACCTCACGCTCCCGCCGCCGCAGGTCTTCTTGCTGCTCGGGACTCAAGCGTTCCAGCTCTTGAGGGTTCATGGGCTCTCCGTCAGCCTTGATCGGGATGAACAGAATCCCGCCTTGCGGATGAGCCTGCAGCAAGAAGCCCTTTTCCGCAGCGCGCCGCTCCATTTCCCGGGCGATTTCCTCGCCCTCGTGCCCAAAGCGCTCAGCCAGTTGTTCCTTTTCTTCCTCGAACGTTTCTTGGCGGAATGTTTCTGGCAGGAGGCGCTGCAAGTCTTCGACAAGTTCCTGCATATCGCGGCGCAGTTGCTTGCCTTTCCCGGCGGGCAGAAAAAGGGCGCGTGGCCGATCCCGGTTCTGGAAGTTTTGGACGAGCACCCGGTCCCCTGGCACGGGGAAGTGTGCCGTGAACTGCCGCAGCAGCTCACCAATCGCGTGCTCTTTGTCCGTGCCCGTTAAACCAACGACGTAGACGTTGAAACCCCGATCCGGTACATGGACTGCGAGCTGCAGTGCCGCGAGCGCGCGATCCTGCCCAAACCATGGGGGTAGCTCTGCGACCTCGTCCGTTGTCCGGAAGCCGAGCTCTTCCGGGGAGACAACAAACGCTGCCTCTTCGGGTAAAAGACGCCTCGGGGGCGAGGCCGGCTGGACCTCGCCGGGACGTTCAAGGGCATCCATCGCTCAGGATCGGCGGATATGAATGCGCAAGCAACCGTCCTCGAGCCGGGCTTCCACCGCCTCGGCTGGCACCGCTTCGGGGAGTCTGAAGGAGCGGAGAAACGTGACGTCTCGAGCGGATCGGGCGTAGCCATACGAGCCGAGCTGCCGGGATCGTTTGCTTCGTTTGGCTCCGCGCACCGTCAGTTCCTTGCCGTGCACTTCCACAAGGAGATCCTCGGGCGCCATATCCGGAACCGGGATTTCGATCTCCCACCCGTCTGCAACTTCCCGGACTCGAGATGGAGCAATTCTCGTCTCCGTACCCCAGCGCCGCCGGACGAGTTCGTCGAACAGCCGGTCGATTTGCTCCATTAAAAGCGAGGGGACCTGCGACATGTGTTTCGGTTACCACTGCTGCGCGCCAGTGGCAACGACGGGACCGCAGGCGGAGTAACGAGGCCCCTCCTGGGCTGCCAGGAGAACAGGGTTACTTCTGGGCGGAATTAGAAGAACTCGGCAACGCGCGCGTTGCCTGGTGGTATGCGGATGGTACGTTGTTCAAGCAAGCGAAGTTGGTTAGGACACGCTGGCTCGTCGTAAATGGAGTAACGCGCATGGCAACGGTGGCAAAACAACAAAGAGTGGCAGAGGGGTTCTTAGCGCGGCTGCGTGCAGCGACTGGCCAGCCGCTGGAAGCGTCCGAAGCGTTCGCCGACAGTTTCGTGCTCACGAAGTTGGCAGATGCCGTCCAATGGGCGCGCAAGTACTCTTTTTTCCCGTACCCTTTCGTAACCGCTTGTTGCGGGATGGAGTATATGTCCACCGCTGGCCCGCGCTTTGACATCGATCGTTTCGGAGCGGCGCTGCCGCGCTTCACTCCGCGTCAAGCGGACCTTTTGATGGTGGTCGGCACCATCACTCATCGGATCGCGCCGGTGTTGCGGCGTGTGTGGGAACAAATGGCGGAGCCGAAGTGGGTAGTTTCGTTTGGTGCCTGTACGTCTTCGGGCGGGCCTTACAACAACTATGCGGTGGTACAAGGGATCGACACGATCGTTCCCGTGCACTTGTACATTCCCGGTTGCCCCCCGCGCCCCGAGGCGGTTCTGGACGGCCTGATCAAACTGCAAGAACGAGTGCAAAAAGAGCGAGGGAACCAGCGCGTGCCAGAGATTCACGGCAGCGGACGGGTGCTTTGATTCCTGCGAGCACGGTGGGGAGCGCGATGCCCAAGATCACCATCGACGGCCGCGAGATCGAAGTTTCTGCCGGTAGCATGTTGTTGCCGGCAGCGCTCGAAGCGGGAATCCACATCCCCCATTACTGTTGGCACCCGAAGCTTTCCATCGACGGAAGTTGCCGTATGTGCCAGGTGGAAGTGGAAGGCAGTCCGAAGTTGGTGATTGCCTGCAACACACCTGTGCGTGAAGGAATGGTAGTCCGCACCAACACGCCGCGCGTCGAAAACGCACGCCGCGGCGTCATGGAACTGCTTCTGGTGAACCATCCGATCGACTGTCCGATCTGCGACAAAGCGGGAGAATGTTTGCTGCAGGACTACTCGTACGCCTTTGGATCCCGGCAAACCCGTACCCGCGAGGTTCGGCGCAAGCTCGAGAAGCGTAAGGAGATCGGGCCGCGCATGATTCTCGATCAAGAGCGCTGCATTCTGTGCCGCCGGTGCGTTCGTTTTTGCCGGGAGATCGCGGGTACGAGCGAACTGGGTGTGTTCGGGATGGGTGATCGTTCGGTGCTCGACGTTCTGCCAGATCGGCCGTTGGCGAATGATTACTCGATGAACACGGCAGACATTTGCCCGGTGGGTGCCTTGGAGACGAAAGATTTTCACCACCGGCTGAGGGTTTGGTTTTTGAAAAAAACTCCGAGTGTCTGCCCGAGTTGCTCGCACGGCTGTAACATCACGATTCAGCATTACCGCAACCATATTTGGCGCATCATGCCGCGCCGCAACGATGCGGTGAACGACACTTGGATGTGCGATCACGGGCGGCTGAATTATGCCTTTGCACATGACACCAATCGGTTGCGACTGCCGCTCGTGCGGCGTGACGGCGAGCTACGTCCGTGTCATTGGGATGAGGCGGTGCAGACTGTGGCACGCTTGCTGCGGGACACCGTGCGGGCGCACGGCCCCGCAAGCGTAGGATTGATCGCCTCTGCTCACCTGACCAACGAGGAGTGTTTCCGTCTGGCACAACTCGCGGATTGTCTAGGTTTGCAGCACGTCGACACCGTTGTCCCGTTGGGCAAGGCCGACGGGTTTTTGATCGAGGCGGAGAAGGCGGCGAACGGACAGGGAGCGAGGGACATGGGACTGCAGCCGCGTAGCGGTGGCTGGAGCTGGCGGAACATGCTCGCTGCTGCCGAGCGGGGCGAGTTGCGACTACTGTATATTTGCGGTTCCGATCTTGTGCAGGTCGCGGAAGAAGGAAGCTGGCAGACAGCAATGGAGCGAGTGGAGCATGTGATCGTCCAGGATCTTTTTTTGGCCCCGCTCGCGCAGCGGGCCGAGGTGGTACTCCCTTCGTTGAGTTGGGCCGAAAAAACCGGGACGTTTACGAATTCGAAACGGCGGATCCAGCGCATTCATCGCGCTTTGCAGCCGGCGGAGGGGCAGCCAGGGGACGGCGAGCTCTTCACCCGCATTTTGGCGCTGTTGAGCGAAGGGCCGTGGAGCTTTGATCCGGCGGCTGTACTCGAAGAAATTGCGCAGAGGCACCCGGCCTATGCGGGCGTGACGTTCGCAGGCGTTGGCCCTTTAGGGCAGCAACTCGCCGAGGGAGGGCTCGATTAATGGCGACTCGAACAGTTCCGGTTTCCCGTCCGGCTCCATTGCGCGGCCCGAGCGTCATGCGAGCGGGTGTTGCGTTGCTGAAAGGGTTAGCGATCACCAACCGCCACTTTTGGCGCAACTTATGGGGCTTCATCCGGCGCAAACCAACAGTTTTTACAGTCCAATACCCGGAGGAGCGGCTGGAGCATCCACCCGCGTTTCGCGGCATGCCCGTTTTGGTGCAAATGGACAATGGAAAAGAGCGCTGTGTGGCATGCGGGCTGTGCGAGTGGGCATGTCCGACTGACTGTATCACGATTTTCCCTGCTGAAACCGAAGACGAAATTGAGCGCTACCCGCGTGTGTTCGATATTGACATGTCACGCTGCATGTTTTGTGGCCTGTGTGAAGAAGCGTGCCCGGAAGAAGCGATTGTGATGAGCCATCGCGTGGAGATCGCGGCCTTTTCGCGACGAGGCACCCTCTGGCATAAAGAGGATCTGCTCGTGCCGGTAAGCGAATTGGAAAAAACCCGCCTGCGGCATGTGCGCCGCACGTACGGTGGGTGAGCGAGCCCCGCACGCTGGGCGCGAGCATTGCTGGCAGAAAAAACACTATGGCAGATGTAACCACAATCCTCTCGACACTGCGCGACCGTTTCCCGGACGCAGTCATACAAACGGACTCGTACCGGGGCGATGCAGCGGCTCGCATTACTCCGGAGCGCTTGCTCGAAGTCGGTCGTTTTCTACGCGACGAGCCGAGTCTGGCGTTCGATCTATTGCTGGACGTCACTTGCGTGGACTACCTGGGCCAGCAGCCCCGTTTCGAAGTTGTGTATCACTTCCTCTCCACGCGGCACCGCCATCGGCTGCGGCTCAAAGCGAGGGTTCCGGAACATATTCCTGAGATCGACAGCTTAGTTCCCCTTTGGGTGGGGGCAAACTGGCTGGAACGCGAGACCTACGACATGTACGGAATCCGCTTCCGGGGCCATCCGGACCTCAGGCGCATTTACTTGTACGAAGAGTTCGAAGGTCACCCCCTGCGCAAGGACTACCCGAAGGAGAAGCGCCAGCCCTTGATCGGGCCCGGCGCGAAGGGCGACTACGTGCCCAGGCTTCCAGAAATCCCCAACACCACACGCGCAGAAGGGTTTCTCGGTGCCGAACTGCTGCGTGTTCAGCTCGGTCCCTCACACCCCGCCACCCACGGCACCGTGCGCATCGTGCTGGATTTGGACGGGGAAACGATCGTGAACGCCGATGTGGAAATCGGTTACTTGCACCGTGGTTTCGAGAAGGAGTGCGAGAGCGGTTTCTACTATCAGGCAATCCCGTACACCGACCGCCTCAACTACAGTTCCGCGATCCTGTGCAACATCGGTTACTGCATGGCCGTGGAAAAATTGTTCAACGTTGAGGTGCCGCTGCGAGGACAATTTGTCCGGGTGATCGGGGGCGAGATTTCGCGCATCGCCGACCACTTGCTTTGCGTCGGGGCCACGGCGTTGGAACTCAATGCGTTTTCTGCCTTCCTGTACGCGCTCGAGGCCCGTGAACTGGCTTGGGATTTGGTCAACGCCCTGTGTGGGGCGCGGGTGACGAGCAACTACATCCGGATTGGCGGAGTCAGCGCCGACTTGCCCGAGGGCTTCGCCGAATTGTGCGCGCAAAACTTCAAGCGCATCCTGGAGCTGGTGGGTGAAACGGAGGGCTTGCTGCTGGAAAACCCAATCTTCCGTGCGCGGATGGAGGGAGTCGCGATCATGTCGCCTGAGCGCTTGATCGCCTACGGGGTCACAGGACCTCTGCTCCGCGCGGCTGGGGTCGACCTCGATTTGCGGCGCGCCGAACCATATTTGATCTACGACCAGCTCGATTTCGATGTGCCGGTGGGAACGCAAGGCGACAACCTGGACCGATTCTTGGTGCGCCTTGCTGAGTTGCGGCAGAGCGTGCGTATTGTCGAGCAGTGCCTGCGCATGATCCCCCCGGGGCCGGTGGATCTGGAGGACCCGGCGATTCGTTTCCCGCCCAAGGGTCGCGTGTTCACGCGGATGGAAGACATGATTAACCAGTTCAAGTTGGTGACCGAGGGCCCGAAGCCTCCTCCAGGGGAGGTGTATTTCGCAGTGGAATCAGCGAACGGGGAACTCGGCTTTTACTTGGTGAGCGATGGGACCGGAAAGCCCTACAAGTGCCGGGCCCGCACGCCGAGTTTTTCGAATACCCAACCGCTGGCCGAGATGATTCGTGGGCGGTTGCTCGCTGACATGGTGCCCACGTTCGATATGATCAACATGATCGGAGGGGAATGTGATCGTTGATCATCCAGCCGCTCCCGAGGTCCCGCCGGCACCGGCTCGGGCAGGGCAGGTTCTGACACCACAAACGCGGGCGCGGATTTTACGCGAAAAGCAAAACTTTCCCGAGCCACGTTCCGCTTTGCTCGCGGCCTTACACCTGGCGCAAGACGAACACGGATGGATCTCTCCTACCATCGTGCGGGAAGTCGCGGAGCTGCTCGAGATCCTGCCCATTCAGGTGCAGGAAGTGGTGTCGTTTTACCCGATGTTTCACAGTCGGCCGAAGGGTCAGTGCCACATCCAGGTTTGCACGAACATCGCGTGCGCTTTGGCCGGTGCCCGCAAACTGGTGCGTCAGATCGAAGACGCTCTCGGCATTCAGCCGGGCGAGACAACGCCGGATGGCCGCTTCTCCCTGGCGGAAGTGGAGTGCTTGGGGTCGTGTGGCACTGCTCCCGTGGTGCAGGTGAATAACGAGCCGTACCTGGAGCGAGCGAGCGCTGAGGATATCGCCGCGCTGCTGCGGGGCGAATCGCTAGCGCGTCCGAGCCCGATGATTTCCCTGATTCCGGACGGCGTGGAGGGCTACCTCCTCCCGCCAAATGGAGTCGAACGCACGCGCATCGAGGACTATTTGGCGGTGGGTGGGTACGAGCAGGCACGGCGCGCTTGGTGCGAATTGGACCCAGAGCAGATCATCGAAATCGTCAAGGATTCGGGGTTACGCGGTCGAGGAGGTGCGGGCTTTGTTACCGGCGTGAAGTGGGGCTTCATGCCGAAAGACTCCACCAAGCCGAGTTACCTTGCGGTGAACGGCGATGAAAGCGAGCCCGGTACCTTTAAGGACCGGCAGATCCTTGAACGAAACCCGCATCAGTTCATCGAGGGCGCTCTCATCGCTGGCCGGGCGATCCGGGCCGTTGCCGCCTATGTGTACTTACGGGGGGAGTACTCGGGACCGTACCGAATTTTGATGGAAGCGATCCGCCAAGCCTACGCGCGCGGTTTCCTCGGCGACAACGTGTTTGGATCCGGTCGTTCGTTCCACATGTACGTGCAGCGGGGCGCTGGCGCGTACATTTGCGGTGAGGAAACCGGCATGATCGAATCCATGGAGGGCAAGAAGGGGCAGCCTCGAAAGCGGCCACCGTTTCCCGCCGCATATGGCCTGTGGGGCTGTCCGACCACGGTGAATAATCTGGAGACCATCGCGCATGTTCCTGCGATCTTGCGCCACGGAGCGGATTGGTTTCGCCGGCGGGGAACCGAACGCAGCACTGGCAACACCCTCTTTGGTGTCAGCGGGCACGTCAAGCGCCCGGGAGTGTACGAATTACCGCTCGGTACCAGCCTGCGTGAGATCATTGAGAAGCATGCGGGTGGGACGGCAAGCGGCCGCCCCGTAAAGGCGGTGATTCCTGGCGGAGTTTCCATGCCCGTGCTGACTGCCGACAAGCTCGATACGCCAATGGACCACGAGTCTTTGCAGCAGGCGGGTAGCTTGCTCGGCACTGGTGGGATCGTGGTCTTGGACGACTCTGCATGCCCGGTGCGTGCCGCGGGCGTGATCGCGCGCTTCTTCCGGCACGAAAGCTGCGGCCAATGCACGCAGTGCCGAGAAGGCACGGGCTTCCTTTACAAGCTATTGAAGCGCATCGAACGTGGGCAGGGCACGATGCAAGACTTGGAGACCATCGAAAGCGTATGCGGTTTTATGGAGGGGCAAACCATTTGCGCTCTCTCCGATGCGGCTGCGTGGGCTGCTGGGAACTTTCTGCGCCGCTTCCGGGCTGATTTTGAACGTCACATCGAGCAGCGAGGATGCCCGTTCCCCGATAGCTTTGAGATGTAACGTTCGCGCACCGTTCGGCTCCGGGGGAGGCTCGATCCATGCCTGTGACGATCATCGGCCCCACGTCCCACTATTTTTACTCGCAGCGGCTAAAGCTGCATTACGTTGATTGGGGAAACGCGCATTTGCCTCCTTTGTTGCTCATTCATGGCGGGCGCGACCACGCGCGCAGCTGGGACTGGGTTGCGCAGGAGCTCCGGGATGAGTTTCACGTGATCGCACCGGACTTGCGCGGCCACGGCGATTCGCAGTGGGCCGTTGGAGGGTCCTACTCGCTTGTGGACTACACCTTGGATGTGGCCCAACTTCTCGACGCGTTGCAGTTGTTTCCGGTTACGGTCATCGGCCATTCCCTTGGTGGTTCTGTGGCCCTGCAATACGCCGGTACGTACCCCGAGCGAGTGCGGAAGGTGGTTGCCATCGAAGGGCTAGGACCGCCGCCGTGGTTGGTCCGAGAGCGGTCCGCTCAAGTCCGTATGCGGGAGTGGATCGCCGAGATGCAGGCGTTAGCACGGCGCCACCCGCGCCGTTACCCGAGCCTGGCGGAAGCCATCCGCCGCATGCAGGAAGCGAACCCGCGGCTTACTGAGGAACAAGCGCGGCACTTGACCATTCACGGATCGTATCGCGACGAGGATGGTACGTACTTGTGGAAGTTCGACAACTATGTGCGCGCCACGTCTCCGTATTTATCGAGCTTTCAGGAGGCGCAGGCTCTTTGGTCGGAGATCACCTGCCCGGTGCTGCTGTTGCGGGGCACGGAATCATGGGCGTCTGACCCAGCGCAAGATGGCCGTGCACGCGCCTTCCGGAAGGCCCGCGTTGTGAATATCACCAACGCTGGGCACTGGGTGCATCACGACCAGCTCGAGGAGTTCCTGCGCGTCGTGCGGCACTTCCTGCACGCGGAACCTGCGTGATTCTCAAGTTGGGAGTCCGTGCGGCCCAAGGGTCGGAGCCGGTCGGTCCGGCTCGATGATTTCCTCGATCGTCATGGGCTGGCGTTGGCGAAACGGCTCGCAACGAATGGGGCAGTCCGGCAGCTCGCACTGCGCGCAGTACAGCCGCCGGCACGGGTCGGTGTGAAAGACAATTTCTCCGCGCAAGTGACCGCTACTCATGACGGCGCGCTCGAAGGCGTCGGACTCGTCATGGGCCTGGCGCACGGTCCAAAACTCGGGCACTACCAGGTGCGCGTCTACGTGCGTGAACCTTCCGGAGCGAATTGCCCGTGTATTGTGTACGCGGATGATCCCTGGGCGCAAGTTGGCATTCATCAAGTGCACAAGTTGCTGCAGCAGCTCGGGGTCCTCTTCATCCAAGAGTCCCCCAGCGGCGTAGCGTACGAGGCGGACGCCGGTAAGCAACAAATGCCCGCCGATGACTGCAGCAGTCAGGGGGTCCAGCCACGTCAGACCGGTCCAGTCAACAAGAACCAGTCCGACCACCACGCCGGCGCTCGTCCAAAAATCCGAGATCACGTGCTGCCCGTCTGCGACCAAGGTGAGAGAGTGATGGCGCCGGCCGGTCCGAACTAGGTAAAGGCCAAGGAAGAGGTTGGCGACGCCGGCGGCCGCGGTAATCGCCATGCCGGCGTCGAGTTGCCGCAGCTCAGACCCGTGTGCGAGGACGAGAGCGGCCTCGTACCAAATCATCACCGCGGCGAAGGCAATCAACCCGCCCTCGAACACCGCCGAAAAAAACTCGATTTTGCCGTGCCCGTACGGATGGCTACGGTCCGCGGGCCTGGTTGCAAATAGAAGCCCGCCTAACGCGAAAACTGCCGCAGCGACATTGACGATGCTCTCCAGGGCATCCGAAAACACTGCTGCAGAGCCGGTGAGCTGATACGCGAAGAACTTTGCGACCAGCAATACACAGCCCACGGAGAGAGACACGACCCCTGCAAGCAGGCGCGCACGCCTACCATGCGCTTCTCCCAAGGCGGCAGACTCAGCGACGGTCGGAGCAAGCATCGTCTCCAAAGCCTACCACGCGAGGCTGCGGCTGCCACCCGGTCCAAGAGCGCCTCTCCCGCCCCCGAAAGCGCGCAGGGAAGAGTTTTCTAGCGAACCACTCGTTGGTCCCAGCTTGGGCCGATCGCTTCCTCCCCGAGGGCGCGACGGGCGTCGTTCATGGCTGCACGGTAAATGCCCTGCGCCATGAGCGAGTGTTCCTCTTCCAAGCGGCGGGCAAAAACGTCCCGCTTGAGTTCCCAAGCGGCTCGTTGCTTGGGAAAGGCGCGCACCGCCCACTCCGCAATGTGGGCGGCGAGTACGGTTTCCCCATTGGCCAGAAGCTCGCGCCCACGTGCGATTAAAGCAGCCGCTCCGCCAGCTAGATGCGCAATCTCTGCTGCCAGTCGGTCCGGATGAGCCGGCAAAAGGTCGGCAGGGTTGCCGTTCCACCAGCCTCCCCACAGTCGCAGCAAATTGCGCACAATGAACTTGGGGTGGTCATAGGTAGGCTGCAAGTAAGGGCGTCGGCTCAATTCCGGGTCTGGCTGAACCGCGTGCAAAATTTCTTCCGGGCTTTCGCCAGCGTTCATGCGTTCGAGCACTTGTTCGATGATCACTCTCAGGTACCGAGCAGTGTCAAGGAGCACGAGCCGCACCGCTTCCTCACCCCGGACGACCAATCCGTGCCCTGGGAACAGGTACTCGGCATTCAAGCTAGCCATCCGCTCCAAAGCCTCGGCCCATTCCAAGGGGTAGCGCTGCACCTTTTGCGGGTTTCCACAATTCGGCGATTGCCAGATGATCAGATCACCACAGAATAGGTAGCGCAGCTCCGGGATCCACACGTAACAGGCATCGTCAGTTTCCCCTTTTGCGGCGAAGTAGTACACCTCCTTGCCCCCGATCCGTTGCTGTAAAGCATCCCGAAACGTGAGCGTCGGCCAAGTGAACTCCGCCGGAAACACAGGTTGCGGCAAGCTGAACTGCCGCTGGTTGATATGTGCGTTCCAACCGTGCGTGAGGGCGTAGCGCCGGAACCGTTGAACGCAGTTCTCCTGCGCGATGATCTGCGGGCGCTCGCCTGCGGCGAGAAACGGGCCCAGGCCGAAGGCATGGTCTGCGTGGCCGTGGGTGTAGACGGCGGTGTCGAGGGGTGCCGACGTCCACCGCCGGACCGCCTCGTGGAACACTGGGCCGAGGTGTTGAAACCCGGGGTCTACGATCAGCAGTCGGTCGCCCAAGACAAGCGCGTAGTTGTTTACGAAGTTCGCGAACATGAGAACGCCGGGCGCCACCTCGTGCGAAGGCGCAAACAGGCGCAGGGTGGCGTGCAGGGGATCGTCGGTACACATCGGCGAGGTCATCGCGCAGACCTCCTTCTTGATTTGTGTGCATGCTTGGCCGGTGGGTTCTGTGAAACGACAGCGGTTTTGTTGGGATACGGGCACAAATCGTTCAGGACGCACTCTCCACACTTGGGCTTACGCGCCAAACACACCTGCCGGCCGTGAGTTTGCATCAGGTGGCAAAAGCGCGTGCGTTCCGGAACCGGCACGAGCTGATTCAGGTCTTGTTCGATTTTGTCCGGGTCCGTGTGGCGGGTAAAACCTAAGCGTTGTGCCAAACGCATCACATGGGTATCCACTCCAATGGCCGGCTTTCCGAAGGCATTACCGAGCAGGATGTTGGCGGTTTTACGTCCGACGCCGGGCAGTTCGAGTAGATCCTCCAGCCGATTTGGTACTTCACCGTGGAATCGCTCTAGCAAAGTCTGACAGCATTTTTGCAACGAGCGCGCTTTTTGCCGGAAGAAACCAGTGGGGTGGATGAGCTTTTCGAGTTCATTCAAGTCCGCCCGAGCGTAGTCTTGAGCAGTCCGATAGCGGTCGAAAAGAGTCCGGGTGACTTGGTTGACTTTCTCGTCCGTACACTGTGCGGCGAGGATGAGCGCAACCAGCAACTCCAGCGGGTTGCGGAAATGGAGCGCCAGGCGCGCGTCGGGATACGCCTTTTTTAGGCGTCGTAAAACCTGCCGCATGCGCTGCTGATCTTCAGTGGCGCTCACGCAACAGGGCTCTACTCGAAGCTTGGTCGCTTGGCAACGCGCCCTTGACCGAACCCGTTGGGATGGCGATCATCGAGGCCGCCGCGAATGGGAAGCACATGCGCAGGATTGGGCTAGGGTTCTGGGTCTTGCTCCTTGTTGCCGGGATGTACTTGGCATCCTGGCACATGGATGCGCCGCAGGCGGAGGAGTTGCCCGGTTCACCGACCCCATCGGTCAGCGATGCTGAGTTGAACCTCTACATCACGGTGTACAAAGCAATGCAGGAGGACCATAGCCTCGAAATCGAGGCCGCCTTACGCGAACACCAAATGGACCTCGAGACCTTTCGTTCGCTCGAACGGCGGATCCAAGCCAATCCGAGACTGGTCGAAAAGGTGCGCGAAGCGCTGTTAGAATTCGCGCGTTCCCGCTCCGCGCTGGCTTTCTCGCCCGCGACTCCGACGCCGTCTGCCACACCGACCTCGCGGGCGCAAAAGAAGGCGCGATAGTGCGACGATTGAAAGCGGTTGGTCCACGACTCGTTGCGTACAATGTAGGCAATCAAGGCGATGAAGGTGGAAGTGAGTTGCCGTAAGTGCGGACGGCGCGACGCTCTCCCTCTGGGGAGCCCTGAACCTGGCCAGAGCTTGGAAGATTTTCTTCACTTGTGGGACGAGCGACTTCGCCACCAGCCCAGCTTTGGTTGCTTCGGGGGCCACTTCGAGCTGTGCGCCCCGGTGCCGAGATTTTGGACAGTGCACTGGGATACGCTCGTGGAAGAGCCCGGCTGCACAGAATCCTTGCGGCAGGACAAGCAGTAAGGCAGATTGAAAAACAAGCGAAGACAAAAACCCCTGCGTGAGGGAGAGAGAAGAATGGCCGACGATCAACAGGACCCGGTGGTGGTTGACCCGCATGAAGCGCTGCGCCTGATGGACGAAGCGCGCAATCGCTTGCGCACGGCAATCTGGGCCCTTCACGGCATGCACCAGGACATGAAGGCGCTGACGGCGGACGACATCGCGGACGTCGAACAACTCCTAACCGAGATCCTTGACGCGGCACTGACGCCGGCGTACGAGTCGTTGAGCCAGATTGTGGGCACGAGCCCGGACGGCACGGTCACCACGCACTGACCTTGGTTCGCGTGCACGCAGCTGAGCGGGTTCCGGGTGGATCGTCGTGAGTCTGCGGGACTGGCAGCGGCTCGAACGCACAATCGTCCACTGCCGAAAGTGCCCTCGCTTAGTCCGTTACCGAGAAGAGGTTGCACGCCGCAAACGCCGCGCTTTTGCTGACTGGACGTACTGGGGAAAGCCGGTTCCGGGATTTGGCGATCGCCAGGCGAGGTTGCTCGTTGTTGGTCTTGCTCCCGCCGCCCATGGTGGAAATCGCACAGGTCGGATTTTTACAGGCGACCGGTCGGGAGACTGGCTCTTTCGTGCCTTGTTCGAATTTGGCTTCGCCAATCAGCCAACCTCGCAGCACAGGGATGACGGACTGGAGCTACACGACGCATTCGTTACGGCGGCGGTGCGCTGCGCACCACCACAAAACAGGCCAGAACGCGAGGAGTTCCTGCGGTGCCGGCCATATCTCGTACACGAGTGGCAGCTACTGCCAGTGCGCGCCGTCGTGGCTCTGGGTGCGGTGGCATTCCGCTCCGTGCTCGAGGTTTGGCAGGAGACTACCGGCACCCGGTTAAAACCGTTGCCGCGCTTTGCGCATGGCGTATGCGTCCGGCTCGGTCATGTGCGTTTGTGGGGCTCATATCATCCGAGCCAGCGCAACACGCAAACGGGCTTTCTGACTCGAGCCGCCTTTCATCGCGTGTTTGGCGAGGTGCGCCAGTACCTTGAGCGCGAAGGTAAGCTCACGCAGGAAGGAGAGTCGAGAGAGTCATGAAGCGAAGGAGGTTGGGCCGCACCGGCTTGGTTGTGTCCGAGATTTGTATCGGCACGATGACGTTCGGTAACCAGGCCGATGAGAAAACGAGTTTTGCCATTCTGGAGCGGGCGTTTGACGCGGGGGTTGACTTCATTGACGTCGCCGAGGTGTATCCCGTCCCACCTGAGCGAAAATGGGCCGGGCGCAGCGAGGAGATCGTTGGTAGGTGGTTGAAAACGAAACCACGGGATGCTGTCTTCTTGGCTACCAAGGTGGCCGGGCCTGGGGGAGGATGGTTCGTAACCCCAGTGCGCGAGAACAAAGGATCTCTCGATCGTCACCATATTCGCCGCGCAGTCGAAGGCAGCTTGCGCCGTTTGGGTACCGATTACATTGATTTGTACCAAACCCACTGGCCGGATCGCGGTGTGCCCTGGGAGGAAACGCTGGCGGCGCTGAGCGAACTCGTGGAAGAGGGGAAGGTGCGCTACGTTGGCTGCTCTAACGAAACCGCGTACGGGCTTACGAAGAGCCTCTGGGTCAGTGACGTCCACGGCTTTGTTCGTTATGAGACCATTCAAAATAACTACAGCCTGTTGCATCGCCGCTTTGAGGACGAGCTTGCCGAAGTGGGCCGCCGCGAGTCTGTGAGCCTGCTGGCGTATAGCCCGTTGGCCGGTGGCGTGCTTGCAGGCAAGTACCAAAACGGGGCGTGGCCAGCCGGTGCACGCTTCACCTTGTACAGGGACTACAATGAGCGGACCCGCGTCATGACGCAACGCTTCGTGAATGAGCGCACCTTGGCGGCGACGGAACGATACGCGGCCATCGCGCGCGAGGCGGGTATTCCACTTCCCACCTTGGCAATCGCCTGGGTGCTGTCGCGGGACTTTGTGGGAGCCGCCATCGTCGGCGCCACGACGCCCGAACAACTGCAAGCGACAGTCAAGGCAAGCGAAGTCACCTTGGACGAAGAGGTGCTGCGCGCTTGCGAGCAAGTCGCACGCGAGTGGCCGTATCCGATGGGCTAGGGATGCGGGAGGAAGGCTGAGTCATGGCTGATCAAGCTTTTGTCGTCCAAGAGGTGAAGTGGTACCAGTTTCGAGGCCCAGATGGCCGACCGTTCTTGGTGATGGTGGCTTCGCTACCGAACGGGTTTTACACCGCAGTGCCCTGTAAATGGGAAATGACCTTGGCTGCACATGGGCACATGGCGCTGGGGAGCTCGATCGAGGCGGCTCTGGATCAGTTGCAGGGAACCCTCGCTGGGAAGTCGATCGAGGAGATCTTTGCTTCGGAGTGACAGGCGCATGGGGAGCAGATCGCAATCTGGTCGCGGTTCGCCTGCTTTCGGAGCCCTGGCTCGGCGCCGGAGTGGATCGCTCTCTGGAAGGAAAAGCAAGGCCCGCCGCGCGCCTATGTCGCGAGGCGGTAGCGCTTGACGAGTTGTTGCAACGTAGAACTGACTTCGACCAGACTCTGGATGGACTGCTCGATCTGCTCCACACTCTGCAAGTTGGCGCGGCTCGCCTCATCGATTTGCCGCATGGCTTCCGTAACTTGCTCCATCTCGGCGAGTTGGCGCTGGCTGGTTTGAGTCAGATTTGCGACCGATGCGGTAGCCTCGGCTAAGCTCTGCGCTAAAGTGCGGATCGCCTCGCCAGAGTCCAAGCTTTGCTGGATGCCGGCTTCGGCAGCCTTGGTGGCATGTTCGCTGGCTAGAATGACGTCTTGTGCGGCCTTCTGGATGTCTGCCAGAATCGTCGTGATTTGCGCGGTGGCACGCTTGGAACGGTCGGACAGGTTTTTCACCTCTTGTGCGACGACCGCGAATCCCTTGCCGTGGACCCCGGCGCGCACCGCTTCGATGCCGGCATTGACGGAAAGCAGGTCGCTCTGATCCGCTAGATCGTTGACCGTCGCAGTGATCTGGGCGATGGCGCGAGTTTGCTCCCCCAGTTGGTTGATCTTTTTGGCGATGAGTTTCATTTGCTCCCGCACATTCTCGATTCCTTTGATTGCATCCTGAACCGCCTTTTCCCCAATCTCGGAAATGGCCACAGCTTGCTCGCCCGCAGCGGCCACTTCGGCAGCCCGGCGGCTTGCAGCCTCGGATACTTGCTTCACTTCTTCCACTGTGCGGGTCGCCTCGCTGACGGCTTGGGTGGCGCGCTGCGCCTCGTTCATGAGCCGAACGAGGGCCGAGTTCACGTTGCGGTTGGTCTCTCCTAATGCGCGGATTTCTTCCTGCAGAAGGCGGAGTTCCTCTTGAAGGCTGCGCACCATCCGTGCCAAGGCGTGGCCGAGCACGTCATGTTCTGACTGAGGCTCAAAGGTAACGGCCAAGTCTCCACGGGAGATACGGTCAGCCGCTTCCGCAACGCGGCGCAGCGACTGCACCATATGTTCGAAGGCGCGTGCGAGTGCTCCAACCTCGTCACCTCGCCCGTTCGCAGACAGGTGTACGGAGAGATCGCCCATGGCGAGACGGTCGGCTGCCACCACAGCTTCCTGGAGGGGACGGTTCAAATCGCGAATGATAAAAATCGCCAGCCCGCTGACGATCACGCCGGCGAGTAGGAGCAGAGCAACGGTTACTGTTAGTTGGCGGCCGAGGGCCTGGGCGCGCGCTTCCAAAACTCCACGCAGCGCGGGAGTGGCCACTGAGTGGAGCGCGTACGCCGCATCGAGTGCTTTGGTGGAAAGTGCCCACCACTCAGCGGGAGAGATTTTTGCGTACTCGACGTTGATAAACTCCCGGTCGAGAGCCGCCAGGAACTCGTTTGCCGCCTGGGCGACCGTCTTGCGCGGTTCCTCCAGGATGTCGCGCAAGCCGGGTTGAGCCGAGTAGACGCGGTTCAAGTCAGTCTGCAGCCGGTCCGTGTAGTAGTACACGAGTGCGTATCGCCGGCTGAAGGCCTTCAACTCCTCTTCGCGGATCATCCCGCCTTGGACCGCGATGCTGAGGGCGAGGTCACGCACTTGCCCCATGATTTCGGTCAACTCGGGGACGATGACCCGAGTCGCGTCCGCTAGGTAGTAAGAGCCTGGGTCGGGATCGAAGGAGAGATGCGACGCGTCCCCGACTTGGGCCAGCAAGCTCAGCAACTGGCGGTGAATCGCGTTTTGCTTGTCGAATAAGTCTCGTCCCAACTCCTGCCAGTGAGCCAGTAAGCCCTCGACTTCTTCACGTAGTTTGCCCCAAGGTTCGCGGATGCCCAACTGTTCTCCGAGTTTTGCATCCACGGTGTTGACGGCCTGAAGGTCCTCTTTAACTTTGGCAGCAATTTTTGCGCGTTCGGCAACGAACTCCCCCTCGCCGTGCATCAGTCCGGTGCTGAGGCCCCGGTGGATTTGCAAATCACGCAGTAGTTGTACGAGCGACTCGGAGTACTGGAGGCCGGCGAGTTCCCTGTGTGTGATCTCCGTTCCGAGAGCCCTCATGCCCGCTACTAGCCGGTAGGTGACGACGGCCAGCGGGACGAAGAGCAGCAACCCCATCAGAATGAACTTCTGCGGGATACTGAGCCGAGCGAGCATCGGCCTGTCCTCCTGAGTAGCCGGGTTACTTTCCGAACCGGACGAGCGAGCCGGCGTCGAAAACCGCGGGGTCGATTTTGACGCGGCGGTCAAACGGAGATCGCGGGTCGTAGCGAGCCCCGGCGAGTGAGGCCCGTTTCATCTTGAAGTTTTCTGCCACGGCCCAAGTTTGGGTCGTTACGGGCACCGTTTCTTGTCCGTCCGGTGTGCGATGGTTGGGCAAGCCAAGCACCGCATAGGTGAGAATGTGCTCCCCATTCCAGTTGAACTTCTGGTGGTACGCCCCTGCGAAGGTTTCGGCGTCAATCCACAGCACCAGGCGACCGTACAAGTAGTACTTGTCTCGCGGTACCGCCTCCACCAGGTACATAGGCCGCCGTGCCAACCCGCCTTGGGGCAATGCCCAAGGCACGCCAGTCCAACCCGGGATTTCGTATCCGTAGTAACCGCTACGGTCCATCAGAGAATCCCAGCCGCCTTCTTTGCCGGGACGAGGGACGATCCGGTTCGGGGGCAGCGATTCGGGATCGACTACACGCAGCGCCTCACGTTTCTCGAGGAGGCGCCAGCGAAACTCTTGAGGCTTCCCGTCGAACAGGTACCCGTCATCCGAGCAGATGTCCGAACCAAGGTAACCGTCGGAGCGGTTGGCAGGGCTGACGGCTCGTACTCGCCGCAACGCGGGTACGAATGCCCACTGCGAGTCGCGCACGTCCGGGTCTCGGTAACGCCAGAACAAAACCGCAGTGCCCTGTGTGTCGAGCGGAGATAAGGCCACGGCCAGGAACTGGTTTTGGAGGTTCATCGGGTTCTCCTTGCGGTACTTCGGCGCTTGCCCATCGTAAAACTCAAACCAGCCCTCCGCGCCGAGTTCTCGCTCGACCCCTTTGTAGTTCATCATGATCAGGCGTGTGCGGGTGTGAGCGTTGCCTCCGTACCAGGTGGCGAGGTAGTAATTCCAAACCACCTTAACGCCGGCCTGTGGGTCATTCGGATCAATGTTCGGGAAAGGCAGACCATACAGATAATCGGGTTGCTTTCCGGTAGTCCGATCGATGACGGTACCCCGCTCGTCCACAGTGAGCCGGGTGGCGTTTTCCTGAGTCGCGTCAACAAAGCTTTTTTCCCAATTGGGATTGCCCAGAGGGTAGTCCACGATTTTGCTCACGTATTCTCCCTTCTGGTAGTGCTGCCAAATCTCGGGCGGGAGCAGATCCTTCGCCAAGGGTGCTGTTGTTTGATCTAGAATCATCCCAGGCTTCAAAACCCCCACGGCGGGAGCGGTCTCGCGCGGGCTCTCGACTTCTCGGGCAGCTGTGTGGGTAGGGGGCGGTGCGGTGGTGAACGTGGGGCTCGGTATCGAGGCGGCAGTGTGGGTAGGCTCGACAGCCCGCGGAGAGGGTTCCTCACCCGCTACTTTGCCAATCGTCTCCTGCGTTGCGGTGGGCATAGGCCGGGTTGGGGTGGGAGCTGGACGGGTTGCCGTCGGTTGAGGTGGCGCAACAACTTCGGTCGGTGAGGGAGATGGACTCACCTTGGCGACGTGCGTTTCTCTCACGCCGAAGGCCAGATTTTGGCCCCATACCCAACCTTCCTGGCCAGACGAAGTGCGTACGCGGTAGTAACCATTGCGGGGTTGCGGCTCGACCAGTGTCAGAACCATCCCTGCCTCCAACACCTCCACGACCCCCTCACGGGTGCTGGGTCCCGAGCGCAAGTTCGTCGCTTGAAGGAGCTGCGCGTTCTGGGCCTGAGCAGTGGCGCCAAGCCCAGTGATCCGGAGGTTCCGTGCCCACAGCCAGCCTTCCTCCCCCCGCTCCGTCTTTACTTTGTAATAGCCGTTTTCGAACACGAGCCCGGGGACCTCTACTCGCTCCGGTGGCGTCACTAACCGTAGAGGAGCAAGGCGCATCGAGGGCTCGGGGCGTAGATTCGAGTTCCGGCGTACCTCCGCCGTTTGTGCCGCCACCGAACCCCAGCTCGTCATGACCGTGAGCGCCACTCCCCCGGCCGCCCAACACCAATGCACGCGTTTTCCTTTCATCTCCCTTCCCCTGAATCGAATCTACCGTCACAGAAGTTCCGGCAGGCCGAATCTCTGCGAGCAAGGCATGGGCCAACAGGGTAGGGCTTACGGTTTTCTCAAAAACGAGACTGAGGGGCGCAAAGCGTCATTTTTGAACAGCCGCATGGCGAATTCCTGTCAGCCCCTTCGGGGAACCTGCGGGCCCAGCAGAGGGGCTGAAGGCCGCCGCTTTGAGACGGCCTCGGGAGGGCCTTCCCTAAAACCCGCGCCGGGGGCAGCGATCGCTGCCCGAGCTCTGCCGCTGTCGGAACCCAAACCCTCCGCCCGTGTGCGGGATGGGGTTTCTCACTCCCCTTGCGGGAGAGCTTGGCCTTGCGTAACTGCTAGCGCTCTGTTGGCGCTTACGAGCGGGCTGGCTCTCAGCGTGAGGAGGATAGTGATGACGAAGGGGAGGCTTACGTTGTGGGCAGTGGCTGGGTTTTGCGCGGTTGCAAGCGTCTTGCTGTGGGGTCGGGCCGTCACTGCGGAAGCTGGACTAGCCGCACTCGATGCGGAATATGGTTTTCGTGGGGTCAGCTTTGGGGACGATGTCAGCAGCGTGAAGGGCTTAAAAAAGGTAGGTGAGCGCGGCGAGTGTGAAATTGCCTACCAGCGGCCTTCCGACAAGCTCGACTTCGAAGGCGTCCCTTTGACCGGCATCGAGTACTCTTTCCAGAACGATCGCTTCACCCTGGTGTCCCTACTTGCGCAGCCGCAGCACTGTGTGCGCTTGTACCACGCGCTGCGGGCAAAGTATGGCGAGGATATGACCAAACTGGGCGAGCAGGGCCTGCAGAAGCCATTCTGGACCGCTACGTGGCAAAGCAAGCGGGTACGCATTGACCTCACCGGCCCGGTCGGCTGCATTGCCACAATTAGCGCCCCGGAAGAGGCGATCCTGGAAGAGCGGCGATGTCGGGAGGACGACCGGGTCAAAGCGGGACCAGGCCACTGAAGGTTCCGCGCCGTGTGGACCGTGGGTGTCGGCGGGGCTTGTTCGAAGCCGACAGACTTGTTTGCGACCGTTCAGAGCCCCCGGTGGAGGCGTACTGGATAGGTCCCCAGCACGCGAAATAAGGAGCGGCCCCACACCGTCTCCTCGCTCAAGGGCTCGATCCGGGCGAAGCGGCGGGCAAGTCCGCCGATGGCCTCCTGAGCCTCCATGCGTGCTAAGTGCGCGCCGAGACAAAAGTGGACGCCACCCCCGAAGGCCAAATGGTCGTTGTCCTCGCGGCGGATGTTGAACTTGTCCGGTTCTGGGAACTGCTCAGGGTCGCGATTGGCGGCGGCTAGGAAGCACATCACCGGGGTGTCCTCGGGGATCGCCGTGTCGCCGAAAGCGGTGTCTTGGCGGGTGACCCGCATGGTCAGCACGATGGGACCATCGTAGCGCAAACATTCCTCGACCGCGTTCTCGATCAGGTGTGGCTCTGCACGCAGCAACTGCCATTGCTCGGGGTGCCGAACGAACGCACGCACGCCATTGCCAATCAGACCGATGGTGGTTTCGAACCCGGCAATGAGTAGCCCGATCGCCTGCGCCAGGAGTTCACTTTCCGACAGGCGGTCGCCCTCTTCCTCGGCTCGGATCAAGTCGCTCAAGATATCGTCCCGCAAGTTTTTCCGGCGCTCAGCGATGAGGGCGCGAAAGTATTCGGCAAGCTGGAGTGCAGCTTCTAAGCTTCGTTGCAGTTGATCGGAACTCAGCATCGCAGCGGCGAGCAGATGGGTCGCAAGCGCAGTCCACTCGGTGAACATGGGCCGGTCACTCAGCGGCACACCCATCATTTCGCAAATCACAGTTGAGGGAACCGGCAGGGCGAGGTCGGCAATCACGTCCATCTCCCCGCGGCGCGCAGCCTCGTCGAGAAGTTCGTCCACGAGCGCTCGCACCCGTCCGCGCAATTGCGCCACCGCTCTCGGGCGGAACGCTTGATTCATGAGTTTACGGATGCGCGTGTGGTCCGGAGGATCCAGGCGCAGTACGAATTGGCCCGGCCCGCCAGGGCCCGGTTGCAGGTCGGGCAGAGATCCATACACGGTGCCGTCTTTCCGCCGGACGCCCGAAGGGACCTCCTTGAGCATCCGCACCACGTCCCGGTACCGAGTGAGTCGGTAAGTTCCCTCAGGAGTGGCGTGGACCGGCGCGTAGGTTCGCAGACGCGCGAGAAATGGGTAAGGATCGTCGCGAAACGCGGGGTCGGCGACGTGTACGCCAAGGTACGGGTCGGTTCGCCAATCTTCGCTTTGCACGGTGGCTTCCATCGCTTGGGTGCCCTCTTGAAAGCAGCCGTACTGCGACACGGGATTTATGGCAACCACGGCCTAACCAGGCCACGCGGGGGGAAGCCGCTGGATCGCCGACCGCGTACCCTGCTCGGTGTGGGCCGGTTACCAGCGGGTCAGCAGCATGCAGCCCGCCACTGGCCCGCCGCCCACCGCAACAGCCGCGACTTCGCAGTCCGGCACCTGTCGTTCACCGCACTCGGCACGCAACTGACGCACGGCTTCTGCAACGAAGCCGAAACCGTGCAAGCGGCCTCCGGAGAGTTGCCCACCCCACGTGTTCATCGGCAGGGTCCCGCCCAGCTTCGTGCAGCCGGCCTGCACGAAGGGACCCCCTTCCCCGGGAGCACAGAACCCCAGGGCTTCGAGCCAAGCCAGAGGCAGGAACGAGAAGCCATCGTACAACTGCACCGTGTCGACGTCGCTCGGCCGTAGGGAAGTGCGCTGCCATAAGTGTCGGGCCGCGTCGTGCGCCGCCATTGTGGTGAGGTCGGGCCATTGGTCCCACACCGGCCGGTGCCAAAGTGCCGTCCCGACTGCTTCGATGCGCACCGGTGGTTTTGCCAGATCCCGGGCAAAGTCTTCGTGCGAAAGTACGATGGCGGTGGAGCCGTCCACCGGAGCATCGCAGTCATACAAACAAAACGGATCGCTGATCATGCGAGCCTGCCAGTAATCCTCCCAGGTGAGGGGTTCCCGGTACACTGCTGCAGGATTTCGCCGGGCGTGCTCGCGCTCGAGCAGCGCCACCGCGCCCAGGTGCTCTCGTGTGGTCCCATAGCGGTGCATGTGGCGGCGCGCGTACAGGGCGATCCAATTTGCTGCAGACATGGCGCCGAATGGGACCAGCCAGGCGGCAAAGCCAGAGATGCGGGGCGATCCGGAACCAATTCCACGCCGACCTGTGTCCGCCGCCGCAGTTGCTTCCGTAACCGTCCGGTACACTAGCGCATGCCGGCACAGTCCTGAGCCGATGGCCAGCGCTGCCGCGATCAAAGGCATGATTTGCCCCGGTCCCTCGAGGCCAGAGAGATGCCAGCGAACGTGCAAGCCGAGGGCGTCTTGTACGTCGTAAATGCTCGGACCGCTGAAGCCTGGGGCGGCCTGTCCTGGTCCCGGGTAGGCAGCGATGCCGTCAATATCGCGCGGCGTGAGCCCAGCGTCTTCGATCGCCCTGAGGGCTGCTTCGCAGGTGAGGTCTAGATCGTCTCGAAATAGACGGCGGCCGATCGCCGACTGCCCCACCCCGGAAATCAGCGCTTTCCGCTCCAACGGTAGAGGCCTGGTGTGGACAGCGGCAGGACCCAACGGAGGAGAATCACCTGCCGTGTCGCGGCTGGAGTGGCTTAGGTCTCCCTCTTCTGGCGCGACAGAACTCGACGCAGGGCGGAACAGTGGCAGGCCGATTTCCTCGCTTACAGGCAAGAAGTGGGCCTCTACTGCCATGCCAATCTTGACCTCCTCTGGCCGGCAATCCACCAGGTTCGTGGTCAAGCGAAGGCCGTGCTGCTCCTCTAATTCGACCAGCCCGATTACGTAAGGCACTTCTTGGCCCGGGTACCAGGGCTTGTGATTCACAGTGAAACTGTAAACGCGGCCGCGCCCGCTCACCGCTTCCCAGCGCAGGGTGCTCGTCAGACAGCGTGGGCACAGTGGCCGCGGTGGGTGCACGAAGAAATGACAGGAAGAGCAGCGGAGAAATTCGAGCCGGCCTCCGCGGCAGGCGCGCCAGAATCTTTCTGTGAGCGGTTCTAATGCAGGTAAGGGGCGAAAACCGTTCATGCTCGGCCCGTAACCACAAGTTTGGCCGAAGCGCAAACCAGGCTGTGTACCCTTGCATGACTGTTGCCGCCTGCGATCGTGGCAGAGTCAGCGTGGCCCGTTGAGGAGGAGACATGGAGAAACGGCCGAATCGTTTGATTCATGAGAGTAGCCTCTATTTGCGCCAGCACGCGTACAACCCGGTTGACTGGTATCCATGGTGCGAGGAGGCATTCGCGCGTGCGCGCGCAGAGCAAAAACCCATATTGCTCAGCATCGGTTACTCGGCCTGCCACTGGTGCCACGTTATGGAACGGGAGTCCTTCGAAGATCCCGAGACCGCGCGCCTGATGAACCAGTTGTTCGTTAACATCAAAGTGGACCGCGAGGAACGCCCAGACATTGACCAGGTATACATGAATGCGGTCCAACTCCTGACGGGTCGTGGTGGTTGGCCGCTGACGGTGTTTTTGCGGCCTGACGGCACTCCGTTTTACGGCGGTACCTATTTTCCGCCGGAGGATCGGTTTGGCTTGCCATCTTTCCGGCGCGTCTTGCTGGCGGTCGCTCAGGCATACCGCGAGCGGCCGGACGAAATCGACAAAACCGCGGCGCAAATCCTCGATGCCCTGCGCAAGATCGAGGCAACCGCCGCGCCGGGCGAAGAATCCCTGGATGCCTCCTTGCTCGACACCGCTACGGCCCGGCTTACCGCTTTGTACGACCGGGAACACGGAGGACTCCGCGGAGCTCCGAAATTTCCCAATCCCTCCGTCTTTGAGTTTTTCCTGCAACAGGCTGTTGCAGCGCAGCGCCCCGAGCTGCTCTCGATGGTCCGCCACACCCTCGAAGCGATGGCGCGGGGCGGCATTTACGACCAACTTGGCGGTGGTTTTCACCGCTACTCGGTAGACGAGCGTTGGCTTGTGCCGCATTTCGAGAAGATGCTGTACGACAACGCGTTACTCGTCCCCTTGTACTTGCGCGGCTTTCTGTGCACCGGCGAGCGCGACTTCGTGCGGGTGGCGCGAGAAACGTTGGCTTACCTGTTACGCGAAATGCGTCACCCTGAAGGGGGTTTTTACGCTTCGCAAGATGCCGACAGCGAGGGCGAAGAAGGTCGCTTCTTTGTTTGGCGGCACGACGAAATCCAGCGCGTGCTGGGCAAGGATCTAGGCGAACTTGCCTGCCGCTACTTCGGGGTCACCGAGGTGGGGAACTTCGAGGCCGGCCGCAATGTCTTACATCGGAGTTTGACGGTGTCCCAACTTGCCGGCCTCTACCAACTTCCAGAGGCCGATGTGGAGAGCCGACTGAAAGAGGCACGGCGGCGGCTGTTCGAGGTGCGGGAGACAAGGGTACGGCCGGCTCGCGATGAGAAGATCTTGGCCGCTTGGAACGGCATGGCGGTGTCCGCCTTTGCGTTTGCGGCCGGAGTGCTCAACGATTCACACTACCAGGCAGTGGCCGAAGCGGGGCTGCGATTCCTACGGGAAAGGATGTGGCGGGATGGGCGCTTACTCAGCGTTTACGCGGATGGCCAAGCGAAGCATCTGGGCCACTTGGATGACTACGCCTTTGTACTGACCGCGGTTTTGGATGTTTTCGAAGTGAGTCAGACCATGGAACTGCTCGACTGGAGCCAGCGTCTGGCCGGAGTCCTGCTCGATCGCTTTTGGGACAACTCTGCAGCCGGTTTTTTCTTTACCAGCGATGAACACGAGGCGCTCGTGCATCGGTGTAAACCTTCCTTCGACGGGGCCGTGCCTTCCGGGAACAGTGTTGCCTGCCGTGCGCTGCTGCGCCTATTTCACTGGACCGGCGAGGAGCGTTACCGAACCCACGCAGAAGCGATGCTGAGCGCGTACGCGCCGGCGATGCGGGACCAGCCGTCAGGCTTTGCGAATTTTCTGTGTGCGGCTTCGTTTCAGATTCACCAGCCAAAGGAGATCGTTGTGGTACGCCACGATGAGTCTGCCGAGGCGCTGCTGCGCGCCGTGTGGGAAGCGTGTCTGCCCCACCGGATCTTGCTGGTTCTTCGTCCGGGCGATGGAAAACAAGCGCTGCCGCTTGCCGAGGGAAAGGTCGCAGCGGGCCCTCCGTCGTGCGCTTTCGTTTGCCACCGGATGACTTGCTCGCCACCTCTCAGGTCGGCCCAAGACCTGCAGCTCGCTTTGCGCTCTTGATCGTCGTCACGGGGCCAGCGGCGGACGATGGAACCGGCCCGGGGGGAGCGACGTTCCCAGGTGCGGGATGACTGGAGGCGGGCCGCACACCTTTACGGACGTTTTGAAACAACAGTGACCCAAGCCCGAAAGGGCCTTGGGTTGCTGTTGCAGGGTGGAACAGCAACCGATCCTCTGAAACGGTCGGCATCTTGGCAATAGCTGGATCCTTCGGTAGACGCCCGCGCATGGCGTACCTGCCGCTCGAGGGGACGCGGATTCTCGCCTTTACCCAGTTGGGTGCGGGCCCGTACGCGATGACGATTCTAGCTGATCTCGGTGCCGAGGTAGTCAAAGTGGAGGATCCCCGCCTGGGTGGGGACGAAGCGCGGCGCGTGCCTCCGCAGGCGGAAGGAGGAGACAGCGTTTACTTTCAAGCGCTGAATCGAGGGGCGCGTTCCTTGACCTTGGATTTGCGCCATCCACTCGGACGCGAACTCCTACACCGGCTAGTACGTGTGAGCGACGCGGTTTACGCGAATCTGCGCGGAGACCTTCCGAGCCGTTTAGGTCTGGATTATGCTGCGCTTGCCCCGCACAATCCGCGGATTGTTTGTTGTTGCCTGTCTGGGTTCGGGAAAACCGGCCCTCGTTGTACTCAGCCCGGCTACGACTTTCTCGTCCAGGCATTGACCGGCTTCATGAGCCTCACGGGGGATCCGGATCAGAGTCCGCAGCGCTGCGGCGTTTCGGTGGTGGACTTCGCAGGCGGGCTCATGTCGGCTGTGGGGCTGTTGGCTGGCATCCTGCGTGCCCGGGCCACCGGCACAGGGGGCGATTTAGACGTTTCTTTGTTCGACACCGCGATTTCGATGCTCAACTACATGGCAGCATGGTGGTGGAATTTGGGACACGCTCCCCGGCGTTTGGCCGATGGTGCGCACCAGAGTTTGGTGCCGTCGCAAACCTTTGCGACCCGCGACGGCTTCGTCGTGATCATGTGCATGAAGGAAAAGTTTTGGCAGCGCCTGTGTGACCGGATTGGGCATCCTGAGTGGAAGCAGGATCCGCGCTTCCACACGTTTGCGGACCGTTTCCGCAACCGGGATGTGCTGTTGCCTCTGCTCCGAGAAGTCTTCGCGCAGCGCACAACGGCGGAATGGATCCAGTTGCTCGAAGGGGAAGTACCGTGCGCTCCGGTACGATCTGTTCCCGAAGCGTTGGAGGACCCGCAGGTGGCTGCGCGCGAGCTGCGCATCTCCGTGCGCCATCCACGTTACGGGGAACTTTGGGAAGTCGGCTGTCCGATCCATTTTTCTGGCTGTGCGCCACGTTACCGAGCTGCCTCTGCCCTGGGAGCGGACACGCCGGAGGTGCTGGCGGACTGGCTCGGTATGGAAGCAGAGGAGATCCAGCGGTACCGGGCGGCGTGGCAGGTGTAGAGTCGTGGACCTGAGTTTTTCGCCGCGCGAGGAACAATTCCGCAGCGAGTTGCGTGCCTGGCTGCGCGTGCACCCGCCCCCCGAGCTGCCGGCTGACCTACCGCTGGCGGAAGAGGTCGAGGAGCTACGTGGCTGGCAGCACCTGCTGCATGAGGGTGGGTGGGTTGGGGTGCACTGGCCTCGCGAATACGGAGGGCGTGGTGCCTCGCTGGTCGAGAACTACATTTTGCAGGAGGAATTGGCCCAAGCTCGCTCGCCAGAGCTGATCGGCCGGATTGGCGTGAATTTGGTGGGGCCGACGCTTATCGCGCACGGCACAGAAGCGCAAAAGCGCCGCTTTCTCCGTAAAATCCTCTCTGCCGAGGACATCTGGTGCCAGTTGTTCTCCGAACCGCAAGCAGGATCCGATCTCGCCTCGTTGCGCTGCCAGGCAGAACCTTGCGAGCGCGGGTTCCTTGTGACTGGGGAAAAAGTATGGACGAGCTACGCCCAATTCGCTCGTTGGGGCATTCTCCTCGCGCGCACGGGCAAAGGGAGACGGAAGACCGACGGGATTAGTTGCATGATCGTCGATATGCAGAGTTCCGGTGTAGAAGTGCGTCCCCTGCGGCAAATGACCGGGAGCGAAGAGTTCAACCAGGTCTATCTCGACCGCGTCTTCGTGCCCAGCGAGCATTTGGTGGGGGAGTGCGGGAAGGGCTGGGAGATTGCGCAGACAACCTTGGCCCATGAGCGTGGCACTTCGCCTCGCCAGTACGTCATCCACCGGATCTTCGTAGGGGAACTCTTGCGCGCCGCTCGTTCCTACCCCAAAGGCGGCATTCCGGCCGCGCGCCAACCGCAGTTGCGTCAGAGCCTCGCACAAGCGTGGATCGACGTGGAACTCTTCCGCCTTCATAATTGGCGCACTCTGAGCTTGCTTCAGCGCGGTTTGCCGCTCGGAGCACGAAGCTCGGTCGTCAAGTTGTTTTGGAGCGAAATGAGCCAGCGAATGCACGAGACGGCTCTTGCCCTCTTGGGTGCAAGCGGCACGCTGCTTGCCGGCGACCCGCGGGCGCCGTTTTCGGGAAAGTGGGCGCGATCCTTCCTTTATTATCGGGCCGCGACGATTTTCGCTGGCACCTCCGAAATTCAGCGCAACATCCTTGCTACTCGTGCGCTTGGGCTGCCTCGCGGCGAGACCTGACGCGAGCGATTACGCTGCCACGCGGCAAAGCAGATTGCAGGTCTCTTACCATGCGCGGGTGGGATCCAGTTCCAACATCATTGCGCTTGTTGGCAGCCCAGGCCACGGCTTCCTCGCCCGTGGCCTTTCTGCTGGGACCGGCCGACTCGGACTTGCACGGGCGCAAATTTGGGTTCAGACTTACGCGGCCAGATTGCGAGGCGGTTCTGGCGGAGGGTTGGCATGCCGGCGCGCGGGAAGGGAGCGAGAGGAGATCGCACACGCGAGCAGCGATTCAGCATACGGCCCTTTGCAAACTTGGCAGCCGCGTTTCGGGCTGTGCCACCGAGCGAGTCGCTTCCGCGTGCACCGCAGTTTCGGAGCGAGTTCGCTTCGAACGCGGAGAGCGACGCAGAACTCTTCTCGAAAGCGATGGCCGACGTAGTACCGCTCCCCGACCAGGATCGCGCACGTGTGGAGATGGCCGGTCCGGCTTGCCCGCCTCGGCCGTTGACGGACGAAGACGCGGAGGCGCTGGCTGAGCTGTCGGAGTTGGCAAACGGGGGCGGAAGCTTCGACGTGACACTGACCGACGAGCATGTGGAGGGAATCTGCTCGGGCCTCGACTTGCGCCTACTGCAGCGATTGCGCCGGGGGGAGTTCGCTTGTCAGGGCCACTTGGACTTGCACGGTTGCACTTGGGAGCAAGCGAAGCTCCGCGTAGATGCGTTTCTTACCCAGGCGCTGCGCGATGGGAAGCGTTGCGTGCTCATTGTCCACGGCCGCGGGAGGAACTCAAAGGACCAAGTCCCAGTGCTCAAATCGCGCCTGACCACGTATTTGTCGCGGAGTCGGTGGTCGCGGGCGCTGCTCGCTTTTTGTAGTGCACGTCCGGTCGATGGAGGTCCGGGCGCAACGTACGTGTTGCTGCGCCGCCGCCGTGGGGGCCGGGGCCAATGGCGGGTTGCAGCCGGAACCCACTGGTGAGTGTTGCTACCAGCGGGAAAGGGCCAGAAGTCGGACGTGGGGAGGAGAAAATCGTGCTGAAATCGACGTGCACCGGTATGGTGCTGCTTCTGTTGATGGCGGTGGCCGTCGCGGGCGCCGAGCTGTTGCTCCAGGGTGTGCCGTTGGAGGTCGCGGAAAAGCTTGCTGACGCGAAAACCATTTACGTTGCTACTGAGCGAAAAGACGGTTCGCGCAGCCGTCCCGCACCCGTGTGGTTCGGAGTAATGGACGGGGCGATTTGGTTCACCACCAGCCCGGAGAGCCACAAGGGAAAGCGCATTCGCCGCGGAAGCCCGGTGTATATCTCGGTCAAAGGGAAGGACGGGCCGTTTTTGCGCATGAAGGCCGAAGTCGTGCAAGATGGCGAAATCGCGGAAAGGCTGGGGAGGCTCTATGAGCGCAAATATTGGATCGCTTGGCTCGGCTTCTTTCGACCGAGTCGCGAACGTGTGGAATCGGGCCAGACTTTGCTCATTCGAGTGAGCCCGGAGGCTAGCTCCGCAGAGCGGCCTTCGATCGGCACACAACGAAGCGAGGAGGAGCGGTAACGGTGGACTTTGCGATTCGAGAGGAAGACCGACTTCTCGCCGAAGCGGTTCGGTCCTTTGTCGAGAACGAGGTAAATCCGCGCTGGCGTGACATCGAGAGGGAAGATCGCATTCCCGAGGAGATTATCGAGGAGGGGCGCCGTTTGGGCTTGTTCGGCCTCAGCGTGCCGGCTCAGTATGGAGGGCTTGGTTTGAGCGTTCTGCAGAAAGCGCTCGTCCATGAACAACTGGGGCGCGGGCCGTGGGGTTTAGCGAGCTTTATCAGTGTTCATACCGGCATTGGCTGCGTCGGGATCGTGCGCTTTGGCTCGGAGGAACAAAAGCAGCGCTATCTGCCAAAAATGGCGCGGGGGGAGTGGTTGGGCTCTTTCGCCCTGACCGAACCGGACGCGGGTTCCGATGCAGGAGCCTTGCGGACTCGGGCGCAACGGCGGGGCGACGAATTCGTCCTGAATGGCCGCAAGATCTTCATCACGAACGCGCCCCTCGCGCATCAATTTTTCTTGTTCGCTCGCTCCGAAAAAGGGATCAGTGCGTTCTTAGTGGATCGCGACTCCCCGGGACTCAAGATTGGCAGCATTTTCGACACGCTCGGGCACCGCGGATCGCAGATTTCGGAGGTGGTGTTGGAGGATTGTCGGGTGCCGGCGAGCGCGCTGGTGGGAGAGGAAGGAAAAGGGTTTGAATACGCGAAGCGGACGCTGGCGGAGGGAAGAACGACGCTGGCAGCTCGCTGTGTCGGAGCCGCTCAAAAGGCGCTCGAACTCGCCCTGGAGTACGCCGAACAACGCCATACCTTCGGGAAGCCGTTAATCGAGCATCAGAGTATCGCGTTTCGCTTGGCACAAATGAGCGCCCGTACCGAGGCGGCGCGTTTGCTGGTGTACCGGAGCGCGTGGCTGTTGGATCAAGGTGAGCCTGCGATTCGCGAGTCGTCTACGGCCAAACTGGTCGCTGCGGAGAACGCTTGGCAGACAGTTGACGATGCCATGCAGATTTTCGGCGGTAACGGTTACGTCCGGGGCGAGTACATGATCGAACGCATCTGGCGGGATGTGCGCGTGGCGCGTGTTTATGACGGCTCGAGCGAGGTGCAGCAAATCGTCATCGCCCAGCGCTTGCGCAAAGGGGACGTCGAGACCCGTTAGGCCGTGCCCAACTTGCCGTGCGCCTGGAGTAGCTCCAGCACCGCATCGTGCAGGAATCCGTTGGTGGCAATGATGCCTGGGAGGCGGGTGTTTTCTTGGTTGAAGCGTAAGGGCTGGCCGTAACGGTCGGTAATTTTTCCGCCCCCGGCTTCGATCAAGGCCGCACCCGCACAGATGTCCCACTCGTTTTTGGGAGTCAGGCTAAAGGTGGCATCCGCCTTGCCAGCGGCGATGAGCGCCAACTTATAGGCGACGCTTCCCGTGAGTTCCACGCGCAGCTCTCCTTTGAACTCATCCCACTCACCGCGGCGGTCTTCACTGCGACTCGCCAAAAAGCGCGCCTGCTGGAGATCCGCGGCGGTGCTGACCTTTGCGGGCTTCCCATTGAGAAACATACCTCTCTGCCGCGCCCCGCAGAACAATTCTTCTCGCACCGGATTGTACGCGATACCGAGCACGGCCTCCCCCTCCACCGCTAGCGCAATGCACACCACGAACTCCGGAATCTGCTCCACGAATTCGCGGGAGCCGTCGAGTGGATCGACGATCCAAACTCTGCCGCGGTGGAGGCGTTCTTTTGAGTCGCGGGTCTCTTCCGAGAGCCAACCGTGGTCAGGAAACGCACGGCGAAGGCTGTCTTCGATCACGCGGTTGGCAGCTAGGTCTGCCTCCGTGACTGGATCGTTGGCGCGTTTGTAGCGAACGTGAAGGTTGCCTCCGAAGCGTTGCCGAATTTCGGTTCCGGCGCGTAGTGCGGCTTCAATCGCCACCGCCCACTCTCGCTCGGAGACCCAGGTCATCGCATCTGCTCGAGCACGGTGCGGTATTTTGCACTGAGTGCCGCCAACATTTCCTCGCGCCGGTGATAAAGCCGTTTGGACCGGCGGCGCCGCCGGTTGCTCAGCGCGTAGGCAGTGAGAATAGGCAGGGCCACTGTGGTATCTACGTAACAGACGATCGAACGAGGCAGGGCGGCAGGGTCCACCTTCCCCCAACTCACTGCCTCCGCCGGCGTCGCCCCCGACAACCCTCCGGTGTCGGGACGTGCATCGGTGAATTGGATGAAGTAGTCGTGCCCTTTTTCGGAGATGCCGAGCACTTCTTGAAGCTGGGGCTCTGTTTGCAGCACGAAGTTTTTGGGAGAGCCCCCTCCCAGGATCAACACACCGCTCCTACCTCCGCTAGTCTTGGCCTGGAAGACAATCGCCGTGGTCTCGTTTACGTCGCGAGACACGTCGAACGACAGTTGGTTCCCGATCAGGGCCAGCGCGGCAACGTTCATCCCGATCGAGCTGTCGCCAGGGGAGGAGGTGTAAATCGGTACCCCTTGCCGGTAAGCCGCTGCGAGTAACGAGCGTTTGCCGCCGAGGAGGCGTTCCCGTTCGGCGACGTACTTGCCGAGCCGGTAGTGGAACTCGGCAGTGCTCATGGAGGTTTGGAACTCCGGGGCGGTCAATACCTTGCGAAAGAAGGCGTCCGTTTTCAGGAGCACTTCGTACTCGAAGAAGATGTCGTAGATGCGGACGATGCCTTTCTCGCGAAGTTCCACGTCATTGGCGAACGGCGACCCGGCGTGCAGCTCGAGCCCGATCCCGAAGTGGGTGTCGTGGTACAAGTTCGCCCCGGTGCTCACAATCCAGTCGATGAAACCGGCGTCGACCAGCGGAATCAGAGCGGCGATGCCAAGCCCGGCAGGGGTGAGCGCCCCAGTGAGGCTTACCCCCACAGTTACGTTGTCTTCGAGCATTTCGCGCGTGAACAACTGGCAGGCTTCACGCAAGCGCGCCGCATTGTAAGCGAGAAAGGTATGGTCCACGAGTTCGGTAAGGCTCATGCCCCGGCGAATCGGCTGGGGTTCGATGCGCGGATATCCCTGCAAACGATCTTTCTTCATGGTCCCATCTCGAGCGGAGATCGAAGGTGCGGCGGTCGAGCAGGCGCTAACAAATCTCGCCTGGGCGGTGCAACCGGCCAGGCCGCAAGAGCAACCGCTGCAGTTGAATGCACAGGGTGGCAACCAGCGTCGAGTGTGCTTTTCCCGCGCTTCAGAAGTAGCGGCTGTTCGCCCGGTTGTGACCGCGTTGGGTGACGAGGGTTTGTACCTCGGCGAATAGCTGGTCGAGCGCCTGCTCTAATTCGAGACGGTTGCACTCGAGTTCTTGCGTGAGATCGCGCAGCCGCACCGGCTCGAGACTCTCGTAAGCGCGCAGGTAGCGGCGCTGCAGCTCGTTCCGTTCACTCAGAAGGCGGTCGGCCTTGGCCAGCGAAAGCAGTCGCACGCTGCCCCCGCAGAGTTCGTTCGTGAGCGAAATCATACGCGCCAGCAACGCGGCGTGGTGGTTGACAACCTCGCTTAACAGGGCCGGCTGGCGCACGGGCTCGAGAAAGAACGCCAGGCGGAGCTGGCGCAGCGCAGCGTCGGCAGCTCCGAGCTTGAGCAATACATCCGATTGCTGCGCCTTGCGTTGGTGAGTGGCGAAGCGGCGCCGCTCGAAAAGATTCTCAATTGGCTCGGCTGCCGCAGAGAGAAGCAAAATGATCACGTAAGCGGTGATCACGATAGCGGCGAGGACGACTGCAACCGAGAAAACCGGTGTCAACATGGCCGCACGACTTGCTTTTGCTGCAACGATTCAGATCGCAAGGATCGCTCAAATCAGCTGTGTTCCTTCATACGCCTTGTGGGCCTCTGAAACAATGGGGAAGAATGGAGTCGAGGCTGGATGAGACGCGGTGGGAGGAAACGATGAACAAGGCGTGCCTGTTCCACGATCCCAGTGACGTGTACGTTGGCCGTTGGGTCACCTCGCACGACATTGAAATCAGCCCCGAACTCGCAGAGTGGTACTGCCAGGGCACCGGAGATTCGCTTCAGTCGTACGGTGCTTTCTCCGTGGTCGGCTTGCCGGTTGCACCAGCCTTGATCCTGCACTCGGAGGTGCACAGCGATCTTTGTTGGTACCTTACCATCTTGTTCGGGAGCCTTCACGCGCGGCAAGAATGGGGGCTGTTCGCACCGATTTGTATTGGCGAACGCGTGCGGACCCAGGTGGTCGTGGTAGAGCGGTACCACAAGCGAAACCGCAATTACGCGGTAGCGGAAGTGTTGGTGATGGATGAACACGGACATTGGCTGCAGCGGAGCCGCACTCACCAGAGCCTCCCGACAGAGAATCCGGCGGATGGTTTTGCTGTCGATCGAGAAAGTGAGAAGGAGCCGCGCAAACCGTGGGAGGTCGAACCGCTGGGGGCAGCGCTAGAAGGGTTCGAGCGGATTATTTCATTGCCAACGTGCGAGAGCTTCTCCGCTCCAGTCCGCACCTACCACACAGACCGAGAGATGGCGCGGGCGATGGGCTTTCCGGATGTCGTGGTGCAGGGAATGATGCCGATCTGCTTTGTGTCCGAACTGATGAGCCGGAGTTTCGGACAGGGCGGTGGTACGGGGGGAAGCTGAACGTGAAACTGGTGAACGTCGTGTGGGCCGGAGACCGCCTGCGTGTTCGTGGAACAGTGACGGAAACCGCCGCGAGGGCGCGAGGACGCGGGCGTTTTGCAAGGTGTGGTGCGAAAAAGACGGAGGCGTGGTGACATGAGTCGGAACTGCCAGTGCCCTCCGCTGATCAAGAAAAGCAGGCGCCCGGTGGAGCGTTCGGACTCCTCCCCGGGGCGGCGCTCGTGGGTTGCAGGAAGCGAATGCCGGGCTAGGGACATGGACCATGCTGCACAGCGAGCGGATTGCTGCCCTTCGTGAGGCATTAACGCAGCGGATTCTCGTCTTGGATGGGGCGATGGGTACAGCCATCCAAGGATACCGCTTGACCGCCGAAGACTTCGGGGGCGAGGAATACGAGGGCTGCAACGAATATCTGGTGCTGACCCGGCCGGATGTGATCGAGGCCATTCACCGGGGCTACCTGGAGGCAGGCGCGGACATGATCGAGACCAACAGCTTTGGCGGTACTCGAATTGTCCTCGGCGAATACGGCCTGCAGGACCGGGTTCACGAAATCAACTATGCCGCCGCCCAGCTCGCCCGACGCGCGGCGGATGCGTTTTCGACGCCGGAACGCCCACGCTTTGTAGCCGGCTCGATGGGTCCTGGCACCAAGTCGATCTCCGTCACCGGCGGGGTCACGTTCGAGCAAGTACGCGAGGTGTACCGCGAGCAAGCCCGCGCTCTGATCCAAGGTGGTGTCGACGTGTTGTATTTGGAAACGCAACAAGACACGCTCAACGTCAAGGCCTCCCTGCTTGGGATCCAAGATGCGCAGCGGGATTTAGAAACCGCCGTTCCAGTGGTGCTCTCGGTTTCGATCGAAACCATGGGAACCATGCTCGCCGGCCAGTCGATCGAGGCTTTGTACGTGTCGGTGGCTCATTGGGACCTGTTAGCCATCGGCATGAACTGCGCTACCGGGCCGGACTTCATGACCGATCACTTGCGGACGTTGGCGGAGATCTCTCGGTTCCCGATCTCCGTATTTCCGAACGCTGGTCTGCCGGACGAAGAAGGGCATTACCATGAATCCCCAGAGCAGTTGGCGAAAAAAATCGAACGCTTTTGCGCGGAAGGCTGGGTGAACGTGATTGGCGGATGCTGCGGTACGACAGCCACGCACATCCGAGCCTTAGTTGAGGTGGCGCGCAAATACCCGCCCCGTCAGGTTCACCCCCCACGGCGCTGTGCCGTGGCGGGCGTCGAAGTGCTGGTAATCGATGAGGATACCCGCCCGGTCCTGGTGGGCGAGCGGACCAATGTGCTGGGCAGCCGGAAATTTAAGGAGCTGATTGCACAAGGAGACTTCGAACAAGCAGCCGAGATTGGACGCGCTCAGGTGCGTAAAGGCGCGCACGTGCTCGACGTTTGCTTGCAGGATCCCGATCGGAACGAGGTCGAGGACATGCGGCGCTTCCTCGAAGTGCTGGTACGGCGCATCAAAGTGCCGATTATGATCGATTCCACCGACCCGGTGGTCATCGAGGAAGCACTCAAACGCACGCCGGGCAAATCCATTATCAACTCGATCAACCTGGAAGACGGCGAAGAACGCTTTGCGCGCGTTGTGCCGTTGGCCCGCGCCTACGGTGCGGCGCTGGTGGTAGGGTGTATCGATGAGAACAAGGAGCAGGCCCAGGCGATCACCCGGGAACGCAAGCTGGAAATCGCCCTGCGTTCGTACGATCTGTTGACCCGGAAGTACGGTGTTCCGGCGGAGGACATCATTTTCGATGCCCTTGTCTTTCCGGTGGGCACCGGGGACCGCAATTACATTGGCTCGGGGTTGGAGACCATCGAGGGAATCCGAGCCATCAAACAACACCTGCCGGCATGTAAGACGATTCTTGGTATCTCCAACGTTTCTTTCGGATTGCCTCCCGCCGGGCGGGAAGTGTTGAACTCGGTTTTCTTGTACCACGCGGTGCAGGCGGGGTTGGATCTGGCGATCGTCAACTCCGAAAAACTCGAGCGTTACCCCAGCATTCCAGAGGAAGAGCGGCGACTCGCGGAAGATCTGATCTGGTGGCGGGGAGAGGACCCGGTTGCCGCGTTTACCTCTTACTTCCGGGCCAAGACTCGCGAGGTTCGTGCTGACAACCGGCTTGATTTGCCCCTCGATGAGCGGCTCGCTCGGTATGTGATAGAGGGCTCGAAGGATGGTTTGTTTGCCGACCTCGACGAAGCGCTCCGTTCCCGCAAGCCGCTAGAAATTATCAACGGGCCACTCATGGCAGGAATGGACGAGGTAGGCCGGTTGTTTGCCCGCAATGAAATGATCGTCGCCGAGGTGTTGCAGTCTGCCGAGGTGATGAAAGCCGCAGTCGCTTATCTCGAACCCCACATGGAGAAAAACGAGAGCACGGTGAAAGGCACGGTACTGCTGGCCACGGTCAAGGGCGATGTACACGACATCGGGAAGAACCTTGTGGATATCATTCTAGGCAATAACGGATTCCGGATCGTGAATTTGGGCATCAAAGTTCCTCCCGAGGAGTTGATTCGCGCCTACCGCCAGTACGAGCCCGATTTGATCGGACTTTCCGGACTATTGGTGAAATCGGCTCAAATGATGGTGGTGACCGCCCAGGACCTCAAAAACGCTGGCATCCGATGCCCGATCCTAGTCGGAGGAGCGGCATTGTCCGACCGCTTCACCCGTATGAAGATCGCGCCTGCATACGACGGCTTAGTGGCGTACGCGCGGGATGCCATGGCGGGCTTGGAGCTGGCCAATCAGGTGATGGACCCGGGTCGGCGCGAGGAACTGGCACGCAGGCTCGAGCGCGAAACAGAACGTTTGCTCTCGGAAGGGAGGCAGGCCAAAGAAGCCGCCGGAGCGGCGGTGGAGAGACCCCTGCGCTCGAATGTCGAGCCGGTCAGCGAAGTTCCATTACCCCCCGACCTGCGCGTGCACGTGCTGTCCGACTACGACTTGGAGGATGTGTTTCGATTCATCAATCCGGTGATGCTGTACAATCGCCATCTCGGGTACAAAGGGGAATTCGAAGCGGCGTTAGCGCGCGGCGAGCCGAAAGCGGTGGAGTTGGCGGAAGCGGTCGCCGAGGTGCAGGCATTCATGCTTGCACACCCGCAAATCCGTGCCCAGGCAGTCTATCGTTTCTTCCCGGCCAATTCTGAAGGGGATCGGCTGCATATTTTGAGCAGCGACCGCAACCGCGTGTTGGCCACGTTTCACTTCGGGAGACAGGCAGATCCTCCACACCTCTGCCTGGCAGATTTTACCTTGCCGATGGATCGGGGAGTCCCCGACTACATTTGCATGTTTGCGACCACCATCGGCCCAGATGTGAGGCGGATTGCTGAAGAATGGAAGGAGCGCGGCGATTACTTGCGCTCGCATATTTTGCAGGTGTTGGCACTCGAAGGCGCGGAAGGGTTCGCGGAGCTTCTCCATCAAAAAATCCGCGAAATGTGGGGGTTCCCAGACCCCCCTGGCATCCGCATGGAAGATCTCTTCAAGGCCCGTTACCGCGGGATCCGCGTCTCGTTCGGCTACCCAGCGTGCCCTCGTTTAGAGGATCAGGAGATCCTGTTTCGGCTGCTGGACGTGACTCGGCACATTAGTGTGCACCTCACCGAGGGGTACATGATGGACCCCGAAGGATCGGTCTCGGCGTTGGTTTTTCATCATCCGCAAGCCCGCTACTTCCGCTTGAGCGAATCTGACCTGCAACGACTGGAGCGAGCGATCGAGGAAGAGCAGCGGAGGCCCGAAGGGCGCCCACCGGATCGTTCCCTACCTGACGTGATGGAGCGACAGGCTCCCCGCCTGAAAGCCTGAGGCGAGTGGGCCCTTCACCGAAGCCCCTTCGGACTGAACCAGTGGCCAAACCGGCAGCGGGGAGAGGGGGCGTTTTCCCGAGGTGCTCGTCCCCGCCTCAGGTCAGAAGAAAGGGTGAGTGAAGGGGCTTGAACCCTCAACCCCCGGAGCCACAGTCCGGTGCTCTGCCGTTGAGCTACACTCACCACCTGTCGGACTTGTGAGCCGAGGAAAATACGAAAAGTCCCCCCTCGGCGCAAGGCGGTTGGCGTTCGCTGGGAGTCGATTTGCCGCCGGCGCGGCGGTGAAGCGCGCCAGAAGGGATTCGAACCCCTGACCCACGGCTTAGAAGGCCGTTGCTCTATCCAACTGAGCTACTGGCGCGTTTTGCCCTTCGAACAAGTTCTTTCCCGCCAAGGTTCAGTCGGGGTGAGAGGATTTGAACCTCCGACTCCCTGCGCCCAAGGCAGGTGCGCTACCAGGCTGCGCTACACCCCGCTGGCCGAGCGGAGCTTGCTAACAGGGCCCCGAATCGGTTGCAACGGAAGTCGATAGCGGGCGCAGGGGGTCATTCGTTCCGCCGCGACTCAAAGCCGATCAAGAAGGGCAATAAGTGCGGCCGTAAACGTTCCACGGCGCGAGCCCGATGCGAGACCTGGTTTTTCTCTTCAGGCGAAAGTTCCGCGAAGGTTTTGTCGAGTGGCGGGTAAAAGAACACGGGGTCGTAGCCAAAGCCCGCCTGGCCGCGTGGCTCGCGGAGGATGACGCCCTCGCAGCTCCCCTCCGCGCTGATCCATCGCCCGTCGGGAAGGGCGAGCACCAGTACGCACCGGAAGCGGGCTGACCGCTGCTCCCAGGGCGTTCGCGCAAGAGCCGCGAGCAGCTTCTCGAGGTTTTGTGCATCGGTGGCCCTCTCCCCGGCAAAGTGAGCGGATTGCACCCCTGGGGCCCCAGCCAAAGCGTCTACCTCGAGGCCAGAGTCGTCCGCCAAGGCTGGCAGGCCCGACCAGCGGGCGATTGCCTCTGCCTTGAGCCATGCATTTTGCTCATAGGTGCTGCCTGTTTCGCGCACGTTGGGAGGATCGGCAAAGTGGCTCAAGTCGAGAGGCTCGATTGGACAAGAAGCGAGCAAATCGCGAAACTCTCGTGCCTTGCCGCGATTGTTCGTGGCGAGCAGAAGCAGCGGCCGCATTGTCAACCGAGTACCTCGCGCTGCAAGTGGAGGAGTTGCCGAATGGCCACGGAGCCCATCCCGATCAACTGGTCGAGCTGCTCACGGGAAAACGGTGTCCCTTCGGCTGTTCCCTGGATCTCCACGAAGAGATCCCGGTCTGTCATCACGAGGTTCATGTCCACTTCCGCACGCGAGTCCTCCTCGTAACAAAGATCCACCATGGGCACGCCGCTAACGATCCCGGCGCTAACCGCTGCGACCGCACCGGTAAGCGGGTTCTCGGGCAGCTCCCCGCTGGCGACCAATTTGCGTAGCGCCAGGGCGAGAGCCACGTACGCCCCCGTGATCGAGCATGTGCGCGTGCCTCCATCCGCTTCGATCACGTCACAGTCAATCCAGAGCGTGCGCGGCCCTAGCTTCTCCAGGTTCACAACAGAGCGCAAGCTGCGGCCGATCAGACGCTGAATCTCATGCGTTCTGCCTCCGAGGCGCCCGCGGGCAGCCTCCCGCGCAATCCGCTGCGGGCTCGAACCGGGCAGCATTCCATACTCCGCCGTGAGCCACCCTCTGCCTGTGTCTTGCAAAAATTGAGGAACGCTCTCCTCGATAGCTGCCGTACAGATGACTCGCGTATTGCCTGCCTCGATAAGTACCGAACCCATCGCCTGTCGGATAAAGCCAGGCTCGATTCGAACCGGCCGCATCTGCTCGGGGCTGCGCCCATCCACTCGTGATCCCATCGTGATTCTCCCTCCTTTGGACAAGCGGCTGCGCATATCAGCCAGCGCTGCACACGTGCAAGGCGGGCGCTCGCGCAGAATTTGCTTGCGGCCCTCTCCGGCCGGTGCTATTTTTTTGACGCTTGGCGTCCTGGGGAGGATTATGGAAATTCAGATTGTGAAGGGGAACCACCCGGCGATGGAGAAGATTCTCCAGATTTGTCAACGGGTGGCGCCGACCGACTCGACGGTGCTGATTCAAGGAGAGAGCGGGACGGGGAAGGAACTTGTCGCACGGTACATCCACGCCCACAGTAACCGGGCAAATAACCCTTTTATTGCCGTCAATTGCGGGGCTATCCCGGCCGACTTGCTCGAGTCCGAAATGTTCGGGCACGAGAAAGGTGCTTTTACAGGCGCTGTGGGCTCCCGCATGGGCCTGTTTCAGTTGGCCAATGGCGGCACCATCTTTCTCGACGAGATCGGGGAGATGACGCCTGCCTTGCAGGTCAAGCTCCTGCGCGTGTTGCAGGAGCGGGAGATCCGGCCTGTCGGTGCCGATCGGACCATCCGCGTTGACGTGCGCGTGATCGCAGCGACCAACCGCGACTTGGCGCTGGAAGTGGAACGCAAGCGGTTCCGCGAGGACCTGTATTACCGGTTGCAGGTGATCCCAATCACGATTCCGCCGTTGCGGGAGCGCCGCTCGGATATCCCGGTCTTGGTGCAGTATTTTCTCGACCGGTTGAACAGTCAAAGGCCAGGCCAGCCGGTGCGAATTTCCAACGAGGCGATGGTGCATTTGTGGGAGTACGACTGGCCCGGTAACGTACGGGAACTCGAAAACTTGATCGAACGCCTGGTGATCTTGAGCGACGATGGGGTGATCCGCGCGGAGAATCTGCCGCCCAATATTCGCACGTTTATTTCTGACAAGAAAATCCCCCGGCCAACGTTAGGCGAAGAGGGGATTGACCTGAACCGTGCGGTGGAAGAATTCGAGTATCGTTTGATTGACGAGGCCTTGCGGAGGACCCGTGGCAATAAGCAAGCGGCCGCAAAACTGCTGGGTCTGAAGCGGACCACGCTCGTGGCAAAGCTACGCCGCAAGGGGAACAATCCCGACCGCGGCTGTGTGGTGTGACCCACGGGACGGGGCACGAAGACTAGAGGGAACACGTATGGGACTTGATCCGGGGAAGATCATCGGCTCGGTTTTGGTGGTCGATGACGACGAAAATGCTTTAGAAATCCTCACTCGCATGCTGGCTCGGGAGGGTCACACGGTATCTTCGGCGCGCAGCGGTCCCGAGGCGCTCAAGCTGCTGGAAACAAGGAGCTTCGAGGTCATTCTGCTGGACGTCATGATGCCCGGGATGGACGGTTTCGAGGTGTGCGAGGCATTGCGAAAGGACGCGCGGCTGCAGAAGGTTCCGGTAGTCTTGCTCACCGCCAAAGACGATCTCGAGAGTCGCGTTCGGGGTATGGAACTCGGTGTGGCCAAGTACCTCACAAAGCCGGTGGATCGCATGGAACTACTGACGACCGTGCAGGAACAACTGCACGCCAGTCGCATATACTCGAATCTGGAAAAAACAGCTCGGGGTCTCGGGGATCCGTCTGGGTCCTGATCGCACGCCTCTCTGTGCTGCCACCATCGCAAAGGTGTTCCCGGCCGCGGTCACGCGCTGGGTTGGGAATCTCCACAGGCGTCCTTTTGTTGGCGGTGTCCGTGTTTGTTGGTTGCCGAGCTGGCAGTGGTGCGTTCTGGCCTGCAGCGGCACAAGCGCCGGTGCCGACTCCCCTGCATGATGGATGGAAACGAGGGTTGGCGTGCAACGAGGCGCAATCCTGCCTGGACCCTCTGACGATGCCGCTGGACCGGCCTTGGCAGCCCGAGCCCGGCACTCGCTTGCTTGTCGTCGCTCCTCACCCGGATGATGAAGCGCTCGCCGCCGCTGGTCTCGTCTGGCAAGTGCAGCAATCCGGCGGCGCGGCGGCCGTGGTCTATCTGACTGACGGGGACGGGTACGCCGATGGAGTGCGAGCCTGGCGTGGTAGGGAAAGTTTGCGGGCGGAAGACTTCCGCGCGTATGGGGTGCAGCGGCGAGTCGAGGCACGTACCGCGGCGCGGCACCTAGGGCTAGCTCCGAACCACATTTGGTTCCTGGGCTTTCCGGATGGCGGTCTCCTGGAGCTTTGGGCACACTGGAGCCGAAAAGCCCCGTATTGCTCCCCGTACACCGGACGTTGTGCGTCCTCCCCGGTTTTGACCAACACTTCCCCTTACGCCGGAGAGGAACTGGTGTCGGCCATCAGTGCGATTTTGCAGCGATGGCGGCCGGACCTGGTGCTTCTTCCCGACCCGAGAGACCTTCATCCGGATCACTGCAACGGAGGACTATACGGGGGCTTGGCATGGAAAGAGCTGGCTCTTTCCAGCCCCCGCTCTCCCCAGGTGTTGACATACCTGGTTCACTCGCCCGAGTACCCAGGCGCGTCAGGATGGCTAGCGGCGGTTCGTGCCGCCGGGGTGTGTGGTAGCGGGGTTGGCCTTGCGGAGGTCTCCCGAACACCGTGGGTCTACTTTCCGTTGCCACCCGAAGCAATCGCCGCGAAGCGGGCAGCCTTGGCCGAGTATCGGACGCAGATGGGCGTGATGGCAGATTTCCTGAGCCACTTCGTGCGTCCGGCGGAGGTGTTCGCCCAGTGGTCGCCCAACCAACTGTTGGCTGCGGTTGCTTCGATACGGGGGCGCGTGCCGTTCGGCTCCGACTCAACCTCCCCCGCAATTGTTGTTCCGTATCCCGGGCCGTGATAGTCCTGCGCTTGAGTCCATGCGCACCCAGGTGTCGGGTCAACGTATGTCTCCCCCGTTGGAACAGGGTAGGAACACCTGGCCCGTTCAGTGGGTACGGTCCATTACGTTGCTGTCGCTTTTCGGAGATCCGATATGCAGTTAGCGAACCCGTTGGTTTACCAAGTTGACCTCGAAGGGAACCGCGAGCGGCTGTCGCGGCTTCGAGCAGTTGTGGGCGATGCCGAAAAAGTCGCATTCGTCCTGCAAGATGACCCTGATCCAGATGGCATCGCCAGTGCGATCGCCCTGCGCACAGTGCTGGGGAGGAACCGCGCGACGACGCCGATTTTTGCTTTCGGACAGGTGACGCGCGCCGAGAACCTCGCCATGCTCCGTTTGCTCGACGTGAGTATCGAGCAAGCGGACACCGAGACCCTGCGGAGCTTCCCTTGCATCGCATTGCTGGATGTTCAGCCCGCCTACTTCGGGGATCGGCTGCCGCACGTGCACGTGGTCATTGACCACCACCCCAGAAATGGCGCCATTGATGCGGAGTTTTGTGATGTCCGCACCCAGTATGGGGCTACCTCTACGATTCTTACCGAGTATCTGGAGGCGGCGGGCGTCGACGTCAGCCAACGTCTTGCTACCGCGCTTTTGTACGGCATCAAGAGCGACACTTTGATGCTCAACCGCGAGACCGGGCCAGCCGACTTGCGTGCGTTTATGGCCTTGTACCCTCTGACGAATTACAACGTGCTGCGCCGGATCGAACGCCCCGAGCTTCCCCTTTCCTTCGCCAACTTTCTTGCCCGAGTGCTGCCGCGGATCCGGAAGCGGATGGGTTTGTTGGTTTTGCACGTGGGAAAGGTAGACCGCGAAGACATTATCCCTCAGCTTGCCGACTTTTGCCTCCAGTTCGAAAACACCGAGTGGGTGGTGGTGTCCGGGAAGATTGGTGACTCGATCGTGATGTCCGTGAGGAACCCGGGGTATGTGCGCAGCGCCGGCGATTTGGTGCGCCGCCTGTTCGGAGGGGTTGGACGGGCCGGTGGGCACCGCTCTATGGCGAAGGCCGTTGTCCCTTTGCGAGAGTGGAGGAAAGCCCTCGGTTCGACCCGCGACCGGGCAGTGGCCGACAAAATCGAACTGTTGTTCTGGCAAGAAATCTACGGCGCGGGTAGCGAGTGGACGCGCACTGCTGCGAACGCGACGTCCTGAGCCGTTCGCGTTCGCCAGCAGGTTGACGCTCGAAAAGGTGCTGGCAGTAGCTTGCATCGCGGGCCCATCGTTGCAATAAAGGCGGACACGACATTGTGGCGCGGTAAAATTCGATAGGCGCGCTTGTATAGGTTTTGCGTGTAGACAGCGTAAAAGGTGGTGGTCAAATCATGGCAGGCGTGAGAAGATTGACGATGCGGGATCCGGAGCTGCGGCTCGATGACTTGGTTGAAAGCAAGGGATCAAGGGAGGAGTCGCGGTTATTGAGCGTCAAGCTGCCAGCGAGTTTGATCGAGCGGATTGATCGGCTGGTGGCAATGTTGCCGGCAACTCGCCCGGAAGTAATCATTGCGATTCTCAACGAAGGACTGGACGTGGCGGAACGGGATCTCAAGGACTACCAGCCTCCGCCCCGCATGGAGATTCCGAGAGAGCGGCGGTGCACGGTCCGCGGTTGCGAGCGGGAGCGGATCGCCCGCGGATTATGCGCGACTCATTACCAGGCGCAACGGAGAGCGCGCCTGGCCCAGCAGGCGGCACGAGCGTCTGCGGAAAAGTAAGTTGAAACGTGGGAGGCGTGCCCCGAAAAAGGCGCTTACGGGGAGCCTGCTTTGAGGCGAACCCGTACCTCGTGAGGAAGAGGATTGCGCGGCGTTTGTTCTGTGCCGTTCTGACATTGACGCTGTGCTGGCAAATGGCTGCCTGCGGCGGAGACGATATTGTGGTTGGCGGCAATCTTCCGCGTACGATTGTTGTCCCCACTCCGACGCCAACGCCCGCGTGCTTGGACTCGGGAAGCCCATGCACAAGGAGCCTAGATTGTTGCAGCGGAATCTGCCTCGCGGGATCGCTGGTTTGCCAGTAGGAAACCCTGCGGGTTCGTCAGCTGGTGAGAATCCAAAGGAACCAGAGAACCCAGGCCACGATGGCAGCGACAAGGAGCACGGCTCCCGTATAATTCGAACTCTGTGCGAACCCTCGGGTAGCGTTGGGCGCTCGGGAAAGGGTTAACGGCGTCCCGGCAGAACTACGCTGCACAGCCACTACCCGCCACTTTTCGAATCCGGCGCTACGCAGCCGGTTTTCTACGGCAAGGCGAGCCGCAAGCGCATCAGGCTCGTTCACATCCAGGATTCGCACGTCGACTTCGTACTGTGGCATGCGTCAGCCCCCCAACCGCCTCGGGCTCAAGGCACCCGTACCACCATCTCTGCCGCGGATCCAACGTTCCCCCCGATGTCTCTTAATCGGACGCGCACTATCGTATCGCCGGGCGGAAATGTCAACGCATCGTTAATGAGAACGCAGTACTGGACCGTCGATGCCGCTTCGCGGAAGCGCAGATTACCGCCCACGTCGAGTGTGCAAGCAAAGTCCGGCTCGGTGAAAACACGGAAACGGCAGGCGAAATCATTCACGGCGTCGGTGGTAGCGAGTTCGAAGGCAGATTCGGAGAGAATGCTCCCAGGCACTCCGCCTAGCCGCGGTGGCGTGACATCGCAAACGGCCTCGCTTCCGTCGCCGAGAGCTCGGCTCACTTGTACGATGAGGTCCGGCAGCGCCTGAGGGTCGTTCCGCTTTGGATTGAAAAAAACCGTACCGGGAGGAAGCTGGCTTAGCCCCGGCCTTCCTTCCACGAAAATCAGGAAACCTGCTTCGCTCGTTCGTGTGAAAATCGGTCTCCCCTGTGGGTCGGTTCCGGTCGGTTGGTTCGGTTGCCCCCCAAGATCGGCCACACCAAGCGCGGTTACGATGGGCCCGAGCACAGGTGTCGCGGTGGGCGGGGTGGTTGGTGACGGTGTTGGGCTCGGGGCCACGGTTTGCGTGGGGCTCGGTGTTACAGTCGGTCGCTGTGTTGGGGTGTGGGGCTGGCCGGTTTCCGTACCCGTGGGTGCTGAAGGTGGCGTGGATGGCTCTACTCGCGGTGTAGCCGTGGCCGTCGGTGGTGGGGGAGCAGTTGGACTCAGCACCGGGGTATCGGTTGGGGTCGGCGTTGGGGTCAAGGCGGGTGCAGTTCTCCCACCTCCGCCACTGCACGCAGAAACGGCAAGAAACAAAAAGGTGCAAGTCCCTCTCCCTAGCAGAGTCTGCGCCTCCCGCCAGCCAGGCCGCATGGCAATTCCCTATCGCTAGGCAGGGAAAGCGTGTCAAGGAAGATCGTGGTGACTGAGGCAAATCCGCGAAGGCGTTTGCCCGGCACGGAAGCTTGATTCCTGGTGGGTGGGGTTGCATCACTGCCCAGCCTCTGGCACATCGGCTCGCCTTGGATCCAGGAGTGATGACGGCGAGCGCGCCTGCTTCCTTCGAGGACTGCGAGACCTTGCCGAATTGGCGAGAGCACTTTCGGCGGAAGTTGCTCTCTGCCGATGAGGCGGTGCAGTTCATCCGTGATGGGAACTCGGTTCGCTTGCCGATGGGATCGGTGCCGGTGAGCCTGGTCGAAGCCTTGGCGCGGCGGCGGGACGAGCTAAGAGGCGTGCGCGTTTACCAAGGTGCGAGTCGTTATCCGCTGCCGTTTGCCCAGGCGGATCCTGCTTGGATGGGGAAGATTGATTTCGTTTGCGATTTCATCTCGGCTTCGATCCGAGCGGGAATCGAGGCACGCATTTCCGATTTCCTGGTGCTTGACTATGGCCTGGCTTCCCGCACCCAGCACGAGCAGCGGACAGACGTATGCCATCCTGACGTGTTTCTGGCGCCGGTTTCCGAGCCTGATCGGCAGGGAAACGTGAGCTTTGGGTTCACGCTTTGGAATGCTCGGGACTTCCTGCAGCGGGCGCGGCTGCGCATCGCAGAGGTGACGCCTGGGATGATTCGCACCGGCGGGGAGAATTCGGTGCCACTGGACGCGTTTGACTGGATTGTAGAGCGCAACGAACCCTCCGTCCTTGCTCCCCTTCCGGAGTTGAGCCCCGAGCGGATCGAAGTCACGGAGGTGATCGGCGCCTTTGTCTCGACTTTGGTGCGAGACGGAGACACGATCCAGGTGGGCACCGGCACGCTGTCATCATGCATGGGGAGTTACTTGGAGGGCAAAAACGACTTGGGTATTGACGCGGAAATTCTGGTTCCCTCCGTCGTAGAGCTGATCAAGTTGGGCGTGGTGACTGGGAGCCGCAAGACGTTTCATCCGGGCGTGGCAACAGCCTCCTTTATCGTTCCCGGCAGCGACTTCGCATTTTGCCACCGAAACCCGCGCGTTGCCTTGTTCGACATCGAATGGTGCAACCACCTGCCTAGAATCGCGCAGATCGAGAACCTAGTGGCAATCAATCAAGCCTCGGCAATCGACCTCACGGGTCAGGTCGCCGCTGAGTCCATCGGGCCAACGATGTACACTGGCCCGGGGGGCCAGTTAGTTTGGACCATGGGGGCCCTGTACGCCCCGCGAGGCCGGGCCGTAACCGTGCTGCCCTCGACCGCGCGAAACGGCACAGTCTCGCGCATCGTCCCTCAACTCACTCCAGGAACTGTGGTAACGGTGCCGCGGACATTTGTGGATTACGTGGTCACCGAGTATGGCATTGCCAATCTGCAGGGCCGGACCCAGCGGCAGCGCGCCGAGGCGCTGATCGAGCTGGCTCATCCGGATTTTCGTTCCGAGTTGCGGGCGGCGGCGCGGCGCCTTTTCTGGCCGTAGCGCTGAGCCTGGCTCTCGGAACTCGTGCGCTGCGCCTGGTTGGCGGCAAGAAGAAAGGATGTGCGAGAAGGATGGTCTGGTTGCTGACGTTTTTGGGAACCGGCTGGCTCCTGTACGCGCTTTTTGCCCGGCGGTGGTGGGTGGATCCAGTGCTGCGGCGCCCGGGCGTGGAAGCTTGCGGCCGCGTCGTTGCCGTGGTTCCCGCGCGCAACGAAGCGCGAGAGCTGCCCGTTACGCTGCCGGCTTTGCTGCGGCAGAGCTACCCGGACTTAGTAGTCGTTCTAGTTGACGATCATTCCCAAGACGACACGGCAAGTGTCGCCGAGCGGATCGCCAGAGAATACGCCAGTGAGGACCGCTTCCGTGTGGTCTTCCCCGACCCTTTGCCTCCAGGCTGGATGGGAAAGGTATGGGCTCAGCGGCGCGGTGTACAGGAGGCAAAGCAGTTGGGCGCGCTGTGGGTGTGGTTCACGGATGCCGACATCCGCCACGCACCGGACGTCCTCGAGCGGTTATTGGCGACCGCGCAAGCGGAGAGCCGTGACTTTGTGTCCGTGATGGCACGCCTTCACTGCAAGTCATGCTGGGAGCGACTCCTCATTCCAGCATTCATGTACTTCTTTGCCATGCTTTACCCATTCTCCAGTGTGGCCCGCGATGGCTCGAGGGTCGCCGCGGCAGCCGGCGGATGCATGTTGGTGCGCACCACTTTGCTCGATCGCATCGGTGGAATGGAAGCGATTCGAGACGCAGTCATTGACGACGTTGCCCTGGCTCGCGCCTGCAAGCAGCTAGGCGGCCACCTGTGGCTAGGGTATTACGACGGCGTCCAGTCCACGCGCGGGTACCCGAGCCTAGGGGCGATTTGGAACATGGTGGCGCGTAGCGCCTACTCCCAGCTACGGTACAACCCGGTCGCCCTGGTCTTTACTCTTTTCGGAATGGTCACGGTGTTCCTCTTGCCGGTGGCGGCCGCCTTTTGTGGGCACGGGGGCGCAAGGTGGTGGGGTTGGATCGCATACTTGAGCATGGTGCGAACCTACGTGCCGGTGGTACGCTACGTGGGCTGTTCGCTTCGCTGGGCCTTCGCGTTACCGATTGCGGCACTGTTGTACACGGCCATGACCCTCTCGTCGGCGATCCGTTATTACCGCGGAACTCTGACAGCCTGGAAAGGCCGCACGTACAGGGTAAGTGGTTGACGCTGCGCTCGCTGCCGTGAGCCCGCGCGGCGAGGAGGAAGCCCGCCCGCACGGCACGGGATTCACTGTGCCATTGGATGAATCGTGAGCCGCGCTTCACACGACGTTCCGTCGCGGCGGCGAACCTGCACGCTGGGAGTGGGCTCTCAGCAGGCTTTGCATGGGTCCTGGTGCGGCGATGTGCACGGAACCAGGGGGCCAGCCGCGAACGCGGGCAGCATGACTGCGTCACGGTTAGTCGACCTCGAATCCTTTGCCGGGCCTGGACTGTCTTCGCGTGCGAGTGAGAGTGCATCGAGGACCGCATGAGGGCTCGACCGTGCTGGCTACGGGCGACGCTAGACAGCCACTCGTTGCTGGCAAACTCGCCTCGTCAGTGCGTGGCTCTCGAATTCGTGGCTGCCGCGGTCAATGTTGCATTGCCGGCCCCAGGTCGAGCTGTGCGAGCTTCCCGCACTGGGTTGCTGAGCGGGCGTGACGTGTGGGAGAAGGTTGCTGAGGCGAGGTCCGACGGCGGGTTACGGGAGTGTTTCCCAGCGTAGCGTGCCGTGCCGCATGCGGCGGCGTGGTGCCCGCCGGTTACCGGGCGTGGCAACCAAGACGTTGTGGGCACGCCCTCGAACCGTTCGGGGGCCGAATTGACTCGAATTTGCACCTACTTTTAATAGGCGGTCGTTCCCGCGCGGTTAGGGCGCTCGGGGATCAATACGGAGCCAGAGGACGTCGCATGAATTTCGACTTTTCGGACGATCAAAAGATGCTGCGCGAGAATGCGCGCGCCTTCTTGAGTAAGGAATCACCCCTGACGCTGTGCCGGCAGGTTCTCGAATCGGACGCATCTTACTCGCAATCTCTTTGGCAAGCCGTGGCCGGGCAGGGGTGGCAGGGGACCGCCATCCCGGAAACGTACGGTGGGGCGGGGTTTGGCCGGCTCGATTTGGCGGTTTTGGCGGAAGAGTTAGGCCGCGCCCTCGCGCCGATTCCATTCTCTTCCACAGTGTACTTGGCGGCTGAGGCGTTGCTGGTGGCCGGAACGGAGGAGCAAAAGAAGCGCTACTTGCCCCCGGTCGCACGCGGGGAGTGTATCGCCACCGTGGCTCACGGCGAGGCTGGGGCCGATGGCGCCCTGCGAACATCATTCACGAAAGGACGAGTGCGGGGCCAGAAAGCGCCAGTGCCAGACGGCGACGTAGCGGACATCGCCCTGGTATCTGCCAAAAGCGGGAGGGAAGTGGGCTTGGTCATTGTGGAGCTGGCAGTGCCGGAGGTAACGCGGCAAAAACTCCAGTCCATCGACCCAAGCCGCTCCCTTGCCTCCCTATCGTTCCAGCGCGCCCCAGGGGAGTGGCTGGGCGGGAGGCCGTGCGGCTGGCAGACCATCGAACACATCTTTGATCGAGCCGCGGTCCTGTATGCGTTCGAGCAGCTGGGGGGTGCGCAACGAGCCTTCGAGATCACGCGCGAGTATTTGCTGCACCGGTATGCTTTCGGGCGGCCGATTGGATCTTTTCAAGCGCTCAAGCATCGGATGGCGGACTGGTATGTGGAACTCGAGCTGGCAAGGTCGAATTGTTATTACGGCGCCTGGGCTCTGAGCAACGAGGCTCCAGAGCTTCCGGTTGCGGCCTGCGGAGCCAGAGTGAGCGCAGCGGCCGCCTTCGAGTTGGCCAGCAAAGAGATGATTCAGATGCATGGAGGCATGGGCTTTACCTGGGAGCACGATGCACATCTGTTTTATCGGCGAGCCCGCTGGCTGGGTTCCGTGCTGGGCAGTGCGCCTCTTTGGCGTGAAAAGCTGGTGGCTCGCTTAGAAGCGCAACAGGCGTGAGAAGACGGTCGGAATAAGTGTAGTTGCCGTGCCGAGTAGGAGGACGTAGGCTATGGATTTCAACGACACATCGGAAGAAGCGGCATTTCGAGCCGAGGCCCGTGCCTGGCTAGAGGCGAATGCGGAACGGTTGGCACCGGGTGAGCAGCCAAGTGGCCTGGAGGGCCGCTTTGACCCAGAGATGGTCCAGAAGGCTAAAGAATGGCAGCGCAAAAAAGCCGATGCGGGTTGGGCCTGCATCACCTGGCCAAAGGAGTACGGTGGGCGGGGGGCCTCTCCCATCCAAGCCGTGATTTGGAACCAAGAAGAGTCCCGCTTCAAAACGCCTCCGAACATCTTTGCCATCGGCCAGGGAATGCTCGGCCCGACCATCATGGTGCACGGCACGGACGAACAAAAGCGGCGTTACTTACGCCCGATGCTACGTGGCGAGGAGATCTGGTGCCAGTTGTTTAGTGAACCTGCGGCTGGATCCGATCTGGCTGGGCTTCGCACTACCGCTGTGCGGGACGGTGATGACTGGATTATCAACGGACAGAAAATTTGGACGACCGGAGCCCAGTATTCGAAGTGGGGCATGATTCTAACGCGCACCGACCCCAACGCCGAGAAACACCGCGGGATCACGTACTTCATCGTCGACATGGAGTCGCCTGGCATCGAGATCCGGCCGATCAAACAAATGAACGGCATGTCGAGCTTCAATGAAGTGTTCTTCACCGACGTGCGCGTGCCGGACAAAAACCGCGTTGGTGACGTCAACGATGGTTGGCGCTGCGCACTGACCACGTTGATGAATGAGCGCCATGCAATCGGGGCCGGGAGCGGTGGGCCAGATGTGCGCGACCTGTTTTTCCTTGCCCGCTCCGTGCTTTGGAACGGCAAGCCTGCCATTCGAGACAGCGGCGTTCGCCAGCGCCTGGCGGAGTTCTATGTTCGCGCGAAAGGGCTGCAGTACACGAGCTACCGCACCCAAACGGCCCTCTCTCGCGGACAAACGCCCGGGCCAGAAAGCTCGATCGGTAAACTGGTGGGCGCGCCATTGCGCCAAGAAATGGCTGCGTTCGCGATCGAGTTGCAAGGAGCGGCGGGGGCATTGCTGGACCCTTCGGCACCGCAGGAGGCCCTCTGGCAAATGGCATATCTCGGTTCCCCTGGGTTGCGCCTGGCAGGAGGGACGGACGAGATTCTGCGCAACATCATTGCCGAACGCGTGCTCGGGCTTCCACCAGAGGTGCGCGTAGATAAAGAAGTGCCGTTTAAAGACTTGCCGACCGGTCCGCGTTCCTGAGCGGCGGGGAATTCGCGGAGCGGCGCCGCCCAACTCATGAGCTCCCCTCACCGCGGCGCGTTCGCACTGTTGTTCGTTTGCCTGCTGTGCGTGGGCATCGGACAGTCCATGCTATTCTCGATTTTACCGCCAGCCGCGCGAGAGATCGGCATCTCGCCGTTCCAGGTGTCCACGATCTTTGCCACCTCCGCCTTTCTCTGGGTGTTCGTGAGCCCCTGGTGGGGCAGAAAGAGCGATGTCAGCGGCCGCCGGAAAATCATCTTGATCGGCTTGTTAGGTTACGCCCTGTCCATGGCGGCCATCGCCACGGTGATCCGTATTGGCAAAGGGGGGCAACTGCCGGCCCTGATCGTGTATCCGCTGCTGATCGCCTCGCGCTGCATCTTCGCGCTGATTGGTTCTGGGACCGGCCCGGCTTCTCAGGCATACATTGCGGATCGGACGACCCGGGCGGAGCGGGCTGCAGGCGTGGCCTTGGTGAGTGCGGCGATGAGCCTGGGAGAAACGATCGGCCCAGGAATGGGAGCAGCGCTTGCGCCATGGGGTTTAGTGACTCCTTTGTACGTAGCCTCCGGGCTTGCCGTGGTCAGTGCCTTGGCGGTGTGGTTTTTCTTACCGGAGAGTGATCCCCCCCGGAGTCCACAGGGTAGCCCTGCCGAGCGTATGTCGGTTTTTGACCGCCGAGCGCGAGTCTACTTACTCGTGGTGACAGCTCTGCAGGCAGTGCGAGCCACTACCATCATTACGCTTGCCTTTTTCTTGCAAGACACGTTACGCCTCGATGCGCACGAAACGGTCCAGCTGTCCGGGATCGGGTTTGTGACTTTGGCCATTGCTGGTTTGTTTTCGCAATTGGTCATCGTTCAGCGTCTGCGGCCCTCTCCGCGCACAATGATGCGAGTGGGAGCGGTTTGCATGTTCTTGGCGTTTCTCGGCTTCGTCCTCGGCCAACGCTTCGAAGTGTATGTGTCGGCGCTTGCCGTGCTGGGGCTTGGCATGGGGTTGGTGCGGCCAGGAGCGGCGGCGGCGGCCTCGCTGTCGGTGCGTCCGCACGAGCAAGGCGCAGTTGCCGGTATCTTGGGCGGGATTTCTGTCGTGGGGAACGTGGTCGGGCCCATGGTAGGGACGCTTCTGTACAGCGTTGATCGGCATGGCCCCTACGTATTGAACGCGGCGGTGATGGCGGCAATTGTGGTGCTGGTGTGGACCAACGCGCGCATTCGCCAAATCCGGGTGTAAGCGTGAAGGGCGGAGGGGATCTACTGCGTCCCGTGCGGGAGTTTGGGTTGTTCGCAAACGAAGAGTTTTGGCGCGACTACGGCGCTCGGGTCGAGGCAATCGCAGCCCGCCACCAGGTGGCCTGCACGCAGATCCTTGCACCGGGGGGCGAGGAGCGGGTTCGTGAAGCGGAACTGAGCCGCATCGAGGTGGCGACTTTCAACGGGTATTGGGAAGCGGACCCTCGTTTCACGCGCCACTTTTTCGGAGTGTTGCTCCGCGCACCCCGGCTTCGTTGGCTCCACGCTCCCAATGCGGGAGTTGACCACCCCGTGTTTGCTCGCTTGTCGGAACGTGGCGTGTTGTTGAGCACCTCTGCCGGGGCCAACGCCCGCCCAGTCGCGGAAACGGCTCTCGCTGGGATGCTCGCGCTGGCGCGAGGCTTTCCTCACTGGTGGCGCGCACAACAGCAGCGCCAATGGGCCCCGCTCGGTGAGGCACGCCGGGATTTTTGCGGGCAGACGGTCGTCATTGTCGGGTTGGGCGCCATTGGACAGCAGCTAGCTCGGCTGTTGACCCCGTTTGGGGTGCACCTGGTAGGCGTGCGCCACAGCCGCCAGTCTTCACCCCTTGTTGCGCAGACCCTGGGTTACGAAGAGTTGGACTCGGTTTTACCGCGGGCGGACTGGTTGGTCCTCTGTTGCCCGCTGAGCGAACGCACGCGCCAGCTAGTTGATCGCCGCCGCTTGGGCTTGCTGCCGCGGCACGCCTGCGTCGTGAACGTGAGCCGAGGGGCGGTGATGGACGAGCAGGCACTGGCTGAGCGACTGGCGTCGGGAGAATTGGGCGGAGCCTATCTCGACGTGTTCGCTCAAGAACCCCTGCCGCCGAACTCGCCGCTCTGGACCCTGCCCAATGTGATTCTCTCCCCGCACGATGCCGCCGGTGCGCAGGGAAACCGCCAACGGGTAAGCGAGCTGTTTCTCGAGAACTTGGAGCGGTTTCTCTCTGGCCAGCCTTTGCGGAACTTAGTGCCTCCTAAGCAGCCGCGAGAGCGCGACTGAGTCACCAATCATTCTTGTGCGTTTCGCCGCTTGCGTCGGCGCGGCTAGGCCTAGGCCAGTCGGAGTTCGTGGTCCGAACGCGGGCTGCATGCTGCCCGGTGGGCTTTTGCGCAGGGTTCTTGTGTAGAAGAAGCACCAACTGCGGGGGAGATTCGGTGGGCCTAGCCGTTCCGGTGACCCGCCGGAGGGGAGAACTCACTGCGCTGCGGGGGCAAGAATGGAGAGAGCCTGCGCATGCAAGGTGGCGTTGGCTGCGGCAATCACTTGCCCTCCCTGTGTGCAGTCGGAGCCACGCCAATCTGTCATGACTCCACCTGCTCGTTCCACGATCGGGATCAACGCCTGCACATCGTAGGGTTCCAGACCTGACTCCACCACCAAGTCTACGCAGCCGAGTGCCACCATGCAGTACGCGTAGCAGTCCCCACTGAAACGGGTGAGCCGCACCTGCTGCGCCAGCCGTTCGAAAACCTTGAGTTCCTGGGCGGAAAACATCGCAGGGTGGGTAGACTGCAGCCGCGCATCGGCCAGCCGCTGGCAGGAACGCGTCTTAAGCGGCACACTCTCGCCACGATGGCGCAAAAAGGCGCCAAACCGGCTGGCTACAAAGCGCTCTTCCGTGAAGGGCTGGTTCATGACGCCCAGCACGGGTGAAGCCCCGTCGTGCAGGGCGATCAGAGTCCCCCACAGCGGGATTCCGGTGAGAAACGCTCGCGTCCCATCGATCGGGTCGAGCACCCACGTAAGGCCGCTCTTGCCTTCTTCAAACCCGTGCTCCTCGCCGAGAATCCCATGGCCGGGAAACCGCTTCGAGATTAGGTCACGCATTGCATGCTCGGCTTCTTGGTCGGCGGCAGTGACAGGATCGAAGGAACCGTCCCGCGCCTTGTTTTCCTCATGCAGGTGCTGGCGGAAGTAACGTAGGATCGCGCGCCCAGAGACCTCTGCGAGAAGCTCAGCGAACTCCACGAGTTCCCGGAGTTCAGGGTCGCTCAGCTCCACGCGAGGGCGGCTGGGTAGGCTGTGCTTTGGCATAATTGCTCAGGCCGACCGCCGCCTCAGCGGATCTTATACCAGCCGTCCATGTAGTCCTTCATTGCTTCGGCGATGAAGGTGCGGTCCGGCAGCGTGTTGGCCATACCGTAGATCGGTGCTTGCCCGCCGGAAACGTCGGGATGTTTGCGCACGAACTCCACCGATTCACGAAGATCGTCGAGAAAGCGCTCCGCAACCCCCGGCTCGGTGTGGCGCAGCGTGACACACAAGTGCAGGCTGGGTGGGCGTTGTAATCCGTTCAAACTCCAGCCTCGATCCGCCATCGCGTCGAGGACTTTGTAAATGTCGAGTTCGTGGGTGGCGAACGCGATCACGAACAAGGGGTCGCCCAGCACGTACAACTCGGGAATGGAGGAGATCCCGGCCTTGATCGTTGTGGCGGTCTCCAGAATGCGGCGGGTAGCCTCTAGGTAACCTTCTTCTCCGAAGGACACGAGTGCTGCCCAGCAGGCGGCGCTCAGACCGCCTGGGCGACTGCCCGCAAAGGTTGGCGAGCAGTACAAACCACCGGGCCAATCAGTCGCGGTGAAGTATTGGTATCGGCGCAGCTCCCGGCCGCGGTACAGAATCACCGACGTTCCCTTCGCCGCGTAACCGAACTTGTGTGTGTCCACTGAAATCGAGGTGACCCCAGGCAGTCGGAAGTCGAACGGGGGAACCGGATAGCCGAGACGTTCTGCCCACGGGAGTACGAAGCCTCCCAGACAAGCGTCCGTATGAAAGCCGATACCGTGTTGGCGAGCGATTTCGGAGAGTTCCGCGATCGGGTCCACAATCCCATGCGGAAAGGGCGGCGCCGATCCGACCATGACGATCGTGTTCGGGGTAATGGCAGCGGCCATGGCTTGCACGTCGGCACGCCAGTCCGGACCGATCGGGATGTGATGGATTTTGATGCCGAAATACTGCGCAGCCTTGTCGAAGGCGGCGTGCGCCGTCGCCGGCACGATCATTTCCGGGTGCTCGATGCCGCGCTTTTCGCGCGCATAATCGCGATACGTTTTGATCGCCAGCAGAATGCTCTCCGTACCTCCGGAGGTCACCGTGCCAACGATTTCCCCGTCAGAGCCCGGTTCTGTGCCGGGAACTCCAGCTCCGAGCATGCGCGCAGTCATGGCCACGATCTCGGACTCGAACTTGACCGCGCTGGGCCAGAGGTCCACGTGCAAGGGGTTGGATTGCGAATGCAGTGCGTACGCTTGGTTGAGAAATTCGACGTGCTCGTCCGCCCCATTGTACACAGCACCGGAGGCGTACCCTGCCTTCCAGCGCGCTTCCTCCAACTCCTTCATCTCGCGCAGGATGCACAGGATCTCGGCTCGGGGCAGGCCCTTTTCTGGTAACCGATCGAAGACTGGGAAGCGCTCGCGATAACTGTGCAGGTCGACCTTGATAGGCTTCTTCTCGCTGGCCATGGGCCGCCCTCTAGCGCAGTGCCGCGCACAAGGCGAGCCGACCGCAGCTTCAACCTAGACTCGGCAATAGGCAAGAATGAATGCTCGCTTCGCCCTCGACTTCTCCGGCCAGTGTGCGAATGGCCAACTCCGCTTGCGCGAGAGGGAAATCATGGGTGTGCATTCTTTCGATGGGCACAGTTCCAGATTCGATGAGCCGGATCGCGTTTTGATACGACCGGCTGGTGACCCCGAGGGTGCCGAAGATTTGTAACTCCTTGGCAACGACCAGGTCGCTGACAAAGTTCGGTACTGGGCGAAAACCCTTGACGCCGGCTAGCACCACCCGTCCCCCTGGCGCGGCGTAGTACAGCGCCTCGGCCACCGGCTCGGGAGAGTATGACGTAACCTCGACGACCACATCGGCTCCCTTGCCGTTCGTGTACTCGGCTACCAGAGCGCGCACGTCCTGCGATTCCACGTCAATGGTGTGGTCTGCTCCGAATTGCCGCGCAAGCTCGAGCTTTTGTGCATCTCGGCTCAGGCCCGTGACAATGATCTTCCCGGCTCCGGCCGCGCGTGCCGCAATCACGCTCGCCAGACCACGCTGCCCCGGGCCGAGGATCAACACCGTATCGCCGGGCCGTGTGTTGGGTACTTCGACGGCCCAGCGGAACCCAGCCCCGAGCGGATTGAACAACGCGGCAACACTGGCCGGTAGGTCCTTGCGGATCGGGTGCACGATCGCACAAGGGTGCAGGTACAGATAATCCGCATAGGCACCCCAGAGACCGGGCGGATGCGAGAGGGGAATGTACGAGTACCCGAACAGTCCCCCGCGTCCGCGGCAAAGCTGGTAACGTCCTTGCCGACACGCGCCACAAAACTGGCAGGGGATGAGCACTTCGACGCAGACACGGTCCCCGACATCCACTCCCCACCGACGGGCCGCCCGTTCGCCAATCGCTTCAATGGTGCCAACAGGCTCGTGTCCTGGGATGAGCGGGAAACGCACGGGTAAGGTCCCGGTATACTGCTCGACGTCGCTTCCGCAGATGCCGCATGCCTCGACTCTGAGCAGAGCGCTCTCGGCATCGATCTCGGGCACGGGTAGCTCGCGCAGTTCCAACTGGCGTGGTCCGGTTTGCACGATCGCGCGGGTCGTTCGAGGCATGGCGCCAAACCAAAGTGTTGCTGCCTTTTACCGGATAGGAAACTTTGTTGTCAATCCGAAACGACCCCCAATCGAGCGGGTGACGCCAACGGTTGCAGGAGAGAGCCTACCACGGCGAGTGCTGTGCCGCCGATCATCCTGCACGTCGGACGCCGCGCTCGTTGACAGCGGCGCTGTTTTGCGGTCACCTGCGAGATCGCGAAACGGAGAACAAAGAGCGGCGCAGCGTGTCAGGAGCGCCTTTGCAGACGGAGGCAAGTCATGCAGCGATTTACTGGGAAAGTGGCGTTGATCACAGGGGCGGGCTCCGGAATCGGCCGAGCCACGGCAGTGCGGCTCGCCTCTGAAGGCGCACAGGTGTTTTGTACCGATGTGAACGAGGTGGGCTTGGCGGAAACGCTGGCTGAGATTCGCGAAACAGGCGGGGAGGCTACCGCAGAGTGGTGCGACGTGAGTCAGGTGGATGCCGCGAGACGAAGTGTCGCGCGTTGTCTAGACCGCTACGGCGGCCTCGACGTTCTCGCCAACATTGCCGGTATCGGCCGCTTCCAGCACACACTCGAAGCCAGCGTGGATGAATGGAATCGCACGCTGGCGGTGAATCTTTCCGGCACCTTCTTCATGTGTCAGGCCGCGCTGCCTGCACTGCTCGAGCGCCGGGGCGCGATCATCAATATGGCCAGTTCCGCGGGCTTGATCGGCCAGGCTTACAGTGCCGCATACTGTGCGTCGAAAGGCGGCGTGGTGCAACTCACAAAAGCGCTCGCGGTGGAGTTTGCGCGTCGCGGGTTGCGCGTTAACTGCGTGTGCCCCGGGGGGATTGACACCCCGTTGCTTTCTGGGTTTCGCCCACCGGAGGGTGCCGATTTAGCGCTGATTCAGCGACTCAAGCTGGTAGACGAGCGCGGCGACCCAAAAGCGGTGGCGGCAGCGGTTGCCTACTTGGCTTCCGAAGAAGCGCGCTACGTCAACGGTGCCGTACTTTCCGTGGATGGGGGACTGGTCGTCTCCTGAGGAAGGAACGGCCCGTACTTGGAATTACGAGTCGCGCTTTGCCGGTGTGTACACCGGTACGGGGAACGGGGTGACCTTTCCTCCTCCCTCCGCAGCCGCCAAGATCTTGCTTGCCCCGCGTTTCTCTACGGCGTCGATGCGCACGATCGCATGAACTGGGATGTAGGTTCGTTCCGCGCCCTCGAACTCATGCCGCAGAGCCTCCTCGCTCGGGTCTACAACCACTTGCGAACGCTCGCCGAAGAGGAGGCCTTCCACCTCGATGAAACCAAACAGCGCCGACTGACTCACGCTTTTCGCGTACAGCTCGTACACGCGCCCTTGGTTGTGGAACAGAATGCGGTACACGAGCTTTTTGTGCGCCATGGCCTCTCCAATAAACACGCCCTTGCCGTTCGGCAACCGTGACGTTCCGCTCGGGTGAGATGCCTGCTGGTCCTGCGGCAAGGGCGAGGCTGTCAGGAGGCCGAGGTCTGTAGGAAGCCCAAGCAGCTTGTGCGTTCGAGCAGCTCGAGCAAGTCAGGTGCCTGAGGTGACCGAGCGAAGCGCTGGCGCAGGACGTTGAGCGACTTTGCGTGGTATTTCTGGGGAGCTTGCACGAAACGCTGCCCCAAGATTTCCACTTCGAACTCATTCTTGCCCGTTCGCAGGGCCTGCTCGTTCGCAACCGTCCACGGCACAAAGGTCGTGCCGATTTCGTCTCGCAAAAGCGGAACGAGAGCGGGGGCGAGTACCGAGAAAGACTCCCAGGCGCCTTCGACTCGCGGCGATTGCATACGTTCGATCCAAGCGAGCACGGAGGGCGCTTTTTGTCGCAGCAAGGCGCCGGGTGTGGGATCTGTGGAGCACTCGTATAACTGGCCAAAGAGGCCAAAGTCCGCCAAGCTCGGCCGCTTTCCGAAAAGGTACGGCCGGTCCCGCAAAAGGTTCTCCAGCAGCTCGAGTAGGCGGGTGTAGGAACCCTCAATGACCTCTCGGGTCGCTTCCGATGAGCCGACAAACGAAAGGCGGCGCACCATGCGGTCGCGGATCATGGCGATGGCGGTAGCGGGGTCCGCATCAGGCATCATGGTGGCAGCGAGTTTCGCTGCGGCCGCTTCCGCATCGGCCGGGTATTGCCAGCGATAGTGAAACATGGGCTTGTTCACCCACTCGTCGGCGTATTCCTCGATCAATGCTGAAAGAAACGCCAGACGCGGATCCTCAGGAACAATGCTCGGCTCTGAGAATTGTGCTTCCAACACTTCGATGATTGGCGTCGAGTCCTGCAGGACCTCCCCGCTCGGAGTTACCACGAGCGGGATCAGAGGGAGTTTCGCGTGTTTTTGGAATTCTTCCTCTGTGTGAGCACCGCGCACGATCCACTCGTGCGCGAGCCCTTTGAAACGGAAGTACGCGCGAACCTTCACCGAGTACGGAGACAACTCGTGCCCAAACAAACGGTATAGAGAAGCCATGCTCGTGCCCTTAGCCAGTTTGCCGCCTGTTTGGCTAGCCGGGAAAGAACAAGCCTGAGCTGAGGCTTACCTTTTCACCGTTGTTGGCCGGCGAGCGGTATTGTTCGAGACGTCGGGGTCGCCCGGGTAAACGAGACTGGCCACGTTGGTAACCGAGGGGTACGCCTCGCTCCCAACCTGAACTGTGAGCGACAGGGTCGTGGCGCTGCCCGCCGCGAGAGTACCCGCAAACGAGCACTGCACCACGTTGTTGCTCACCGCGCAGCTCCAATCTGCTCCCGAAGCGCTGCTCAGCGACAAACCCCGGGGCAGGCTGTCGACCAGAGTGATCGGAACGTTGGTCGCGTTCGGACCGAGGTTGGTGACCGTCAAACGGTACGTGCCCGTGCGACTCACGAAGAATGCTGCTGCCACTGTCTTGCTCAGCGCAAGGTTCGTAGTGGCGGGGACGGGGGTCGCGGTGGCGCTGGCCGTGGCCGTGACCGAGGGTGTGGGTGAAATTGTGGGCGACAGGGTGCGGCTCGGTGTCGGCGTCGGTACACCAGGACGGAGGGTGGCCGTTGGCGTCCAAGTCGGGATCGGACGGCGAGACGGGCGCACGCTGGTGACCTTTTGCGTCACGTTGTTCGTGGCGCGCGTGTCCCCACCATAACGAAGGGTGAACTGGGTGACGGCGCGAGGAACCGCTGGCGAGTCCACGCTCACGAATATCGTAAAGGTACTGGTGCGACCGGCAACCAGCGCCTGAGTGTTGGTGCAGGACACACCGGCGCTGGTCGGGTTGCAACTCCACGCTCCGCTGGATGAGGTGAAAGCAAGGCCGGGTGCCAGCCTAGCTTCGAGGGTGACCGCCGCATCGGTGGTCGCAGGGCCATTGTTTGCAACGGAAACCACGTATCGGCCCGGCATACCGACGGCAAACGAGGCTGCCGTGACCCGAACTGCCAGATCAGTGGCCGCCGCTTGGGCTAGGGCTTTTTCGGACAGAAGGTCCGAACTTAAAAGCCAGGTCCCAATCAACAACATCCAGCGACCCTGCCAAAGCGCATTTGCTCTGCCCATCGTGCCCTCCCGTTGCGAGCGACCATCGAGGATGGCTGCTCTTTGCGTCCTCTACAGCCGGCTCCGCTACGAAGCAAGCACGAGATTTTCGGCTCGGTTGCGCTCTAGCCCCGGGCCCCTTATGAAACTGCCATCGGACGCAAGGGGAAAGCCATGCCGATTTACGAATACCGTTGTCGGAAGTGCCGCCGGCGCTTTAGCGTGCTGACCCTGCGCGTGAGCGAGAAGGTGGAGCCGCGCTGCGAGCACTGCGGCTCGGCGGAAGCCGATCGCCTCATGTCGCGCTTTGCCATGCCAAAGTCGGAAGAGGCGAGGTTGGACGCTTTGGCGGATCCTTCGCGGTTCGGGGACCTGGACGAGAACGACCCTAAGAGCTTGGCGCGCTGGATGCGTTCGGTCGGAAAAGAGATGGGGGAAGAGTTCTCGGGCGATGAATTCGATGCAATGGTGGACGAGCTGGAAAGTGGCGGCGCGGAAAAGGATAGCGAAGAGGTCTCCGGAACCGACTCGGAAGACTTCTGAACCCGGTAGACTGCTCGCGCCGGGCTGAACTCAGGCCGTTGAGAGTAGCACGCGGGCTTGTGGTGCTGTACACCGAGGACACCGCCATCCCTCGGATTCGCCGAGAACGAGCGAGAGATCTTCGCAGCGTGACCTCCGCGTGTGCAAAACCCACCCGGGGCTCGACCCGGACCGTAAGTAGCCTTGCCTGTGTGGCCTCTTGCTCGGTGGCGCGGGAAGTTGATTGCTCGCCGGACCCGGACTGCGCAGCGATGGGATCCTACTGAGAACTCAAGTGCTCCGGCCTCTCCGCGAGCAAAACGATGGCAGTGGCAGAGATCGCCTCACCACGGCCGATGGCGTCCACGCCTTCGTTCGTTTTTGCTTTCACGCTCACCTGAGTGATGGGGATGCCGAGTAAGTCGGCGATGCGGTTGCGGATCGCATGGCGGTGTGGTGCCAGCTTTGGGGCCTCTGCGCAAACCGTGATGTCCACGTTGACCACTGACCATCCTTCTTGATCGATGAGCGCCGCCACCCGTTTCACAAGTTCGCTGCTGGGTGTTCCTAGAAAACGCTCGTCCGTGTCCGGAAAGTGCTGGCCAATGTCGCCCAACGCCAGTGCCCCGAGGAGAGCGTCGCATAATGCGTGCAGGACGACATCGCCGTCCGAGTGGCCCAGCAAACCGAGGTCAAATGGGATGGCAACGCCTCCGAGGTACAGCGCTCGGCCGCTGACCAGCCGGTGCAGGTCGTAGCCGTGTCCTACGCGCAGCATGCTCGTTCGGGTAGCAGGAAAGGCGGGCACCTGGTACGCCCCGACTGCTCAGAAAGGAGGCTCTTGCACCGGGGGCGCTGCGAGCCAAAGTGCTCGAATCGCAGTGCCGGCTTCGACCTGTGCGCAAGACTCGGGCAGAATGGCCAGGGCGTCAGCCAAAGAAAGCGAGCGCAGGACTCCCGAACTTTGGCTTCCTGAGCTCCGTAAGGAAAACCGACCCGCGTGAACGCGAAGCTGACAGCGCACGAAGTCGGTGAGACCTTCGCTCCCCTCGATCGGTTCCTCCGCTTCGCCCTCCACTACGGGCGAGAAGATTTGCTTGGCGCCACTCACGCTCAAAAGCGCCGGTCGCACGTACAGGTAAAAGCAGACCAGCGCGGAGACTGGGTTTCCTGGCAATGCAAACACAAGTGTGCGACCGCGGGTACCGAAGCTCAGCGGCTTTCCGGGTTTTTGCCGTACCTTCCAAAAAAGCTCCTGCACTCCCAATCGAGCTAGCACCTGGCGGACCAGGTCGAAGTTTCCCATGGACACTCCGCCTGTGGAAAGCACCACATCGCTGCATTCGAGAGCCGCCTCGAATGGACGGAGGCTGCTCTCCAGGTCGTCAGGAACGATGCCGAGCAAGCAGGCCTCGCCGCCGGCCTCTCGCACCGCGGCAGCCAGGGCGTAGGCATTGCTGTTGGCGATTTTCCTCCCTTCGATCGGTTCTCCGAGGCTCACCAACTCGTTACCCGTGGCGAGCACGCTCACCCGAGGACGGCGAAACACGGTGATGCTCGGCATGCCGAGCGAGGCCAGAACGCCGATGTCAGCTGGGCGCAACAGGCGGCCTGCGGGCCACACGACCTCGCCGTCCCGTAAGTCCTCGCCGGCGCGACGAATGTGTTCACCGGGCCGAGGGGCCCGAAAGACCGCAACCCAACCGTCCCCGACTTGCGTGTCTTCCACCCGGACCACGGCGTCCGCTCCTGCTGGAACGGCGGAACCGGTCATCACCTGCACCGCAGTACCAGGAACCACCGCGTGGCTCGCAAGGGAGCCCGCTGGCACCGTCTCGAGCAAGCGGAGGCGTACCGGGGCAGTAGGGGTGGCAGCAGCGACGTCGGCGGCACGCACGGCAAAACCGTCCATCGCGCAGTTGTCGAATGGAGGTACGGTTCGGTTGGCGACAAGCGCGCGCGCCAAAACACGCCCGCAAGCCTGAGCAATGCTGATCTGTTCGGGGCCCACCCGGGCGACACTGGCGAGCACCGTATCGAGCGCCGCCCGCACACTGATCATGCTCGCTGTTATGGCTGGGCACCGGCGCTTGTCAACCATCCTGCCTGTGTTAGGGTCCCACGCCGTCTGACGCGCCGCGCAACGGAGCGGCCTCGGACGTGCAGGGCGCTTGAGCACGCAGCTGGAAAACGTCTTGGCGAGCCTCGGAGAGGCGGTCATCCTCACGGATGCGGGGGGTGTGGTATGGTTTTCGAACGCCGCCGCGCAGGAGCTAACCGGGTATTCCGAAGCTTACCTGCGCGGCCGCCGTTGTGGGGAGATTTTCCCTGCTTCGCCTGCGTTCGATGCTTTGGTGCGGCGCACGTTGCAAACCGGGCAATCGCAAGTATGCGGGGAGCTTCTGTTGTCGCTCTCCGATCGCACTGTACCAGTCCGGCTCAGTTGCTCCCCTGTTTGGTCGCCGGATGGAACGCTTCAGGGAACTGCGATTGTGTTGCAGGACCTCAGTTACCAGCAGAAACTCCAACAAGCTGCACGGCGTAACGAAACGCTGGCTCGCTTGGGCACCTTGGTGGCGGGGCTTGCGCACGAGATTAAGAATCCGCTCGGTGGCATTCGCGGCGCGGCGCAGTTGCTCGCTCAGCGGTTTCAGTCCGACCCACAGGCCCGTGACTTCACCGCGGTGATTCTGCGGGAGACGGATCGATTGGTCCGGTTACTCGACCAACTGCTGCAATTCGGCCAGGCTCCTACCCCGAACTTCCAACCAGTGAATGTGCACCGGGTCTTGCACGACGTGCTCGAGCTCATGCGCCCAGAACTCGCATCGCTGCGGATTCAGGCTTCTCTGATCGTAGATCCCAGTCTGCCGGAAACGTGGGGTGATCCCGACCAGCTAACCCAACTCTTCCTGAACTTGATCCGCAATGCGTGCGAGGCGATGCCGGATGGCGGCCGCTTGAAGGTCACGACCAAAATGGAAACAGATTTCCACATGGCCCTGTCCGAGCGCTCCGGAAAGTTTTTGCGGGTGGAGATTGCCGACTCGGGACCTGGCTTCCCCGAGCACTTGCTCGACCGCGTCGGGGAGCTGTTTTTCACCACCAAGGCCAAGGGTACCGGCTTGGGGCTGCCGATCTGCCAGCGGATCGTCGCTAGCCACGGTGGCGACTTGCGTTTCGGAAACGCTCCCTGTGGGGGCGCTGTGGTGGTGGTGCACCTGCCTGTGGGAGACGGCACATGAGTTTGGAAAGAGCCCGGATCTTGGTCGCGGACGATGAAGAGTCCCTGCGCTGGGTGCTGCAGCAGGCTTTGTCGGCTCAGGGCCACGAGGTAGAGACGGTTGACAACGGCAACGAAGCTTGGGAGCGATTGCGGTCTGGGAGGTTCGATCTCGCCCTGGTGGATATTCGCATGCCGGGCATGGACGGCTTGAGCCTGCTCACCCGCCTGCGGGAAGAGGGCGCCGACACGGCAGTGATCGTAATTACGGCCCAGAACACGATGGCCAACGCCATCGAGGCCATGAAGCGTGGGGCCTTTGACTACGTGACCAAACCGTTCGACCTGGACGAGCTTGCGATTCTGGTTCAGCGCGCTTGGGAGACCCGCCGCCGCACTCAGGAACTGGCACGACTCGAGGAGGACCATCGCCGGCGCTTCGAGTTGGGGGTCGAAATCGTCGGCACGACTCCGGTCATGCAGGAAATCTTCAAGACCATCGGCCGGGTCGCACCTACGGACGCCACCGTCCTCCTGCAAGGAGAAAGCGGCACGGGAAAGGAACTGATCGCGCGCGCGATCCACGCACACTCTCGGCGTTGGAGTGGTCCGTTCGTGGCGCTGAACTGCTCCGCCGTGCCGCGGGACCTGCTCGAGAGCGAGCTGTTCGGACACGAGCGTGGCGCCTTCACCGGTGCAGTGGAGCAGCGCGCTGGTGTTTTCGAGGCGGCTAGCGGTGGAACGCTGTTCCTGGATGAGATCGGGGACATGCCGCTCGAGCTGCAGGTCAAGCTCCTCCGGGTGGTTCAGGAGCGCGAGTTTTCCCGAGTTGGAGGACGGGAAGTGATTCGCGCGGACGTGCGTTTGGTTGCCGCGACCAACCAAAACCTGGAGCGCGCGGTTCAGCAGGGTCGCTTCCGAGAAGACTTGTACTTTCGATTGAATGTAGTGCGGATTCAGGTGCCTCCGTTGCGGCAGCGACGCGCAGACATCCCAGAGTTGGTCCGTTATTTCCTCGAAAAAATTCGGCGCGAATTGGGTACCCAGGTCACCGCGGTTTCGAGCGAGGCGATGGCGTTGCTGGTTGAGCACCCCTGGCCTGGCAACGTTCGGGAGCTGGAGAACACGCTGGTGCGCGCAGCCGTGTTGGCACCGGGCCCAGTGTTGATGCCGCACGATTTGCATTTGGGGGGAAGTGCCCGACCCGCGGCTGAAGACTTGGGCGGGCAGTCGGTAGAGCAGGCGGTGCGCGCGCGGCTGTCCGAGCTGTTCGAGCAAAGCCCCCCTCCTGGTCCGCGCAACCTCTATGCCTGGCTCCTGGCCCAGGTCGAGAAACCGTTACTTGAATTTGTCCTGGAAAAAACTGACGGGAACCAGCTCCGCGCTGCATCTCTGCTAGGAATCAACCGCAATACGCTTCACAAAAAGATTCAGCAGTTGCGGATCCCCTTGCGGCGAGAGCGCGGAAGCGGTGACTCGGGTGAGTTGGGCTCGATGTGAGCAGGTTTCGCTTCCCCAGTCCTTTGTATCCGATTGTAGACCCGGCCGGGCACCCGCACCGTGACCATCTCTCCTTGGCGGAAGCGGTCTTGCGCGGCGGTGCCCCCTTTCTCCAACTCCGTTGCAAACAGCTTGACTCCCGGGCGTTCCTTGACTGTGCCCGCGCTGTGCAGCGGCTGTGCGTTGGTTTTGGTGCCCAGCTCCTGATCAACGACCGAGCTGACATCGCTGCCCTAGTCGGTGCGCTTGGGGTCCATTTGGGGCAGGAGGATGTACCCCCCGCGCTGATTCGGCCCTGGCTCGGCTCATCCGCAGTGATTGGCTGCTCCACGCACAACTTGAGCCAGGCACGTGTGGCCGCCCAGCAAGGCGAGGTGGATTATATAGCGGTCGGGCCGATCTTCCCGACGGCAAGCAAGGAAAACCCGGACCCCGTGGTGGGTTTGGACGGGCTCCGACGGATTCGCCAGGCGGTTGCCCTGCCGATTGTCGCTATTGGCGGGATCACGGCAGACACGGCAGCAGAAGTATTGGCCGCTGGGGCCGATGCGGTAGCGATGATCGGCGCTATTGCTCACAGTGACGACCCTGCCGGCACGGTCCGACGTTTGTTGGAGCAATTGCAGCCGTGACTTGGGGCTGGGGGGACTGCGGTGCCCTTCCTGAAAGCATCACCGGAGCGCCGGATCCTGATCCTAACGGCCACGCATGAGATTCAAGGCCGCGCCGGCACGGAACCACTCGAGCTGTTCAGAACTGAAGCTGTGCCGACACCAAAGGGTTTCTTCGCTGCCGTCCGCGTGATGCAGAATCACCCGTACCGGCTTGCCCGGTGCAAGCTCGCGCAAGCCAACAATGCTGATGCGATCGTCCTCGCGAATCTTGTCGTAGTCTTCCGGGTTTTCGAAGACGAGCGGCAGGAGCCCTTGCTTCTTGAGGTTGGTTTCGTGAATCCGCGCGAAGCTGCGAGCCAAAATGGCTTTACAGCCGAGGTAGCGAGGCTCCATAGCGGCGTGTTCGCGGCTCGATCCTTCGCCGTAATTTTCGTCGCCGACAGCCACCCACCCGATTCCGTGCGCTTTGTAATCGCGCGCGATGGTTGGGAAGGGAACACCGCGTTCACCGGTGCGCAGGTTACGCCCGCACCCGACCTCTCCGGTAAAGGCGTTGACCACGCCAGTAAACAAGTTGTCGCTGATCTTATCCAGGTGGCCCCGGTAGCGAAGCCAGGGCCCAGCCGGAGAAATGTGATCGGTTGTGCACTTGCCCTTGGCTTTCACGAGCACCGCTAAGCGTTCGAAGTCATTGCCATCCCAGGGGGGAAATGGTTCGAGCAACTGCAGGCGCTCGCTATCGGGCTTGACGCGCAGCTCCACCTGGCTGCCGTCTTCCGGTGGCTCGATGTAGCCCGCGGTACCAGGGGCAAAGCCCTGCGCTGGTAACTCTGGTGCGCTGGGGGGCTCTAAATACACCGGCTCGCCGTTGGGGCCGGAAAGCGGATCGGAAAGAGGATCGAAGTCCAAGCGCCCGGCCAATGCGAGTGCGGTCACGATTTCAGGACTGCCAATAAACGCAAGCGTTTCTGGGTTGGAGTCGTTACGGGCTGGGAAGTTGCGGTTGAACGAGGTAACGATCGAGTTGCGCTCTCCTTTGCGAATATCGTCGCGCTGCCACTGGCCGATACAAGGACCGCACGCGTTCGCGAGCACCACGCCGCCGATCCCGGTAAGAACGTCCATCAGCCCGTCCCGGCGGATCGTGTTGTGGATTTGGTCAGACCCCGGGGTAATCAGAAACTTCGTGCGTGCGCGAATTCCGCGCTGCAAAGCCTGGCGCGCCACGTGAGCGGCGCGCCCAATGTCCTCGTACGAGGAGTTCGTGCAGCTCCCCACCAAGGCCGCCCGGATCTCCAGCGGGTAGCCGTGCTTCTGAGCATCCTCTTTGAGTTTGGAAATGGGGCGAGCGAGGTCCGGAGAGTGCGGCCCGACCACGTGCGGTTCGAGTGCAGACAGGTCAATTTCGATGACCTCGTCGTAGTATCGTTCCGGTGCCTCCCACACTTCCGGGTCGGCGCGGAAGGAGTCGGCGAAGCGGTCGGCCAGTTCGGCTACAGCTGCACGGTTGGTTGCGCGCAGGTAGGTGGCCATGCGCTGGTCATAGGGGAAGATGGAAGTCGTCGCACCCAGCTCGGCCCCCATGTTCGTGATCGTTGCCTTGCCAGTGCAGCTAACGGACGCAGTACCCGGGCCGAAGTACTCGATTATTTTACCCGTGCCGCCCTTCACGGTCATGAGACCGGCCAGCTTCAAAATGACGTCCTTCGGTGCAGTCCAACCGGACAACTGCCCGATCAGGCGAACCCCTACGAGCCGGGGCACTTGCACGCTCCACGGCAACCCCGCCATGACCTCGGCGGCATCGGACCCGCCGACGCCGATTGCCAACATGCCTAAGCCACCAGCATTCGGAGTGTGGGAGTCGGTGCCGATCATCAAGCCCCCGGGAAAGGCGTAATTCTCCAGGACGACTTGGTGGATGATTCCCGAGCCTGGTTTCCAGAAGCCGATCCCGTACTTTTGCGAGGCGGAAAGCAGGAACTGGTAGACCTCGTCGTTTTCTCGCAACGCAGCCTCGGTATCCTCCGCTGCGCCGACGCGTGCCCGAATCAGGTGGTCGCAGTGAACCGTGGTCGGGACGGCAACCCGCTTGCGGCCCGCTTGGATGAACTGCAGAAGAGCCATCTGCGCGGTGGCGTCTTGCATGGCTACCCGGTCCGGCCATAGTTCGATCCACGCGTGGCCTCGCTCGAGGTCGGCGTGCTCGGGATCCTTAAGGTGAGCAAAAAGGACTTTCTCGGCTAGCGTCAAGGGACGGCCTAGCCGTTTGCGCATGAACGCAATGCGTTCGGGGTAGCGCTCATACAACGCTCGGATTGCTTCGATCATCTTGGTTTCACTCTTCGAGAGAGCCGTCAGCGTTCGTTGGGGTCGCTCTGCTTGTTCGGAATGAATCTAGCGTCCGTTCGTGCAAGCTCACGCGGCCGAAGCGAGGCTCTGGTTGAGAACATCCGCCAGCTGGTCGTCGCGTTCCCACGGGCCGTCTTTTGAGCGGCGAATGCATGAACCGACATAATCATACCGCCGCCAGTAGATAACCCGTTCTGCCGCCCCGCTCGGGTCGCGCCGCGGGTGGCGATAAAGCCAGCGCTCGTTGTAACGAAAGCCGTTTTCTTCCTGTTCGCGGGGTTCATTCACCGAGCCTTCCGCTTCGTCCGGTGTGCCGAACCAACGCACGATGTCATTGCGGCGAATCGCCTTTCTCATCCTCACCTCACACCACGGCTTGCACGGCTTTTTCCAGCACGGCCTTGGGTACGGCGCCCACGATTTGGTCCTTTACCTCGCCGTTTTTGAACAAGACGAGATTCGGGATGCCACGCACTCCATAGCGCGCCGGTGTTTCCGGGTTGTCGTCAACGTTGATTTTGACCACTTTGAGCTTGCCAGCGTACTCTTTGGCCAGCTCGTCGACGAGCGGAGCAATTGCCCGGCATGGGCCGCACCACGGCGCCCAAAAGTCCACCAGCACGGGAATGGGCGAGTGCAGAACTTCTCGCTCGAACGTCGCATCGGACACGGAAAGAACGTCTGCCACAAACACACCCTCCTTGGTCTGGGATGATCGAACCTTAAGAGGCGAGGGCAGGGTGATCAAGGGCAAGAGGCCGCATGCGATGGACGGCTGGCCCAGCGCGGGGGCCACGCTCGGAGCGCCTCCGTATTCCAGAACAGCAACTGGTTCGGGCGCCTCGGCTTGGAAGTCGGGCAGAAAACTTCTGCCCTCTCGTTATTGACTTCGCCTTGGCGTGCCGTTACTCGCAAAGCCGTTTTGGCGCGGCCAATTCGAGGAGGCAACATGGACGATCTCTTATGGGCCAAACGGCGCGAGGAAGAGGAAGAGGAGGACTGGGAGGACGAGGAAGAAGAAGATTTCGAAGAGGATTGGCTTGACGAAGAAGACGAAGACTTTGACGACTTTGACGAAGACGACTGGGACGACGACGAGGAGGAAGAGGACCTCTGACCAGTAGCTTCAGCGATGCGCGCTGTTGTCCAGCGTGTCGCCCGCGCTGAGGTCCGGGTAGCGGGGCTGCCAGTTGGACAGATCGGGCGGGGCCTGCTGGTGTTACTGGGCGTGCACCGCGCGGATGGCACCGCGGACGCCGATTGGCTCTGTGAAAAGATCCTCGCTCTGAGAATCTTCGAAAACGAAGCTGGGAAGTTCGACCGCTCTCTCCTCGAGGTCGGGGGAGCGGTGCTGGTCGTTTCCCAGTTTACGCTCCTTGGTGACGTAACGAAGGGTCGGCGCCCGTCATTTTCCGAGGCCGCGAGCCCTGAGCACGCCCGCGAGCTGTACGAGTACTTCGTGGCTCGGGTCCGAGCAGCGGGTGTGGCTTGTGAGACGGGCCAATTCGCTGCGCGCATGGAGGTGGAGTTGGTGAACGATGGTCCAGTTACAATTGTCTTGGATTCGCCCCATGTTTAATTCCTGGAACCATGGCGCAAGCGGGTTTTTACGCCATACCACCACAGCGGCTTTCGTTTCGGAAAGATGGCCGCTGGTACGCAAACGATGAGCCGGTGACGCACGAGCGGCTAGCTCGGTTTTTCAGCCGCTACCTGAGGCGCAAGCCAGACGGCTCCGGGTATGAGGTGTGGGTGGACGAGCGCTTCCACGCGGACGTTGAGGTGGAAGACACACCATACGTAGTCACGGCTGTGCAGCGCGACGCAGAAGGAGCGTGGCAGGTATGTCTCAACGACGGTCGTTGGGAACCGCTGGTCATTGAGTCGTTGTCCTCGGGTTCCGACGGCGCCTTGTACTGCTCCGTGCCGAATGGCGAGCGCGCCCGCTTCTTGCGCCAGCCTCAAGCTTACTTACTCGAGCACGTGGAAGAAGAGGGCGGCCTCTTCTACCTAATGCAGCGTGGCCAGCGCGTGCCTTTACCCGTCCGATGATCCGAAATTTCACGTCGTCTTGGTCGCACCAGAAATTCCCCCGAACACGGGGAGTATCGGGAGGCTCTGTGCCGCGACGCGCTGCCGCCTGCACCTCGTTCGCCCGCTCGGCTTCTCGCTCGAAGACCGTTACCTGAAACGAGCCGGCTTGGATTACTGGCCCTACGTGGACCTTGAGGTTCATGACTCCTGGGAAGCGTTCCGCGCACGCTATCCGAGCCTCAAGCTCCACTTGTTTTCTGCGCGTTCGACGCGCTCGTTCTGGCAAGGCTGCTATCGGCCGGGCGATGCGCTGGTGTTCGGCAGCGAAAGCCGCGGCTTGCCGCGGGAATTGCTGGCCGCTTACCCGGAGGATACGTACGTAATCCCGATCTCGCATCCGAACGTGCGCAGCTTGAACTTATCCAACGCTGTTTCGATTGTGTTGTACGAAGCCTTGCGGCAAAGCCTATTGTGACGCATGCACCCAGAGCACGAGCTGGTTCTCGATTTTATCGCGCAGCCGGAGGCGCAGCGTTTTAACGAATTGGCTCTCGCTGTTTTTCGCCATCAGTTCGAGGCGATCCCGGAATACCGCCGCTGGTGCGTGCAACAAGGTGTTCGCCCAGAGGACGTGACCGACTGGCGCCACATCCCGCCGCTTCCGGCGGTGGCTCTCAAGTACCGGCAGTTCTCCTGTGGCGAGCCGGAGCGTGTGTTCCTGAGCAGTGGGACCACGCAAGGAACTGAGCGGCGGAGCCGCCACGCGATGCCCGATCTCCAGTTGTACAGAGCCTCGGCACTAGCTGGGCTCAAACGGTACTTGTTCCCGGACCTCGAGCGAATGCAGATTGTTTCTTTGATCCCGAGTGCGGAGGAGTGGCCACACTCCTCCTTAGCTCAGATGGTGAGTTGGGCCGTGGAGGAATTCGGGGTTCCGGGGAGCGGTTTCTTCGCAGCCGCGAATACGTTCGACTTTGTCCGCCTGCGCGAGCAGCTCGAGACGAGCAGTGCGGCAGGAGAGGCTGTGTGCTTGATGGCAACCACGGCCGGCTTAGTGCGGTTCTTGGATCACTGCCAAGCGGCGGGATGGAGCGTGCGCTTGCCGCACGGCAGCCGCGTCATGGATACCGGCGGGCAAAAAGGAGTCGAACGCCCGCTTTCCCGCCGAGGTTTGCTCCACGCAATTTGGCAGGCCCTCGCAGTCCCGGGTTACTTCGTGGTCAACGAGTACGGCATGAGCGAACTTTCCTCCCAGTACTTTGACAGTGTGATCGCGGATCGCTGGTCGGGCAAACTTCTACCACGCCGAAAACTGGCACCACCTTGGTTACGAACCCGCGTACTCGAACCCGTCAACATGCGAGAAGTTCCTCCTGGAGAAGTTGGTTTGCTGTGCCACGTGGACCTTGCCAATGCCGGCTCCGTGTTGGCGCTTCTGACCGAAGACCTCGGGCGCTTGGTAGACGGCGGGCTCGAGGTGGTGGGACGGGTCGCGGGTGCCGAGCCGCGAGGGTGTTCGCTGGCCACCGGGGACTTTGTCGAGGGAGCGTGAGCAACGTTGTGGGATGGACGCCGAGAGCATCCTCTCGCATCCCGCGTGTGGGCGGCATGTGCATGAATCACGGAGCGCACTCGGGGCCCCAAAATTCGGCACCGCCCCTGGAGGAAAGCCGAGCCATCTGCGGGCGCTTGGAGCGGTTGCGCTGGGCCGCTGGCCGTCTACGCCAACGGCCGCTTCGACAGAGGTTGGCTGCGCTTGAACGAGTTCGGGCGCAGTGGCTAGCCCCCGGATCGAGCTGGCTGGAGCGCGCTACCACCGAGATCGCAGCTGCCACTGGTTTTCATCCAAACATGGTGCGCCATGCGTTGCCTTTTCACTTCGAACCTCTCCACCCTGCACAGGTGCGCAAGTTGATGCGCGAAGAACTTAGCGCCTCACTGCGCGCTCGCAGCGGCGCAAGCCCTTCCCCAGAGATCATCGTTTTCGTGCTTGCTGGGAATCTTCCCGGCTTGGCGATTTGGCCTGCGTTCCTCGGCCTCGCGGTGGGCGCTGGTGTTGTGCTGAAGCCTGCAGCGGGGGACCCGGTATCTCCGTGGCTCCTGCTCGAATCCATTCGCTGCGCCGCTCCGGAGTTGGCAGAAGCGGTCTGGGTGTTTGCGTGGCGCGGCGGGGACCGCGTGGTCGAAAAGGCGTTGTTCGCAAAGGCGGATCTGGTGGTGGCGCAAGGAAGCGACGCGACCGTCACGGCCCTCGCCTCTTGGGTGCCGTGTCGCTTTTTGGGATACGGCTCGCGCTTGAGTTGCGCATTCGTGGCTCGAGAGATCCTGGAGCAGCGGCGCTGGCAACGAGTCGCAGCTCGCCGCTTGGCTACCGACGTGACGATTTGGGATCAAAGAGGTTGCCTTTCCCCGCACGTGTGTTTCGTGGAGTGCCAGAGTCCCCACGACCTAGACTCATTCGGGGAATTGGTGGCTGCAGAGTTGCACCGCCTAGCGTGCATCTTGCCGCCCCGCCGGCGTACGGCTTGGGAGCAAGCTGCGGTGCGGTCCTTTCGCGATCAGGCGCTATGGTCTGGGGCGAGGTTGCTTGGTAGCGAGGCCGACCTGGCATGGTCGCTGGCGATCGAGCCGGAAGCAAGTGTGCAGGCGACTTGCGGTGACCGCTGCGTTCGCGTGCAGCCTGTAGCCAATCTCGATGCACTGCGGGCCGCAATCGAGCCGCACTGCGGGACTCTCGAAGCTGTGGGGGTAGCGGTGGGGCGGAGGCGGCACGCGCAGGTGGTGGAGACGCTGCGTGGTGCTGGAGTTGCGAACGTGGTGCGGCTCGGGTCCATGCAGCGCCCCACGCTCGCCTGGAAGCCAGGCGGCCGTCCGCGGATCGGTGAATGGTTTGTGTGAGAGAGCGCTCATGACCGAACGGAGTCTACGGGAAACGTTTTTTCGCCATGTTTGCCAAACCTCGCCGGAGCCGCTGGGAATCGAGGTGGTGAAAGCGCAGGGAAGTCGAATCTGGGATCGTCAAGGTCGGGCCTACCTCGATCTGCTTGCGGGGATGGGAGTCGCGAATCTCGGTCACAACCACCCGTCCGTGGTCAGGGCAATCGCGGAACAAGCGAGCAGGTACCTTCACGTAGCGGTGTACGGGGAAATGGTTCTCGAACCTCAAGTGCGACTCGCGGAGACCTTGGCTGAAGTGAGCCCGGGAGAACTCTCCGTGGTGTATTTTGCCAACAGTGGCGCCGAGGCGATCGAGGGAGCGATGAAGGCAGCACGGAAGTTTACCGACCGCTCGCGCTTCGTTGCGTTCGAGGGGGCCTTTCACGGAGACACGCTGGGGGCACTGTCCTTGAACGGAAACCCGTTGTACCGAGAGCCGTTCGAGCCCCTGTTGCCGGTGGTGGACTTCCTGCCGTACGGGTCGTCCGAGGTTTTGGGCCGCATTGGGCACGACGTGGCGGCGGTCATTGTGGAGCCGTTGCAAAGCGAAGGAGGTGTGCGCATTCCTCCGGATGACTTCTTGCCTTCGTTGCGCGAGCGCTGCCGGGAGGTGGGTGCGCTTTTGGTATTCGACGAAGTGCTCACGGGTTTTGGACGTACCGGTAAGTTGTTTGCCTGCAACCACTGGGAGGTGACGCCAGATATCCTGGTCCTCGCCAAAGCACTTGGTGGGGGCCTTCCCTTGGGTGCCTTCGTTGGCACGGCGGAGGTGATGCGCACTTTGGGAGAGAATCCACCTTTAGCGCACGTCACCACGTTCGGAGGACACCCTCTCAGTTGCGCGGCTGGCTTGGCGGCGTTGCGGGTGTTGCTGGAGGAAAACTGGATCCAGCGAGCCGCACGGGTCGGCGAGCAGTGGCGCAGGGATCTCGAACGAGCGCTGGCCGGTGCCGTGCGGGAAGTCCGGGGGCGCGGGATGTTGGTAGGGATCGAGTTCGATACTGCGGAGCGCACGCGCGCTTTTGCCCGCGAGTGCCTAGCCCGTGGACTAATTGCGAGCGGGACCTTGCACTGTGACAACGTGCTGCGCCTGCTGCCCCCGCTCACAATCGAGGAGGGAGAACTGGAATTCGCCACGCAAGTCATGGCAGAGGCAGCACGTCAGATTCGGTAGAGGAGTCCTGCACGCAATGAAGGCGCTGGTTGTCACGAACAATATCCCGCGGATCGCCGTTACCAGGCTGCTCGCTGCGTTCACGCCGCGGGCGTATGTGAGCGCCGTGGCGCCGCTGGCTCTGCGTGACTTGCCTGTTCCCCCGCTGCGACCACGCTGGGTGCGAATCCGTACGGTTCTCTGTGGCCTGTGTGGCAGCGACTACAAACAAGTGTTCCTAAAAGGAGCGATGGACAATCCCATGACCGCGGTCATTTCGTGGCCCCAGGTGCTCGGTCACGAGGTGGTCGGTGTGGTGGAAGAGATCGGCAGGGAAGTCGATCCGGCTTGGCTCGGCAGGCGCGTCGTCTTGAATCCATGGCTTTGGTGCGAGGTGCGCGGGATCGAGCCCGCTTGTGAATGGTGCCGGAACGGTGACTACGCGCAGTGCCGGAACTTCACGCGCGGTACGATCGCGCCTGGGATTCATCATGGAAACAGCCGCGACGCCACCGGTGGTTTTGCCGAGCTGGTGCCCGCGCACGTGGCACAGTTAGTACCGATTCCCGATGCGGTGAGTTTCGACCGCGCGGTGTTGGCCGATCCGTTCTCCGTGTCTCTGCACGCCACCCTGCGCAACCCTCCGCCTCCGAATGGCACGGCTGTGGTGTATGGTTGTGGTACGCTGGGCCTGCTGAACGTGGCGATTCTGCGGTTGCTGTTTCCGGGGGTGCGTGTGCTTGCCGTGGCGCGGTATCCGCACCAGGCTGAGCAAGCGGTTGCCTTCGGAGCACAGGAAGTGGTGCCTTGGCGTCCCCTGCCTAGCCTGCTCGAGCGGATTGCGGCGGTCACTGGTGCCGAGTTGTTGCAGCCTTGGCGTGGGTTGCCGATGTTGGACGGTGGTGTGGATGTCGTCTACGATTCCGTAGGCTCTCCGGAGACAATCGAAGTCGGTGTCCGGATCACGCGCAGCCGGGGGAAGATCGTAGTCACGGGAGTCGAAATGCCCCGGCGCTTCGAGTGGACCCCGCTGTACTTCAAGGAGATTTCCTTGGTGGGATCCAATGCATTCGGCGTGGAAGAATGGGAGGGACGGCGGCAGCATGCGATGGAGTGGTACCTGGAGTGGGTACGAGCGCGAGATCTCGATCTGACTTCGATCATCACCCATCGCTTTCCGCTGAGCGCTTACCGGGACGCGTTCCTGGCGTGCTTCGATCAGGGCCGTTCCCGCGCCATCAAAGTGCTGTTTACCTTCCCGCACTAGGCCGCGCGTGCTCTAAAGCTTGTGACCTTCGCTGATTACCTGCACCCCGTTGTCGGTGGCTTGTTCCTCGCCCTGTGGTGGGTTGGGGGTAGCCTGGGGCTCAGGGCTCGCCGGGCGCGGCCGGGTGTGCGTGCTCAACTGCTGCGGCGCCACGAGTACCTGGCGCGCCTTGCCAGCGCCGGGCTCGCGGTGGCCTTTGCGAGCGGGATGGTCGCGGTTCTCTTTGGCCGCGAGGACCTGGTAGTCGGGTCTACGACCCACTTCAAAGTGGGCAGCGTGCTGGTGTTGGTCGCGGGCCTACAGTGGATCAGCTCGCAGCAGATGCACCGGCCGTGGGTGCGGTCCGTGCACCCGTGGATTGGGGCCTTTGGCATGCTGCTCGGCGTAGCGCATGTCTTCTTTGGCCTGCAGCTTACGCGATAAAGAGCCTACTCGTAACGCAACGCGGCGATCGGATCGAGTTGGGATGCTTTCCATGCCGGGTAGTAGCCGAAGAAGATCCCGACGGCTCCGGAAAACATGATTCCACCGACCACTGCTAGGGGTGACAGTAGTGTTGGCCAGTGGGCCAGGCTGGCGATCAGGAAAGACGCTGCGATGCCGAGCACTGCCCCGAGCAGCCCACCGGCGCCACTCAGCAACACCGCTTCGACGAGGAACTGCAGCAGAATGTGCTTTGGCTTGGCGCCTACGGCCATGCGAATGCCGATTTCTCGCGTGCGTTCGGTCACCGAGACGAGCAGGATGTTCATGATGCCGATGCCTCCGACGAGAAGAGAGATGGAGGCGACAGCGAACAGCAAGTGGGCCATCGTGCGGCTAGCGGTTTCGGAAGCGCGTGCCATATCCTCGAGGTTGCGTACGGTGAAGTCGTCCTCCTCACCGAGGGGAATGCGGTGGCGTTCGCGCAAAAGCAGGCGGATTTGTTCGGCAGCGGTGGCCATTTCCTCCAGGCGGGTCGCGGACGCAAAAATCAGGTCCACGACTCCAGGCCACTGCGTCCCGAGCAGGCGCCGCTCGGCGGTGTTGAACGGAACCACGATCAGGTCGTCTTGATCTTGCCCCCAGGCGGTCTGCCCTTTGCTCGCCAGGACGCCGATCACTTGTAGGGGTACATTGCGCACTCGGATCGTGGCCCCAACGGGATCCTGGCCGGGGCCGAACAGTTGCTCGACGACCGTTTGTCCGAGCACGGCGACCCGAGCCGCAGCTTCGTCCTCGCGCTCGGAAAAAAACACGCCCCGCTCCACTGGCCAGTCTCGGATTGCTGGGAACGATGCGTTCGATCCCTGCAACACGGTGCTCCAGTTTTGTTCCGCATGGATGACTTGAACGATTTGCCTGCGTACGTAGGTGACTCCCGCGACCGCAGAACACTCCCGCTCGATGGCACGTGCGTCCGCCACCGTCAGCGTGGACACGCCACCCCAACCAGACCGCACTCCCGCGCTGGTGGTGGCGCCCGGCACGATCATGAGCAGGTTGGTCCCTAGACTCCGAATTTGTTCCTGCACGGCTGCGCTCCCGCCCTGCCCAATGCTGACCATGGCAATGACCGCGGCAACGCCAATGATCACGCCCAGCATCGTCAAGGCCGAGCGGAGTTTGTTGCGCCGCAGTGCGGATAGCGCAGCAGCGAAGCTCAGGCGCAAGAGTTTCATCCTCCGACCCCTACCTGCCGGCCATCGTGCACCACCCGACCATCGCGAAATTGAACGACGCGCTGTGCATAAGCGGCGATGTCGGGTTCGTGGGTGACCAGCACGATGGTGAGACCTCGCTCGCGGTTCAAGCGTTCGAGGAGGAGCATGAGGTCGCGGCTTGCAATCGAGTCGAGATTGCCCGTGGGCTCGTCTGCAAGCAAGAGGCGTGGCTCGGTGACGAGCGCTCGCGCAATCGCAACCCGTTGCTGTTGGCCTCCGGAAAGTTGGCTCGGTAGGTGGTGTTCACGGTCGGCCAGACCGAGCGACGCGAGCATGGCACGGGCGCGGGGCTGCTGCTGCGCGAGTGGCAAATCGCTGTAGAATAGAGGTAATTCGACGTTCTCCAGGGCGGAGGCTCGCGGGAGCAAGTTGAAGTTTTGGAAAACAAAGCCGATGAACCGGTTTCTGAGTTCGGCTCGCCCATCCGCCGAGAGGTGACTCACCTCTCGCCCGGCGAGCCGATAGCTGCCCCGCGACGGGCGGTCCAAACAACCGAGGATGTTGAGAAAGGTAGACTTGCCGGACCCCGAAGGGCCAACCACGGCAATGAACTCGCCTGGAGCAATGGTCAGCGACACTTCTCGCAACGCAGCGTGCTCGAGGTCCCCGGCCGAGTAGACCTTCCACAAATCGCGTACTTCAACGAGCGGCTCGTTCATCTTCCGCAATTAGCGAAAGCGGAGCGGGCCACCGAGCACAGGTGGTCGCGAACGCTCGGGCCCCTCGCGTGCGAAGCCGATCGCAAGCTGATCGCCCGTGCGCAGCGGACCGGACACAAGTTCCGCATAAATGTCGTTGCGAATACCGAGCGTGACATCGACCGCTTCGATGCTGCCATTGCGTACGACCCAAACCCGCGAGGATGTGGACGGTACCGGCGCCTGGGGTGCTCCTTCCGTGCTGGCTTTTCCGGGACGGAAGCGGAGGGCGCTCAGGGGAACCCGGATGACCGAGTTCTTTTCGGTAGTAACGATGGTCACGGTTGCCGTCATGCCCGGTTTGAGCGAGAGGTCGGAGTTGTCCACGCTGAGCACCACGTCGTAAGTGACCACGTTCTGCACTACCGTTGGTGCATTGCGTACTTGGACCACCGTGCCCTCGAAGCGCCGCTCGCCATACGCGTCCACCGTGAAGGTGGCCCGCTGCCCCTCACGAACCTGGCCAATATCGGATTCGCTGACTGCCGCGTTCACTTGCATCTTGGTGAGGTCGTCGGCGATCAGGAAGAGGGTAGGCGTTTGAAAACTTGCGGCGACCGTTTGGCCGACGTTTACGTTGCGGGATACCACCACGCCGTCGACCGGCGATACAATGTCGGTGTACGCTAGATTCACTTGCGCGTCGTCGAGTTCTGCCTCTGCCTGGGCCACCGCCGCCTGTGAGAGAAGGACCTGTGCCCGCGCTTGTTCGTAGTCGCTTCGCGCTTGATCCAAGTCACTGCGAGCGATGAGATCACGTGCGAACAAGCGTTGGTATCGTTGGTAGGTGAGTCGCTTGAGGGAGAGATCAATGCGGTCCTTTTCCAGTTTGGCCCGCGCGTTCTCGAGGCTCGCCCGCGCTTTGCGCACTTTGACCTCAAAAGGGGCGGGGTCAATCTTGGCTACCCGCTGATTGCGCCGCACGGGTGAGTTGAAGTCCACATCAATGGCGATAATCCGGCCAGAGACGTAGGTGCCAACCTGCACGGTGGTGACTGGGTTCACGGTTCCGTTTGCGGTTACTGTGGTGACGATCGGACCTTGGTCAACGACCGCTGTACGGTAGGTTTCTGCAGGTTGTTTCTGACTTCGCACCCAGAAAGCGGTGAGGGAGAGCGCGGCTGCCACCGCCGCAGCTACGCTGATGGCAGCAAGGCCGCGCCTCACACCGTACCCCCCGAAGTGACCGGCGACGGTGCCGAGATTCCTCGCCACCGGCGTAACCAGCCCGAGAAGGATTCCAGGTAGGTATAGTACACCGGGGTGAGGTAGAGGGTGACGAGTTGGGAGAACAGCAATCCGCCGACGACCGCGACGCCAAGGGGCCGTCTGGATGTTCCCCCTCCACCCATGGCAAGCGCGATGGGTAAGGCTCCTAAAAGGGCAGCCATCGTGGTCATCATGATCGGGCGAAAGCGAATCAGGCACCCCTGGACGATCGCTTCCAGCGGCTCCTTGCCCTCGCGCCGTTGCGCTTCTAGGGCGAAGTCAATTTGCATGATCGCGTTCTTCTTGACGATCCCAATCAAGAGAATGACGCCCACGAACCCATACACATTGAGTTCCATGCCAAAGAGTTCCAGGGCAACCAACGCTCCGAAACCAGCCGAAGGAAGCCCGGAGAGGATCGTCAGCGGGTGCCAGTAGCTCTCATAGAGAATGCCGAGCACAAGGTAGATGACGAGTACGGCCGCGATCAGCAGGAGCCACATACCCGTGAGGGAAGCGGTGAAGGCTTGCGCGGCACCCTGAAAGCTGGTCGTGATGTTTGCCGGCAGTACCTGCTGAGCGACTCGTTCAATGGCAGACACAGCTTGGCTCAACGAGTAGCCCGGGGCCAAGTTGAACGACAGAGTGACGGCCGGCAGTTGGCCTGCGTGGTTGACCGTCAGCGGTCCCTCTCTACGCTGGAGGCGGGCGAGACCGGTGAGAGGCACCAACTCTCCGTGTGCGGAGCGCAGGTAGAGCCAGGGAAGCTGTGACGGATCTGTTTGGAATCGGTCCTGCACCTCGAGCAAGACTTTGTACTGGTTGTTCGGCGCGTAAATGGTGGAAATCCACCGATCTCCGTAAGCCGCGTGTAAGCCGAGTTCGATTTGCTCGGCGCTCACGCCGAGTGTGCTGGCCCGATCGCGGTCAATGACAACGTCGAGGTACGGGTTCCGCAGTTGCAGGTCGCTAGTGACGTCGCGCAGCTCCGGCAGGGACAGCAGAGCGGCCTCCAATTTGGCTGCGGCTTCGAACAGGGCGCCTGTGTCCGGACTTTGCAGCGTGAACTGGTACAAACTTTTTGTGAGCTGGCCGCCGATTCGTACAGTCGGCAGCTCTTGCAGAAACACCTTTACCGCAGGAAAGTGTGCGGTTTTTGCTCGCAAGCGTGCCAAGACCTCAGGCAGTGGTTCCCGCTCGTGCCTCGGTTTGAGGAAAACGAATAACCGGCCTTGGTTGACCGTGCTGCCCGCCGTGGCACTGGTGCCGATGACGCTGGCCGAGACCACCCTGACGGCGGGGTCGGCGCGGATCACATCCGCAACTGCACTGTGGTACTGCCGCATCGCCTCGAAGGAAACACCTTGGTCTGCTTCCACAACACCGAAGATCGAGCCAAGGTCATCGTTCGGGATAAAGCCTTTCGGAACCCGGGCAAACAGCCACAAAGTGATGCCGAGCAGGGCCAGTGAAGCGATGAACGTGGCACGCCGGTAACGCAAAACGAAGCGCAGGCTCTGTCCATAGGCATCGCGTAGGGTGTCAAAGGCCCGTTCTGACGCTTGGTACCAGCGAGAGCGGCTGGTCCGGTCGTGGTCGCGGAGAAAGCGGCTGCACAACATGGGCGTCAGGGTAAGCGACACCACGCCGGAGATGAGGATCGCTACGGAAATCACGACTGCGAATTCATGAAAGAGCCGGCCGACAATTCCGGGCATGAACAGGACGGGGATGAAGACGGCCACTAGCGACAGAGTCATGGACACAATTGTGAACCCGATTTCCCTCGCCCCGGTGATCGCGGCTTCGAAGGGAGGGCGCCCGAGTTCTCGGTGGCGCACGATGTTCTCCAGCATCACAATTGCGTCGTCCACAACGAAGCCGATCGAAAGAGTGAGCGCGAGTAGGGACAAGTTGTCGACGCTGAAGCCGAGCGGGTACATCACAGCGAACGTACCGATCAGGGAGACCGGTAACGCGAGACTCGGAATGACGGTGGCGGGGAGGTCGCGCAGGAACAAGAAAATGACCGCGACGACAAGAACGAGCGCCAAGATCATCGTGAACTGCACTTCTCGGACTGACTCGCGAATGGACTCCGACCGATCGAAGAGCACATGCATTTCGATCGCAGGAGGCAGAAACCGTTGCAGTTCCGGCAGCAGTCCGCGCACCGCCGAGGCCACCTGAACCGTGTTCGAACCCGGCTGTCGCTGTACGGCGAGCACGATGGCTCGCTGGCGGCGCTCGAGGTTGCCGAACCAAGTCGCAGCGCGGTCATCCTCGACTCCGTCAATCACGTTTGCGACGTCTGCGAGGCGGACCGGAGCCCCGTTGCGGTATGCGATGATTACCGGACGGTACTGCTCTGCCGACAAAAGTTGGCCGGTGGCCAGCACCGTGAATCGCTGAGAGGGGCCTTGTAGGATCCCGGTCGGTAGGTTCACGTTCGCGCTGCGGATCGCACCTTCGACTTCGTCAATTCCCAAGTTGCGCGCAGCCAGTTCGCGCGGGTCTACTTGCACCCGAATGGCATACTTCTGTGCTCCGAAGACCAGTACCTGCGCCACATCGGGAACCATCGAGATCCGCTGCGCGATCAAGGTGTCGCCGTACTCATGCAGTTCCCACATCGGCAGCGTCGCCGAGGTCAGGCTGATGAAGAGAATCGGCTGGTCCGCAGGGTTGACCTTTTGAAAGGTCGGCGGGGAAGGCATGTCGGGCGGCAAGAGAGGCAGTGCTCGCGCGATTGCGGCCTGGACGTCCTGCGCGGCCGCATCAATGTCCCGGTTCAACTCGAACTGGAGGGTGATTTGCGTGGTACCGAGCGAACTCACCGAGTTCATGGAGGTGATCCCGGCGATGGTGGAGAACTGGCGTTCGAGAGGGGTGGCAACGGCAGAAGCCATGGTCTCCGGATTCGCGCCAGGAAGGGAGGCACTGACGAGCAGCGTGGGAAAGTCCACGTTCGGCAGGTCGCTGACGGGTAAGGAACGATACGCGAACAAGCCAAACGCCACGAAGGCCACCATCAATAGGGAGGTGGCAACCGAACGGCGAATGAACAGCTCCGAGAAGCTCATGACCTGCCCTGACCCGCTCCCGGCTGCGCAGATCCCGGCGTTCGCGACCGGATCTCGACGGCAGCCCCGTCCGTGAGGCGGAACTGCCCCTCCGTGACGACCCACTGTCCGGCCTCGAGTTCTCCCTCGACGACCACCTGGTCACCGTACTCGAACACCACTCGCAGCGGCGCCACTCGCACGCGGTCTGTCCCTTCAATGCGAAACACGTACGTGCCCTGCTGGCCCACCTGCACCGCGGCGCGCGGAATGACCAGTGCTCCGGCTACTTGGCCTACGATGAGTTCCAGCGGCACAAACTGTCCTGGCCACAGCTCCTCGCCGGTGTTCGGAAAGGAGGCCTTGAGCAGAACGGTTCCAGTGGACCGCTGTACCGTGTTGTCAATGAAATCCAGGATGCCCTGCGCGCGTACGTTGGCGTCGTTTGCCGCATCGGCCCAAACCTGCACGGGGAGTCGAAGTGCAGAGCTGCGGACCTCGGCCAAATCTTGCTCGCGAATCTGGAAGGCCACGCGCACTGGCGACATCTGTTGGACCACGGTGAGCACCGTCTCTTGCTTGCGCACCACGTTACCCGCATGAACGAACACCTGGCTTGCTCTCCCGGCGAGCGGAGAGCGAATCGAGCAATACTCGAGTTGCAGTTGTGCATCGGCAACCGCGGCTCGATCGGCTTCGACCGAAGCCTCGAGAGTGGCCACTCGGGTTTGTGCGGCTTCGTTCTCTTCGGCGGAGATCAGACCCTGCTCGAACAGCGCGGCACGCCTTCTGGCTTCGGCACGGGCATTCGTGAGTTCCGCTTGGTCGCGGCGTAGAGCAGCCTGGCGCTGCCGTAACAGCGCTTCAAAGGGTCGCCGATCGATCGTGAAGAGGAGTTGACCCTCCTCGACCCGTTGGCCCTCGCTGAAATGCACGGCGGCAATCGCGCCGTCAACCTGTGGCATGATGCGTACAGAGTGCGGAGATTCGACCGCCCCGATCGCCTTGATGGTGCGCGGCACGGTGCGACGTTCCACTTGTGTGACCGTAACCGGAGCCGGCTTCTGCTGGGTGGTGGGCCCTCCGGCTTGGTGTTGGTTGCATGCGGAAATGAGGCTGACCAGTCCGCAGAGCAGCGCGGTAAGGAGACGCCCGCACGAGCGGGTCGGGTGCTCAAGGGACACGCGGAACCTCCACAGGTTTGACTGATTGTTTCAAAAGCTCGCTGCGGGGTGTGGCCGTGGCGCGTTCCAAGGAGGCGAGGGATGTGTGAAGGTTCTGGACCGATTGGACCAGTTGACCACGCGCTGAGAGGAGTAACGCTTGCGCGTCCGTTAACTCGATCACGCTTCCCACGCCGGTTTCATACCGGCCTTCCGCCAGGGTGAAGTTCGCTTGTGCTTCCTCTACGGCTCGCTCAGCCACACGGAAAGATTCTTGGGCCTCCCCTGCGCGCAGGAGTGCCTGCCGGACCTCCAAGGCAATGTCGCGTTGCAGACCGAGCGCTTCAGCTTCGAGTTCCTCTGCTCGCGCCTTTGCCTCTGCAGTTTGTGCCACCACTAGCCCTCCCGAGAACAGGGGCATTGTGACGGCCGCGCCCACATTCCAATTCGATTGCAGGGGGTAATCCGCTCCTGACCATTCGTACTGACCGCTGCCCTGAACGGTAGGAAGGTGGCTCTTCTCCAAAAATGAGATTCGCTCCTGGGCGGCGCGTTGCTGAGCGCGGAGGCTCGCCAATTCCGGTCGCTGTTCGTAGGCGCGCTGTACGAGGAGTTCCGGGTCGAACTGCGGCAGAACTGGGAGCGGTACATCCTCGATGTCGAAGCGAGGTTCTTCTTCCAGGCCGAGGGCGTTGCCCAGAGTCTCACGGCCCAGCCGGACATTGTTGTGAGCCCGCAAAAGGTTGAGTTCGTTGTTGGCGAGCTGGCTGCGCTGCCGGGTAACATCCAACGGGGGTGCGAGCCCCACCTCGAGGCGCGCTTGCGCCAGCTCCAAGTGCCTTCGGCTTTGGCGGACTCCTTCCTCAGCGACGCGGACCAGTTGCTGGCTCGCGAGGAGCGCAAAATAGGCTTGTTGCACTTGGAAGACGACGTTTGCCCGTTGCGTGTCGAGATCGGCTGCGGCTGCCTCGCTTTCGGCGAGTGCGGCACGTAGTGCGCTGAGGTTTTGACCGAAATCGAAGAGAAGTTGGGAAAAACTTATGCCGGTATTGAAGAAGTTGAAGGTCTGCGACGCAGTGCCGAGCGTGGTCCCAGTGCGCGCTGCCACGCTCGTATTGCGGCGGTTCGCCGAGTAAACCGCATCGATCCGCGGTAGGTATGCGGTGGCGGCCTGGCGGGATCGGGCCAGCGCTTGGCTCAATTTTGCCGCGCTCGCGTGTAGAGAGGGGTGCAGCTCGAGGGCAAGGGCTATGCAATCTTCGAGGGACTTGGTCTCAGCGGGTCCGCGGGCAGGTGCAACGGCGATCGGAAGAAGCACAAATGCCAAGATCCAGGTGGGCGAGAGAGCGGACCGACGTTTTCGCCGACTCGCGACCCCGGCTCGTCCCTGGAGCTCCCGCGCGCCCGTTTCGCCAATCGTCCGGCGCGACATTCCTGGGATGCATCCTCGCCGTCAGAAGCGCGACCACCATGGCGCGGTTTCCTGGGAGCGCGCCTCGACGATCACATTGCGTGCCTGCAGCAAGGTTCCCTCGACGCGGCGCAGCTCGGCCAGGTCCATGTTGTAGCGCGCCAGCGCCTCCGCCTCTGCCGCCTGAGCTTGCGTGAGGCGGGTGGTGTAGTCGAGCAAGTCCTTGGTCGTTGCGAGCCCTACCTCGTACCGGGCCCGTTGGCTTCGCACGTTCTCCTCGGCGAGTAAACGAGCGGCGCGCGTTGCTTCGATGGCCTTGAGGTCGCTTTCCAGATTACTGACCGCGGTTTTGACTTCTAACGTCACTGCCTCTTGGAGTTGTTGCAAGGAGAGGTGCGATTGGGAAAGCGCGATGTTTGCTTGCGTGTAATTGGCTTTTGCCTGAGCGTTGGTCAGCGGGATTTCGATCGTTGCACCAACGGTGTAGTTGTAAAAGCGCCCATCCGGGAGCAATCCGAGTGCATCTCCGTAACCGCCAACGAACGAGGGGTTCACTGGGATCACTTGCGGTGGATTGCCAAACGTGACTTTCTGATCCTTGCCCGCGACGCCGTTCACTCCGATGCCAGCCACCAGGTTCAGTTGGGGTAGCAACTGGTTCTCGGCTACTTTGCGTTGTAAGGCGCGGGAGCGGACGGCAAGTCGGGCTGCGAGGAGTTCGGGTCGTTGTTCGACGGCGGTCGCGAGACTGCGCTCGAGATCGATCGGGTAGGCCTCGACTGCCGGTTTCTCGGCACTGTCGATCATCAACAGTACGTTTTCTTCCGGTCCCCGCGCGTTGACAAGTGCGCGCAGTTGGTCCCTGGCGACCACCACCGCGTTGCGCGCCCGGATCAGTTGGGCCTCGCGGTTGGCGACCTCCGCTTGTGCCTCCAGGACCGCCGTTTGCGGCAATGCTCCGACCCGGAACTTGCCTTCGTTCTGCCGCAGTACCTCTCTTGCGAGCGCCAAACCTTGCTCCTGTACGCGCACGTTTTCTTGCGCGAGCACCAAGCCCCAGTACGCACGCTCGACTTGCGCGATGAGATTCGAAATCGCCGCAACATACTGGTGGTAAGCGGATTCTTCCTGGGCCACGGCCGCGTCAACCAATAAAAGGGAGTAACGCCAGCCAAAATTCTGCAAGAGAGGTTGCACCAAATTGACGCTTAGGTTGGTCGTGTACAGGGGTACGAGCGGGTTGGCGAGCGAGGGATTGGTGACCCGGCGGTTATTGCTGAACTGAACCGAGATCTGGCCGCCGGTGAGTAAGGTTTTCCGTAAGCCCGCGTTGAGCGTGAAGTTCTGATTGAACAACCTGGGTGATCCGCCGGCGAACAGAATCGTTGTTGCCGGCTGGGTGGCTCGGTCACGGGTAAGATTCGCGAATGCCTTCGGATCGAAGATCGCTCGCGCTTGCCGTACGGCGGCGCGAGCGGTGAGCGGGTTTAAGCGCTGGATTTGCAGGGAAGTATTGTTTTGCAGCGCCAACGCAATGCACTGTGCCAAAGTGGTCGGTTGCATGCGCGCTTCGAGCAGGAGACCGTAATGAGAAAGATCCTCTTCCGCCGCACGCGCGTCCTCGGGTAACTCGCCACTCCATTGGTTCTTCAGCACCTCGGCGAGATTTGGGATTTGATCCAGCAGCTCGACCGCCCGCAGAGTGGGGCTAGGAACTTCCCCCACGGAGATGGATTCGCGCGGCTCTGTGGCGATCGCGCCTGCGCCCCATAGGAACGCCACCACCGTGATCAGCCACCTTCCTTTCATCGGCGTCCTCCTTACTCGAGATCGCTCGTTTGTCAGGCGCGTACCCGCCCGTTCCCGCGCGTCCAGGCCAAGTTGCGCGCGCTGTCGAGGGCGGAGCGAACGCGCGCCAAAAGACGCGCCTTCCCAAGATCATCGAACAGCGAGTAAGCCACCGGTGTGAGCAGCAGGGTTAGGAGCAAGCACAGAGCCTGCCCACCAATGATCACCTTGGCCATCGCAGCGCGAGTTGCGGACCCCGGCCCTTGCCCCAGAGCGATCGGAATCATGCCAGCAATCAGCATGACCGTCGTCATGAGAATCGGCCGCAGCCGAACGTGGTTCGCCTCGAGAATGGCGGCGTCTCTCTCCATGCCTTGCGCGCGCAACGTGTTGGTGTAGTCGATTTGCAAGATTCCGTTCTTCTTGACGATCCCGAAGAGCATGAACAAGCCGAGAACACTGTAAATGTTCAGCGTGTCGCCCAGCATCAGTAAGGAGAGCAAGGCAAAGGGGACGGAGAGCGGCAGCGCCAACAGGATCGTGATCGGGTGCAACAGGCTTTCGAACTGAGCAGCCAAAATCATGTACATGAAGATCAAGCTCAGTATGAAAGCGATGGCAAAGTTCGTGCCTGTTTCGCCCAAAGCCTTGGCGCGGCCGCCAAATTCTGCCCGGTACGTAGGAGGCAGATCGAGCTCCTGGATCCGGTGCTGGATCTTCGCGATGGCTTCGGAAAGCGCGAGCCCCTGCAAGTTCGCCACGATCGTTACTTTACGTTGGCGGCGGAAGTGATCAATTTGTGCCGGCCCGAGAGCCTCGTTGAGGTCCGCGAGGTTGGCGAGCTTGACCAATATCCCGTTGGGCGCCGACACAGTCAGGTCTCCTAATGCCCGAGGATCCGTGCGGTCCTCCGGCCGTGCCCGCAGCCACACATCGTACTGTTCCTGGCCTTCCTTGAATTTGGTCACGGGTTCTCCGCCCACGAAGGTGCGCAGTGTGCTGGCAATATCTTCAACCCGGATTCCGAACTCGGAGGCCTTTTCCCGGTTGATGTGGACGCGCAACTCTGGTTGGCGCACGGACAGGGTCGTGTCCACATCCACGATGCCGGGGATCTTGCGCATGCCGGCCATGAGTCGCTCGGAGTATTGCTGCAGCTTGTCAATTTCGGGCCCAGTCAGGTCGATTTCGATTTCTGTGTAGCGCTGCCCGCCGCCCATGAAGAGGTTGATATTCTGCACGCTGGCACGCAAATCGGGGAACTCCCGCAACAACTTGCGAGCCTCCTCCATGAGCGCAAACTGAGAAATCGAGCGTTGCGCCAAGTCCGTAAGTTTTACGTAAATGGAACCTTCTGTGACTGGACCCTCGCCCGCGCGCAGGGTGCCACTGGCATCACCAATGGTGGTGAGCAAGTGTTCGACGTACGGGAGCGAGCGCAAGCGCTGCTCGAGCGCAGCAAAAGTCGCCTCGCTGCGTGCCAGACTGTACCCTTCCGGCGTCTGGACAATCACCTCGAACTCGCTTTGGTCATCCTGTGGCAGGAAGTCTTTGCCCACCCAACGAAACAAAGGAACGGTGGATGCCATCGTCATGGCCGATAACACCACGATCACCAACCGATGGTGCAGAGACCAGCGCAGGAGCCGCCCGTAGCCACGATCCAGGGCGGCGTAAAAACGTTTGGTTCGGCTCTTCTCCAGCCGCTCAGGGTGGAGCTTGAGAAATCGCGCACACAGCATGGGCGTAAGCGTGAACGAGATGAGCAGGGACACCATGATGGCGCAGGCCACGGTAATGCCGTAGCTATTGAAAAAGCGGCCCACTCGCCCGGACATGAAGGCAACCGGCAAGAAGATCACCACCAGGGAAAGTGTGGTCGCCATGACCGCGAGGCTGATTTCTTGCGTGGCGGCGGCTGCCGCTTGGCGGGGAGGGATGCCCTTTTCTTCTGCGTACCGGAAAATGTTTTCCAGCACGACAACCGCATCGTCAATCACGATGCCGGTGGCCAGCACGAGTCCGAGCATGGTGATATTGTTCAGTGTGAACCCGAGCCACCGCATCAGTGTAAAGGTGGCGATGATGGAGGTGGGGATCGCGATCGCTGCGATGAGGGTAGCGCGCAGGTTGGCAAGAAATGCCAACACGGTCAGGCTCACTAGCAGCGCGGCGAGGATGAGATGGAACTGCACTTCCTCGATGGACTTTTTGATGAAGCGCGAGTGATCGCGCACGATTTGCATCTGGATATCAGGTGGCAACACCCGAGCCAGCTCGCCAAGGCGCTGTTTGATGCGCTCAATCACCTCGACTGTGTTGGTGCCGCTTTGCTTGCGCACGAGCAGGGAAACCGCGGGCTGCCCGTCCAGCCGCGCCACTGTACGCGGCTCCACGAATCCATCGGTTACCGTAGCGATGTCGCCCAAAACGATGGGCCTTCCCTGCACGTTGCCGACGATGAGCCGCTGAAAGTCTTCCACCCGCTCGATCCTGCCCATGGTTCGTAAGGTGAGTTCCTTACTGCCTTGGTCCACGTGCCCACTCGGCAACTCGAGATTCTGGGAGCGAAGGGCAGAGCGAACTTGCGCGAGGGAAAGGCCGTAAGCCGCGAGCCGCTGGGCGTCGACCGCGACGTTAATGGCCCGCTCTAGGCCGCCGACCAAAGTGACCGAGCCCACCCCATAAAGCGTCTCGAGGTCTTCCTTGATCAGTTTGCGGGCGATCTCGGTGACTTCGCGCAAGCTGCGCTTTCCGCCCACGGCGATGGAGAGAATGGGCGAGGCGTCAACGTCGAACTTCATCACCAACGGCGGGTCGGTACCGGCGGGGAGCTTGGAGGTGATGGCGGCGACTTTGTCGCGCACGTCTTGCGCCGCAGCCTCTCGATTTCGTTCCAGTTGGAAGATCACCACCACGTGCGACAAACCTTCCTTCGTGGTCGAGCGCAGTTCTTCGATGCCTTCGATCGTGTTCACTGCTTCTTCGATCACCTTGGTGACGCTCGACTCCATCTCTTCCACACTGGCGCCCTTCAGCGTCGTGTTCACCACCACGATCGGGAAGTCGATATTGGGAAACAGATCGACCGGTAACTCGCGATAGGAGAAGAGTCCGAGCACGACCAAGAAGGCGATGCCCATGGTGGCGGCAACGGGCCGCCGGATGCAGATGTCTACGAGCCTCACCGCTGGGCTCCTTCACTTGCCTCGGCTTGTACGGGAGCTGTTCCTTGCACAAGCACGGAGGCGCCATCCTCGAGCCTGCTCAAGCCGCTAACGGCAACTCGGTCGCCCTCGCAAAGTCCTTTGCGTACCTCGAGCCAACCGTTGGCGAGCCTCTCGCCCAGTTCCACCTCGCGCGCCCAAGCGCGGTTACCCTCGATTACGAACACGCGATCAATGCCGGCGAAGCGGACAACCGACTCCTGCGGAATGGAAAGTGCAGAGTCGTCCTCACGCACCACGATGGCTGCGTTGGCGAAAAACCCGGGCTTCAGTTTGCGCTGGGGGTTGGAGACCAGAGCCTCCACAGTCACCGACCGGTTTTGCGCATTCGAACTGGGAGCAACCCTGGCCAACTTGCCGGTAAACACTTCTTGCCCGTAGGCATCCACGCGGATTTCTACGGACTGGCCAGAGGCGATCTCTGGCACGAACCGCTCTGGCACCTCGCCGCGAAGCTTGAGTGGATCGAGCACGACCAACGCAAACAATGGAGATCCCGGGCGAACGTACTCACCGGCGGACACAAACCTCTTGGCAACCGAAGCGCGCAGAGGGGAGGTGACCCGTGCGTGCCGCAAGGTCACGGCTAGGCTATCGCGCTGGGCCTGGGCCACGTCAGCCGCCGTTTTGCGCTGCTCGTACTCCTGCGGCGAAATGATCTGTCCAGTGACAAGCTGGCGGGCCCGCACCTCGTCCGCGCGCGCCTTCGCCAAGTTTGCTTCCGCCTCGCGCAAGCGAGCCTGCCAAAGATCGTCATCAATCTCTGCGAGCAGAGCACCGGCCTCGATTTCGTCTGCAACGTCCGCGTAAAGCCGCTGCACCTGCCCTTCGACTTGGCTCGACAGAGTCACCTCGTCGTGCCCGTACAGCGTTCCGACGAAATGCACCTTCCGCTGCACTCTTTGGAGAACCACCTGCGCGATACGCACAGGCACCGCGCTCTCTGGTGTTTGCGCGGGAGGGGAAGCCTGAGAGGACCCCGCCCGACCACAGGCTGCAGAGAGCGACAAACTGAGCAACAAAGGGATGACAAACTGGCGCATAGAACCGAACCTATTCACTGCTGCCCGCGAGCGCTGCGCGGGCCCGGACGCGGCGCTCAGACCCCGGGCGCTTCTGGAGTCCGAACAAAAAGAGCTGCGCAACCGTCTCGGCCACTTCCTCCGGCCGGTCCGAGTCGAGACGGTAAACGCAAACGCTGCGGATCATACCGAGAAAAGCCTCCGTGGCTAGCCGCGCATTCAGCCGGGCTGCCTCGCCGCGCACGGCCGCCCGCCGGATGACCTCGCTCAGCATGCGCACAATCTCGCTACGACGTGCTTGCCACTCCGCGCGCTCGTGGTCCTTCAACTTCGGCTCCAAGCGATGCAGCAGCACGAAAAAATCGCGCTTGCGCCAGAAATAGCCAATCAGCGTACGAGCCAGGCGGGCAATCGTTTCTGGGAGCGGCGTGTTTTTTTGGAGCACGGCAGTGACCGTTGCATGCAACTCGGTCAGACCTTCTCCGATGGCGGCCAGGTACAGCTCCTCCTTGGAGCGGAAGTAGCGGTACAACGTGCCCTTGCCGATCCCAGCTCGCGCCGCGATCTCGTCCGTCAGGACCTCGTGAAAATCCGCGTGCGCAAACACCTCCTCCGCCGCTTTGACGATGGCTTGCCGAGTGGCATCACTTTTTTTTCTGCCGGCCATGGTTTGTTTCCAGCATTGTGAAACGGACTAGTCCGTTTCACAATACCAGGGACCGGCGTTGTGTCAATGCGGCGTGGTGTTAGCCAGCCGAGCGAGGTGCGGCTCGCGAGCAGGCGCGAGTTGTGCCGGTCATTCGATGCTCGCCCGGTAAAAAGGGCGCGGCTCAGCCCGTTGCAGCGAAGGGAACGTGATCGAAGCCGTGCACGTTGCTCATGTGAGCGCGCACGCAACGAGCTTCGTCCACCTCGTACGCTGGGAACCGAATGAGGAATTCTTCGAGCGCAACCCGGGCCTCGAGACGAGCCAGCGCCGCCCCTAGGCAAAAGTGCACCCCGTAGCCAAAGCCCAGATGTTGCGAGATCGTGCGGTCGATATCGAAGCGATCCGGGTCGGGAAACTCGCGCGGGTCGCGGTTCGCGGCACCGGTGAGAAGCAAGATGCGGGCTCCCTCCGGCACGGTTTGTCCATACCAGTCAACAGCGCGGGTCAGAGTTCGCCCTTGATACTGCGAGGGCGGCCAAAAACGAAGCACCTCCTCGATGGCTTGCGGGATCTTACCAGGAGAAGCGCATAGTTTTTCCCACTCGCTGCGAAAGCGGCAAAACAGCACCGCCGCATTGCCCAGCAGGCGGGTTACCGTTTCGTTCCCGGCTGCCCCGAGTAGGGCACAAAAGCCCGCGATCTCTCCATCCGTCAAGCGCGTTGGCTGGCCATTCTCGTCTTCCACTTGCGCGTCGATCAAGGATGCGATCAGGCCAGGCTGCGGCCGCTTTCGGTACTCCCCGACTAGTTGAAACCAGTAGCGCACCAGGTGCATGCTGGCCTCGATGGCCCGTGCCGGAATCGACGGACTGCCATGATCCCGCTCGAGCGCCGCATCCATCCAGCGGCGCAAGGGTACGCGGTCCTGAGACGGTACCCCGAGCAGGGTGAAAATCACCTCGCGTGGTAAGGGCGCGGCAAAATCAGCAATGAAGTCACCCTCCCCAGCGCGAACCAACGGTTCGAGCAACTCCCGTGTCAGGGAGCGCACAAAGGGCTCGAGTTCGGCGATGCGGCGCGGAGTGAAGACGCTACTCACCAGTTTGCGCAGCCGGTCATGACGAGGCGGGTCCATGAAGATCATCATCGGGGTCAGTTCGAATAGAGTCGTATCGATCCGCTCGAGGGTGACCCCGTCGCGCGAGCTGTAGGTCTTCCAATCGAGGGAGGCCTGAAGCACGTCGCGAAAGCGGGCTAGAGCATAAAAGTCGAGGTTCGGGTTGTAATACAGAGGCTCGTGTTCGAGGAGGTAACGGTACACTGGGTAGGGGTTATCATGAAACTCGTACGAGAACGGATTGAGTTCCATCGCACGGTTGCTGTACCACGGAGCGAAAAATCACCACAAGCCTCGGGGGAGGCGGAGCCCCGCGACCTGTGGATGAAGAGGGCGCACCCTGGGGCAGACGGGATTTTCATGGTACCTCGGGCGAAAAAACGCAGGCCGCCGCGAGTCGTTGGAGTCGGTTCGAGGTAACGGTACGCGGAGCGCAACCTGCCCAGGTAGGCCTCCGTTACGGGAGGGGTAGAGGCAGCTCCACGGGTATAAGGCTTACCCTTAGTTCGAAAGCCGAGTGCGCTGCCCCGTTTTCTTGCCCCGTTCTTTTGCTTGCTCGAGACGGGCCCGTTCCGCGCGCAGCCGGCGGCGGATCGAGGGGGCGAGGACCACCTTGTGTTGGCGACCGACGACTCGGTGCTGGTTGGCCAGCGCCGCGGCGCCGGTGGTCCCAGTCTGTTCACCGCGAATTTGGAACACGCGCAAGCGGTAGCGCAGCGCAGCCGCATCGATCCCCAACACAGAACAAATGTTTTCGTAAGAAAACGGCCAAGATGGGTCGGACTTGGCGATCCACGCCTCGGCTTCTCGCACCAGGCGTCTTGGGTTACGGCCAGCGCGGCCAGCGTACTTCAGGATCGTGTATACGGCATCTTCTAGGACCGCGAGCATCAAGCGTTGCTCTGGTGAGCTGATTCTGCAGGAAAGCGGCAAGTAGAACTGGTCGGGCAAGAGGATTTCGCTCGTGATCAGCGCTTTCGCTCCGGTTGCGGTGTGTGCGCCAACGTCTTGAATGGCAATTGCGTGCTCGACGCCAACAGGATCGGTCCCGCCGGGGAGGATTTTTCCTGACATGATGCCAACTGGGGACGGAAAAAGCCCCACTTTTATGGCAAGCAAAAAAACAGGGCACCCGGTTACCCGAGTGCCCTGCGGAGCATTGGTCCTGTCCGCGACTACTGGAGGTTCAGGAAAATCGTGATCACTTGATTCAGGCGCGATACCTCGCGGCCAATCGGCTGCAGGCCTAACAACGAAGGTAGAGGTAACGAGCCGAGCCCGCCGGCAAGGGAGGGCAGGAACTGCTGGACCAAGGTCGGCACCACGCTCTGGATTTCGGAGTCGGTCACACCCAGCGGGTTGACGAGAAGAACGGTGGTCACATCATTCGGGTCAATGTTGCTGATCACGAAGGAGAGGGAGTTGGTGGAAGCATCGTAATTGAGCTGCAACCCGGTTCGCGCGTCGATGGCACCGCGCAGGTACAGCGTGCTTCCATCCACTGAGGTGATCGAGATCAGCAAGTGAGCCAACTTGAGTTCCGCCAAGTCACCCGGGTTGGGCCCCAGATTCCCGGTCAGTACCGGCGCAATTGTCGGCGCAATGCTGATCTTGAGCGGGGTGCCAGGCGGCAAGTTGCCGAACGCGGGTAAGAAGACGGCGAGCAGGTCGGAGGTGATTTGCACCGGACCGGTGCCCAAGTCGATCTCCGTGATGTCGAAGTTCAGGATACCATTCTCGGTGAGGGCCTTGAGCAACTGGTTCATGGCAGAAGTGCCAAGCGAAATTGCCATGTGGTAGGTGAGGCCCTGTACCGGAGTGGTCGTGCCGTAGGTCGGGAAGCCCTCGGGAACGTGCAGGGACGCGGTGAAGTCCGGCGTGTACGGGGGTTTATTGGGTGCCGTGATGCGCGCGTTGATCCCAAAGGTGATGCCGTTGTTGTCAGGACTCACGAAGTTGAACGGCGCATCGAGTTGGACACCTAAGGCGCCTCCGATCGGTCCGGCAATCGAAAGGTTCGACAGCGCTGTTTGCATCGCGCCAGCGATGACGGAATCTTGCGGGCCCGAGCCGTCAGGATCCTTGAGGTAGTTCACCAAAGCGTTTCGTGCCTCGGTTTGCAGATCCACGAACAGCGGTGCGAGGAAATCTACGACATCGCATGCGAATCCACCTTCGATCTCACCGTTGAATCCGTTGAAGGTTACCGTAACGTCGCCTTGCTGATTTACGTCGAGGAAGGATGGGTCCGAAGGCAGGGGTTGGAGTGTGTGATTACTGCGGATCAGGACCGATGAAGCTGTGATTCGCACGTAGCAATCTGGCACTACGCCAAAGTTGTCTAGGAACAGACGGATGAAGACGTTGTACAACGTGATATCGAGCAAGACGAAGCCGGTCTGCGAGTCGATGTTAATGGCCATCGAGCTGAACGACGGCGCGGGCGAAGCGATGAAAACTTTGTCAATGCCTCCGGCGCACGCGCCGAAAACACTGACCACACAGATGTCGTCGTCGGAAATCAAGGTTCCCGGTGGCAGCAGCGTCGCGAGGTCGAGAGGAATCATGCTCTGGATCACGGGTTCCAGTCTGTCGAAACCAGAGTCGTTGATGCGCAGCCCGATCGCGTTCGTCGAGAAGCCGCCATCAGGTACGGATTGCCCGCGAATGATCACCCTGCGATCCCGCCGCACGAAGCCCGTGCTGGGCACGGTGAGTTGCGCCAGCACCGGGTTGAAGATCCGGGCCGCATCCAGCGGTACGTTAATTGAGAAGTTGTTACTGCCGTCGAGCGTTACGGGCGTCCCATTCACGGTAACCTGCTGGCCGGGCACTGGGTTCACTACATGCCCCGTCACCGTGGCTGTTGACGCCGTTGTGAACACCCCGTGGCTGGGCGAGTCGAGGAAGATTTCCGGAGCAGGTGTCGGGGTAAAGGTCGGAGTCACGGTCGGGGTTCGGGTCGGCGTGTGGGTGCGTGTGGGCGTATGGGTGACTGTCGGGGTTCGGGTCGGTGTGTCCGTCCGGGTGGGCGTATGAGTGCGGGTGGGAGTGTCCGTCTTTGTCGGAGTGTGGGTGCGGGTTGGAGTGGCGGTTGGGGTGTCGGTCCGCGTCGGCGTGCTCGTCGGGGTGGGTGTCGGGGTCTTCGTGATGGTCGGTGTGCGCGTCGGAGTGTCGGTCTTGGTCGGTGTCGCCGTTGCTGTTTCTGTCGGCGTTTCGGTTGGCGGCCGCGAGCCCGTCGGTGTCGGAGTCGCTGTCGGTACGGGTGGTTCGATGTGGCAACCTTGGTCGCATCCGTCGCCATTGATGCGGTTGCCGTCGTCACAAGTCTCGTGATCGGGTTGGATCACGCCGTCACCGCAGGTGCTCGGTAAGCACTGCAGGCGCAGTGTGTCGCTATCCAACAACCCACTGCTGGTGCGCGCGATGACGCGCACCGGGCGCGTACCCGGGCGGATTTTGCCGGACGCCTTCACCTTGAGAGGCACAACGAGGGAAACCGGTGCGCTGCAAGTGTTGAGGCTTGTATTTGTGCTGCCTGAACTAGTAGGCGTATTTTTGCGCATTACGGTGAGCCCGAAACCCACAGAGGCTTGGGTCTCTAGCGCTGCGAGGTTGGCAACATCGGCCGGATCCAAGCTCGTCGGTTTTGGCTTCTTCACCTCGAACGCGTCCAGGCCGCTCACAGAGCACAAGGGCAAGCGCGCATCGTTATTGTTGATACACAGTCGCACGGGGAATGTGCAGCTCCGGTTGGTGAGGTCGGGGTCCAAATCGCAACGCGGATCGCCTTCGTAACAGAAATACTTGTTCTTTGGAAAACCGCTTGCCGTAAACTTGGGAGAGTCCGGGAAGGTGGTAACAGGCACCAGCCATTCGAGATGGCAGTCGGTAGTTTTGGACCCGCCGCCGGGAATACAATTGTTGAATCCCAGCCCGGCCGTGCAACTTTGCCCAATCACAGGTGAAACCCATGCACTCGCCACGATCGCCGCAACCAAAAATCCGAACGCCATCCGCTTCGTTCGAATCATACGCGCTGCGACCCCCTTTCCTTTCGTTCTTCTTGCATAGCGAAAAGATCCCTGGCGGGACCTCCTCCCCAGCAGCATGGGGTTCTACGACGCCGCGCGCGCGGATGTCAACAGGGAACTTGTTGATTTCTTCGTTCACCGGTCGGCGGGCAAGGGTTTGGTACCATGCTTGACCGATGTATGGGCAGGGCTAGGGTTGCTCGCTCACAGGTATGGGTGTCGGCGAAGGAGGGATCCGGTGAACATGTCCCTGACTGGAACGCTTGCTCTGCGCGCCGAGAGCAGACGGGCTTTAGTGGCGTGAAGTACTTGCGGGATCGGGGCGTGTTCGCGTCTTGGTTTTTTTCATGAGTGCCAAGGACCGGACGAACGGCGAGAAGCTGGCAGGGCCCGGGGAGCAAGCGCGAGCGTCTACCGCGGCGCTCGCCGTAGCCGCCCTCGGGGTCGTGTACGGCGACATTGGAACCTCACCGCTGTACGCCGTACGGGAGTGCTTCATTGGCCCGCACGCTGTGCCTCTCACTCCAGCCAACGTGGTGGGGGTTTTGTCACTCGTGTTTTGGTCGCTCACCGTGATCGTTTCCATCAAGTACCTTGTGTTCGTACTCCGCGCCGACAACGACGGGGAAGGTGGAATTCTGGCTTTGCTAGCTCTCCTCATGCCTTCCGCGGGGGACGCCTCTGGGCGCCGGGCAGCGCTGTTGGCTGTGGGCCTGTTCGGCGCTGCGTTGCTGTACGGCGATGGCATCATCACACCAGCGATTTCCGTGCTGTCGGCGGTGGAGGGTCTGCAGGTCGCCACGCACACCTTCGAGCCCTACATCGTCCCGATTGCGGCCGCCATCTTGCTCGGCCTCTTTTCCGTTCAGCGCCACGGCACCGGAGGGTTGGGCGCCGTCTTTGGTCCCACGATGTTGGTTTGGTTCGTGACCATTGGGGTACTGGGTTTGTGGGGGGTGTACCGGCTGCCGCACGGTGAGGTCTCGGTGTGGCAAGCCCTCAACCCTTGGCATGCGTTCGAGTTCTTTTGGCGGAACGGTTTGCACGGGTTTTTGATCCTCGGCGCGGTGGTCTTGTGCGTTACGGGGAGCGAGGCGTTGTACGCGGACCTCGGTCACTTTGGCGCCCGCCCGATTCGCTTATCCTGGTACCTGGTGGTGTTTCCTTGCTTGCTTCTCAATTACTTCGGCCAGGGGGCATTGCTGCTTGCGCGCGGGAGTTCGGTCGTGAACCCGTTTTTCGAGTTGGCCCCGGCTTGGTTCCTTTACCCGTTGGTTGGCTTGGCGACCGTGGCGACGGTCATTGCTTCTCAGGCACTGATCTCTGGGGCGTTCTCCCTCACCCAGCAGGCTTCGCAGCTCGGGTATCTTCCGCGTTTCAATATTGTGCACACCTCGGAGGCGCAGGCTGGGCAGATTTACATCCCCGAGGTGAATGTTGCGTTGATGGTGATGTGCTTGCTGCTGGTGTTGGGCTTCCAGACCTCGAGCGCATTGGCCGGGGCATATGGGCTGGCGGTGACCGGGACCATGACCGCCACTTCCGTCCTCTTTTACGCCGTCTGCCGGGAACACTGGGGCTGGTCCTTACCCGTAGCGGCTTCCGTAGTGGGTCTCTTCCTGTTGTTTGACGGATCCTACTTGGTCGCGAACGCGGTAAAGATCGCGGACGGCGGCTGGGTCCCGATGGCGATCGGCGGGGTGGTCTTCACCATTTTGACGACTTGGAAGCGGGGTCGCGCTGAGGTGGCCGAAATGCTCGCTCGCGCTAGCCTGCCAGTGGAGGTCTTTCTGGCGGACGTGCAAAACCAGAAACCCGTGCGCGTCGAGGGCACGGCTGTGGTGATGACCTCGTCGCCCTCGGGTGTTCCGGCTGTGCTGCTGCATTATTTCAAACACACTCGGACCCTCCACAAGCGAGTCGTGCTGCTCTCCATTTTGAGCGAAAAGCGGCCGCTCGTGCCGGACAAAGAGAAAATCGTGGTGACGGAACTCGGCCAGGGGTTTTACCGTGTGGTTGCACACTTCGGGTTCATGGAGACGCCGCGGATTCGTGACGTGTTGCGTTTTTGCCAGGCGAAAGGACTCTCCTTCGACCTGATGGCGACCACTTTCTTCTTGGGCCGCGAAACGCTCCTCCCCACCGGACGGGCGCGGATGGCGGGCTGGCGAAAGCGGCTCTACATCCTGCTGGCCCGTAACGCGCCCTCAGCGGCTTCGTTCTTCGAGATCCCACCCAACCGCGTGGTCGAACTCGGAACGCAACTGGAGCTTTAGGCCAGTGCAGCCGGCAGCGGCAGAGTTCGCCGCTACCTTTTCTCAACTCAGAAAGTTCCAGCGGAACATGGTCCACATGTCCCGAGGGCTCTCGCCGAGCTTGCGCACGACCGAAGGTTCGAAACCGGAATGCATGAGGCAGTTTTGGCAGCGTGGGTCTTGCCGCTTTTCCCAGTAGTCCCAATCAACTCCCTGCCAGAATTCCTTCCACGTCGGGTAGTACTCTCCCGCGATCAGGTAGCACGGGCCCTTCCATCCTTTCGGCGTGCGCGTCGGGTTTCCCCACGGGGTGCACGGATAGTCTCGTAAGCCGGCGGCGAACTGGAGGAACAGAGGCGTCGAGTACAGCCGATACTTCTGCGAGAGTTCCAAGACACGCCGGAACTTTTGGTGGATTTCTTCTTTGTACAGGAAGTGGTCACCGCTCAGACTCTCATAGTGGTACCCGGGCGAGAGTAGGATGCCGTCCACCCCGATTTCCGTGAGAAGGGCGCACATTTGCTCGATTTCGTCCATGTTTGTCTCGCGGTAGATGGTGGTATTCGTGCACACGCGATAGCCACGCTTCTTTCCCTCGCGAATCATGGCGATGGCCTTGTCGAACACACCCTTGCGGTTGACAACGAAGTCATGCGTGTCGCGGAGGCCGTCCAAATGCACGTTGATCGACAAGCGTTTGTGGGGTCGGCTGCGTTGGTAAAAGCGCTCGAGCAAGATGCCATTCGTGCACAAGTAAATGTGCCGTTTGCGTTCGATGATTCCTTGCACCAGTTCGGGCAGTTCGGGATAGATGGTCGGCTCGCCGCCGCAAATCGAGACCACAGGCGCGCCGCTTTCATCCACGGCACGTAGGCACTCTTCCAGGGGGAGTCGGTCCTTTAAGTCTCCGTTGTACCGTTCCGGCGAGCAACCGATACAGGCAAGATTGCACGTGTGGAGAGGTTCGAGCATGAGTACGAAGGGGTAGCGCTTGTTCCCTCGCCACCAATTGCGAAGCTGCCATTTGATCATGTCCGTGGTGATGTGCAGGGGAAATCGCATCGTATCGCCCTCCTCAAAAAGTTCGTTCTTTCCGCTGCCGCTTGGGTTCGCCTTGTACCAAGTCGTGCCAGGCCGCGAAAAGACGATCGAGTCCCTCTTCTGCCTGCCGTTTGAGGCCGTTGAGTTTTCGCAATTCTCCAACCGGATTGTCTCGCTTCCACAAATAGCGGAGCAGAGCCAGCGGTCGGGGGTTGCCGCTCGCCGGGTCAATCAAGCTTTCTTCCGGCAAATCGCAGGTCACAGGATCCAAGATTGCGCGCACGCAAGCGAAGGGGATCCGCCGCCGTTCGGCAGAGGCTGCGATTGCCGCGCTCTCCATGTCTACTGCTAGCGCCCCGAAATTCCGAGCGGCGTGCTCCTTCTCTGCAGCGGAGAGCAGCGGTCGTGGAGTGCTGACCACGGCTCCCTCGTGCACGGCCAGCTGCGCGCGGTTGGCTGCTGCAAGCAAGCGCTCTCGTTCTGCACGCGCCACCATGCTGGCGGTGTTGCTGGAGGCGTCAATGACCCGGTCGGCTACGACGATTGCGCCGGGGCTTAACCCGGGTACCAGTCCGCCGGCGCAGCCGAAGGAAAGAGCCAGCGTCGCACCCCCATCGGCGAGCGCCCGCGCGGCGGCTGCCTCGGCGCGTACCAGACCGACTCCAGATTGGACCACGCCCATACTCGTTCCCCCTGCCTCACCCACCCAAGCCTGGATTTTGCCTCCCAGGTGCCAACGGGTGAGGTGTCGCAACCGCCGGCGGAGCACAGCGCACTCCCAGGGTAAGGCTGCCACGGCCACGATCATGAGTTCCCAGTGTAGCCATGGGAAAGCGCTTTCTGCACCGCCTGGGCGGCGATTTTTCCCGAAAGCACGGCCCCTTCAATGGTTGCGGGAAGGCCAGTAGCGGTCCAATCGCCGGCCAAAAAGACGTTGGAAAATTGGGTGGCAGTCGGCGGGCGGTGGTGTTGGGAAGCCGGAGTGAGCGAGACCGTGGCTCGTTTTTCGCGGATGACCCGGGCAGCGAGGAACGGTGCGTGGCGCAATTCGGGCAGCAGGGATTCGATTTCTTGGCGGATGATGCGGACCAGCCGGGTGTCGTCCCAATGCACCTCCTCGCGTGCGGCGCTCAGCACCACGCTCAGGATCTCGCCTCCCGGTTCGTCGTCTTGCGGCGTAGCCTTGGTTAGTGAGCGCCGGTGAAAGAGCCATTGAGCGTGGGTGCCGATCAGGCCCACAAACGGCGGCATGTGGATTCGCCCGCCATAGGCGAGATGGACGGACACAATCGGGGCATGGGAAAAGAGTTCGGCCCACTCTCTTCGCCCGAGCAACCCGGCGGCCTGCTCAGGCGGGGCCGTGCAAACGACGGCTAAGGTGGGAAACTCTTTGCCATCTCGGGTGCGCACCGCCTTGGCGCGGCCGTTTTGGACTACGAGCTCGGACGCCACTGCCTGGGTGAGCACCCGGGTTCCGTGCTGCTGCAAGAACCGCAAAGCGGGCTGCACGTAAAGGTCGCTCAAACCTACCTGCGAGAATACGAACTGGGAATCTGTGCGCGAGGCAAAGAAGGCGCGGGCGAGAACTTCAGCGAACGGCTGCGCTGCTGCCTTCTCCGGCCGTTCGTTCATTGTGGCGATGACGATCGGGTCCCACAGGTATTTGCGGGCCCGCGAGGACTGGCAGGTCATGTCGAACAAGTCCGCCACGCTTCCGAAGCGGAGCCATGGCGCGCCAACGCGACGCCACTGCATCCAGCGCAAGCCAGCGAGCAGAGCGAGCAGTCTTTCTTTTTTCGTGAGAGCGGAGAAGTGCAGGAGCGCAGAAACCATGTGGAGGGGAGACGGCCAGGGGGGAGCGGCTAGCTTCCACCAGCGCCGCTCTCGGTCGAGCAGGTCCACTCTCAGGTTGGCTTGCCGGTGAAGCTTTCCGCAGGCGCCGATGCGCTGGAGGAACGCCAGGGTTTCCCGGTAGCAACCCATCATCGCGTGTTGCCCGTTATCCACCCACGTGCCCAGTACACGGTCGAAGCGCGAGCATGCCCGCCCTCCGAGCATTGCCTTCGCCTCGAGCAACAGCACGGGAGTCCTTGCTGCTGCGAGTTCGACGGCGGCGGAAAGACCAGCGAAGCCGCCACCGATCACAATCACTTGAGGTTGCTGCATAGGAGGACGGGGGGACTGGCCATCAGGTTGCTCGAGCTGTTGCGAACTGCGCGCGACCCCAGGCGGTCAAGGCTAGCGTCATTTTTTCATAACGAGGCAGAGTGATCCGCTTCTGGAAGACGTCGAAGTTCTGCCGCTCGATGCGGTTGAGCAGCCGCTGGTAGATGGCGCGCATGGCCTCGGCCGCGGCCAGGCTGCGCCGGTCTTCATCGGCGAGGGCGGCGCGAGCCCGCAGGTAGTGCGCGCGGGCGCGGCCACATTCGAAGGCGAGCAGGGCGGCGACTTGTGGTGAGTAGTGACCCAGTAAAAGTTCCTCTGGGCGGCAGCCGAACTGAACAAGGTCCGCGCGAGGCAAGTAGAGGCGCCCGCGCTCCGCGTCTTCCCGCACGTCGCGCAAGATATTGGTGAGTTGGAAGGCGATGCCCAGGTCCACTGCGTATTGGCGGGCACTCGGGTTTCGGTAGCCGAAGATTTCGATACACAGCAGCCCGACCGTGCTGGCAACGCGGTAGCAATAAGCTCGGAGTTCGTCCCAGGTCTGGTAGGAGGTAGTTGTTAGGTCCATCTCTACGCCAGCGATCAGCTCGAGAAAGTGCTCCTTTGCAAGCGCAAATCGCCGCACGGTATCCGCCAGCGCGCGACTGATCGGGTGGCAAGCCCGGTCGTCGAACACGCGCTCGAGTTCGGCGCGCCACTGGTGGAGCAAAGCTCGAGGTGAAGCGCCCGCTGGGGAACGGTCAGCCAAGTCGTCAACAAACCGGCAGAACGCGTACACCGAGCACAGCGCTCGTCGCTTCTCAGGGGGGAGCAGCAAGAACGCATAGTAAAAATTGCTCGAACTGCGGCGTGTCACTTGCTCGCAGTATTGGTAGTCGGCGGCCAGTGAGGAAGAGGGGCGACTGGGGTTGAGGTGTTGCGCGACAGCGGGGCGTGGCGCTCGGGGGAGCCCTGCACAAGCGAGGGCGAGGAGCCGCACACGGTCCCACCGCGATAAAACGGGCCGTTGTGTGAACACGTCGAAGCGCTGCCACTCGATTCGATCGAGGATGGCGAGGCCGCCCAGTGCAAAGAGGCGGACCTCGCGGGCCAGTTGAGGGCCAACCCGCTGGCTCAGTTCCAGTCCGCGGAGCAGAAATTCTCTCGCCCGTTGCACTTGAAACGCTAGCAACGCGCGCAGCGGTTCGTCCATTTCGCCGCGGAAAATCTGGGCTGGCTCGACGCCAAATCGCTGCAAGTCATCCAGTGGCAGGTAGAGGCGGCCTCGTCGGGCGTCGCTGGCGAGGTCTTGCCAGAAGTTGGTCAGTTGCAGCCCGGTGCAGATCTGGTCGGCGAGCGCGTGTCGTTCCTGGTCGCGGTACCCAAACAGGTATAGGACGAGGTGTCCGACAGGATCAGCCGAGCGAGAACAGTAAGCGCGGAGTTCTTCGAACGAGGAAAAGGGACGGAACTGCGCATCGTAGCGAAATGCTTCGAGCAAGGCGTCAAACGGCGCACGCGGAATGGAGAAAAGTTCAGCGGTGTGAGCCAGCGCGACAAACACAGGCGCCTGCGGGCGACCTTCGTACGCAGCTTCGAGGTGCTGTTGCCAGGCGTCGAGCAAGGCGAGGCGCTCGGCAGGGCTTCGGCGTTCTTCGTCGGCGTAGTCGTCGGCAATGCGGGCAAAGGCGTAAATGGCGGCTAAGTGTCTGCGCAGGGGACGCGGTAAGAGCAAAGAGCCGATAGGAAAGTTCTCGTAGTGGGTGCAGGCGATGCGCCAGCAAATGGCGTAGGCTTCCTCGAGCCGGTCGCGATTCATCTGTCAAACCTCGACCGGCGCTACGGGCAACGAAGTGGCGGAGGGGCCGCGGAGGCGATGGGTGGCCCGCGAGGCCGGGCCCTTACTCGCGGCACGCTGCAAACGGTCGCGGAATTGCCCCAAGGCCATCAGTGGGAAGTACGTGCGGTAGCCGTCGTACCGAAGGTAGAAATGGCGCGGGAAGCCTGTGCCGGTCCACAACGACTCGTCCCAGGTTCCGTCTGGCCGTTGCGTGCGCAGCAGGTACTCGATTCCTCGTTCCACCGCAGGGCTGATTTCTTCCTCGCCGGCCAAAAGGCCGAGAATGGCCCAAGCAGTTTGAGAGGGCGTGGAATCACCGCGGCCCGCCAGGGTTTCGTCCTCGTAGGAGGCGAGGGTTTCTCCCCAACCGCCATCACCATTCTGGCACCGTTTGAGCCATCCGACCGCGCGCCGAACATAGGGTGCGTTCAGGTCTGCACCAATGGCGCGGAGTCCGGAGAGCACCGACCAGGTGCCATAAATGAAATTCGCTCCCCAACGGCCCCACCAAGCACCGCTGGGCCGTTGCCGATCGAGCAAGAACGAAATCGCACGTCTGGCTCGGTGGCTGCGCAGGTCGAAGCCAAATTCGCCCATGAGTTCCAGCAAGCGTCCGGTCAGATCCTCGGTCGGCGGATCGATCATCGCCTCCAGATCGGCAAACGGGATTTGGTTGAGAAACTCGCGGTCATTGTCCGTATCGAACGCCGCCCAACCACCGTTGCGGCTTTGCATACCCATGGCCCACTGAAACCCGTACGCGATTGCCCGCATTGTTCGGCGGTGATCGGCGGTTGCAATCCGCCTCAGTTGCATCAGGATGACGGCGGTGTCGTCCACGTCGGGGTACCAGTCGTTGGCGAACTCGAAGGCCCATCCACCTGGCTCCAGGTGCGGGTTGTAGACGCTCCAGTCTCCCGGCTTGAAGATCTGCTGACGAAGGAGCCAGTCGGCGGCCCGCTGCAGCGCTGGATGATCAGCCGCGATCCCTGAGTCGAGGAGGGCCTTGGCCGCAAGAGCTGTGTCCCACGTAGGGGAAACGCAGGGCTGCATCATCAGTGCGTCCCCGTCTGCGATCAAAAAGTCCTCGATTGCTTGAATTCCTTTTTGGATTGCGGGGTGGTCATCTGGGTATCCCAAAGTTCGCAGTGCCATGACACAGTTCAGCATCGGGGGTTGGATGCCGCCCCAGCCTCCGTTGCGATCCTGGCGTTCGAGAATCCACCTCTCTGCCCGGCGTAGGGCGCGCTGCCGAAACGGGTTGAAAGGCGCGTAGACCTCGAGCATTTTCAGCGTCCGGTCGACGGCGAGGAAAAAGTTCCGCCACGAGAGCCAACTCTGGCTCCCAGTAAAGCGGACGGCTTCGGGAGTGGGCGGAGAAAGCCAGAGTTCTTCCACGGTCTCGTGCGTGGCAATCGGCACGTGCGGGCGCTTGGCAAACAGGACGGTGAGCGGGACGACCGTTTCCCGGGCCCAACTGGAGAGGGCGTAAATGTTAATGGGGAACCAAGGAGGAAGGAGGATGAGTTCCACCGGCATGCTCGGCAGTCCGTACCAAGGGAACTGCCCGAAGTAGGCGAGAAAGCAGCGCGTGAACACGCCTGCCCTGGCAAGCCCTCCGTGAGCACGGATGAATTCACGGGCTCGCCGGAGTGGCTCCGAGTCGGCGGGAAAGCCAGCGAGCTTTAGTGCGAAGTACGCCTCGATGGTAAGGCTCACATGCCCAGCGGCGCCGGGAAACAAGGCCCACGACCCGTCGTCGCGTTGCGTGGCAAGCATGTGGTCGGTGATCCGGCCCTCCTGCTTGGCGGCTTCTCGCCCCATGAAGCGGTTGAAGAAAATGTACTCGGCGTCCATGGTGACGTTGGCTTCTAGGGGGAAGTGCCAGTATCCATCATGGTGCTGGATCGCGAGCAGCTTTTGCTGTGTGCGGCGGATGGCTTCGTCGAGCCGAGCCACGGGGCTTTGCTGAAGCGGTAAGCCGGACGGTGGCGAAACGAAATCGGAAGCCTTGTGAGCTAAATCGTTCATAAAAAGATCCCTCTCTCAGGAACAAAGGTTTTGACTGGGAATGCCTCCCAGCCGCGCGCGCGGAACCAGGTGGCGAACTCGGCCGGGTTTTCCGGAACCAAGCACACGACCGCCCCTCCGCCACCACCGCCGGTGAGTTTTGCGCCATGCGCTCCCCGCTCGGAGGCGAGCGCGACGATTTCATCGAGCTCGGGGGTGGAAATGTCCAATTCCCGCAGCAGGGCGTGGTTTTCAAGGAACAAGGCGCCGAGCGTTTGCCAGTCACCCCTGCTGAGGGCGCGCTCGGCCAAGCGCGCAAGTGCGCCGATCCTTGCGAAGCGGCTTTCCACAAAGCTCGGGCGCTCCTCCCGCAGCGCACGCAGTCTTTCGATCACAACGCGGGTTTGCCGCGCGCATCGGCCGACGACCACGAGGAGGGGGAGTGGTTGGGAAACGTCCAGCCGTGCAAAGCCGTTGTTGCGGCTGTAGCGGAGCACGCCTCCGTAAGTGACGGTGGTGTTGTCAATGCCAGAGGGTTGCCCGTGAAATAGGCGCTCCAGCTCGTAGGCCGCCCGGCAAATCTGGCCGTCTGTGTACGGGCGCTGCATGAGACGTGAGAGCGCGCGTAAGGTAGCCACACTCAGTGCGGCAGAACTCCCTAGCCCCACTCCTGGCGGCAGGTGGCTACGAAGCTGGACCTGCAGGCGATCTGCGGGCAGGCCGAGGCATAGCGCAGCTCGGGCGAGAATCTGTGCAAGGCTTGGCGTGTCGCTGGCCGACGGCTGGTGGGGTGGCGCGGATGCACCCTGAGTCCTTGCGGCCGCTGGTGGGGCACCTCGATACAGAGTGACCTCAATGAAGCGATCAATGGCTAAAGCAATGGCCGGGTAACCGTAGACCACGGCATGCTCGCCGAGCAGAATGACCTTGCCGGGGGCACGGCCCTGTCCGATTGCCAGCATCGGCTCTGTTTTCAGGCAGCTTGTTTGCGAGAAGCGACGATCTCGCGTGCCTTCCCAAGCTTGATCTCGCCGCTGGCGATGAGTTCCTCCACGACTTGATCGACGATTTCTTCTGTGGCGCCGGCAGCGATGGCCAGGCCGCGTGCGTGCAGAGCCATATGGCCCCGCTGGATGCCGTCGGTGGCTAGGGCTCGCACAGCAGCGAAGTTCTGGGCCAAACCGACAGCGGCCATGACCGCGGCAAGGTCGCGCGCACTTTGGGCGCGGAGGAGACGCAAACCAAAGTTCGCTCTGGGATTGCATTCGAGGTTGCCGCCCACGATCCCAACTGCCAGCGGCAGTTCGATCGATCCCAGCAGAGCTCCGTTTTCCACCCGCCACTCACTCAGTGGACGGTACTGTCCGCTGCGCGCTGCGTAGGCGTGCGCCCCCGCCTCGATGCCGCGCCAATCTTGCCCGGTTGCCAAGGCCACGGCATCAATGCCGTTCATGATCCCCTTGTTATGAGTTGCGGCTCGGTAGGGGTCTGCATAAGCGAAAGCCCACGCCTCCTCGATCCGCGCGGCAACCTCCTCACCGGAAAATCTCTCGGTTTTGAGTACTGCGAACGGGATGCGCGCCGTGGCGCGCGCGAGCCGTTGGTCGGCGAGGTTGGAAAGAATTCGCAAGCGGACTTCTCCACCTGCAATTTCACCAACGAGGGGCGCGACCGCCTCCGCCATGCTGTTGATTGCATTTGCGCCCATGGCGTCGCCCACATCCACAATCAGGTGGACGACTAGCATGGGGCCGCAGGGGGTCTCCGGGAGGGCGCGGACCTCGAGTTTCCGGGCTCCGCCTCCTCTTTTGAGCATGTTGGGATGCACGGCATTGGCGGCAGCCAAGATGCGACCCATTGACGCTTGGAGCCGCTGCGCAGCGCCCTCCAGATCGGGCACCTTCACCAACTGGATTTGACCGATCATGAGCGATGGCTCCGCCTCGGCGAAAAAGCCCCCGGCCTCGCGCACCAGCCGAGCCGCAAAGCTGGCGGCGGCGACTACCGAAGGTTCCTCCACTGCCATGGGCACGAGGCGCTCGCGCCCGTTGATTAGAAAATTCAGTCCAACACCGAGCGGTAAGCCGAGGACGCCGATCGCGTTTTCGATCATGTGATCGGCAGCCTCGAAAGCCAGGGGCGTAGGGTTGAGAAGCTCGGCGACTTCGTTGTCCTCGAGGCCAGCACAGCGTGCAAGCGTGCTCAGTCGCTCTTTGCGTGGCAGTTTGTAAAATCCTTCGATGCGCGAACTCAGTGAGGCTTTGTTCATTGCTCGTACCTCCTTTTCAGCGAACCGTCTTGCGTAGGGCCTCGATCCATGTGCGCAGTTGGGTTCCGACGACCACCGGCTTGGAGCGCAGTTCCGCAAGGTTGCGCGAGCCACTGAGAAGCATCGCGGTCTTGAGGCCGCGGATCAGATCCTGGATCAAATTGGCAGCCGCTTCTTTGCCACCGGCCCGGTAGGCGCGGAAAACAGGAAGGGCGGCGCCGCACAGAGTGGCGCCCAGAGCGAGGGCCTTAGCCATGTCCAGCCCACTGCGGATGCCGCCACTCGCGATCAGCACTGCGCCACAGTCGCGTACGGAGGCGAGTGCAGCCGCGGTAGGAATGCCCCAGTTTTGGAACGTTTCCCCGAGCCGGCGGCCACGGCCATCCGCTCGGAGCGTCTCGACTTTGACCCATGAGGTTCCTCCGGCTCCAGACACGTCGATGACCCTGACCCCGGCTCGGACCAGGCGGTGCGCCACCTCAGGCGAAACGCCGCAGCCCGTTTCCTTGGCAACGATCGGGACCGAACAGCTCTGTGCGAGCCGCGCAAAGGTCGCTGTGCCGTGGCGAAAGTCTCTGTCCCCTTCGGGTTGAATGAGTTCTTGGGCGGGATTCAAGTGGACGCACAGCGCGTCTGCACCGACAGCGCGGACCAGCGCTTCGATGGTATCCGGACGGTGCTGCGCCGCTTGGGTGAGCCCGATATTGGCTAGGAGAAGGGTAGAAGGCGCGAAGTCACGAACCTGGTACGTCCACGCCGTGCTCGGCTCCGCTTCCATCGCCCGCTGACTGCCGAGTCCGAAGCCAATTCCGAGTTCTTCGGCAACGGTTGCGAGGTCGCGGTTTACGGCGAAAGCGTCGCCGGTGCCGCCGGTCATCCCGGTGATCACAATGGGTGCGCGCAACCTTTTGCCGAGAAACTCAAGTGAAGTGTCGAGTTCATTCCAACTGAGATCGGGCAGGGCGTTGTGGATAAGTTCGACATCTTCGAAGAGGGTCGTTTTCCCCACGTGCTCCACTGGTGCGCGGGCACACAGCTCGAGGTGAGAATGTTTGCGCTGCTCAATGGTGCTTGGAGCTGGCTTGGACTTCTCAAGTTTCGGCATAGGCAACCCCTTCCCTCGCCCAGTTCACGTCAAGCGTCGGGAAGCCGGCATCTTCCCAGGCAGCACGTAACTTGTTGCCCGCGCTCTCATTTGGCGCGAGTGCAAAGACGCAGTCGCCTCCACCAGCCCCGGACCATTTTGCAGGCAGGCCCAAATCCCGCGCGATCGCGATCGCTTCTTCGATCTCGTGGCGAAAGACCGCAAACCCAGTACGCTGGGCAAAGTGGCGTAAAGCGTGCGTGGCGCAGCCCACCGGGTGGTGCAGGCTCCTTCCATGCTCGAGGGCGTATGCGAGGTCCCGAACCGCGCTGGCCGAATAATCGAGAAAACAGGCGTGGGCGGGTGGACAAACACGGCTGGCTAGGCGGTAACGAAGAATCCAATCGGTGGTGTCCGCAGGAACGCCGGTCCATGCCACCACAAGGGTGGGCCACGTGACCGGATGTACCGGACGGATCACGGGCTCGTCGGGAGTTTCCAGTTCGTACCAAAGGATCCCGCCGTACACGCTGGCGGCCACGTCGGCGCCGCTGCCTGCCCCCCCCTGCGCCATTCGATGAGCCGAGAGTGCCCACTGGAAAACTGTTGGCCGTGCTTGTTCGAGGGCAACACTCGGATGGCACAGTGAATACAGACCAGCCGTCACCGCGGCGCAAAAAGCCGCGCTCAACCCCAAGCCAAGTTTTTCTCCGATGCGCGGGCAGCGCGCTTGCGCAACAATCCGCAGGCCTGGCAAGATTTTCCGCGCTTGCTCGGTGGGAATCTGCCTCAGGCTGGCCAGCACAAAGCGGAGCGGTCCGGCTGGCTCCGGAAGTGCGGTAGGGCACAGCTCGAGGCGTTCTCCGATCTGAGGAGCGATCAAATGAAGACCGGCGATCCCGTTGGGCCGCTCGAAGCGAACCTCGACGCCTGGCGAGACCGCCGCGACTGCCGCCGGTGCCCCATCGAGCACGGCATACTCCCCGAGCAAGAACAGCTTACCGGGCGCAGTAACGGTCAACTGTGGTTTCATGGACAAACCTCCCTCACCTGCACCCCTGGACCTGGCTCAGCGACGAGTACGCTCAGGCTCCCGATCTCGCTTAGGGCAACGATCACCCGCTCTTGGTCTGGAGGCTGGCAGAGGACTTTGACTTGTGGGCCGGCATCAATCGAGCAGTACGCTGCTACCCCACTTCGCCGCAGGTCCTGCACCCGCTGCAGCACAGCCACCGTTGCAGGCTCCCAGTACAGAAGGGCAGGCCGTGCTGCCATCATCAGCGCGTGCATCTTTAGAGCGCTGTGTTCGGCAATTTCTCCGAGACCGTGAAAGTCTCTTCGTAGAATTGCTTGACGAGCGAGGGTCAGATCGGCCTCCTGTTCTTTTTGCCATGCGGTAAAAAAGAGAGAGTGCTGTGTGAGCCGCATGCCATCGCTCGAACTCACGCGTTTCGGCTGTGAGTTGGTGACCGCAATGACCACCGAAAGCCGCCAGTGATCACTGGGGGCGATGGGTACGGCAACCGAGTCTTCTCCATCGGGACGCTCACCAGCGATCCACTCGACAAATCCTCCAAAAATGGAACGAGCGGCCGAGCCCGACCCACGCCGTGCGACCGCGGAAAGCCGGGTGGGGTCTAAGCCCAGCCCCAGGAACTTGTTCAGTGCGGCGGCCAGCGCCGCAAACGTGGAAGCCGACGAGGCGAGTCCCGCAGCAACCGGGAAATTGGTGTGAACTTCAACGGACAGTCTCACCTCCGTCCCGGCAATCGAGCGGGCGAAATCCAGAAACCGAACCAACTTTTTCTTAGCCGGCTGGGGTACTGGGGATCCGTTCACCAGGATCTGGTCGCATTGGCTTTGCGTAACGCGGACCTCAGTTGCGAGCGGTGCGAGGGTGAGGGAGATGCTACCGACGGCCGGAAGATTGTGCTCCTCGTCCCGCTTGCCCCAATACTTTACTAGGGCAAGGTTGGCGTGCGCTTTGGCCCAAACGGCCTTTGCGACCGGCCCGTCCTGACCGATTGGACTAAACCTGTCGGTTAGGATCCTGTTGCGCAACACCTTATCTGAGCAAACCATATTTTTTGCTGTTTTGTCGCGACCAACGCCACCGGTTCCCGAGCGGAAGGTTTGGCTGGCCGAGCAATCTAAACCAAGCGGTCAGTATGTATACGCGGTAGTTCTGACTCGGTCAAGAAGGCAGCACGATGAGGGAGCGCCAACCCCTCAGCGAATCGTTAGTTGATAGGGGAGGATCGCCCAAGCGTGAGGCCTTTCCAGGAGATCCAGGAGCGCGCGGGGAGGAACGGGCACTGGTTGTCTGCGACGGACAGGGCGAAGCAGCATCTCGATCAAGCTGCGCGGGCGCGGAAACGGGACGACCGGGATCGGGTCATCAGGGTCAAAGCCCGCCAACTGTTTCGCTTCTCGGATTGCATCTTCGAGCCCACCCAGTTGGTCAACGAGCCCCATCTGCAGGGCTCGCTCGCCGGTCCACACCCGCCCGTTCGCGATCCTTTCGATCTTCTCTGGGCAGATGTGCCGTGCGTGCGCAACGAGTTCCTTGAAGCGCCGGTGAAATTCTTCGGCATGGCGCTGCAGGATGGCCGCCTCTTCTTCTGACAGTTCGGCATAATCCGAATGCAAGGCGGTGTGGGCTCCTCGTTCCACTCGGTCTTTGTCGATGCCAAGGTGGTCGTAAAGGCGGCGCAGGCGAAAACGGCCACTCAGGACTCCAATGGACCCGGTAAGAGTCACGGCTTCGGCAACGACCAGCCAGCCGCCGAGTGCGAGGTAGTAACCGCCCGAGGCGGCGACGCTTCCTAAGGAGACGACCACCGGCTTGGCCTGGGCAAGCCGTTCGACTTCGTGCCAGAGCAGATCGGAGGCGACCGCCGAACCTCCCGGGCTATCAATGCGGATCACCACGGCTTTCACGCCAGCCTCCTCCACGAGCTGGCGCAGGCAACGTTGGAACTCCGCGAAGCGGCCCGCTGCGCCCGGGAACAGCTTCCCATAGCCGTCCGGCATGATTGGGCCGCTTGCGTAGAGGAGCGCGACGCACCGTTTGCGGAAGCGCTTGCTCAGCCGTTTCAGTTCTCGTTGACGCCGCCGAACATACGTTGGGTACTCGATCATCGGTAAAGCGTCGCCGATTTGCTTTTGCAGCTTCTCGCCCGCGCTCAGGGGGTAGTCGACTTCGTCAACGAGCTTGGCTTCCAACGCTTCTGCAGCGCTGAAAGGTCCGCGGCTGCACACGGCGTGCGCCTGTTCCCCGTTCCAGCCACGACTCTCCGCGACCGCCGATACGACCTGCCGGTAAAGATCGTCAACCAGTTGTTCCGCCATCTCACGATGCGCTGGGGACATCGAGGTACGGGTAAAAACCTCGGCCGCGGACTTGTAGGACCCGGCCTGGACGAAATACGCTTCGACGCCGAGCTTCTCCATCGCGCGGGCGAAAAACATGGTCTCGATTGCGAGCCCGGCTAATTCCACGCCTCCTGCCGGACACACGAACAGTTTCCCTGCCGCGCTGGCGGCTACGTATTCTTGCACACTGGCGTGCGCGAGAACCACCCAAACGTGTTTTCCGGCGTCCTTGAGTTTGGCGATGCACCGGCGCAGCTCGAAGGCCTGTGCCCAACCGAGGTGAGCGTCCTGGAAAGACAGCAGCAGGGCGCGCAATTGAGGGTCGCAGCGGGCAGCGCGCAACACTGCGACAAGTTCCGCGAACGTACGTGGTCGCGAAGCGCCCCAAGGCGGAGGGGGTGTCTCCAGGAGTTCCCCCGAAACCTCGATGAACAGTGTTGCGTATGGCTTGCGACTGCCCAAGAACCGCCGCAAGCCCTCACTGACAAAGTGAAACGGCACCTTTCCCCACATCCGCGAGCCTGCACGCATGAGCGTCGCTTAGCAAAGCGAACAGCAGGGCTCGACAAAAACGCAATCGAGCCGCAGAGGAGCGCGGGCTACAGGTAGTGCCTCAGCGCGGCCTGCAGCGGCGTGGGGCTGGGGCGCGAGGCTTGTCACGCATCGGTACCGATTCCCCGTACTCGCGCTGGCGGGAGAGTTGGCGCTCCTTCCATTCGAGCAACCCGCGACGCAAATAATTGGGCTCGATACCTAAGATCTCGCATACGTTTTCGAAGGCGAACGGCCACGAGCGATCCGTGGAGCAAATCCATAGCTCCGCCTCGCGGAAAGCGTCCTGGTGTTTGCGTTTGCTTGCGAACAGGTGCTTTTGAAAGCATTCGACCGCATCTCTCAGCATGGCCTCGATCAGCCGTACGACCGGCTCTTGCCGCACGCGTTTCGCTGCGCCAGCCAGGTACTGGGACGGTAAGACGCTGTCTGGTTGGAGAAGGTGTTTGAACTGATCCGACCCGGCATCCGGCATGGCTGCGGCTCCTTTCCAAAAGTAGCCCTTAGACGACCATGCGCGCGTGACCATTCATCGCGCTCGGCAGTTGGGCATCTTCCAAAGTCGTCGAGTCGAAAACTTCCAGCATGCGGCGTTGGCCCTCGACCCAAACGCGTTGCATGGTACACGACGATAGCACCGCGCACTCCCGCTGCCGTGCGATGCAGAGATTTAAGGAAATCGGCCCTTCGACCGCCTCGATCACTTGGCGGAAGGTGATGTCGCCGGCAGGTCGGGAAAGAGTGTAGCCGCCGTGAGCTCCTCGGTGAGACTGCACTAAGCCAGCGCGAATTAGAGCCCCGATAATTTTTTCGAGAAACTTTTTCGGGATGCGGCGACGCAGGGAAATTTCGCTTACCGGGATGGGCCGTGTCGGTGGCTGCTCCGCAAGGTACAGGACGGCACGCAGCGCATAATCTACCTTACGGCTGATCTGCATCATGGCGGGCGCCGCCCTCCGGCCAACGAAAGCGGGTCTCACTCATTGTGGTCTTGCCACTCCTCCAGCCATCGCATCTGGATGGCCTCCAACTTTTTCTCGTTCGATGCTTTCGGATCGTCGTCGAAGTCTGGAAGTTCGGAAACCCAGCGGTGCAAATCCGTGAAGCGGACGCTCAGTGGGTGCACCTCCGGGTGGCGCTCGAAAAGCTGGATGGCGATTTCTTCCGTGTCCGTCCACTTGAGCCCCATGGTACTCCCCTGCTCAAGCCAGCTCGTCTACGCGTTTGTTTTCCAGTGCTGCGCGAATGGCCTCGTCCATGATGCGTCGAGCCAGCGGATCGGTGGCCTGTTTGAGGTCCTCGATCCGGTCGCGAATCAAATTGTAGTCTTCCCCCTGCATGGCCTCTTCCAGCGCCGCCACAGCTCGATCGATCGCCGCCTGTTCTTCTGTGGGCACGTGGGTTGCGCTCAACTGCTTGCGGGTCACCCGCAAGAGCGACTCCGCATCGGTGCGCGCCTCGATCAACAAGCGTTGTCGCACGTCCTCCTCTGCGTGCTCGAAAGACTCCTCGAGCATACGCTCAATCTCCTCGTCCGTCAGTCCGTACGACGGCTTCACGTCCACGGACTGCTCGCGTCCTGTTCGCTTATCTCGGGCGGTGACGTTGAGGATCCCGTTGGCATCGATGGTGAAAGTGACCTCGATGCGTGGCACTCCGGCCGGCTGTGGCTCGATTCCCCGAAGTTGGAAACGAGCCAAGCTGCGGTTGTCTTTGGCTAGCTCGCGCTCTCCCTGCAGGACGTGAAAGTCCACCGCGGTTTGGTTGTCGACAAAGGTTGTGAACTCTTGGCGAACCGAGCAGGGGATCGTGGTGTTGCGCTCGATGATGCGTTCCATCACCCCGCCCACGGTCTCGATGCCGAGGGAAAGAGGCACAACGTCGAGCAGCAGTACGTCGTCGGAGCGCCCGCTCAAAACCCCGGCCTGAACAGCAGCTCCAAGTGCGACAATCTGGTCGGGGTCGAGTTCCGTGTGTGGTTGGCGGCAAAAAAACTCCCTGACGATGGCGCGTACCAGAGGCATGCGTGTCGCCCCCCCGACCAGAACAACGTCATCGAGATCCTTGTTCGATAGGCCGGCGTCGGAAAGTGCCTGGCGGCACGGGTCGAGAGTGCGCTCTACGATCGGTCGCACGAGGTGTTCCAGTTGCTGGCGGTTGAGCCTACGCTGGTAGGTCCGGCCCAAGGCCTCGAACTGCACCACGGTTTCGTCCTGCTCGGACAAAAGGCGCTTTGCTTGTTCCGCAGCGCTCAGCGCCGCCTGTAGGACATCGGGGTCGGTACGCGCGCTGTCCGGTACGTCCTCGAGGAGCACGTCCACGACGAGGCGGTCCATATCATCGCCACCGAGGCGAGTGTCCCCACTCGTCGAGAGAACCTCGAAGATCCCCTCGTGCAAGTGGAGAATGGATATGTCGAACGTTCCTCCGCCTAAGTCGTACACAGCGATGTGACCTTGTTTCTTCTTGTCGAGCCCGTATGCGAGCGCGGCAGCAGTGGGCTCATTGAGAAGCCGTACTACGTCTAACCCCGCCAGCCGGCCGGCATCGCGAGTTGCCTGGCGCTGAGAATCGTTGAAGTAGGCGGGCACCGTGATGATGACCTGCTCTACCTCCTCGCCGAGGCCTACCCGCACCCATCGCTTGAGTTCGCTGAGAATCAACGCGGAAATTTCCGGCGGGGTGTACGTGCGCCCATGAATCTGGAAGCGGACGATTCCTCCCCCCTCTTCCGGAGCGAAGGGGTACGCCTGGCGGTCTTCCGCTGAAACGTGCTCCCAGCCGAGCCCCATAAGGCGCTTTACCGAGGCGATGGTTTCGCGCGGATGCTTGAGGGCCCGGGCCTTGGCTGCGTTTCCGACGACGTATTGGTCTGGCCCAAGAAAAGAAACGACCGAGGGTAACAGTGGCGAGCCCGTTTCTGGGTCGCACACGATGTGGCTCGTACCCCCTTCTGAGTAAGCGATAAGACTGTGAGTGGTACCGAGATCGATTCCGTAAATTCGTTTCATCGAGAGTGTTTCTCCAGCGCCCGTTCGACGTCGCGCAGCAGGGTAGACAAGTACGAAAGGGCAGAAAGGATCCGCTTCAGTTCGGCAAGTTCCGCGCTCCCCGCGGCGCTTGGGAAACGAGCATAGAACTCTTCGAGCCTGGCGCGCAGTGCTGCGCAGCGCTCGACGATATGTTCGCGGACTCGCTCCACCTCCGCTTGCCGCGCCGGATCTTGGGAGAACTCTTCCAAGAGCTCCTGAGTCTCGAAAACGAGGGCGGCCAAGTCCGGAGGCACTCCCTGGTTTCTCTTGCCGAGGGCTTCGCCGTGTAAGGTAAGCCAATACACGCCTCGGTCCTCGGGGTCCTTCAGCGTACGGTAGGCTTGGTTGATCAGTGCGGTATTGCGCAGGCTCGCCTGTCGCTCTTCTGGGCTCGAGGTCTGGAAACGGTCAGGATGCAACAGCCGGTGCAGTTCGTAGTAGCGTTGCTTGAGGAGGTTTTGATCCAGCGCAAGCGAACGCGGTAAACCGAAGACCTCGAAATAGTCAGTGTCTTCGGGAAACGGCTGGATAACTCCGCATCTCTGGCAGAACAGAAGCGAGCGCTCTTGCTCTCCACACCGCCAGCAACGCAGCGGCCTGCGGCCTGTCCCAACCTGGTGGGACTGTGGGGAAGCTTCGGCAAGAGGGGGTACGTTGGTTTCGCTCATGAGCGGGGTTCCGGTCACACAGTAAACGAGGCACCGCAACCACAGGAGCGCTTCACGTTCGGGTTGCGCAGGGTAAAGCCCGACTGCATGAGGCCTTCGTTGTAGTCCAATTCGGTTCCGTTGAGGTAAAGGAAGCTCTTACGGTCGACCAAAATGCGCGCCGGTCCTTCGCCAAAGGCCTTATCGCCGGGTCGTTCGACGTCGAGATCCATCTTGTACTGAAGCCCCGAGCAGCCGCCTCCGACGACCTTGATGCGCAGGGCGACCCCTTCCTTTCCGCTTTGCTCAACCAGACTGCGAATCTTTTCCGCGGCACGTTCAGAGATCGTGATAGCCACAGAACACCCTCAGCCGTGCGCTGCCCTTTTTTCTTCCTTCTCTTCCGAGAGTAACCCTTTGCGCCGCTTCCAATCGGCAATTGCCGCTTTGATCGCGTCTTCCGCCAGCACGGAGCAGTGAATCTTGACTGGTGGCAAGGCGAGCTCTTCGACGATTTGGGTGTTTTTGATTTGCATCGCCTCCTCGAGCGTTTTCCCTTTCACCAGCTCCGTCACGTAGCTCGAACTTGCGATTGCGCTCCCGCATCCGAACGTTTTGAAACGCGCGTCTTGGATGACGCCGTCATCGGAGATCTTGAGTTGCAGCTTCATGACGTCGCCGCATTCTGGCGCGCCAACGATACCCGTGCCGACGTTGGGTTCGTCCTTTGCGAACGAGCCCACGTTGCGCGGATTCTCGTAATGATCAATCACCTTGGAACTGTAAGCCATAAACGAACCTCCTCGCGTCGAAAGGACCCCTGTTATTCACGTGCCCACTGGAACGTTTTGAGATCAATGCCTTCCTTTGCCATCTCGTAAAGAGGCGACATATCTCGCAAGCGCTGTACTTCGTGCACCACTCGCTCGATCACGTAGTCAACTTCTTCGGCGGTGTTGAAGCGGCCCAGGCCGAAACGAATCGAGGTGTGGGCCAGTTCTTCCCCGACCCCCAACGCTTTGAGGACGTACGAAGGCTCCAGGGTTGCCGACGTACAGGCCGAACCGGAGGAAACAGCAATGTCCTTGAGACCCATGAGCAGCGACTCGCCCTCCACGTAGGCGAAGCTCAAATTCAAATTCCCCGGTAGTCGCTCAGTGGGGTGCCCGTTCAAATACACTTCGTCGAGATGGCGAGTAATGCCTCGGTGCAACCGTTCCCGCAGCGCCAAGAGCCGTTCCGCCTCTGCATGCATCTCCTGTTGCGCGATTTCGCAGGCAGCCCCGAAGCCGACGATCCCTGGTACGTTCAAGGTCCCGGATCGCAGACCCCGTTCGTGCCCGCCCCCGTCCATCTGCGGGACCAGTCGCACACGCGGGCCCTTCGAGCGCACATAAAGGGCACCGCACCCCTTCGGGCCGTACAACTTGTGAGCGGTAAACGACATGAGGTCAATGCCCATCGCTTCGACGTTCACAGGAATCTTCCCAACCGCTTGCGTCGCATCGGTGTGAAAGAGAACACCCCGTTCCTTCGCGATTTTGCCGATTTCCGCAATCGGGTGGATGGTGCCGATCTCGTTGTTGGCATGCATGACAGAAATCAGCACCGTGCGGTCCGTAATCGCGTTTCGTAGGTCATCGAGATCGATGCAGCCGAAGCGGTCGACGGGCAGGTAGGTCACGGTTGCTAGGCCTTTTCGTTCAAGGGCCCGGCAGGTGTCGATCACCGCTTTGTGCTCGGTCACCACCGTAACGATGTGGTTACCCTTTTCCCGGTAGAACTCGAGCACGCCCTTGATTGCGAGGTTGTCCGACTCGGTTGCCCCGCTCGTGAAGATGATCTCCTTCGGCTTTGCTCCAATCAGCTTTGCGATTTGTTCCCGTGCCCGCTCCACCGCCGCTTCTGCTTCCCAACCGTAACGATGGTTGCGGCTCGCGGCGTTGCCAAACTTTTCGCAAAAGTACGGCAACATCGCGTCTAAAACGCGAGGGTCCACCGGCGTCGTGGCGTGGTGGTCCATGTAAATTGTACGGCCTTCCTTCATGCGGCTCCCTCCGGAGAGTAATCTCTACTAATCAACTCTGAATTGTGCTGCCAGCGACCACGGATGGGCCATGACCGCCAAAATCTTGGACTGATAAAGTCTAATATCCCTGGCCCTCCGATCAGTCAAGCCGGACCCTGTGCCGGGGCGCCGGCTGCACTGTCTGTCGGTGTCCGACTGAGCAGGGGGCGGAGATACAGCCCGGTATGCGAGCCTGGGGTTTCTGCCACGACCTCCGGTGTGCCCGCCGCCACTACGCGGCCCCCAGCTTGGCCGCCCTCCGGCCCAAGATCAATGACGTAGTCGGCGTTGGCGATCACCTCCAAGTTGTGCTCCACCACCAGCACGGTGTTTCCAGCGTCGACTAGGCGCTGCAGGACTTCGAGCAAGCGGCCAATATCTTCGAAATGGAGTCCGGTGGTGGGTTCATCCAGGATGTAGAGCGTGCGACCGGTGGCCCGGCGGCTAAGTTCTTTCGCGAGCTTCAAGCGCTGGATCTCGCCGCCCGAAAGAGTCGTAGCCGGCTGCCCGAGCGGCAGGTAACCCAGACCGATCTGCTGTAAGGTCAGCAGCTTTTGGTGGAGCGCAGGAATTTGTGAGAACAGCTCGAGCGCCTCTTGCACACTGAGGCGGAGCACGTCAGCGATACTGCGACCCTTGTAGCGGACTTCAAGGGTCTGCGGATCGTAGCGGCTCCCCCCGCACACGTCGCAGGTGACGTACACATCGGGGAGGAAGTGCATGGAGATCCGTACGACGCCTTCGCCCTTGCAGGCTTCGCACCGACCACCCTTGACGTTGAAGGAGAACCGGCCGGCGGAATACCCCCGAGTGCGCGCTTCGGGTAAGCTTGCAAACCACTCGCGCAGCGGAGTGAATAGGCCGGTATACGTAGCGGCATTGGAACGAGGGGTGCGCCCGAAAGGGTTTTGATCCACGATCACGACCTTGTCTAGGAATTGCCAGCCGGTGAGTTCGCGAAACGGGCCCGCAGGCGCCTTGCTACCGTGTAGTCGCTGGGCCAGGGCCTTGTACAGCGTTTCGATCACCAGCGAACTCTTGCCGGCCCCAGACACCCCGCTCACGCAAGTAAAAGTGCCGAGCGGGATTGCCACATCCACTTCTTTTAGGTTGTGCACCGTGGCGCCACGCAAATCTAAGGACCAGCCGTTGCCCGTGCGGCGTCGGTCTGGCAGCGGAATGGATTTGCGCCCGGAAAGATACTGGCCGGTCAGCGAGTTCGGGTTCGCAAGGATTTCTTGTGGGGAGCCTGCGGCGACGACTTGTCCGCCTCGGTCACCTGCCCCTGGACCCATGTCAATCACATAGTCTGCGGCCAAGATCGTTTGTCGGTCGTGTTCGACAACCACGATCGTATTGCCACGGTCGCGGAGTTCGAAAAGCATGCGGAGGAGCCGACCGTGATCGCGTGGATGCAACCCGATCGAAGGTTCGTCCAGCACGTAGAGGACGCCGGAGAGCCCAGACCCGATCTGCGAGGCCAGGCGCAGTCGTTGTGCCTCTCCACCGGAGAGAGAATCGGCGGGTCGGTCGAGCGTGAGATAGTCGAGACCGAGTTCGCACAGGAAGCGCAGGCGAGACACCATCTCTTCGAGCACCCGAGCGGCCAGCGTGGCTTGGCGTGGGGAAAGTGGTAGCTGGCGGAAGAAGGTCAGCACGTCGCCCACGGTGCGGCGGCTGAGTTCGGCAATCGAGAGGCCATGAATCTTTACGGCCAGGGCTTCTGGGCGCAGGCGTGCCCCTCCACAGGAGGCGCATGGCCGGTGGCCGAGATACGGGCGTAGGGTCTCGTGCAGGAGTATGTCTTCGCTCTTGGCAAGTCGACGCTCGAGCCAAGCGATGAGCCCGTCGAAACGCATTGAGAAGCGCTGGGTCTTGCCGGCACGGGCAATGGCGATTCGAAGTGGGTCGGGAGTCCCAAACAGAATGGCACGCTGAGCCTCGGGTGGAATCTCTTGCCAGGTGGCCTCTGGCGGAAAACCATACTTTCTGCCGAGCGCTTCCAGCAAACCGGCGCGGAACTTGGCGCTACCGAGAAGTTTCCAAGCGCGGATGGCGCCGTCTCCAAGAGGGCGGTCGGGGTGATCCACAATGCGCTCCGCATCGAGGTGCAGGGTGCTCCCCAGGCCCTTGCACTGTGGGCAAGCGCCAGCTGGGCTATTGAACGAAAAGAGGCTGGGCGAAAGTTCCGGCAGTGACCGCTCGCAATCTGGGCAGAAAGCGCCTTCCGTAAACGTCCACTCTCCCTTTGGCTGAGGCTCTGGGCTGACCACCTCGATGCGTGCAATCCCTCCCGACTGCCGGTAAGCCAGTTGAACGGAGTCAGCCAGGCGCCCCTCGACTCCTGGCCGGAGCACGAGCCGGTCCACTACGAGTTCCAGGGTGTGGAGCTGGTTCTTCGCAAGGGCCGGCACGGCAGCCAGATCGAACATCTGGCCGTCCACTCGCACGCGCACAAACCCCGCCTGAATCAGCTCGGCAATGGTCTTGCGATGATCCCCCTTTTCGTGGCGGACTACGGGCGAGAGAACTTGGATTCGAGTTCCTTCTGGAAGTCCGCGAAGCTCTGCGACCGCCTGCGCGACGCTGTGCGCCCGCACTTCATGCCCGCACTCCGGGCAATGGGGAGACCCGATGCGGGCAAAGAGGAGGCGCAAGAAGTCGTATAACTCGCTCACGGTAGCCACTGTGGACCGCGGGTTTGCCTGCCAGCTTCGCTGCTCAATGGCGATCGCCGGGCACAGGCCCTCGATCGAGTCAACGTCCGGCCGTTCCAGTTGCTCGAGCGCTTGGCGTGCGGCTACCGACAAGGCTTCCACGTAACGGCGCTGCCCTTCCGCATAAAGGGTGTCGAACGCAAGAGAGGACTTTCCCGAACCGGACGGGCCGGTCAGCACCACCAGACGGTTACCCGGGATTCGCACGGTAATGTTCTTGAGGTTGTGCTGCCGAGCCCCGGTCACGATGATGTCGCGCGCCATACGGCTAATTCCTAGCAGGAGCGCAGGCGGCTTCTTTTTCCCTAGCGCGTAGCTGCATCGCCCTTGCGCTGCTCACGATTCCGTTTGCCCTCGCAGCTGTGCTAATCGCCGCCCGTGGAGGAACGATCATGCCGAGAATGCACTTCGGGGTCACGCTACCGCAAATCAAACGCACCTGGGAAGAGACCCGTGCGGCGGCGACGGCATTCGAGTCGCTGGGATACGACTCGCTGTGGGTGAATGATCACCTTTACGGGGTGCCGATGCCCCACCTGCCCATCCTGGAGGCATGGAGTACTCTGGCAGCGGTTGCGGCAGTCACGGAGCGCGTGCGATTGGGCACGCTCGTTTCGCCCGTGGGCTTTCGCAACCCGACGTTGCTTGCCAAGATGGTGTCCACCCTCGACCAGATCTCTGGCGGGCGAATGATCCTCGGCCTTGGCGCCGGTTGGTTTCAGATGGAGTTCGAGGGGTATGGCTATCCCTTCCCGTCTTTGCGCGAACGATTGCAGCAGTTGGAAGAAGCTGTGGTGCTCATCAAGCGGATGTGGACGGAAACACAGGTGACCTTCGCCGGACGCCACTTTCGGTCGGAGAGCGCGTACTGCGAGCCCAAACCGGTCCAGAAACCGCACCCGCCAATTCTGATCGGTGGCGGGGGCGAAAAAGTGCTCCTGCGTATCGCAGCGCAACATGCAGATATTTGGAACAACTTGGCCGTGGACCAAAGCGAACTGGCGCACAAGGTTGACGTGCTACGCCAACACTGCCTTCGCCTGGGAAGAGAGAAAGGTTCTCCAATTGTCTCCCAGCAGTGCTTGGTGATCATTGGCACAGATGAGCAGGATGCGGAGGCCAAGCTGCAAAAAGCAGAAGCGATTTACGGCGGCCACATGGGAGGGCGCGGACCGCTGACGATTGCTGGCTCGCCGCAGCAATGCATTGAGCGGATTCGAGCCCATGAGGAACTGGGCTGCTCGATGTTGATCATCGAGTTTTTCGGGAGGGATACCCGCGAGCCTGCACGCTTGTTTGCAGAGGCGGTGATGCCTGCCTTCCAGTGATCGGTGCCAGCTTCCTTGTCCCGTGCGATTCGGCGTTGTAAGCAGGCCACCCGATGGCGACACCCCGATGTATGGAGCCACGGAAATGGCTTCCGGCGCTAGCTGCGGCTCTTGTTCTTTCCGGGTGCGTATTCATTAGTGCGGACTTGAATCCGTTCCGCTCGCGACCCGAGGCTCTGGAGGAGACAACGGTTTCCGGGAAGGGCAAGGAAAAAGTTCTGTTGATAGAGGTCACACAACTAATCACCACTGCCCCTGCGCGGGGGCTGTTCGGTGTCGATGAGCGGCCGAATCTGCTCGCCCGCGTGCGTGAAGAACTCGAGTGTGCGGAAAAAGATGGGCGCGTTCGCGCCGTCGTGGTGCGAATCAACAGTCCTGGCGGAACGGTTACGGCGAGCGACACGCTTTTCCACGAGCTGGCTGAGTTTCGCCGTCGCACCGGCCGACCACTGATTGCGCACATCGGTGATGTGGGTACCTCGGGCGCGTATTACGCGGCCCTGGCGGCCGACGAAATCATCGCGAGCCCCACCTCCGTAACAGGCAGTATCGGGGTGATCTTGATGGGCGTGAATCTATCTGGGCTGATGCAAAAGCTTGGAATTCAGAATCAGACGCTGAAATCTGGTGCGTTCAAGGATGCCGGCTCGCCGCTCAAGCCGATGAGCGAGGAGGAGCGCGCCTTGCTCACTACCTTGCTGCACAACATGCACCGGCGCTTTCTGGCCAACGTCCGCGAACGGCGCCCGCAGATGTCCGAAGCAGCGTTGCATCAGGTGAGCGATGGGAGGGTGGTCATCGCGGATGAGGCCGTGGCCCTCGGGCTGGTAGACGGAGTGGGTTACCTGGAGGATGCGATCGCGCGGGCTCGCGAGCGTGCTGCACTGAAACAAGCACGGGTCGTTGTGTACCGGCGACCATCTCAGTATGCCGAGAACATTTATTCGCTCAGCGGGTGGAGCGGAGGCGCGAGCGTGCATCCCTTGGACCTCGGAGGAATCTGGAGGGCGGCGGAGTTCTATTACCTGTGGTCGCCTGAGATCAGCCCGGGGGAGGGCATTGTTTCGTTCCCCTGAACGCGCGCTGTCGCGCGCGTTTGTGCTGCTCGTCGTAAGCTCCACGGTCTACTTCGGCTCGGTGAACGAGGCGGACAACGATCTTTGGATGCACCTGTTCGTGGGGCGTTTGATTTGGGAAGCTGGCAGGGTGCCCCGCCAAGATGGGCTGAGCTACACCGCTGCGGGTCAGGCTTGGATCGATCACGAATGGCTCGCGCAGTTGCTGGCCTTTGGTGTCTTTGAGGTGGCTGGGCCGGCCGGACTGATCTTCGCAAAGCTCCTTCTGGTGAGCGCGATGGTGTGGTTCATCTGGCGCGGCATCGCGCAGGTACTGAACCAAGAGACTCGCTCGCACTCGCCCCCGCATGCACGTGACGACCTGGTCGCCCTAGCGCAAACGCCGGCTTGGGTGTGGGGCCCGATCATGGTGCTGGTCCTTGCTGTGCTAGCGCGCGGCTTGTCGTTCCGCCCGCAGCTCTGGACGTATGCGTTCTTACCTGTACTTCTCTGGCTTCTCGGTCATCCAATGGGATCTCTTTGGTGGAGGCTCTGTGCGACCTTCCTGTTGTTCTTGGCGTGGGTCAACTTGCACGGCGGTTTTGTCGTCGGACTCGCTGTGATCGCGTTGTTTACGCTGTGGGGGATGGTAACGCGAGCGCCTGACCGAACCCCGAGGGCTCTTTTGGCGGCCGCAGCTCTACTGGCGACCTTGTGCAACCCGTACGGCTGGCGCTTGTTCCCGTATTTGATGGACGAGCTAGGGCGGTCGCATCCGATCAGCGAGTGGCAGCCGGTGGCCTGGTTCGAGCCAGAACACGGCGCTTTTTCCTTGTTGTTAGGGACCTGGATGGCGACCTTGCCGTGGCTACCCCGGAGGCAAGGGGAGTGGTGGCGAGTGCTGATCGCGTTCTTCACGGCCTGGTTCGCTGTGCGCCACCAACGACACGTTCCAGTGTTCGCTTTGTGTGTGGCGGCCCCATTTGCGGTGCAATGGCTGCGCTTCGGCCATTGGCTTGCAAAAAAGGGCATTCGATTCAGCGCGCCTGCCATGACTGTGATCGGTGTCGCAGTGTGCGTGCTTGCCGCCTGGCAAGTGGGCGTTACCCTCCAGGGTCGGTTTGTGCGCGATCGCCTGCAGATCGTGTTTGCCGAACAGGACTATCCCGTGCGCCTGGTTGCCGCTCTCCGCGAGGCAGGCAGCGAGGGTAACTTGGCTGTACCGCTCGATTGGGGAGGGTATGCGCTATGGCATCTTGCTCCGCGGATGCGGCTGTCCCTCGACGGCCGCTTCGCCACGGTGTATCCGGAGCAGGTGGTGCAGGACAATTTCGCTTTTTATCGGGGCGGACCGGGCTGGACGAGGTTGCTCGATGCGTACCCCACCGAGGCGGTGTTACTAGCGGCCAGCGCTCGGCATCCGTTGCAGGATTTGCCGGATTGGATCCAGGTCGCCTCCGATCGAACCGGCGCTTTGTGGGTGCGCAGGAACGTGATCGAGCGGTTCCGCGTGCAACTGCCGGAGGCGGATGCCGGGACGCGGGTGCGGGCGGGCTGGCTCGCCTTTCCGTGAGCAGGGTACTAGACAAATGACTGGCTCGCACTCGCTGACGAAGGAGAAACCCATGGATCTCCAGGGGAAAGTGGCAGTTGTGACTGGTAGCGGCTCAGGGATCGGGAGGGCCGCAGCAATCGCCCTTGCCAGAGCGGGAGCAAAGGTCGTTGTGGCTGACTTGGATCCTGGCCGCGGCGAGGAAACCGCCCACATGATCACTGGCGTTGGCGGTGAAGCATCATTTGTGCGTACCGATGTGGGAGATCCCCAGCAGTGCGCCCAGTTGGTTGCGGAAACAATGCGTGTTTTTGGCGGGTTGCACGTGCTCTACAACAACGCAGGGATCGCCCTGCCTTTCGAAGACGGATTTACCCCGGCGGTTGCGCCCGAGGTCTGGGACCGGGTGATTGGGGTAAACCTCTCCGGGACGTTTTACTGCTGCCACTATGCAATTCCCGAGATGGCTCGCACGGGGGGTGGATCGATCATTAACGCTGCTTCCTCCATGGCTTTGCTCCCCCTGGGGGGTCTCGACGCCTACGCTGCCTCAAAAGGTGGGGTGGCAGCCCTGACCCGCTCGTTGGCGCCTGGCTGCGGGGCCATGGGCATCCGGGTGAACGCGATCTGCCCGGGATACGTGGACACCCCGATGAATTCGGTGATTTGGCAGAATGAGGCACTTAAGGAAGCGTTTGATCGCGGCCACGCTCTCGGCTTGCAGACGCCGGAGGAGATCGCGGATTTGGTCGTGTTTCTTGCGAGCGACGCTTCGCGCAGCATTACGGGGGCTGTGATCGCCTGTGATCGGGGCTGGACCGCGTTTAAGCAACCGGACCTACTCGCCGGCGCGCGAACGGGCGCTCCCTCGGCGTGATGCACGGAAGGGGGCTTCGCTCTTCCCGGCTGCGGGCAGGGTGCCCCGAACCCGCCGGGTGCGCCAGAATGGCCCGCTTGCCGCGCCCACTGGGTTCACACAAGCGGGAGTTCGCCCCGCACCAAACGCTCGCAGAAGCTCGGAAGGTGTGTCACTTCCTCTTCCACGTAACTGCGAATCGCACTCTCCATGTCGCGCACAGATACGTCCGGCGGCGCCACGACTTGGATGCCGACCCAGGGGTTGCGCACCGGCTCGCCAATGCGTGTCGCCAAATTTACATACACCTCCGACAACATCGGGAACCGCGCGTGTAACTGCTGAGCAAGATGTTGCGAAAATACGCTGTAAATCTTGCCAACATGCCGAGTAGGGTTTTTGCCTGGGGCTGCTTCGCCGCCGACGGGACGAGCGAAGGAGATGAAGCCGTAGGCCCGATTGCCGCGCCCGACCTGGCCGGAGTCCGCATCTTCCGCAGACGTACCGAGTAAGCTGAGATAAAGCCCGTCGGGTCCTCTGCCCGCTCTGTCGAGCGAATTGAAGGTCCAGTGGATCTGCAACTCTGAGTGGGCAATTTCTTGAGACAGGTAATGCAACACTTCCTCTTTGCGTCGGAAGTAGGCCGCCTCACTCTCAATGGAAGTGCACAAGAAAGGCATGGCAAGGGTGAGAAAGAGCTGGTCCTGATCGCGGACGGCAAAAATCTTCAGATCTTCGCCGGTGTCCGGAAAAAGGCGGCGGAACGCTTGGCTCTCGAGAACTCTGCGAGCCTTGAGCACCACCTCTTCTGTTGGTGAGAACGGGGCAAATCCAACTGCTCCGGAGGTGTCGTTCGACACCATCTCCGCCAATGGCTGAAGGTAAATTCCGCGAAGCGGTGCGGAGCCCGCCGCTAGCGCCGGTTCGATCACGAGCTGTTCACCAGCTCGCACAAACCGGAGGTGCTCTTTGAGCCACCGGTCCACCGCGCCGTGCACTGTCTCCAGCACGGGGAGGGCTCGCACGTCGACCAGAAAGGTCGCGCGGTCACCGAGGAAGAAGCGGATGGGGCGTTTCAGTTTCCCCCAGCCAAACCCTTTTTCGCATTCTCCGGCCGCGAGCAAGGCTTTGTCCACATTGAAGTGAGCGACGAAGCCCACCTCCCGCAAATAAAGGCGACTCAAACCTTGGGCCACGGCCTCCACGAGTGAGTCGCACAGAGTATCTGGATGACCGAGACCCTTGCACTCGACCACTTCGATGCGTCGATCACGCACCGCGACCTGTCCCAACTGCTCAACGGCGAAGCGCATATCGGTGTCCCTAGCGCATCTGCAGGAAGTTGCCGAGCGAATCCCGGCTGACACGCTCCAGCGGTCAGGGAGGGGAACTCACGAGGTCTCCTTTCTCCGCCTACGTGCGGGCGCGCCTCGGGCGCTTCTGAAACTTGAATCGTGTGGCCTAGCTTATGTGGGCCGGGCTTGCGGAGGGCGGTATTGCCCTTGGCATTCACGCCGCTTCCTTTCGGTTGTGGCAGAGAACATAGTGGCTGCGGCCTGCCGGGGGGTCCCTCGAATCGCTCGAGTCGGGCTCTACGAGGAAAGCGCGAGTTTGCGCTGGGCTTGTTGCGTAGGCTCCTTGCTCCGCGCGCGAGCCGAACCTTGCTCACACCGAACGCCGTGTCGGAACGTGGATGGGAAAAGTAATAACGCCGGATTGCGTCGCGATTATGTGTGGCGGACGGCTCCCGTGCTTGCCGGCCTACGTGGGCGCAGAGCTTCGAACCAGATCGGCTCTCTAGCCCGCCAGTGCTGCTGGCTGCTGCAGGACCCCAGTGCGTGGCGTGAGAGCAGCCTCCCGCCCTTGGGCCAGGGCCCCCCTTGAACGCGGCGTCAACCAAAACTCGGGTTGCTTTGACGGCCGATCGGGGAGTACGAGGGTCTCATGCGAACTGGCCAAACTGGGCAAAGCGGTTGCGTCGTGGTCGGCAGGTGCTTTTTAAACCAGCCAATGGCAAGGCGCAGGAAACCCGCATGAAGGTAAAGAAAGTAGTTACCATGAGCGAACGAGCCGTGCTGGTGTGCGGGGGAGCTGGATTCATCGGCTCGAATTTTGTTCGCTTCCTCTTACGGCGCGGGGCTCGACCTGTCGTGGTACTCGATAAACTCACTTACGCTGGAAACCGCATCAGTCTGCCCTCCGATTCGTCCCTCGAGTTCGTGCGGGGCGACATCGCGGACTCCGCGCTTGTGAGTGACCTTCTGCGATCGTACCAACCACGCTGGCTGGTCAATTTGGCTGCTGAAACCCACGTGGATCGGTCCATTGAGAGCCCGGAGCCGTTTCTGCAAACAAACGTCGTAGGCACGTTTCGACTGCTCGAATCCGTTCGCAAGTGGCTGGCTCAGGCCGGTGCGGCGGGCCGCGACTTCCGTTTTCTGCAGGTCTCCACTGACGAAGTGTACGGAAGCTTACCGCAATCCGAGCGCGCCGCCGAAGGATGTGCTTATGCCCCGCGCTCTCCGTACGCTGCATCAAAAGCTGCCGCGGATCACTTCGTTGCTGCCTATGCGGTGACCTACGGGCTGCCGATTTTGCTCACGAACTGTTCGAATAATTTTGGTCCGTACCAGTACCCAGAGAAGCTGATCCCGCTCATGATTCTGAGCGCGCTCGAGGGCCGTGAGCTGCCGGTGTACGGGGACGGTCTGTACGTCAGAGATTGGTTGTACGTGGAGGACCACTGTGAGGCTCTCGCTGCAGTCCTCGAGCGCGGCGAATTGGGATCGCGCTACAACATTGGTGCGGGCAACGAACTTACCAACCTGGCAGTTGTGCAAAAAATTTGCGAAGCGGTTGAGCGTATGCTGCCGGCGGCCAAGAATCCAGCGTTGCAGCGGGCAGGGGCACAGCAGTACGGGGAGCTGATTCGCTTCGTGGAAGATCGCCCCGGGCACGACCGGCGTTACGCGTTGGACTCTTCCAAAATCCGGCGAGAGCTGGGTTGGCGCCCGCGTCACGACTTCGAGACTGCCTTGCAGCGCACGGTTGCGTGGTACTCGGCCAACCGTTCTTGGTGCGCGCAGGTGCTTGCGGGCCGTTATGATTTGCGCCGGCTAGGGCTCCTGCGAGTTTCGGCGCCTGAGTGATGTTGCGTAAAGGGATCTTGTTGGCTGGAGGCGCTGGACGCCGCTTGCACCCCGTGACGGTCGCGGTCAGCAAGCAGTTGCTGCCGGTATACGACAAGCCGCTGGTGTACTACCCCCTGTCCACTCTGATGCTCGCCGGGATCCGGGAAGTACTCATCATAACCACTCCGCAAGACCGGGGCGCCTTCGAGCGGCTGTTGGGGGATGGGAGCGAGATCGGTCTTCGCATTGGCTACGCGGAGCAGCCACGACCGGAGGGCATTGCTCAGGCACTGTTGATCGGTGCCCATTTCTTGAACGGCTGCCCCGTGGCTTTGGCACTCGGTGACAACATTTTTTATGGCCACGGGCTTCCTGACCTTTTACGCCGCGCCGCCGCGCGCCGCTCCGGCGCGACCGTGTTTGCTTACTGGGTGCGAGACCCTGAGCGCTACGGCGTGGTCGAATTCGATGAGGAAGGACGAGCGTTGGCCATCGAAGAGAAGCCCAGTTGCCCGCGCTCCAACTTCGCGGTGACTGGCCTGTATTTTTACGACGAGCAAGCCGTGGAAATCGCAGCCTCCTTGCGACCCTCGGCGCGGGGAGAGCTAGAGATTACAGACGTCAACCGTGCGTATCTGGAGCGCGCGCAGTTACACGTGGAGCGACTCGGGCGTGGAGTTGCGTGGCTGGACACCGGCACCCATGAAGCCCTTCTGCAAGCGGCGAATTTCATTCGCACGCTCGAGGAGCGGCAGGGGCTCAAAGTGGCGTGCCTCGAGGAAATCGCGTTCCGGCTGGGCTATATTGACCAAAACCAGTTGATGCGTCTGGGGGAAAAAATGGCAGATACGACTTACGGCCAGTATCTGATGGAGGTAGCCCGCCATCGCGAGTGAGGGTGAGCGTCCGCTTGTGGATTGGCCAGCGCGGAGAAATCAACCATGGCGGTCATGACATTCCGTTTTGGGCAGGCCCCACCCGCACCGGTTGCGATCCGTATTTTGGCGACACGGTTTTTGCCGAGAGGGGTTGCCAAGGTCGAGTGGCCGCGTTTTTTCGACGTCTGGTTTCCGCCGCTTGCTCCAAGCGCAGAACTGTTGCGGTGGTACCGAGGTCAGCAGCGCTCCGACTGGAAACGTTTTACTCAGCGGTACGCGGCAGAGCTGAAGCGAGGAGACGGGAAACATCTTCTGGCACTGCTGCACGTAATCTCCCGGCAATTACCGATTGCGGTTGGCTGTTATTGCCAGGATGAAAGCACGTGTCACCGTACCTTGCTCGCACGCTGGGTCGAACAAGGGCGCGTGCTTTAAGGGAGAACGAGCAGACGGTCAGGCGGGCTGCTGGCGCAGGGCTCGTGATCATCTCTGCTAACGCTTTCCGTGAGGCGATTTGCGGCTCTCCCCACTGGCATATCAGCAATTGCTGTCTACGGTTTATTTTCACTCAGGAAAGGAGGTCTCAATGGCGTACGAGGTGCAGGCTTCGCTTCGCCCAAAAGGGTTGCATGGGATTTCGGAAGAGCAGATTTCGCAACACTGGAAGTTGTACGAGGGGTATGTGGCGCAGGTGAACACCCTACGCGACGAGCTGGCGACCTTGCGGAGGGAAGGAAAAGGGAACACCGCTCTTTACGCGGACCGGCGCCGCCGGTTCGGATTCGAATACAACGGCATGGTCCTGCACGAGTATTACTTCGCAAACTTGAAGGCAGACGCCCCGGATCTCAAGGACTCGAGCGAGCTGAAAAAGCTGCTGGCCGATCAATTCGGGAGCTTCGACGCCTTTCGGGAGGACTTTCTCCAAGCTGGGGCGACTCGCTCGATCGGGTGGGCCATCTTGGCGCTCGACCCCAAGACGGGGGTGGCCAACAATCATTTTGTGCAGTTGCACGAAGACGGGAACATTGCCGGGTTCGTACCCCTGCTGGTCATGGATGTCTGGGAACACGCGTACATGGTGGATTACGGAGCCGCAGGGCGGCCGCAGTACATGCAAGCGTTTTTCCGTAACGTGAATTGGCCATTGGTGGAGAGACGCTTTGAGGAGGCGATCCGCGGTCAAATCCCGTCGCGGTACTGAGTTATTGATAGTTTTATCAACGGGTTGCATTCGGAGACAGATTGAATAAAACAGAGGACGCGCTCGTCAGTAGCGCGCATGTCAGTAGCCCGCGGGTTCCTAGAACCACGCGGGGCGGTGTCCGGAGACCCTCCTTGGCCGTTGCCCCCCGGCCGTGATTCTTCGGGCGCCGCGTGGCGCGCGGCAGCGGGTGGCCCGTTCCCGCTGCCCGCGTCACCCTGACGACGTGTACCTGCAGCGGAGCCATTGCTCTGCGCCCGGGCTTCGGTTGGGAGCGTGGTTGCGAGCCTGCAACGCCGCAGGCTTTTCATGCCCTCCTGTATTGGGGGAGCTTGTGTTTGGAGCTGGGGGTACGATAGGCGGTTGGGTGCGATGGGTCGGATTGCGCACAGGTGTAGGGCTGCTGTTCTGCTGTGGGTCCTTTTCTCATGCGTGCTCGTGGGCTGCGGAGACGACGGCGAACAAGCTGAACCGTACCCTCGGGACTCCGTGCTGCGGCTGAATCACATTCAGGTGATCGGTACGCACAACAGCTACCACCTTGAACCGCGGCCCAGCCTCATGGAGCGGCTCGTGCGAAGCTTGCCAACACTGGCCGTCGGTTTGCAGTACACCCACGTACCTTTGGAGCAGCAGTTCTCTGAACAAGGGGTGCGGCAGATCGAGTTGGACGTGTTCGCCGATTCGGTCGGAGGTTTGTTCGCGTACCGAGCTGGCTTGGCATGGGTTCGTGAGAACCCAAACGCGGACATCGCGGAGTTGTACGAGCCGGGGTTCAAGGTCCTGCATGTGCAGGACGTTGACTTCGAGAGCACCTGCTGGACTCTGGTTTCCTGCCTGGAGGCTGTGAAGCGATGGTCCCGGGCAAACCCGCTTCACATGCCGATCATGATCCTGATCGAAGCGAAGGATGAGCCGATTCCGTTCGCTGGTTCCGCCGTCCCGATTCCCATCGGCCCGGAGGAACTGGATGCGCTGGATGCAGAGATCCGTTCCGTATTTCTGCCCGAGGAGCTGATCACACCGGACGATGTGCGGCAAGGCCGCGACACGCTTCGCGACGCGGTGCGCGAGCTAGGTTGGCCGACGTTAGCGCAAAGCCGCGGCAAGGTGTTGTTTACTCTAGATAACGGCGGCGCGGTCCGTGATGCCTACTTGAGTGGCCACCCCAGCTTACAGGGCCGGGTCATGTTTGCGAGCGTGCCCGCCGATCACCCTGCGGCGGGGTTCCTCAAGTTGAACGACCCGATTGGCGATTTCGAAGCGATTCGCAGCGCGGTAACGAACGGCTTCGTGGTGCGTACGCGGGCGGACGCGGACACGAGGGAAGCGCGAGAGGGAGACACGGAACCGAGAGACCACGCCTTGGCGAGTGGCGCACACTGGGTGAGCACGGACTACCCTGTTCCCGACACGCGGTGGGGCCACGGCTACGCTGCACAAATCCCGGGGGGGACGCCAGCTCGTTGCAACCCGATCAGTGCGCCGCCGTTTTGCTTGCCGATCGACATCGAAAACCCACGCTTCCTGCGCTGAGTGTCACTGCCGGTTTTCGAATCATCACCTATGTGTTCCGTGTGAGAGGAGGGTCAGATGGCGTATCGGATTGGGATCGTGCCGTTTTGGAAGAATTATGACCGGCGAAGCATCCTGCGTGCGGCGCAACTAGCCGACGAGCTGGGTTACGACTCGATTTGGATTCCTGAGGCTTGGGCGTACGAACAGTTCCAACTGCTTGCGGAGATCGCGTTGCATACCAAGCGGCTGAAGGTGGCCACCGGAATCGTCAACATCTTTAGCCGCTCTGCTGCCTTGATTGCGATGAGTGTGGCAACTCTGGACGAAATCTCTGAGGGGCGTGCCATCCTCGGTCTCGGCACAAGTGGAAAGCTGGTAGTCGAGAACTTGCATGGCATCCGGTACGAGAAGCCGTTGACTCGCATGCGTGATACGGTGCGGATCGTGCGCGCTTTGCTACGCGGCGAACGGTTGAGCCCGGAGTTGTCCAGCTTGTTTCCCCTCCGCCATTTCCGGCTCGAGCTGACTCCGGTTCGGACACAAGTCCCAATCTACATCGCTGCGTTGCAGGAAAAAGCCATCCGGCAAATCGGAGAAATCGCGGATGGATGGTTACCCACGTTTTGGCCGTACCGGAACTTTTCCACCGGGCTCCAGTGGATCGCCGAGGGGGCGCGACGGGCACACCGTGACCCGAGGTGCGTCGAAGTCGCTCCGTTCGTCGCCATCGTGCCGTTCGCAGACATGGCGGCGGCACGTGCGCTGGTCAAACCCACGGTGGCTTTCTACATCGGCGGCATGGGGACGTATTACTACGAAACGTTTTGCCGCTTCGGTTTTGGCGAGAATGCCACCCGGGTGCGAGAGCTTTATGTCCAAGGGCGGCGGCAGGAGGCAACCGAGGCGGTGGCGGACGACTTGGTGGACGCGATCGCCATTTGTGGCCCGCCCGAAGAGTGCCGGGAGCGCATGCAAGAGTGGCAAAAATACGGCGTCGGAGTCTTCCTCATGAACCTGCCCACCGGCCTGCCTTATGAGGCGGTGGAGCAGCTCATTCGCACGATGGCGCCCTGAGGGAATTGCCTAGCGAGGAAGTTGGCGGGTCGTGAAGCCGCGGTCACCGAACGACAGGAGTACCTTCTTTCCGTTGACCAGCGTTTGCAAGGCGACTTCGCGGCCCCACAGTTGGTACACATAAGCGAGGGTCTTTTCCGCG
>JBBILD010000002.1:0-248073 GCA_037445065.1 Myxococcales bacterium
TTGCAATGGAGGAGGGGCTGCGCTTTGCCATTCGTGAAGGCGGCCGCACGGTGGGTGCCGGCGTTGTGGCAAAAATCCTGGAGTGAGGTGAGGGATGCGGTAGCTCCATGACGGTCCCCCAGGAGTGATCATGAATCAGCGGATTCGTATTAGACTCAAAGCGTACGACCACCGTTTGCTAGATGAGTCCGTTCGGGAAATTGTGGAAACGGTTCGGCAAACCGGGGGGAGGGTAGCTGGACCGGTGCCGCTGCCTACGCAGATTGAGCGATTCACTGTGAATCGCTCTCCGCACGTAGATAAGAAGTCCCGCGAGCAGTTTGAGATTCGGACTCACAAGCGAATGATTGATATTCTTGAACCGACTCCGCAAACGATCGATGCCCTCGGAAAGCTCGACCTTGCGGCGGGCGTCGATGTTGAAATCAAGCTTCGCTGACCTCTGGGGTTGTGGTGGTCGATGGCAATCTTCCCTGCTCGGATGTGCTGAGTCGAAGGATTGAGGGCGATGTTGGGTTTAATAGGTCGCAAATTGGGCATGACTCAAGTATTTGCAGCCGATGGGACCCTGGTCCCTGTGACGTTGCTGCAGGTGGGGCCATGCCGGGTAGTTCAGGTAAAGTCTCGAGCCTCCGATGGGTATGAAGCGGTTCAGATCGGCTTTGGACAGAGGAAGGCGGCAGCTGTTTCGAGGGCCTACCGAGCGCACTGCGAACGCGCGGGTGGCGTATTTGAGGTGTTGATGGAAGTTCCAGTTGAGCCAGGTCGGACCGTCGCGTTAGGCGACGAGGTTCGCGCCAGTGAGATTTTTCGCGTCGGTGATCTCGTGCACGTTACTGGTAGAAGCAAGGGGCGAGGGTTTGCGGGTGTGATGAAGCGTCACGGGTTCGGTGGTTTCCCGGGCAGTCACGGTACACATGAGTATTTCCGGCATGGCGGATCCATTGGAAACCGATCGTTTCCGGGGCGAGTGTTCAAGGGGAAACGAATGGCTGGCCACTACGGAGACGAACGCGTGACGGTGCGTAATTTGACGGTAGTGGGCGTTGAAGAAGACGGGGTGCTGTTGGTTAAAGGGGCAGTGCCCGGGGCGACGGGTTCGATCGTCTTGGTGACGCCATCGGATTGGGGGTCGTAGATGGCTCCGCAGCTTAGCGTGGTCCTTCGCAGAGCAAACGGGGAAGAGCTATCTGTCGACTTGCCGCCGGAAGTTTTTGGCGGTCCGATCCGCCGCCATTTGCTCTTTGAAGCTGTGCGGGCGTACTTAGCTGCGCGTCGTGCAGGAACTCATTCGACCAAGACTCGTGGCGAGGTTAGTGGCGGAGGGAAAAAGCCCTGGCGGCAAAAGGGGACCGGACGGGCACGTGCAGGAAGCATTCGCTCCCCGCTTTGGGTTGGAGGTGCGACCGTTTTTGGCCCGAAACCTCGCGACTACGCTTATGCACTTCCCAAGAAAGCCCGGCGGGAAGCTATGCGTTCTGCGCTGGCGGCGAAATTACGCGCTGGTGCACTGATTCTGGTGGAGCGAATCGAGTTACCGGAAGCCAAAACAAGACAGATGGCTGCCTATCTGAAGTCGTTGGGCATAGAGCGCGGTTTGATGGTTTTGTCGGAGCCCATTGACGCGGTGGTGCGGGCAGCGCGGAACCTGCCTGGCGTGGAAGTCGTGACCGCTGACGAACTGAGCGTCTACGATCTGCTGCGGCATCCGAAAGTCATCATGGTGGCTAGCGCTATTGAGCAATTGAAAAAGAGGTTGGGAAATTGACTCTGGAAGCGGAAATTCAGTTGCTGCGGCGTCCAGTGATCACGGAAAAGACGACCGCGCTTCAGCAGCTAGGCCAATACGTGTTTGTTGTACCGCTAAAAGCAACAAAACACGACGTGCGACGGGCGGTGGAGCAAATGTTTGGCGTACGAGTGACCTCCGTTCGCACAGTGAATGTTTTACGAGTGCGGAGGCGGCTGCGGAGACCTGGGAAAACTCAGCAGCAGTGGAAAAAGGCGTACGTCCAGTTGGCTCCTGGCCAATCGATCGAGTTGTTTGATTTATCTTGAGGTTGAAACTCATGGCGATTCGCGCTTACAAACCGACATCACCCGGCCGGCGTTTTCAAACAAGCGTCGATCTCGGCTTCTTGACGAAAGTCGAGCCTGAGCGGCGGTTGCTGGAAGCAAAGAAGAGTACGGGAGGTCGAAATAGCCTTGGGCGAATGACCGCAAGGCACCGGGGTGGCGGACACAAGCGGCTTTACCGAATTATCGACTTTCGCCGAGACAAAGACGGTGTCCCCGCGAGAGTAGTTTCAATCGAATACGATCCAAATCGGTCGGCAAACATCGCGCTGCTTTCGTATGCTGATGGGGATAAGCGGTACATCCTGAGTCCCGTCGGACTAGGAGTAGGACAGGTAGTTGTGTCGGGGTCGGATGCCGACGTGCGTCCCGGAAATGCGCTGCCCTTGCGGTCCATTCCGGTCGGGACGGTGGTTCACAACGTCGAGTTAAAGCCGGGACGAGGTGGGCAGCTTGGTCGTGCCGCTGGTGCGGCGATCCAATTAATGGCCAAGGAGGGAGATCGCGTTTTACTGAAAATGCCCTCCGGTGAGATCCGTTACGTCCATGCCAGTTGCAAAGCCACGATAGGTCAGGTTGGTAACCTCGATCACGAGAACGTTTCGATTGGGAAGGCTGGACGGGCTCGGTGGCTTGGTAGGCGGCCGCACGTCCGTGGCATTGCCATGAACCCGGTGGACCATCCGCATGGAGGTGGCGAGGGGCGGTCGAAGGGAAATCACCCGCAATCGCCATGGGGCCAGCCTGCTAAAGGCTTCAAAACGAGAAGGAATAAGAGAACCGAAAGGTTCATTGTTCAGCGCCGTTCGAAATAAGGTCGGGATCTAAGAAAATGGGGCGATCACTAAAAAAGGGTCCTTTCATCGATGCGCATCTCCTGAACAAGGTGCAGGCCTTGAATGCAGCCCGGGAGAAGAAGGTCATTAAGACGTGGTCACGGAGGTCAACAATTAGTCCGGAGATGGTTGGCCACACATTCGCAGTGCATAACGGCCACAAGTTCATCCCGGTTTACGTAACCGAAAATATGGTTGGTCATAAACTCGGCGAGTTCGCGCCGACGCGCACATTTCATGGGCACTCTGGCGATCGAAAAGCAGAAGTGAAGAAAGCCGGGGGCAAGTAGGCGGAGATCGAAAAAAGCTGGTGGGCGTTTATGGAGCAGAGAGTCACATGTCGGTATATAAGGATCGCGCCTCGCAAGCTTCGTCTGGTAGCAGACATGATCCGCGGGAAGAAAGCTGCAGAGGCGAAGGCAATTCTTCGCTTTCTTCCGAAACGGGGTGCCCGCGTTATCTCAAAGGCCATTGATGCAGCCATCGCCGGATTGGGCGAGCGAGGGCCGAAGATGGACTTGGACGAGACACTTGTTCGTACGATTTACGTGAACGAAGGTCCGACACTGAAGCGCTTCCTTCCTCGCGCGCATGGTCGGGCAACGCCGATTCGCAAGAGAACGAGTCATTTAACCATCGTGCTCGCCGCGCAAGGTGTGCCAGAGTAAGCGTCTGGCGAGGATCTGGAGTTCTTTATGGGTCAGAAAGTTCATCCAAAGGGTTTTCGTTTGGGTGTCATTGAGACGTGGGAATCGAGGTGGTACGCAAGGCGCGGTTACGCGGACTTCTTGCACGAGGATTTGCAGCTTCGTGAGCATCTCAAAAAGCAGCTTTTTCATGCTGGCATTGCGCAGATCGAAATTGAACGGTTTGCCAACAAGCTGAAGGTCAACATCCACACGGCGCGGCCAGGGATTGTTATCGGAAAGAAAGGTGCCGAGATCGAGCGACTGAAGGACGACATTACGCGCCTAACTTCTCGCGAAGCGTTCGTGAACGTGCATGAAGTCCGCCGCCCCGATCTAGAAGGCCAATTGGTGGCTGAGAACGTTGCTCTGCAGTTGGAGAGGCGTGTCGCATTTCGGCGTGCAATGAAGGAGGCAGTGAGCCGAGCGATGCGGATGGGGGCTCAAGGAGTCAAGATCCAGTGCGCGGGACGACTAGCGGGGGCAGAAATTGCGCGAACCGAGTGGTACCGAGAGGGGCGGGTGCCGTTACATACGCTGCGAGCAAGAATCAGCTACGGCTTTGCCGAGGCAAAGACGACTTATGGAGTTATTGGGATCAAGGCGTGGATTTTTAGAGGTGAGGTTTTAACGAAGGAGGATGCACGCCCGACGCCCATTGCCGGTAGCTAATCTTCCCCAGGAATAGAGCAATGTTGCAACCGAAAAAGACGAAGTACCGGAAGCAGCAAAAGGGACGTCGTCGAGGGATGGCCTGGCGTGGTAACACCTTGGCCTTCGGAGACTTCGGCCTGCAGGCTACGGAGCGCGGTTGGGTTAGCGCTCGAGAGCTGGAGGCGGCCCGGGTCGCACTGACGCGTCACATTAAGCGTGGTGGCCGTGTGTGGGTGAGAGTGTTTCCAGATAAGCCGTTGACCAAGAAACCCGCAGAAACGCGAATGGGAAAAGGCAAGGGATCGCCGGAGAAGTGGGTGGCTGTGGTGAAGCCTGGTCGAATGCTGTTTGAGATGGAAGGCGTCTCAGAAGAAGTAGCGCGAGAAGCATTCCGGCTGGCCAGCCATAAGTTGTCTGTCGGGACACAGTTCCGAAGTCGGCTCGGTGGTGGAGGGATCCATGCCGGTTAAAGATTTGCGCGAGCTGACCGACCAAGAACTTGAACAGCGTCTAAAAACAGCGCGGAGAGAGTTAGTGACGTTGAGACTGCGAAAAGGGGTGGGGCAGTTGGCGGACACGTCCGCCCTCGGGAAGGCTCGCAAGGAAGTAGCACGAATTCTGACAGTTATGCGTGAGCGGGCTCTTGTGAAGGCGGGGGAGAAGAAGCGTGGATAAACCGAGAGGGCACCGTAAGCTTCGAGAAGGGGTGGTCGTGAGCGACCGGATGGATAAGACAGTTGTAGTGTCCGTCGAGAGACTGGTGCAGCACCCGAAGTACAAGAAGCGGGTGCGGCGACGAGCGAAGGTCAAAGCTCACGATGAAAAAAACGCGTGTAAGATTGGTGATCGGGTGCTGATTGTCGAAACGCGGCCATTGAGCCGCGAAAAGCGGTGGAGAGTGCAGGCGATTTTGGAGCGTGCGCGTTAATCGTTACCGAGAGTTGGGGTCACAACCGGAACAGGTGATTTGTGGTTTAAGGTGGTAAGATCATGATCCAGTCAGAAACTGTCTTAGAGGTCGCCGACAACTCTGGTGCGCGCAAGGTGTTGTGCATTAAGGTTCTCGGGGGTACGCGCCGACGGTATGCAAGGGTTGGGGACGTGATTGTTGTCTCGGTGAAAGACGCCCTCCCGAATTCAAAAGTGAAGAAAGGGGACGTGGCGCGAGCTGTGGTCGTGCGGACTGCAAAGGAAATAGGCCGTCCGGATGGGTCATTTATCCGGTTCGACAACAACGCCGCCGTTCTGATTGACAATCAGAGGGAGCCAATTGGGACGCGTATCTTCGGCCCAGTCGCTCGAGAGCTGCGTGCGAAGCGTTTCATGAAAATTCTGTCTCTAGCACCCGAAGTGCTTTGAGGACGTGCAGGGTTACGAGGTGGGCTGAAGCATGCATGTTCGCAAAGGTGACCGAGTTCTTGTGGTTTCAGGAAAGGACAAGGGGAAAAGCAGCCGAGTGATTCGGTGTTTCCCCAAGGAAGAGAAAGTCATTCTGGAACGGTTGAATCTGGTTCGGCGGCACCACCGACCTCGCTCTCCAGGTGCGGGCGGCGGGATCCTGGAGAAGGAAGCTCCGATCCACGTGTCGAAGGTGAGGCTAATTTGCCCTCGCTGCGAAAAACCGACGCGGGTTGCTTACCAGCGAACGGCAAATGGAGAGAAGCTGCGACTGTGTAAGCGGTGCGGACACGAGATACAGGGTGAGTGAAAACATGCGGTCTCGTTTGCATCAGAAGTACGAGCGCGAAATTGTGCCCAGGCTCATGAAGGAACTGGGGTATAAAAACCGGTTTCAAGTGCCGAGGTTGGAAAAGATCGTGATTAACGTGGGCCTTGGAGAAGCCATCCAAAACCCGAAACTGCTGGAGTCGGCCGTGAGCGGGTTGGCTGCCATAACAGGGCAAAAACCGGTGGCTACGCGGGCTCGCAAAGCGATAGCTAACTTCAAGCTCCGCCAGGGTATGGCCATAGGATGCATGGTAACCCTCCGAGGCGAGCGAATGTACGAGTTTTTTGACCGTCTCGTCAATGTGGCTCTTCCCAGAGTCCGTGATTTCAAGGGGGTTTCGGATCGGTCTTTTGACGGCCGTGGGAATTACTCGCTGGGGATCCGGGAGCAGACGATCTTTCCCGAGATTGATTTAGATTCGATTGAGACAGTCCATGGTATGACCGTCTGCATTGGAACAACCGCACGATCAGATGCGGAGGCCAGGTTTCTTTTGAAGGAGTTAGGGTTGCCATTTCGCGAGTAGCGAGTGGGGAGAATGAAATGGCGAGAAAGTGCCTGAGAATCAAGGCGGAACGCAAGCCAAAGTTTGCGGTTCGAAGGAGAAACCGCTGCCCGCGCTGTGGGCGTGCGCGCGGCTTCTATAGAAAGTTTAAGCTTTGCCGGCTGTGTTTACGCGCACTGGCTCGGAGAGGGGAGATCCCGGGCTTAATTAAGGCCAGCTGGTGACTCGGGAGACTAGCGAAAATGTTGACTGATCCAATCGCGGATATGCTGACGCGCATCCGAAACGCTGTGCGTGCCCGTAAGGAGATGGTGGTTGTTCCGTCTTCCAAGATGAAGCGCCAGATTGCTCGGATCCTGCAGCAGGAGGGGTTTATTGCCCATTTCAACGAGGAGGGCGACGAGAAGGGGCCGCGACGAGTCCTTCAAATTACGCTCCTGTACGCGAATGGGAACGAACCGGTGATTAAGGAGATTCGAAGGATCAGCAAGCCAGGGCTGAGAGTGTATGTGGGTGTGGATGAAATTCCCCGAGTTCGTGGGGGGCTTGGCATTAGCATCCTGAGTACACCCAAAGGAGTGATAACGGACCGAGAGGCTCGGAAGCTGAGGGTGGGCGGGGAGTTGATTTGTTCGGTTTGGTGAGGTGGCAATGTCACGAATTGGAAACCAACCTGTCAATATTCCTCCTGGTGTCGCGCTAGAAATTGAGGGCAACATTTGCCGCGCGCGAGGCCCCAAGGGGGAGTTGAACTCAAAACTTCCTCCCAAAATAAAGGTCTTGGTGGAGGGTGGACAGTGTAAGGTCCAACGCCAAGGTGAAGATCGAACGGCGCGCGCGATGCACGGACTTGCTCAGAGAGTGATTGCCAACATGGTGGAGGGGGTATCGAAAGGTTTCAGGAAATCGCTCGAGATTGTAGGAGTTGGCTATCGAGCAGAGCTGAGAGGTCCGAACCAGTTGTACCTGACTCTTGGGTTTTCCCACCCGATTATCTTCCAATTGCCGGCGGGCGTGACTGCAGCAGTCGAGCGGCAGACACTGATAACGCTCGAAGGTGCTGACAAGCAGTTAGTGGGTGAAGTTGCCGCGATGATCCGTCGTCTGCGGCCGCCTGAACCTTATAAAGGCAAGGGTGTCCGATATGTTGGTGAGGTCTTGCGTCGCAAGGCAGGGAAAGCGGCCGGCGCGGGAGGATGACAAAGATGGCGAGGGCAAAAAAGTTGACAGCGCGCCTTCGGAGACAGGCGAGGGTTCGCAAGAAGGTGCGAGGCACAGATGCTCGTCCCAGATTGTCCGTGTTTCGAAGCAACCGGCACCTTTATGTGCAGGCGATCTCCGACGAAAGTGGGCGGACTTTGGCTGCAGCATCGACTTTGTCGGCTGAGATTCGATCGGTTGCTCATGGGGCGAATCGTGCATCGGCACGACTGGTTGGAGAAGCAATCGGAAAAAAGTGTAAGGAGTTGGGCATCACAAAGGTTGTGTTTGACCGGAATGGCTTCCTTTATCACGGCAAGGTCCGTGAAATCGCCGAGGGAGCTCGCTCGGTTGGCTTAGAGTTCTAGTCCATCTCAAGGAGCGAAAGGCTACACATGGTACAAGGACGGTATCGTGAGCGCAGTGAGGCTGCGGGCTCCGAGTTCAAGGAGAAGGTGGTACGGGTTAACCGGGTCGCAAAAGTCGTAAAAGGGGGAAGGCGCTTTAGTTTTAGTGCGCTGGTTGTCGTGGGGGACGGTGCCGGCCGTGTGGGGTATGGATTGGGAAAGGCGAACGAGGTGCCTGAGGCCATTCGCAAGGGTGTGGAGGCGGCAAAGAAGAACTTAGTGTCGGTTCCCCTCACGCAGGGACTCTCCATTCCATACGAAGTGAAGGGCAAGTTTGGTGCCGGTGAAGTGCTGTTGAGGCCCGCGGCCGAGGGTACCGGGGTGATTGCTGGTGCCGGGGTCCGTGCGGTACTTGAGCTAGCTGGCGTTCAAAACATCCTCACCAAGTGTATCGGGTCGAACAACCCTCACAATGTTGTGAAGGCGACATTTGAAGCACTACGTCAGCTTCGCGATCCCGCAGAGGTTGCTAGGATGCGGGGCAAATCACTGGACGAACTCCTCGGGGCCGCGTGATTCCTTGGAGCGTGCAATATGGCACAGGTAAGTTCGCAGAAACCGCTAGTTCGCTTGCGATTGAAGCGAGGGCTGGCTGGCTGCACTGGACGCCAGCGAGCAACGGTTCGTGCCCTTGGGCTTAGGCGCGTGGGTGCAACTGTTGTCGTCCCCCGCTCCCCCGCCGTTGAAGGTAGAATTGCGAAGGTGCGTCACCTGGTCGAGGTGGTTGAATAATGACGGATATCTCTCTGGCGAACTTGAGCCCTGCACGAGGGGCAAATCGCAAGCGTAAGCGCGTTGGGCGCGGCCCAGGCTCCGGTCACGGAAAGACGGCTGGTCGCGGTCACAAGGGAAAGGGTGCGCGCAGCGGTGGTAATACGCCGCCAGGGTATGAAGGCGGTCAGATGCCTCTGCAGCGTCGAGTACCGAAACGGGGATTCCGTTCTCTACGGAAAAAGTCGGTGCATGTCGTGAATCTGATAGACTTGGAGAAACGCTTTGCCGCAGGGGAGGTGGTAGACGTCGAAAAAATGGTGGCTGCAGGGCTGGTCCCGCGTCGGTGCGAGTGGGTTAAAGTTCTGGGTAAGGGCCAGCTGACAAAGCCGCTAGTGATTCGGGCTTCGCAGTTTAGCAGGGCTGCGCAGCAGCAGATTGAAACGGCTGGCGGAACTGCAGAGGTTGTCTAAGTGTTTCAGGGCCTGCAAAACGCTGCGCGTATCCCCGAACTGCGCCGCCGGTTGGGCTTCACCCTTTTGATGCTCGCAGTGTACCGGGTTGGCGTTGCTGTGCCGACACCGGGAGTCGACGGTCGCGCGTTGGCAGATTTTTTCGAGACCATGGGTAATTCAATGCTCGGAATGGTCAACATGCTGTCCGGGGGCGCGCTCGAGCGGTTTTCGATCTTTGCTCTCGGGGTGATGCCATACATTAGTGCGTCGATCATCCTCCAACTGCTGACGGTCGTAGTGCCTCACCTTGAGAGGCTCTCGAAGGAAGGCGAACTCGGTCGACGGAAGATCTCTCAGTACACTCGTTATGGGACTGTTTTACTGGCTCTTATTCAGGGAGCCTTTATCAGTGTGGGCCTGGAGCAGCTGACTTCTCCCTCGGGAAGTCCAGTTGTCTACAACCCGGGCTGGGCTTTCCGCGGTTTGACAGTGCTTACCCTGGCCACAGGTACCGTCTTTTTAATGTGGGTGGGCGAGCAAATAACCGAACGGGGAATCGGAAACGGGATTTCCTTGATTATTTTTACAGGGATCGTCGCGGGTCTGCCTTCGGCTGTGGTTACCGTTCTAGAATTCGTCCGCGAAGGCGAGATGGGGGTTTTAGTCCTCGGGTTCTTACTTGTGTTCATGGCGTTGGTCGTCGGTTTCATCATTTTCATGGAGCGGGGCCAGCGCCGTATCCCGGTACACTACGCAAGGCGCGTGGTGGGTAAGCGGATGTACGGAGGCCAAACCTCTCATCTGCCTTTGAAATTAAACACGGCAGGGGTAATTCCGCCGATTTTCGCGAGTTCGTTACTCGGTTTCCCTGCAACAATTGCGGCGTTTGTGGAACAGCCTTGGGCGAAAACGGTCGAATCCCTGTTGACTCCGGGTACCCTCGTATACGACCTTTTCTATGTCGGTTTAATCATCTTCTTTTGTTATTTTTACACAGCTGTGACTTTCAATACGTACGACGTAGCAGATAACATGAAGAAGTTCGGGGGGTACATTCCTGGAATCCGACCCGGGCAAAGGACAGCGGAGTACATTGACAGAGTGCTGACGCGCATTACTTTGATCGGCGCTTTGTACGTGTCCGCGGTGTGCGTTTTGCCCACCGTCCTGATCCAACAGTTCAACGTCCCGTTTTACTTTGGCGGTACGGCTTTACTCATTGTCATCGGAGTGGCACTAGATTCTGTTGCTCAGATTGAGACGCAGATGCTGAGCAGAAACTACCAGGGATTTATGCGGCGTGGCCGGATTCGTGGGCGGCGCGGGTGACGCCTCGACAGTTGTAGCCTGCGAAAGCTGGCCTGTTGCACTGGATCGTTCCACCTTAGCGATAGGGAGACGCTGGCAGCGGTTCGTGAAACCATGGTCTGTCTAAAGACGAGGGATGAAATTGAAATCATGCGTAAGGCCAACCGGATCGTTGCCACGATTCTAGAGCGCCTACAGCGGGAAGTGCGGCCGGGCATTTCAACGGGTGAATTGGATCGGATCGCGGAGGACTTGACGTTGTCCTTGGGTGCAAAGCCTGCGTTCAAAGGTTACCGAGTAAATGGCCGGGTCTTCCCACGCTCCGTGTGCATTTCCGTGAATGACGAAGTAGTGCATGGCATTCCGTCGGACTCTCGGGTGTTGAAAGAAGGTGATTTGGTTGGGCTGGACTTCGGCGTCTTTTACCAGGGCTTCTACGGCGACGCTGCGGTGACGGTTCCGGCGGGAGCCGTAGACGAGGAGGCTCTCCGGTTGATCGAGACTACCCGGCAAGCTCTTTGGGCGGGGATAGGGGAGATCAAACCTGGGCAGCGGCTCGGGGAAGTGTCAGCTGCGATCCAATCGGTTGTGGAAGCGGCGCATTTCTCTGTGGTGAGGGATTTTGTGGGCCACGGAATCGGGCGCAATTTGCATGAAGACCCACAAGTGCCCAACTATGGCGAGCGCGGTAAGGGAATCAAGCTACGCGCCGGGATGGTGCTCGCAATTGAGCCAATGGTCAATGCTGGTTCGCCGAAGGTCGTTGTTCTGCCGGATGGCTGGACGGCCGTGACGGCCGACGGCAGCCGCTCGGCTCATTTTGAGCATTCGGTGGCCGTCACCGATGGCGGGCCAGATGTTTTAAGTGTATTATGACAGAATTTTGTGAGAGGTCCCAACGATGAAGGTCAGAGCTTCGGTGAAGCCTATTTGCCGTAAATGTAAGGTGATCCGCAGGGAGCGGGTTGTGCGGGTGATTTGCGAAAACCCGCGACACAAACAGCGTCAAGGCTGAGAGCGGGAGCGGTCAATGGCACGAATTGCTGGGGTCGACCTGCCCAAGAATAAGCGAATTGAGGTTGCTTTGACGTATATTTACGGAATTGGCACGTCGTCAGCTCGTAAGATCCTCCATGAGGCCGGGGTGGATTTCAACCGCCGCACCGATGCATTGAGCGACGACGAACTGGTTCGGATACGCCAGATCATTGACGCCAATTATCGGGTTGAGGGCGACCTACGGCGGGAAGTGGCCCAGAACATCAAGCGCTTAATGGACATTAATTGCTACCGCGGTATCCGTCATAGGAAGAACTTACCGGTGCGTGGCCAGCGCACCCATACGAATGCGCGCACGCGAAAGGGGCCGCGGCGGACGGTGGCTGGTAAGAAGGCTCCTCCGCCGAAGGGTTAGGCTTTCACCTTAGGAGAGTGCTATGGCTGCAGAGGCTAGACAGGCGAAGACTGCCGAACGGTCTTCATCAAGGCGTAAAAAAGCGAAGCGGACCGTTTCTGAAGGAATTGTGCACATTCACTCGACGTTCAACAACACCATCGTGTCTATTTCCGATCCGGCTGGCAACGTGATCGCCTGGGCAAGTGCTGGGTCGGTTGGCTTCAAAGGCTCGCGAAAAGGGACCCCGTTTGCTGCGCAGCTTGCAACCGAGGCCGCAACGCGAAGAGCGCAAGAGTACGGCATGCGCGCGGTCCAGGTGCACGTTAAAGGTCCTGGCCCGGGCCGGGAGTCCGCGTTGCGGGCTTTGCAAAACGCCGGGTTTACGGTCACGTTGATCAAGGATGTTACGCCGATTCCGCACAACGGTTGCAGGCCGCCCAAAAGGCGCCGAGTGTGAATGTTTTTCACTACTGAAGGAGTGAATCGACAGTGGCTCGCTATCGTGGTTCTGTTTGTCGGCTTTGCCGGCGGGAGGGAACGAAGCTCTTTTTGAAAGGGGAGCGCTGCTACACGGATAAATGTGCTCTTGAGCGGCGTAACTACCCTCCGGGCCAGCATGGGCAGGCGCGAAGTAAATTCACGGAATACGCAGTTCAGTTGCGGGAAAAGCAAAAACTGAAGAGAATGTATGGCTTGCTGGAGAGCCAATTTAAGAGATATTTCCACCTTGCAGAAAGAAGTCGGGGGATTACTGGAGAGCGCCTGTTGCAGTTGCTGGAACAGCGGTTGGATAACGTCGTCTACCGCTTGGGGTTTGCTACGTCGCGTTCAGAGGCCCGACAGTTAGTTCGCCACGGCCACTTCCTCGTAGATGGTAAAAAAGTAGACATCCCCTCTTACTTGGTGAAACCAGGACAGGAGATCTCCGTGCGCGAGAAGAGCCGGAAAATCGCACGGATTGTCGAGGCGCTGGAGAGCGCTCGACGGCGGGGCGTTCCAGATTGGCTTGAGGTTGATCCCGATGAATTCCGAGGGCGTCTCAAGGCGATTCCGACACGGGAAGAGATTTCTGTCCCCGTGGATGAAAAATTAGTGGTCGAACTTTACTCGAAGTGAACTGTCTGCACGGGAGGCGTAGAAGAGTATGGTGCCGCAACAGGTTTGGCAGGGTCTGGTTAAGCCAAAAAGAGTAGAGGCGGACGGGAAAGAACTGACGCGGACGCATGGAAAGTTTGTTGCGGAGCCACTGGAACGAGGCTTTGGTGTAACGATCGGCAACGCGTTGCGTCGGGTACTGCTTTCCTGTTTGCAAGGTGCAGCCGTGACATCCGTGCGGATTGAGGGAGTGCTGCACGAATTTGCCGCCCTGCCGGGGGTTCGTGAAGACGTAACGGATATCCTCCTGAATCTGAAGGAAGTGCGCTTCCGCCTCTCAAATGCAAATGAGGCTACCGCTCGGCTTGACGCGAAAGGCGAGCGCGTCGTGACGGCGGCTGACCTGATCGTTGGCCAAGGGGTTGAGGTTTTGAACCCGGAGCAACACATCGCCACGCTCTCTCGCGATGGGCGATTGCAAATGGAATTGAAGATTAAGACAGGCCGAGGGTATGTTCCGGCAGAGCGTAATAAGGAAGAAGGCGTGCCGATCGGTACGATTCCTCTGGATGCAGTATTCTCGCCAATCCGAAAAGTGAACTACACGATAACGAACGCCCGCGTGGCTCAGCGCACGGACTACGATAAGTTGACGTTAGAAGTCTGGACGGACGGGAGCGTGACTCCGGAAGAGGCGGTGAGCCTTGCGGCGAAAATTCTTCAAGACCAACTGAGTGCGTTTGTGACTTTCGAAGAAGAAGCTCCGAAGGAGGTCCCAGCCGCAGAACCGCAGCCTACGCTGAACGAGAATCTGTTTCGTAGCGTTGCGGAACTTGAGCTTTCCGTACGAGCGGCAAACTGTCTGCAGAACGCGGGCATTAAGTACATTGGCGAACTCGTCCAGAAAACGGAACAGGAGATGTTGAAGACGAAGAACTTCGGCCGCAAATCTTTGAACGAGATCAAGGAAATTCTCCGACAAATGGGGCTTGATTTTGGAATGAAGTTGGAAAATTTCCCGTCGCGCGCCGAGCTGGATGCCCGGTGGGCAAAGCAGCGAGAGAGTGCGTAATCAGCTCGATGGCTCACACGAAGGTCGGTAAGTTTTCCGCAGGAGATTGGCATGCGTCACCTTAAGTCTGGAAGGAAGTTGAATCGCACCAGTGCCCATCGAAAAGCTCTGATGAGAAACCTCGTGACCTCGCTAATCGAGAGAGGCCGTATTCGTACGACGGACGCAAAGGCAAAGGAACTGCGTCAGATTGCTGACCGCCTTGTGACCTTGGGAAACGAGCGTCACTGCATGCTCGGAAGGCAAGCCGCGGCGTTTGTCCGCACTCGGGCGGCGGTCCGCAAACTTTTTGATGAAATCGCTCCTCGGTTTGCAAATCGTTCAGGCGGGTATACTCGGGTCATCAAGCTTGGACGTCGAGTGGGAGACGCGGCCCCCATTTCTCTCATTGAATTTGTGGAATACCTGGAAGCCGCTGGCAGCGGATCAAAGAAAAGTGGGTCGGGTCGAGCTTCTTAGCGCGGAAAAACTACGACTCGGCGCGAGTTCGGAACATCACGTTTAGTTGATCGGGCGAGCGAAAGGCGAGGCCCACGATCCGACCCGGGCAGCCGGGATTACGGCGCAAGTCCGACAGGCGGTCCAGTAGAACGTTGAGAGCTATTGTCGCTTCGAACCGCGCCAAGTGGGATCCGGCACAGTAGTGCTGGCCAAAGCCAAAGGCCAGATGCCCGTCGGGGCTGCGATTGAGGTCGAAGTGATCTGGATCCGGAAATTTACGCTCGTCACGGTTTGCTGACCCCAGAGCTATACTCACGAGCATCTTTGGGGCAAGCCGTGTCCCGCTGAGCATGGCCTCTCGCGTTGTCTCCCGAGTCACATATTGCACCGGGGATTCCCAGCGGAGGGTCTCCTCCAAAAAGGCTGGGATCAGGTCTCGTCGCTCCAGAATCGTGGTTTGCAAGGCCGGATACGAGAGCAGTGCAAATAACGCGCTACCGATGAGCCGGTAGGTAGTTTCCGCACCCGCGGGGAGCAAGAGGCGACAAAAGCTCAGAATTTCCTCGTCTGTTAAACGTTCACCCACTACCTCAGCGGTGGCAAGGGCGCTGATGAGATCATCACCAGGTGACTCGCGGCGACGGGCGACGATTGGAGTCAAGTACTCGACAATTGCCTGCGCCGCGGCGAACGCTCGGTCAGGATGATCAGCAATCGAGATTAAATCGAGAGCCCAATGATGGAAGCGATCGGCATCGTCAGACGGGAGGGCCAGGAACTGCTCTGCGAACACGCGGATGGGAAACGAAAAGGCGAACTGGCTGATTAAGTCAGCGCTTCCCTGATGGCAGAATCGGTCCACGACGTCGTGGGCAAGGGCTTCAATCTGTTTGCCCAGCGTTCCATTCCGCAGTGCGTGGGGTGACAGCGCGGGTGTGATTAGACGGCGGAAGCGGTTGTGTTCTTCGCCTTCCATCTCCAGGATCGTTCGCCCGAACACTAAGCCGATGCCACGCGCATTTGCGCGCGAGGAGAAGGTGTTTGCGTCTTTCAAAACCGCGAGCGCATCGTCGTATCTTGTGACCAGGTAATGCTGGCCGAAGATGCCATCCACTAAGGCTACTGGAGATTCGTCGCGAAGCCGTTTGTACACTGGATACGGATCGGGGACAGGGCTCATCATCGTTCCGCCGAATAGCTCCACGATGGTAGGCATTTCGCGACCTCCTGAGCCGGCCTTCTAGTTCAATCGTCCGATTGAAGTCAATCCATGGCAGTTTCGTACTAAGGTGATCAAGGGCTGGTTTGCGTCACCGCACGACCACAGATCGAGAGGGCGGCAACCGGACAGTGACGGGCTGTTAAAGCACGGGGGACTTTGGGTTCGCGAAGACGCTTTCACCAAACGCACCCAAGCACAAAGGTGCGTTCAGTGAAAAGTGCGGCCGGAGCCGCGGCTCCGGGAGCTCAGCTCCGCTGCCGTTTTCTATTGCAGAACTCAGGGTCACGAGAGCTCAGCCAAGACGCCAGAAGAAGCAGACAAATCACGGATGCCAAGGACATCTGCCATGCTATACCAGCCCGGCGGCTGATGACTCACCCAGAGAGCAGCCCGAAGCGCGCCGCGGGCAAGACTTTCCCGGCTTTGCAGGCGGTGGGTAAGTTCTAAACGCTCTCCAAGCCCCGCAAAAAGTACGGTGTGATCTCCGACGATGTCTCCTCCACGCAAGCCGAATACGCCGATTTCGTCGTCCCTGCGCGGGCGCTGTCCTTCTCGGCCAAAACAGAAAGTCCGAGAGAACCCAGGCGGCACCGCCGCCTGGGCGAGAGCTATCGCCGTGCCGCTTGGTGCGTCTTTTTTCATTCGGTGGTGAATTTCAACAATCTCCACGTCGAATGAGGTACCGAGGAGCTTCGCGGCAACCTTGACGAGTTCGAGCATGACCGTGACACCGACGCTCATGTTGGCCGAGACGACGGCACGTACCCCGCGCAGCAGATCAGTGAGTTCTTGGCGTTCTTGCGGAGAAAATCCGGTCGTGCCGAGAACCAGCGCGCTGCTTTGTTTGCGGACCATCCGCGCGTGCTCGAGCGAGGCGCGAGGAGTGGTGAAGTCCAACACGACACACTTCGGATTGAGCAATGGTTCGAGTGCGTCCACGATCGTCACGTCTAGTTTTCCGCACCCTGCTACGACTCCTGCGTCACTGCCCACGGCAGGGTGATCTGCGGCCTCAACCGCCGCAAGCAAAAAGACGTCGTTTGAGTGGGCGATCAGCTTTATGAGCTCGCGACCCATTCGCCCCGCGGCGCCGCATACGACCAATGGGATGCAACTGTCAGATCGCATCCGATGCCTCGAGACCCTGGGCGTGAAGCACTTCCCGCAGACGAGGCCGCAAATGCGGTGACAGCGGCACTAGCGGAAGGCGAAGCTCGTTGCGGCAAAGGCCCATCATGGCAAGGGCAGCTTTGACGGGGATTGGATTGGTTTCCCAGAATAAAGCGCGAATCAAAGGCAGCAATCGGTAGTGTATTTCTCGAGCCCCATGCCAGTTCCCGGCGAACGCAGCTTGCACCAGTTCGACGCAACGTGCCGGCACGACATTGGAAGCAACAGAGATCACACCATGGCCACCTACCGCCAGGATCGCCAACGTTAGTGAGTCGTCGCCGCTGTACACGTGAAGCCGGTCTCCACAGAGGCGTAAAACTTCTTGCACATCGTCGAGCGAACCGGTCGAATCTTTGATGCCAACAACTTCAGGCAACTCACACAGGCGCCGAATGGTCTCCGCCTCGAGTTTACATGCTGTTCGGCCAGGAATGTTGTAAAGAATGATCGGGAAGCGCGTAGCCTCAGCAACGGCCCGATAGTGTTGGAACAGCCCCTCTTGGGTAGGCTTGTTGTAGTATGGCGTGATGAGGAGGGCGGCGTCGGCACCGGCTTCCTTCGCCGCGCGGGTAAGCGCGATGGCCTCAGCAGTCGAGTTCGAGCCGGTACCAGCGATCACCTTCGCACGTCCACCCACCTGGTTCACAACGTGCCGTATTACCTCAACGTGTTCAGCGTGGCTAAGAGTTGCAGCCTCGCCGGTGCTGCCACAGGGGACCAAACCAACGACGCCACTGGCGATTTGTGCTTCCACGAGGCGCGAAAGAGAATCGAAGTCGATTCCTCCGTCCCTGAAGGGAGTCACGAGAGCGGTGATGCACCCCGCTAGCTTCATACCTGACCTCGCACATGGGGCGGTAAACCCCGGAGAAGTTCTTCCACGATCAACTCCCCATCGTATACCCGAACGGCAGGCCCGGTTAGATAGACGTGGTCATTGTCTTCTGACCAGCGGATTGCCAGCTCGCCTCCACGGAGTTCAACCCGAGCCTCCCTCCGGCATCGATCGGTGAGGACTGCTGCGACCACAGCGGCACAGGCACCGGTCCCACACGCGAGGGTTTCTCCCGAGCCTCGTTCCCAGACGCGCACTCTCAAGCGCTCCTTAGATAAACATTGTACAAACTCGGTGTTGATCCGACGAGGAAACACCGCGTGGCGTTCGAAATCGGGACCGATTCGTTCGAGCGGGAGCTGGTCCACGTTCTCTGAAAACACGACGCAATGTGGGTTTCCCATGGAGACGCAAGTGACTCGGTAAACGCTTTCTCCCACCTTAAGGGGAGCCTCGACGACGCGCGACCCTTCGAGGGTTGTAGGAATTTCCTGTGGGGCAAGGCGGGGTGGGCCCATGTCCACGGTTACTGCGGTCACCCAACCGTTTTCTACCTGCAATTGGAGTTCTTTTACTCCCGCGTCCGTTTCCACACGGAGGAGCGGTTTGCGGGCAATGTGGGCGTCGAATACGAGCTTGCCCACGCAGCGGATACCGTTCCCACACATTTCCGCACGGCTTCCGTCCGCGTTGTACATTTCCATCCGGCAATCGGCAACTGACGACGGGAGAATAAGAATCAACCCGTCGCTCCCGACCCCGAATCGTCGGTCGCTGAGATACCGGGCAAGAGTGGTGGCAGGCACGGGCAAGGTTTGCCGAAAGCAGTTGATATACACGTAGTCATTCCCGAGCCCGTGCATCTTTGTGAAACTCAGCGAGCCCATGGCTGCTTTCGTTAGCAGTCCCATGCTGGAATGCGTTCTCCGCGAACGAGGTCGGTGTACGATTCCCGGACCCGTACCAAGTGGTAGCGGGACCCGTCGACGAGAACTTCAGGTGGGCGGGGACGAGAATTGTAGTTGGAAGCCATGACGAATCCGTATGCTCCTGCCCCAAGCACCGCGATCAAGTCACCCGATTCAACGACGGGTAGCTCACGATCCCGTGCTAGAAAATCTCCGGTCTCACAAACTGGACCAACGATGTCTGCAACATGTACTGCGCTGGCACGAGGTTGGACCGGAACGATTGCTTGGTACGAACCGTAAAGCGCCGGGCGGATGAGTTCAGTCATGGCAGCATCTACGACGATGAAGGATTTGTCGCCTGTGTTTTTCAGGAAGAGGACTTTCGCGAGGAGAACACCCGCAAGCGCGACGATTGACCTTCCTGGTTCAAAAATCAACGTGCCCGAAAAGCCGTTGGCGGCTGAGAGAACAGCTGCCACGTACTCCGCAACAGAGGGAGGAGTTTCATCTCGATAACGTACTCCCAATCCACCGCCGACGTCGATATATCGGATGTCGAAGCCACGCTTTCGAAGCTCGCTTGCCAGTTCAACCACACGGGAGACGGCTTCGACAATGGGACTGATATCCGTCAGCTGTGATCCAATGTGACAGTCAATTCCCACAACATCGATTCCGGGGAGTTGGCGCGCAAGCTCGTAAACCTCCCGGGCCTGGTCCATGGGGATACCGAATTTGCTCTTTCTCAAGCCGGTGGCGATGTAAGGATGGGTCTTCGGATCCACGTCGGGATTGATTCGTAAGGCCACCCGAGCTGCCTTTCCGATCGAGGACGCGACCACGCTGAGTTCCCGCAGTTCAGCGATCGATTCGACATTGAAAAGTAGGATTCCTGCCTGAAGGGCCTCATGCATCTCTCGACAGGTTTTACCAACACCCGAAAAAACAACCTTCTCTGGAGCCCCACCGCTATTGAGCACACGGAAGAGTTCGCCCCCAGAGACAATGTCAAAGCCGAGCCCGAGATGCGCCAGATAACTGAGAATCGCCGCGTTCGAGTTCGCCTTGACCGAGAAACATACTAAATGCGGTGTTCCCGCCAGCGCCGCCCGAAACTGACCAACCTGCTCGCGGATCGCGCGCAAGCTGTAAACGTAACACGGAGTTCCTTCTCTCTCCGCAATTTGGGCAAGAGGGACTTCTTCCAGATGCAACTCGCCGTTCTTCAGTTGAAGTACGCTCATAACGTTTCCTGTCACGATGCTGGAACCATGGCGACATTTGAAGGCTCACTCCGGTAACCGAAGTGGTTTTCAGTAACCACTCGATATCGACAGGGGCGCGGCTCCGGCGGGAGCTTGTCCAGAAGCTGAAACCGCCGCCGCTTCCGGATGCGCCCCAGATCGGTGACCTCCACTTTTTGCACGAGGAGGAAAGGGGAACCCTCTGAGCCACACGCTCGCTCGATAAGGAATGATCGGACCTGCAGCCCACTCACGTTGGCCTGGGAAGCCTTTGGCCTCGTCCAAGTCAGCACCACGGTCTCTTCACGGGTTTCCGCTTGCAGGTCGCGAACCGCGGGTGGAGTTAGTTCCTCGGGTGCGAGCATCGGGCCTTTTCTCGCGCAACTAATCAAAAGCAGCACAAGTAGGAAAGCCGCAACACGCTGGGCCGAAACGAATAAGGCGTGGCCCCGTTTGGAGGAACTGCAGTGGATCAAGATCACAACCCCAGCCTTCGTAGCTGCCGAGCGATATTCGACTCGGCCGTCCCTCCCGGCGCACGTCGCCGGGCGATGGCTGCTTCCGGTGTGAGCCAATCGTATACGTCTTGTTCAAACCTGGACGAAAACGAGCGGAACTCTTCCAGGCTGAGATCCTCAAGGCGCTTTTGTTTTTCCACGCAAAAGCGTACCATCCTGCCGACAATTTCGTGAGCCTCACGGAATGGCACCCCGCGGCTCGTAAGGTAGTCCGCTACTTCTGTCGCTAGAAGGTAGCCGTGCCGAGCGGCCTCGGCCATGCGTGCTCGGCAGAAACGAATCTTAGGAAGCATTTCGGACAATACGGGGAGGGCGGTGTTCAACGTGTCCACAGAGTCGAATACGGGTTCTTTATCCTCTTGCAAATCCCGGTTGTATGCCATCGGTAGGCCCTTCAAAACGGTTAGAAGGTTGATCAAATTGCCAAACAACCTTCCACACTTAGCACGGATTAGTTCGAACACATCCGGGTTCTGCTTCTGCGGCATCATCGAACTACCGGTCGAGAAGCGCTCGGGCAGCTCCACAAAGCCTAGGAGTGGGTTGGCCCAGAAAATAAAATCCTCGGCCAGCCGGCTGAGATGAACCCCGACAAGCGCGGCGAAAAACAGGAACTCAGCAACGAAGTCGCGATCGCTGACCGCATCCATGCTATTCTCGTGGATACTGGTAAAGCCGAGCTGTCTTGCCACCCACTCCCGGTCTACCGGGAAAGTGGTGCCCGCTAGTGCACCGCTACCGAGCGGAAGTGTGTTCATCCGGCCAAATTGGCCGAGAAGTCGCTCTCGGTCGCGCTGCAGCATGAAGGCGTATGCCAGCAGGTGATGGGCAAGTAGGACCGGTTGCGCCGGTTGGAGGTGTGTGAAACCAGGCATCACCGTCTTGAGTTCTTTACGAGCAACGCTGGCTAGGACCTTTTGGAGCTTCCGAATTTCGTGATCGATCTTGCGGGCTTCGCGACGGAGGTACAAGCGAAGATCTACAGCCACCTGGTCGTTGCGGCTGCGTGCCGTGTGAAGCTTCCCTGCGACGCTCCCAACCAGCTCGTAGAGGCGACGTTCTACAGCCATGTGAATATCTTCGTCACTGGGACTGGCTGGGAACGTGCCCTGCTCAAATTCTTTCTCGATTTGTTTTAGGCCCGAAATGATTTGTTTTGCGTCTTGACGAGGGATGATCTTTTGCTTGGCAAGCATGCGGCAATGAACGATGCTGGCGGCGATATCTTCCCGGTACAAGCGCTGATCAAACGGGAAGGAGGTCGTGAAGCGTTCGGCTGATGGAGCCGTCGCTTGAGCAAAGCGGCCGCCCCAAGCTTTGCCAGCGGGTAAGGACTTTGACTGCATGAATTTGGCGAGCCTGCGCAGTGATCCCGCAGGTCTCAGTACACCCACCGGCCGTTAGCGTACCGAAAGATCTCAGTCACTTCCGTGGTTTCGATGGGCTGAGGCGGGTTTCGCTCTGCTTCTTCTCGCGAGCTCCCTCGCTTCTCATAGCGGACTTCTAGGTAAGTGATCTTACCGAGCGGGGTTGCATCTGAGCCTTCCTTGTACGTGCAGGAATGCTGAGAACTGTAGCCAAGGTACGTCCCGCGGATCGTTCCATTTTCCTCGGTCCAGCGAATGGCCGAGGCGTTGCGCCTTTCCCGCTCTGCTAACTTCGACATCCATTCCTCGCAAAACCGCGGGAAGGAGTCGCGCGCTCCCTCAGCCAAAGCGGACAAACCAGCGCTCATGGTCACGCACACCACTAAAAAAAAGCGCCACACAGCAGCTCCACTTTTCACAGTTCCACACACTCCTTTTTACTCGGATTATTACGCGTACGGAGCAAAGACAAGCAAGGTGGGAGGCTACGTTTCCGGCTCACTGGCGAGGAGCATCCGTTGACGCAACTGCCGAATCTGATCTCGTAAGGCGGCGGCACGCTCAAATTCGAGGGCGGCTGCCGCAGATCGCATTTCTTCTTCTAGACGCACCAGCAGTTCCCTAGGTTGATTGTGGTCGGACCACAGGGATTCAGGTTCTTGCAACGCGGTGCCAGCCTCCATCCCGGATCCTGGCTCCGGCGACATGTCCCAGGGCTCTGCGATGGGCTTGCGAATTGTTTCCGGCACGATTCCATGACGGGCATTGAATTCTGCTTGTACCGCCCTTCGTCGGTTCGTTTCGCTGATTGCCCGCTGCATCGAATCGGTGATTCGATCCGCGTAAAGGATGACTTGCCCATTCGCGTTGCGTGCGGCCCGGCCAATTGTCTGGATCAAGGAACGCTCCGACCGGAGGTAACCCTCTTTATCCGCATCGAGGATTGCAACCAATGAGACTTCAGGGATGTCTAAGCCTTCGCGCAACAGATTGATGCCAACCAAGACGTCAAATGTCCCGCGGCGCAGACCTTGAACGATTTCTACTCGCTGCAAAGTGTCAATGTCGGAGTGCAAGTACCGCACCCGGATGCCGAGTTCCTGCAAGTAATCAGTGAGATCCTCCGCCATTTTCTTGGTCAGCGTGGTTACGAGTACTCGCTCTCCCTTGGCTATCCGCTCGCGGATTCGAGCTATTAGGTCATCGACCTGAGTTGTTGCGGGCCGTACAAGAACCTCCGGATCCATAAGTCCAGTCGGTCGAATCAGTTGCTCCACCACAGCGCCTTGAGCCTTCTCCAATTCGTATTCCCCCGGCGTTGCGGAGACGTAAATGACAAAGTCTGTGAGCGCTTCAAACTCCTGGAAGTTCAGCGGGCGGTTGTCTAGTGCGGACGGGAGCCGAAAGCCGTACTCGACGAGGGTCTCCTTCCTGGCCCGATCACCGCGGTACATGCCTCCAATTTGGGGGATCGTCACGTGGCTTTCGTCGATGAACAGGAGCCATCGTTCCGGGAAGTAATCCAACAGGGTTGGCGGTGGTTCGCCGGGACTTCGACCCGTGAGATGGCGCGAGTAGTTTTCGATGCCGGGGCAGAAACCCATCTCGCGCAACATTTCTAAATCGTACCTTGTTCGTTGCTCTAAGCGCTGTGCCTCGAGGAGCTTCCCCGCGCTGCGCAGCTCTGCCACGCGTTGTTCCAACTCGGCGGCGATAAGCTCGATGGCCGCTTGCATCCGCTCTGGTTGCGTCACGTAGTGGCTCGCCGGGTAAATAGCCACTTTGTCCACGGTACGGTACGCCCTGCCTCGAAAGGGGTCAATTTCTTGAATCCGTTCCACGACGTCACCAAAGAATTCGATCCGAAAAGCCAAGTTGTCCTCGGAGGCAGGGAATACCTCCACGGTGTCGCCTCGAACCCGAAATGTTCCGCGTGAGAAGTCGAGGTCGGAACGCCGATACTGGATGTCCACCAGTTTACGAATGAGGCGGTCGCGATCGATGGTGTCACCGCGCTCGAGAAAAACGAGTAGTTGAAAATAGGCCTCAGGCGAGCCAAGCCCATAAATACAAGACACACTGGCAACGATCAGCACGTCGTTGCGCTCGAGAAGGGCCTTCGTTGCTGAGTGTCGTAACTTGTCGATCTCGTCGTTGATGGCGGCGTCTTTCTCGATGTACGTGTCAGTCGCCGGAACATAGGCCTCGGGTTGATAATAGTCGTAGTAGCTCACGAAGTAACGCACAGCGTTGTGCGGAAAAAGCTGGCGAAATTCGTTGTAGAGCTGCGCAGCGAGAGTCTTGTTGGGCGCAATGACCAGTGTTGGAAGCTGAAGCTGGGCCACAACGTGGGCCATTGTGAAGGTTTTACCTGAGCCCGTTACACCCAGCAAAACCTGGTGCTTATGTCCCTCCCGCACCCCACGGACCAAGGCGTCAATGGCCTGTGGTTGATCACCCCGTGGCTCAAATGCTGCCGCTAATTGGAAGCGTCCTTGGCTCACAGCGTCATTTTTAGCGCGGGGCACCTGCATTCTCATCTTTCATCTGGGAAGGCAAGGGCAACTTCACGCTGTTCAATTTCGAAAATTCCGCCCGCCCGGCGCTTCTTGCGAATGGAAACCGCTACGAGGGCGTGGGCAAGTCCGTCGTACATTCTTTGTCGCGGCATTCGACTTGCTCGTTCCGTTGCAGTGCGTCGGAACGACGCGGTTCAGGCCAAAGGAGAAGATCATGCAGAAACGCTGTGGTTGGAGTGTGGTTCTTTTGATTTCGCTCTGTTTTGCGGAGGCGAGCTTAGCGGAGGGAATCGAATCGGTTCCTGGTCCGGTCTCGAATCCGACATTGTTTGAGGCTCCGACGATCGAGACGAACGTCAGACCGATCTTCGCTTATCATGAGATCAGTCGTGACTTCGTCAGCAGGGGGGGCAATGCCAAAATCGCAGCGTTGCAACTGCGGGTCGCGATCACCGATCGCTTGGCACTGATCGCCACCAAAGATGGTTATGTGTGGCTCGAACCCGATCAAGTTCTGCCACGCAAAAACGGGTGGGCAAACGTAGCTTTTGGCTTCAAGTACTCGTTCCTCAGCAATGCTTCGTATGCGGTCACGGCAGGAGTTCGCTACGAGACCGCGTCGGGGGACAAAGACGTGTTCCAGGGACGCGGAGACGGTAGTCTGAACCCTTTTCTCTCCGCCGGACTGCTCCTGCATGACCGCTTAGCCGTTCTCGGTTACTCGGGTCCGCGAGTGCCCATCTCCGGAAATGACAGCACGTTTTGGGACACGTCCGCTCACGTCAGTTACCGCATCGGTGACTTTTATCCACTGATTGAGACGAATTGGGTGCACACCTTAGATGGTGGCCGCCGCTTGTTGCTCGATCAAGAAGGCTTCGATTTCTTTAATTTGGGCAGCCGGCGTGGTTCGGGACGTGGGGTGGTCACTCAGGCCTACGGATTTCGTTACCGGCTGCCGAATCGCTGGCAGATTGCAGACAAAGAGGTCGGTGCTGACTTCGGCGTAGTTTACCAGACACCGCTGACCGATCGAGAAGACCTGTTTGCGTGGCGGGTCACGACGGATGTAACTCTTTGGTTGCGATGAGTGCGACAGAGTCTCCAAACCAGTAGCGAGCGTTTTCTTGACGCCGAAACGGCTCGCACTCTCTGCGGTGGCGCCGCCCGGTCGTTAGCCACAAGAGGGCCTCTCGATCGATTCCCCGAGGGAGCAGGGTCGCATGTTGCTGAAAATGGGCGCTCGGACTTTTTCCGGATAGTCAATAGGGAATTCTGGCGGCCTCGTCAGCTTGGAACGAATTACCCGGGTGAGAACGAAGTTCCCGGAGTAGCTGTCCCGTGGAAAAATGTACGTAGGAGACCGGCTGTGTGAGGAGCATTGCGGTGAACATGGCCGGCCAGGTTAGACTGATCGTCGGTTGCGAAACTGAGTCAGAAGCTGTCTCCGCGCGTCTAAGAGGAGCTCGCAAACGTCCGGTTGGGCGTAGTCTGGATAGGTGCTCGGCAAGGGCCGGAATGTCCCACGTTGGAAGAGCAACGTGACCTCACCAAAAATTCCCTGCCCGAGGTAGATGCGGTGGGCCGCATTTTTGGTTGACACAAGAACCACATTCCCGAGACTCACGTATCCAGGGTCCGCATTGATGCGGCGCCTTCCTTGGCACGCCCAACGCTGCTCGAGTTGGTTCGTAGCGAGCTTCCACTGCACAACCTCACCGGCGCTCCGCAACTCTCCGAAGATCACAAAGGCTCTCCATAGAGGCTCACCCATCTCCCGCGCGTAGTATCGAGAAAACTCCCACTTGCGAAGTTGCGAGCAGTGTTGCACCGGACCAAGGATCCCAGCGAGTTCGTCCAGGAACTTCACGGGGATCGTCGGTTCCGTAAGAAGCAGACCGCAGATTGGTTTCACGAGCGGTGCCTCACTAGGGTGGCCCATTATTCCCGACGGATGGATTGCCGCACGCGCACCACATGATCAAGGATGGCGTGCGCCACTTCGCTTTTGGGGAGTAAGGGAATTTCCGTCTTCACGCCGAAGCGATCCAAGATCAGAACAGCGTTCGCGTCACTCTCGAACCCGGTGGATCGGCTGCTCACGTCGTTGGCTACGATGACATCGAGGTGTTTTCGTTCCAGTTTTAACCGGGCATGGCTTTCAAGTTCCTCAACCTCTGCGGCAAAGCCGACGATGATTCGGTCTTGCTTCTTTTCCCCAAGTTCCTCGAGAATGTCGGGGGTGCGAACGAGTTCCAAACTGAACGCAGCCGCGCTTTTTTTCATCTTCCCGGGGAGTAGAACCTTGGGCCGGTAATCTGCAACTGCCGCGCACATCACGACAATCGTTGCTCGCCCTAATGCAGCGAATACAGCCTCCCGCATCTCTTCGGCCGATTCGACATAGACTACCGAAACGCCAGGGGGAGGGGGGAGAGCCGTGGGTCCTGAGATCAACGTGACCGCGGCGCCTCTTTGCCACGCAGCCGCTGCCAGTGCGTAGCCCATCTTGCCGCTCGACCGATTACTGAGGAAACGGACGGCATCAATTGGTTCGCGGGTAGGACCCGCGGTGACCACAAGCGATTCGCCGGCGAGGTCCTTGGTTGCCAGCGCTCGCTCAGTTTCTGCGAACAAAACCGATGGGTCTGCTAGACGCCCCCTCCCGTACCAGCCACAGGCGAGTTCGCCTTCTGCAGGTTCGACAACCCGGACGCCTCGCTGTTTGAGGAGCGCGATGTTCGCCTGAGTGGCCGCATGTTCGTACATGTTTACGTTCATGGAAGGCGCCACGATGAGAGGGGCACGCGTTGCGAGAGCCACTGTTGTTACGACGTCGTCAGCCATGCCGGCTGCCAGACGGGCGAGCAAGTTTGCACTAGCGGGGGCGATCACTAGGGCGTCGGCCGAGTCGGCAAGCCGGATATGACCGATGTGGCTCTCTTGCGCTAAATCGAATACGTCCGTAGCCACTGGATTGCCGGTGAGCCCTTGTAGGGTGAGCGGACTCAGAAACTTTTGTGCTCCCCGGGTCATCAGACAATGCACGACAGCCCCTGCGCGGACCAGTAAGCGAACCAGCTCGGCTGTTTTGTAGCACGCAATGCCTCCGCTCAGTCCGACTAGGATTGTTTTTCGTTCAAGCAGCCGTGACATGAGACTCGCGTACCTCTTCGATTTGCCGCAAGCTCAGGCCTTCGTTGACCAGCGAAAACACTCCCGCCGCCACGGTCGCTAGAAACTGCGTGGCATGTAAGACGACGGAGAAGGCTAGAGCCTCGCTTTGTTCAACCTGAAAGAAGCCCAATGCCAGAGTGCAACCAAATTGAAATGCTCCGACGTATCCTGGTGCCGAAGGAGCGGACACGGCTAGTGCTACCAGGGCAGTGACGACAAGGACTGCGCTTCCTAGAGGGACGGCCAGGTTCAGCGCCAGGATCCCAAAGGCGTTCACAAGCGCAATGATCGCCCACAAGTAGAGTGTCCACGCACCGAGCAAAAAAAAGGACCACACTCTGTCCAACACCTTAACCGCTTGTAAAAATCCGGTCACAAACCCGCCAAGCGGATGCGCCAATGGCGCAGGAAGATACTGCGCGACAAAACGCCAAAAGCGAATGATGCGTTCTTCCTGCCAACGCGCTGCGCCGATCGCGAGGCATAAAACGGCCGCGACGAGGAGGAGAGCCCATCCCATTTTGCGGACGGGCGCTGACACGGGAACCAACAAGACTGCAGCGCCAAACAGCGCGATGACAGTTAAAAGGTCCAGGATCCGCTCCAGCACAATCGACGCCATCACGCCGCCAAGAGGGAGATGCGTCTTACGGGCAAGGAGAACAGGACGGATCACTTCTCCAGCTCGCAAGGGCAGGATCATGTTGGCCATGAACCCGATGTTGGTCGCGTGCACCAGCGGTGGAAGCTCCACCGATCCAAGCGCCCTCAGCAAGACCTGCCAGCGTTGCGCGCGAATGAGTAGGGTCCAGATCGTGGCTAGGAACACTCCGGGAACAAATATCCAAGCCGTACGCGCTAAAGCGTCCGACACCCTCGACCACTCGGTTCCGCGAATCGCAATAAAGAGAAAGCAGGCGGAGAGAACGACCGTCAAAAGAATCCGCGCCTTGCGGTTCATTGCTCGGTCCCAGCGCCCGCACTCAGAATCGTAGCGTCGCTTTCTCGCGGTTCGCTTGCTTCAGTAGTAGATTCCTTGCGAAGCAACGCTGACAAAAGCAACGCCACACCGGCGGCTAGTGTCGGAATCGCGACAGCGGCCGATCCACGGTCTAACAAAATTCCGCAGCCGAGGAAAAGTAAAAACGTTCCCCAACTTTGGCGTTCACGCGTACGCAATTCAGGCCGCATGTGGCTCCTCTTTCTTGCCAAGCTCTCGCCAGACGTACACCGCTCTTTGGATTGCCGTGACATTGATCAGCACAGCAAGCGCCGAAAGGACTACGCTCAGCACAGAAGCATCCTCGAGAGGAACCGCAGGTTGCAGAAGACGGGTGAGCAGGACGCTCAGCATGCAACCGAAACCAAGAAGCACATAACGTTCAGGACGTTGTAACAAGCCCACTTTACAGCTTTGCCCGAGACCCTCGGCGCGGGCTCGGGTGTAGCTTACAAGCAGGCTTCCAACGAGAGCGAACAGTGCGATCCAAAGAAGAGCGGAGTCGCGGAAATAAACAGCGAGACCGATATAGCCGAAGGAGTCCGCGTAGCGGTCAATAACAGAATCTAAAAATGCCCCGCGCGGACTGGCAGAGTCCGTGCGACGCGCCAGCCTGCCATCAACGATATCGAGGGAACCGGTCACAAGTAAGAGCCAGCCCCCAGTAAACAACATGCCGGTCGCGAACAGGAGCGCTACCACGGCACTGAGCGCGAGTTGCGTGAAGGAGAGAAAGGAAGGAGTCACCCCAAGCTGCACGCAGCGCTCCTCGATCGGGTCGAGAAAGGAAACGTACCAGGCTCGGATGCGGGCTCCGAGCAGCGCAGAGCTGCCGGCTGTCGCGGCACCTTGGATGTGAAAACGGGCGGCACTCCGCGTAGCTACGAGCAGCACAAAGGTGAGGAGGGCTAAGGCAAGGAATCGATCAACCCAGACTGTCATTGCGCAAATCGCACGGCTGGAAGCGTCTCGTTTTCTCCAAGCTCACCGGCATCCGCCCGTTGCTTCAACCTCGTCCGGCTCCCAATGATGGGCCTGTTCAAGGGCTCAGTTAATAATCCGGGGCGCCGGCCGTTCGCCGCTTCTATTCGCAAGTGCATCCATAAGTTGCCCAGCAATGGACTGGAATACCGCGGCGGTTTCGGGGTCTTCTCGCAGCGGGAAATCACCCCCAGCGCTCGTGGCAGAGCCTCGTAGACTCGCTGTGAGCGGTACTTGGCCGAGCAGCGGAATACCGTACATCTCACTTAGCCTGTTCCCGCCGCCCGATGAAAACAGGCTCTCCTTTTGGCCGCACTTCGGGCAACGGTAGTAAGACATGTTTTCCACTATTCCGAGTACAGGCACCGCGACGGTTCGGAGCATCGCTACCCCACGTTCCACGTCTCGCAACGCAACTTGTTGCGGCGTTGTCACGATGACAGCGCCTGCGACTGGAACTAACTGCAGCAAACTAAGGACCGCATCGCCGGTTCCTGGGGGGAGATCTACCAATAAAACGTCCACTGCGTTCCACGCCACGTCTCGTAGAAACTGGCGTGCGAGACTCATGACCACGGGGCCCCGCCAGATGACGGGTGCATCCTCTTCCAGAAAGAATCCAACGGACATAAGCTGTAGCCCACATCGCTCGACAGGAGAAAGGCGGTGCTCGGCAACCAGGGACGGTGTTCCCGAATGTCCGAGAAATACAGGAAGACTGGGGCCGTAAACGTCAAGATCAAGGATTCCCACCCCGAGACCAAATTGCCGCATCGACAAGGCAAGATGGACCGCGACCGTCGACTTGCCTACGCCTCCTTTTACGCTGCTGACCGCGACAATGTTGCGAACACCAGACAGTGGGCCCGGTTCCGCGGGAGGGGAGGGGCCTGGGGGGGCTTCCTGGGCTTCGATCCGGACGTCCGATACCCCAGGCAACGAATGCACGGCGCGCCGAATGTCTGCGTCTAAGACGCGCCGTGCCTGGTCTTTCATGGGTGGGAGCGCAAGCACGATCGTGACCAGCCCCTGGTCTAACTCGATCCGGCGGACGAACCCTCCAGCTACGATGTTTTGCCGTGCCCCGAGGATGCGAATTTCGCTCAGGCGATCGCGGATGTCCTCAATCGTCAACACAGCCCCACCTTGCTAAGACAGCTTGCGCACGCGCACAGGCGGCGCAACGTCGAGAAACGGAAGATGCCGTCCGCGTGGCCGTCGCTCCAAATGATACTTAGCGCGTAACGGCCGACCAGTCGGAATCCCAGGGGGAAGACAGTTGCGTCGGTCACGACTGGCAAGTTCACGCCGCTTTCCCGTTCCTGAGTACACGCTACGCAGGGGCACAAACCGCGCAAATAATTGCTTAAGTAGATGCTGGTATGGCCGTCGCCCCACTTGATTTCCACGCTCACCTGCCCGTTTCTGCGGATACGTAGCGGCTCGAAGCTCCTCCGATCCAAGGGCTGCATCGGCGTCACAACGTACTCTGTCCTTCTTTCCGCTGCAACCTTCCTTGACTCATTGGCGGATTGGCTTCTAACTGGGGGAGGAACCACTTTGCGAGTGAGAACGTTCGTGCCACGAGTCGAGCGGAGAGAGATTGAACGCATGGACGCGGACCACGCGTGGACTTTAGAAGACGGAATTGCCGCCGTCGAACGACGGCTGCGAGACCGACTTCAGTCCAGGGAGCCGTTGCTCACCGAAATCTCCAGTTACTTGGTCGGATCAGGCGGAAAACGCGTGCGGCCCGCAGTGACATTGCTCGTTTATCGTGCTTGCGGCGGAACGGAGCTCGCAACGATCGTGGACGTTGCCACGGCACTGGAGCTGATTCACTCCGCCACGCTGTTGCACGATGACATCATTGACCGTAGCGAAACGAGGCGCGGGAAGCCGTCCGCCTTGTTTCGTTACGGTCTAGCACACACACTAGTCACGGGTGACTTCATCTTTAGCCGGGCATTTGAGCTGTGTGCGCCTTTTGACGAACAGCTGATTCGGTGGGCCGCTGCTGCATGTATTGCCTTGACCGAAGGCGAGGTGATGCAGAGCCGGTTCCGCCACAACCCAGCGGTGACACTCGAGGATTACCTGGAAATCGTTCGCCGAAAGACGGCGAGTATCTTCGAGCACGGTAGCCGCGCGGCTGCCTCTCTCGCCGGAGCCTGCCCAGAGCTGGTCGAGGCAATGGCCGCCGCGGGGTTCGCCGTTGGGATGACGTTTCAGATCGTCGACGACATTCTCGATATTGAAGGAACCGAAGCGAGTACCGGTAAACCGATCGGGATTGACTTGCGGGACGGAAATCCAGCTCTCCCGATCGTTCTTGCCTTGAACGCGGACCCAGTCGTGAGGCGCTGGTTTGCTGAAACCGAACTTAGTGAAGAGCAGCTAGCAGCTTTTCGGCAACGTATCCGTGCTTCCGGAGCAATGATCAGCGCCAAACGACTGGCTGAGAGTTATGCCGAAGAAGCGCAAGCTCAGTTGGCACTCCTGCCGGAGAGTACCGACAAACGAACCCTACTGGAACTGGTGGAGCAGTTGGTGCATCGCATCGGTTAGGTCGCTGGCCTGATCTCACGGCCTCGGTCTGGCTCCCAGATGCCCACCCCATCGGGGAAGCTCAAGCCACGATCAAGAGTTTCAGGTGGTTGCGGTTGATCCCCCACGAACCTCACTTGCCGGACGGTGCCAAGACCGGCCCCGGGACCGAAGTTCAATCCGCTCTGCCATAATCCGAGGTCCGCATAGTAAAGCGTGCCCAAACTGTCGAGAGCAAGACCTAGCGGCGTTCCAGTCGAAGGGAATGGCAAGCTCTCTCCGCGCACCGGCTCGACGATCCGGCGGAGAAAACTGCCGTCGCTTCGATACTCGGCGATCACTCCGTTCAGCACGCTAGAGACATAGAAGGTTCCTCGAGGCGACCGAACCACTCCGCTTGGCGTGCGGATGAAACTGTCTGCAGGAATGAAAAGCCTCTTCGCAACAGCATCCACGAGTGGCGCTCCTGTTCGGTCGACACGACCGCAGCCATGCGCCGCGTCGTTACCGGTCGGAAACGGACCTTCGTACACGTAGATCCCGGGTGCCTCCCGTGCGCTTGCTACGAATACCCGGTCTTGCTCGTCCACGTAAATTCCCTGAGCCGTTCCGATTGCCACGTCGAGCTTGCAGTAACGCGGATTTGGGTCCGTGAGGGGCGGGAACCATAAAATCAACTGTCCGGTAGGATCTCCGCCAGCCTCGTTGCCGATGTCGGTCGTCACAAGGCGTCCGTCCGACAGGAACCCGCAGCCATAGTTTTCTGGGTTATCTCCTGATGGCTGGTATGTGGGAACTAGCCTGCCCACTTGTTCTGCAGACAATTCGCCGACTCTGGAGCCTCGCAGACGAAAAACGCCCCAACCCGGTGGTGGGTTCGGTTGGTTTGTATCCTCACCGGCAATGAACATCCTGGAATCATCGCGAGGAAAACATACTTGGCCGTTAACGTCGCGGCCGCGAACTGGGTCGTCCGCGTGGCTGGGTATCACCGTTTGCTTGACCCCGCCGCGCAGGGGCGCGTAAGCGTTGAGGCGGTTCGTCTCAGGGGCAAAAAGGATCACTCGGTCTGGGGCCGGTTCATCATTGTCGCTGCCGCAGCCCCACATCAGAGCGGCCAGCGTGAGGAGCGAAATCGTCAGATGGGCTTTGCACTTACGTGCCATGGGTCCGTCCGCCAAACCATACACTCGGGGCGACTGTCAAGCGACCGATTGATCAGAACGAGTGCCTGAAACGTTGAGCCCGCGGGACTGTCCTCCCACGGCGCTCCTTCCTTCCTGAGACTCGGCCGGTTTTGCGGGCACCGTGGGGGCGAAGACTTCCTCGTCCTCTGGAATCATCTCGCCCCCCCCGATCAAGCGAAAGCGTCGCCCGCTCCAAATGACCCGATTGCTGCAAAACGCCGCGGCCCAAACGCCGGCAGTCAGAAGGTCTTTCACAGGAATCAGCAACAGGTCACGAGCGGCCATCCGCACACCGAGGTAACGCGTCGCAACTCGGTGTGCGCTGTATAAGCGAAGCCCAGTCAAGGCGAAAGCGATGGCCCAAGCGCCAGCCTGAGTAGGGTGGAGGAGAACGTTGAGAACGGCCCACGCGACGCCGTACGTCAACGACAACGCCAGGTAGCTGTAGGGCCGAACACTCCGATAGGTCCTCGCCCACCGAAGCTGGTGTTCCCAAAGGCGTTGCCAGCTCGGGATCGCCATTACCGTCTCCACAATCATTGCAGAGACGAGCACGCGATATCCGCGCTGGGCCACTTTCTGACCGAGAAAAAAGTCATCGGCCAAGAACGGCGCCAGCGAAAGAAATCCACCGATCTCTTCTAAAACCGAGCGGCGAAGCGCCATTGTCGCTCCGAAGGCGTAGCGAGTCACTTCGACCATCTGGGCCACGAACACGCTGGGAGAAAAGTCCGTGTTCACGAAGAGAGCTTCCAGACGCGCAGGCAGTCCGCCCACTGGGACGGCACGGTAAAGACAAGTCACAACCCCGACGGCCGGCCTCGAAAGAGGTCCAATAAGACGGCGCAGATAATCCGGCGGCACGCGTATGTCGCTATCGGCCACCACGATGTAATCGTACTTTGCGCGCTCGTATGCGTGGAGCAGGTTACTCACCTTCCGATTCGCCCCATGAACCCGGTCATCAATCACGAGCTCGATGTCTAGGTGGCGGTATCGCTGACGCAGGCGCTGCACGACTCGAATCGCCGCGTCCGCTGGGTCTGCAACCGCAAACACCAACTGAAAACGCGGGTAATCCTGTCGGCAAAAACTGGCCAAGTTTTCGTAGAGGTCTACGTCCAAGCCCTTGAGAGGCTTGAGAACGCTGATTCCAGGCAGGTCCTCGTCGTACGCTCCTTCGTCCGGGTCCTGCTGTCGGGTAAAAAATCTTCGCGCCGCAAAGTACACGGCGACGAAGTAAGAAGTAGAAACGAGCAGGCCTAAAGCCACCAACACTTCGAGCGCAGAAAACACTGTTGCCATACACCTCTGTTCTTTGACCGACCGGTTAGCACACGGCGCAAAAGTCTTCCCCCTTTAGGAAACTTGTTTGCGAACGTATCTCTACCCTGGTAGCTATGACGCGTCAATTGATCCTCGGCAGAAGGCCGAACGCGTGGCACTGCTCCTCCGGGCTGAATTGCATAGAGCCGCAGAGTTGAGGCAGGAAACTAGGAAATGACCCGGAGGGGGAGGTCTGAAAGTCACCGCAAGGGAAACAGCACGGGTATTCCCACTAGGCTCGGCCGCGATGGTCTGCTCGTTACTGTTGCGGGTGCTCTAGTCGCCTTATCCTTGGTCGCGATGTCGGCTTGGGATTTCCATGCGGAGCGCACCCCAGTTGGGGGGGAGGCGCTCATCCGACTTCGACCGGGAGAACCGTTCTCAGTGGTGGCCCGTCAGCTCGTCGATGCGGGCGTCGCGAGGTCCGCGTTGAATCTGAATCTTTGGGCTTACCTGAGCGGGGTGGATCGGCAAGTACGACCTGGCGAGTACTTACTGCGTTCGCCGGTTTCCCCTCGTGCCGCACTCGAACAACTGCGCAGCGGAGCGGCTGGATATCGCGTGCTGACCATTCCGGAGGGAAGTACGTTGGAAGATATCGCTGCGCTGTACGAGGCTGCGGGCTTTGGGTCGGCTAAAGCGTTCCTCCAAGCGAGCGGAGAACCAGCATTGCTGGAAGAACTTGGCATGCCGAGCACGGGGCTTGAGGGGTATCTGTACCCAGACACGTACCATTTTGTTTGGGCGGACCCTCCGGAACGGATGATTCGCACGATGGTACGCCGTTTCCGTCTCCAAACGGCTTCGCTGCAGGCTGACCGCGAACGACTCGGTTTGTCCGAACACCAGCTTGTTACCTTAGCATCCATCATCGAGAAAGAGGCGAAACGCAGTGAGGAGCGTCCCCTAATCTCGGCAGTGTTCCACAACCGGCTTCGCAAAGGAATGCGTTTGCAAGCCGACCCCACTGCTGTGTATGGGCTGGGACGAGGGATCCAGCCAGAGCCGGAACATCTTCGCTTGAAGACCCCTTACAATACATACCTCAATGAGGGTCTTCCTCCCGGACCCATTTGCAATCCTGGATTGCCAGCGCTCGAAGCAGCGGCCCGCCCGGCCCCCGTGGACTACCTGTTTTTTGTGGCACGGGGTGACGGATCCCACGTGTTCTCCCACACGCTCCAGGAGCACACGAAGCACGTCCGGGAGTTGAGTCAGGCGGAGGCACCCGCAGCGGTTCAAGAACGGACGAAGAAGCCAGTGCCGCGGGCAGCGCGGGAAAAAGGAAAACGCTTCCGGCGAGGGAAGAAACGTTGATGGCGGATGGCGACCTTGAAACAAAAGAGACGGGCCCTCCGAGCCGCTTTACCGCAGTGGATCGGATCAGTGTGGGCTTTCTTGGTGCTCTTTTTGTCGCCAGCACTGCTTGTGAGAACGTCGGCATAAGCTTCGCGGTTCTCTCGATCGTAGGGATCATTTGGGCGTTGGCCCGCTTGCGTGCCGGAGGCCCCCGCTGGCTGCAGCTGGCTCACGATTTTCTTCCAGTGGCGGTGATTCCTGTTGTGTTCAATTTGCTGGCCCCCGTGATTCCTTGCGTCAACCCTGTTCTTTGGGATCCGTCTTTGGCCGAGCTGGATGCGCGTTTTTTTCAATGGATCTCAGAGTCATGGAAGCAGGCTCTGGGACGGCCGTGGTGGTTAGCCGATTTTGCATCCGTTGCTTACGTCAGTTTTTACTTGTTGCCCGTACTGCTTGGGGTCGCTGCATTGCGAAAGGGACAGCATGAATTCGAGACGTTCGCCGAGCGAATTGTCCTTGGTTTTTACGTCCTCTACGTGGCTTATGCGATCTTTCCGACGATCGGGCCACGTGTGCCCGCAGAACTTGAAGATCAGATTCTCGGTGGCTCCGCAGTGAGCCAGGCGGTTCGCGTTTTCCTCCATCGGGTCGAACTGACCAAGACCGACGCGTTTCCAAGCGGCCACACAGCAATCACTCTGATCTGTTTTGCGTACGCCTGGAGGGCTGCTCCCCGCTACCGAACACTGTGGACACTGTGGGCGGGCGCGATCGTCTTCTCCACCGTTTACCTGCATTACCACTACGTGGTCGACATCCTGGCAGGAGTTGGACTCGCGTTGTTGCTCGGCCCGATGCTGAGAGTTTGTCGGAGGCTGAGCATGCACTCGCGGCCGCGATGGTTGGGGTTGCTTCGTGGTCTTCGAGAGCAAGCTTAAGCCTGCCCGGCTTGCTCGACCCTGTCCCGTCCGGGCCCAGCGATGGTTTTGCCACCAAGGGCAGCATCGTTCACTTGGGTTTTTCTACTGCTCACGACCGTGGGTTCGCGAAAGCGTCGCCGGCGGTTGCCTTGCCGCACGATGGCTTCATGGGTAGCTGTCAGCCCCTTCGATGGAAAACGGGTTTCCTCGCGACTTTTGGTTTTATCTACTGAGCCGCTTTGCGGCAGCGACTGCACTCACATTGTTGCGGGCCACTGTAGGCTGGCATGTGTTCGAACTCACTCGATCGCCGTTCTACCTGGGCGTCGTCGGCCTCGCGCAGTTTGTCCCGGCGTTTTCGTTGCTTTTGGCGGGTGGCATTGTGGCCGACCGCTATGAGCGGCGCCGGGTCGTCATTTGCGCCCAGATGGTGCCGTTTGTGGGAGCGCTGCTGATTGCTCTTGCCACGAGCGCGGAGCGGGTGACTGTTGCGCACCTCTTGGCATTTGTCGCGTGTGTGGCAGGGGCCGCGGCCTTCGACAATCCAGCGCGAGCCTCTTTGTTGCCGAATCTCGTGGCCCCCGCCATTTTTCCGAAGGCAGTCACCATTGCGACAACGATCCAGGCCTTGGCGTTCGCGAGCGGCCCAATGCTGAGCGGTTTCGCGATTGCGCGGTTTGGGATCGCACCGGCATACGGGCTGGTCAGTGCATTGCTGGCGGTCGCGGTCGTCGCACTTTCCCGCGTACGCCCCAGTAGACCAAGGGGGCTCTCCCAAACGCTGAGCTGGAGCACTGTGCGGGAAGGCTTGGAGTTTGTGTTCCGGCGCCCCGTGATCTGGGGTTGTATGGTACTCGACATGTTGGCCGTTATTTTCGGTGGAGCAGTCGCTCTGCTTCCTGTGTACGCCAACGAGATTCTCGCCGTTGGCGCACACGGGTACGGGGTTCTCTCTGCTTCTTTGGAGATAGGGGCCCTGGTTACGTCGCTATTCCTAGTGAGCCGCCCCCCAATTCAGAGAGCTGGTTCTGCGCTGCTCTGGGCAGTCGCGACCTTCGGCTTTGCTACGATCGTGTTTGGTCTGTCGCGTTGGTTTCCGCTGTCGGTAGCGGCGTACATGGTGGCAGGAATGGCAGATCAAGTGAGTGTTGTTCTCCGCAGTACCATTATTCAGTTGAACACGCCGGATGCGCTTCGCGGGCGCGTGAGCGCAGTAAATTTTATGTTCATCAATGCTTCGAACCAGCTTGGGGCCGCCGAATCCGGGTTCGTCGCCGCGCTGACGTCGCCAACGTTCTCTGTGGTCAGCGGCGGAGTTGTCTGCCTTCTCGTGGTGCTGCTCGTTGCGCGGAAAGTTCCGAACCTGCGTGGGTACCGGATTGGAAGTGGTTGACCGCGGTCCACGTGTGGCCCGATACGTGCCCCGCGCGTGGAGCAACCCGCAGGGCGACTGCTAGATTCCTGCCACGATGACATCTTGGGCAACCTGCTCCTCGCACCAAAGCCGGTGCGCTTCGCGGCCCAGGAGGGACGTGCATGCCACGTAGCCTGTTTCCGGACCCGCGTTCCTTGGGGTCGGACGCGCTGGTTGCCATCGGTGGAAAGATGGATCCAGCGACCTTACTGGAGGCCTATCGCTGCGGGATTTTCCCCTGGCCTGACCCAAACTTGCCGTTGATGTGGTTTTGCCCTCCCGTGCGCGCGATTTTGGAATTTGCTTCGCTGCACATACCGCGAAGCCTGCGTTCTGCGCGCCGCCGCACCACTTTGCGTTTCACGTTGGATACCGCTTTTCGCGAAGTGATCCGAGCGTGCGCAGAAACTCCCCGGCCAGGGCAGTCCGGCACATGGATCACGCCCAAGGTCATCGACGCTTACACGCGTCTACACGAGCTTGGCATCGCGCACAGTGCTGAAGCGTGGCGTGGTGAAACCCTCGTGGGAGGAGTTTACGGCGTGGATGTGGACGGAAGTTTTTCCGCGGAAAGCATGTTTTATCGAGAGTCCAACGCATCCAAGCTGGCGTTGTTGTTCGTAATCGAGCACTTGCAGAGTCGCGGGTTGGACTGGATGGACATTCAAATGATGACCGCCCACATGGCCCGTCTGGGTGCGCGAAACGTAAGCAGGGAGGAGTTTTTGAGCAAGCTCGAGGCGACGCGCGCGCGAGGTCTGCGCCTCTTCTAAGACAGCGGCAGCGCGGCGCGAAGTTCACGCGCCAGAATTTCTGCTGTACCCCGGGTACCCCCACCGAGCTTCTGCTTCCACTCGCCGTCCGTTTCGAACCGGGAATCCCCGAGATACTGCTGCCAGGGGATAAGGAGTTCTTGGAGGGTAGAACGCTCGAACGGATCTCTTCCCGACCTCCGCGCGCAGGCAAGAACATCGGGAACCACCCGGATGAACGCGCGCAGCGCGGCAGCCGTTTTGATGCTGTATCGCTTGCCGTGCCACGCCTTCTCGAACAAGTGAGAGATCGTTCGAAAATAGTTCAGAAAAAAACGATCGGAGCGCTGGCGAAACTCTTCTGCAGGTCGCCCCCCGAATGCCTCGATCGCGGTGAGAACACCACGCAGCTCTTCGGCCAGGGGTGCCTGTGCCACCTTGCCTCTGCCCACTCCGAACAGTTTGATTTCCCCGCGGAGCGGTGACTCGGGATCCTCGCTGAGCGAACGAACAATGTCGTGGCTGGCTGCTAAGGCTGGATCACGGTACAGTCGGCGCCCCGACAACGAGATCAGATGCGATGGATTGAGTCGGGTGTGTTTTGCGTTGATCGTGACGAACAGTTCGACGACCTGGTCTGGGGTCAAACCGTCGAAAACGATCGCAGGCACCTGAACGTCAGGCGGTTCTTGCTGCTCCGCTAGCTGATGCAAAGCGAGCAGCCGGTGCTGCCCGTCGAGGGCGCGCAGCGATCCTTCTTCCGCCCGGAACTGCAGGATTCCAAGGACGCGGTGCGAACTGATCGGGACAAAGTCGAGGCGTTGGTCGCTAGTTAGCAGGACGGCCCCTGGGATCGCCGGCAGGTTTTGCGCCTCCGCACATTGGAGATAGTAATCCATCAGCTCGGCGATTTTACGCCGGATGACGGGTCGCTGGTAAGCAGTCGCGCTGTGCGCCAGCTTTTGCTCCAGGACTTCCCAGTTCACTCTGCCAGCGCGGCCCGCCTGCAGGGGCCTTCTACCGTGTGTTCGTCCCTCGTGTCCGTAACTCAGAACCTCGAAGCGCACCAATCGCTGAATATCACGCACGTGGAACGTGCACTGATAAAACACGACGCCGAACTGGTGCAGACGAATCGCTGGGACAGAGATCATGTTCTCATGTTTCGCGAACCGGAAACGAATTCTACTGGAACCATGGGAGATGGGGAAGTCGGCTTTGCTTGCTTCTCAGGGGGATCGCCAAGCGGGCGTTTGGCGGCAAGGCAGGACCACAGTTATCCGCCGCCAGCGCTATCTTCTGGACGGAAATACCAACTCGCCCTTCTCGTTGAGCATGCCGGCAAAAGCGCCGTGACGCTTGAGCCACCGTTCGTAGTAACCGAGAGTTCGCAACGAGAACGGTTCTCCATCCTCGAAAGCCCACATCCCGGGACGACCACGTGCGAACCCCACCCACCATTGGTTGTCTTCGAGGCGGAAAGCCATCGCGGCGTACTCCGGAGGGGTGACCGCTAATCGGTAGATCGGGCCTACGACTACCGGATCTTCTCCGCGATCCCAACGCTTGGCGACTTGCCACTTGCGCAAGAACTTCTCTGATTTGGCGCCAACCACTGGTCACCTCTGGCTCAGCGAATCGCGTCGAGTCCGGTGATGTCCCTCCCGACAATCAGCGTGTGCATGTCAAAAGTGCCCTCGTACGTATTGACCGTTTCCAAATTCATCAGGTGCCGGATTACGGGATAGTCGTTGACGATGCCGTTGGCGCCAAGCACGTCTCGCGCAAGCCGTGCTACCTCCAGAGCGTGGCCCACGTTATTGCGCTTCGCCAAGGATACCTGTTCGGGGCGCACTTTTCCCTGATCCTTGAGCTGACCCAAACGGAACGCGATCAATTGGGCCTTCGTAATCTCGCTCAGCATGTGGACCAACTTTTGTTGCACCAACTGGAAGCCGGCAATCGGCTTTCCGAATTGGACACGCTCTTTGGCGTACTCCAGAGCCACGTGATAACAGGCCATCGCGGCTCCCACGGCACCCCAAACGATGCCGTAACGGGCCTGCGTCAGACATGAGAAGGGCCCCTTAAGCCCCTGAACCCCCGGGAGGAGATTGCCAACCGGAACGCGTACCTCGTCGAGTACGAGTTCCGACGTCACAGAGGCGCGTAAAGAGAATTTTCCTTTGATGTCTTTCGCGGAAAAGCCTCTCCGATCGGTCTCCACGAGAAAGCCACGGATTCCTTCTTCAGCCTTCGCCCAAATGATCGCTAAATGCGCCAGTGAGCCGTTCGTGATCCAGCGCTTTGTACCGGTGAGAACGTAACCGTGGGAACCGTCACGGTGTGCGCGCGTCTCCATACTGGCAGGATCGGAACCGTGATCTGGCTCGGTGAGCCCGAAGCAACCAATGACTTCTCCGCGCGCCATCGCGGGTAGCCATCGCTGCTTTTGCTCCTCCGAGCCAAAGGCGTAGATTGGGTACATGCAAAGGGAGCCTTGAACGGAGACCATGGAACGTAAGCCGCTGTCTGCCCGCTCGAGTTCCTGGCAAATGAGGCCGTAGGCAATGTTGTTGAGACCGGGGCAGCCGTATCCCTTCAAGTTCGCGCCAAACAATCCGAGTTCTGCCATCCGCGGAATGAGTTCACGCGGGAATGTCTCTTCGGCGTGATGCTTCTCGATGTGCGGCAGAGCTTCTTGTTCGACGAACTGGCGCACCGTGCGCTGCACCAGCCGCTCTTCGTCTGTGAACAGCTCTTCGATGGCAAAGTAATCAACACCGCAGAAAGGTTTCATACGCGCGCTCGTCCGTTTCGCGACTCTGCATAGGGAGTCGCTGAGAAGGGCACAAGGTCCGAGGTGACTCATAAGCTGAGATTGGACTTTGTTGACTACGTCATGAGATTTGTTAACGAATCGGCCATGCACATCGAGACGCTCAAGGTGTTTTGTGACGTTGTCGAGACAGGGAGCTTCTCGCAGGCGGCGTCGCAGAATTTCATCACGCAGTCCGCGGTCAGCCAGCAGTTGCGCAGTCTGGAGACGCGATACCAGTGCCGGTTGCTGGAACGGAGTCGCTCGGGAGCGCGGCCCACTCCAGAGGGAGCCATTCTGTACAGGGCGAGTCGGGAGATCTTGGAGCGATACCGGCAGATCGAAACCGAACTGCAAGAGTGTGCGAAAGTCGTTTCGGGTCCCTTGCGAGTGGCGATCGTGTACAGTGTGGGGCTGCACGAGCTGCCCCCATACATGAAGGAGTATCTGCGGCTGTACCCGCAAGTGAACGTGCACGTCGAGTACTCGCGGCCGACCAAGATTTATGATGACACCATTGCGGGCCGCATCGATCTAGGCATCGTTGCGTACCCAGCCAAGCACCCGCAAATCACGATTGTGCCGTTCCGCGAGGATCGTCTGGTGGTCGTGTGCCCGCCGGAGCACCCGCTGGCAAATCAAAAGCGGGTGACGTTAAGCAGATTGGCCGACGAAGTGTTCGTCGGATACGAGCGGGAGATAGCGACACGGAAAGCCCTGGATCAGTTATTCCGTGATCGCGGATTGCAAGTGCGGTACGCAGCGGAATACGACAACATCGAGACGATCAAAAGGGCGGTCGAGATCGGCCAGGGCATTAGCATCGTTCCCCTTGCGTCGGTCAAGTACGAAGTGAATCAAGGAACACTCAAGGTCGTGCACTTGGCCGACGAAACGATTCTGCGCCCATTGGGGATTGTTTACAAAAAGAACCGACACCTCTCGCCCGCGGCAGTTCGGTTCATCGAAGTACTCAAGCGGCCAGATTTACAGCGTCTGCACGACTAAACCCACGCTTCCGAGAAAGGCCCGCCCAACGTGACCTGCTCGCACGGGTCGGGAATCTCGTGCGGCCGCCAAAGCCCGGAGCGAAAGTATTCAAAGTTTCGCCAGGGACGGGTTAGGGATCCATGGTACGTGGTAGTTGGGTCTGCACTTGGCCCAGAGCTGTGGGCAAAGAACGCTTCGTCCGGGCGGCTCAAGTCGCAAATGAACCGACTGCTGGCTCCGACGACAGGGCGCAACCCCCAAGCGGTTGGAATGGCGACGCTGGGGCTCACCGTGTAGAGGTCACCCGGGAAGCCATCGTCCAAGACGCGAAAGAAACGGCCCACCAGCGGCAGCTCGGCAAGAAGAATCCCGAGCCGTATCCTATGGACCCGACCCCACACCCAGCTGACAGGATCGGGGCCGCACTGCGCGGCCAAGCGTTGCACAGTCCGCTCGAACGAGCTGACCAAAAGGGTTTCCCAGGAGCAGTGCAGCGCGGCCTCGATGTGGCGCCGCAGCGGATCGTGTTCGTCAACGAGGAGCCGGTGCATCCTGGGGATGCCACGGCGCGTGCGCAGGAACCTGTTGCCTACCTCCTCGCCCAATAAACCCAGAAAACAAAAGTGGGTCAAATCACGCACCAAGTAGGCCAGAATCGTGGGTCCTACCTCGGTGGTTTCGAATTTGCCCTGCCAAGCACGTAGGGCCCGAAACGCGCTGCCGCGTACGCCGGCTTGATCCTGATATCGAGGTGCCAAGATCGCACACACTGCGTCTCGCAGCGCCACCCCGTAGTCGCTGTGGATATCCGATTGCAAAGCCATGAACGTGGTGACGCTGTGGCGATCGAAGGAAGCCAAGACGCGCTCGATGCGATGCTGACGATACGAGGGTTCCACATGAGTGCGTGAACTAATCTGCTGGCTTTGCTCGGGGTCCGTAAATGAGTTGGCAGTGACGACGAAGCCCCGTAGAGGATCGCGAACCTTCGGGCTGTCTGCGAAGTCCAGATACCCAATCCACTGGGCTGTTGGGTCATGGGCATCCCGTACGAACAGGCCGCTAGCCCGGCGCTGAACCAGGCGCCCGTAAGGCTCCCAGGCAATGGTTCCGTCTCGGTGCGCATAGACGTGATTGAAATCGAAAGGCCCCAAATGCATTTCGGCCAGAGCCGCACGGTGTGCTTCGACCGTGCGGGCTTCGATCAAGTTCAGTGCACCGTCAACAAACGCTGCTCCATCTGACGGAACGTACCGCAACGCGAGATCGACTCCGTCGTGGTGTTTCCATCCAGGATAAATAATCCCGTGCTCGCAGCTCTCCCAGGTCAGGATGAAGTCCTGCCCCAAGCGCACGGTGTGTCGCTCGCTGTGTTGCTCGATCCGACCGATTCCTTGGGGTGTCCGGTACAGGCTCGGGTCTTCGGGTAGCCGGTGAATGCGAAACAAATCCCATGCGTCGCGATACGCAGTGGTAACGCCCCACGCAAGAGCGCCGTTGTGCCCGTACAGGAAGACCGGGCAGCCGGGAAGGGAACCGCCCTGGACCTTGTACCGCGGGCACTCGAGATGAGCGTGATACCAAAAGGTGGGAAGGGGGAATAGAGGAACGTGCGGGTCGTTGGCCAAAAGCGGGGCGCCAGAGGCCGAGCGCGAAGCGCTCACAGCCCAGTTGTTGCTGCCCCAACTCGCTGTGTCGAGCGGTAACTCTGGCTCGGGAACCGGCCCCGTGTGGATTGCAGGGGCCTGTTTCCATGGCGCTTCTGGGAAAAAGTCGCGGGCAACTTCGTCGCCGAGGCGTGCGCGCACCGCATCGAACGCGAGTTCGATGTCCAGCGGTGCCAGCGCCACGGTGAGTGCGCAAGCTCGGGCCGTCACCAAGCAGTCCCACGGCCGCCACGGGAACACCGCTCCGAAGAAGAGGTGGTCAATCGGATATACACCCTTCATTGCCTCCAAAGCAGCATTGACGCCAGCCGCGAAGGCTTCGAGACACGCTCGCACACGCGCCGGAGCGTTTTCGTAATCCCGCTCGCTGGCTGCCTCAAAGCCGAGCGGGCGAACGAAGGCGTCGAGGTCCGACAACCGTTTCCCAGGGAAGAACGAGGAGCGGGACGGCATGCGCGGGTTGCCAATGAGTTCCGTCAGCCGGCCCGCGCCAAAATGTCGCAACAAATCGAGCTGGGTAAAGCGGTCAGCGGCCTGCAAGAAGCCAAGTGCAGCGTACAAGTCGGCTTCTTGCTCGGCATAGATGTGCGCGATCCCGCGGGCGTCGCGAATGATCTGGACCGGCCCCTGCATTGGCGGCAGGTTTTCGGGCCGTAGGGCAGGGAACGTTTTTGGTCGCTGGCCGCGGAGAACCCCGGCGGCGACGCGCGCTATGCTGGCTAGACGCCTTTTCGGGCGGAGCGTTCTCGGCGGAGAGTACATGGCTTGTTCAAAGTATCTGGGCAGAGAGCGTCGGCAGCCTTCGCAAGCGCCGATCACCGCACCGGCAATGTGGACGAACTCCTGAGTAGCACGCCGTCGGATCCGCTACCGATCGCCGTCCAAAGCCCGCAACTCTACGCGCCGGTTTTGCGCCCGCCCGTCCTCCGTTTCGTTGCTGGCAATCGGCTGCAACTCGCCAAAGCCTACCACGCGCAGGCGCCCGCGGTCAATCCCACCAGCGACCAGATAGTCGGCAACTGCCCGGGCACGACGCTCGGAAAGCTTCTGGTTGTAAGCTTCGCTTCCAATAGAATCCGTGTGTCCCTCGACCGATACCTGCACGGCCGCGTGCTCCCTGAGTGTTTCAATGGCTTCATCCAGAATAGGCCTCGCATCCGCTCGAATCTCGGCGCTGTCGAAGTCGAACTGGACCCCTCGCAAGACCAGTTTTTTCTCGCTGGGAGGGGGCATCGGCGCGGGAGTGGGTGGCGGCGGGGGCGGCGCCGCTTGGGCGACAGCTTGAACCGGCGGCAAGAAGAGATGCTGGAAGGTGAGGCCACCCGTAAAGTACGTGGTATCAGCCGTTGTGCGGCCCTTGACCGCACGCATGTCAGCTTGGTCGCGGCGGGCGAAAAGACCGAGCGTGTTGCCGTTGCCGAGCTGGTAGCGCAAAGCTCCCGAGAGAAACCAGCCGCCGCTGTCGTCGTCAATCACACCGCTGGTGTGACGGTAATATCCGCCGCCGGAGGACAAAGATACCTCAATGTGCTCGTCGAACAAGGAAAACTGCGGCCCAGCAGTGAAAGAGAAAAGACTTTGCACGTCTCGACCTTTTGTAGAGACCCCGGCCTGGATCGGGAAGGCGGCGAACTGGGGCGAGCCCTCAACCCCAAGCGAAAAGCTCTCTGCTAGCGTGAAAAGCCTGTAACCCAGCCGACCCGCAATCACTCCTCCGACGTCGGCAGTGCGCTGGAACTTTTCTGTGGGAGCGGCCACGCCGAGGTCTATTCCCACGTAAGGTTCTCCTGCTTGGAGCCGCTCCGGAACCCACAGGCAGGTTTGCAACGCGAGAAGCCCTGTTAAACACCATCCCCAACGTTTCATCGGCCTCCTCCTTTTTATACAGGGTGCCCTTTGCTTCGCGCTTATCCAAAGGGTAACCGCTCCTCCTTTACCGCATAGCGGAGTTTTTTTGAAGTAGATCGCAGCATCGTTTGAAGAGGAGAACAGCGGCCGCATCCTGGATCGCGTGTCAGCGTGCCAGCACGCGCCGACCGACGCAGCATCGATCTGCTACTCGAAGCGGTTGGGTGAAGCTACGGAAGGCGGAGGGAACCCCTGCGCGCAAAATCGCGAACCCCGTTCGGTGACCAAAGGTTCCAGGCTTTGATGCCTTCGACGAGCTGCTGGGAAGAAACGAATCCACGTCCCTCACGCTCTTGCCACACGATCGCTAAGGCGAAAGGGCCTTGGAGGAAGGACTCTTCGGAGGAAGCGTTAGGAGGACGTAATGGTAGCAAAACAAAAAGTGGCCTGGTTCTGCCTGCTCGCGCTGTTGTGCGGCTGTGTCGAGCGCTACCGCTCTAGCGCGACTCCGATCGTTTTTACAGGCTCGGGGGAGGTGGTGCAGAAAGGACTGCCTTTCTCAGAGGCGGTGCGGGTCGGGAACACGCTCTACCTGTCGGGGCAGATTGGTGTCTTACCAGGAACCACCCAATTGGTTCCGGGAGGGATTCGGGAGCAAACGATGCAAGCCATGCGCAACGTGGAGTCAGTCCTGCGTGCACACGGTTACAGCCTTTCCGACCTGGTCCGGTGCACGGTCATGCTTGCGGATATGTCAGACTGGTCCGCGTTCAACGAGGTCTACCAGAGCTTTTTCTCTGGGCACTATCCCGCGCGGAGCAGCTTCGCTGCTGCCGGCTTGGCTCTTGATGCACGGGTGGAAATCGAGTGTATCGCCGCCAAATAACTGCGGTGGCGAATGTCCCCTGTTCCGTGGCTCGCCGGTCATTGAGCGTTACCTCGGTGCGCTTCAACTTGTCTTGAGCACTTTTGCCCTGGATGCCCGCGTGCAAAGGCAACGTTCAGCGGTGGAAAGAACGACACCAGAGGCGCTGCTGCCGGGACGACAGACTAGGGCAAGGATCAGACCTGGCCGGTTTTCCGCACAACTATCATCGAGTTCGCGCGCCGTGTTGGCGGTGGTTGTCGCATCTGTGTCGATCGTCAGACTGGCACAAGCAATCGAACTCCAGGCTGAGCTTCGTGCGGTTCCTGGCGTGCGCGGCCGTGTTGTGCAAGCTGGGGTCCCGCTCCCGCGAGCTTGGGCGCGCGAAGCGGCTGCCTTGCAAGTGCGGGAGGGAGCACAGGTTCTACCTGCGCAAGTCGACGTTCGCGCACGTTGGCCCGATGGGTCACTGCGCTGGATCTGGGTGGATTGGCTAACCCAGAAACCACAGACTGGGAAGCAGGTTTTCGAACTAGAAGGCAAGCCCGGGGTGAAAGCGGAGCCACAATCAGGACTGCCGCGCGTACGGGTCGAGGAAGACCCGGGCGGTATCATGGTGGACACTGGTCCGTTGCGTGTCCGCTTGCCTCGCGACCGGGACGTGTGGTTCGAAATTCTTCCCCCCCTCGCTTCGAAACTGAGCAACCCCCGCGTCCTTTCGCATCTTCGCTTTAACGGGCACGACCACCGCGCACAGAGGCCGCGCACGCTGCGAGTGTTGGAACGCGGGCCGGTGCGCGCGCGGATCGAGCGGCAGGGACAGTACGGTGATGGCTCGATCCGGTACACAGTGCGTGTCGACTTTTTCGCTGGCCAACCTTTGGTGCGCGTGTTTCATACGTTCGAGGTCCACGCAGATCTTCCCGGCGGGCAATTGGAGCGGCTGACCGTAGAGCTGCCTACCCCGCGGGGATCTCCTGTGCGCCTACGCGCGGGTCGGGTAGGGGACGGACCCTGGCAGAAGGAATTGCACCGAGCGCCGGTGTGGTTGGCACAAATGGATCGCGACCGCGTAACGCTTGCCGAACAGGCGTACTCTGGGTCCTTAGAGGGGCGATTTGTCGCCGCATCGCGTCACGCAGCAGTTGGCCTGGCGGCCTGGGACTTCTGGCAACAGTTCCCGCAGGGTGTGGGCTGGCTTGGAGATCGCCTGGTCTATGACCTTTACGCCCGGCAGGCGCAGCCTGCGCTGGCTGGAACTGGGTCGGCAAAAACCCACGAGTTCATGCTTTTTTTCCTCTCGGAGCCGCCTGCTGGCACGTGGCTTCCTGACCTCGCGGCAGTGCCTCTAGCACGGGTCAATGCAGACTGGTTCGCGACTAGTGAGGCGATGCGAAACGCCTTGGATGCGCGCTCCGAAAAGGCAAAGGCATTCTTGGCAAAATTGTCCCGTGCCTACGAGGATGTGCTGAGTACCGTAGACCGGGAGGAGTGGGAGGAACGTTCGGTGGCGGAGTGCTTGCCCGAAGGGGATCCCCACATAGGACGACGTCGGCGAGGATTCTACGGAATGTGGAACTGGGGAGATTGGAATTTCCCGGGGTACCGCGACTCGGTCAAAGGGTGTGACGCGTGGGGAAACCTGGAATACGACCTGCCGCAAGTCCTAGCCCTTGCGTACGCAGCCACCGGCTCTGGAAACTTCTTGGACGGCCTCATCGCTTCGGCGCGCCATTTTATGGATGTTGACCGCATCCACGCCCAGCCGCGTTTTCCACAGTGGGTGGGCATGAACCATCCAAAAAACCCTCTCCATTGGAGTTTTGCGAAAGGTGGCGTGGATTTAGGACACACTTGGACCGAAGGCTTGCTTTCCTACTTCTTCCTTACCGGCGACGAGCGTGGCTTGGAGGCTGCACGCGGAATCGGGGAGTTTCTGCTGCGGCGTTTGCGCGCGGGTGTGAAGGGGAATCCGCGCCAATTCGGCTGGCCGCAAATCGCGTTAATTGCCCTTTATGAGGCAACCCTCGATGAACGCTACCGCGCCGCTGCCGTGGAGTACGCTCGGCAAGGAATGCAAAAACACCAGCCTGACAAGATTGAGGACTGGAAGTTGGGAATCTTCGCGGAAGGGCTGGTGTATGTTCACACTGTGACGCACGATCCTGAGATCTGGAGCTGGTTGGAGCGTTACACGCGAAAGGTGCTTGCCAGAGAAGCACCGATGGACTCCAGATTTTGGCCCGGGGTGGCGTACGTGGTGGCCTTGGCGAATGACAGCGCAGGGGTGGGGCGCGTCCAACAGTTCCTCGACTCGTTGGAGTTCGGCCGTTGGGCGAAACCCTTTACTATCCAGAGCCGAGTGGGGTTCGCGATTCTATGGTACTTCCGGCACAGCGAGAGGCGGGCGCAACCGTGACCGGCGCAACGGGTATCTACGGCAGGGTGGCTTCCAGCTTCGCGAAGCGATGGGGCGGAGCTGGCACCACTCTCAGACGGGCCACAGGCTTGAAGATCGTTTTCGCTCGCGGGCGATGCCGAGACTGACTTCCTTGCCCTTGCCACGACGTCGGTACGTGCCGGATGTTTCCTCACCGGGCCAGCGGCGCTTCATTCGCCAATTCCTGAGCGAGATTCTTCCGGCAGGCCGCACGGAAGAAGCGGAGAGGGTGCGCTTTTACTACGGCGCAGACCTCTTCGATGCGGGCTTCTATTGGGAAGCGCACGAGGTCTGGGAGCCGCTGTGGCTGGCCTCCCCGTCACGGAGCGGTCAACGCGCGCTCTTGCACGGGTTGCTCCTGGCCACTGCTGCCCTGCTACGGGCGGAAGTTGGAAAAAAAACGGCCGCGCAACGGCTGGCCCTGCGTGCCGAGGCTAAGCTGCAGGAGGCCATGCGTTGGGTCTCGGAAGCGGGCATCGGAGGCGGTACTTTCCACCCGCTCACGGAACGCGTCCGGACGCGACTCGCGGGTTGTTTGCGAAGCGGCTGAGCAGTTTGACCTCAACGCACGCCGGGTACATTGCGGAAGACACACGGGCCATCGCAAAAATTTTCTACACGCCCGTCCGGGCGTAGAAAGGCATCCAATTGCCGCTGCGCCGCGTCGAGTCTGCGCACCGCCTCGTGGACTCCGTTCTCGAATTCGGGCGCCGTGTTGCTGAGCGGCGGCGCTGAGCCTCCCACGTCGAACGGAACCCAGGCCGAGCCGTCGAACGGCGCCTCTCGTTCAGGAATGCCAAAAGCGGGGTACGCAGAGGGGCTCACGGCCGGAATCCCGAGACTTCGTACCTGGATTTCTGTGGCGACGTGCGACACTTGGGAGTCGTTGATTCCGGTATGAATGAGAATCTTCTTCGCGGGGGTGCCGGGAAGCGGATCCTCCACCAGGTGGGATAAATACCCATTTGGCTCTGCTCGGTCCCAGAGTTGTTGGAGCAGAGGGTACATGACTGCCCGGGCCAGTTCGTCAGGGTACGCCTGCTGAAAGACGAAGAGAAAAGGATTGAAGTCGATACTGCGCTGCAACAGAAAACTGTAATTCGATGCCCCGACCCCAAGAACACCGCGGGTGATGTTGGGTGCCAAAGCGAGAAACGCTGCTCCTTCGATCGCTCCTTGGCTGTTCCCGTGATAATAAAGCTCGCGCTGGTCGATGATAGGGATCCCTGCGAACTGAAAGGCAGGATGGGAACTGAGTCCGTCAGGAGCGAGTAAGAGCTGGCCCAGAAAAATTTGATTGATCAGGCTTTGCTGCAAGCGGTCTACAAGCTGGTTGAAGCGACTCAGATCCCCAATCATCCGCAACGTCCCATCGAGATCCTCGTTCGCCATTCCGATCCAATCGGTTGCCGCAATAATGAAGCCGAACCGTTGCGCCAAAGTCTGCTGCGGGCCTGCCATGACCTCCCCGGCCCCGCTACCAAAGAGCCCGTGTCCATAGATCATTGGCCGGCCCGGAATCGGTTCGGGTCCTTCCACCGCGGAACGAGGGATGATCACTGTGAAGGGCGCCTCCATAGTGCCGTTCTGCCGCGGGATACCCTGGTCGTCCAGATTGTAAACCGCTGGGGGGCGTGCGCTGGTTAAAAACAGAGGCACCGTGTAAAAACCTCGCACGCGACGGAACACCTGCTCGGTTACGTTGTCTTCGACAGAGGTCACGCGAAACGGCGGTGCTCCTGGTCCGTTCGCTGCCAGCGCCTGATCGCGGGCAGCGAGTGCCCTTCCCGTTAACGCCTCGGTGCTCGCTACCACGAAATCCCATGCGAGCTGGAGGTCGGTTCGTTCGATACCCGCACGAGCGAGCACGGCAAAGATGTTCTCGAAATGTTCCCTCCGTTGCTCGATTGCACGTACCGGGGTCGCCACGCGATCGCGAAGTGCAGCGAAGGCGCGCCGGGGTTGGATCAGTTCTCCTCGCGGATCACGCAGGCCGCGCAGGGCAACAACATAGCGGCGATTTTCTCTGAGACGTACTCCGGGGCGCAAAATCAGCGAGCGCGTGGCGTAGGAGGTCGCATGCGCGTCGAGTTCGGCAAAGTGTAAAATCCGTTCGCCCGTCTCCGCATCGAGTAGAACGGTCGGCGAGGTCGGCCGAAGCGATGCAGCCATGTCCGTGATCGGCGGCAGTCCCGAGGCCAGCGGATCAATTCCTTCCGGGAATAGGGCTAACATCATTGCACCTGGGCTGAACCCGTCGAGCGTGTTCCATTCCGCCGGATCAACGTGCACGCCGCGCTGGTTCGCCGGCATCGCTTGCCGCTCGTAGTTGACCCGGAAGCCGGTCGGTGTGGTAGGATCGGCACGCAAGAAAAACGACGACGGGTAGGGGTAGAGGCAGACTTCGGGAACGAGGAAATCGCAGATCTGTGGAGCCCGGTCGAGTTCGCACAGGGGTTCGACCCGAGCGACGTCTGGATCGGAACAAGTTCCGGGAACATACGTGTTGGTCGGCGAGGCCGTGGCGGTGGGCGTGGGTGCAAGCGTGGGGGGCAAGGTCGCTGTCGCTGAGGCAGTCGCGGTGGGCACCCGGGTGGGCGTGAAATTTGCCACCGGCGTGAATGTGCTCGTGCTCGAAGCGCGGGTGAACGTCAGAGTCGCCGTGGGAGTGGCACTAGAGCGAGGCGGTGTGGGCGTATGAGTTGCAGTCAAACTGGGGGACGGGCTGGGCGAGAACGGGGCTGGGGATTCCGTGTGGGGAATATTAATATTGTGGTTGTCCCCGTCTCCCCCGCATCCCACGAGTGACAGCAACAGACCTAGAGTGAACGCCGCTATGGTTCCCCTCCGCGAAAATCCCATGGTTCGACCCCTTCCCACTAGAAACTGTTTTGCACTCCGCTGCGTGCCCTTTTTCTTGACTGCAGCAAACGTGAACAAGCGCTTGAAGCCGTGTTTTGACCCATTGAGGCACTTAGGACAAGGCTGGCGAGGTAGCCGCTAGCTTTTGCACGGCCAGCAGTCCCGAGTTCGACCCGAGGATACCAGTGAGTGCTTGTGGTCGCTCGCTTCGAACCTGTGACCGTTGGGCTGGCTGGTTATGGTGGTTCAGCCGAAACCTGGCCGGGGCGGTGTTTGCTGTGGAGATTGATGATCCTCGCAACGCCGTTGCCGACTGAAAACGGCCTGAAGGCTGCGCGCTCGGAAGCCCTAAAGACGCTTTCGCCTTGTGTTCTGGAGAGCCGGCAGCTTCTGGTGAGGCGGTTCTTCATGGTCCCTTGGTTGAGGCTGTTGGGCTGCACCGCGTCCAAGGGAACGTCCAGCCGCATGCCCGAGGAGCGGTGCTCTCGACCGTTGCGGCGCGGCTGTTCCGCAGCTCAACCACGGTAGCCTCGAGGCGGTGTGCACGAAGCCCCGTTGATCTATTGGGCGCTGCCGGTCGGTATCCAACCCGGTATCGGCGTGCGCGACGAAGGTTGCTACCACGTGCTGGTCCGTTCGCATCCGCCGTGGTGCGCATCGCCGCGGCGACACGTGGTTCGTGCCTGCCTCTCTTAAGTTCACTTCCCCACGGATTGCACCGACGGGGCAAGGTGCGTCGCTGGGCGGTCTTAGCCATGCGAAGGAATGGCGTTTCGATGACAGGCGGTGAACACCCCACGTCAGATTCGAGGCCCGCTCGCGGGCAGCTCTCCCGAGCCTGTCGCAGCATTGTTACGACAGCGCTTTGCTCGATTGGCTTTCCTGGGAACTCGAACCGCGCGATCGGCCAACAGACCCGATCGTTTTCCTCCCTTTGCTTTTAGCGCCACCTTTTGAAGAGGCCCGATCGCTGCGATTCAGGCCGGGAAAGGGTTGCAAGTTGCAAGAGGAGGATTTTCTCCTCGCGCATTTCCCCTTCGCTGCCCACGAAGCCGTCCCGTGACACGCAAATACACCTACGGACGCCGCATCAGCGCGGCAACGCAGAGGGATTTTTACCGTTGCTCCGGGACGCAAACCCAACGCCAGTCTCTCAGTTGCTGGTGAACTGGTTCACCCTCCCCGTCACCTCCAGGTTAAAAGTGCCGCGAGGCGGCGGGTTCCCAGCAACAATCAAGTTCGGTCGCATCGGTGCGGGCTCGACGTGGAACGTCAGAGCACCTCCCGAAACAGAGTCAATGACCAGTGTGGCCCCGGTCGTTTGCCAGATACGCGGCTGCGGAATACCCACATTGGGTGTTTCAACGTACGTCATGGTGCCCAGCGGGGGTGTGATCGGATACCTACCCGGCGCAAAACCGCTGCGCGCTCCAATGATCCCGATTTGCACGCCGCGACGGAGTTGTCCCGGTGCCTCGCAGGTATTGCCAGTGATGGCCCAAACGTAAAGCCCGGTGTTCGGATCACGAACTTGAGCCGCGGCAGCGATCGTGAGCCGTGCCGGGGAGAGTTCGGCATTGGTGTCGACCGGAGCTGACAGAATGGCCGTGATGTCTCCACTGTCACACCCAGGGATGGGCACGGGCGTCGCCGTGGGCGATCCGAACGTTGGCGTCACTGTCCGTGTGGGTGTGGGAGTTCGAGGGACGCCAGAGCAGCCGACGAGTGCGTTGTTCACCGAAGAAATCAGCTCGTTGATGGTGACCTCGCCGTCCCCGTTGATATCACTCGCGGTACAGGTCGAAACCGCTGCCAAGCCAAGCGCGATGTTCACCCCGCGAATGACTTCGTCAACCGTCACCTGACCGTCATCGTTGCAGTCGCCCGAGCATTGGGCGCGCACGGTGGCTGCCGACAGAGCCACCAGGATCAGATACGTAACCCCGATCGCCCGAAAACGAATCATCTTCCGACCTCCCGACTGTATTGCCTTTGTCGAAACCCTGCTGCCGTCCCCTCCGAAGCAGGGGAGCGCGTTCGTCACCGGCCCCCGTCACGGGTTCGGGCACGAGGTGCATGCTCGATGCCCTAGCACAAGGATGCACCCGCACAGACTGGCAGACCGCCGGCAGAGCGGAGAGACATTGCGCGGTAGGTCCAGCGAGCGAGTGCACCACTGATAGAACCCTCGTGGCCTCCAACGAAGGGGGCAGAGGGGAAGATGAAGGGAGCCAATTCCTATCGAACCAACCACGTGCCCGATCCTCTCTTCTCGGCGCGCTTATCGCCGCCCTCCTTCAAGACCTGGCCGTAACGCCTATTATGCGCGGACGATCCGCCGGCAGGGCCGTACTGCCCGGAGTTGTCGGGAGATCGGCGTCGCAACAACATGGGCACTCCCGAGTACCTTGCGACGTGTCACTTGGCAAGGAGAAACTGTCAGACTTCGGCTTTGATTTTGCCCCCGTCAACGCGCCCGGGAGGGTGCTCGATGGGTGTGGCTGCCCAGCCAAGGGCCGCGGGTGAGTCCCTGTGAATTTGCGGGCGGCTCGAGCGAGCTCCGGCGCTGGCTCGCGTTCGTCAAGGGCCCTGCGCATCCGAGTGGGTTGTCGTGGCGCACAACGAGCGATTCCTGAACGCTGCAGGTGTTCGAGGCCAAGCGGCCGCCGGGCGCGCAGCGCCGTCCCACCGCGCCTACACCGAGTACCTACCTGAGGTCATCTCGGTGCGTTCGTTCCTTTCGTAGCGACTCAACTCCCGGAAAAGCGCCGTGCTCAATGCACGGGCGCTCCGGCAAGTAAGCCAGGTTGTTTTGCGTTTGTCGCGGACTTCGATGCAACCCCGCCCAGCGATTGTGTCCCTCGTGTGTGCAGCGAACGCCTATTGGTCGCTTCCGATCCTCGTGCGAAACACACGGGTTGCAGGTGAAGCTGTGTGGTGGAAGTTCCTTTGTGCCGCAACTCTCACGCCGGTGGCGGATTCGTGTCCTCCCTTCCGAGTTTGTCCATTGTGCGCGTTGTGCTCGCTCGGTGGCTGAACTGGCCGCTCTGAGTGTGCAGGGGGTTTTTCGCACGCGCAGACGGGCTCGGCAGACCCCGAGAGCGGTCACTTGGCCCGCGGGCAGTGGCTGTCTTCCCGGGTTCGCTCGGTGCCCAGGCGAAAAGAGGCCCGATTTTCCCCAACCCATCTGTGCTCACGCTGGATTCGCTTCGGATCTGTCGCGCTCAAGCGTGTGGAGTCACGTCAGTGCTCAGGCAAGACGACAATCGGAAGGAGACCGACCTGCCCGGGTCTGACCGTCCTGTGACAAATCGGGTGCGCTTTTGTCACGTGGCGGTCAACAGCGCACGCGGCACATCCACAACTTTGGCCCGCAGGTACTCGCCGAGGCTTTTGGCTTGCGGATCGAGTCGCGTCGAAGCCGCGACGCCATCCCCGAGCAATCCGCGAAGGACGAAGTTCAAGCTCAGGAGATTGGGGAGCTCGTGCCGCTCGATCGGCAGAGAGCGGGCTTCGGGGAGTAACGCGCGAAGCCGCTCGACAGTTAGAAACGAGCGGAGCCAACTGTAAGCGGCTGCGTCTCGCACCCAAACCCCAACGTTCGCGTTCCCGCCTTTGTCGCCCGAGCGAGCCCCCGCGATCAGGCCGAGAGGTACGGGCACGGTGGGGCCTGTTGGGGGCGGGGGGAGTTCGGCAGCGGGAGCCGCTGGGGGCGGATAGGACCCCGGTACTTCCACCGCAGGGATTGGAATTCGCTCCTCCCCCAAGACAACTTCTTGGTGCACCGCGGAGGAGGGAACGAGCGTGGGCCAGTAAACGCCAAAGGGGGAAGCGTCCGTCGGCGGTTGAGTAACGAAGAACCCTGGATAGTTTGCCAACGCAAGTTCTACCGCCTTGTTCGAGAAGGCCCGGCCCACTTTTGCCGCATCGCCGTCTTTGACGCAGATTGTCAAATACGCAAAGGCCTCCTCGTTGCACCGGGGGTTCGGGCGGTCCCAACGGTAAAGTTGCACGTCTACTTCCTCGAACTGCTCTCTGCCGCCAACAGAATGCCAGAGCGCTCGCTGTACGGCGTCGGCTTTCTCCTCGATATCCAAACCAGTGAGAACAAAAGTGACCGAATTCCGGTATCCGCCCAAATAGTTGATGCAGACTTTGGTGGTCGTTGGCGGCGGCTCGCCGCGCACGCCAAAGACCCGCACCCGATCCGGTCCCTCCTGCTGCAGACGGATCGTATCGAAGCGAGCGGTGACATCCGGGTTGAAATACTGCACCCCCTGGATTTCATACAGCAGTTGAGCTGTGACAGTACCGACCGAGACGATTCCTCCCGTCCCCGCGTGCTTCGTAATCGTACAACTGCCGTCCGCGTACATTTCGGCAACCGGGAATCCGATGCGCTCGATGTCAGGCACCTCGCGAAAGAATGGGTAGTTCCCCCCGGTGCATTGGGCGCCGCACTCGATCACATGCCCAGCGACGACTGCACCTGCCAGAGCATCCCAGGCATCCGGGGCCCAACGGAAGTACCAGGCCGCGGGACCCACGACTAAGGACGCGTCGGTCACGCGCGGACAGATCACCACGTCCGCCCCGCGGCGCAAGGCCTCGGCAATGCCCCAGCCGCCGAGATAAGCGTTGGCGGTCAGGATTGGCTTGCGCAGTTCAGACAACGGGATGTCTTTGTCCATGTGCCGGAGTTCGAAGCCAGCTTCCTGCAAGCCGCGCAGTTTCGGGAGCAGATCGTCCCCTTCGATGTGAGCGATCCTGACCTCCAGCCCTTGCTGCTCCGCCAGTTCCCTCAAGCGACGCGCTAACCCCGCTGGGTTGAGCCCACCGGCATTGCTCACAATCTTGATGCCGCGCTTCAGGCAGGTGGCCAGCACGTCCTGCATCTGGCGGAGAAACGTTTTCGCATAGCCGGCGTCGGGATCTTTCATACGGTCTTTGTACAAGATCATCATGGTGAGTTCGGCGAGGTAGTCGCCGGTTAAGACGTCGATGGGGCCGCCTTCGACCATTTCTCGCGCAGCACTCAAGCGATCACCGTAAAAGCCACTACAATTGGCAATTCGCAGGACGTCCTTGGCCATGCGGCTTCCCTAAAACACAGCGTCGCGTACAAGCAAGGTGTGGACAAACTTCCCGGTGCTCGCGCGGCATCTATGGCCTCCGGGGGACAAACGAACGGGAGAATCGAGGTGCGACGATTTCGAGGAGTAGCTGGCTGTTGCTGGCCCGGCGGGGCGCGGGCGGGGTTCTGAAGCGAGGGGTAGTCGCGGCGTTCGCTCACTGGTTGCGCAGTGCCCTAGGGAGGGGATTTGACACCCTCCAAGAGAGCGGCGAAGCGCTGCGACATTTTGCCACTTTGTGCTCGCCTGTCTCTGACCGATACGAACGATGCCCATGACAGAACGTGCGGACCCAAAACGTCCCTTTGATTTGTGCCTCCAGAGAGTCGTTCCTCCTAGGAGATTGCAGCTGACCCGCTCGGTTTGCCGAAGCTGCAGCTTGGGCAGGCTGCTTTTCGGCTCGCTTCTCACTTGCGGGCTTGCGCGCCTGCAAGGCCGCCCGAAGAGGTGCGGCCTAGCTAGGTTTTCAACTCCGAGCGTCTGTGCAAGCTTTGAACACGATCTGCAGTAGGCATGGAACATGCCCAGTGTGGGGAATGAGATGTCGCCGGGGTTCTGGAGTAGGGTCGTTCGTCTTTGTGGCTTTGTGGGGGCGACTTGTGCGTTCTTGTTCGCAGGCCAGGCACAGGGTGAGCTGCCATGGCCATTTCGTGTTCCTCTCGGTTTTCCGCGCCCCAAAGTGCCGGCAGACAATCCGTTATCCACGGAAAAATGGGCTCTCGGGCGTTTCTTATTTTACGACCTGAGACTGTCGGGAAACCAGACACAGTCTTGTGCATCCTGCCATCAGCAGGCACGAGCCTTCACAGACGGCTTGCCACAAGCGATGGGCTCCACAGGTGAGCGGCATCCGCGGAGCGCGATGAGCCTGGCAAACGTTGCGTATGCGACCGCTTTGGGATGGGCAAACCCACTCTTGGATTCACTCGAGAAGCAGGCGCTCGTGCCCATGTTCAATGAGCGGCCGGTAGAACTCGGCCTAGCAGGGAAGGAGGAGGAACTTTTTGCTCGCCTGGAAGCAGATCCCCGCTACGAGCGGTTATTTGCGGAAGCGTTCCCGCAGGACCCGCGCCCGGTGAATCTCGGCAACATCGTGCGCGCGATCGCCACGTTTCAGCGCTCCCTGTTGTCCGGAGATTCGCCCTACGACCGCTACATCCAAGGAGTTGACGATCAGGCAATCTCGGAATCTGCTTTTTTTGGGGGGCGTCTATTTTTTTCCGAAAGGCTGGAGTGCTTCCACTGTCACGGCGGTTTTAACTTCACAGCCTCGGTGACTCACGAGGGAAACCCTTTTGACGAGACGTCGTTCCAGAACAACGGCCTCTACAACATCGACGGCCGTGGAGCGTATCCGCCGGACAATACGGGCCTGTTCGAAATCACGCGCCTACCGGAGGACATGGGCCGATTCAAAGCCCCAACGCTACGCAACCTGAGCTTCACGGCGCCGTACATGCATGACGGGAGCATCGCGACTCTGGAGGAGGTCATCTCCCATTACGCTGCTGGGGGGCGGACGCTGCACACCGGCCCATACGCCGGTGACGGCTCTAAAAACCCGTACAAGAGTAACTTCGTTCGTGGCTTCGAACTCACGGACCAGGAACGCGAGGATCTGCTGGCGTTCTTACGTTCGCTGGATGACGAGGCGTTCGTGCGCAATCCGCTCTTCAGTGATCCGTTCACGGGGTGGGACTGCGTTGCGGACTGTAATTACGACCAGTTGGTCAGCGTCGATGAGCTGGTGCGCGCGGTCGGTACGGCTCTGGGCCTTTCGGCCTTGGCGCATTGCCTCCCAGCTGACGTAAGCGGCGAGGGAGAGGTCACTGTGGACGAACTCCTCCAAGGGGTTCGGATGCTGCTTTCCGACTGTCACACCGACAGACGGTAAGGTTCGGTCTGGGTGAGAATCGTGCGGAGGTGAGGAAGTAGGATGTATGCTCGAAAAGCCTATGTGCGAGTCCTGGGAGTCTCTCTAACGTTCGCGTTCCTGTCCGTCGCAGAGCCCGCTTGTAAGCAACAACCGGTTGGTAAGGCGCAGCCGTCGGCTGCCACACCAGTTCTGATAATGGCCTCGCCGGGGCCGCGCTTCTCCATGGAGGAACTGCACCGAATGGGTGGCGTCCCGGCCGGCTGGCAACTGAGTCCGCCCCCGGGCGACGTAAACCGCGGGCGAGAAGCCTTCGTAAGCTTTGGGTGCCACCGTTGCCACGCGATTGCAGGAGAGGCTTTTCCCGAGAGTCGAAGCGGCCCTGGCCCGGAACTCACGGGGATGGGGGAGCACCACCCCCCAGCGTACTTTGTAGAAGCCATTCTCAATCCAAACGGAATCCTCATCGAGGGTCCGGATTATTTGACAGCGGAGGGCACTTCGCGAATGCCCTCATATCCGGACATGAGCTTGGCCGAGCTGGCGGACCTGGTTGCCTACCTGTCGAGCCTGAGAGGCAGTGAGGGGACGAGCCATCCCCATCATCGGCCTGAGAGCGCCGAGAAGCACGCTGGGACCCATTATGGGCCGGGGAGCGCAGAGGAGCATGCGGGGCACCATGACCACGCTTCTGCGACAGGCGATGCAGAACGCTGGGCTTACGTGCTGCAAGTGTACGAGCTCCCCGAACACCTACTCGAGTCTTTTTACGATTGGTTCGCCCGCAATGAAGATCGGGCAATCCCCGGTCTTGCGCGTATCGAGACGTATGCCAGTCGCCTGCGGACGCCCACGGGAAACATTACGGTTGCGACCATGTTTGCCTTCGAAAACGAGGCTCTTGCCTCGTCCTTCCTGAACAGGCAGGAAGCCCAGCCTACCAACACGTTCGTGCGTCCTGTGGAGCAAGTGCTGCTGAGAAGCCCCGTACTCTTCCGCGCAGTACAAATGAGCCGCCCATAGTGGCGAGGAGAAAAATACAAGCGGCGGGCCAGAGTTTAAGAGGCCAGAATCGTGGTTGCTGTTTCCCGGCAGTTGTGGTCGGAAAGAACTACACGGCGCATACGACCGCAGGTGCCGGATTCTGAAGCAGAGGGAGGGAGGAGATGAGCGAACGCCTGGCAAATCGCGTGGCGATCATTACCGGTGGGGGAAGCGGGATCGGGCGCGCCTCGGTCCTGCGCTTTTTGGAAGAAGGGGCCGCGGTGGTGGTGGCGGATTACAATCCTTCTACCGGTGAGGAAACCGTGGAACTTGCCAGGCGTGCCGGTCATGGCTCGCGCGTGCGGTTTGTGCGAACGGACGTGGCCCAGGAAGCCGATGTACAGCAGGCCGTTCAGGTTGCACTGGAGCAGTTCGGCCGCCTGGATTGTATGTTCAACAACGCAGGCGTGGCAGGTGCGTTTGGCCCGATCACGCACATTGCGGTGGAAGACTGGGACTACACATTTGCCGTGCTGGTACGGGGCGTATTTCTCGGCATCAAGCACGCTGCTCGGGTGATGAAGCGGCAGGGAAGTGGCGGGGTGATTCTCAACACTGCTTCGATTGCTGGACTCAGTGGGGGAGACGGCCCACAGGCGTATTCTGCAGCGAAGGCAGCGGTCATCAATTTGAGCCGGGCAGTCGCAATCGAGTTGGCCCCCGACAAGATCCGGGTGAATGCGATTTGCCCCGGCGGGGTTCTTACCCCGCTCCTCCATCGGGGGAATCCGGAGGGTGCTGTTGCATTTCTGGAGACCTTCCAGCCCTGGCCCGAAGCGGGTCAGCCCGAGCACATTGCGTCTGTGGCCGCCTTTCTGGCTTCGGACGACGCTCGCTTCATCACAGGCGCTGCCATTGTCGTTGATGGGGGTGCGACTGCGTGCGGTTCGAATGCCATCCGCCACTTGCGGGGAGCCTCGCCACTGCCGCTCCAAGGCGTTGCCGGAGTGGATCGAGGCACCACAGGAGAGCAAATTGAACTGCGGCAAGTGTCAGAGGCGGACTGACTCCGAGCTGGAACATGAGATGCACGAGGATTGGACCACGCTCTTCGCACATTTGACCAGCGGGATTTACATCTTGACGACGGGCTCGGGCGAACATGCCCACGGCATGTCTGCCTCATGGGTATCGCAAGTGTCCGCAGATCCGCCCCTGCTCGGACTGGCCCTCGGCAAGCAATACCGGAGCTGCAGGTGGGTCGAGGCAAACGGACGTTTTGCCTTGAACGTAGTCGGTAAACGGTCGCGCTTCTTGCAAGACCACTTCCATGCCGCGGCCGTGCGGGGTCATGGTCACATGCAAGGAGTGCGCTGGGAAGCCTCGCCGGCCGGGCTTCCCTGGCTGTTGGATGCCCTGGTCTGCATGGATTGCGAGGTAGTGGAGCGTCATCCGATTGGGGACCGAATCTGGTTTGTTGCGCGTGCCACGGCGTGGCGCGGTGGCGTGCCAGATCTTCCGCTGTCGTCCGCCGACCTGCCGTATGTTTTTGTGGGACGGCTGATTTCCGCACCGTGGCGGGGAGCAACAAAGGAGCATGAGTAATGCTGCGCAAGAAGTTAGCCGTGGCGTGCCTTGGGCTGAGCAGCGTTTTTGGGCTGCCAGCCGCGTACGCGCAAGTTTTGCAGTACGCGGGGGCGATCGAACGGAGCGAGGTCGCGCCTCTGGGTGGGGCCCATGGCGTGTCCGTTGCTCCCGACGGCTCGCAAATCTTTGCGGTCGCTTTTGATGACAATGCTTTACTTGTCTGGGTTCGTGATGCCAGGACTGGAAGCCTGACTTTTGCTCAAGCGTTTGTCGAAGGGGTGGGCGGAATCTCGGGATTGTTTCGCGCAGTGCGTGTAACCCCATCCCCAGACGGGACAGGAGTGTACGTAGGTGCGTTCTTTGGCGACTCCGTTGCTGTTTTTCGGCGCGATTCTCAAGGGGTTCTCCGTTTCGAGCAAGCACTATTCGGTGGGGCGAGCGGGGTATTCGGGCTCACCCAGGTTCGAGATCTCGAATTTTCCCCCGATGGGCGCTTCCTCTATGTAGCCAGTTACGGGGACAACGCGGTTCTCGTGCTCGAGCGAAGCGAGAGGGACGGTTCGCTGCGGCCCATAGAGGTCGTCTCCGATCGAGATGAAGGCGGCACAGTCCCGGGACTTGTGCGGCCGACCTCACTCGCAGTCAGCCCGGATGGGCAGCAGGTGTACACCGCCTGCACCGGATCGCAGAGCTTGGTCGTGTTCGACCGGGACGCTAGGAGCGGGACCCTCGTACACGAAGCAACCTTTTTCCAGGGCGAGGGCGGGATCCGCGGCTTGAGCGGCGCAGAAGCGCTGGCTGTGAGTCCCGACGGCCGTGACCTTTACGTTGCCGGTGGCGACGGCGTCGCGCACTTCGCGCGCCGCCCTGAAGGCGTGTTCTACGTCCGCAGCATGGACGGCGAGGTGGTTGGTGAGTCAGGGGTGGCCGGCCCGAGTGACTTGGCGCTAACGCCTCAGGGCAACTACGCTTTTTTAACGCGAGCTGGGGACGACACCTTGGTCGTGTTGCAGCGAGATGCATCCAGCGGAGCGCTCGATCTTGTGGAGCTGCACCGCGCGGCTGACGAACCCCGTCCGGGACTGCGCGGTGCCAGCTCTGTGGCCCTGTCACCGGACGGCAGGTGGGTCTACGTGGCGGGTCAGTTCGACGACGCTGTCGGCGTTTTTCGGCGGATCCCTGCTTGCCTGGGAGACTGCGACGAGGACGGGGAAGTTACGGTCGACGAGTTGACTCGGGCCGTCCGGGTTGCGCTAAGGCAGACTGTGGACCTCGATTGCTGGCAAGCGGACCGTGATGCTGATGGCGAGCTTACCGTGGACGAGATCGTGGCTGCGGTGCGGCGCGCGCTGGTTGGCTGCGGCGGGTGAGAGAATCGTGGTGTCGGGAGGCGAGGGATGTCCTGGTGGTTGGCGCTGTTAGCACTGGTGAGCGGGTGGCTTACGTGGAACGTGTACCGTCCCGCGTACGCACCGGGCCGGCGAGCCGCAGTCAGTTTCTTCCTGGGCTGGTTGGTCGGTGAGCTGGCGCTCCACCATGTCGCGGCGCAAGCGGTGCTCGCTTTTGCTCTCGTGTGGAATGGAGCGCTGGAGCGGGGAGTTGGCGTCCTCGCTGGATTTGGATTGCTGGCAGCCTGGGTGCTCCTGGTGCGGACATACTTCAAGGGCGAAGAAGCTGCTTGGGTGATGGAACAAGCTCTCCGCGAGGAACTCGGTCCGGACTACCGGGAGCGCGTTCCCCCCGAAATCCGTGAGAAGTGGGTGGAGCGCCCGGACTGGAAGAAAATCGCGTTTCCGTTTCCGATCCGGGATCCGAACGTCGAACGAATTGCTGATGTTTTCTATCGGCGCGTAGCCGGAGTGAACCTCAGGCTCGACATCTACCGGCACCGAGACCGCCCGAAGAATTGCCCCTTGCTGATACAGATTCACGGCGGCGGCTGGGTCATCGGGAGCAAGAATGAGCAGGGTCTTCCTCTGACCTATCACATGGCGAGTCGCGGCTGGGTTTGTGCCAACGTGGACTATCGGTTGAGCCCGCACGCGACTTTTCCGGACCACCTGGTAGACCTTAAGGCTGCCTTGGTTTGGCTGCGGGAACATGCGAGCCAGTATGGATTGGACCCCACCTTCGTAGTGGTGACAGGAGGTTCTGCCGGCGCACACTTGGCTGCGCTGATGGCGCTCACGGCGAACGACCCGGAATACCAGCCTGGTTTCGAAGCTGCGGACACGTCCGTCCAAGGGGCGGTTCTGATGTACGGGGTGTACGACTTGGTGGATCGCCATCGCACCTTCCGCACTCCTGACATCCAGCGGCTCTTAGAAACGAAGGTGATGAAAGCCTCGATTGAGGAAGCGCGGGCCGTGTACGAGAAGGCGTCTCCGATTTCCCGTGTTCACTCAGCGGCCCCGCCAGTGTGTGTAATCCATGGCGATCTGGACTCGCTCGTCCCTGTGGAGCAGGCCCGCTACTTCGTCGCCGCGCTTCGTGGTGTATCGAAACAAGCTGTGGTCTATGCGGAAATCCCCGGGGCGCAGCATGCCTTCGACGTTTTCCCCTCCTTGCGTTGTGAGTATGCGATCGCAGGCATCGCGCGCTTCCTGGGTTGGACCTACGCGCAATACCTGCGCGAGCGCTCAGCGGGGGAACAAAGCTCTGCCGTCGCAGCGTGCTGATAGTCCGGGAGAGTCGGGATGACTGGCCAGGAGGACGCTTCGCAAGCGAAGGATCAGGTTCCGACGGATTTGCTGAGCCCTGAAGAAACACAGCGGTTAGCGGAATGGCTGCAGGAGCAAGGGCTAGCCTCCGCAAGGGACCCGCTGGAGGTCAAGGGGCTCAGCGGGGGAGCGTCGAATGAGGTTTGGGAACTCCGGCAAGGGTCGCTGCGCCTGGTCCTGCGGAAACCCCCGCGCACGGTGCCGCGTGGCCGGAACGAGAGTATGTTGCGGGAATACCGCCTCCTGAACGCTCTGCGGGACACGGATGTACCCCACCCGCGCGTACGAGCAGTGTGTCAGGATGCGGCTGTTCTGGGCTGTTGTTTTTACGTGATGGAGTACGTGGATGGGTGGTCTTGCATGGATCGCTCCCAGTGGCCGCCTCCCTTTGATCGTGATCTGGACGCACGTCGGGGGCTCGCCCGGGAACTGGTCGACGGAATTGCCCGCCTTGCACAAGTTGATTGGCGGGCCGTTGGGCTGGAGGACTTCGGCCGACCGCAAGGCTTCCACGAGCGGCAGGTCGAGCGGTGGCTGCGTCCTCTCCGTGAGTGCGCCTTACGAGAACTGCCTGGGTTGGATGAAGCCGCAGAGTTTCTCCGGCAGTATCGTCCGAGGCACTACCGGCCAGGGTTGATGCACGGTGATTACCAGTTTGCCAACGTCATGTTCGCGCATGGGGCGCCAGCATGCCTGGTCGCGATCGTGGATTGGGAGATGGCTACGGTCGGCGATCCTCTCCTCGATCTAGCGTGGGTGTTGATGAGCTGGCCGAACCCAGAGGAGCGCGCTGCTGGAAGATTTTACGTCGATTATGAAGGAATGCCCAGGCGAGAAGAACTTGCAGAGTACTATGCACTGCGAACCGGCTTCGATCTGAGCGAACTGGACTATTATTTGATCCTTGCACGCTTTAAGATGGCTGCGATTTTGGAGGTGGAGTACGCGCGGTTCCTCAGGGGAGAGGCGGAGAACCCAAAGATGGCTTTTTTTGGCGAGGTGGCTCGCGAGATGGCAGAGAAGGCCGGAACCCTAGCGCGCACCACGTCCCTGAAAGCAAGAAGGTCGTTATGAGGCGGCGAGTGTCGTTCGATGGAGAGTTCCAAGGGTGCTTCGGCTGCGGGCGCGACAATGCTGCCGGCCTCGGGCTGAGTTTTTGGGAGACTGAGCAAGGTGTAGAGACGACCTTTGTGGCTCCGAGCTACTTGCAAGGGGCGAAGGGCGTCCTTCACGGGGGTATCCAGGCGGCACTTGCAGACGAGACGATGTGTATGGCTGCATACGCCAAGCTGGGAGCCGCGGTCGTCACTGGGGAACTGAAAATGAGGTACCAGCGCCCAGCACCAGTGTCGGTTCCACTCAGAATCGTTGCACAGATTCAAAAACGCGACGCCCGCAGCGCTTTTATCGATGCAAGGATCTCCCTTGACGGTGAAGACGAAGCAAGAACGACAGCGACGGGTCGATTCTTTTTTGTTCGATCAGAGGCCCAACGTGGTCGTGAGTGAACCAACGGGGACGGAGCTGTAGAGCGCATCTGCCACCCACGGCGATAATCCCTTCTTGGGGCACATCCGGTTTTCTGAAAGGGTCGCCACGTGTTTAGCCAAGCCAGCACTCACTGGTCTGTTCTTTGCCCACCCGCTCTTTTGCAGTGCGGAAGAACTCGTCGAGAGTGAGCTGGCTCGGGTCCAGGCCGAGGGCAACGGCCGTAACCACGTCGCGGGGGGTAAATACACCGACCACTCTGAGGCTGTTCTCATCGAGCACTAAGAGGGCCTCGGCACCTGTCCGAAAGAGTAGGTTCGCAGCTGCGGACACGGTCTGTCTGGTCGAGACTCGTAGTGCGCGAAAGCAGCAACTTCCATTGGCGATCTCTGCTGTGTTGCTGCGCGTCATGGCTACGCCTCCGTCCCTATCCCGCGCGCAAAATTCGTTCCAATTGTGCTCCGGTAACCCCAGTACGCGCTCCCCCGGCGAGATCTTTTTTCCCTGCGAAGGCACAACCGATGTCGCGGCAGGCTTAAGAAGCCGCTTTGGCTCCCAGTCGCTCGAGCGCCAGGTTTTTCGCCCAACGATAGTCGGCCTTTCCCGATGGGCTTCGCACCATCTCGTCTACAAAGAGGATTTGCCGCGGGAGTTTGTACCGTGCCAAATGGCGGGCACAGAACTCCACGAGTTCCTCGGGAGAAGGCTGCTCTTCGGCGCGGGCCTGCACGATCGCAACCACTTGCTCGCCGAACCGCTCATGGGGGACGCCGACGACCACTGCATCGTACACCGAAGGGTGGTGCTTGAGGGCTTTTTCGACCTCTTCGGGGTAGATTTTCTCTCCCCCTGAGTTGATGCTCACGGAACCGCGGCCGAGAACGATGATCGTTCCGTCAGCAGTGACTTTCGCGTGGTCTCCCGGAATGGCGTAGCGCTTGCCGTTAATCACCGGGAAGGTGCGGGCCGTCTTCTCCGCATCCTTGAAGTAGCCAAGCGGCACGTGCCCGGTCCGTGCTAGCCATCCAACTTCGTCGCTACCGGCGGCCACGGGCCCGCTGAGGTCGTACTTCAGCACCAGCGTTTCCTCGTTCATCTTGAATGACCCGCTCGTGATCGTCATGCCCTTCATGACGATTTGCGAGCCTTGGCCACCGGTTTCCGAGGCACCAAAACCGTCGATGATCATGAGGTGAGGGATGTGATCGAGCAGTGCCTCTTTGAGCGCCGGGGTGAGGATCGCACCACCCGAGAGGATGATGTTCAGGCTCGATAAGTCGTATTTGCGCTTTTGCAGCTGGTCGAGCAGCGGACGGGCAAATGCATCCCCGACGATAGTAAGAAACGTGACCCGTTCCCGCTCGATGGTGGACCAAATGTCATGAGGATCGAGGTGCTCTGGATGATCCTGCACGATGACCGCCCCGCCTTGGTGCCAGCAGGTCAAGGCCATCCAGTGCGCGGCACCGTGCATGAAAGGAGGGGCAGGTAAGGCACGTGCACTGCTGGTGCGCGCATTTTCGACTAGCGCTTCTACGGACGGGATCTTCTCTCCACCTGGTGGATGCCCGCCGAGGGCGGCAAAGAAGATGTCTTCTTGCCGCCACAACACCCCCTTAGGCATCCCCGTGGTGCCCCCGGTGTACAAGATATAAAGGTCGTCGCCCGACCAGTGCAGCGGCGGTCGCTCCGGGGACGAGGCGCGCAAAGCCTCTTCGTAGTCGATCGCTCCCGGCAACAGCGGGTTCCCCGACTCGTCTGCTACTTGCAATAGCAAGCGGAGGTGGCGCAGCTCGGAGCGGATCTTTTGTACCCGAGGCGCGAAACGGGCGTGGTAGATGAGCGCGTGACAGTCAGCATCGTTCAAGAGATAGATCAACTCATCTTCCACATACCGGTAGTTCACGTTGAACGGCGCCACCCTGGCCTTGTATGAACCCAACATGCCTTCCAGGTACTCGTTGCCATTGTAAAGGTAGAGTCCCAAATGATCCTGACCGGACTCGTAATTGCGCAGCTCAGAACGCTCGCGATGGCATCCGAGGCCGTGCGCAATCAAGAAGTTCGCTAGGCGTCGTGTCCGCTCCGTGAAGTCCTTCCAGCGGAAGCACCGATCGCGAAAGACTAAGCACTCCCGCTCCGGGTAAGCCGTGGCGATGGCTTCGTTGATCGTTGCTAAGTTGAACTCGAGGTTTGCGTGCTGAGGCATGAGGCCGTTGCTAGCATGTTGCCGGATGCACGGCACGTCTTCGTCGCAACTTGTAGGATTGCGTCGGTCTCGCTGGCCGGGCGCGGCGGAAGCGCACGGGAGGGCGAAGCGGCAGTACGTTCGCGCAGAGATTTCCGATGCCTGGCGGCTGCTGGCCTCTGGATCCGTAAGTGGTCCGAGGTGTTTGGCCGATCCTTTTGTTGACCTTGCTTATATGGCCGGAGTAGATTGCCTGCTGTTGTTGGTGGGAAACGCGTGAGCGGCTTTCCATTTGTACCGAGGGGGGGCGTGCGAAGAGAAGCGGAGTCGGTGCGCAGCGACCTCGTTGTGGTCGAGCCAAGCGGCCTGCCGCTCCCAGAACGAACGGTGGCTGTGCCGCGGGCGGTTTTGCAATGAACCTTAAAATCAGCGCGTCAAACCGCAGCGAGTCGAATGGGCGGAAATGCCCAGGGTTTCGGCCGCTGGTCCGCGGTCAAGAGACCGTGGTGGCGTGGCAGCCGAGGAGGCTCGCTCCCAACGGTGGGCGCCAGTTCTTGTGGACCCGTGACAAAGGGCTCGCTGCGTGACACCGAGTTTCGAGCGGTTGGTATATGCATTGCGCCTAACGGTAGTCGGTTGGGCCGTGCTGGTCGGCGGTTACTTTGTGACCGTAGGCGGCCGACCGCAGTGGTACCATTGGTTGCTGCTAGGAATCGTTCTCATCTATCCGCACCTAGCGCATTTGAGTTACTTGCGACGACGGTCCGCCGGGGCACAACTCCGCTACCTTTTGGTAAAGTCGTTGTTTCTCGGCGTGACCTGCTTCGTAACCAATTTTTCCCTCCTTCCGAGTCTGACTGTAGCTGCCGTTGCCCTGGGTAACTCTCTCGCTTTACAGGGGCTGAGAGGGCTTGTCGTAGCCGCACTCCTGTTTGGCGCGGGAGGCGGAGGACCAGCGATTGTTGCGGGTTGGGACCTCCCAGTTGCAAGCGCCCAGCTGGTGGATGTTGGCTGCGGGGTATTCCTGCTGAGCTATTTCTTGCTGTTCGCGTAGGCCACTTACGCTCGCACCGTGCAGGTACTGGCCTCGCGCCGGGAGCTGCGGGAGCAGAAGTTGTTCGCGGAAATCGAGCACAAACGAGCAGAGAGTCTGCTCTTGAGCCTCCTCCCCAGCCCGATGGCCACAGAATTTCGAGAGTCCGGCGCCGTGCCCCCACGCCAATATGCTGAGGTCACGATGCTGGCGATCGATTTTCTCAATCTGCCCGAGCTGGCGGCAACGGCGGGAGGGAACGGGTGGTTGATGGATCTCAATTATTGTTTGCAGGCGCTCGATGGGATCGCGAAGCGCAGAGCAATGGAAGTCGTGAGCAGCGGCGACGCATACGTTGCGCTGACCGGCGTGGTCGGTCCAAGTCGCTTTTCAAGAGCCGAAGCTTTGGCTGCGGCCATGGAGATCCGCGATGTAGCATATCGGCTTGCCGCGCAGAGGCGTGCGGAAGGCCGGCCGCATTTAATGGTGCGAATTGCCGTTCATTCGGGGCCCGTGGTTGCGGGCGTGGCCGAGGCCCGGCGGTTTACCTTCAGTGTTTGGGGCTTCACGAAAGCGGATGCCGTTGCGGTGGCTCAGCAGTTGGACCCGTGGGAGGTCGCATTTTCAGAGGGGGTGTGGGCGGGAGCGGCTGGCGACAACGCGGTGCCGAACGAGGTAAAAAACCTTCAGCGTCCATCGCGGTCAGCCATTGCTGTTCTACGTTCTGTCCGCTCCGTCACAACCGCTACGAGGGGAAAGCGAACATGCAGCGGGCCGTCATTCGTAGAGCTTTGGAGTGGGCTTTTCCGGCGGCGGACGCGGGGACAATTTGTGTTCTCGCGGCGGAGGCACGGACGGTTCCGTTGCGACGCGCAGAGGTCTTGTACCGCGAGGGCGACGTTGCCCGCAGCATGCACGTGGTTTTGAGTGGCCGTCTCCAAGTGCGGGCCTCGAATACCTTAGGCAGCGAACGAGTCGTAGCGTTTTGGGTGAGGGGGAAGTGGTCGGGGAGATGGCGTTGCTTGTGGGCGGAAGACGCACTGCGACTGTCGCCGCTGCGCGTGACAGCGTCTTGGCAGAGTTCGACCAAGACGTGTTCGCGCAAGCTGCCGCGCGCCAGCCACAAGTGATCGTGGAAGTTGCTCGACGCGTAATCGACCGCCTGCTTCTTACCCAAAGGGGAGAAACAATTGCGCTTCCGTTGAAACACATCGCACTCGTGCCGATCGGTGCTTCCGCCGCGGTGCATGAGGTGGGGCGGCGTTTGCAGCTCGCGCTCCTACGGTCTGGGCGGGTTTGCGTGATTGACAGGGCGCGTCCGCCGCCCGTGTCGCAGACCACCTAAGTAACGACTCACAGGGCGCAGTCCTCGCGCTGACGAAGTGGATTGACGACCTCGAGCGCCGATACGATTTCATCGTGTCTGTGACCGACGAGGCCGCCACCCCGTGGACACGGTTATGCAGCGGACATGCCGATAATAAGCTGCTGCTGGTGGCAGGTGCGGGCGACCCGCCGGAGCCGACCGAACTCGAAGAGGAGTTGGAACGACACCTCGGACAGCACGCAGGAGAGACCGAGCTTGTCCTGATCCACCGAGGCGGTTCGCCGAACGGGACAAACCGCTGGCTAGATCCCCGGCAGATCGCTCGCCATCACCATGTGCCATGGGCTGGTAACTCTGGATCCGATCGCTTGGCTCGTCGCCTGGCTGGCAAGGAAATCACGCTCGTGTTGAACGGTGGAGGTGCTTGGGGGCTGGCTCACGTGGGTGTGGTACGCGCGCTGCGAGAAGCTGATGTGACGGTAGACGCCGTCGGAGGTGTGAGCTTCGGCTCCCGAGTGGGGGCGGCGGTGGCGCTGAACGTGAGCAACGAAGCGATGCTCGAGCAGAGCCGGCGCGTGTTCTTGGAAGGCGGGCTGCTGAACGACTACACCGTACCAATGGTTTCGCTGCTCCGCGGGCGCCGGATGGAGGAGCTTTTGCGCCAAACCTTCGATGACGCGGACATCGCAGACGCGTGGATTCCATTCTTCGCCCTGTCCGCGAACCTTTCACGCAGCCGCCTCGAAATCCACACTCGGGACACATTTTGGCGGGCGTTGCGAGCCAGTGTCTCGCTTCCGGGCGTATTTCCACCGCTGCCGGATCGGGGAGATCTGTTGGTGGATGGCGGGCTGCTCAACAACTTCCCTGTCGACATTATGAAAGAACTCTTCCCGGGGCGGACGGTTGCCGTGGATCTTTCCTAGGGAGACGACAGGATATTTGGAGAAGAAAGGGTACCGACGCCTTTGGAGATCCTCGTCCAGAAACTGCGCAGAAAGGCGTCTTGGTTCCCCTCGCTGCCGTACGTGCTGATGAAGTCAACCACGCTGAGCAGCTCCGGACTCGTTGTCTCCGCCCGGAATCTTGCCGACTTGTGCTTGTGCCCTCCGGTCGAGGGTTACGACATGCTGGACTTTTCCCGGCTCTACGACTTGGCGGATGCGGGCTACCGGTACACACAAAAGCGACTGCGAGAGTGGCTCGAGACGCGGCCGGATTGGACAGCCCCCATGGATGTCTTTGACTCGCGCGTCTTCTCACGGTTGGAGGGTAGGGCAGGTGCCTGCTGAAACAGCCGCGGGTTCGTTTGTCGCTCTTCCGGAGGTCCGAAGCCGCCGGTGGTTTGCGGGCATTGCTTCTACCCCGAACCAACTTGACCGAAGTATTGCTCCCCCGCCTGACAGATCAACTTGCGCCCGAAGCTTCCGCTCAAGACCGAACGCAGCGGCAAGCTGAGGAGGCAGCCTCTTGCTCACACAAGCGAACCCGAAGCCGTGTGGCCGGTGAGAGGCAGCATCAGCATGACAGAAAACGGAAGAGCTGGGGGTTCGCTGCCGCAATTTGGCCATAGCGCCGCGTTTTGGCATCCAGCGGGGTGCTTTGCGCATTGAGATCATGCTGGCAATCGAGTCGCGCCAAAAGTTGTCACTACTCCAGTGCAATGTTGTCCCGGTTCGCCGTATGCTGTTGGCATTCATTTTGCGTCGCCGGCGTCACCAGTGGTAGCGGAAGCGATGATGAGTGTGCGAATGGTGCTCCGAGATGGAAACCCCACGGTTGACCAGGTGGCTTATCTGCTCAGTCGCATCGACTTGTTCGAGAGCTTTAGCCCGATCACGTTGCGGCTAGTCGCGCGAGCCTGCTCTCTCCGACACTTGGAGCCAGGGAAGGTGTTGTTTGAACACGGGGAGCCGGGGGCTTCGTTGTTCGTGGTGCTCGATGGCAGCCTCGAAGTGTTTCGGGGTGAGCGCGCGATCGCGACCATTGGGAGAAACGAGTACATTGGTGAACTTGCTCTCCTGGATCCGGGTCCACGCAGCGCGTCAGTCCGCGCTCTCACAGAGACCAACTTGTTGGAAGTGCCGCGTGCTGTGTTCGACCAGTACTTGCGCCAGGAACCCGAGTCCCTGATTGCGATGACCCGAACGATCACCCGTCGCTTGCGCTCCATGCTCGACGAGACCCAAGCGGCCTACGAGCAGCTCAACATGCAAGTGCATGACATGTTGAACTTGCTGAACGTCTTGGGTGGTGCTGGATTGGTGGCGGACGTGCTTCCACCCGATGACCCGAACCAACGGTACTTGGGCATGATCCTCAGCACTCGTGACCGCTTGGAAAAAATGATGCGCGACGCGCTGCGGCGAGCCCGTGGCGAACGATCCGGTTACTGCAAGGTGGCGACCGATCTCCAAGAACTCGTTGAAAAGACACTCCGTACGGACCTTGCGTTGCATCCGGATGTACGGCGAACCCAGGTTGTTGTGCAGCGGCGGGGCGCTCTCGGACAGTGTGTGTGCAACCCCGCCGATTTGCAGCGCGTGCTCGCCAATTTGGTGATCAATGCGGCGCAAGCAAGCGGCGAGGATGGCTCGGTCGTGATCACGCTGTGGGAAGACCGAAGTCACTCCTTTATAGAGGTGGCTGACGACGGTCCGGGAATCGCCCCGGACGCATTGGAGCGAATTTTCGACCCGCACTTTAGCACCAAGCCCCACGGTAGCGGGTTGGGCCTTACTTCGGCACGGCAGATCGTGGAATACCTACACGGTGGACGCTTGCAGTGTGAATCGGTGCCAGGGCAGGGCAGTCGCTTCACCATTTGCTTGCCGAAGCGCTGTTAACGCTTGCACTTGGTCAGCCCTGTGCTGCCCGGATGAAGGTGAGGCTGAGGATCCCTGCGGCGGTTCGCGATCGGGACGGAACCGCTCCGCCCGGAAACGGCAATGACACGGGCGCGAAGAGTGGGTCGCGGCGCGCTTGCGTTCGGAGATGTGGACGGGGCCGCAGACAGCCCGTAGCGTTTGTAACGCTTCGCGAAGTCCACGCGTACGTCCAGCGCCCTTCGAGAAAGTTCGGGGCCCGAAAACTTCTGCCGCGATCCACTTGCCAGTTTTGCGCGGTACGGGTAAGCCGCCACCGCACACAGGCTAGGGAGGGCACCATGGCGGTTACGATTGTAGCGACGTTGCGCGTACAGCCGGGTAACGAGGAACCGTTCGAAAAGGCAGCCGCGGGCCTTCTGGAGTACGTGTTGAACAACGAGCCCGAAACGTTGACGTATCTGCTGCATCGGGAGCGCACGGCCCCAAACTCGTTTTTGTTCTACGAAGTGTACGCGGATGAGGAAGCGCTCGCGAAGCACGGGAGTAGCGAGGCGCTTCAGCGTTTTTTTACGGAGGTCGCGCCTTTGCTCGATGGCCAACCTCAGATCAAGACCTACGACGAGTTAGGTGGGAAACGCTGAAGCTTCTGGTCAGCGTGAAGGAGAAGCCATGGGGCATGATTTGCCGGAGGCGGACTTAGGTTTCCGTGGATTCCCCTTGCCGGGTACGGATTACGAACTACCACCGATGGGTCTCGGCACATGGGCCTGGGGAGACTCAGCCACATGGGGGATGAACGCGTACGATCGCTCGTACAACTTCGAGACGATTCGCGAAGCGTATGCGCGCTCGCTCGAGGCTGGCGTGACCTTGCTCGACACTGCCGAGATGTATGGCGGCGGAGAGAGTGAGCGGATCATCGGGCGGCTGCTGCAAGAAGACCCGGCCCATCGGCACCGGGTACTCGTGGCAACCAAGTTCATTCCGTTTCCGTGGAGGCTGAACGTAAAGGCGGCTTTGCTGCGCTCGTTACGTGCCTCGCTGGAACGCTTGCAAATGCCTTTCGTTCACCTTTACCAAATCCACGGGCCTATCAGCTTGCGCTCGCACGAAGCCATGGCAGACGCTTTAGCGGAGGCGCATGCAGCCGGCCTCACCAAAGCAGTGGGGGTTTCCAATTACTCCGAGAAAGAAATGCGCGCGATCCACGCTGCGCTGGCGCGGCGCGGCATTGCACTCGCGAGCAATCAAATTGAGTACTCGCTCCTTCGCCGCGCCCCCGAACTGAACGGGCTGATCGATGCGTGCCGGGACCTCGGGGTGATCGTGCTTGCCTATTCTCCTCTCGGGCAAGGCAGACTAACGGGAAAGTATGACCGGCAGCACCCGCCCCCCGGGAAGCGCAATTTCTCCGCTTACCCGATGGGGGAAATCGAGCCGCTGATTGGGGAACTCCGCCAAATTGGTGAGCGCCACGGTAAGACCCCCGCGCAAGTGGCGCTGAACTGGCTCATGTGCAAGCGGGTACTGCCCATTCCCGGGGCGAAGAATGGCCGACAGGCCGAGCAAAACGCCGGGGCGCTCGGTTGGCGCCTAAGCGATGACGAGCTCGCGACCCTCGATCGAGTGGCGAAGCCGGGGAAGACGTCCCTGTTTCTCCGCTTTTGGCAGCACGGTTGAGCAGCTCTCGTGGTTCTGGGGCCATTCGTCCGAGTGCGAATCGGAACCGCGCGAGGAAGAGGGCGTGCAGGCCGCCGCAGTGCCAGCCAAGCGGGCGGGTTCGGACAGGGCGCTGAGAGGAACGGCGGCAAGCCCAATTTACGGCCGCAGCTCGTAGTACGCGTGTACGGGATTCTGAAAATCGTGGCGGCGGAATGTTCGAAACCCGGCGGCCGTGGCCATTTTGCGCGTAAGCGGCTCGCAAAAGCCAAGAGTGCCAAGGCCCGCACCGCCCGGCTCTGACAGACTGGAGGACAGGCAGCTCAGTACAGAAATTCCGTACATCATGGCTGCCATCGGGTTTCTCTCCCGATTCTCCAGAAAGCTGGGCTGGGCGTTGATATCCACGATAAACCACGTACCGTCTTCTTTGAGGGCGCGGCGTACTGCACGCATGACGCGCGCCGGTTGGGTCATGTCGTGAATACAGTCGAAACTGGTAATGAAGTCAAAGCTCGAATCGCCGGGAATGTCTTCAGCCGGCGCGTGGTGGAGGGAGACGTTTTCTACTCCGGCTGCAAGAATGTTTTCGCGGGCGCGGTCGAGAGCATGAACAGAGATCTCGTATCCATGGAACTCGGAGCGAGGAAACGCTCGCGCCATCTCGATTAACGCGACGCCAGCACCGCAACCCAAGTCTGCGACCTTGGCTCCTCGCTCGAGTTTTTCCACAACCCCCTCGAGCGCTGGCAACACGAGCGGCACCAAGAAGCAGCGGAACCAAGGGGCCAGGAAGCGCTCGATGCCAATCGCCCCTTCTGGACCGAACGCATCGTAGGGTAGGCCGAGCCCGCTGCGGAAACTCTCAGGTAGGCGCTCGACCACGGCCATTTGCTGTGGAAGAGAATGGAAGGCTCCGGCGCTGAAGACCGGCGAGCGCTCGTCCGCGAGTACGAGGCCAGCTTCCGGGGAGAGGCGAAAACGTACCCCGTCATCTGTCTGGATCAGGCCCGCACTTGCTTGTGCGTAGAGCCACTCCCGCACCCACCGTTCGCTGAGGCGGGTCGCGGCCGCCAAGTCGCTACTCGTCATTTCCCTGCCGGCTGCATGCAGGGCTCGGTACAAGCCCAGGCGATCGCCGAGGTGAATCATGGCCGAGATGACCGCCCCGGAGAGCTGTTGGAACACCAAAAGGAGAAATCGTCGCAGTGGGTCGTCGTTCATCCTCGCACCGTCTTCACGTCCGTTTGTGCCGCTGCCCTTCCCTCTGCAACTTCGAGCAGCTCTGCAAAAGCTCGTTCGATTGCGGCGCGCAGCGAGAGGAGGTCACACGCACGTTCGGGGTCCCCCGCGACAGAGATCAGGGCTTCTTCGGCAGAGGTGACAAGGCCAAACACCAAACCAAGGTTCGCTGTTAGAGGAGGTAGCGGCACGACGCGTTCTACCGGAATCCCCACCACGTACCGCTGCTCGCGCAAGCCAGGAAAAGGCCAGAAATACGAATGCACCGCAAGCGACCGAAGGCGATCGCGCAGGATGACCTCTCCACCGAGAAGAACGAGGGCTGTCAGCATGGTGGTGCTGCGGGCAAATTGGTCGCTCCCACCGCCGAGTCGCGCCAGCTCGAATTGGGCGGCAACACTGCGCAGTCGCTCCACAGGATCGTTGCAGTGGAGCGGCAGTTTCCCCACAGCGAGGGTGACGCGTCGGCCCGTCCGCCGGGCGTCTTGCTCCGACCCGACAGCGACGGGCAGTACCGCTACGAGTGTCCGCTGCTCGAGCTTCTCCACTTTGTTGGCGAGCACCTCGGCGAGTCCGCCGAGGGCCGAGGCGACCAGAATCTCCCACACTGAGCCACCGATGCGATTGCGGATCGTGCGAACGGCAGTGAGGGGAAATGAGCACCAAGCTGCATGGCGCCTGCCGCTGAGCGGCCCATTGAACGGGAATTGCGGCAGCGGCCGGAGTGCGAGGCGCGCCAGATTCGCGAGTGCATCGACCTCGCGGCGTAGAGGTTCGATAACGTCCTTGCCCGCTCGCCAGCGGCGCCAGAACCCAGTCAGCAGCGAGGAAGCAGCCGCCCAGACGCGTGGTGCAGGAGGGATCTCCTGCTCACTTGCGGATGGGTTGCCGCGAGGTGGCATCATCCTTCTTTGGGGTTGCGGATCGAGCAGGGCGTTCAACCAAGCTCCCTCGTCCTCCGGGTTCGACCAAAAGACGTGATGGCGCACGATTAAAATGGAACGCTTCCCGTACTGCACGCAGTGGATCTGCCAGCGGGGGAGCTGACTCGCGAACTTGCGGCTGAGGATTTGTGCCAGAAACCGTAGTGCAGCGTCTTCTCCCCGTTGCGCAAGCCGATGCAGGAACAGGTGCTGGTCGAGCCGAAAACCCTTGGCCGCTTCCCAGGGAACGGTCAGCGGCCAGCCGCGCGGCGGCAGCAAGGTTTCTTTTGCGTGTGGAAAATAGGGCAGGCGCTCTTCGATGAGCTGAACCAGGGTTGCCCGCTCGATGCGACCTCGCAGTTCGACCCAGTAGGTCACGTCGAGGGGAGCCTCTGGCCGATCAAAGGGAAGCAGCGCAACCAGCGCTGGGTGCAGCTCGGGCACGACGAAGAGGACTAGCGAAGCGTTGTTCTGAGCGCTGACCGGCGCTCCTTACTGCTCGAGCACGAACGTAACCAGCACTGTAGAGCGATACTCGACGATCTTCCCATTCTCGATGTGTGCGTTTTCCTTGAGCACCTCGAGCCCGGTGATGCCGCGCAACGTCTTGTTGGCACGCTCCAGCGCGTTGCGTACCGCGTCTTCCCAACTGTGCGGGGACGCACCGATGATTTGTGTTTGCCTTGCTACCGCCATGTGTGCTCCTCCCTGCCCGTGGATTTACTCCAGAATGAAGATAATCTTCATGTCTACGCGGTACTCGATGATGCGGCCCTGATCCACTTTGACCCGCTTGCCGATGACCTCCAAGCCGGTAATCCCGCGCAGTGTCTTCGCCGCTCGCCGCACCCCTTCGAGGACGGCCTCCTGAAAACCGTCCGGAGATGAAGCCCGAATCTCTGTCACGCGTGCCACCGCCATAAGCTGCCTCCTTGCCCAGCTCTTTGGCTGCCAGGCAGCAGGACTCTACCAGGGCTTAGCGCTTTCGGGCAACCGCCTTCAGCGGGCCCACGAGGCTTAGATGGTGCCCTCCTGGCGCAGTGCTGCGATCTCGCCAGGGGCGAAGCCGAGATTGCGCAGAACCTCCTCGGTATGCTGGCCAAACTCGGGGGGCAGTGACGGCGGGCGCGGTGGCGTAGCGGACAACTTGATGGGTGAGCCGAGCAGCACTTTTCCGTCTTGTTCCTGGACGATGCCGCGGTGGCGCACTTGCGGGTCACGCAGCGCCGTTGGGATGTCGTTTACAGGGCCGAAGCAAATGTCTACCTCACCGAGTTCCCGCAGCCACTCTTCCTGGGTTTTGCTTCGGAACTTGTCGCGCAGCACCCGAAACATTTCCTCTCTACGGGGTCCTTCGGCAAACTGGTCCGCAATGAACTCGGGAACGCCCAACCGTTCACACAGGTTCCGCCAGAAGTGTGGCTCGAGTGCACCGACGGTGACGAACTTCCCATCCTTTGTTTCGTAAACCGCGTAGCAGGGGTAGTGGCCGGTCAACTGCGTTTTCCCGCGTTCCGGCTGGTGGCCTTGGACCAGGTACATGAGGATGTGAAACACGTTCCAGACCACACTCCCATCCAACATCGCGATGTCGATGTATTGGCCTTTGCCGGTTTGCTGGCGCGCAAGCAGCGCGGCGAGAATTCCCACTGCACCCATCAGCGCGCCCCCACCGATGTCGGCTACTTGCACAGGGAGGATGGTGGGAGGCGAGCCCGCCGCCCCGGAAACGGCCGTCACGCCCGCGTAACCCAAGTAATTCAGATCGTGCCCTACTTTGTCCCGGTAAGGACCGTCTTGGCCGTACCCTGAGATGGAACAGTAGACCAGCCGCGGGTTTTCCCGCGCTAGCGTCGGGTAGTCGATTCCGAGCCGGCTCGTGACTCCTGGCCGGAATCCTTCGAGCACGATGTCTGCTTCTCGAGCCAAGCGCAAGAAGATGTCCCGGCCCCGCGGGGATTTCAAATTGAGAGTCATGCTCCGTTTGTTGCGTTGGATGAGGGGGATCCCGATGCCCAAGGGATCGTTCGGGGCGGACACGAGAAGAACGTCCACGCCAAGGTCGGCAAGAATCATCGAGCAAAACGGCCCGGGTAGTTGACGAGAGAGGTCCAGGCACTTGAGACCCGCGAGTGGTCCGTTCATGAATCCTCCTTTGTGCTGGCAGGCATGGAAGCGAGACGGTAAAAAAGGCCCCTGCATGAGGCAAGTGCGGTGGCTTTGCTTTCGCCTCCAGAGCGCAATCCGTAGCGTGGACAGCCGTGGCCACCCGATCGCCGAGCTTGCGAAGATGAACCCGAAGGAGCGCCTGTGCGAGGCAGCACGCGAGCTTGGTTTTAGCGCTTGCGCGGTGGCGGCAGTGCAGCGGCCACCGCACGCGGAGTTTTTCGAGCACTGGTTGGCAGCGGGGATGGCGGGGGAAATGCGATACCTGGAAAAAAGGGCCGCAGAGCGACTCGCGCTTCCTCTGCTTCTCCCGGGTGCTCGATCCGTCATTTGCCTCGCGGTGCCGTACCGACCGGTTGCCCCACCTCCGTGGAACTGGCGCGAGGAACTGCGCGGCCGCATCGCGGCCTACGCGGTGGGGAGCGACTACCACGACTGGATTCGCGCCCGCTTGGAGTTGCTGGTCCGACAAATGGAGGAGTGGGCACCGGGGATTCGCTGCCGCGTGTTCGTGGATAGTGGCCCGCTACTCGAGCGAGATTTCGCCTGGCTTGCGGGGCTCGGTTGGTTCGGGAAAAACACGAACATCCTTTCGAAGCGAGGGGGCTCGTGGTTCTTCCTGGCCGAGATTCTAACCACGTGGGAACTCGAACCTGATCGGCCGGTAGCTGCTCATTGCGGCTCGTGCTCCCGGTGCCTCACGGCTTGCCCGACCGGCGCCCTGGCAGAGGGATATTCGCTCGACGCTCGCAAGTGCATCTCTTACTGGACCATCGAGCACCGGGGCTGGATTCCATTGCCGATGCGGCGAGCGATGGGAAACTGGGTATTTGGTTGTGACGACTGTCAGGACGTTTGTCCGTGGAACGAGAAGTGGCTCCGTACTCACCCGGATGGTCAGGTGCAAAGAGAGGAAGCGTTCCCGTTCTTGCCGCAGCTCCTTGCTCTTAGCGACGAAGAGTTCCGCTTGCGTTTTCGGCGTTCGGCTGTGTGGCGTGCCCGGAGAGAGGGACTGGCGAGAAACGCCGCTGTGGTCCTGGGCAACTCGGGAAATCCGGCTGCGATCCCTTTTTTGGCGCGAGCTCTGGCAACGGACCCGAGTCCTGTGGTTCGTGGCCATGCAGCTTGGGCCCTCGGGGAACTGCAGCACCTCGAGGCCTACGACGCGCTGCTTCTTGCCCAGCGAAGCGAGGAACATCCGGCTGTCAGGGCAGAGATCGCAAGCGCTTTGCGCGGGGAGGCAGAGTCAAGCGCTCTCGTCGAGAAGTAACTGGCGCAGGCGCTGTTCCACCTCGGTTCGCCGCACAGCGTCGGCCTCCACTAAGGTCACGTGCCCCAACTTCCGTGCCGGCCGGGCGGACTTGCCGTACAGGTGCACGTGGAGACCGGGCAGGGAGAGCAGTTGTTCCAGTGGCGGAAGCTTGCCGATCAGGTTGTACATTACGCTCGGCGCGACGAGCTCAGTGCTCCCGAGTGGCCAGTCCAGGATGGCACGCAGGTGGTTCTCGAACTGGCTGCAAACTGCGCCTTCGATGCTCCAGTGCCCAGAGTTGTGCACCCGCGGGGCCATCTCGTTGGCCAGCAAGGTTTCTCCGATGACAAAAAATTCGATGGCCAGGACGCCTACGTAGTTCAATTCTTCTAAAATGGCGCGCGCGTACTGTTCCGCTTGACGCTGCAGCGTCGGGGAACCGTGGGGTGCGGGAACCTCGGAGCGCCGCAGAATACCGCCGCCATGGCGGTTCTCGACCAGGGGGTAGTAGCGGAGCTCGCCCCGCGCCGAGCGCACAGCCAGGATCGAGAGTTCTGCATCGAAGCGGACCAGTTGCTCTGCCAAGAGCGGCTGCCCGCGGAGCCTCTCCCAGGCCGGCTGGACGTCACCCTGGGTCCACAGGGGAGCCTGCCCCTTTCCGTCATAACCCAGGCGCCGGGTCTTGAGCATGGCCGGGAAGCCGATACGGGTGAGCGCGCGTTCGAGGTCCGACAACGAGTCCACCGGCGCGAAGGGAGGCACTGGCAGGCCCATCCGGGTAAAAAATTCCTTCTCACGCAGGCGGTCCTGCCCGACCTCCAGGGCGAGTGGGTTTGGTGAGACGGTGACCCACTGCGAGAGCCGTTGGACGGCTTCGAGCGGAACGTTTTCGAACTCGTAAGTCGCTACTGTGAGATCGTGCGCAAAGGCCCGTAAAGCGTTGCTGTCGTCGAAGGCAGCCCGCACCCGCTCCCCGACCTGCTCCGCGGGGGCCTCAGGCGCTGGATCGAGGAAACGAAAGCGAAGGCCAAGGGGATACCCTGCAAGCGCGAGCATGCGTCCCAACTGGCCGGCCCCGAGGATCCCGACTCGTTCCATGGACAGAGAAGCCGTTCAGGCTGGTAAGCTCAGACACCCGGTTTCCGGGGATCAGGGTGACGGAGGACGGCGTTCGTTTGTTCTTCCCGGTAGCGCTGCAGGGGTTCGCGAAACTCGGGATGGCGGTTTGCCACAATGGCCGTGGCGAGCAGTGCCGCATTGATCGCGCCGGCTTTCCCAATGGCGAGCGTGCCTACCGGAACCCCGGCCGGCATCTGCACAATTGACAGTAAGGAGTCGAGTCCGTGCAAGGCGTGGCTTTGCACGGGCACGCCAAGAACGGGGAGCAAGGTTTTCGATGCAGTCATGCCCGGCAAATGCGCGGCTCCGCCGGCACCGGCAATGATCACTTCCAGCCCGCGCGCCTCGGCTGAGGAAGCGTATTCGAAGAGAAGATCCGGAGTGCGGTGCGCCGAAACAACCCGCACCTCGTACGGTACGCCTAGCTCATCCAGGGTCTCCGCCGCATGAATGAGGGTATCCCAGTCTGAGCGCGACCCCATAATGATCCCGACTAGGGGTAGCATGTTTCGCCCACCTCCTTTCGCTCGTTAGCCCGCACCTCGCGCCAGCAGCCCAAGCCAGTCCAACCCCTTGCGCCGCAATTGGCGGGAGGTTCGCTTCGCGAGTTGCGTTACTTGCTAAGGGCATCGCGCACGAGGCCAGTCACTTTGTCCACGGCATCGTTGATGCCGACTTCCAAAACCTCGCCCGTCGCTCGCCGCCGTACTTCCACCACGCCCCGGTCGAGCCCTTTTCCGCCGACGGTCAACCGAAACGGCAGGCCAAGGAGATCAGCGTCTTTGAATTTCACCCCAGGCCGCTCTTCTCGATCGTCGAGCAACACTTCTACTCCGCGTCCCTCGAGTTCGTCGTGTAGTCGTTCGGCGACCCTGCGAATCCGCTCATCTTGGATTTGGATGGGCACGATACTCACGTGGGCTGGGGCGAGAGGAACCGGCCAGATAATGCCCTGATCGTCGTGATACTGCTCGATGGCGGCAGCAGCGGTGCGGGTAATGCCGATTCCGTAGCAGCCCATTTCCATGGGCCGCTCCACGCCTTGTGCGTCGAGAAAATGGGCCTTCATGGGGGTGCTATACTTGGTCCCAAGATAGAAAATATTGCCTACCTCGATCCCCCGGTGGCTTTCGAACTGCCCTCGCTTGCAGCGAGGGCAGGGGTCACCGGCGCGCGCTAAGCGTAAGTCCGCGTACCGCACCGCTCCAAGGTCGCGCTCGGCATCGAAGTGTACAAAGTGGAAGTCTGTCTCGTTGGCACCCACCACGCCGTCGCGTACGGTGCGAACGCTGTGGTCGGCCCAGATCGGAAGATCGAGGCCGGTAGGACCGGCAAAACCGACGTCAGCACCGGTGACGCGGCGTACCGTATCCGCGTCCGCGAGTGCTACCCAGTCTACGCCCAAAGTCTGCCGCAGCTTGGCCTCGCTGATCTCGTGATCGCCGCGCACCAGCACGGCCACGTACTCGCCGCGACTGGTTTGGTAGATTAGCGTTTTCACGAATTGCTCCGCGGGTGTCGCCAGGAAGGCTGCGACTTCTTCCACCGATCGCTTCCCTGGTGTCCGCACCTTGTGCAAGGTGCCGGCAGCCACTTTGTGGGTTGGTGCTTCTCCCCTGGAGCCAATCTCGGCCTTCTCCACGTTGGCAGCGTAATCGCACGCCGTGCAGCTCACGATCGCGTCTTCCCCAGAGTCGGCGAGGACTTGAAATTCGTGGGCCAGAGAACCGCCGATCGCCCCGGTGTCGGATTCTACCCGTCGCGTGCTGAGCCCGCAGCGAGCGAAGATCCGCTGGTAGGTTTCGGCCATATTCTCGTACTCGCGCTGGCAATCGGCAGCGTCGACGTGAAAGGAGTACGCGTCCTTCATGATGAATTCGCGACCGCGCATCAGCCCAAACCGTGGGCGCACTTCGTCCCGAAATTTGACTTGAATCTGGTACAGGTTCAGCGGCAGTTCGCGGTAAGAGCGAAGCTCGCGGCGCACGATGTCGGTCACCACCTCTTCATGCGTGGGGCCGAAACAAAAGTCCCGATCGTAGCGATCTTTGATGCGCAGGAGTTCCTTTCCGTATTTGTCCCAGCGCCCACTCTCTTGCCACAGTTCCGCGGGGCACACGGCAGGCATGAGGATTTCCTGCGCTCCAGCGCGGTTCATCTCCTCGCGAACGATGGCCTCGATTTTTTGGATCACCCTCAGCCCGAAGGGCAAAAAGTTGTAAATGCCACGTGCGACCTGGCGAATGAGCCCGGCGCGAACCATGAGCCGGTGGCTGGCGACCTCGGCATCCGCAGGGTCCTGGCGCAGCGTAGGGATGAGCGTTCTTCGATAGCGCACGGCCGTAGCTGCTTAGCTTGCCCGCCAAGAAAAAGAAACATTGCCGCGCTGGCTGCGGGGGTTAGCGTCGCACGGTGGTGAAGTTTGGGGGGGCAGCGAGTTGCATCGGGCTGCGGGTTTTCGGTAGCTCGTGAGCAGCGGTGGCGCTCATGCACGTGCGAACCATTGCAGTGATCCCGGCTCGTTACGGTTCGGAACGCCTGCCAGGCAAACCGCTGGCATCGATCGGAGGAAAGCCGTTGGTGCAGCACGTCTACGAGCGTGTTGCCAAGGTGCGCGGCCTAGCCCGCGTGTGTGTGGCCACCGACGATGAGCGAATCGAAGCGGCGGTGCGTGCGTTTGGCGGGGAGGTCGTGCGTACAAGCCCGCACCACCGCTCGGGGACTGACCGAGTCGCGGAAGTGGCGGCTCAGGACCCGGCCGAACTGGTAGTGAATGTGCAAGGAGACATGCCGTTTATCCGCCCGCAAGTGGTCGAGTTATTGGTGGATCGGCTGGCCGCTGATCGGTCGTTGCCGATGGCCACGGTGTGCATGCCACTGGCTGATGTGCGCGCGTACGAGAACCCGCACGTGGTGAAGGTCGTGTGCGATCGGTTGGGGCGGGCGCTCTACTTTTCTCGGAGCCCGATCCCGTTTTGGCGCGGCGAAGCGGACCGGGTTCCGGCGCAAGCGCGCAAGCATGTCGGCTTGTACGCGTTTCGCCGAGAATTTCTCTTACAGTTTGCGGCACTGGCACCGACGCCGCTGGAGGAGGCCGAACGGCTGGAGCAGTTGCGCGCACTAGAACACGGATTCTCCATCGGCGTGATCGAGGCCGAGCTGGGCGCTGGGGTGGAAGTGGACACGCCGGCGGACTTGGAAAGGGCGCGCCAGTTGTGGGAAGAAACAGGCGCCGAGCTGCCTTAGGTGGGAGTCTGCGGCACAGTGCGCCCCGGCGTTGTCGGGCGCCTGGGTGGCTCGCGCGAGGTGGCATCGCTAGACGAAGGAGAGCGACATGGCCAGAGGAGCGCAGAGGACCAAGTTTATTTTTGTCACCGGTGGGGTCGTGTCGTCGCTCGGCAAGGGCCTGGCCTCGGCTTCGATCGGAGCCTTGCTCGAAAGCCGCGGACTCAAGGTCACGATTTGCAAAATGGACCCGTACATTAACGTCGATCCGGGGACGATGAGCCCGTTTCAGCACGGGGAGGTCTACGTCACGGACGACGGTGCGGAGACAGACCTCGATCTCGGGCATTACGAGCGGTTTCTCTCCACTCGCATGTCGCACAAAAACAACTTCACCACCGGGCAGGTATACGATCAAGTCATCGAGAACGAGCGCAAGGGTGAGTATCTCGGCGGCACCGTGCAAGTTATCCCCCACATCACAGACGAGATCAAACGGCGCATCCTCTCCGCTGCGGAAGGCCACGATGTGCTGATTGGTGAAGTCGGCGGTACGGTGGGAGACATCGAGAGCCTGCCGTTTTTGGAAGCGATTCGCCAATTTCGCTGGGACCGCGGCCGAGAGAACGTTCTCTACATTCATTTGACCTTGGTCCCGTACCTGAGCAGTGCCGGAGAGGTGAAGACCAAGCCAACCCAACACAGCGTCAAGGAGCTCACCGGTCTCGGCATCCAACCGGATATTCTTTTGTGCCGCACCGACCGCGATCTGGACCCAAAGATCAAACTCAAGATCGCGCATTTTTGTAACGTGGAAGAGAACTGCGTGATCACAGCACGGGATGTCGAGACGATCTATGAGGTGCCGCTCCTATTGCATCGCGAGGGATTGGATGAGCGCATTGTGGAAAAGCTGAACATGTGGACCGGCGAGCCGAACCTGAGCAAGTGGCAGCGCGTTGTACACACTTGGAAGCACCCGAAAGAGGTGATCCGGATCGCGATGGTCGGGAAGTACGTGAACTTGGCGGACGCGTACAAGAGTCTGCACGAGGCTCTCGTCCACGGAGGGATCGCCAACGAATGCCGAGTAGAGATTGACTACGTAGACTCCGAGCGGATCGAGGAAGAAGGTTTAGTTGACGAGGTGCTGCGCGCCGACGGAATTTTGGTGCCCATGGGCTTTGGCCCCCGCGGCACGGAAGGCAAAATCGCCACCGTGCAGTACGCGCGCGAGCGCAAGGTACCATTCTTGGGGATCTGTTTTGGAATGCAAATGGCGGTGATCGAGTTTGCCCGCAACGTATGCGGCTTGGCTCGTGCGAACTCTACCGAAGTGGATGAAGCGACTCCGCATCCGGTCATTCACATGATGTCGGAGCAGCGCCGGGTCACGCAAAAGGGCGGTACGATGCGGCTGGGCGCATACGAGTGCATTCTCAAAGAGGGGTCCCTCGCACACCGTCTTTACGGCCGCCGCAAAATCAGCGAGCGGCACCGCCACCGTTACGAGGTGAATAACGAGTACCGCGACATCCTAACCCGACATGGCCTCGTTCTCAGCGGCCTCTCGCCGGACGAGCAGTTGGTGGAAATCATCGAGATCAGCGACCACCCGTTTTTCCTCGCCAGTCAATTTCACCCGGAGTTCAAGTCACGGCCTTTCGATCCGCACCCGATTTTCAAGGGGTTCGTGCGCGCGGTGCTCGAACACAGGGCGGAGCGACAACGCGCACCGCTGTTGGCGTCGCTGTCGGTGTAGCGTATGAGCCGGGTCGTGCTGGCAGGTTCGGTGCCCATCGGCGGTGGGCACCCGTTGGTTTTTATCGGGGGGCCGTGCGTGATCGAAAGCGCGGATAGCTCTTTGCGCCACGCCGAGCGGCTCAAGCGGATCAGCCAAAAGACTGGCGTGCCACTCGTATTCAAGTCGTCCTTTGACAAAGCCAACCGGACTTCGCTCGACTCTTACCGCGGGCCGGGATTGGAGTGCGGACTGGAGATCCTCGCCCGTGTCAAGGCCGAGATCGGCGTGCCGGTTTTGACGGACGTGCACGAAGTCGGGCAGGCCCGGCTTGTGGCTGAGGTAGTGGATGTGTTGCAAACGCCTGCCTTTTTGGTGCGGCAGACGGACTTCTTGTTGGATGTGGCGCGGGCGGGCAAGCCAGTCAACGTAAAGAAGGGGCAGTTTCTCGCCCCCTGGGACATGGGCCCCGTGTTGAAGAAGATGGAGGCGGCAGGCAACGCCCAGCTCTTAGTGACGGAGCGAGGAACCTGCTTCGGCTACAACAACTTGGTTAGCGACTTTCGTTCCTTGGTCGTCCTGCGCGACTACGGATACCCGGTAGTGTTCGACGCCGGCCACAGCGTGCAGTTGCCCGGGGGCAAGGGTTCCGCTTCCGGTGGAGAGCGGGCGTTCATCCGGCCCCTGGCGCGTGCCGCCGCTGCCGTGGGGATTGACGCCTTGTTCCTCGAGGTCCACGAGGATCCAGACCACGCACTGAGCGACGGGCCGAATTCCTATCCCTTGGAACTGCTCGAGGGCCTCCTGTGCGAAGTACGCGACTTGGCGGAGCGGACGCGGGCGGGTTTCGCTGGGGGAGCGGCGGGAGATCGTTCGGGATGACCAAGACGCACGCTTTGCAAACGGGCCGGCGTGTTCTCCAGATCGAGGCCCGCGCCGTGCAGGCATTGGCAGAACGGCTGGACGAGACCTTCGCGCAGGCAGTGGATGTGCTCGCTCAGTGCCGCGGGAAAATCGTGGTCACCGGGATGGGCAAATCGGGCATTGTCTGCCGGAAGATCGCCGCGACGTTGACCAGTACCGGCTCCCCCGCAGTGTTCTTGCACGCCGCCGAGGGCGCCCACGGGGACGCGGGCGTATTCGTGAAAGGGGACGTGGTGCTCGCTTTGTCGCAAAGTGGGGAGACCGAGGAGGTCTTGCGACTGTTGCCTATTTTCAAGCGCTTGGAACTTCCCTTGGTCGCCATGACCGGCCGGCCGGATTCGACCCTGGGCCGGGCAGCGGAAGTGGTGCTCGACGTACACGTGGAGGAAGAGGCCTGCCCGTTAGGGCTCGCGCCGACGGCGAGCACCACGGCAGCGCTAGCGCTGGGGGATGCCTTGGCTGTGGCGCTACTAGAACGCAAGGGGTTTCGCGCCGAGGATTTTGCGGTCCTTCACCCTGCTGGCTTCCTGGGAAAGCGCTTCCTCAGGGTGGCGGATTTGATGCATCGTGGGGATGCCATTCCCCTGGTGGATCCGGACGCAGGCTTTTCCACCGTGCTGAGCGAGATCACAGGGAAGCGCTTGGGGATCACGGGTGTGATAGACGGCTCTGGCGCACTCATCGGTGTGATCACCGACGGAGATTTGCGCCGGGCGCTCGAACGGATCGAGGACATTCGTGCAGCCCGAGCAAGGGATGTCATGACTCGGAATCCGAAAACCATTCCGGCGGACGCGCTGGCGGCGCGCGCGGTTGCGGAAATGGAGCGACACAGCATCACCGCTTTGTTTATCCTGGATGCAGCGAGCCGGCGGCCGATCGGGATCGTCCACCTGCACGATTTACTCAAGGCCGGAGTGGTTTGAGCGCGGGATGTTGGAGGAGTCGCAGGTGCCAGGAGCGAGTCCGTGGCGGACATGGGGGATTCGGGTCAAGCGTATTCGCCGGCGGATCCAGGGCGCTACTCTGGTTGCCCTGGCACAAGGCGCGTTATGGGCCTTGAGCCGCATGAGGCTCGAAACCGCTCTCCGTTTCGGGGAAATCCTGGGCGCCATCGGCTACTTCCTTCTCCGCCACGAGCGCAGGCTTGCGTTGCGTCACCTGGAGTTGGCGTTCGGCACGGAGCTGGGTACGCGCGCGCGCGAACAGATCGCCCGCGCGTGCTTTGTGAACAGCGCTCGGCTTTTGTGCGAGCTCGCGCAAGTCGAAGAGATTCGTAGGCGGCAAGCGGAACTCTTTACTTTGGACGGGGAGGAAAACTTGCGGGCCATTCTGGCGCGTGGGACCGGATGCATTGCTGTCACCGGCCACATCGGCAACTGGGAGCTGCTGGCGGCGTTTTTTGCGTGGCGGGGCATACGCGTTTCTGCGGTGGCGCGGCGAATTTACGTGGTTGGCCTGAACGAAATGATCGTGTCCTGGCGCCGACGGCAGGGAGTGGAGACCATCCTGCGGGAGAGTCCCGACTCAGCGCGCCGCATCCTGGCCGTGCTCAAAGAGAATGGCATCTTGGCGATGGTGGTGGATCAAGATACCCACGTTCCGTCCATTTCGGTTCCGTTTTTCGGCCGTTTGGCCCGTACCCCAGTGGCGGCAGCCGCTCTTGCAATTCGGCGGAACCTTCCCATCGTGCCGGTGTTCATTCAGCGAACAGGACCGATCGGATGGAAGGTCATCGTCCGGCCGCCGCTCGATCCGGTTCGGGAGCAGGATCGGAAACACGCGATCCGCGAGCTGACAAGCCGGTTGAACGCCTCGATCGAACAGCAGATTCGGGCCAACCCGGCGGAATGGCCCTGGTGGCACCGCCGCTGGCGGAGACAGCCCATTCCGAAACTTGACCTAGACGCTCCCTTGGAATATGTGCGACCAAAAGTATCCTGAGCCGCAGGGTTGCTGCCCGGTTGGCACCCACGAAAAGGAGGTGGAGGAAGCGATTATGGCTGTGGACCAGCGCCTAGTTTTGCTGATGAGCTACTACCGCGACGCGGAGTTGCGAGGGGCAAATTTGTTGTTCCGCTTGCTTTCTCACCTGGACGATCCGGACTCGCAAACCAAACTTTCCCTCCATTTGGCGGATGAAACACGCCACGCCTGGTTGTGGACGAAGCGCATCCGCGACCTGGGAGGAGACCCAGTGAAAGTGGGCGACGGCTACCAGACGCGCATTGGCCTCCGTGCTGTTCCAAGGGATTTGATCGATTTACTTGCCTTGACGGTGGTGGTCGAAGAGCGCGCGTTTCAACGGTACCAGGAGCACGCTGCGCGCGCCGACGTGGATGCAGAGACACTCGAGGTCTTGCGAGAGGTCACCAAAGACGAAAAGTGGCACATCAGTTGGGTGCGAAATAAGCTCGAGGAACTGGCGCGCGAGCGTGGTGAGGAAGACCGCATGCGCGAAGCCATTGAGCGCTTCGAGCGAATCGATCAAGAGGTGTACGCCGAGCTGCGCGCGAAGGAGCAAGCCGTTTTTGGCGAAGGAAGCGCGGGCTCACCGGGCTCGGTGGGTAGCTGATTTGGCGGGGTCGGCCCCCGTCGGGGATCGCAGCCACGCATCCGTCGAAAACCGTTCGGCGCGGCTGCGCGATTGGGTAGAGCTGCTTCTTTGCCTAGGGGTCATCTCCTTCCTACGGTTTCTCCCGGCTTCTTGGTCATTTCGCCTGGGTTCAGCGCTGGGTACGATAGCGTTTGCGCTTTTGCCGCAGGCACGAAAGGCGGGCTTGAAGAACTTGGCCATCGCCTTCCCAAGTTGGCCCGAATCGGAGCGACGTCGTGTTCTGCGGGAGAGTTTCCGGAATCTCGGTCGCATGGTGGCTGAACTCAGCAGGATTGACCGGGTCGGCGTCGAGGAGCTGCGTCGGCGCGTAAAGATTGCCGATCCCGAATTGTGGCAGCGACTTCTCACCGAGCGCAAAGGCCAGGGTTTGCTCGTGCTCACTGCTCACTTCGGCAACTGGGAGTTGCTGGCCTGGTTCCACGGTCGCCTCGGTTACCCGGTGACGCTGATTCACCGGCCGCTCCGCAATCCGCTCTTGGACACATCGCTGTTACGCTGGCGCGCCAAAGCTGGAACCCGCTCGATCCCGAAGCGGCGGGCGGCGCGGGAAGCCCTGCGCGCCTTGCGCGAGGGCGCGGTGCTGGCGATTCCGGCGGACCAGAATCAGGTCTTTTCCTTCGGGGTTTTCGTTGACTTCTTTGGCTTGCCCGCCTGCACCACAACTGGTCCGGTGCGTATTGCGCAACACGCTGGTGTGCCTGTGGTACCCGTGTTTTTGCGGCGTTGCGGTGCCAGCCAACAGCACGTCCTGGAGGTGTATCCGCCCATTGCGTGGCAGCTCTCCACGGATCATGACGCAGACCTAATCGAGAACACGCGGCGTTGCTCGGCGGTGATCGAAGACATCATTCGCCAGTACCCTGAACAGTGGATCTGGTTTCATAAGCGATGGAAAACTCGACCTCCTGGCGAGCCACGGATTTACGACTGAGGCTCCCGAGACTCTCCAAAGCACGCGTGGAATGTGCGTGCTCACGCCTTTCTGGGATGGGGGATTGATCGGCATCGAGGGGCGGCGCGGAAGCGCCTAGCGACAGGCCACATGAGGGCATGCGTCGCTCGAGCGGGCAAGCAAAGCAACCGTACCGTGTTGCGACCTTCAGGGGACGGGGCAGCCGCTAACCCGAGTCAGGCGCGCTGATCACGGGCTCGCGGTATGGACTTCGCGCAGCACCAGCCCAACGGGCAGGGACTCGGAGAACACCTGCAACCGCTCACTGGACTCGAGAGGGGTTGGTTCGAGGACGAGGCGGGAGAGGCGGTCGAAGCCCTCAGCCCTGAGACGCTCTGCAACCCGTTCGCGCAGTTCGCGCGGTAAATCGCGCTCGCGATCGCCCACGCACCGCGCCAACTGAGCAATCGCAAACGCCGTGGTTTTGGTGCGTGGCCATTTTAGGCTGAGGAGTTGCTCGACCCAACGCGCCACGGTTTCCCGTGCGACGACGGTGTTCAAAGGACCGTATACGGGTGCCCGGTTCCCGAGCCGACCGAGCGCCCAGATCTCCGCATCCGTCGCAGTTCCTTTGGCGATGAGGGGCAGCAGCGATTCCCCGAGCTGCGCCTTCTGCAAGGCGGCTAGGTGCTCGCAGCTTGCCAAGACTTGCCAGAACTCCCGGATTTCTTGTGGTCCCACCCGCGGCAGGCTACGCGCTTTGCTTTTTGCTTGTGGCAAGAGGTACGGAGACACTTCATTCCACAATACGCTCTGTTGGGCGCGATCCAGGCCCCCGGCAACCCGCTTCCACATGTTCCACCATTCGACCCGTACTTGCACAGAGCGAGCAAAACGGATTCCCTCGCTTTTGAGACGCCAGAGGTGCTGCACACGAAGGGCGTCCAAATCGGCTCCGAAGCCGGGTCGCAGCAGGTAGCCGGCCAGGTTGTACCAGCGCGCCTCATGGTCCGGTGTTCGGAACCGTCCCGCCCGAGTTTCCCATAACGGTTCCCAAAGGCGGCGCAGAACCGGCAATGGCCACTCTTCTTTGCCCAGACCCAGTTCGTCCTCCAGCACACGAACCAGGCGAACAGGGTCGGGTTCTGCCGGACCCTCGGTGGCGAAGGTTTCGCGCAGGATCGCCAGGGCTCGCCCGACACGCTCTGCTGCCACCAGCAGGGCAGTGGGTTTTTCTTCGGAAGTCAGTGCCTCCCCTCTGGTGGGTAGGCGGACGTCGCGTAAATCGAATTGCAAGCGCCAGCGGTGATCCGTGCTGCCCGAAACGCACCAGATCTCGAGCGTTCCCACCTCGGTCAGCCGCACCTGCAGATGGACCGGCAACTTACGAGCGGTGAGTTTGCGCCCAAAGCGCAGGATGGTGCGTACAGGGGGGAGAGCCTGAAGCTCAGCACGATCAATTTGCAAAATCTGCCCAACCGAGTCCCCCCGCCGCGACGACGATGCGAAGAGGGGAAACTGCACGGCTTCGTTGGTGACCAGCTCGAACGACGCGCTGTCAATGTTCCGAACTTCCCCTTCTTCCATGCCGCGTTCTACCAAGCAGACGGTGCGCACTGGGCCCTGCTCGGCTGCTGGGTCGAGCCCGAGGTAATACGTGCGGGCTGCTCCGCCACCGATTCGAATGCCGCACCCGTGCCGGACAAGCCCGTAGTAGGCAGCGCCACGCGCCACAGCCAGGTCGAGATCGGTGCTTTCCAGTTCCTGTAAAGGTCGCGCGCTCCAGGTCTCTAAAATGTGATGGAGGCGCGCGCGCAAGATGGCGGGCTTGAGGGCGCCGCCGTTGAACAAAACAGTGTCCGGCCAGCAGCGTGTTCCATCCTCGTCCACAGCGTGAGCGCTGAGAAACGCCGCCAAGTGTCGGGTGATTTCCGGCTCGCTTGCGTAGGGTAGGCCCCACTCTTGCAGCGCGGGTGCTTCTTCCCTTCGCGGCAGCTCCTCGGGAGAACGAATCGGAAAGAAGCCTTCGAGGATCGCCTGATGAACCTCGTCGCGCGTTACGGTCGCGCTTCGCGTGGAGGCCACAATGGAGCGCCCGCGTCCCGGCACGATCAGCGTCTCGCTTGTAGTATCAGGGTCACTGAGCAGCCGCTCCTTGGCCGCGCGGCAAGCGAGGACCATGGTGAAAAAGCGCGGTGTGTCGAGCGCTTCGCCCAGACGCTCCTCGATCATGCGGGCGAGGGCTAGGTCCATGTTGTCGCCACCGAGCAAGATGTGGTCGCCGACTGCCACCCGGTCCAAAGCCAGTCTGCCATCCGCCCACCGAACGCTGACTAAGCTGAAGTCCGTCGTACCGCCGCCCACGTCAACGACCAGGATGGACCGCTGCCCAGCGAGGACTTGTTCGGCCTCACGTTCTCGTTCTTGCAGCCAAGCGTAAAGAGCCGCCTGTGGCTCTTCGAGCAAGATGGGATTGCGGAGACCCGCGGTGCTCGCTGCCTCCGCGGTAAGCTCCCGCGCCACTTCGTCAAACGATGCTGGTACGGTGAGGATGACTTCTTGCTCGCGAAGTGGTGTATCAGGAAAGGTCTGGTCCCACACCTCTCGGATGTGTTGCAAGTAACGGGCGGAAGCTTCGACGGGAGACAGCCGTGGCACCTCTTCCGCCGCGCCCCACGGAAGGATCGGCGCTTTTCGGTCAACCCCTCCGTGACACAACCAGGACTTTGCCGACGACACCAGTCTCCCGGGGACGCGGGCTCCCTGACGCCGAGCAAATTCCCCAACCGCGTACGGTCGCTCTGCATCCCAGGGTAGCGCCAGCGCGCCGGTAGGGAGTTCCGGCCCGCCAAGATACAAGAAGGAAGGGAGCGTCATTCGCTCCCCACACTCGCCTTCACCTACCAACTGGAGGATCGGCAATGAGTGCACGCGTGGATCCGTCTCCCCGAGGCTCGCGTATGCCACGGCACAATTTGTTGTCCCGAGGTCGATGCCGACCACGTATCGTGCTCCCGGCACGGCTACCCTCTTTGCGATACAGGGCGGGTGGCCCGTAAGTCGAACGCGAGCCGCCAGCGCCCAGGACCGTCCTTCTCGGTACACCAAAGCTCGAGGGCGCCCACCTCGCTGACTCGGGCGCGCAGTCGAACGGGAATGCGGCCGGTCTCACTGGTGCCCTCAATGCGCACGGTTACCGGGGCCAGCCACTCGAACTGATCGTCGATTTCCTCCACAAGGGTACCCACCTCGTCGTTCCGCGACGCGGAACGGAGCACGCGGAATTCAGAGTTTTGCCCGATCGCTAGGGCGAATTCGCGCTGAGACAGTTCCACCTCGCTTCCTTCTGCCAAGCCGCGCGGCGCTACACACAGGGCGCGCAACGGCGGCCGGCGGCCGGGAACGGAGGGGAGGGCTGCAGCCACCGCAACGTAGTACGCGTGCGGTAGGTGAGACCGGATGCGCACGCCACCGTGTGCGTTTGCCCAGCCGTAGTACGCGGCTCCTAAGGCCACGGCTTGCTGCAAATCTGCGCCCGTAAGAACCACGGGCTGTGGCGCATCTGAAAACCAACGGCATAACTGAGCCAGGAGGCGATCGCGGATCACGGTGGCTCGGAAGACGCCGCCATTGAACAGCACGGCCGTAGGCTTCAAGCCACCCCGTCCTCTACCCGTGGAAACGGCACTGACCAGGAAGTGCGCGAGGTGTCGGGTCACAGCCGGGTCGCTTGCGTACGGGAGTCCCCATTCCTGCAAGAGCTCCGGCAGTGCGCTGTCAGGACGATCTTGAAGGGCCACCTCCGGGAAGAAGCCTTCGAGCAAGGCTTGCTGCACGAGCGAGCGGCGGAGCTCCGTGCGTATGGCCCCCCCGATCAAACGGCTGCCGCGACCAGCGATGGCAAGAGGCACTGTGTCAAGTTCGGGAGACGAGAGGAGGCGTTCCTTGGCGTCCCGACAGGCGTGCAACAAGCTTCGTTGCTGCCAGGCATCTAGACGAACGCCTTGGGCGGCGAGTTGTTCGTACAGCGCCTCGGCCAAGGCTAGATCCATGTTGTCACCGCCGAGCAAAATGTGGTTACCGACGGCGACCCGTTCGAGCGCCAGCTGACCGTCTTGCTCGATGACCTGAATCGCAGAGAAGTCTGTCGTTCCCCCACCGATGTCGCACACCAAAACACAATCTCCCAATTCGAGTTGGTGGCGCCAATCCTCACCGGTCCGGTGCAACCAGGCGTAAAACGCGGCCTGTGGTTCCTCGAGCAGCGTCACCTCACCAAGGCCGGCCTGACGGGCCGCTTGGAGGGTTAGTTCCCGCGCTGTTGGATCGAACGAAGCTGGCACGGTGAGGACGACCTTCTGTCGCTCGCAGGGGTGCTCTGGAAAAGCTGCGTTCCAAGACTTCACGATCCGTTGCAGGTAGCGCGCGGAAGCGTCCACCGGAGAGACTTTCTCGACATCTTCACCTGCCCCCCAGGGCAGCAGGGGCTGGGTTCGATCAACCTGCGGAACGCATAGCCACGACTTGGCTGAGGTGACGAGGCGGTCGGCTTGCTGGATACCGAGGTCGCGCGCCAGAGTACCGACGACATACGCAGCGCCCCCCTCTCCCGGGAGAGCGAGCGCTTGCGATTGCCGCTCGTCGGCGCTCAGAACGTATAAAAAGGAAGGCAAACACGGCAGGCCCTCCACCACGCCTGGCGCCACTAACTGCTCGATCGGAAGCACACGGAGGCGCGCTTCCGCTTCACCCAATGGGGCATACGCCGCAACGGAGTTGGTCGTCCCGAGATCTACGCCGAGGACAAACTGTGCGCTGTCCGACACGTTCCTTTAATGAACCGTTTTTAGGTGAGGTCCACTTCCGCCGGCGCCACAACCTCCGGGGAACTCCCGGGTAAGGGTTGCGGTAAATCGAGGCGGGTCACCTTCCACCCTGGGTGACGCAAGATGCCCCGGTACGGCCCACCGCCCGTCACATTGCCAGCGAGTCGGATGCGGGTGGGATCGAATGGGGTCTCCACCGTAACTTGCTCGCCTTCCTGACCAGCGAGAACCGGCTCTACCTGCAGGCGGCCTTCCAGAGCCTTCCGGCATCCCGCGTGAATGGCGCGGACGGCAGCGCCAATTTGGGCATCGGAGTATGCCGAGAGGTCTTCAGCGAGAAAATCCAGCAGCCGTCCCTCGCGCTGGAGCAGGCCCAAGAGCACAAGTGCCGAGTGCTCCGCCGCTTGTGGAGAGGCGGGCACCGGTTTCGCCGGCGCAGTTTCGGGCGCAGGGAGCTTTCCGTTCTCCGCCGTGCGTCGCACAAGCAGGGTTACAAAGAGCGCCATCGCCAACGGAGCGAGCGCGAAGTACAGGAGGCACAAAGGGCAACGTTGCAGTAGGTCTGTGTCCACAACCGGGGCACCCACACCCTGTGTGCCGAGAACGAACACGGTCAAGTTCGCTCCCGCGAACGCCAGTGCGGTGAGCCAAAGGAGGATGTGGGTCGTGGCGCGGCCTGCTTGTGCACGTTGCATCTGCTGTTTCCTGGATCGCTTGAAGCGCAAGCGTATAGCGATCGAACGAGCAGCGGGACAAGGCGATCCGCCGTTGAAGACTGCGACTTTGGCCCGCAGCGAAACGGCTGCCGAGGTCAGGAGGGCTGTTCAGGCTCCACCGGAGCCCGCAAACGTTTGATTTCGCCGCGTGCTCGCTTCGCAGCCAGGATTTTCTCCTTGGCGCGACGCGAACGTCGGCGCTTTTGGCGGCGAATGCGGGCGATCCGCTGCATCGCCTCGCTTTCCTCGCCGCGCTGCTGCCGCTCGAGTTTCTCGCACAAGAGCTGGCGCGCGCGGTAACGGTTCAACGCTTGAGACCGCTCCTGTTCACAGCGCACCTGCATGCCGCTCGGCTTGTGAACGAGCAGCACCGCCGTGGATGCTTTGTTTACGTGCTGCCCTCCCTTTCCGCGCGCCCGGACGAAACTCTCCTCTAAATCCTCTTCTCGAATCCCGAGGCGTTGCATCCGCTCGATGAGCGCCTGTTGCTTGGCAGGCGAAACGGGGAACATCACCGAGTCGGTCATGGTCGCTTTCTCAACGAGTTCCGAAAGCGTCGCCTGAACTGGCTCGATCGCTACGACACTCCCGTTTCGGAACCGGCCGCAGCCGGTTCGGCTTTCGACGGCTGCTCCGAGCGGCGCCGTTCTGCCTCGAGAAAAGGAGTGAGCAAATCAATCGGTAGCGGAAAGAGAGTGGTGGAATTGTTCTCGGCCGCCATCTCGGTGAGGGTTTGGAGAAACCGTAACTGCAACGCGATCGGGTGCGCACCGATCATTGCCGAAGCTTCGGCCAGTTTTTGCGCCGCCTGAAATTCCCCTTCGGCGTTGATGATCTTCGCCCGCCGTTCACGCTCGGCCTCGGCTTGCCGCGCCATCGCTCGCTGCATCTCTTGCGGGAGATCAATGTGTTTGACTTCGACGGTGCTTACCTTGATCCCCCACGGATCCGTTTGCGCATCCAAAATTTCCTGCAACTTAGTATTGATTTTCTCTCGCTCGGCGAGGAGCTCATCCAGCTCGGCCTGACCGCACACGCTGCGCAAGGTCGTTTGCGCCAACTGCGAGGTCGCGTACAAGTAGTCCACCACTTCCACAACCGCACGATTGGGGTTGATCACGCGGAAATACAGGACGGCACTTACTTTCACCGATACGTTGTCGCGCGTAATCACATCTTGCGGCGGCACCTCGAGCGTGATGGTGCGCATGTCTACACGCTGCATCCGTTCGATAACAGGGATCACATAGATGATGCCGGGCCCGCGGGCGCCCACGAGCCGCCCCAATCGGAAGATGACGCCGCGCTCGAATTCTTTGAGCACTTTCACCCCGCTGACGAGCAAGGCGACCCCGATCAAGATGACTACCGTTGCTGACTCGAACATCGTGTCCTCCTCAGGAGGGCTCCTGCTTGGCCGCCCGCACGCGCAAGCGCAAACCCTCCACCTTCACCACTTCGACGGGTGTCCCTTCGGAGAGCGGCTCGTCCGCCACCGCGTTCCAATATTCACCATGCACGAACACCCTCCCGATTTTCCCTGGAACAATGGCCTGCCGAACTTCGCCCCGTTCGCCCACCAAGCCTTCGCTGCCTAACGCGGCGCGGCGGCGCTGACTGCGGGCGACGAGAACACCCACCACGAAGCTAAAAACCCCAAACGTACCAGCGGCTGCGAACACGATCTTAGGATCGAGCACAAGGTCGGACTGGCTCGAATCGAACAGGAACAGGGAGCCCAGCACGAAGGAAATGATACCGCCGATTCCCAGAGTTCCGAAACTCGGCAAGAACAATTCGGCGATCAGCAGCGCCAACCCCAGGGCAATCAGTGCCAAGCCGCTATAGTTGATGGGCAGAACTTGCAGTGCGGCAAAGCCGAGGAGCAAGCAAATCGCACCCGCCACACCGGGGAAGAACAAGCCCGGGTGCGTGAATTCCACGTAAAGTCCCAGCAGCCCAGCCATCATCAGCAAGTAGGCGACGTTGGGGTTGGCGAGTACGTTGAGAAACTTTTGTTTGAGTCGCATCTCCCGCTCCACCACGGTCGCACCCCCGAGGTCGAGCTTCACAGCGCGCTGCTGAACCCGCACTTCTCGCCCGTGCACCTGGCGGAGCAGATCCTCTCGGCTATTCGCGATCAAGTCGATCACATTGAGGGCGAGTGCTTCTTGTTCCGTGATGGACACGCTTTCCCGCACCGCCTTCTCAGCCCACTCGACGTTTCGCCCGCGCTCTTGCGCGATTGCTTTGCTCATCGAGGCCACAAAGTTTTCCACTTTGGCGCGCATGTCCTCGCCAAGATCCTGGCCGCCTCCTGCCACCGGATGAGCTGCTCCGATGTTCGTTCCCGGCGCCATGGCCGCGATGTTGGCTGCCATGGTGACAAACACGCCCGCGGATGCTGCTCCAGCTCCGCTCGGGGCCACGTAGACGATCACTGGCAACGGCGAACCGAGCAGCTCTTTGACGATGTCTTTGGTCGAGTCCAGCAGCCCCCCGGGTGTGTCCAACTCGATCACCAACGCCGCCGCGCTCGCCGCATGCGCCTCGTGGATGGATTCACGGATGAAGTCCGCGCTCGCCGGGTTGATGCTGCCGTTGACCGTGATCCAGTGCACCGCACGCTGCGCAGGCGGGGCCCCTTCCGTTGGCGCGGAAGAAACGGGAGAGCGCTCCTCCTTGGGTGCCCCCAGAAGCGGGCCCGAGAGGACGCAAAACAAAAGGAGCGGCCAGCAGTAGCGGTGCCAAACAGGGAGCTTTGTGCAGGCCCTGGATTTCACGCAGGCTTCTCCAATGCGCTTATCACGAGCTTGATGTCTTCCCACACCAAGCGCTTGTCCGCTGGGTTTCGCAGTAGGTAGGCGGGATGCAAGGTAGGCATCAACGGAATCCCTCGGTACAAATGCCAGTGGCCGCGCAACTTGGTGATCGGAGTATTGACGCCGAGAAGCGCTTGCGCAGCGACCTTACCGAGCGCCACCAGGACACGCGGCCGCACCAGTTCGATCTGGCGCTCCAGGAATGGCAGACAAGCCTGGATCTCATCCGGTTCGGGGTTGCGGTTGTCGGGTGGTCTGCATTTCACCACATTGGCGATGTAGGCATCTTCCCGGCGGAGCTTCATCCCCCGCGTGATAATGTCAGTGAGGAGTTGACCAGCGCGGCCTACAAACGGCTCACCCTGCAAGTCCTCGTCGCGTCCTGGGCCCTCACCGACGAACATCAGCTCGGCCTTCGGGTTGCCGACGCCAAACACAATTTGCGTACGACTCGTGCAGAGCTTGCAGCGCTGGCAATCGCCGAGGACGGCACGGACCGCTTCGAGGGTGTTGGCTGTGCGCAACTCGGAAGGGGTGAACAGGTTCAGGGCTGTCTCCACGGTTGAAGCGGTCGGACTCGCCGCCGGACTGGAGCGTGGCGGTGAGGGCGTTGCCTCGGGCACCGCCAAGATGTGCGTACCCTGTTCCAGGGCGTTCTCGACGTGCTCGCGCACAATGCGAACGGCGCGCAAGAGTGTTTCTTGTTCGGGCGAGCGGCGCGAGTTACCCTGCGGCGGCATGCAAATCCTACTTGTGCTGACGCTCCTTTTGTCGCTCCCCGCTCGCTGCTGGGCTTGGGGCCCGATCACCCACCTGGCCCATGGCGCAGAAGTGTTGGCGCACCTTACCATCCTCGGCGCAAGCCTTCAACGATTGCTCCGCCGCCACAGGCTGGCGTACTTGTATGGCTGCGTCGGGGCGGACATCACGCAAGCAAAAAAGTACACTCGCTCGGAGCAAGCCCACTGTCACTCGTGGCTGGTGGGTTGGCGGGTGTTGGAAGAAGCAAGGACAGATGAGGAGCGTGCTTTCGCGTACGGGTATCTGACCCATCTTGCCAGCGACGTGTTTTCTCACAACCACTACGTGCCGATCCAGTTGGTGGTGAGCTACCGCTCCTTCGCCTTTCGCCACGTGTATTGGGAGGCGCGGTTTGACACGATGCAGGAAGAACGCGTCCGTACCCTGGTGCGGGAACTCCGCCAGCAGGACTTCGCGAGGTGCGACGATCTCGTGCGCCGTGCAGTGGATCGCACCTTGTTCTCGTTTGACACCGACAAGCGTATCTTCAACACGTTCATTGCGATTCATGATTTCGAACAGTGGTATCGAGTTCTGCACCGCTTGACGCGCAATTCTCGCTACGTACTGCAGCAGGACTGGGTACGCCGCTACAACCAAGTGTGCGTGACGAGCACCCTCGAGATGCTGCAACGGGGGACGAAGGCAAGCAATCAGCGCGCAGATCCTACGGGTTTGGTCGCGCTGCACACGGCGAATCGCGCTCGTCGCCTGCTGCGCGAAATCTCCCGAACGGGGCCCTTACCGCCCCGGATGGAAGCTGCCCTCCGAGCGTTGGAGAGCCGCCGCGACCTGGAAGAAGCTCTCTCGCAAGCCTTCCCTCGGGCAGGGCGCTTAGCGGTTTCCGCCGTGAGCACGAGCGCTTGACCAGTGCTGGTCGCGGGCGCTGGAAATGGGAGCAGGGTCAACAGGCCCCACCACTCGCAGCTCCTGAGGCCAATGCCGCGCACGACCCGAGATCATGTGTGATTCCATGCACCCGAGCAGGAGAGCTCGCACAGAGCATCACGGGGCTCCCCGTCTCAGGGGCCGGCCTCGAGAGGGCTGGAGAAAACGGCGGATGGCGTAGAGAACCAGACCGGCGGCGATCCAAGCGGTGCCATTGGCCTGGGGCTGGGTCTGGCAACCGCCGTCCGAGGCCGTGTCCGGTTCCGGAGCGGTGGGCGTGGCGTTGGCGCGCTGCGTCGGAGATGGCGTGCTTGTCGGAGAAATGCTCGGAGTTGGGGTCGCACTCGGTGCAACCTGGGTGGGCGTTGGGGATGCAGTGGGAGTTGCCGGTTCAGTTGGGCTCGGTGATGGAAGATCCGTTGGGGAGGGTGTCGGCGTTTGGGTCGGGGTGACGGTCGGTTCGGGTTCTTCGGGCACGATCGGCCCCGCTGAAACGATGCGGGAAGCGTTCCCGGCATCGTCGCGGGTACGGAGCGCGACGTAAACCGGATCACGGCCAGCGTGTCCGCTCGTGAAGCGCAGGTCCAGAACGAGACCGCGACCAGCCGCGGGCACAGGCGCGGCCAGAATCAGTGGTTCGGCCGCTGCGAACGCGTCCTCGCTAGCGATGGGCTGGGAGGAAATGCGTGCGTCGAGAAGTGCAGGGGGGCCGCAAAACTGGTCGTCCGCTGGTAAGCCGCTCGCGCGCCACACAGCGCTGCCGTCGGTATACACCCGCCAGTGGCCACGGGGGGGAGCTGGGGGGCGGGCGTCGGTGTGGTAGTTCCCGGTACTCCACTCGTCGTGGTGGTACTGCCGCCAGGGAATGTACCCGCATGAGTCCGCTGGGGTTTCGAAGATAAACAAGTTGCCCTCGCGGGTGACCGCGGCCACCTCGAGTCGGCCGTCCCCATCGAGGTCGCCCACCGCGGGGCTTCCCACACTCCACCCGCCGGTAAACTTGGGCCAACCCGCGGCCTCGCGGCCAAACGCATCTACGGCGTGGAGGTCGTACACACCGGAGCCAGAGATCGCTTCCGTTATGCCGTCCCCAGTGATGTCTGCCACGATGGGGGCGGTAAGAAACTGTAGGTCGTTCACCACATGGGGAAACCCGGGGCGAAACGGGGCGAGCGTGGGGCTGCCGTCAGGGTGGGCGATGTCCCATGCGCCGAGCTGATTTTCCGCTGGGAACTGGCGAGCGGGCAGATTGGCGTCGAGGAGTTTGCCCAGCCCAGCCACGGGCGCAAGCAACTGGAAGCCCTGCCCTGGCCCGAGCATCTCTGCCAACACGGGCCCTCCAAGTGCCGGAAAGGCGGGCGCGTCAATCGAGTCACTACCGGGGCCGAACACATCCGCCTGCGCCGTCCGCGGCGTGCTGCCGCTGGCGTTTCCGAGAAACGAGCTGCCGTCACCGCGTAAGACGTAGGCCGGCCCGAGCATCGAAAAGGTGGCGACTTCGAGCGCGCCGTCACCGTCGAGATCCGCCAGAGCGGGCGAACCGTTCGTGCCTGTACCAACAACGGGCAGTAATTCGGTAGTCAGCATGGCAATTCGTACCGGCCATCCGGGAAGGAACGCTTCGGGGTTCCAGCCGAACGGCTGGGGGTTGGTACCGCGCGACGTTCCCGCTGCGTGAATCGCGTACAGGCGGGTATTACCAGAATCGAGGGCACCCCCGAGCTGCAGAAAATTGATCACCACGTTGGTGACCACTGCGTTTGGCCTTTCCTTGTATGCCTCGTTGACTGCGGCAATCACCTCCGCTTCCCCGTCGCCATCAATGTCGCCGATTGAGGGCGGTACGATGATCTTGGTCCCCATCCGGGGGTTGGCGTTTGGACGCAAGGATACGACGTTGGTCACCGGGTCCACGGCGTCCACCTTGCTCGGATCCTTGAGCAAGACGGGCCAGCCCGGCAGCGGCGTGCCATCGGCGTACCAAGCGTAGACGTGGCGGTCGGCGGCTCCGGCGACAATTTCCAGGGAACCGTCGGGAGACCGATCCAAATTGAACAGCACGGGCCCAGCTCCAAAGCCCCGGGCTAGGCGGTTGTGCCGGTCCAAACGGTGATGGCGGTCTGGAACGAGGTCTTCCTGCCTCCCGCGGTTTCGCTCGCTGCGCAGCGGGAAAGAGTACTCGGGCCGCGTTCGTACCGGGAATCCGGGGCGGAGTTCACCTTGAGCACTCCACACATAGAGTTTGCCATACAAATCAGTGGCCACTACTTCCGGGGAACCGTCGCGATCAAGATCACCGACCGCGGGCGTGCCTAGGATGGGCGTGGACGGTACGCGCACCCGTGCGCTGCGGAAGGCAGGCGAGTCCGCGTGAATTTCCATCGGGTCCGTCGAAACCGGCCACCCCGGCAGCTCCGCGAGTGCCTTGCCCTGAAAGGCGTGCACAGTGCCGTTCGAGGTTGCCACGATCAGCTCGTCGGTTCCGTCGCCGTCCAGATCCGCAAACACAGGGGAAGAGGCGCCGTCAGCGGCCAGAAAATGCGGCTCACCCCCAACGAGATCGGGATCGCGGTGCAGGAAGAAGGCACGCCGGTCTTCACCAACCAAGCCCTGTGCATCGCGCACGCGCAGGCGCACCGTAACCGTAAACCGATCAGGGTCTGGTTTGCCGAGCGTGTCTACCGCTGGGCCTTCGGTGCCGTGCGGCATGCGCCTCGCCAGGGTTTGCAAATCGATTTCGCCCAAAATGCCGGAAAAAGGAACGGATCGCTCCTCACTGCGCGCGATGGTTTCGAACTCGTCCTCGCGCGGTTGTACCCCCGGCGCCACGGCTAGCTCGTAGGTGAAGCTCGAAGAACGGTTCGCAGCGGCTCGGCCGTGCACGGGGAGTGTTCCCCTCCCAGGGTCAACAAGGGCAAACCAAGCTGGCGTCTGAATCTCTGCTTCTGGAGGGATGCGCCCCTTACGTACCCATTCGACCGCGCGGCGCGCGTTGATGCGCCCGTAGCCAAAAAACTGGTCAAAACCCCTGATCGAGGGGTAACGCTCGCTTTGCACGTGCGGAAAGGCTGCTTGGACTTGATAGTTTTGAGGTAAGCCCAACTCTGGCCGGGCATCGAAGTCCACGTCGTCCGCGCTCGCGATCAGGAGTTGTTTTACCTCTTCAGCCGAGAGGGGAAACGGAGCGAAGCGGCCGTCGCCCAAGGGATACCGTGTGAGCCGACCGCGGTCGATCTCATTCAGCGCAGCGGAGTAGACCAGGCCAGCGATTCCAGAGGAAAGGCCGGTGGCCTCGCTGGAACAAGCACTGGAAGGCACGCTGAGAGTGATCTTGGGCCCGTAGTTGGTGCAACCGTTTAAATAAAGGTAGGAGCGGGGCTCCATGGTAATGTTTGCGATCGACGCGAATCGGGTCACTGAGTTTGCTACGACCGTTCGCGCGTAGGCAGCGGGGTAGTTGTGGTGATTCGATTCCTCGTCCGCTGCGGAAGCGATCACGACCACGCCGAGCTGGTACGCGTAGTCAATCGCCTCCTGGGCAAAGGCAGAGTGATTGAGCGTACCTAAAGCCTCTTGGATCACCAGCGCGCCGCTGTCGACTGCGAACAGGACCCCGCGCGCGAACGCGTTTACATCGCCAATAAAACTGTCCGCTAAGCGCACCATCAGGACGAGACAATTGGGACAGGTCCCCACGTTGCCACCATTGTCGGCCTCCGCCGTCGAGTCATGCGCTTCGCCGGTTCCGTGGCCATACTCCACCTCGTCGAGTGGATCGTTGTCGTCCTCAAAGAAATCCCAGCCAGAGATATCATCCACAAAGCCGTTGCCGTCGCCGTCCACCCCATCGGAGAAAAGGAAAATCAAGTCTTCGGGGTCCAAAATGCCGTTGCCATTTGCGTCGGAAACGCGCGAGTCGCGAGAGAACGCACCGCTCGCTTCGTAATCGGCGACGTTGAAAACTCCGTCTCGGTTGCGGTCCCACGGATCATTGGCATTTGTGCTCTGCTCGGGAACCGGGAGTTCTCCCCGATTCAGGTAAAACTTGCGCACCAGGTCCGGCAGTTGGTGTTGCCACTCGATACCGGAGTCCAGTACTGCAATGACCACATCCGGACGGCCCGTGGTGATTTGCCAAGCAAGGTCCACACTGGCCCCGGTCACCCCGAAGAGTTCCTGTGGGTTGGAGTCCACGGCCGGGTTTCCAGAAGGCTCGCTCGTAAGTTTCCAGCGGTTGCCGCCCGAGAAGTCGTTTGGCAGTTCCGGCGGCAGGGTATCTGGCAGGAATAAATAAGACGCGAAGTCAGTGGCCGCGATGCAACTGCTGGCGGGCGGTTTGGGCGGGCAGGGCTGTGGATTCGCTGGATACGGAAACGCGGCGACCAACTCGCTCGCACTACTGAGCGACGCAAGGGCAAAAGCAGCAACCCATCGGTGTAGCGTCATTAGTCCTCCCGAGCGGTAATCGCCGCCTACTACTCCCTTGCGGGTGTTGGGACAAGGATCCGGTGGGCAAGCCGCCGTTCCGGCGTAATCATCGGTAAAGACGCAGTAGGTAGGGCAGGACGATGGCTCGATGCCGGCGCTGGAAGGGAGGGTGGCCGCAGCGGACATGTGCGGCGTGCGGGCGACGTTTTCGTAGGGCTCTCGGTCTTCAGGCGAACGAGCAACGAGTTTGGTCGGCCGCAGGTTGGCGTGTCGCTACGGAGGATCCCGCTCCTGTTTTTGACCGGACTCAGGCTCTTTCCCCGCGAGCCGATGGCATGAGGAATTCCCTGCGCGGGCACGAAGAGGTCAGGAATTCCGCTGAGATAGCCGTAGAAACGAGGCGGAAGGGTCTAGGTGGTGGTGCTTCTTGAGTCTCCGCCGGGCTCGACCGAGTGCTCGCGGAAGCGTGGGCGGATCTACCGTTTCGCGGGTGGTTGCGGTTATGATGACTCAGTCTGGAGGGCAGACGATGAGGGAACTCCAAGTTGGCCGAGCGCGGATCGAACTCGTGCAGGGTGACATCACGCAGCAAGACACCGAGGCGATTGTCAATGCCGCCAACCGGGCTTTAGCGGGGGGAGGCGGAGTAGACGGTGCGATCCATCGGGCTGGCGGGCCGGAAATCCTTGCTGAGTGCCGGAAACTGGGTGGTTGCGAGACCGGCGATGCAAAGATTACCACCGGCGGCCGGTTAAAGGCCCGTTACGTGATCCACGCGGTCGGGCCCGTCTACCGCGATGGAAAGCACGGTGAGCCGGAGCTGCTGGCAAGCGCGTACCGCCGTGCAATGGAGGTGGCGGCCGAGCACGGCGTGAAGACCTTAGCGTTCCCCTCGATCAGCACAGGCGCCTACGGCTACCCAATCGAGGAAGCTGCCCCGATCGCCGTGCGAACCGTGTGTCACACGCTCGAACGGCTCCCGGCAATCCAGCTTGTACGTCTCGTGCTGTTCCAGCCAAAGGACCTCCACGTTTACGAACGAGCTCTTGCGCAGGTGGCTCGCGAGCGAGCAGACAAGTAGCCCATGGTGCAACTTTCAGCCGACCAAATCGCTCTGCTCTACGAGCTCAGCCACAATTTTTATTCGTGCGCTTGTGTAGACACGGCCGAGCTGGTGTCGCGGGTCGTGCGGGAAACCAAACGCGTGCTCGACGCCGAGGGCTGCTCGGTGTTGTTACTGGACCCTGCGACCGACGAGTTGTTTTTCCCTTACGTGAGTCCGGAACAAGAAGCGGTCGCTGTGACCCTGCGGGGGCTGCGCATGCCGCGCTCACAAGGGATTGCAGGAGCCGTACTGGAAAGTGGCGAACCGCGTCTGGTGGAGGACACGGCGCAGGAGCCCAGCTTCTACCCGGGCATCGACGCGTCCATCGGCGGGCATACGAGGTCTGTGATGTGCGCGCCCTTGCGTACCCGACAGGGAGTGGTTGGGGTCATTGAAGTGATCAACAAGCGGAGCGGGAAATTTTCCCGCACCGATCTTGCGTTCCTGGAGGCCATTGCGGGGAACGTTGCGGTAGCTTTGGAGAACGCACGCCTGTTGGAGGCCGCACGAGAGGCAGAACGTCAACTGCGCGATCGGGTTGCCACGTTGGAGCGTGAGCGGCCGCGGACCAGCCGGTTTGCAGAACTCGTGGCTTCGAGTCCGCGGATGGAGCAGGTGCTGCACTTACTCGGGGCCGCGATCGCCTCACCGGTGACGGTGCTCCTACTGGGCGAAACCGGAACCGGGAAGGAGGTGCTGGCACGCACCATTCATTTTCACGGGCCGCGCCGCGACCGTCCGTTTTTGGCCGTGAACTGTGCTGCCCTGAATGAGTCCCTGCTCGAGAGCGAGCTCTTCGGTTACCGCAAGGGTGCCTTTACCGGAGCGCATGCGGACCGCCGCGGTCTGTTCGAAGCCGCCGATGGCGGAACTCTCTTCCTCGATGAAGTTGGGGACATGCCGCTTGCTCTCCAGGTGAAATTGTTGCGCGTCTTGGAAACGGGCGAGGTGCTCCCGGTAGGTGGCAGCGAGACACGGCGCGTTGATGTCAGGCTCATCTCGGCTACGCACAAAGACCTCGAAGCGGAAGTGCAAGCCGGCCGCTTTCGCAGCGACCTCTACTACCGCCTCGCGGTGTTCCCGATCGTCGTGCCCCCGCTGCGCGAGCGCATGGAAGACCTGCCAGCGCTCGCGCACTTCTTGTTGCAGCGTATCGCCAAGCGTTGGCAACGGAACGTGCCGACCCTCACCCGGGAAGCGCTCGAGCTACTGCACAGTTACGAATGGCCTGGCAATATCCGCGAACTCGAACACGAACTGGAGCGCGCGTGCGCCCTGGCTGCCGAGGGCGAAACGCTTGCCCCCGCGCACTTCTCGGAGCGCCTCCACCAGCAAGGGCAGGCCGAGCCTCTCCAGGACCTACGCCGTGCTCGGCGCGCATTCGAACGCCGCTACATCAAGCGAGTGTTGGCTGCACACAGCGGAAACGTCTCTGCCGCCGCACGGACACTCGGCCTCAGCCGGGTGATGCTCCAGCGCAAAATGAAGACCTTTGGTCTGCGCGGGAACGGTGGGGCTGCAGCTAATCGCTGAACGGGTGTTCGGAGCTGCCAACTTTTTCGTTTGCCTGCTTCATTGTGTTAGCACCAGGCGCTGAGCGGGAGTTTGGGCCGCAAAAGGAGGCGCTGAGGCCGCGGTCGCGCGCAGCAGCCCTCCATGAAAACGGATGAGCCGCTTCAAAAAGTCCGCACTAGCGGAGCCCCTTTGGGCGAACCACGAGCCAAGCGGTGGCTGCCCCCGGCTTTCTCGGCTTGGCACGGGCTGTGCGAAGGCTCTCGGCCCGGAGGTACACGGCCATGATGATCGAAGGAATCGACATGACCCAGCAGTTGATCCCAGTGATGTGGTTCTGGGTGGGCTTGCTCGTCGTTGGTGCCCTGGCGTGGCTTCGTGCGGCGAGGCCACGGCCAGTGCTAGAGCGGCCATTGCGTCCGTGCCCGGTGAGGTGCGGTGCGTAAAGGGTTTTCTGCCTTGACTCCGCCTTTGGCGGAAAGACAAACTCGCGCGAATCCAATTTGAGGAGGGAAGGCGATGAGTTCTGGTACACGAGACCCGTTTCTGACGGGAAACTTTGCCCCCTGGCCGAGCGAGGGGGAGCATTTTGGCTTACCGATTACCGGCGCAATCCCGCCAGATTTGCAGGGTGCGTTTTACCGTAACGGACCGAATCCAGCGTTTCCTCCTCTTGGTCGGTACCACTGGTTCGACGGGGATGGCATGGTGCACGCGATCTCTCTCCGCGATGGCCAGGCATCGTACCGCAATCGGTGGGTCGTAAGTCGGGGTTTGGAGGAAGAAAGGCGTGCCGGACGGGCGCTGTACTACGGGTTATTGGAGCTCGCAAAGGCCGAGGGGAAATTCAAGAACGCCGCGAACACCAACGTGATTTTTCACAGCGGTCGGCTTCTGGCGCTGTACGAAGCCTCGTTACCGACCGAACTCGACCCGCAATCGCTCGCGACTGTGGGCGAGTATGATTTCGCAGGCCGCTTGACCGGGCCGATGACGGCACACCCAAAAATCGAACCCAATACAGGCGAACTGTGGTTTTTTGGCTATCAACCGATTCCGCCTTTTCTCACATTGCACCGCGTTAACGCTCGAGGCGAGTTGCTAGAATCGAGGCCAATTGATGCGGAGTGGCCTTCGATGGTGCACGACTTTGCACTGACCGAGCACTACGCGGTGTTCTTTGTGTTCCCGATCGTCTTCCGCCTCGAGAACCTGGGGACGAACAAGCCTCTCTTCGTTTGGGAAGAAGAGCGCGGCTCGCGCGTGGGCGTGGTGCCGTTGGACGGCACGGCGCAAGAGGTGCGGTGGTTCGAAGCACCCAGTGGGTACGTGTTCCACTTCATGAACGCATTCGAGGAAGGAGAGCGCATCGTTGTGGACGCTGCGCGCTACCCACGCCTTTTATTCATGAATCCGCCCGAGCTAGGAGGCCATGACTTCGAGCGAGACCAGCCGAGTTTATACCGATTCGAGATTGACCTGGCTGGGGGGATCACTGTGCAGCGGGAGGTAGACGACCGTTTCTGCGAGTTTCCACGCATCCGCGAAGACCGGCTGGGGAGACCGTACCGATACGGTTACAGTGTCACCCGAACCGTCTCGCAGAGCGCGAACGGGGTTCCGGAGTTCGATGCAATTGCTCGGTACGACTGGCGGAGGGGTCGCACCCAGGTTCGCTCGTTTGGGAAGCAGGCAGGCGTGGGGGAGCCGGTCTTTGTTCCTCGTGTCGGAGCTGAGGAAGAGGACGACGGGTACGTGTTGGTCTTGGTCTATGACCGAGTCCGAGACACGAGCGATTTTTACGTCCTCTCGGCACAGGAGATCAACGAGGATCCGGTCGCTGTGGTCCATTTGCCGCACCGCATCCCTTACGGCTTTCACGGCAATTGGGTGCCCATCTCCGCTTGAGCTGCCGCGGGCTCGCCCGCGTCGGGAATAGAGGTCAAAACGCGCCATCGGTGACGCGCCCCTGGCGCGGTGATTGCGTGGAGCGGCAGACCACGCAGCGATTTCTTGTCGCAGTGCTCTCCACCCGCTAGATGCCGCGGCCGTGCTGACGGTTCGAGAGCTTACGAAACGCTTTGGCGCTCAGGTGGTGCTCGACCGGGTGCAATGGTCGGTGGCGCCCGGGTCGCGTGTAGCGTTAGTGGGGGCGAACGGGTCGGGAAAAACCACGTTCCTTCGTATTCTGGCCGGGGAAGTGGAACCGGATTCGGGAAGCATCCATTTGCCGCGTGGGGCACGGGTAGGGTACTTGGCGCAGGAGGTCTTCGGGTTCGGACCGGTATCCGTACTGGAAGAGGCGCTCACAGCCTTTGCCGAGATCCGCCGGCTCGAAGGGCGGGCACGAGAACTGGAGGAAGCACTTGCCGCAGAAGACCCCACAGCGCCCCACTATGCGGAAATCCTGGAAGAGTACAGCACGGTGCGCGAATTGTGGGATGCGCTCGGTAGTTACGACTGCGAGGCGCGCGCGCGCGAAGTCCTGGCTGGCCTTGGCTTCCGGCGACAAGACTTGGACAAGCCGTGCGACCAATTTTCCGGTGGTTGGCAGATGCGCATTGCGCTGGCCAAGCTGTTGTTACGTCAGCCGCACCTGTTGCTGCTGGATGAGCCCACCAACCACCTCGATCTCGAGGCCCGCAACTGGCTCGAAGACTTCCTTCGTTCGTACCCACACACGGTCATCCTGGTGGCACATGACCGTTACTTCATGGACCAGTGCTGCACCACGTTGGCCGAGTTGAGCCGCGGGCGGCTCACGGAATTTCACTGCAACTACTCGCGTTACTTAGAGGAGCGGGAGGCGCGCCTAGTGGAGCAGGAAAAGGCCTACCGAGAGCAACAGGAGGAAATCGAGCGCATCCAGGCGTTCATCAACCGTTTCCGATATCAAGCCTCGAAGGCCGCGCTGGTGCAGAGCCGGATCAAGCAACTCGAAAAAATGGAGCGGATTGAGCCGCCGGAAGGGATACGGACGCTGCGGTTCCGCTTTCCCCAACCAGAGCGCAGCGGCCGGGTCGTACTCGAGTTGCGCGGCATTCATAAGCGCTACGGCGACACGGTGGTCTATGCGGGCGCGGATCTCGTCATTGAGCGAGGGAAAAAAGTCGCGTTGGTGGGCCCGAACGGTGCGGGAAAGTCAACGCTCATGCGCATTCTTGCGGGCGTGGAAGATCCCGATCGGGGCGAACGTAAAGTAGGTCACAACGTGCGGCTCAGTTACTTTGCGCAGGACCGCGGCGCCTCTTTGGACGAGGAAAAAACGGTGCTCGATCTTGTGATGGCGGCCGCGCCCGTAGACTTGGTTCCTCAGGTGCGAACCCTTCTCGGAGCGTTTTTGTTCAGTGGGGACGCGGTGTACAAGAAAGCGAAGGTTCTGAGCGGTGGAGAACGGAGCCGCCTGGCACTAGCGATGCTGTTGCTTCGTCCTGCGAACTGCTTGCTCCTCGACGAGCCTACCAACCACCTGGATTTGTCAGCTAAGGAAGTCTTGCTCGACGCTCTGCGCGAGTACTCCGGTACGCTGATCTTTGTTGCTCATGACCGGTACTTCCTCGACCAACTAGCCGACGAGGTGATCGAGGTCGGCGGCGGACGAGTGACTCGCTACTTGGGCAATTACGAAAGCTACCTAGAACAGAAGGCCCGCGCGCTACCCTGGGAGCCCGAACCTGCCCTAGCGAAAGCGGTGGATTCCGCCCAGCCCCGGGGCGGAGTTGCTCCCGCGCGCCGCTCGACGCCCCGCCGCCGGGAGCGTGAGCAGGAGCGTTGGGCGCGCGAGATCGAGGCGCTGGAGGCAGAGATTCTCGCAAAAGAAGCCGCGCTAGAAGAGTTGCGAGTCGTGATCAGTGCACCGGATTTTTATCACAGCCACCCGCAGCCGCACGCTTTGTACAGCGACTTTGCGCGCCGGCAGCGCGAGTTGGAAGAACTTTACGCTCGATGGGAGAAGCTCGGACAACGCAGCGTTGAGTTCTCCTCGTGACCTTTAGCGGAGGGCTGCCTTGCCCAATCTGCCGCCTGTTTCGCCGGGAGGGGGCGATGTACGCAGTCCGCTTCTTCTGCTGTTTTTCTTTCGGGGCCCTTCTTTCCCGAGCGTCCGTGTACTAACGGGGCACGATGGACTCGCTTGCCTCGATCCTCCACCGCATCCCGCTTTTTTCCGGGCTCCCGCGCGGAAGCCTGGCAAGGGTAATCGCGGACTTGCGGGAAGAGCGGTATCCAGCAGGCGCCGTGATTTGTTACGAGGGTGACCCGGCCACTCACCTGTACGTGATCCAGCGAGGTTCGGTGGTTGTGCTGGTGAACCTGCCGGGCGGAAGACGCGAGCCAGTGGCGCGTGCCGGGGCAGGGGAATGGTTCGGGGAGCGCGCCCTATTCTCCTCTCGGGCGCGGTCGGCGACCGTCGTGGCCTCGGAGGATACGGAACTCTGGAGCCTCAGTAAGGAGAAGTTCGACACCTTGCTCGAAGAGAACCCCGGCCTGATTTGGCATTTTACGGAGGTGTTGAGCGATCGGCTCTACGCCGCCAACCAAGAACTTTCGCGCTGGCAGGCGGCGGCGCTCGGCCAACTCGAACGAGCGTGGTCCGGACAGACCCCGACCATACAGCAGTTTTTACTCGAGATAAGTACGTTGCCCGTCTTAGACCCCGCCGTGGTCGCCGTGTACTGTGGCGAAGAAGCGCTCGAGCGTGTGCGGATCGTCGAAGCGGACGGCCGCTTTACCGTTCGCACCCCGGTCGGATTGCTGTTGTCGGAAACGGCTCAAGAGTTTCTTCTCTCTCAAGCGCGGCGTGCCTGGGGGAGGTCGGCCGTACAGCTCGGCTTCCGAAGGGCGGCGTTTCTGTACGAGTCTGCGGGCCGGTGGGGGAGTGCCATCCACTGCTTTTTGGCAGCGGGTGACGAGGGAGAGGCGGCCCGTTTGTGGCTCGAGTGGCGTGCCGTGGCCGGAGCACTCGCCGGTACCACGGTCTCCGACCTGGCCGTGCCGGAGGAACAGCGGCGGCGCCTCGATGCTGACTCAGGCAGCAAGGCTCAGAAAGAGCGGGAGCAGGCTGAAAGTCAGGAAGGCAAACTCCTTCGGCCCCTGGTGAGTGGGAGCAAGATCCTGCGCGGGAGTGTGGTTGGGGCCGCCTGTATCGGCACTCTCCTGCTGTGGGTGATGCAGCCGTTTCCAGGCCTGACGCCTGCGGCCATGCGCATGCTGGCGACGTTATTGCTGGCTGGGGCCTTTTGGTCGACCAACATGCTCCCCGACTATGTGGTCGGACTCGCGGCGATGACGTCGTGGGTTGTACTCGGAATTGTCCCACCGGGAGTGGCGGTTTCCGGCTTTACCAGCGACACGTTCTTTCTGATTGTAGGGGTCCTGGGCATCGGCGCTTCGCTGCAGTCATCTGGGTTGCTTTTCCGGATTGCACTTTACGTACTGCGGGCCTTTCCATTGTCGCATCGAGGGCAGTGTTTTGGCTTGGCCGTGAGTGGAACGGTCATGGCTCCTGCGGTGCCCGACGTGACTTCGGGGGTGACCATGGCTGGTCCCGTAGTGCAGGCGGTGTCTGATTCCCTTGGTTACCCGCGGCGAAGCAACGCTTCCGCCGGCCTGGCTATGGCCGCGCTGTTGGGCTTCGGGCAAATGAGCCCGTTTTTTTTGACCGGCGCTGCGGAAAACCTTTTGGCATGGAGCGCTTTACCGGAGACGTTGCGGTGCGACGTCGGGTGGGCGGATTGGGCGATTGGTGCTCTCGTCCTGGCTGTGGTCACGTTTACCCTCGGCTTCATCAGCACGTTACGCTTCCTACCTTGTGAAACGGAGCCCACCAGCTCTCCCTCACTCGTTGCAACACAACTCGAAGCCTTAGGGCCCGTGAGCCGTGCCGAGTGGATCAATGCAGGTGTGCTTGCCGCTGCCGTGTTGGGCTGGATCACAAGCCCGTACCACGGTGTGGGCGTGGGTTGGGTTTCAATGGGTCTGTTAGTGGTTTTGCTGGCCTCGGAGATTCTGGACCGCACGGGCTTCCGTGTCGGGATTTACTGGGACCTCCTGTTTTACCTTGGCGCGGTGCTGAGTTTGGCGTCGGTATGCCACCATCTCGCGCTCGATGAGTTCGTAGTCGCCAAAGCGTCCCCCATGCTTGCCCCCCTTGCTGCGTATCCCGCTGCATTCCTCGTTGTGGTCGCAGTCACCGTGTTTGCGACCCGTTTCATCCTGCCCAGTTTGCTTCTCGTGTCTGTCTTTAGCCTCACGCTTGTCCCGATCGCCGCGGCTGCGAGCATGCATCCGCTACCGGTGCTGTTGGTTGTGTGCATGAGCGTGGCCGTCTGGTTCCTGCCCTATCAAAGCCCGTATTACTTGGCGCTGTACTTCGGCGCGAAGGAGAGGGCCTTTCGGCACGAACAGGTCCGCCCGCTCGCGTGGATGTACGCGGCGATTTTTCTGGTCGCCATCGGCTGCTCGATCCCTTATTGGTACGCGCTGGGTTGGATCCGGTAGAGGCTGTCCGCCATCCTCCGGGAGTCCGTTTTTGTCTTGTCATAGGTACGGGTTCGGCGTAGCAACGTGGAAGGAGCGCCATTGCTCAGGGAGGGTACGCGTGGATCGAGTGAGACGTGAGATCTGTCGCGCCCTTGCGGTCCTCGCAGGGGTGGTTTGGCTCGCTGCTTGGGCCGCTCCGGATGCGGCCAGCGCTTTCGTTGCTTTCGAGAGCGGCCCGGTTCGGCCACTGGCGATCTCCCCGGACGGCACCCGGCTTTTTGCCACCAACATCCCGGACAACCAGCTCGAAATCTTTGCAATCGAAAGTACGGGCGGGTTGGTTCATCAGTCATCGGTGTCAGTGGGTCTCGAACCGGTGGCTGTAGCGGCACGGAACAACAGCGAAGTTTGGGTAGTCAATCACCTCTCGGACAGCGTCAGCGTCGTGGACGTTGCGAGTGTGCCGCCACGTGTGGTGCGGACCTTACTGGTCGGCGACGAACCCCGCGACATCGTCTTTGCGGGTCCGGGGAGGTCGCGTGCATTCATCACCACCGCGCATCGGGGACAGAACGTGCCCTACGACCCGCAGTTGACCACGCCCGGTGTGGGACGCGCGGATGTCTGGGTATTCGATGCCGAGAATTTGGGAACGTCGCTAGGTGGCACTCCGCTGACGATCGTGCAGCTATTCGGAGACACGCCACGCGCTCTCGCAGCAACTCCGGACGGCAGTCGTGTCTACGCAGCCATTTTCCATTCCGGGAACCAAACTACGGCGATCAACGAACAACTCGTTTGCGACGGTGGAGCGTCGGCGGGTCCCTGCACGGTCCTGGGAAATCAGATGCCCGGTGGGCTCCCAGCGCCGAATTGGAATTTCCAGTTCATCCCTGGTCCAGAGGTCGGCCTCGTCGTGAAGTTCGACAAGGCCAGTGGCCGCTGGCTGGATCCGATCGGCCGGGATTGGAGCAACGCGGTCCGCTTCAACCTTCCTGACTGGGATGTGTTCACGATCGATGCGGCCGCCAACCCGCCGGTAGAGATTCCCCAGGGGCGGTATGCCAGCGTGGGTACGGTGCTCTTTAACATGGCGGTCAACCCCCAAAACGGCAAAGTCTACGTCTCCAACACCGAGGCCCGTAACGAAGTGCGGTTTGAAGGCCCGGGCATCTTTGCAGGCAGCACGGTTCGGGGCCGGTTGCACCAGGCGCGCATCACGGTTCTCGACGGTACAGCCGTTTTGCCGAGGCACCTGAACAAACACATTGATTATCGCAGTTTTCCAGCCTCACTCGGGGTCCGTAACCGCTCGCTTGCGACGCCGCTCGATGTCGTCGTAAGTTCGGACGGCGGTACCCTTTACGTGGCGGCGTTTGGATCGAACAAGGTGGGGGTGTTCCCGACCGCGGAGCTGGAAAGCGACTCGTTTGTGCCCTCACCCACTGCTCACATCGAGGTACCAGGGGGTGGGCCGGCAGGGCTCGCACTGCTCGAATCGCTCGGCCGCTTGTACGTGCTCACACGTTTCGATCAAGGAATCTCAGTAATCGATCTTGCTCGCCGCAGGGAGGTCCAGCACGTTCGCCTTCACAATCCAGAACCGTACTCGCTCGTCGCGGGCCGTCGCTTTCTGTACGACGCGCGCTTGACCTCGAGTAGCGGCGAAGCCTCCTGCGCGAGCTGCCATGTATTTGCCGATTTGGACTCGCTGGCCTGGGACCTTGGCAATCCGGACGATGAAGTGCTGCCGAACAACAACCCGTTCCGCTTGGGACCCGTACCGCAATTGGCGTTTGTGGATTTTCATCCCCTCAAAGGCCCAATGACCACTCAAACCCTACGCGGTATGGCGACGCACGGACCAATGCATTGGCGGGGAGACCGAACTGGCGCCAGCGATCCAGGGGGGAATGCGTTCGACGCCGCGGCGGCTTTCAAAAAATTCAACGTCGCGTTTCGCGGGCTCTTGGGCAGAAAGGGGCCACTGACGGAGGAGGAAATGCAGCGCTTCACCGACTTCATCCTTCAAATCCTTCCCCCGCCGAATCCAGTGCGGAACTTGGACAATTCGCTGACCACCCAGCAACAGCAAGGGCGCAATCTCTTCTTCAATTTGCAAGTCGACGGTGGCACGCTCACCTGCAACCAATGCCATGTTTTGAACCCCGCAGCCGGGTTTTTTGGCACAGATGGTCGGTCGAGCTTCGAGGCGGAGACGCAACATTTCAAAATCGCGCATTTGCGGAACCTGTATGCGAAGGTGGGAATGTTCGGCTTCGCCGGCGTACCCGCGCTACCAGGTGGGGATTTGTCCCATCAGGGCGATCAGATTCGGGGCTTCGGTTTTCTCCACGATGGAAGCGTGGACACCATCTTCCGCTTCCTGACCGCTACGGTATTCAGCGGCTTCACTAGCAACGCGCAACGGCGCGCGGTGGAAGCGTTTCTTCTGGTGTTCGATTCCAATCTGGCCCCCATTGTGGGGCAGCAGATCACCTTGCGCTCGGAGAACGCGGCCATTGTTGGCCCCCGTATTGATTTGCTCATTGCTCGTGCGGCTCAGGGGGAGTGTGATTTAGTGGTCAAGGGCGTGATCGGGGGCGAAGCTCGGGGTTGGTTCCGGAATGCGGCTGGGCTGTTTCAGCCGGATCGTCAGGCAGAGGCAGCGGTAAGCGATGCAGTTCTGCGCGCCTCGGTGGTGGCTCCCGGCGACGTGCTGACTTACCTTTGTGCGCCGCCGGGAAGCGGTGTGCGGATCGGTGTGGATCGAGACGCGGACGGCGTTTTTGACGGCGACGAACGCGACGCGGGCACGGATCCGGGCGATGAGCGCAGCGTACCCAGTCAGGGCATTCTCTGTGGTGGGAGTGCTGTACTACAAAACGCCCGCCTGGTAATCGGCAAAAACAGCGGTTCAGCTGGCGATGAAACCCTGACGATCCGCGGGGAGTTCGCGGTTACAGCGACCAGCCCTGCGGTGGATCCTCGGGCTTACGGGCTGCAGGTGCGGATTGATGATTCTTCTGGTCAGCCATTATGGAACCGAGTCATCGGGAGGGGAGAGCCCCTGGCTCGGGGTTATCCCGGTTGGAGGGTCAATCGATCGGGTACGCGCTGGACTTTCCGGGATCGTCGGGGCGAGGCCAGTCCGGGCATTCGCTCCGTGACGGTTGAAGACCGTTCTCGGATTTCACCAGGGTTGTATCGGATTACGTTGCGCGGAAGGTCATCGGACTTTCAGGTGCCGATCAGTGCGTTGCCGCTACGCGTAACAGTGGTCCTTGGAGGGCCGCAACAAGCGGGTCTCGGGCAGTGTGCGACACGTGCCTTCAACCCCCCAAGTGGGGCCGCTCCAACCTGCCGGGCAAGCGGTAACGGCGAGACAGTTACCTGCAGCTAGTAAGCAACGGCGCTGCGCAAAAAATGCTCAGACCCGTGGGGCAATTGGGTGGGCGCGGCGGCTCATGTACACGGCCGCCGCGGCCGCACGCTTATTTCGGCGGCATCCGGAGGGCGCCGTCCAAACGGATCGTCTCGCCGTTCAGGTACGGGTTTTCCACGATGTGCACTGCAAGTGCCGCGTATTCACCTGGTTTGCCCAATCGCGATGGGAATGGGATGTTTGCTGCCAGGGCTTGCCGCTGCGGCTCGGGCAACAAAGCGAGCATGGGGGTATCGAACGTCCCAGGAGCAATGGTCACGCAACGGATTCCGTCACGAGCGAGGTCGCGCGCGATGGGCAGGGTCATGCCCACCACTCCGCCCTTGGAAGCAGAGTACGCAGCCTGCCCGATCTGGCCGTCGAACGCAGCGACTGACGCCGTGTTGATGAGAACTCCTCGCTCCCCCTCCTCATTGGGCGTGTTCTTGAGCATCTCCGTGGCCGCCAAGCGAATTACGTTAAACGTGCCAATGAGATTCACTCTCACGCACAACTCGAACATCTCGAGCGGCATGGGGCCGGCCTTGCCGGTAGTCTTCATGGCCGTACCCACGCCGGCACAGTTGACGTTGATATGGAGCGCCCCGAACTTGGCCATCGTTGCTTGGATCGCTTCGCTTACTTCTTGTGCGCTGGTCACGTCAGCCGGCACAAAGAGAGCGCGTTGTTCCCCGAGTTCCTTGGCAAGCTCCGCACCTTTCGAGCTGGGGCGATCGAGGATCGCGACCCGTGCCCCTCGCTCGACGAAGGCTCGCACTGTCGCTTCCCCTAAGCCGGACGCCCCGCCTGTGACGAGCGCCACTACCCCTTGCAATTTCATAATCCATCACCTCCTGGAATCGTGCGCCGGTCGTGTCTCTTGTAAACGCCGCGATAGAGTGGTGCGGGCCCTGTACCGAGGGGCGGGTTTTGCGTCAACCTCGGACCGGCCGCTATGAAGGGCTTCATGTGCCAGCGCCCAAATGCTCCGCGCCACCTGGCCGCGTTTGCTTGTGTTTGGCTCGTGCTAGTGGCCCTAGCGGTTTCGACTTGTACGACAGCGCCCTACACGAAGCGTTCGCAACTCATTCTGATCAGTGAGCAGCAGGAAATTGCGCTGGGTGCGGACGCGTACCGGCAGGTGCTGCGCAAGGAACCGGTCACCTATGACCCCCGCTACCTTGCTCCGGTACGCAGCGTGGGGGAGCGAATCGCTCAGGTTGCGGGCAAGAGCGGTTACCAGTGGGAGTTCGCAGTGATCGAGAAGGACGAAGCGAATGCTTTCGCCCTTCCGGGCGGTAAGGTGGCTGTGTACACAGGGATTTTTCCGATTGCGCAGGACACAGCCGGCTTGGCGGCGGTCATAGGCCATGAAGTGGGTCATGCACTCGCCCGCCACGCAGCCGAGCGAATCAGCCAGGGTTTCCTCTTAGAGCTGTTTGCCACTGGAGCACAGATCGCCTTGGGCCAACAGACCCCGGCAACGCGTCAGGCCATCCTTGCTGCGCTCGGGTTGGGTACCCAAGTTGGGGTGCTACTGCCATTTAGCCGCAAGCAGGAAGCCGAGGCCGATTACGTAGGGCTCATGTTAATGGCCAAGGCGGGGTACCCGCCCCAGGCAGCAGTTGAGGTTTGGGAACGATTTTCGAGGTCGGACAAAGAACGGCCGCCGGAGTGGCTGTCGACCCACCCAGACCCAAGGTCTCGTGCGCGCAGCTTGCGGCGGTGGCTGTCGGAGGCGCAGCGGTACTTTGCGCAAGCGACTCCGGCGCCGATCGAGCCGTTACCTGTGGTGGAGGCAAAATCGTCGCCGCCTTCGAAGTAGGGCAGTTCCTGCAACTGATCGAAGGACTCGAGCGGGAAGAGCACAACGACACATCTGGTACGTGGGCGGATTGCATCATCCGTCGTGGGGCCCTCGGTAGACCTCTATTGGCCCACGGCCGTTCGGCTGGCGCTGCGGCGGGAACCTCACGGAAGCTGGCGTGGCTGCAAACCACGAATTGCTGGAAGTGTCTCCGGGGACGTACCTTCGGCGGCCGTGCGGGAGAACGCGTGTGTTGGTGCTTTCCGCGCGACCGGGGTCAGAATTCCAGCGGTCTTCAAGCGCAAACGGCGGAAAAATCGTGGTGCGCCGGAGTTCCATGACCCGTCGTGTCGGTGCCAGTGTGCCGCGCTCGGAAGCCAGTAGCGAGCGATGTGACAAGGGAGCCGCAAGAGCCGAAGTTGCCGCGTTGCGTCAAGCGGAGCATTGAGCGAAGGGTGCGTCCGGTGCCGATTAGCATCCTCTACCTGTATCGAGCGTGGGGTGATCCGGGGCTGGAATGTGCGTCCGCCGCGCGGAGCGGGAAAGGACCGCGCGTTGCCGTCTGACGACCCCGCTCGCGGCACGCCGACGACCCCGCTCGCGTGAGGCCAGTGATCCAAATGCTTTGGGTTTCGAGATCGGTGCTGCTGCCACGGCGAGGAGCTGCCTACTGGGCTGGTCTGTATCTTCCCAGGAGACGCTTTGCCGCTAACCTGGTGCGGCACCCAGTGGGCAACTTTGTGTGCGCGGACGCATCCAGTGAGCCTCTGTTGCGGAGCGTCAGGCAATGTTTGCCGGAGACATCTGTCAGCGTTGCGGTTGCAGTTGTCGCACTCGTTGCCGCTGGTGTGCCCGTTTGCGGTGAAGAAATAAGGAAAGCGCGAAATAGTAGACGGGAAAGTAGAGAGACAGCCAGGCAAGCCAGCGAGGCGGGTTGGGAAGGCGGAGCAAAAGCACGAAGACGCAAACTCCCCAAATACTGCCGAGCACGTAGGTGGTGTGCTGCCAGGCTGGGTTGCGGCTCGGGTACAAATAGCCGATCGGTACGAACACCAGCACTGAAAAGCCGAGCAGGGTGGTGACGTTGAACCAAAGTGGTGTCCCTAAAGCATACAGGTAGAAAACCACGACGTTCCAGTACGAAGGGAAGCCTTTGAAAAAGTGGTCCTCGGTTTTCGCATCGGCCTGACAAAAGCCGTATCCACTCGCCAACAACGGGGCCGCGCACACGAGCTGCCCCCACAAGCCCGAAGGTACGAGGCCGGCGTGGTAGGCAAGCACCACAGGAACCAGCACGTAATTCAAGTAATCAACGATGTCGTCCAGCCGAGCTCCGTCGAAGCCTGGCAGCACTTGTTTGACGCGAAAGCGCCGGGCGAGACTGCCGTCGGTGGCGTCAATGAACACTGCCACCGCCATCCAGAGAAAGGCTAGACCATATTGCGTACGAGTGATCGCTTCCAGCGCCAGAAACCCGAGTACGGCACCGAGAGCGGTATAAAGGTGAACACCCCAAGCGGCGAGCGAGCGTGGTCTCATGGTTCACGAACCATTCCCCGGCAAGGCCGATCGGGGGTTGAGGGCCCCGGTTAGCGGTGGATGCGCGATGAGCGCCACCCGAGGTGGGCTCAGGATCGAGACATTCGGCTCAAGAGATTTTCGTAACGTTTGCTGCTTGCAAGCCCTTGGGACCTTGCGTGATTTCGAATTCGACGCGCTGGCCTTCCTGAAGGGAACGGAACCCTTGCCCATTAATGGCAGTGTAATGAACGAAGACATCCTCGCCATCGTCCTTGGTGATAAAGCCGTACCCCTTCTGGCCGTTGAACCACTTGACCGTGCCCTGGACCATGATGTGTCCCCCTCTCTACCTAGGATTTCGTTCCGTCGGGGGAAAGCTCACACACGTGACCTCTTCGCTTGCCCTTCGCGGGTGCTTGGACTGCGTGCTGCCTTCACCGCGAAACACGCGCGGGCTCTAGCACGGCACGCGCGACGAAAGCAACAAGTCCCAACCGGTAAAATTCGCTGCGCGAGGGTGTTGCAAAACGCCCGGCCGACTCACGACGCCGCATGCTCTTCCTTTACGGTCCGAGCGACTGGTGGTAGATGCTAGCGAGCGTCCCACATCCGAATGATGACCCGCTGGCTTCCGTGGATTGCTTTGCTTTTGACCGCTGCCATCGTTGCCTCTGTGTTGGTTGGGGTTTGGTACAAAGCGCGGCGGCGTGCCGAGCCGTGGGTGCGTGCAGTAGAAGTCCTTGCCCCAGGAGTTACGCAGCGGGTCGAGAACTTTGAACGGAGGAAGTTCGAAGGGAATCGGCTGGTGTGGGAGGTGAGAGCGGAGGAGGCTGAGTACAGCGAAGAGAAAAAAGAAGCAAAGATTCGGGAAGTTTCCGCGCGGTGGGTGATGGATGATGGACGCGCACTTGCCTTACAAGGGGCGAGTGGGTCGCTTCGATTGAGTGCGGATTTTCGCAAGATCGAGGAACTCTGGCTGCGAGGAGATGTCACCTTGTCGTGGGCTGGCTATCGCCTTCAGGTGGAGGCAGCAGAATACCGCGGCCAGGCGAATCAGATCCGAGCTCCTGGGAGAGTCGTGATGAGCGGACCGGGGCTTCGGGTCGAGGGGCAGGGACTCACCGTGGATGTAGCGCGGGAGAGGTTGTCCCTCGGTGGACGCGTGGAAATGTCGATCGTACCGGGTGAGATTGAGGAGGGATTCAGCCACGACTCGTTGTGAGACGGCCCGCAGAGCCGGACTCTGGGCGGCGAGGCAAGCCGTGTTGTTGGGCTTTTTGCTCTTGGCGGGTGACTTGCCCGTTGCAGGGCAGTCTGGCCCCGATGCCGACTGGTTTGGCGCGCTGCAATTCGGCGGCAGAGATCAACCGATCCAAGTCAGTGCGGACAGTTTCGAGTTCGACTACAAGCAAAGCGTTTTGACGTACCGCGGCAACGTGCGGGCCCAGCAGGGGGACGTGGTGGTCGAAGCGGATCAGCTCATTCTGATCCTGGAGAACAGGCGGGGCCTTCAGTTGCGGGAAGTTCGAGCCCTGGGAAATGTGCGGCTTACTGAGAAAGAGCGTAGTGCCCATGCCGAGGAGGCGATCTTCGACCGAGCCAAGCGAACAGCGACGCTCTCCGGGCGAGTCGAGTTGCGGGACGGGGCGAACCAAATGTTCGGCGAGCGGGTCGTTGTGTATCTCGACGAGAAGCGCACCGTGATCGAGGGCGGACCGAACCAGCGGGTACGCGCTGTACTGTTTCCCCCTGGGAACGTGGCCGAGCCATGACCTTCGTGGCGCCAGAGATGTCGGCGAGCGACCAACAACGACGAGAACTGCTTCGCTCGCATGTTTTTGCGGGCTGCGAGCTGACCAAGAGCTTCGGTGGACGGCGTGTCGTGGACGGCGTGTCGGTGCAGGTACGCAGTGGGGAGATCGTTGGTTTATTGGGGCCGAACGGAGCCGGCAAAACTACGACCTTTCATATGTTGGTGGGGCTGGAGCCTCCGGATCGAGGACGGGTACTTTTGGATGGCAAGGACATTGGCGCCTTGCCGCTGTACCAGCGTGCTCGCTTGGGGGTCTCCTACTTGGCGCAGGAGCCTTCCATTTTTCGAGGCCTCACGGTTGAGCAGAACTTGCTCGCGATCTTGGAGTTACAACGGCTCACACGTGCTCAGCGCCAGGCGCGGGCGAGAGAGCTGATGGAGGAGCTCGGCGTGCTCCATGTGGCGAACAGTCGCGCCGACCAACTTTCCGGTGGAGAACGGCGTCGAGTTGAGATAGCACGAGCCTTGGTGATCAACCCTCGATTCATGTTGCTCGACGAACCCTTCGCAGGCATCGACCCCCTTGCTATTTTGGACATCCAGGGCATCGTGGAGAATCTGAAGCGGAGAGGAATCGGCGTGCTGATCACGGACCACAACGTGCGCGAGACTTTAGGAATCTGCGATCGCGCGTACGTCATCGTCGGGGGACGAGTTTTGGTGGAGGGTACGCCGCAGGAAGTGGCTGCCGATGCGAGGGTGCGGGCGAGCTATCTCGGTCCTCGTTTCTCCCTTTGAGCGCCATGGGACTAGAGACGAAACTTTACCAGAAGATGAGCCAGCAACTGGTGATGACGCCCCAGTTGCGGCAGGCAATCAAGATCCTCCAAGTGTCCCGGCAGGAACTGGAGGAACTGGTTGCGCAGGAACTGCAGGAAAATCCTGCACTCGAAGAGGACGTGGAGGAAATCTCCGCGTCAGCGGAACGGAAGGAACGAACGGAAAACGGGGAGGGACCGGCAGAGGCGGAGTGGCTCGAACTGACCAACCGCGAGGTCACCGAGGAGGTCGGTGCTGCCGACAAGCTCAGTGACATTGATTGGAAGGAGTATCTGCAAAACTACAGCAACGATTGGTCTGCCGCTTCCATGGAAACGGCGCCGCCCGATGATGACGATGAGGAACGGCGGCCTTGGTTGGAGAACTTGGCTCGCCGCTCGACCTCGCTCATGGACCATCTTCTCTGGCAGCTTCGGTTGGACGGGTTGCCTGAGGAGGAACAGCAAATCGCCGTCGAGTTATTGGGTAGCCTCGACGATGACGGTTATTTGACTGCCGAGATCGAAGACATTGCGTTCCAAACCAGGAACGACTTCGACACCGTGGAACGTGTTTTGCGGCGGATCCAGCAACTCGATCCCGCGGGAGTTGGAGCGCGCAACCTGCGCGAGTGTTTGCTTCTGCAAATCCGGGCGTTGGGCAAGGAAGACTCGGTGGCGTACCGCATCGTGCACGACCACTTGGATTTGCTCGAGTCGAAAAAGTTCGACCGGATTGCTCGCGAGCTAGGCATTTCCATCGAGGAGGTGGTCAACGCCACTCATTTTATCGCCACTCTGGAACCGAAACCGGGCCGGAACTTTGGCGAGGACGAAACGCGCTACGTGATTCCGGACGTGTTCGTGCACAAAGTCGGTGACGAACTCGTGGTGACCCTGAACGACGATGGTCTGCCGCGCCTGCGGGTCAGTAGCTACTACCGGCGGGTGTTACACGAGAACGGGGCCGAGGAGGCGAAGCGCTACATCCAAGAAAAGCTGCGTTCGGCCGCTTGGCTGATCAAAAGCATTCACCAGCGCCAGCGCACGTTATACCTTGTCACGCAAAGCATCGTCCGATTCCAGAGAGCCTTCTTCGAGCACGGCATCTCGCATCTAAAGCCCCTGGTCTTGAAAGATGTGGCGATGGACGTGGGGATGCACGAGTCCACGGTGAGCCGCGCTACGGCGAACAAATACGTTCACACCCCGCAGGGCACGTTCGAACTCAAGTTCTTCTTTACCTCGAGCTTGCAAACGGCGGACGGAGACGAGGTGTCTGCCGAATCTGTGAAAGAACGGATCCGCGAGATCATTGCTCGCGAGGACCCGCGCCGCCCGTTGAGCGACCAGCAAATCGCCAAGCTCCTCGCGCAGGAAAACATCGCGATCGCTCGCCGTACTGTGGCCAAGTATCGGGAAATGATGGGTGTCTTGCCCTCGTCGAGGCGCCGGCAAACAGTCTGAAGGCGAGGAAAGGAAGGAGGTGCTGCGATGGAAATTCGGGTCACGTTTCGTCACGTTCATCCGTCCGACGGGCTGCGCGCGTATGCTGAGAAAAAAGTTTCGCGGCTCGAGCGTTTTAGCCACGTTCTCCAGGACGCACACGTCATTTTGTCGGTGGAAAAACAGCGCCACTGCGCAGAGGTTCAGGTCACGGGACGCAACCTTCAGGTGACCGCGACCGAGGAAACCGCGGACTTATACTCCGCTCTGGATCTGGCGCTGGAGAAGGTGGAACGGCAGGTCAAACGGCTCGACGAAAAACGCAAGGACCGGAAGGGGAACCGAGTGGGCCTGGGGCGAGCCTCCGCGAGCGCGACCGGAGCGTTGGCTGAGGTGGAGGGGTCGGGGGAGATCAACGCAACGCGGATCGTTCGGGAACGGGTTGCTGTGAAGCCGATGTCGCTTGACGAGGCTGCCCTCCAGCTCGAACGTGCAGCGAGCCCGTTCGTGCTCTTTCGTCACGATGGAACGGAGGAGTTTGCTGTGCTGTATCGAGCTGCCGATGGTTCCTTGCGCTTGCTCCAAGCAGAGTAGGCGTGAGCCAGCTCTGCCAAGCGGCGAGGCAAACGAATGCGGCTCCTCGATATCTTACCCCCGGAACTCATCATCGCCGAACTACGCGGGGAAGATAAGACCAGCGTACTGCACGAACTCGCAGAAGCATTTGCTCGCTACGACCCGCGGCTCGACGCAGCCGAGATTGTGCGGGTCCTGCAAGAGCGAGAGCAGGGCGGAACGACAGCGATCGGGGATGGGATTGCCATCCCGCACGGCCGCCTGCCGGGGCTGGACCGGATCGTGGCGGCCTTCGGCCGGCACCCGCGGGGGGTTGATTTTCAGTCCATTGACGGGCGGCCGACGCATTTGTTCTTTGTGCTCCTGTTGCCCGAAGAATCTGTGGGCATTCACCTCAAAGCTCTGGCGCGGGTCTCGCGTTTGTTAAAAGACGCTTCGGTTCGCCAGAAGCTCATCTCCGGTCGCGATCCGGCGGAGCTGTACCGAATCATCCGCGAGGCGGACGAAACATTGTAAATGTGGGGGGTCGCTGCCAAAAAGAAGCGGGCCCGAGCCCGACTAGGCCAGCAGAGCAATGTCCGAGGTGACCGTAGTCGACAAGACCTTGGAAATCACCAACCGGTTAGGCTTGCACGCTCGCGCTGCAGCCTTGCTGGTGCAGACAGCTTCACGGTTCGTGGCGAAGATTACAGTGAGCAAAGACGGGCAGGAGGTAGATGGTAAGAGCATCCTTGGGCTCATGATGTTGGCGGCGGCGCAGGGCAGCCAGATCCAGGTTCGCGCTGAGGGGCCGGATGCGCAGGAAGCCATGGCCGCAATCGAGGAACTAGTAGGGCAAAAATTCTACGAGGATTGAAGGGTTGACCCTGTCGTTCACCCTGTATTAAACGGAAAAGCCAGCGCTACGGGTCGAGCCGGTAGTTAAGAGGGAGAGGGAAAAGCCATGCCGTTGAAAGACTTCTTGTTCACCTCCGAGTCGGTGTCCGAAGGGCACCCGGACAAAATGTGTGACCAGATTTCAGACGCGATTCTGGATGCCCTGCTTGCGGAGGATCCCACGAGCCGCGTGGCTTGTGAGACGCTGACCAAGACAGGGATGGTGGTAGTGGCCGGGGAAATCACCACCAACGCGCAAGTGCCATACGCCGAGATCGTGCGCGACACGATTCGCGAAATCGGTTACACGTCCTCGGAAATGGGGTTCGACGGGAACACCTGCGCGATCCTGACGGCGATTGACCGTCAATCGCCGGACATCTCGATCGGTGTGACGCCGGGCCAAGGCTTGTTCAAAGAACAGGGAGCCGGAGATCAGGGGCTGATGTTCGGCTTCGCGTGTGATGAGACTCCGGAGTTGATGCCGCTGCCGATCGTGCTCGCCCACCGCTTGGTCAAGCATCTTGCGGACCTGCGCAAGACGGGGAAGTACCCGTTTGTCTACCCGGACGCTAAGTCGCAGGTGACGATCGAATACCGAGATGGCAAGCCGCGCCGAGTGGATGCAGTGGTCGTATCTACCCAGCACAGTGCGGACGTGGAGTACCAGACGCTCCGGGAGTTCGTGGTTGAGGAAGTGATCAAGAAGGTGTTGCCGCCTGAGTTCTTCGACAAGGAGACGCGCGTGCATGTGAACCCGACCGGTCGCTTTGTCGTAGGCGGCCCGCAAGGAGACTGCGGTCTGACCGGCCGCAAGATCATCGTGGACACGTATGGTGGTTACGGGCGCCATGGCGGTGGTGCCTTTTCTGGGAAGGACCCAACAAAGGTGGACCGGAGCGCGGCTTACATGGCGCGTTACATCGCCAAGAATATCGTGGCTGCTGGGCTGGCGCGGAAATGTGAAGTCCAACTTGCCTACGCGATTGGCCTTGCCGACCCGATCTCCGTGCTGGTGGATACCTTCGACACCGGCGTTGTACCCGACGAGCAACTGGGCGCTCTGGTGCGCGAAGTGTTCGAAATGAAGCCCGCGGACATCATCCGCACGCTACGCCTGCAAAGGCCAATTTACAAGCGAACCGCTGCGTACGGCCACTTCGGCCGCAAGCCCGAGGGAGATTACTTCACCTGGGAGCGGGAGGATCGCGTGGCAGAGCTGCGCAGTGCCTTAGGTGCCTCCTCGGCAGAGGGAGCGAGCAACACTCGCGTTGCTGTGGCGTAAGAGCGAGAGCTCGGTCGCTCTTCCTTTCTGATACAACGCGGGAGCGCCCGGCGGGGCGCTCCCGTGTTTTGTTGAGATGTTGTGACTTTAGGAGGAATCGAGTCCATGCCCATGAAGCAGTACGACGTGAAAGACCTGAAGCTGGCTGCCGCCGGGAAGCGGCGGATTGACTGGGCCGAACAGCAAATGCCTGTCCTTCGGCGGATTCGCGACCGCTTCGAGCGCGAGAAGCCTTTGCGCGGAGTGGTGCTCTCTGCCTGCCTGCACGTAACCGCGGAAACCGCCAACCTGGTCCGTACGCTGAAAGCTGGCGGTGCGTCGGTGGCGCTGTGCGCATCGAACCCGCTGTCTACCCAGGACGATGTGGCCGCGGCACTCGTGAAATACGACGACATTCCGACGTATGCCGTGCGCGGCGAGGACCATAAAACATATTACAACCATTTGCGCGCTGTGTTGGATCGCAAGCCGAACATTACCATGGACGATGGGGCCGACTTGGTCACCTTGCTGCACACCGAGTACGCTGCCCAGGCGGAACAAGTACGAGCCAGTATGGAAGAGACAACGACGGGGGTGATCCGCCTGCGGGCCATGGAACGCGACGGCGCGCTGCGCATACCGGTGATTGCCGTGAACGATGCGGACACCAAACACCTGTTCGATAATCGCTACGGTACGGGCCAGTCCACCATCGACGGGATCTTGCGCGCCACGAATATTCTCCTTGCCGGACGTACGGTCGTGGTCGCGGGGTACGGTTGGTGCGGAAAAGGAGTGGCGGCGCGGGCCCGGGGCATGGGGGCACAGGTGGTGGTTACGGAGGTGGAGCCGATCCGCGCTCTGGAAGCGGCCATGGATGGCTACCGCGTCATGCCCATGAAAGAGGCAGCGAAAATCGGCGATGTGTTCATCACGCTGACCGGAGACAAGCACGTGCTCCGAGAGGAGCACTTCTTGTCCCTCAAGGATGGAGCGATTCTCTGCAATTCTGGTCACTTTGACATCGAGATCGATTTAAAGGGGCTTCGCCGCCTGGCGCAGCGCACACAAAAGGACGTTCGGCCGAACGTGGACGGCTACTTGTTGCGCAATGGCCGCTGGGTTTACGTGATCGGAGAAGGCCGACTAGTGAACTTGGCTGCGGCAGAAGGACATCCGGCGGCGGTGATGGATATGAGCTTTGCAACCCAGGCGCTGAGCGCCGAGTGGGCCGTACGCAGCGGTCGAAACGGGGGACTGGAAGTCCGCGTTCATGAGGTTCCCAAGCATGTGGAAGATCAAGTGGCGGCGTTGAAGCTGGAAAGCCTTGGGATCAGGATCGATCGGCTTACTCCGGAACAGCGCGAGTACCTGTCGTCGTGGAGTGAAGGGACGTAAAAAACCTGTTTCCTGCACGCCGACTTCGTGCCAAAAGCGAGTTATGCGCTCGCGATCCCAGGCGCCGGCAACGGCGTACGCGCTGCCGCACAAGCGGTGCCGGCGCCTCCGCTTAACGTGGCCGTGGTGGGGCTTTCGCGGGCGCGGGAAAGGCGACATCCATGCCGCTCCGTTTTGACGAGTTGAGCGCAGCCGGGCGCCTGGAGACCTGCTACGACCGGGGATCGTTTCAACCGCGCTGGCAGCGGGACGACAGCCCACTGGTGATCGGGAGCGGTTTCATCGCTGGTGTGCGGGTCTTGGGGATCGCTACCGATGGCCGAGTTCGCGGTGGCACGTTCGGAGTGACCGAAGCAGGAGCGGTAGCGCAGACCCTGTCCGAACTTTGCCGCGATGGTCGCCGCGAGGCTGAGGCGGTCTTGCTCTGTCTCGACACGGGTGGGGTACGGGTCGAGGAGGGCCCGCGAGCTTTGGCCGCGACCTCTGCCGCGGGTGTGTTGCTGGCGGAGTGCTCCTTGGTGGGGCCGCCGATCGTACAGGTGATCTCCGGGCCGCGGGGTTGCTTCGGAGCACCAGCAGTGATGGCCGGCCTCCCCGACCTCCGCGTCATGGTGGGTGATTGTCATTGGGGCCTCACGGGTCCGCAGCTCTTCTCGGAGGTGTGCCCGGGAGTCTCGGCGGGCGAGGCGTTACGCGCAACTTCTGCGCAGCATCGTTGGACCACTGGCGACGTCCGGTGGGTGAGGGAAGCCACCGTGACTGTGGTGCGCGAGGCGGTGTGCAGCGGGTTTGAGCAAGTACGCGGTTTGCGGCGCAGCTCGTTGCAGGATCGGCTGACCGAATCCGCCAGGCTCGTCCAAGAGCGCCTGGAGCAGCTTCCTGCAGGAACCGGGCGTTGGCGGGCTTCTGCGCGCAAGCGCCGGCGAAGGCTGCTCGAGTATTCCTTGCGCCGGCAGTGGAAGCCATTTGGAGAGGTCGCCATGGCGGGGCTCGCCCAAGCTGCGTGGGGGCGCCTGGCGGAGCGCCCCGCATTGGGGGTTGTCCTCGGGCCGGCTGATGGCGAGAGCCACGGCGTGGGAATTCCTGAAGTGGCTTTGGTGGTTGCACAGTTAGCCCGGGTCCGAGACTTCTCTCCCGAGGAACGGGCGCTGATTCTGAATTGCATTTTTTGCCAGGGGCACGCTGTAGATGTGGGGCAGGAAGGGAGTGGGCTACCCCGGGTGCTTGCCGAGTGCTTGCGTGCGTACGTTGCCGTCCGCTTGCTTGGACATCGAATCGTGTCGGTACTGGGAGGTGGAACCTACGGTGCGGCGTTTTTGGCATTCGCGGCGCCGAGCCAGCGCATCCTGGCAATCCGCGGAACAAAAGTTGCGCCGATGGCGCCCGAGCTCTTGCGGGCGTTTCAGCGTCTGAAAGGAAAGAAGGAGGATCGGGAAGGCAGTAATCTGGCTGAGCTGATTCCCGAGGTGCGGGTGGTCGAAAGCGTGCTGCGCCTGCCGCGGGTGCTCCAGGAGGAAGTGCAACGGTTGGAGGCCAGTGCACGAGTCGGGGTGGGAGCTGCATGAGAAGAGGCGCACAGCAGAGTGCGGTGCGTGCAGGGCAACAAGAAATCCGCACACAATCCACGCGGGAGACCCAATGAGACGAAGAGCACAGGCGGTAGCATTTTTATGCGCGCTGCTGTCTTGGATTTCGGGTTCGGCCGCGGCGGCCCGAGACGTGGCGGGAGGCGGACCCATCGTCAACGGGGTGCTGACGGGCGAGGCCCCAGCGGTGGGAATGCTGTTGTTCAGCAACAGTGGCAACGCCGAGTCGGCCGCTATGATTTGTACGGGAACGTTGATTGGTTGTCACACCTTTTTGACCGCGGCCCACTGTGTGTGCGACACACTGGGGATTGCCTGCCAAGGCAGCAATGCGCCCAACCCCGGGCGATATTTTGTGTTCCTTCAACACGCGGGCGTGTTCGCGGTGCAGAGTATTCGTGTGCCGGTGGAGTTCGACTTTCCGGTCGCCGACGTGGCGGTGCTCCGACTCGCGACGGACGTCACCGGCATTGTCCCGGCCCGGATCAACGATGTGGCTTCCCCGACACCGGGCAGTGCAGGTCGGATTGTTGGGTTCGGGCGGACTGGCGGGCGCGATCAATCGGTCGGCATCAAGCGAGCGGGAAACGTGGTCACTGCGCCCTGCGCCGCGGGAATCTCGGACACCACTTCAGTTTGTTGGAAGTTTTTGAGTCCACTCGGAGTGCCTGGTAGCAATTCCAACACTTGTAATGGAGATTCCGGTGGACCGTTGTTTGTTGATTTCGGGACTGGCCCACGCCTCGCTGGGGTCACGTCCGGCGGCCACCAGGAAAACTGTGGTCTGGGGGACCTGAGTTACGATGCCAACGTGTTTCAGTACCGTTCTTGGATTGAAGGGGAGGCTGGAGCTGACCTGGGTGCCAGCACGTGTGGATCCTTGGCGCACGTCGGCGAGGAGGGGGCCTCCGTCGCCATGTACGAGGGTGTCTTGGCGGCCGGGGAAGTGTTGCCGTATCAGTTCGAGGTACCCACAGGAACTCAAGAGTTGCGCCTCACGGTGAATGCCACGAGCGACTTCGATTTGTTCGCGGGACCCGGCGTTGGTTTGACCGAGACCACAGCCGATTGCGTTGACGATGGAGTACGTTCGACCGCGTTCTGCCGATTCGTGAACCCCGTCCCTGGTCCGTGGTCCGCTCTGGTCAAGGCATACCAGAGTTCCGGGGTCTACCAGTTTACGGTGTCGCAACTGACTTGGCGCTGCGCCGATCCGGCAAACGAGGGGAAGCCGTGCAACGATGGCAACGACTGCACGGTCGGAGATACTTGCCAAAGCGGGGATTGCCTGGGGGCGCCGGTGGACGACGGGACGAGTTGTTCGGATGGCAACCCGTGCACCAACCCTGACCAGTGCATTGCGGGGATGTGCATCGGCGATGAAGAGCCTCGCTCGGGCTGCAAGCAGCCGAGCCAAGCGGCAGCGAGTTCGTTGGTCGTGCGCGACCCGCTCACGGGCAAGCCGACACTTAGCTGGCGCTGGGATAAGGGCTCGTCCACTTCGGTCGCGGAATTGGGAAACCCGCGTGCAAACGATGGAGTGACGGTGTGCCTGTACGATTCGTCTGCGGGCTCTTCGCTCCTTGTGTGGGAACAGGCTGTCTCGCCGGGAGGGCTGTGCACGACCAAAAAGCCCTGTTGGGTGAAGACCAAACGAGGCTACCGCTTCCGGAGTTCCGATGGCAAGCAAGGTGGGGTGGTGTCGGTGCGGCTAAACAGCGGGGATCCCGGCAAAGCCAACGTGAGCCTGCGGGCTTCCGGCTTCAACTTTGCGGTGCCGGCGTTGCCGTTCGATCAAGATCCACAGGTGGTGCTCCAACTCACGAGCGGGCAAACTTGCTGGGAGGCGCGCTTTACGAACAACACCCGCAATTCCGAGCAGGAATTTCGGGCGCGTTCGGATTGATTTGGAACCACACCTCGTGCTTTCTCTGGAGTCCCACTGCACTTGGCCGCCGAAGGGGCTACTCGGCCGCCGCTCCGGCGGAGGGTCGGGCCCTTGGCGGGTTTCTTCTGCGCGGCGTGGCCGCAAACTCTTTCTGCTCACCTGCGCGGGTGAAGTCGTAACCGGCCAAGGATGCAACGCTAGCGCGGAAGCTCGCGGACGTTAACGCAGCGAGTAAAGCCTTTCCCGCGTCACTTTCGGCGAAATCTCGGCGTAGCACAAGATCGTACTCCTCGTGTTCGATCGGCACGAAATCGAGGCCCATCGCCTGGGCAGCGGCGGCGATCCCGAGGCCACAATCGGCAATCCCTCCAGCGACGGCGGCAGCAACCGCCATGTGGGTGAATTCTTCGCGTTCGTAGCCGCGAATACGCGTCGCTGAAATTCCCTGGCGGGCGAGCAGGTAATCCAACAACACGCGGGTGCCAGCCCCTGGTTGCCGGTTGACGAATCGCACGTCCTTGCGCGGCAGATCCGCGATGCCGTGGATGCCCTTCGGATTCCCGGGCAACACCAGTAGACCTTGTTGGCGAACCGCCAGGTGCACGACCACGACGTCGCGAGCCCGGAAGTGCTTGCGGACCTCGGGCAAATTGTACGTGCCGGATTCCGGGTCCAGCAAGTGACATCCCGCGACGTGCCCTTCGCCACGGGCAAGACCCAGGATTCCTCCCAGGCTGCCCACGTTACTGCACGCAAGGCGGAACGCAGGATTGCTTTGCCGCAGGGCATCTTCGAGGTAACCCAAGGTTACGTCGTGACTACCGACAATCAAAATCGTGCGTTGAACTTCATGCCACGGGCGGAGCAACTCGACCGGCACGTTCTGTCCAGGATCAACTCCTTCGGAGAAGGTTGGAATGCGCACGAAACCGTCTGCACGGACGAGGGAAGAGATCGCACCGGCACCGCGGGGAAGCGGAGCTGCAACAATCTGCTTTCCCACCACACCAACATTCACGCGCACGAACTCTTCGAGCCCGAGCTTCGAGGGCATCTTGCGAAGCGCGCGAGCGTGAATGGTCGCAGGCTCGTCCTCCACGCAGCCGAGGGCGCGGGCCAGCAGGGGACGGAGGAGTTGTTGCGCTACGATGACCGCCGACACGGGATAGCCGGGTAGACCTAACACGGGCTTACCCTGTACGACTGCACAGAGGGCGGGCTTGCCTGGCATGATCTCGATCCCATGCACGAGGATTTCCCCCGCGGTGCTGAGCAATTGCAGGCTGAAATCGTGTTCGCCGGCAGAGGAGCCGGCAATCCATACCAAGATGTCGTTTTCAGCCACAGCCTGTTGGAGAACCTCCTGCATCTCGTTCAGTTCATCTGGTACGATTGGATAACGCCTCGGGCTTCCGCCCCATTCGGCCACGAATGCGGCAGCGACCCGTGAGTTGAACTCGACGATGTTCCCAGGCTTGAGTTCGGCACCCGGCTCGACCAGCTCGCTGCCGGTGGGAACAATGCCGACCAGCGGGCGGCGGGCGACGGTGATCTCGGCGTATCCGGCTGCGAGAAGGGCGCCGATGTCATACGGGCGGATTCGATGCCCGCGCGGCAGCAGAGGCTCGGTGGCAACGATGTCCTCCCCGACCAACCGGACATGTTGCCAAGGAGCGGCCGCCTGTCGGACCTGCACCTCGTGTGGGTTCAGTTCTTCCGCGTGTTCGATCATGATCACGGCGTTGGCCCAGTGGGGAAGGGGTTGGCCAGTGTCTACGTAAACAAAGCCGTTCTCCTGCGCGTCGAGCCGCAGGGCCCGTGGCTGCGCCTCGCTAGCACCGAAGGTGTCTTCCGCGCGCACCGCAATGCCGTCCATCGCCGCAGCGTGGTAGTGAGGCACGGAGTTGCGGGCGAAGACTGGCTCGTAGAGGATTCGGCCGAGGCTTTCCTCTACGGCTACCCTCTCCCCGCTAGGATGCACCCGGGCAGCTTCCAGAAAGAGCCGCCGAGCTTCGGGCAGCGTCTTTTTGTGCAAAAAACGAGTTCGCGCCATGGTGGGCAAAGGTAACAAAAGCCGCTGGGCCGTCTACCGTCCCACCAATACGCCAGAAAGTTCAGCACCCGTCGAGAGCAACTCGCACCGCTGCAATCACCTCGTCCACAGTCACCGAGCCGTCACTGTTGCGGTCCCCGGCGGGACAGGCTGTGACTGGTTCTTCACCAAGTGCGATCCGAACCAAGCGGATGAGTTCTTCGATGGTCACCTGAGCAGACTGGTCGCAGTCCCCAACACACGACAGGGTTCTTGTCGGGAGCGGAGTGGTGAGAGTGGCGGTTGGGCTGCTGGAAGTTGCGGTCGGAGGGGGCATGGTCCGGAGCGGAGTTGGAGTGGCTGAGAACGGGGTGACGGGCGGGAAGCTGGCCGTGCGAGTGGGAGAGGCGCTGGGTGAGCGGGTAGCCGAAAACGTCGGTGTGGGTGTTGGCGTACAGGGGGCAAACGAGGCAGCAGAAACTGGTACGTGAAAGAAGCGCGTGTGGCTACGGCCACGAGCGTCTTGAACCTGAACGAAGACGTAGGGACTCGGAGCGGGTGTGGGTGGAGGGGGAAGAGTCCTGGCCGGGCAGAAGCAATCCGGGACGGCGCCGGTAAGCGTGCCGTCATTGAGGAGGACGAAACCGCAATAATCCGACCGCGTCAGACTCCAAGAATACGGCGGCTCTCCGCCGCCCACCATGAAGGAATATTGGTAGGGTTGCCCAGGAATTGCCGGAGGCAAAGTTTGTTGGCCGAGAATGGATGGCGGTACTTCGGCAGGATAGAGAAAGCGGAGACCGTCGAGGTCGTCGTCCATCAGGCGGGCGCAGCGGTCGTCGAAGTGGGCTCGCACGTACATGGTCGCAAGGCGCAAGCGGTCATTCGGCTCCGGTTCGCGCTCGGAGGAGTGAGCCAGTCCGATTGCATGACCCAGTTCGTGGGTGGCAATCTCGGCTAGGTTGCACTCGGACCACTCCGGACACGAGCCCCAACCATCGGCAAAAGTCAAGGTCGCGCAGCGGATGCGCGCGAACGTCTGGCCGAAGAAACTTTTGGTCTCCGCTTGATTGGCTCGGTACGAGGTAAGTGCCAGCACGCCGCGGCACGCAAGGGGCGGATCAATCATTCCTGCCGGATCGTCGAAAAAGATTTTGAACGGCTGGCCGCCCGGGTCCGGGCATGCCGTCCCGAAGTCTCTTGCCGCACCCCCGAAGGATAGCTGGAGACTTGCTCCTGGTTGTTCGCTCCAAGCGTTCAAGCCGGCTTGAACCGCTCGCCATGCTGCCTCCACCCCCAATGCAGCGTCGCCGCGTGGGTCGGCGAAAAACAACACCGGTTCCCCGACGTCCGGCTCGAATAAACGCCCCAGCGGCCGCGCAAGCTGAAAACGAGCCGAAGCCGATTCTTTAGGGATCAACGGCTCGGTGAGATTGACAAAGTCGGGACGCGCGTCCCGCAGGATTTGCGCGAAGGCATCCCAAGACCACTCGCTGGCTGTAGAGGGGATCATCGGGGGCACCTGCACCCGGACTTCTCCCTCGAATGGTTTCCAGACGCGCTGAGTAGCTGTCGCGCGCGCGAGTCGGAAGATGCCGGCGCCAAGCTGCACGGGGCGCCACAGACTAGGAGCAACTTGCCGCAAGACCAGGGCGTATGTGTTTCCAGGGATTAGGGCCGCGCCTCCTGCAACGATCTCGATTTCGTCCTGCAATGCACCGCCCAGCGTGAGCACTTCCACTTCCCGAGGAGGAACTCGGCCAACCAGCGTCTGAAGCACGGACAGGCGGGCTCGGGTCAGGAAATGGCCGTGGTGCCCGATCTCGAGGGACACGGAGAGCACGGTGCCGACGATCACGGCGTCGCCGCTGCGCACAACGTCGTGCACTGGAATCGGTACGAAGATGGTAGCCCGCGCCATGGTAGGGAGGGCGAGAAGAGCGAACGCGCAGTACCAGCGTGCTCGCCTGGCGCGCGCGATTGTTTCCATGACAAACCTTCAGAACACGAAACACAATGCAAAGGAAAGCACCAAATCTCGATGCTATGGGTGCACCCACCCACACGAGGAGAGATCATCGTGCGAACTCCGATCGAGCACCGCTTCGTCCTTGCAAACCAGCTACGCTTTCACCTAGCGGAGTGCGGCGCAGGAGAGCGCTTCGCGTTGTGTCTGCATGGGTTTCCCGAGTGTTGGTATTCGTGGCGGTACCAGTTGCCGATCTTGGCGGAGGCGGGATACCGGGCTTGGGCACCGGACCTGCGTGGCTACGGAGAGACCGAACGGCCGCTGCGGATGCAAGATTACGCGATCGAGTACCTGTTGGAAGACGTGCGCGGTTTGATCGCGGCCTCGGGTAGCCAGCGAGCGCTGTTGATCGGACACGACTGGGGCGCCGTGATCGCTTGGTATTTCGCCATGCGACACCCCGAGCTTTTGCGTGGACTTGTGATCATGAACGTACCGCACCCGGCGCTCATGGAGCGGGCTATCTGGGGCCGGCAACTGCTGCGGTCGTGGTATGCCCTGTTTTTTCAGCTTCCCTGGTTACCCGAAATGCTGCTGGCGGCCGGGGACTATCGGGCGATTCGCCAGGCCTTCGTTGGGATGGCGGTGGACAAGAGCCGCTTCCCGCAGGAGGTATTGCAAGTTTATCGAGATCAGGCGGCCCGACCCGGAGCGCTCACTGCCATGCTGAACTATTATCGCGCTCTGCTACGCGGTGGCGGCGCTCAGCGGCAGCGCCGTTTGGGGTACCCGCGCATTGACACCCCCACGTTAATGATCTGGGGCGAGCGAGACGCAGCTTTGGGAAAAGAAACCACGTACGGTACGGAGCGCTTTGTGACTGATTTGACGCTCCACTACTTGCCCAACGTGTCGCATTGGGTACAGCAGGAGGCGCCGGAAGAAGTGAACCGCTTGCTCTGGCAATGGTTGCAACGGCTCGATGCGCAGGCTCGGGGCTCAGCGCAATAACAAGACCTCGACCGGGCTTCCTGCTTCGAGACCCTCGGCGTGTGCGGGGATCCGGATGAGGCCGTCGGCATGGATCAGGTTGAACACCGAAGCCGATTTGCCGGGCACTGGCACCGCAACACAGGTCCCTTCCTGCTCGTGCAAGCGCACCCGGACGTAATCTTCCCGGCCCGGTTGCGAGGGAACCCCCTGAGCCAGAACCGCGCTGGTGCGGGCACGCCAGCGAAAGGCAAACTCGGGGCGCTCGCCGCCGAGAATCCGCAAGAAGGGCGCTCCGAAAATTTGGAAAATCACGAGCGCTGATTGGGGATGGCCGGGCAGGCCCAGAACCGGCTTGCCCGAACAGAGCGCAAAGAGCGTCGGCTTTCCGGGCGCTACCGAGATTCCATGGAAGCGTACTTTTGAACGGGGGAAGGACATCAGAACGGCAAGCGCTACGTCTTTTGCGCCCACAGAGCTGCCTCCCGATAACAGCACGGCGTCATGGTGAACGATGGCTTCCGCGAGCGCACCGCGAAGCGCCGGTGCAGAGTCTCGAACGATGCCGAGGTTTGTTACCTCGGCTCCTTCCTGCTCGATCATCGCAAGCAAAGAGCATTCGTTTACGTTCCGCACTTGGCCGGGACGGGGCCGCACTTCCGGGGGAACGATCTCGTCCCCTGTGCAGAGGAGGGCGACACGTGGCCGCCGGAAGACGCGCATCCGTGTGATGCCAACGCCGGTGAGGGCACCCAGATCGATGGGGCGCAGCCGGTAGCCGACTTCGAACAGCAACGTGCCGCGGCGAACATCTTCGCCGACGCGCTGTACGTTCTCCCACGGGGCCACGCTGCGCCGCACCTCTAAAAGTCCGTCTGGCGTCTCTTCTGTGTACTCAACCATCACCACTGCATCGGCTTCGGGTGGCAGCATTCCCCCAGTGGCAATGCGGGCCGCACATGCAGGGGGGAGTGGGTCACGAGCCTCTTGCCCCATTTCAATCGTGCCCACCAGCCGAAGGTACGCTGGCTGGCTCTCCGAGGCCCCGAAGGTATCCGCGGAGCGAACCGCGTAGCCGTCCATGACCGCGCGATCGAAGTGAGGTAGGTCAATGGGGCTGGCTACCTTGCGAGCCAAGACCCGGCCAGCTGCCTGCGCTACAGCGACGCTCTCGGTGCCCACCGGGCGAATCTCTGCCAGCCGCGCGCGCGCTTCCTCGCTGCTAACGACCCGGAAGAAACCTTTGTGCGGCTGGGTCGGCGTTGTATGCGCTTTGAGCATCTCCCGTTATCCGGTTCGGGGGTTGGTAGTTTGCTTGGCCGCCGCACTCCGTGCCCGCTGCGCCGAGACGGTGTTCGCGACGGGCAGCCGGATATGCGCCAGACAGGGAAGTTCGGCCCGAACTCGCATGACGTGCTCCAGGTCTACCTCTCCGATGACCACACATTCCTCGTCGCGAGCCTGCCCGACCACGACACCCCAGGGGTCCACGATCGCCGAGTGCCCGAAACTCGGAACGCCTCCTTCGCCCTTCCCGATCTGATTCGGGGCAATCACGTACACTTGGTTTTCCACAGCTCGGGCGCGGAGCAACACCTCCCAGTGCGCCGCCCCGGTGAAGAAAGTGAAGGCGCTCGGCAAAGCGATGATCTCTGCCCCCTGGAGGGTTAAGGCGCGGAACAATTCCGGGAAGCGCAAGTCGTAACAAATGGTCAGGCCAATGGTCCCCAACTCGGTTTCGACGATGACGATCTGGTCTCCGGCCTGGCGACGGGCCGACTCGAGGATCTCGACTCGACCCGGGATAGCAACGTCGAATAAGTGGATTTTGCGGTACTTCGCCAGGATTTGACCGCGAGGGTCAATCAAGACGCTGGTATTGAACGGGCGCTGGCCCGCATTGTGTTCCAGGATCGAACCAGCAACGATGTACACGGCGAACTGCCGCGCAAGAGAACAGATGCGCTCTGTCGTAGGCCCGGGGATGGGCTCCGCCGCCGTCGCTTCAGCTTCCGGTTGACCGCGCCAGAAAAACAGCTCTGGCAGGGTAACCAGAGCCGCTCCCCTGCGGGCTGCCTGCTCGATGTAAGAACCCGCCCGGCGCAAGTTCTCCCCCTTGTCAGCAGAGGCGTTCATTTGCACCGCGGCAGCCAAGAAGCGACGCGCTGGCATCGAGCGCAAACCTACAGAGGAGCGAACGCCTTAGCAATGCGTTCGCCGTGCCCGCGAAGTGCATTGCTTGCGTTCAGGCTCATGTGTTAGCTGCTAACCTCAGCTCAAGGCCGTTCATCATGCCGCGCGTGATCAAGCGATACGGGAACCGCAAACTCTACGACACCGAGACCAGCCGGTATGTCACGCTGGATGGCGTGGCAGACCTAGTGCGGGCTGGTGAGGATGTACGTGTGGTGGACAACGACACGGGCGAGGATTTGACCGCTGTGACCTTCGCCCAGATCATCTTCGAGCAGCAAAAAAAGCCGCGCCCGTTGCTCCAACTACCGGTACTGCGTTGGTTGATCCAACAGGGTGGCGAAGCGCTGCACGAACTGCGTTCGAGCGTCGAGAAGGGGCGGGAGGCGATCGAAGAGTTGGCGCAGCGGGGCGTGCGCCAATTGACGGGTGTCGGAGGCCGGAAAGGCAACCGGGGCGGGGAAGCTTGGTTTGAATCGCCGCAGCGGCAGCTCGAGGAATTACAGCATCGAATTGACCAGCGAGTACGGCAGTCCTTGGAACGATTTGCCGCTCAGCCCGCGGTGCAAAAAGAGCTGCGGCGCGTGGAGCGAGGGCTCCGCGCTTTGGAAAAGCAGTTACACGCGCTGCTTTTGCGGCAGCAAGGGAATCAGAGGAAGAAGGTGCGAGCCGCGGCGAAGCGGAAAAAAGCGCGGGTTGCGAAGAGCCAAGCTGCGAGGGCGTAGGGCGACGTCAGGAGGCAGCATGCGGCTACGACCGGAGCAAATGGACGCTCTCGCGCGGGAGATTGTGGAGTCGTTGGTTCAGAAAGGGTTCGTGCGCCCCGCGGCTGAGGAAAAGGTTCTACAAAATATGGTCGCTCGGGTCCTGATGCAAAATCTCGAAGAAGAAGCGGCGCTGGAAGCAGAGGCAGAGCAGATGGCCGAGAAGTACTTGCGCGGCAACCCGGAACTCGACCGGCGCAAACTCGTGCAAGGGATCAAGGCACGCCTTGCGGAGGAACGCGGCTTCGTTCTGTAGGTACTTGGAGATGCAGTTCTCGGAGGGACGCAGGTCGTACTTGGCTCACCGGATCCTGGATGTTCTCAAGCGGGAAGGCTTGGTGGTGGTGGAAAACGAGCGGCAAGCGCTGGCAGAGATCAAGCGGGTATTCGAACGGGAAGAGCAGCTCGACGCGCAAGTGGACGCCTTGGTCCGAAAGAAAATCAGCTCCCTGTCGCGTCCCGTGCCGGTAGGAAGCCGCGAGTGGCAGGTACTTTACCGGCAGTATTACGAACAGGAAATGCGCCGACGCCGGCGCTGACTTGGGGAATTCGGGACCACAGGGGCCGACCGCACCAGTGAGAGCCTGCTGCGGTCGGAAAACGGCTTTCGCCGATGCCCACTCGGGGAGGTTAGGGCTGCATGGTCCTGGCGGTATCCGGAACGGGGCGCTCGCGCTTGACTTCCGCTTCAAATTCTGGCAGCCGGCCCCCAACCGCCTTCGTGATAGGCGGACGAGGAAGGGGAGGGTCTACGAAGAAGCCGAGATGGACAACTGTTGTGTGGATTCTGGCGGGAGCAGTCGTGCTCTGTGCCGGGCGAGTATCGGCGCAGCCGTGTATGATTTTTGTGCACGGCAAGCAGACGAATACCGACACGTACACAAACTGGTCCGTTGCGCGGAATTACTGGAAGACGAGCAGCACCGATTTCGTGAAGACGGCGACTAAGAACTTCGCCGCAAGTTATTACGTGGTCGGTTACAAGGGAAACGACCCGTACTGGGGAGCCGGGGCCGCCGACGAAGTCGCCAACGAAATTATCAATGCCACCAACGGTGGTGCTGACGGTGGAGGGAACCGCTGCGCACGCACGTACGCGAACGGGGGGACATTTTGGGTCATCGCGCACAGCATGGGCGGCACGATTATGGACTTCATTCTGGGCAACAGCCGTTCCACCGATCCGAACTACAAGTCCATTTACGGCACGGTCGGACAGCGAATCAGCCGGGTGATCGCAGTCAGTGGTGCTCACCGGGGTTCTCAGGGAGCGGACGCGGTGTGCGGCAACAGCTCTTTGTTGTGCAATTTCATCGCACGGTTCATTCAGAGCTGCGACACCGCCACGTACTGGCTCCGCAGCGCAGACGATGTGCAGGTGCGTACGTATTCGAACGCCCCGTCGAAGAACGTGTACCTCGTCGGCGGCTACCAGGCGATCTTTGGTGCCAGCGCCTGCTTGAGTGGGGAAGATGACGGCATCGTTCAGTACGCCTCCATTTATGCCTGCAACGGAAGCGCAACGGCAGGCTACGATAACAGCAACGTTTGCGGCAACAGCTATAAGCAGGAGGCCTCAGGGTTCCGGAACTTGGACGCGGGGTATGAGAACCACGACAACATCCGTAACGACTCCCGTTACAGCACGCGCAAGCAGATTCCGGACGGTGTGTGGTACTGTGGCAGCTCTCCCTGCGCGCCGAACACCAGCGTGCAGAGTTCTATGTCGACCGCGAAATTTATCACCTTGCTTTACTAAGGTCGCTTTGTTCCAGACGTGGAATCCATGTACGCGGAGGGCGTGGCTTTTTGCTGCGCCCTCCGCTGTTTTCCGGGGTAGAAGTAACCGCCGTTCGCCGAGGTCTCTGACAGCGAGAAACCCTAGGCAATGAGAGAGCGACGGTCTGGAGGGTGGAAACGGGGGGCCTTGCTGCTTGTCACGCTGGGAGTCGGGACCGGTGTGCTGCTTTGGTTTCGGGGAAGAACGCCTGAGGTGGGGAGGTTGGCGCACTCTGCCGAACGTACGGAGCGGCCGACCCAGAGGGTGCAGGCGCAATCCAGCAGCGTTCCGCCATCGTTAGGCGAAGGCATCGGTGCGAGCCGAGAGCAGCCTTCTCCGACGGCGCAGGTGCAGCAGGAATCCGATGAGGAGGAAATCTTCGACCCGCGCGCCGCGATTGCGTTGACCCAAGAGCTGATCGAGGACTACAGACGGCGGAGCGAGTTTCCCCCCGAATCGCGCCCCATCGAGAGTGGCCAGGACCCGATTTTGGCGGAGCGAGAGGTGTCCCCCATCGAGGCAGGAGGGCCCGAGGGCGAGGATCCGGTGCTGACGGTTTTCTCCGGGCAGCTCGTGTTCGAAGAGCCGGACAGCGTTCTGGTGTATGCTTATCTCACGGCCCAAGGAGAGAAGGTTCCAACTCAGTCCATTACGGGAATCCTGATGAGTGAAGCACTCCAAGAAGTCGGAACATTCGACTTTCGTGACGATGGGCAGGACGGAGACGCACAAGCTGGCGATGCGGTTTATACAGCGCGGATCGAGCCGCCCGCCGGGGAGGAGGTTGCGGTATCGTACCTGGTCCGAGTGGTGGCGGTTTCCCTCGATGGACTGGAGCGGCGAGCGGGTACGAGTTTCCAGTATAGCCGGCCCGGGGCGCGGCTCACTGGAAATTTCCGTGACCATGTCGAAAACGGTAGCGTCGTGATCGAAGTGGAATTGGATGTGCAAAGGGGTGGAGCGTTCCATTTGTCGGGGACGTTGTACGATTCGGGAGGGCGTCCCGTGGGAGTGGCGCAGAACCGCAAGGAGCTGGAAGCAGGACAGCATTGGATCCCTTTGCTGTACTACGGTCGAATGTTTCATCCCGACGAACGGACCGGTCGCCCGGCGGCTACCGGGCCATTCCAACTGCGCTTCGTTTCGCTGCTGAACGCCACCAACATGCCGAACGCGCTCAGTCGCTTGTGGGAGCCCAATTATTGGACGCGCGCATATTCGGGCGCGGAGTTCACCGCGGAGCCGTTCAACGATCCCTTTTACCTAGAAGCCATTGCCCGCGAGGAGAAGGAACTCGAGCGCTTACAAGCGTTGGCCGCCCAGGGTGACAAGGAGCCATGAGCAGCCGCGGCGACTCGCGTGATCAGCGGGGCCATCGGGAAGCCGCACCTTCGCGTAGGGCGTGGCTTCTCCTACCACAACCGGTTGGAACCCTGGGCTACCTTTTGCTCATGCGCATGGAGGTTTTCGCGCCGCGAGTCGAGATCGTACTCGCCTTGGCGGTCTTTCCGCTTGTCTGTCTCGCCTCCCTCTGGCGGGCCCGTGCCGCGGTAAGCCGAGCGAGGATCGGTTGCCTGGCGGCACTTGCGCTCGGAGAGATCGTTGCCGCCTTGATGGCTGCGCAGTTGGTGCGGATTGCGGCGGCGTGGAGGCTGGCAGGGGCGCAGTGATGGTGCCGAAGAACTTTCTTTTGCGGCGCGGCGAGTTGGAGCCGGCACGACCTGCCAAAGCCGGGGGGTGGCACCGCCGCCTTCTGCTTATGTGTTCGGTGTGCTCGCTCGCCCTGGCGCCGCCGGCTTGGTGGCTTCGATGCACTGTGGCGGATGCCGTGCGTTCTGGTCTCGTGGGCGTGGCCCAGGCAGAGAGCACGGCGGAACCGCGAGTCGGGGAGCAGCCGGCAGAAATTGAGCCTGTCAGGCCGGGCGGGGGCGAGGGGCCAGCGCGACCGCTTCCGAGAGAAATGACCATCTGCCAGGGGGCGTCTGGATGTTGGTCGGAACTCGATCCTGCAAGCTGTAGAGCGCAGGGAGGGAGAGTGTTCCGCACCCTGCCAGTGGATGAGTCGCCTTCGCTCCCCGAGGCGTTGCGCGAGTGTGTTGATGCGTCGCGTTGAAGGGGCGCGGTATGGTTGTGGCCGTCGTCCCACTCCGCTGGCCAAGGCGGCGGTGCTCACCCCAGTAACGTGCCCGGCGGCTGCGCCGGTAACTTCACGGTAAATGTGGAGCCTCTTCCAACCTCACTTTCCACGTGAATCTCGGCACCCAGCAACTCTGCGAAGCGGTGTACTAAGTAGAGGCCCAAGCCGGCGCCGGGTGGGTCTTCATTGCCCCGTTCGCGGAGCTGGTGGAAGGGCCGAAAAATATTCTCGAGTTCCGCGTTCGGAATGCCCCGGCCGCTGTCTGACACAGAGATTTCCACGCCAGGGTAACTACGCCGGGCTCGGACCCGAACGTAGCCTTGGTCGGTATATTTTACTGCGTTCGACAAGAGATTGCGCACGATGACCTTCACCTTTGTTGCGTCGGTGTAAAGAGCCGGTAAGTCTGGCTCGATGTCCCACTCGATACGGACGCCCGATTTCTGGAGTTCGGCCGTGCCTTGTCGAATTTCCTCTAGCACAGCGCCGGGTTGCACCACTTCCAACTTGACCAGGGCTTGGCCACTTTCGATCCGGCTTACATCCAAGGCGGAATTCACCAGCTCCAAGAGTTCTCTGGCCCGCAGGTTCATCCTTTCAAGGATTGCCCTTTGCTCCGGAACCAGCGGCCCGAAGGTTCCTTCCGCGAGCAAACCGGCGTATCCCATGATTGCGTTCAGGGGGTTGCGCAGTTCGTGTGACATGGTTGCCACAAAATCCGCGCGTAACCGATCCACCTCGCGGAGTTTCTCGATCGTGTTGCGCCGTTCTTCTTCGTCGCGGTGTCGTTCGGTAACGTCTTGGCACATGGACAGCACCCCGAAGAACGAGCCGTCGGCGTCGCGTAGCGCTACAATGCTCCACTCGCAGATAATTCGGCGTCCGTCTTTTGTCAGGTTTTCCGATCTCACTGGACCGATGTTGCCTACCCGCGCGGTGAGTTCGATCCCGCGACGAGAGAGGTCTCGAAGGTGTGGGGGCGTGATGACTTCGAACACAGTCTTGCCAAGCACTTCTTCGGCACCGTAGCCAAAAATGCTCTCGGCGGCGCGGTTCCAGTAAATGTACCGGTTCTCCCGGTCGCTTACGACGCAAGCTGCGGGCATGTGATCCAAAAGCAACTGCAGTCGCCCCAGAGTTACGTCACGAATGAGCGCGTGGCGCACGAGTTCTAATCTTTGCCAGGCAACGGCACGGATGCCGAGGATGGAGAAACCCCCGGCGATGAACGGCAGTGCATACAGATGCAGGCGGTGGGTTTCCAAAGCGTAGCGGACCGAGTAAGGGAGGCAGATCCCATAAAAAAGCAGAGCACCGCACACGGAGACCCACTGGTATCGTGGTCGCCACGGCACAAAGGCCGCAACGGCTAACAGCTTGACAGCCACGAATCCGGCGATTCCTGACGGGTGTGTGTCGGGTCCCAGCAGTTGGGCGCAGAGGGCACCGGTATAGACGAGGTCGGCAGCCAAGAAGGCGGTTTCAACGTGCGCCTGCAGCCGCGTTTTCAGCACGCCGAGGAGAAACAACGGCACGGTACATTGAACCACGTACAGAGGCCACACCGATAGGGCCTGGCCGGGGCGAACCCAGAGTTGTGCCAGCGCATACGCAGCGGTAATCGTGGCCGCGCTCCACGCAATCGGCGGGATCGCGGCAGCCATGGCCTCGCGCTGGATTTTGCGAGCGAGAGACTCCCAGCCACGGGTGGGCTCCGCAAGGGGGGCTAAAGGCGAATCGATGAGGTAACCAAAAATCGCGCGCTCTCGCTGCAACAGGGTGTCGAGCCAACGTGTTGCGATCAAGTCTGTGGTCCCCCGAGAGCCGGTGGCAGTTGCCGACCCGCCGCTCTCACCATCTTGACTACACTACGGCGAATCTCGCACACAAGTGCATCTGCGCCCGCTGGTTGCTCCGGATCCGTCGCCGCTGGCGACGGTTTACGACCTTAGCTTGCCCTGTGAGGCGATTTTGCTTTCCCGACGAGTGCCAAATCGTTACAGGCCTCACCGGGATGGAGAAGCAACTGCCGGTACGTACCAAGATCTTGTACGGGGTAGGGGAACTGGCCGTGAGCGCCAAGAACGCCACGTTGAACCAGTACTTGCTCTTCTTCTACGTGGATGTCCTCAGGGTTTCTCCGGTGCTGGTGGGTGGCGCCCTGTTTCTGGGGAGGCTGTGGGACGCGGTTACGGATCCTTTGGTCGGATACGTGTCCGACACCACCCGCTCCCGCTTTGGGCGCCGCAAGCCTTATTTGCTTGCCTCGGCGCTTCCCCTCGGAGTGCTTTTGTTCTTTCTTTTTGCGCCGCCCGTGCAGAGCCCCTGGCTCACTGCCGTTTATCTTGCCTGCGCGTACATCCTCTTGATGACGGCCTTCACGTTCTTTGCGACTCCGTATCTAGCCTTGGGAGCTGAACTGACCGACGACCCGCACGAGCGCACCACCGTGGTTCAAGTGCGCAGCCTGTTCGGCGTTCTTGGCAGCATGATAGGAGGAGTGCTGCCGCTCACCATTGTCCATCAGTTCGAAGCGCCGAGAACAGGCTTTGCGGTCATGGGTGCGTTGCTCGGCTCGTTGCTCTCAGCAACGGCCTTGGTGAGTGCGCTGGGTGTGCGCGAGAACAGGCGCAGCAGGCCGCCGAAGGCCAGTTTGGCGCACTTTCGCAAGGGACTCGGGCACACGCTGCGCAATCGTGAGTTCCGGATCGTGTTTGGTACGTTTTGCTTGATGACGGTGGCACTTTCGCTGGGAAACTCCTTGCAGATTTTTGTGGTCAAGTACTGGCTGGGACTTTACCAGTACTTCCCGTGGATCGTGGCTGTGTTCGCGTTGAGCTTTGTTGCCTCCTTCCCTTTTTGGGCTCACCTCTCACGCCGAGTCGGGAAAAGGCAAACGATGCGCTTTGGTTTGTTCCTGGGCTGTTTTATTCCACTGGGGTGGCTCCTGCTCCCGCCGTACGACCTTTCTGCCATGCTCGGGTTTGCGAGTGTGGGGGGATTCTCGACCGGATCGGTGACGGTCGTCATTTCGTCCGCCATGGATGCGGTGGACCTGGATGAGTGGAACACCGGTGAACGCCGAGAAGGCGCATACTTCGGGATTTGGACCTTGGGACTGAAGAGTGCCGCAGCGATCGGCGCATTGTTGGGCGGTGTGCTCCTGCGGCTGGTGGGATTCGAGTCCGAAGGCAACCCGGCGCCGGAAGCGATTCGGTGGCTTTTGCTGATTCTCGGGCCGCTGCAAGCAAGCGCCCACTTGTTCGGACTTGTGGCGCTCCGAAACTTCCAGATTGACAGCCACGTTTTGCAGGAAGTTCGTTTGCGCCTCTCGCAACGACGCGCTGCGGACGCAACAGCAGCCTCTTGAAAATGACCAACGCGGGCGACCAGGGGCGCCAGCGGCCGTTTCCCATTTGGCCGTAGCGCTGCGTATCGGTGTGGCAAGCTTCGCGCCGTGGGCCCCGGTGCTCAGAGCGCCTCTTCGTAGAAGAACGCCATACTACTCCCCAGCGCCACGATCAGGGCCGGCCATACGTGCTTCCAGCCGTGCTCGGGCAGCAAGCGTCGGAGCATGAGCCAGCGAATCGTGCCGGCAAGGAGGCCGATGGTTCCCATGATCGCGTGTTGTACGTTGATCAGGTTCGTCAGTTCTTGAGTGCTTCGCACCGAGGCGTGAGCGTGACCCAACAGGAGCAAGCTACCAGCAATCATCAGAAGCGGTAGCGCTGATCCTAAAGGACGCTCGGAGCGGGGCCGCTTGTGGTCTCTCCACCCCAGCCAAACCAGCACCAGAACCATCAAAGCACCGATTTGATGTTCCACCACCACAGGGTCGCTGATTGCCTCCCGCAGAGAGACCCGGCGTAAGACGAAGACTTCCGGGTCGGCGAAGTAAGAGATAAAGACGGCAAACGGAACCAACAGTGCCGGCCAAATCCGGTTGGCCCAATTTGCCAGTTGATTGTCCAAGGACTGTAGCCACCAGGCAACGCCCATGAGAATTACGAAGACACCTGCCCACTGGTGCATGAACTCCGAGTATTGGAGATCGAAGAGATTTCGGTCTGCCGCCCCGACGAAGGCATTGGGATCGACGAATTCGCCTGGCGGCAGGCCAGGTCGTAAGATGGCTGTGAGTTGTTGGTCGTTCAGGGTGACAGCGCCGTCGTTCCACGGTGGCGAGACCGAGCCCACGATTCCTGCCACGACCACGACCAGCAGGCCAGCAGTGACCTCCAATTCCAGGGTGCGGCGAAAGCGGGCGAGAGTGACTTCTTGGGCTGCCGATGTTGCGACCAGCGCAGGCACGATCCAGCGGAAGTTGTGATAGCCAGCCCACAGAACGGGAAGCAACAACGTTAGTTTCAGCAATAAGCTGAGGCCATATGCGGACAGCAGGAGGTCACGCAGGGAGGGAACAAAACGCACCGCTGCGAGGAGGCCACTGGCGAACACAAGCGTAGCGACCAATAGCGCCCAGGGGGAAAAACGGCGGAGCAGAGCGACACGGAACGCCGCACAGCCAGCCCCTGCGGCGAGGAACCGATCGCGGAGAAGCCACCAGTGGAACAAAACCCCCATCCAACTGGAGACGGCGAGCAAGTGAAGCACCTGGAGGGTAAGGGCCAAGGTACGGTCGTATGGAAGGGCAGCAGCGTGACTCACCGCTGCGGTGGCCAGGAGCGCACCGAGCGAGGCAGGGAGCCCGAAGGGCCATGCTAGCTGCAAGGGCAGGCAAAACGCGCCCGCCGCTAGTAGGAGGCTGGCGATGCGCGCGAGAGCCAGGTGTCCCACCGTCGTGGAGGAAAGAAACTCTACGACGCCAGCGATCGGAACTCCTCCGAACACGGTTTGCCCCGAGGTTTCTGCGACCTGGACGAAAACGTCCAAGCTCGCGGCCAGGGCGGCAACACAAGCAGCTCTGCGGCTGACCCGCAGCCCCGCCCTTTCCCAAGCGAGAATGGGCGCAGGACGCCCCAAGCCGCGGGCCAGCACCAGCCAGTGAATTGGCCCAGCGATCGCGATCAGGAGCCCGAGCAGTTGGAGGCCGTGAAGAAGTGAGTGTTCCACGATCCGCGACCAGAGAAGCCTTTCGTCAACGCGACTACGGACCCTTGGTGACTCGGAACGAGATTCGACCAGGAGCGGTGTGCCCGTCGCGCGAGAGCACCCGGTATTCCACCACGTAGTCGCCGGGCGGTAGCGGCTTGAGCTGGACGCGCAAATGCGTGCGGTCCTCTGGATCCACCTCAGCCGGACCGACGATGAAGTTGGCGCGCTGCTTCTTGCCGCGTTCCGCCGCAGGATAGACCTCGATCGAGTGGAAACCGCGGTCCAGAAGTTCGTTGAACCACAAATGAACCGACCGTGGCGCTTCCGCCAGCACGGCCTCGTTCTTTGGTTCGGAGCGAAGCAGACGAGCGTGCGCCCACACCTGCTTCGGGTCGCAAGTGAAAAGCATAGCGAGCGCGATCAAGGCAATGAAGCCCCGCCGGATCATGGTACCATGAAGAGTGCCTCGTAACCGATCGGGAACTTCTGACACAGAGAGATCACGTCGTCGGCGACCGAGCGAAGGGCCTGCTCATTGCCAACGTTCTGCAGTGCTCGTGCAATGAGGTCTGCAATCACGCGCATTTCTGATTCCTTCATGCCGCGGCTGGTTACCGCCGGGGTTCCGATGCGAATACCACTGGTCACGAAAGGCGAGCGCGTTTCGAAGGGAACCGTGTTCTTGTTCACCGTGATGTGTGCCCGGTCTAGGGTCTCTTGCGCGAGCTTCCCGGTGAGTTCCGTCGGTCGCAGGTCAATGAGCATCAGGTGATTGTCCGTGCCGCCAGAGACGGCCCGGAACCCATGCTTTTGCAGGGCTTCGCACAACGCCTTCGCGTTGCTCACGATCTGTCGCTGGTAACTGCGGAACTCCTCGCTCAGCGCTTCCCGAAAGGCCACGGCCTTGGCTGCGATCACGTGCATCAGCGGCCCACCCTGGTTGCCGGGGAACACGGACGAAGCGATGGACTTGGCGTAGGCTTCCTTGCACATGATCATGCCACCGCGCGGCCCGCGTAACGTTTTGTGGGTCGTGGTCGTGACAAATTCGCAGTGGGGAACGGGTGAGGGATGAATGCCGGCTGCGACCAGTCCAGCGAAGTGCGCGATATCCGCCATGACCACAGCTCCGACTTCGTCGGCGATCGCGCGAAAGCGCTCGAAGTCGAGTACCCGAGGGTAAGCGCTATATCCGACCACGATCATGCGCGGCCGGTTGCGGCGGGCAAGTTCGGCCACTTCGTCGTAGTCAATCCGCTCGGTTTCCTTACTGACCCCGTAGGGGACAACACGGAAGAAGCGGCCCGAAAAGTTCACCGGACTACCGTGGGTCAGATGGCCGCCGTGACTCAGGTCCATGGCCAAAATCGTATCCCCGGGCTGCAGTTGGGAAAAATAAACCGCCATGTTGGCTTGTGAGCCAGAGTGCGGTTGAACGTTAATGTAGTCAGCGCCGAACAGTTGGCGTGCTCGGTCAATGGCAAGCTGTTCGGCGATGTCTACGAACTCGCAGCCTCCGTAGTAGCGCTTGCCTGGGTAGCCTTCTGCGTACTTGTTGGTAAGGATCGAGCCCTGGGCTTCCAAAACCGCGCGGCTGACGATGTTCTCGGAGGCAATCAGCTCGAGCGTGTACTCTTGTCGCCGGGCCTCGTCACGCAAGACGCGGTAGATCTCTGGGTCCACGCGCGCGAGTTCGGAAATCATTTGTCCTCCCGGTGCGCTTCGATGTAGTCAATGGCGTCTTGAACCGTGCGGATCTTTTCTGCCTCCTCATCGCTGATCTCGATGTCGTACTCTTCCTCGAGAGCCATGATTAACTCGACGATGTCGAGGGAATCGGCACCGAGATCCTCCATGAACGAGGCTGAGGGGGTGACTTCCTCTTCACTGAGGCCCAACTGCTCCGCCACAATCTCTCTCACTTTCGCCTCGACGGAAACTCCCATGGACTACCTCCTCCTTGCTCGAACCAAGCGCACAGCGCAGTGTGCGAGTTTTTTTCCCGAACGGTGCTCTCTGTTATCCAGATCGAGCTCACATGTACAGGCCGCCATTGATACCCAGCACCTGGCCAGTAACGTAGGCGGCCTCGGGCCGAGCCAAGAAAGCCACCGCTTCCGCAACTTCTTCGGGGCGCCCAAAACGCCCGAGTGGAATAAGGCGGAGGTATTCTTCTTGCCGCGGCGCCGGTAAAGAGCGCACCATGTCGGTTTCGATAAAACCGGGGGCTACGGCGTTCACGGTAATGTTCCGCGACGCCACCTCACGAGCCAAAGACCGCGTGAACCCTTCGAGCCCCGCTTTGGCAGCCGAGTACGCCGCCTGTCCAGCATTGCCCAAGTGGGCCACGGCCGAACTCACGTTGACGATGCGCCCGTAACGGGCGCGCAACATCGCCGGCAGAATGGCCTTGGTACAGAAAAACGCCCCGGTGAGATTTACCCGCAAAGCCCGATCCCACTGCTGCTCTTTCAGGCGCAGCACGAGCTGGTCGGCGGTCACCCCCGCGTTGTTGACTAAAATGTCGCAACGGCCGAGCCGCTCGAGCAAGCTCGTGCAGGCGGCCCGCACGGCATCCGCCTCACCGACATCGAAGCTGCAAATCTCGCCTTGTCCTCCGGCGGCCTCGATTTCCGCGAGAGTGGCGCGAGCACCCTCCTCATTGCGAGCGAAGTGAACGACGACATACGCGCCATCCCGTGCAAGCCGGCAAGCGACCGCTCGCCCGATTCCCCCAGAGGCACCAGTGACGAGAGCCACCTGACGTTGGAGTTCCGCGCTCATGAGGCCGGCACTCCTTGTTGGAGCGCTTCCCAATCTTCCCCCGCATAGCAGGGAAAAGTAGGCACAATGCGACGTACCAAACCGCGCAACACGTGGCCGGGTCCTACTTCGATCGCTGCGGCAGGACGGTAGGACCCGACCAAATTTCGCACGGACTGCTCCCAAAGGACCGGGCGGGTAACCTGCTCCCGCAACAAGGTGCGGATTCCGGTTTCGTCCTGCGGGTACGGACTGGCCGTTGCGTTCGCGAGCACGGGAAAGCGCGGTGGGCGAATGGTGCATTGTGCCAGGGCAGCGGCGACGCGCTCGGCTGCCGGAGCCATTAGCGAACAGTGAAATGGAGCACTCACGGCAAGAGGCACGACCCGCTTTGCTTTCGCGGAACGCGCTCGGCTTGCAAAGCGTTCGAGCGCCGTTTGCGTTCCAGCGACCACGATTTGGCCGCCGCCGTTGAAGTTTGCCGGGGCCAGCACCTCGCTACCGGCCGCTTCGTCACAGAGTGCCGCCACTTGCTCAGCACTCAAGCCGAGCACAGCGACCATTCCGCCCTCCCCCACGGGAACCGCCTCTTGCATTGCCCGTCCGCGCTCGCGCACCACACGCAAGGCATCGGCAAAGCTCAAAACGCCTGCGCACACAAGAGCGCTAAACTCCCCGAGGCTGTGACCGGCTGCGCAAGAAGGCTGAAGTCCGAGTTCCTCTTCGAGAACTCGTGCCATCGCTGTGCTCACAGTGAGCAAAGCGGGTTGCGCATTTTCGGTTAGCCGCAGCTCGTCTTCAGGTCCCTCGAAGCAGAGCCGGCTGAGCGGGAAATCGAGGGTCGCGTCCGCTTCGTCGAACACCTCTCGGGCGCGAGGAAATGCCCGGAAAAACGACAGCCCCATGCCGGCGTACTGGGAGCCTTGGCCAGGAAATAGGAAGGCGAGACCCATGCGCGGCGTCAATCAGCGCTGAGATCGAGCACCTTTCTTCCCTTGTACATGCCGCAGGAGGGACAAGCACGGTGTGGCATTTTCGGCTCATCGCACTCCGGGCAAAGCGTCCACGCCGGGGGCACGAGGGCGTCGTGAGCGCGGCGCTTGTTGCGCTTCGAACGTGAGGTCTTGCGTTTTGGGACAGCCATTCACCGACTCCTTCGGGTGATTTGTCGCGGTTCTCCAGGAACGAGAACCACAAAGAAAGCCCTTCTATAGATTGGGCTTGAGCTGGCGCAAGACCGCAAAGCGGGGGTCGCCCAGTTCGGGTTTGCAATCGCAGGTCTCGCAGTTGCGGTTCGCTCCGCACTGCGGGCATAGGCCGCGGCACTCCTCGCTGCAGAGAGGTCGGGTCGGGAGGGCAAGAATGATTTGTTCGTCCACCAATGGGGAAAGGTCAATTTCGTCGCCCTGGTAGTACACCAGGTCCAAATCCTCTTCCGTCAGTTCCATGCGCGCCGGCAGGCGTTCCTGGGGTACCAAGACCAGCGAGAAGTCTTTTCGCAGATCGAAAGTGTACGACTCCAGGCACCGGGCACAATGGCCGATTACCCGACTAAGCACAGTCCCCCACAAGAAGATCTCTGCACCGGAGCGGTAATACTGCGCATCCACTGCAGCGTTGCCAAGCAGTTCGTAATCACGTACGCCACCGTGAACCAGGCGTGCGTTGAGGAGGGCGGTGGGTTCCTCGTAGGTGACGCGCTGGGTACTCTCGTCAATATCTTGCAGAAGGAGTTTCACTGTAACCCACCCGTGATTCGCGAAATGGTACGTTCAATGGCGGCGCGGCGACGTTGCCGTAGCGGATCGCGCTCAGCGAATCAAGCGCATTGTCTTTGATTCTAAGCACTTACGTGGGCTTGAGCCCGTGGGCCTCGAGGCCGCCGATCTACCCTGGGGCAGGTACCTGGCCGTTGCCGCAGTGGAGCCGCGCGCAAGCTGCGGTTGAGTGCAGCACTGGCTTCCTGGTAAACGCGGCCGGATCGGTGTGTCGAACGAGCGAGAAATTGTCACGTTGGTGGAGTTGCGAGGTGTGGCCAAGCGTTACGGCCCGCAGTGGGCTTTGGTCGAGGTAGATCTCCGCTGCGGGCGCGCGGAGAGCATCGCTCTCCTTGGACCGAACGGGGCGGGCAAGAGCACGTTGTTGCGCATACTAGCCGGGGTAACGCGTCCGACCCGAGGCAGGATCCTCTGGGGCGGGCAGGAGGTGGCGTTGGCAAGCGCGTCTTGGGGGCGGAAGAGGATCGGCTTTGTCGGCCATCGCAGCTTCTTGTACACGTCGCTTTCCGTGCGCGAGAACCTGATGCTGTATGCATCGTTGTACGGGCTAGCAAACCCAGCCCAGCGGGTTGCGGAGCTTCTGGGTCGCTTCGGGCTTTCCTTCGTGCAAGATCGCGCCGTGTCCCACCTCTCCCGCGGGCTCGAGCAGCGCGCTGCCCTTGCGCGTGCCTTGCTGCACGACCCGGAGCTCTTGCTACTTGACGAGCCGTTTACGGGCTTGGATGTGGAAGCCTGCGCCGCGCTCATGGAACTCCTACGAGAAGAGCGGGCGAGGGGGGTTTCAGTGGTGCTTGCCACCCATGATTTTCAGGTAGCAGAAGCGTTGTGCGAGCGCGTTGTGATCCTCGTGGGCGGAAAGTTCGAGCATGACGGCCCGCTGCCCGCATCGGTGGAATCGGTGTACCAAGCGGTCGTCGCGGCCAGGCGGCAAGCGCTGGCATGATCCCGTTGCTTCGCAAGGAATTTTTGATCGAGTGGCGAGCGAGAGAAGCGCTCGCCACTGCTCTCCTCACAGGGCTTTTGCTGCTGGTGGTGCTGAGCTTTGCTTTCGATCCAACCAGCCCGTTGCGTCGCGAGGCGGCACCGGGTGCGTTTTGGGTTACGGTAGTTTTCAGTGGGGTGCTGGCGATCGGGCGCTCGTTTGTGGCGGATCGGGAGAACGATTGCCTGCAGGGGCTGCTGTTAGCTCCGCTCGATCGGGGAACGATCTTTTTGGCGAAGGTCTTCGCGCAAACAGCCTTTTTGCTTGCTGCGCAATTGCTCCTAGTGCCGTTGTTCATCGTTTTCTTCGACCTGCCCCTGAGCGCACACCTACTTCCCTGGCTGCTCGCCCTGGTGCTGGTCGGAGTGGGATTGAGTGCGGCTGGAATTCTGCTCGCGGCGATTGCTGTGCAAACCCGGGCGAAAGAGATCTTGCTCCCCCTTCTCCTCGTGCCGCTTGCCGTTCCGTTGCTACTGGCCGGCTTGCGCGTCTCCCAACGAGCCTTTGCCGGCAAGCCGCTAGGCGAGGCAGTGGCATGGCTGCACTTGGCAGTGGGGTTCGACGTGATCGTGTTGGTTGTCGGGTGGCTGCTGTTCGAATATGTAGTGGAAGACTGATGCAGATCGGGCCGCAAACCGTGGTGTCGCGTTCCCTCGTGCCTCTGCTCGCCGTATGCAGCGCAGCGAGCATGTTGCTTACCCTCTGGTTGATTTTCGTGTACGTGCCCACCGACCGCGTCCAGGGCGTTGTGCAGCGAATTTTTTACGTGCACGTGCCGCTGGCGATGATGACCTTTCTTGCTTTCGGCGTTACGGCGGTGGCGAGTGCGGCATACCTCTGGTCCCGAAACCCGAAGTATGATCACTGTGCTCATGCCAGTGCGGAGGTCGGGCTGTTGTTTTGCTCGCTGGTGCTGATCACCGGCCCCATTTGGGCGAAGCCCATTTGGGGAACATGGTGGACGTGGGATGCCCGGCTGACCACGACACTGATTCTGTGGCTCATTTATGCCGGCTACCTGATGCTGCGCAGCTTGACGATGCATTCCGAGCAGGGCGCGCGATATGCGGCTGTACTCGGCATCGTAGGTGCGTTGGATATTCCGATCATCAACCGGTCCGTGTACTGGTGGCGCACGATTCACCCGGCAGTGTTGGTAACGCGGGAGGGGGGGACGGGACTCACGGATCCGCGCATGCAACTTACGTTGCTGTGCAGCGTGCTGGCCTTTTTCTTTCTCTTCGCTTGGTTGCTTTGGTTGCGCTACCGGCAGGCCGTATTGGAGGCGAGGATGACGGCGCTGTGGGCGGCGCAACGGATACCGAGGTGAGGAGGCGTGGGCGTGACGGCGGAATCCCTGACGTATCTGTTTGCTGCGTATACCGCGGTGTGGGTCGTGCTCGTGGCGTATCTCTGGCGCCTGTCGCGGCGTTTACAACAGTTGCATCGAGAACTGGAAGAGCTGCGTTCAGAAGAACGCCACGAAAGGGCTACGGACACGGCCCCGGCACAGGAGCGCGTGGCGCGTGGTACGGGTGGGGCACCATGAGCGACCTAGTCGTGCGTTGCCCGATTTGCCGCGCTCCTGTGAAGTGGAGTGAGATCCGATGGCGGCCTTTTTGTTCCGAGCGGTGCAAACTCGTGGATCTGGGGCACTGGGCTAGCGGGTCGTACCGGATCCCGGGTGAACCCAGCGCGACGGAGGAAGGCGAAGAAGAGGTCGCGGCCGGAAGGCGAGACTCAAGAAACTCCTAAAGCATGGTCTGACGGGAGAGAAGGGAGCCACGTCGTGCCGATCCACCCCACTGCGATTGTGGACCCGATTGCGGAGATCCACGACAGCGTTCGAGTGGGGCCCTACGTGGTGATCCAGGGGCCGGTGCGCATCGACGCGGGGACGGTGCTGGGGCCGCACGTGGTGCTGTTGGGTCCGATTTCGATTGGTCGCAACAACGTTTTGCACACTGGGGTCGTCGTGGGCGACGAGCCGCAGGACCTCGGCTATCGGGGCGGGGCTAGCGGCGTCGAGATCGGCGACGGCAACGTGCTGCGAGAATACGTGCAAGTACATCGCGGGACACAGCCAGGGAGTATGACGCGGATCGGAAGCGACAACTTTCTGATGACCCACGCGCACGTGGCGCATAACTGTACGATCGGGGATCGAGCCATTCTGGCGAGCGGTGCCTTGCTTGCCGGGCACGTCCAAGTGGGGGACGGTGCGTTTATCTCCGGCAACTGTGTGGTTCACCAGTATGTTCGGATCGGGCGGCTCGCCTTGCTCCGCGGCTTGAGTCGTACGAGTCGCGATGTTCCGCCGTTCTGTATCATGGACGGCACCCATACGGTGCGTGCGATCAATCGCGTTGGGCTGCTGCGCGCGGGCATTCCCAAAGAGCGGATTGTTGCTTTGCGACGCGCCTTTGCACGTTTGTTTCGGACTACAGGGAATCTCCGCGCGCGGCTCGACCAACTAGACGGCTTAGAGATCACGGAAGAGGTGAAGGAACTGCTCGACTTTATCCGCACCTCGAAACGGGGAGTGTGTTTTGGGCCGCGGCGCAACACCGATCAGGAACTCGGCGCAGAGGAATAAGGGCCGACCGACAAGCGGCGCGCTCCGAGATACCGGGCCGCGTAGTAGGGATGGTCGAGTGAATCAACCCGTACACCTCCGCTTCGCCGGGCGGCGTGCAAAAACTTCCCGTCGCCCGCGTAAATCCCTACGTGGCTAGCGTCGCGACGGTAGGTGCGGAAAAACACCAAGTCGCCTGGCTGGAGTTGATCACGACGTACCGGTGTGCCGGTCCGAAACTGCTCGCGTGCGGAACGGGGCAAGGAGAGGCCGGCCGCAGCCGCCGCTGTGTGTACGAGACCGGAGCAGTCGAACGCTGATCCCATGGCCCCAAATCTATACGGTCGCCCCACATACTGGCTTGCCACAGAGAGCAGAGGATGGCTGTCTAGGTCTCCTACCTGACGCGGCGCGGATGACTGCGGGCCTGCGAGCGTACTCGTTTTACGCGAGTTTTTTCTCGTCGGAGCGTTGTGTAGGCCTCGGGTTCTGCCCGTTTTTGCGACCGTGCGAATCGGTGTTCGAGCATGCACGGCAAGAGTTTTTCTCGGTGCTGTACGGCGGGCTTTCGTTTCGGCGAGTGCCGGCAGGATACAGGTTCCGAAAGCGACGAGCACTAGCAGTCCGTAGGCGATAGGCCTGCTCCGTGAGTACATGCCCTTGCCGCCTGCGCAATCGCTCCGTAGCCACATCACCACACCTCTCTCCAGCGGGTCCTTCATCCTGCTGCGCAGAATGAAAGCGGCTGGCTAGCCTCTTGCTTGCTAAGCGTCAACCGCGGCGGTTAGGTGTACGCGCGTTGCGGCCGGCAAGGGTTTCGTTTAAGCGCACTCCTGATGAGCAAGAAGTTCCGGTTCTTGCTGGCGGCGTTCCTCCTCGTCGGTGCGGTGGTTTACTTGATGTACACCGGTGTCAGCCGCACTGCTGTGTATTACCTCACGGTGCAGGAGTTCGAGGCGCGTAGGCCGGCGCTCGAAGGGGAAGGTGTTCGCGTGGCCGGGCGCGTGGCTGCGGGTTCGGTACAGCGGCGAATGACGCCGAAAGGTGAAGAGCTTCACTTCGAGATTGGCGACTTTTCGACCGACGGCTCCTCTGGCCCGCGTGTGAAGGTGCATTACCTCGGTGTCGTGCCGGATATGTTTCGCGACGAGGGTGGTAGCGACGTGATTGTCGAAGGCCGTTATGAGGGCGGGATTGTCAAGGCGCAGTCGGTGATGACTTCCTGCCCCTCCAAGTACGAGCCGATGGACGAAGGAGCGCAAATGCCCGCCAACTGAGGCGGGGTACGGATTGGCAAGGAGCCTTGCTCCAAAGCCGCGGGCGCTCGAGAGCGGGGAGCCCCCGGGCGAGAGGCGAGGAAGTTCGGAATGCAAAACATAGACGTTGGCGCGGTTGCACTCAGTGTGGCGTGGTTGCTCGCGCTGTATGGCCTGGTGGTATCGCTCTGGGGCGGGTGGGGCAGGCGGGAGGAGTTGGTACGCAGCGGCGAACACGCTCTGCTAGCCATGTGGGCCCTGGTAACGATTGCCACCGCAGACTTAGTGCACGGGCTCGTTAGCCGTGACTTCAACTTGGAGTACGTCGCTCAGTACTCCAGCAGTACCCTACCGCTGCATTACACAGTCGCCGCATTGTGGGGCGGGCAAGCGGGTTCGCTCCTGTTCTGGTTGCTGATCCTCTGCTCGATGTCGGCGGTTCTCGTTTTGCAAAATCGAACGGCGAACCGAGTCCTCATGCCATTCGTGTCGGCAACGCTACTCGGGGTGGCTTTGTTCTTTTTGTCGCTGCTGAATTTCGTCACGCCTCCTTTCGATCGTCTGCCATTTACCCCGGGAGAAGGGCGCGATTTGAACCCCTTGCTGCAGAATTACTGGATGACCATTCATCCCCCGTCGCTCTACCTCGGCTATGTCGGTTGTTCCGTTCCGTTCGCGTTCGCGCTTGCTGCGTTGATTACTGGACGCCTTGATGATCATTGGATTCGCAGTACGCGGCGCTGGACACTGTTTGCCTGGTTTTTCCTGAGCCTCGGAAATTTGTTTGGTGCGCTCTGGGCGTATCGGGTTTTGGGATGGGGCGGTTACTGGGCATGGGATCCGGTGGAGAACGCGGCCCTTATGCCTTGGCTCACCTGCACCGCGTTTCTGCACTCGGTCATGATCCAAGAAAAGAAAAACATGCTGAAGGTCTGGAACATGGCGTTGGTGATCCTGACCTTCCTGCTCACCATCTTCGGCACCTTCTTGACGCGCAGCGGCGTCATTTCCTCGGTGCATTCGTTCACGCAGTCTGGCCTCGGCCCGTTTTTCATTGCTTTTTTGTTGCTGGCGGCGGCTTTGTCCGTTGGCTTACTTTTGTACCGGTTGCCGCTGCTCCGCAGCGAGAACGAGTTGGATTCCATTTTGTCGCGCGAGGCCGCTTTCTTGGTGAACAACCTGGTTTTTGTGGCGATCGCTTTCGCGGTCTTTTGGGGAACGATTTTTCCGGTGATCTCGGAGGCCGTGCGCGGTGTAAAGATCACTGTGGGGCCGCCGTTCTTCAATCGGGTCAACGCTCCACTGGGACTGTTGTTGCTGTTTCTGATGGGGGTGGGTCCGCTGATTGCTTGGCGAAGAGCCTCGTGGAGCAGCCTGCGCCGGAGTTTCCAGTGGCCGGCAGTCGTAGGGGCTGGTTGTGTGGCGGCCTTGCTCGCGATGGGCGTGTGGCACGCTTGGGCGTTGGTTTCCTTTAGTCTTTGCGCGTTTGTGACTGCCACAATTGTGCAGGAATTTTGGCGTGGGGCGCGCGCTCGTCAGTCGATTGTGGGGGAATCGTTCGGACAAGCGCTGGCGCGTTTGGTGGGAAAAAACCGTCGCCGGTACGGCGGGTATATCGTGCATTTGGGTGTCGTCTTGGTCTTTCTAGCGATCACCGGCACCTCGGCGTTTCGGATCGAGCAGCAGGTTGTGGTGAAACGGGGAGAAGCCTTCCGCATTGGCGACTACCAATTGCGTTTCGACGGGGTGCGAGCCTGGCAGACCGACCACTCCGCGCACCTCGCTGCGGACATCGCCGTGCTGCGAGACGGCCGGATGGTGGATGTGCTGCACCCGGAAAAGCGGCTCTACAAAAAGCCGGAGCAGCCGGCCACGGAAGTTGCGATCCGTTCGCGCTGGGGCACGGACCTCTACGTCGTGCTGGGTAGTTTCGACGAAAAAAGCGGCAGTGCGACGATCCTCGCTTACATCAATCCACTGATCGGCATGTTAGCGTGGGGAGGTCTGGTCTTGGCTGCTGGCACGTTGATCACGATATGGCCGCAGAGAAGGGCACGGGCGGTGGAAAGCTGGGCTGCAGAGCACCGGGGTCAGAGATCGGCAGAGGGCTGACAGGATGCGTTGGCTGAGCGCCGCTTTGTGCGGGGTTGCCCTCCTGGTGGCGGCGCCTTCGAGTTACGGGAGTGCGCGGCCGCCCAGTATCCAGGACCTCGAAGAATCGCTGACCTGCCAGTGCGGTTGTGGGCTCACCGTACACAGTTGTAATCACGTTGACTGCAGCTCGGCGATTCCGTTGCGCAAAGAAATCCGCGAACAACTGGAAGCCGGGAAAAGTCGGGAGCAGATTTTGCGGCATTTTGTTGAGAAGTACGGGGAAAAAATTCTTTCCGCGCCGACGTTCCAAGGCTTCAATGTGCTCGCATGGACGACGCCATTCTTGATGCTGGCGCTGGGTGGCTTGGGGCTGGTCGTGATCTTGAGGCGTTGGGGCAGACAAGAGCGTAACAGAAGCTCAGCCGGGCCTCTGGAAAGTACCCGTTCCACCCTTGTCGAACGTTACCAGCGCAAGCTGGAAGACGAACTCAAACGTTTCGAGGAAGTATAAGTGGCCACGGAATTTGTGTTCGGCTTGATTCTAGCGCTTGCCGCGGGGGGATACGCGGTTTTGCCTCTTTGGCGGTTGCAGTCACGACCGGAGCAGCCTGGGGATGGGGTGGAAAAGGAGTGGGAAGCGCGCAAACGCGAAGCTTTGGCTGCGATCAAGGAGGCCGAGTTCGACTTCGCGATGGGCAAAATGACCGCCGAGGACTTTGCGCAGATCAAGGGCAAGTACCTGGCCCTGGCCGCCCGAGCGGAGGCAGCGCTCGAGCAGAGTCGAGTCCGGTCAAGTCCCGTTGGCGACCGGGCCCAAGTATTGCGGCCGCGTTTTTGCCCCCTGTGCGGTGAGGCGCAACCGGTAAGCGGCCGTTTTTGCGCCCATTGCGGTGGGTCGCTTGCTGCCTGATCGGGCGGAGGCTCGCTTCGGGGCTCGCTTGGCTGCTGCGTCCAGGCAGGGTTGCTTGGCAAAAGCCGTGCGCCTGGTTTCAAACCCTGCCTTTTTTAGCGAACGCTTGCAACGAAACAGGCATTGCAGCATTGTCATAAGGACCATGCGACGTGAACGAGGACCCGTATCGCAATTCTTGGAGAGGCATTTTTTGCACTTCAACGCCGCGACACTGGTCGACGCCGCGCGGGCGTATGAGGATCTGGTGGAACGGGGCGGTAAAATGCTGGTGGCTCTCGCTGGAGCGATGAGCACGGCCGAACTAGGGCGCAGCCTTGCCGAGATGATCCGCCAGAAGAAAGTGCACTTGATTTCGTGTACGGGTGCCAACCTTGAAGAAGACGTGATGAACCTGATCGCGCATTCGCACTACAAACGGATTCCGAACTACAGAGAGTTGACGCCCGCAGACGAACTGCAGCTGTTGCGCCAGCAGTACAATCGGGTGACCGATACGTGCATCCCGGAAGAGGAGGCGTTCCGGCGGTTGCAGGCTTTGTTACTGGATGTCTGGACGCGGGCGCGGGACCGGGGGGAGCGGTTTTTCCCCCACGAGTACTTTTTCCAGCTCATTCGCGAGCGGCGGTTGGAGCCGTATTACGAAATCGATCCGCGCGATTCTTGGGTGGTGGCTGCGGCGGAGCACGATGTCCCGATGGTCGTTCCAGGGTGGGAGGACTCAACTTGTGGAAACATCTTTGCCGCCTACGTGATGAAAGAGGCTCTGCCAGTGGAAATCGTTCGCTCGGGCATCGAATACATGGTGTGGCTGGCGCTCTGGTACTCGCAGAATGCGCAGCCCCCCGGAGTTGGTTTTCTCCAAATCGGCGGTGGAATCGCTGGCGATTTCCCGATTTGCGTGGTCCCATTGCTTCATCAGGACTTGGGGAAGCGAAACGTGCCCCTGTGGTCGTACTTTTGCCAGATCAGTGACTCGACCACGAGCTATGGTTCGTACTCAGGAGCGGTGCCCAATGAGAAAATCACCTGGGGCAAACTCGGTGTTGACACTCCTCGCTTCATGATCGAGAGCGATGCGACCATAGTGGCGCCTCTGTTATTTGCCTGGGTACTGGGCTGGTGAGGTCGTGAGGAAGACCGAGAAGAGCTGCGTTGCGGGGAAGGGAAGGCAGGAGGGAGCGGTGAAGAGGCAGGTGCGAAGGCAAACGAGGACAGGCCGGATCGGGATGGTACTGTCGGGCGGAGGCGCACGGGGAGCGTTTCAAGTGGGGGTGTACGAACGGTTGCTCGCTGATCCACGGTTTGCCCGTGGACCGGTGGCCCTTTCTGGTACCTCCGCGGGGGCGATCAATGCTGCACTAATCGCGGCTGGGCGCTCACCCAAGGAGATGATGGAGTTCTGGAACTCGATCGCAGACAACCCTCCGGCAACAGTCAGCCGAGTGTTTTTTTCCTCGGCTCTGCGCACGTTTGTGACGCTTGCCGTTCGAGAAGGCATCCGCTCTCTGGTTCCCGGACGCCGCTGGACCTCCTTCTGGCAGCGATTGCGAAACCACATGCCCCCTAGGCCGGGAGATCTCCTCGCTTTTTGGGTGGAGTACCTGCTCGCCGTCCGCTTTGAACTTGTGAGCGACTTGCTATCGGGAATCCGCGAGCCGTTTCTTGCTGACACCCGCGAACTTCGTTCCCGACTCATTGAGTTCATTGGCTCCGAAACGGTTCCCACTGGTCGTGTGGACTTGGCCATTAACACCGTGGACGCGCACACGGGGCGGGTTGTGCGCTTTGTCACGAAGCGAACGCCTCTGACTCGGCCCCCCGACTACCACATCGTTGATGCGATCACGGTGGACATGATCATGGCGAGTTGCTCCATTCCTCTACTGTTCCCCCCGGTTCGACTCGGGCCCCATTTGCTTTGGGACGGTGGGTTGCTCGTGAACACGCCGTTGGCCCCCGTCGTTGCGCTTGGCGCGGATGAGATTATCCCGGTGTTGGTTACCGAACCACCAGAGGCAGAACTTCTGCCTTTAGGCCATTTTGGTCGCGCAGTGGAGCGGACGGTCGACAGCCTTCTGGAAAACGCATACAACGTGGACCGTAAGCTGCTCCTCGAGCGGAATCGTCTGGCCGCGTTGGATCCGGGCACGTATCGTACGGTGACGTTGTACGAGGCTGTACGGCCTGCGCGTGACGGCTTGTTTAACGCAGGCTCGTATTTGTACTTCGAGCGCTCGGTGCTGGCCGCTATGCATGGCGCCGGAGTGAAGGCTGCGGAGGCGTGGCTGGCCCGCGGCCCGGTCATTGACCATCTCGAGGAGAGCACCGCCGGGGCCGCCGCGTAGAGCAGGCCTTCTCCCATCCGGCTCGCTTGCGGTTGCGACGTGCTTGGGCCATGCAAGCGGCATGCGCCGTGAAATTTTCAGTCACGAACACGAGCTTTTTCGATCCCAGTTCCGCCGTTTCGCGGAGCGCGAGGTCGTACCGAAGATCGCGCGCTGGAACGCGCAAGGGATGAGCGACCGCGAGACGTGGCGGCGAGCCGGCGAAGAGGGCTTCCTGGGTGCCAACCAACCCGTCGAGTACGGAGGGAGCGGAGGCGACTTCCTGTACGATGCGATCATTATGGAAGAGATGGCGGACTTGCGCGCACACGCCATGATGATCTCACTCCATTGTGACATTTGCATGCCGTATTTGGTCTCGTACGGTTCCGAAGAGCAGAAACTGAAGTACTTAGCGCCCGCGATTCGTGGCGAAATCATTCTCGGCATCGCGATGACGGAACCGGGCGCCGGCTCTGACCTGGCTGGTATTCAAACAAGAGCAGAGCGCCGGGGCGACCATTACGTGTTGAACGGAACCAAAACCTTTATCTCGAACGGGCAAATCGCTGATCTGTTCATCGTCGTTGCCAAAACGGATCCTGCGGCAGTGCCACCACACCGGGGCATTAGCCTGTTCTTGGTGGAGGCGACGAGCCCGGGATTCCGGCGTGGCCGGCGCCTGGAGAAGTTGGGCTTACGCGGCCAAGACACCAGTGAAATCGCTTTTGAAGATTGTGTCGTGCCGCGCGAGAACCTCCTCGGTGAGGAAGGGAAGGGCTTCCGCATGCTCATGGAGAAGCTGCAGCAAGAGCGGCTGTGTATCGCGGTTGCGTCCCTGGCTTCCAGTCGGCGCGCGCTCTTGGACACGATGGAGTACGTGAGACAGCGCCGCGCGTTTGGTCGAGCCATCGCGTCGTTTCAGAATACGCAGTTCAAGCTGGCTGAACTGGCCACTGAGGTGGAAATCGGGCAGGCCTTCATTGACAAACTCCTGCTAGCACACGTTCGAGGGGAGGACTTGGTGACCGAGGTCAGCATGGCGAAGTGGTGGACCACGGATTTGCAAAAGCGCCTCACGAGCGAGTGTTTGCAGTTACACGGCGGCTACGGTTTTATGTTGGAGTACCCGATCTCCATGGATTACGCGGATGCTGCGGTGCAAACGATTTACGCTGGTTCCAACGAAATCATGAAAGTGATCATCGCGCGCCGGCTGGGTTTGGAGTGAAGGACGCCACGGGAGTGGAGAGCTGCGGTTCATCGCGGCGCCTGAACCCAGGGGGCTCCTTTGGGAAAGAAAGAATGTGGCGCCTCGCTCGTCGAACCAAGGCCCGACCCTCCGCCTGCCGGTGGGTTTCATGCCGGCTCTCAGGCCCGTTTCCGAATAAACGAGTGCCTCTCGCTTGCTTCGAACAAGTTTGCGGTGATGCTAGAGCGCGCTTTGGGGGCGCTCGTCACGAAAAGTGGAGCCGAAGGGATTCGAACCCTCGACCTCTAGAGTGCGATTCTAGCGCTCTCCCAACTGAGCTACGGCCCCTTGCGTGCCGAGACAGGTACCCAAGGAAGGCAGCGTGCGCAAGGGGACCCTTTCTCTGTCAGGCTAGAATGGTCGCCAGTACGTGGCGCGAGCTGCCGGGCCTGTGGTACACCTAATCCCTGTGCAAGAGGCAGAGTTTTTAGTGATCGGCAGCGGGCTTGCAGGCCTCACCTTTGCCCTCAAGGTTGCTCCGTACGGGCGGGTCCATGTGGTCACCAAGGATCGGTTGCCCGAAAGCGCGACCGAGTATGCGCAAGGGGGCATTGCCTCTGTGTGGAGCGCGGAGGATTCTTTCGCGGATCACGTCCGCGATACGTTGGCAGCAGGTGCCGGTCTTTGCCATGAGGAGATTGTGGAAATGGTCGTGCGGGAGGGGCCGGACCGGGTGCGCGAGCTGATTGCTTTAGGCACGCGCTTTTCGACTCGCGGAGGATCGGAGGACGAGTACGACCTGGGGCAAGAAGGCGGCCATAGTCACAGAAGAATTCTCCACGCCTCCGACGCCACCGGGCATGAGATCATGCGCGCCTTGGTGGCCGCGGTGCGGTCCCAGCCAAACATCAGGTTGTTCGAAAAGCACCTCGCGGTCGATCTCCTGGTGGATGCGAAGTTTGGGCGCCAGGCGGACGGGCCCAACTGCTGGGGCGCGTACGTGCTGGATTTGAACCACGGGGGAGTGGAACGTTTTCAAGCGAAGGTAACGTTGTTGGCAACGGGCGGTGCCGGCAAGGTGTACTTGTATACGAGCAATCCAGATGTTGCGACCGGCGATGGGATCGCCATGGCGTACCGGGCCGGAGTGCCGATCGGAAACATGGAGTTTTTCCAGTTCCATCCCACCTGCCTGTACCACCCGCGGGCCAAGTCCTTTCTAATCAGCGAAGCCTTACGTGGTGAAGGTGCCGTTCTGCGGGCACCCAGCGGTGAGGCGTTCATGCGGAAGTACGACCCGCGCGGAGAATTGGCCCCGAGAGACGTGGTCGCGCGCGCGATTGATCACGAGATGAAGGTCCACGGGTACGACTGTGTCTTCCTCGACATCACTCACCGGCCAGCCGAGTTTGTGCGCCAGCGCTTTCCGCTCATTTATGAGCAATGCAAGCGCTATGGGATCGATATTACCTCGGAATGGATCCCGGTCGTGCCAGCGGCGCACTACTGCTGCGGGGGTGCAATCACCGATGCCGATGGGCGAACAGAACTGCCCCGTCTGTTTGCCGCTGGTGAAGTGGCCATGACGGGTCTCCACGGCGCGAATCGGTTGGCATCGAACTCCTTGCTCGAGGCCCTTGTGTTTGGTCATCGTGCTGCAATGGCTGCCAGGGAGTGGGTTGCGTCGGATCACCAGCCCCTGCCGGAGCTGCCGGATTGGAACCCAGGCAATGCAGTCAACAGTGACGAAATGGTTGTGGTGAGCCAAAACTGGGACGAGATCCGGCGCGTGATGTGGAACTACGTGGGCATCGTGCGGTCTAACCGCAGGTTAGCGCGGGCTTACAAGCGCATCCGCCTACTGCAGGAAGAGATCCAGCAATACTACTGGGATTTTCTCATCACGGGGGATCTAATCGAGTTGCGCAACATTGCCTTGGTTGCCGAGTTGATTATTTGTTCGGCAATTTTGCGCAAGGAGAGCCGGGGGTTGCACTTCAATTTGGACTACCCACAGCGCGACGACATCCACTGGAGACGCGATACGGTGTTACGACTCGGCGAGCCGCTGCCCATCGACTTGCCTGAATTGTTCGGTGTCGCTTCCGTGCGAGCAGGGGCGGCGAATCCCACACCGCTCTCGGTGGGCGGCTGATTGTGAGGATATCGGCGAGCGAAGGGTTCAGGGTATGAAGCGGCTCAGTATCCTTGGCAGCACCGGGTCCATCGGTGTGACCACCTTGGACTTGGTGGGGCGATTCCCAGACCGCTTTGCGGTTGTGGGCCTGGCAGCAGGCAGTCGGGTCGAGCGGGTGATTGAGCAGGCCCGGCTGTTCCGGCCAGAGCTGGTTGCCCTGGGGAGCGAGGAGGCTGCTCGAGAGTTCCGGCAAGGGTTTCCTGGGTTTCGCGGTGAGGTGCTGAGTGGACCCGAGGGGCTGGTGGCGGTAGCAACGGCGCCGGGCGTGGACCTGGTCGTCTCTGCCCTGGTCGGAGCCGCAGGTCTCATGCCTACCCTCGCTGCTTTGCAGCGGGGCACTGCGGTTGCCTTGGCGAACAAGGAGGTTTTGGTGGTCGGCGGGGACCTGGTGACGCGTACGGCGCGTGCCTCTAACGCCCCGCTCATTCCGTTGGATAGCGAGCACAGTGCTTTGTTGCAGGCACTGGACGGACAGCCCCGGGAGGCGGTGCGCCGTCTCATCCTCACCGCTTCTGGAGGTCCTTTTCTCCACACCCCCAAGGCGGAGCTCGCGCATGTCACGGTAGAGCAGGCATTACGGCATCCCACTTGGAAGATGGGCAGTAAAATCACGGTGGATTCGGCTACGCTCATGAACAAGGGCCTCGAGGTAATCGAGGCGCACTGGCTTTTTGGATTTCCGCCGGGACAGATTGACGTAGTCGTGCATCCGCAGAGCATTGTGCACTCGCTGGTCGAGTACGTTGACGGGTCTGTACTTGCCCAGCTTGCCGTTCCGGACATGGCGATCCCAATTGCCTTTGCCTTGTCTTACCCGGAGCGACTCTCCCTCGACCATCTCCCTCGCCTTCGCCTCGAGGAGGTGGGGCGACTCGAGTTCCTCACCCCGGATGTCGAGCGCTTTCCGTGCCTGGGTTTGGCATACGAGAGTTTGCGTCTCGGGGGGACTGCCCCGGCCGTGTTAAACGCCGCCAACGAGGAGCTTGTGTCGGCTTTCCTAGCGGGCCAGATCCCGTTTTTGGCGATTCCGGCGGGCATTGAACGAGTACTGGCGCGTCACTCGCCGCAACTAGCAAGCTCGCTCGAAGTCTTGCTTGCAGCTGACCACTGGGCTCGCGAGGAGGCGCGGAACTTCGTTCATGTACGAGCGTAGAAGCGCCTTTACTGTGAGCACAATCCTGTGCTAGCGCGTCTGAGCGAGGGTGAGGACGCGTGGAACAGTCTGAGTTGGAGGTCTTCCGCAGTCTGTTGATGAGCCGGAGGGATGCAATCCTAGCGGAAGCGGGTCGTACTGTGGGTGGCATGAGCCGCTCCCGTGAAGACGTGTTCGACGATATTGACCTCGGCAACATGGAGGTAGAGCGCGCCCCCCTGCTGCGGATTCGGGAACGAGAACGCAAGCTGCTGGGCAAAATCGAAGCGGCCTTAGCGCGCATCGAGGCGGGGACATATGGCGTGTGTGAACGGTGCGGCGGGCCGATCGGAGTGGATCGCTTGCGAGCCCGGCCGGTGACCACGTTCTGCATCGCGTGCAAGGCAGAGCAAGAAGAGCAAGAGCGCCGCAAAGGTGCCCGCTAAAGCGGGGTCTTTGTAAAGGACCTAGCGAAGTGGGCGTTGTGCTCGGGCTGAGTCCCAGTTACTTGCAGAAAATCCGCTTTGCTCGGCGGTCGCTGTGTGCTACAAGCGCCGCGTATCTAGCTTGGGCCGCCGGCTAGTAAGAACGAAAGGAAAGCGGCTTGACTACTGTTCTGGACAAGCAAATTTTGCAGGAGATTGTTCGGGTTGTTCAAGCCGAGGAGCGCGTCCCGACTGTGGTTCAGGTGAACGGTCAGCGCTACGTGCTGACATACCTCGAGGATCATGACCGTCGCATGCAAGATGCCCTCGCGAACCGCGACCCGAACCTCCTGAGCATGTTGTTTGGCCAACTTGCCAGTAAGGTGAAGTACCAACTGTTTGTGCCCCAGGTGGTCAAACCGAGCAAGGACGTGAGGAAGCCTGAGGCGGGGCCGAGAGAGGCCAAGCGGAAGAAAGCCGCCGCCAAAACTCCAGCCCGTGTGCGGGGCCAGCGTGCCGCAAAGGGATCACAGCGCGACAAGGCGCGCGCGAAAAAGAAGGCCAAGGTTGCCAGCAAACGAGCAACTCGGCGCGCGGGTAAAAAAACGAGGTGACCTGAGTCTCGCCGCATCGAAACCCGGTTGTGAGAATCGGGGTAAGCATCGGCCCGCGGGGCAAGCGCGGAATTCAGGCTGTTGCCGTTGTCGGCGGACTCACCGCCGGTATCTGCGCTCTTTTCCTTTACGCGTATGGCGACTGTCTGGCTGCGTTCTTTCACTTCGATGATTTCTGGGTCCTCGGCAGGGTAGCGGCCATTGAAGAAGGACTGCCGGCAAGTTGGTACCGGATCTTCGAGCCGGTTCATGGCTTCCTCCTGTACCGGCCCTTGTCCACTGTGGCCTATTTTCTGGCTCTCAGGTTGACCTTTGGGAATGATCCCGCCGGGTACCACGCTGTGCAACTGGCGTTCCAGGTGGCGAATTCGCTCTTGGTCTTTGCGCTTGCTTGCGGGGTGTTTCGTGCGTATGCGCCCGCCCTAGCAGCTGCGCTGTGGTATGCGACTGCCCCAGCGCTAGGCATTGGAGCTTGTTGGAACTCTCTGTTCACTGCAACCGGGGCGTCCTGCGCTATCTTTGTGGGCGTTCTCGTTTGGATGCGTTGGCCAGGTCGGTGGGGACGGGCCGTGACCTTGGTTTGCTTCGTGTTTGCGTTGCTCGCATCTGAGCACGGCGTGACGTTTCCCCTTTGGTTGCTGGCGAGCTGGCGGCTTCTGGGAAGTAGGTGGTCCGAAGCAGGCAGTAGGCGGCTCCTGGCACTCGCGATAGCGGTGTCGGTGGCGTACTCCGCCGCAAAGTTGGCTTACCTGCGCTGGGGACTCGAATGGAGATTTCCAGACCCCGCAGAACGTGCCTTTGTCCTCCATGGGTATCAACCGGATTGGCATCCCTCGATAGGCCTCACAGCGATCGGAACGTACTTGGGTTATGCCGGTGCACCATTGCTCTTTTTAACCGATCTATCTGCGCCGTGGCGTTTGGCCGTCGGGTCGCTCCTCCTGCTCGTGGCGGTGGGTAGCGTCGTCTGGGCGCTACGAACGGAGCCAGAAGCTATGCAAGTTCGAGCGGTTGCCTTTGGGCTGACTTGCTTTCTGGCCTCGATCTTACCTGTGGCGTTCCTTCCCAGGCACGTCGCTTCGTATTACGCGACCGCCGGTGCGGCAGGGGTCGCGATTGCAACGGCGGCGATTTTTTCTCTCTCGACGCCTTACCGGAAGATCGGGGCGACCCTGCTTTCGGTGGCTGTACTCGGTGCATTTTTGGGGAATCAGCCAAAGGTCCAGGCTTCTGAAGAGTTCGCGTTCTTTCGCAACTTTACTTGGGCGGCGGAACGGTGGCTGCACAGTGTGGCCGACATCGGGAGTTGGGGGCAGGTCCAGCGGGTTGTGGTTCCGGATAGTGTTTTAGCGCAACTTGTGTTCGAGCAAGGGCGAGCTCATCAAGTATTGCTTTGTTCTCCGCTCGAACTGGAAGTGGCCAAGAACCTGGAGGACATCCCAGAGCGCCCGGGCCAGGTGATCTTACGGCAGCCGTTTTTATATCCAAGAAACGAAGGTCGAAGGCGGGCATGGCTGCCGAATCGGTGTGCTGCCCCCTCGCTAGCGCCGTTACCTTCTCCGAGCGCGCGTCGCGGAGCCAACGGTGGCTAGGTCGGGTAGTGTTAAGTGGAAAGTCGTGCCCATCCCTGGCCTACTTTCCACCGCGATCTCTCCGTGCAGTAGCTCGACAAACCTTCGCACGATGTAGAGACCTAGACCTACGCCCCTCGTTACCACGTTCGGCCGTTGGACCTGGTAAAACATGTCGAAGATACGGCCTAAGTCCTGACTTGGGATCCCAATTCCGGTGTCCGACACTGTAAATTCAATCTTACCGTTGGTGCGCGCGCTGGCGTGTAGGCGTACCTCGCCCGTGGGGGTGAATTTCAATGCGTTACCGACCAGGTTCCGCAAGATGATGGCGACCTTGGCTGGGTCGGTCTCGATCGTGCTGTCTCCGTCCACCCCGACGACCAGCCGCGTTTCGGGGAGGCGCGGCAGGCGCTCCAGCTCGACCGACAATTCATCCACGAATCGCCGCAGTTCCAGCGGTGAGCGCTCGACAGGCAGCCCTTTGGACTCCAGGCGGTTGACGTCCAGGGTCGCTTGCACCAGGCGCAGCAGCTCGCGGGATTGTTCGGCGATGCGCTCGACCGCCTCACGCGCGGGCTCGTTCAGGTGTCCGAATTCTTCCTCTTTGAGTAAATCCGCGTACCCGATAATGATATTAAGCGGAGTCCTGAGTTCGTGGGACATGGTCGCTACGAACTCTGACTTGAGCTGATTGGCGGACCGCAATTCGGCAACTAGTTGTGCATTCTCGATCGCCGCAGCGGCTTGTGTGGCGGCGCCACGCAGGATCCTCTGGTCCTTTGCCGGGAAGGCTGTGGGGCTTCGCCCCCGTCCGACGGCCAACAGACCAACGATCCTACCTCCCCGAACCATGGGCGCTACCATCATCGAGCGTATGCGGAAGTAGGCCATGATGGCCTCCCACTGCGGGTCGGGAACCACACCGTTTGGGATTTCAACCAGACCCTCCTTGTCGCGAAGTGGCTGGAGGGGGAGGTAGTCCCGGAGGCGTACCTCGATGCCTCGAGCCTCTTGCAGCAGATCGGGGCGCAGAGCATCCCCGGTGGCAACACGGAAGCAGTCTTCCTCTCCGGTGGGAAGGAGAATCACGCACCATTCGGCGTCTGAGAGCAGTTGGCGTGTCGTTTTCGCGACGACGCCGAGGACCTGCTCCCAATTCGATGTGGAATCCAGAGCGTGAGAGAGGGAGAGGAGTCCGCGCGTCACCTCCGCTTCTTCGTCTTTCGCCTGGATTTCTCGATAAATCGCGAGGCGCTGCAGGTCCATTTGCTCGGCGATCCACACTGAGGCGACCGCTCCAGCAAACAGCAGAGCCGCAGCATAGGCGGGCGGTAGGGCAGGGGACTCGTGAACAAAAAGGAGCATGCCGAAGGAGAACAGGGCGGCAGCGCTGACTGCAGTCTGCTTCTTCCAGTTCCAGGGTAACAGCGCCGACTCGACTAACAGTAATCCCACCAATACCGTGGCGATCACCAGGGGTTCTGCCCGCGTGGTTCTCCCGTATGCAACCAGGACGACGAAAAACGCAGAGACAGCCACTGCAACCAGGTTGCGCAGTTGGCCGCTGCGTAAGGCGGCACGGCGAAGGGCGAGCAGTACTGTGCTGAGGACAGTGCCAACGCCCAGAACAGACAGTGCAGGGATCAACCTTCCTGGACTGATTAGAGAGTCGACCAGTACGAAGACGCCGCCACCGATTGCAAAGGTGGCGAGAAACAAGCCAAGCCGTTGTGCCAGCAAGAGTTCCAGTTCCCGCTGGTAACCATGTGGGCCGAGTTGGTTGGCTTCCTGCATCGCTTCTGATGCTAGCACCAAGGGTACACTGAAGCGCCCAGAAACTTGCCCCACGGTCGTTTATGTGTGGAAAGCGCAACCTTTGCGAAGCAATGGCGTTTGCAACAGCGAGGTGAAGAATTGGAGCCTCAAGACGATCCGGATGTGGAACTCATGATGCGAGTCAAAGGTGGAGACCGCGCGGCATTTTCGACCTTATTCGAGCGGTATTTTCCTCCCGTCGTACGCTTCATCACCTTCATGCTCCGTGATCGGTCACGGGCGGAGGAACTTGCCCAAGATGTCTTCCTCAGCCTCTACCGGTCGCGGCACCGTTACGAGCCTCGCACGCGATTCCGAAGCTTTCTGTTCCGGCTCGCCATGAATATTACAATCACGGAGCACCGCAGCCGAAAGCGAGAATGGCGGGCGAGAGGGAATCAGCGGTCTTGGCGGGCGGGCAGCACAAGCCAGCCGGTTTTGATCGAGGACGCGGTTCGACAGAGCCGGTCGGAAGAGACCGTGCTTTTAGAAAAGGAAGAAATCATCCGCCTTTATCAAGCCTTGGGCGAGCTTCCGGAGCGGCAGCGTGCGGCCATCCTGCTCGCGCGGGCGGAAGGAATGTCTTACGAGCAAGTTGCTGAGGCTCTTGGGGTTACCGTGTCCGCCGTAAAAAGCCTTGTTCATCGAGCCACTGTGTACATCCGCAACCGTTGCCGGGAGGGAGAGCCATGAGAGTGTTTTGCCGTTGGGTCGAGCGGGAAGTGACCGCCTTCCTGGACCAGGAGCTGCCAAGCTGGCGGTGGCGGTTGGTCTCTCACCATCTGGAGAGGTGTGAGCACTGTCGTTTCGTTGCCGCAGAGACCGCGCGAGTGATTGAGGCCCAGCGCATTGCCTTCTGCGACGCGGCGGAAGAGTTCTCGGTGCCGGTCTCGACGAACTTAGACTCCCTGTGGAAGAAACTGGAAGACGAAGTGTTTGCGGATCCACTGCCTCTCGGGTTGCGACTCGGCTGGCCGATCAAGCGGATTGGCTACGCTATTGGAGTAGCCTTGTTCTTAGTGGCCGCGGGGTACGCTGGCCGGGATTTCGATGTCGTGGAAAGAGCCTTGATGGCCATCGGCGTCGTGGACCCACCGCCGGAGGTCGTGCAGAGTGCTGAATTTTTTTGCAACTACCCAGTGATCGAAGAGTTGGACGTATTGGAACACTGGGATCGCCTCTCCCAAGGGCTTCCCGTGTCTGCGACCCCCGAAAATGGGCATAGTTAGATCCATTATCGCCACGGGGGTGGTTTTCACTGTCAGTGCTGGGGGCCTGGCGCGGCTCTGCCCGGCGCAGTCTTGGCGGGAGCTTTCGCCGCGCGAGCGTTACGAAGTGCTGCGCCGCTACGAGCGGTACAAGCAAGAGCCCGAGCAGCGGCGAGAAAGACTCGAGGAGAATTACCAGCGCTGGCAGCAACTGCCCCCGGAAGAGAAAGAAAAGCTCCGCCGCCGCTTGGAAAGTTGGCAAGAGCTCCCGCCGGACAAACGGGAGGAACTCAGGCGGAGGTTTCAGGATCGACAGGGGCAACCCTGACCATCCCGACAAGAGGGCTAACTACTCCGGTAGACGATCAGTCCGTGCGACGGATCGTACGGCGAAACCGCCACTGTCACCCGATCCCCAGGAATGACCCGAATATGGTTGCGGCGCATGCGGCCGCTGATTTTAGCGTGGAAAATCTGACCGCGATCCGATTCCACTTTGAACTGGCCTCCGGCCAGTACTTCCTTCACAGTCCCTTCGACGTGAATCAGGTCTTCGCGAGCCACAAATGCAAACCTCCTCCTTGGTGAGAGAAATTCGAAGTCCAGAATAGCAACTGTCCTTCACCCATCCAAGCAAAGCTACTCGCTGCGACGGGTTGCCGTTTCACGCCGCTGAGCGGCGCAGCCAGCGTGCTGCAGCCGCGGCGAAATAGGTCAGGATGAAGTCGGCACCGGCGCGCCGGATTGCCGTCAGCGTTTCGAGTACCACCGACCGTTCGTCAATCCAGCCATTCGCGGCGGCAGCTTTGATCATGGCGTACTCCCCACTCACTTGGTAGGCAGCGAGCGGGCAACCAAAGGTGTCTTTCGCGCGGCGCACAACGTCGAGGCATGGAAGTGCTGGTTTGACCATGACGATGTCCGCCCCCTCCTCGAGGTCGAGTTCGATCTCCCGCAGCGCCTCGTCGGAGTTTGCCGGATCCATCTGGTAGCCACGGCGGTCGCCGAACTGGGGTGCGGACTCGGCGGCTTCTCGGAACGGGCCGTAAAACGCCGAGGCGTACTTGGCAGCGTACGATAGGATCGGGACCATTTCGAACCCTTCGGAGTCGAGCACCTCGCGAATCACCGCCACACGGCCGTCCATCATGTCCGACGGCGCCACAATATCTGCGCCAGCGCGGGCGTGGGAAAGCGCCTCTTTGGCGAGCAGCTCAATAGTGGCATCGTTGTCCACCTCGTTCCCGGTCAGCACGCCGCAGTGGCCATGATCCGTGTACTCGCACAGGCATACGTCGGTAATGACGAGCAGCTCCGGCGATGCCTGTTTGATCGCGGCCACGGCTCGCTGCACCACTCCGTCCGCGCGAAACGCTGCCGAGCCAGTAGCGTCTTTGTGTTCCGGAACCCCAAACAAAATCACTGCCGGAATCCCGAGATCGGCGATGCGGCGGCATTCGTCGCCTAGCAAATCCACCGAATAGCGGTGCACACCAGGCATGCTGCGTACGGGTTGTGAAATCCGGGTTCCTGGCACCACGAAGAGGGGCAGGACAAGGTCGTCCACGCTGAGTGTGGTTTGCCGGACCAGCCGGCGGATTGTTTCTGACCGCCGCAGGCGGCGCATCCGAGTTTCAGGGAACGGCATCGCTAGGCTCCCCCGCATTGGCGGAAAAACTCGACGATGGCATCGGCGAGAGCGTCTACAACATAGCGACTCGGTTGCACAACCACGTTGAACTTCAACGTTCGAGCGGTCTCGGCGGTAATCGGTCCGATCGCCGCGGCCGCGAGTCCTTCGTGAGCCACCCCATGGCTCGCGAGCAGGCTCGCAAAGTTCTGAACCGTACTGGAACTCGTAAACACCACCAGGTCTACCTCTCCCCGGCGGACGGATTCGAGCACAATTGCGAGCTGAGGAATCCTGCGGGGCAGAACGCTCCGGTACACGCAGACCTCTTCGACGGTTGCGCCGTGGCGCGAGAGCTCCTCGGGGAGCACGGCCCTCGCGTTTGCAGCGCGGGGCAGTAGAATCCTTTGCCCTTTCACTCCTCGCGCAATCAGTGCCTCAACAAGGCCCTCTGCACGGTAATCGCTCGGAACGAGGTCCACCCGAAGGAAACAACGCCGCAGCTCCGCAGCCGTTTCGGCTCCAATGGCCGCAATCTTTACCCGGTGCCAAGCCCGCAAATCCAACCCCAAATCGCGTATCCGCTGCAGGAAGGCACGGACCCCGTTGCTACTGGTAAACACGACCCAGTCGTAGTTCCGGGGGTGCTGCAAGGCCGTGTCCAAGGCTGCGTACGACTCGGGTGGGACGATCTCGATCGTCGGGCATGGCAGCACCTGTGCCCCATCGACCTGGAGTCGTTCAACCAGACCGGAGGCGGTGTGCCGTGGACGTGTAACCACGATTTTCTTGCCGAACAGCGGTTTGCACTCGAACCACCGGAGGTGAGGGTGCAGTGCCGCCACCTCGCCAACAACTGCCAGTGCGGGCGGACGAATGGCAGAGCGCTCTGCGCGGTCGGCCACGTCGGCGAGCGTTCCCAAAACCACGCGTTGCGCGGCCAGCGTCCCGGATTGGATCACAGCTACAGGCGTCTGGGGGTCGCGACCGGCACGTAAGAGTTTTTCCATGTTCCGGCGAAGCTGGCGCTGGGTCATCAAAATGACCACCGTGTGCCCGCGATCGACGAGTCGCTCCCAGTGTACGGCGGCGTTCTCCTTTTCTTCGTACTCGTAGCCGGTAACGAACGAAACCGCAGATGCCCACTCGCGGTGTGTCAGCGGGATCCCAGCATATGCGGGTACGGCAATGGCGGCCGTAACGCCGGGTACAACTTCCACTTCGATCCCTGCGTCAATGGCTGCCTGCATTTCCTCTCCTCCCCGGCCGAAGAGGAAAGGATCCCCGCCTTTCAAGCGAACCACAATTTTGCCCAGGCGAGCCTTGTCGACGAGGAGGCGGTTGATATCGTCCTGTTCAACTCTTGGACCACCTCCGTGTTTCCCGGCTAGATACAACTCAGCGTGCGCCGGCGCATATTCGAGCAGCACCGGATTCGCTAGATAGTCGTAAACGACGACGTCTGCCCTTTCGAGCCACCAGCGGCCGCGAATGGTGATCAGACCGGGGTCTCCGGGACCTGCGCCGACAAGAACGATCTTGCCCGCCATGTTCAGTCCTGCTCCAGCGCGGCAGCTTCGAGGAGTTCCTGGCCGCCGTTTGCTAACAGTTCCTCTGCCAACTCTTTGCCCAACCTTTCAGCCTGGTCTCGGGGACCGCGGCGGAGACCTCGGACGACTTGCTTGCCGTTTGGGTGGGCAATGAGGCCGTGAAGAGCCAGGATGCCGCCGGTGATTTCCCCGCGTGCCCCCAACGGGGTGTGACAAGATCCGCTGATCGTTTCCAGGAAGGCGCGTTCGGCGCGAACCGCATCGGCGCTGTCTCGATGCTCGAGGCACCTCAACGCGTCGAACCAATGATCTCTTCGGGTCTCGATTGCGAGGGCTCCTTGCCCAACCGCGGAGAGAAACAGCCGGGAGTCCAGCACCTCAGCCTTTGAAAAGCTTTGACGCAGTCGCGTGAGCCCTGCGGCAGCCAAAACGATCGCATCGACGCCGCCTGCGGCCAATCTGCGCAAGCGCGTATCGACGTTGCCGCGTAGCGGCACCACCTTTAGATCCGGACGAAGCCACTTGAGCAAAGCTCTGCGCCGCGGACTACTCGTGCCAACGCTTGCCCCTCGTGGCAGGTCGGCGAGCGTTACTCCGTCGCGCGTCAGCAGTACGTCCGCGGGTTCTTCCCGCTCGGGTACAGCCGCGAGCACAAGCCCAGGCGTCAGTTGCGCGGGTAGGTCTTTGAGGGAGTGCACAGCGCAGTCGACCTTGCCTCGCGCGAGAGCTTCTTCAAGTTCTTTAACGAAGAGGCCTTTGCCCCCGACGGACGCAAGCGGGCGATCGGTGAAGCGATCGCCACTGGTTCTGATCGGAACCAACTCGGTGGTTAGCTCAGGGTATGTTGCTTCGATCCGCGCGGCCACCCAACGGGCTTGGGTGATGGCGAGCGCACTACCTCGTGTCCCAATTCGGATCGTACCTCTCACTCTCCCTCTTCCTCTTCAGGATCCATGCCGAACAAACGCCGAGCGGCGGCAACGTAGAGAGCGTGGTGCCGAGCCGAGTCTTTTTTAAGGTGCGTAATCGGTTCGTGGAGAATCTTATTCACCAGCCGCCGCGTCATGCCCTCCAGCGCTTGTCGCAGTTCGGGGTTCGTGCTCGGGAGCGAGCTGATGAGCTTGTCTACTTCGCTGCGCCGAATCGCCTCCACACGCTCGCGCAATGCGACAATCGTGGGTACGGTTTGCAACGAACGCAGCCAGCGGACAAAGGCGGCGACCTCCGCTTCCACGATGGTTTCAGCCTTCACTGCCTCCCGTTGTCGCGCCTCGCGATTCTCCTGGGCGACCGCAGCGAGGTCGTCAATGTCGAACAGGTAGACGCTGTCAACGTTGCGAATTTCGGGGTCGAAATTCCGCGGCACTCCCAGGTCAATCAAAAACATCGGGCGAAACTTGCGATTCCGCAGTGCCTCGCGCACGGCAGGCGCTCCGAGGACGAAATCCTCGGCGGCAGCAGAGCCGATCACCACGTCTGCTACGTGCAGAAAGCGAGTTAGCTCTTCGAATGGGAGCGCTGTACCACGGAATTCTCTTGCGACCTCCAGGGCACGATGAAAAGAACGGTTGGTGACCATGAGACTCCGCACGCCGTGAGCCAACAAGTGCCGCGCTGCCAACTGGCCCATTGTCCCGGCACCAATCAGGAGAGCTGCCTTGTCTTCCAGGGTTTCGAACACTTTCGACGCGAGTTCAACGGCCGCAGAACTCACGGACACCGATTTGCTTCCGATCCCAGTCTCGCTACGAATCCGCTTGGCCACGGCAAAGGCCTTGTGCAGGCAGCGGTGCAATACGACGCCGACCGTGCCCGCCTGCACCGCGTCCCGGTAGGCTTGTTTGATCTGCCCCAGGATCTGCGGCTCACCCACGATGAGGGAATCCAGCGCTGCGGCCACGCGAAACACGTGGCGAATAGCTTCTCGGCCTCGGAACACGACCAAGTGCTGCGTTACCGCTGGGGCATCCTGCGGCCACTGCTCCGCGAAAAAGGCGAAAAGGTGTTCGATCGAGCGGTCCGCATCCCGCACCAGGCTGAGCACCTCCACCCGGTTGCATGTGGAGAGCACCATCACCTCATCCACTCCTGGCTGGCGGGCGAGCCGGGTGAGCACGGAACCGACATCCGGTGAGGCGACTGCCAGCCGCTCTCGGAGTTCGACCGGAGCGGAACGATGGTTGACTCCGACAACCACGAGTTCGGCTTCCATAGATGTTACATCCCGTGGCGGCCGGGGAAGAACAGGTTTACGGTGACGAAAGACGCGAGTAGGAACACAAAGGACGCGATGGTGAGCTGCGCCGCGCGGCGCCCTCGCCAGCCGACGGTGCGAGCTTGGAGCAATCCCGCGTACATGAGCCAGGTGACCAGGGACCAAATTTGTACCGGCTCCCAAGACCACATCGAGCCCCAGGTCCTTTGTGCCAGCACGGCCCCGGTCACGATACCGAGTGTAAACAGGACAAATCCCCAAACCACGAACCGGTGGTTGAGGTGGTCCAGAGTCTCGAGCGGCGGTAAGCGGCGAAACAATGAGCCTCGGGGACGTCCCTTCAACTGGGACTCCTGAAGCAAGTAGATCAAGCTCAGGAATGCCGCGAGGACCAAGACAGCGTATCCGAGGAGCGCGGGTGCGATGTGAATCGGGAGCCAGACGTTATCGGAAGAAGTTGTCGGTAGCGGGCCCACTTCGAACGCATAGGCAGAGAGCACGGCCACCCAGCCGAGAGGGGCCACCAATGCGCCAAGGACCGCTACAGGTGCGCGTGGCGAGAACAGGAGATACACGAACACAGCCAGCCAGGCGATGGCCGAGAGTTGCTCCGGCAAGGGAGCGAGGCCACGAAATCCCAATTCGCCCACGCGCGTTGCCAAAGTGACGGCGTGGCTCAGTGCCGCGATTCCGAGGCAAGCCTGTGCGTAGAACCGGGATTTGCCGGCTAGCAAGTGCAGGAGGAACATCAGCGTAGCGAGCGCGTACGCTCCGGCTGCTAGTAGAAGCATGGCCTGGGTCATGCAGAAGTGGTGCTGGGCGAAGCAGGGGAAGGCGGGTTTTCAGGGGCAACCGCGGCGGGAGGGATGCCAAAACTCTGGCGGTCCGGGATATCCAGGTTTGCGAGCGACAGCGGACAGCCGGCCACTTCGCTCAGGACGCGATTGACCGTCGCCCAGTCCCGCGCTCGAATTGCGGGCAGAAGCGGACCGTGAAAAAGCGAGTCGAAACGCCGTTGTCGCTCATTGAGAGGCACGCCAGCGGCTTGCCAGCGAGAACGCAGCGCCGCAAAAATGCGCAAGGCCAGAGGATACTCGGGGCCCAGGATGTCCGTGAGCCGATCCCGAACGAGCCGGGCAAATCCCGGACACAGTCCGTTGGTCGAGACCGCTACGGTTAGGTCATCTGCGGTAAAGATGGCCGGCATGATGAAGGTGCAAAGTTCCGGCCGATCCACCACGTTACACGGGATCCCACGCTCGCGGGCATCGTGCGCAACTCGTTGTTGCACAGCAGGGTCGCCGGTTGCTGCCACCACCAGGCAGTGACCGTCCAGGTCCGTTGCTTGGTACTCGCGCTCGATCGCATCCACCATTCGGTAAGGGGTCCAGGCGGTGATCAAGGGATCAACGCTGGGACTAACCACCGTGACGCGCGCCCCTGCGTTGAGCAACACGTTGATCTTTTGCACCGCCACCTGCCCACCACCTACCACAAGACAGCGCCGCCAGCGCACATCGAAGAAGATCGGAAGATACTTCATGCGCCAGCCTCTTTCCGTGCCGACCAGCTAACCGAGGTTACACGGAAAAGGACGAGCCACACCCGCAGGTTCGGCTTGCGTTCGGGTTCACAAACTTAAATCCGGCGCCATGTAGCCCTGCGACGTAGTCAATGGTGGTTCCTCGCAAGTACGGTAAGCTTCCTTCGTCGATCACGATCCGTACCCCTTGATCCTCGAAAACTAGATCTCCCGGCTTTGCTTCGCGGTCGAGTTTGAGCGAGTATTGCATCCCGGAACAGCCGCCCCCCACGACTCCGACTCGCAGGTAGCCGGTGGTGGCAATTCCCTCTCGCTCGAGGACGAGCCGTGCCTGTTCGGCTGCCTTGGCCGTCAGTTTGACCGGTGCCTCACTACGCCCGTGGCCTTCCTGTATTTGCATTTCTTGCATCGTAACTCACCTCCGAAGGATTCCTAGTAACTCCCAACCTTGCGCTTAGCAGCCCGATGCGCCCAACCAGGCTAGCGGAACAAAAGCAAAATGAAGTTTCGCTCACTTGAGACGTCACGGCAAGGGACCCACGGTGTGGTAAGCAAAGAAAGGAAGCGCCTGTGCAGCTGGCTCAGATCTTGGTTGAAGCAAGTCGCAGGCTTCGTCTATAGAGCGCGCAGTCCAAACTCGGCATGAAGCTCTCACCGCGGCACCTCGTGTGGGTCAATCTCGCTCTCTTAACGGTAGTCGCCTACTTGGCTGCCGCGGCAGTAAGCAGGGCTGTAGCGGCGCGCCTCGTTCCACCCCCGGTGGTTCGGCTGTCGCCTCCGCCGCCGCCCATTGCAAAACCACCGAAACGACCCTTGGTCGCATACGCGGCGATCAGCACGCGAGATATCTTCAACCCGGCCAAGCCGGTTGAGGAGGCCAGGATCGAGGCTCCACCGCCCCCGACGAAACTGAATCTCAAGTTGTGGGGTGTTTCCATTCATTCCCAAGGACGGTCCCATTGCGTGATCGAAGATCTGTCGACCAGGAAGCAAGAAGTCTATCGGATCGGTGACACAGTGCCGGGTCCCGCTGTGGTGAAGGCAATCGAGTGGGAACGAGTCATCCTGGATCGGGGAGGCTTCGAGGAAATCTTGGAGCTCGCGCAGCCAGCGGGAACAAGTGGAGTTGCCACTTCTGGGGCAGCGCGGCCGGTTCTCACTGCTTCTTTACCTCCGCCCGCCACGGACGCGGCGGTCACCGGCAGTCCCGGCGGCGCGGCCGTATCGGTCAATCCACGCATCCAACAGGTTTCGGAGAATGAGTACCACATCGACCGTGCGGAAGTGGAACAGCAGTTGGACAACATGAACCAGCTTTTTACGCAGATCCGCGCGGTGCCCCATTTCGACGGCGGGAAATCTACGGGCTTCCGTCTCTTCGCGATCCGGCAGGGAAGCGTGTTCGATCAGCTCGGCCTGCGCAATGGAGACATTATCCAAAGCATTAACGGCCAGGAGCTTACGGATCCGGCAAAAGCGTTGGCGGTCTTCCAACAATTGCGTGATGCCACCGAGATCAAGGTGAGTGGGGTTCGAAATAAGCAGCCATTCGAGACGGTGTACCGAATTCGCTGAGTCAGGGGATGATAGGGATGGGCATGGGGAAGCTGTTGGCGACATACAAGAACATCGGGATGCTGGTGGCTGCTGCTTTGCTTGTTTTGACGCCTGGGCTTGGCGCCCAAGAGACCCCGCCGGGCGGGGAAGAAGACAGCGCCAAGATCACGATGAACTTCCAGGACGTGGACATTGCCGTTTTGGTCAAGTTCATCAGCGACATCACCGGGAAGAACTTCATTGTGGATGAAAAAGTTCGCGGCAAAGTGACCATCATTTCACCCGGCAAAATCAGTGTGGACGAAGCGTACCTCGTCTTCCAGTCCGTTTTGCAGGTGAAGGGATTCACCACCGTACCGTCAGGGTCGATTATCAAGATTCTCCCGACAAAAGACGCAAAAACTTCGACCATCGACACCGTTCTTCCTGAAGCACGCCCGCAACCGCGGGACGAATACATCACGCGTTTGATTCGGCTGAAGTACGTGGACGCGAACAACATGGTGGCCATCCTGCAGCCACTAGCGTCACCTGACGGCTTGCTGGCGGCATACACGCCCACAAACACTTTGATTTTGATTGACACCGCCGCGCAGACCGATCGCTTGGCCAAGATCCTGAGCCAACTGGATGTGGAAGGACAACAGCAGGAAATCGAAGTTGTGCGGCTGAACTATGCCTTTGCCGGGGATATCGCCGCTTTGTTGCAACAGTTACTGGAGGAGCCGACCGCGCCCGCGACGGGTGCGGCTCCTGCGACCCAACCCGGAGCGGCACCCGACGCGAGGTTGCGCCGTGGCACGGCCCCCCGGACTGGGGGCGCGGCAACGGGTTCCGCAATCAGTGGCGGTGTGACGCCGGAAAGGGCGTTCAAGATCATCCCTGACGAACGGACGAACTCGTTGATCTTAGTGGCTGGGCCGGCGGAAGCTCGGCGGATCAAGGACCTCATCGCTCGCCTGGACGTGCCCTTGCCATTAGGCACTGGGCGGATTCACGTGTACTATCTCAAGTACGCCAATGCTTTCGAATTGATTCCTGTTTTGGCCTCTTTGGTGGGGGGAACCGGAGGAGGAATCGGCGGGTTCAGTCCGTTCGGTTTTGGTGGAATCGGTGGGCTCCGGGGAGGTTTTGGAAGTTTCGGGGGGGTGCGCGGTGGCTTCGGAGGGATCGGGGGTCTTGGCCGCTTCGGAGGAAGTAGCTTGGGGTTTGGAGGGTTTGGTGGCGGAGCATTCGGCGGGTTTGGGGGTGGCCTCGGTTTTGGCGGAGTCGCGCCAGGCGTGGGGCTCGGTCTCGGGCAAACCGGGTTTGGCACGGCCGGGGCGTTAGCTGGGCGCCGGCCCGGACTCGCTGGTGCTACTGGTGCTGCTGGGACGGGTGCGGCGGCGGGTCAGCAAACTGAGTTCGAGGGGCAGGTTCGGATTAGTGCCGATCCTGCAACCAATGCGCTGATCATTAACGCTTCCCCTCAAGACTTCGAGACGCTGCGCGAAGTGATCGAGAAGCTGGATGTCCGGCGTCGGCAGGTGTACGTGGAAGCAATTATTGCCGAGGTGTCGCTTGATCTCACTCGGGAGCTGGGCATCGAGTTACAAGGTGCAACGGAAATTCCCAACGGCGTGGGTTTTGGCCGCACCAACTTGCGTGGTGACATCAATCAGCTTTTGAACCCCACCAACTTATCTGGCTTAGTGCTAGCGGCGGCAAGCTCCCAAACCGTCACGGTTAACGGAGTCACCATTCCTGCACAGCAGGCTCTTTTGCGCGCGCTGGAAAGCCGCTCCGACGCAAACATTTTGTCCGCGCCAACGGTGCTGACAACGGACAATCAGCCAGCGGAAATTGTTTCTGGACAGAACGTGCCCTTCATCGCGAGTCGGGCCACCAGTGACGTGAACTTGAGCAACACCTTTGCGACCATCGAGCGGCGGGATGTGGGAATTACGCTGCGCCTCACTCCTCAGATCTCGGAGGGGGGGCAGGTTCGGTTGGACATCTTCCAAGAAGTCTCCGACGTGATTTCCAACGACCCGCAACTCGGCCCAACGACCACCATCCGGTCCGCCACCACAAGTGTGGTCACGCGAGACGGCCAGACGGTGGTCATCGGCGGTATCATGTTCGAAGCACGAGGGAAGAATGTGAGTAAAGTGCCCTTCTTGGGCGACGTCCCAGTGTTGGGGAATCTCTTCCGAACAGACTCCACGCGAAACCGCAAAACGAACCTGTTGATCTTTCTGACCCCCCACATCATTCGTAACGAACGCGATCAGCGCAACGTGGCGGTAAACGAGCGGGAGCGCTTGTTGCGTCGCCCATTCGAAGAGATGGGCCAGCGACCACCCAACTGGGAACAGCTCAATACCCCGTCTTGGGAAGTTCGCCCGTCCATTGACGCTCCGGCTGAGCCTGAGGGGGAGAGCGAGAAACGGTCGCGTATTGAGATCCACCGCCCAAGTTCTGGAAACGGGGCAGGGGAGAGCACCAGGTCAAGAGCTGAAGAAAGAGGTTCTGCCAGTTTGAATTCCTCTGCGATTAGCGCGGCCCCACACAACCGTTATGTGTTGCTGGCGACGGTCTCGTCGAGCGGCAGCCCGCCGCAAAGCCTGGAAGGGAGTAATGGCCTTTTGGCGCTAGCCGTCCCCGCCTCGCTGCCACTTGCGCGTAGCTTCCAGAAGGGCCGCGTGTACCGATTCGTTGGCAATGGCTTCACGGCGAGCTACGTGTGTTTGGAGGTCTTTGAGGGTCCCAACGAGGCTTTCGCCGTGTATCCAGAGGGAATGCAAGTCAGCACGAACCCACCTAGCTTTCTGCATTGGCGTGAGCCAGTGGAGGCTTCTGTGCTCGATGACGCAAATTGGAGTGCCGGGTAGGTAACCGGAATGGCGGTCGCAGTCAGCTCTTTGGAGTCGTTCTTACTCCAATACGGGCACGTCAGCGCGGAAACGCTCGAGAAAGCTAGAGAGCGGCAACGGGACGGGAAAAACCTCGGCGACGTCCTGCTTGAGATGGGCGCCATTGATGGGGCGACCTGGGCGCGCGTGGTGGCGGACCATTACGGCCTCCCATTCTGCGACCATCTACCCGATGAGACAGCTGTGCTCGACTTGATCGAGCAGGTACCGATCAATTTTGCCAAGCGCTACTCGGTGCTGCCGGTGGCTCGCGAAGGGGACACCGTCGTGGTCGCGTGTGCAGACCCGAGTCAGATCGGCGCTTTGCACGACCTCCGCATTTTACTTGGCTGCCCGTTACGCGTGGTGGTAGCACCGGCGCAGGCAATCATCGATGCGATCAACCGAGCGTACGACACGATTACGGCTGGATCGGCATCCGAGTTGATGGACGACCTGGATACCGAGCGGCTCGATTTGGAACTCGCTGACCTCGAGGAACCTAGGGACCTGCTCGATGCGGACGAGGAAGCACCCATCATCCGGCTCGTGAACCAACTGATCTTCCAGGCGGTGAAAGACCGAGCAAGCGACATCCACATCGAGCCGTACGAACGGGATTTACACGTGCGCTTTCGAATCGACGGCATTCTTTACGACATCTTGTCGCCCCCGAAGCGTTTTCATCCGGTAATCATCTCGCGTGTGAAAGTAATGTCGGGGTTGAACATCGCGGAGAAGCGCCTGCCCCAAGATGGAAGAATTCGGATTCGGTTGGCTGGGAAGGACATTGATATTCGGGTCTCGATTGTACCCACCGCGCATGGGGAACGCGTGGTCATGCGGCTGTTGGACCGCGCCAGCACGTTGTTGCATCTTGAAGATTTGGGCCTCACGGGAGCGAAACTAGAAACGGTGAACCGACTCATCCGGCAGAGCCACGGCATCATCCTGGTGACAGGCCCGACCGGAAGCGGAAAAACGACGACGCTCTACGCCTGCTTGTCGAAAATCAACACGGTCGACAAAAACATCATCACCATCGAGGATCCGGTCGAATACCAGCTAAAAGGGGTTGGCCAGATCCAGGTAAATCCGAAAATTGACTTAACGTTCGCCAGTGGGCTCCGTTCGATTCTCCGGCAGGACCCGGACGTGATCATGGTGGGCGAGATCCGCGACGTGGAAACTGCCGAAATTGCGATCCAGGCAGCGCTGACCGGTCACCTTGTATTCTCCACCCTGCACACGAACGATTCTTTCGGTGCAATGACCCGGCTGCTGGACATGGGAATCGAGCCATTTCTCGTTTCCTCCTCGGTCATTGCGGTGATGGCGCAGCGGCTCGTGCGGCGCGTGTGCGAGAACTGTCGCGTTGCGTATCGGCCCACCCGCGAAGAGATCGAAGAGATTGGCATTACTCCCCAGCAGTTAGGCGGACGAGAACTCTTCCGGCAAGGGCCCGGGTGCAGCCAGTGCAAAGGGAAGGGATATCGTGGGCGGACGGGGATTCATGAGTTACTGGTCGTGGACGACGAAATCCGTTCTCTGGTCATGAAAAACGCAGACGCGGCGTCCATTCGCCGCACTGCAACCGCGCACGGCATGAACACGCTCCGCCAAGACGGAGCAGATAAAGTACTAGCCGGAATCACTACAGTGGAGGAAGTGTTGCGCGTGACCCAGGACGATATCGTTTGAGCGTTGCGCGCGGACGATCCCTTGGAGTTACGGCGAGTTTTTCGAGAGAAGTTTCGCAGAGCTGGATGATCGGCCATGCCGGTGTATGCGTATCGCGGGTTTAACGCGGCGGGTCGGGCGATCGGAGGCATCGTTGATGCGGACACGCCGAAAGGAGCCAGGCAAAAGCTCCGACGCGAGGGGATTTTCCCAACCGAACTGGTCGAGCAACAGCGACAAGTACCAAAACGTGCGGCGACCGAGTCAACCACCTGGCAGTCTTTTACCCGTTATTTCGAGCGAATTTCTCCGGAAGAGCTGGCCCTCTTAACCCGGCAACTAGCAACCCTGGTGGGTGCCCGGGTTCCTTTGGTAGACTCGCTCTCGGCGCTCATCGAGCAGTCAGAGCACGCTCGCACAAAGCGCATCCTCTCCCAAGTTCGCGAGCAGGTGACCGAGGGCTCGTCACTTGCGGATGCTCTGAAGGCACACCCGCGGGTGTTCAGCGACTTGTACGTAAACATGGTGCGAGCCGGCGAGGCGTCGGGTGCCCTCGAGGCGGTCCTTTTGCGACTCGCGGATTACACGGAAAGTTACGCCCAACTCCGTTCGAAAGTGCGCTCGGCACTCACGTATCCGACGCTCATGGCAGTAACGGGAGCGGCGATTCTCATGTTTTTGCTAGCCTACGTCGTTCCGAAGATCACGAAGATTTTTGCCGAGAATCAGGCAACGTTGCCTCTCATGACGCGCATTCTGCTGGCGGTGAGTGGCTTTGCCCAGGAGTACTGGTGGCTGATGGTTTTTGTCCTGCTGACGGCAGGGGTCTCGGTGCAGATGAGCCGGCGCACGGAGGCCGGGCGCTTGCGATTCGACCGCTACATGTTGGCCATCCCATACCTGGGGACGCTGTTTAAAAAGGTGGCTCTTGCGCGCTTTGCGCGGACGCTCGCCACGCTTCTGAAGAGCGGTGTCAATTTGCTTACGGCGCTGGACATCGCGAAGAATGTCGTAAACAATTCCCTTCTGAGTCGGGCGATCGAAGAAGCGCGAGAAAGTATCCGGGAAGGACAAAGTATCGCGCCGCCGCTCAAGAAGAGCGGCCTGTTCCCGCCCATGCTGGTGCACATGATCGCGGTCGGGGAAAGAAGCGGGGAGCTCGAAAACATGCTGAGTAAGGCCGCCGAGGCATACGACAACGACGTATCCACTTCGGTTGCGACCATCACGAGCGTGCTCGAGCCGATGATGATTTTGTTCGGGGGGGCGGTTGTGTTGTTCATTGTGCTCGCCATCCTGTTGCCGATTTTCGAGATGAACCAGTTGGTTCGTTGACCCGTCAGGCGTTGAAGGACCCATGTCGGCTGTTAGCCTAGCGCTCGCAATTCGTCGGTCCGTAAGTAAGGTTTCACAAGGAGGGCGAAAGGGAAATGCGTCGGCTGTCCGGTTCTGCTGGCTTCACCTTGATCGAAATCATGGTGGTAGTGTTCATTCTGGGCCTGTTGGTCACCCTGGTCGCGCCGAGGATCATCGGGCGGACCGACGAGGCACGCCGAACCAAGGCGGCCGCGGATATCAAAGCCATCGAGCAAGCGTTGAACCTCTTTAAGCTGGACAATGGGTTCTATCCAAGCACCCAGGATGGCCTGCAGGCTCTCGTCCAGCGCCCGGCAAACGCTCGCAACTGGAACCCTGACGGTTACCTGGACCAGATTCCGGTGGATCCGTGGGGCAACCCCTACGTGTATTTCTCCGACGGCACGCACATCGTGATCAAGTCATACGGGGCAGACGGTCAGGAGGGCGGCGAAGGCAAGAATGCCGACATTGACAACCGCGGCTGACACCCGGGCTGGTTTCCGAGCGGTATGGAAGCGGGCGGACGATCGCGGTTTCACGCTCCTGGAAATCTCGTTGATCCTCTTGCTCCTGTCGGTGGTACTGGTGGTCGTGGTGCCCCGGTTCCGCGATCGCAGTCGGGTGGAGCTGTTCGCTCACGCCAACCGCTTGCAGTTGACCTACCGGCTGCTGCGTAACCAGGCCGTCCTCGACGGGGTTGCGTACCGGCTGTACTTCGATTTGGACCAGCAGCGGTACTGGGTGACGCCGGACGAACCCGGCGCCATCGAGCTGCGGCAGTTCGTTGCAAACCTTGGATCGCTCGCACGGGGGGTGGCGCTGGAAGGGGACGTGCAGCTCTTGGACGTCAGCCTCCCGCTGGACGGAGTCAAGCTGGCACAGGGCTCCTTGTATGCCATTTTTTACGCCGATGGCTCGGTTGATCCCACCGTGGTTCACCTGGGAACAGCGCAGGAGGCTTACACGTTGTGGTTCGACCCGCGAGCGCAAAAACTGCGGGGTCGCCTTGGTTACTGGGAGCCGAGTTATGGGCGCTGATGGTGGTTGGCGAGATCGGCCGACCGGCTTCACATTACTGGAGGTCCTGGTCGCCCTTGCCGTGGTCGCCATCGCGTTCGTGACCTTACTCGGTTGGCATGCGCGTAACATTCGAACGATCGCGTACAACCAAAACCTATCTCGCGCCGTGTTGCTCACCCGCGAGCGCGCTAGCTTGGTCCAGTTCCGGGTTTTGCAAGATGGAATCGAGGGGGCCAGAAACGAGGCGGGGCCGATCGACGGCTATCCGGGTTTTTACTTTGACCAGGAGGTCTTCCCTACCGGAATCGAAGAGCTACGCCAGGTCGTGGTGCGTGTGTACTGGGACCCGCGCAATCCGTCTGCATGTGAGGTGATGTTCTTTGTTCGCGACCCGATGTTCTGAACGCGCTTGCGCAGGATTCACGTTGCTCGAGCTGTTGCTGGCGATCACGATCTTCGCGATTTTCGCCACCGCGATTTATGGCGTGCTTGCGCGTACCTTAGAGGGCAAGGAACGGGCCGAAGCGAAAGCGGAGCTGTTCGCTGCGGGTCGCGATGCAGTGATGCGAATCGCAGACGATCTAGAGCGTGCCCTTCCGCCTCTGCCGGGTAATCGCAATCAGGTTTGGTTGATTGGGGTCCCAGGGAATGACGCTGTTCCTACCGACCAAATCGGCTTTGTCATGGACGTGCGCCGAGAGCGGAGTGCGAGCGGCCGCAGAGGTGGGCGGGTGTTCGTGTCGTACCTGCTGGAACCGATGCCGGACATACCCCGTGCGTTCGCGCTGTTGCGTCACGAGGAGTTACTGCTGGATCCGCTCGCACAAGCAATGGCTGAGGGTGAAGCGGGAGCAGAAAACCAAGACACTTCTCTCGTGAACGAGGTCTACCTGGTAGATCGCGTTGCGGGGCTGCGCTTCCGTTATTTGGATCCCGCTTCCGGCGAGTGGGTGAACGCCTGGGACACCACTGCGGCAGTTCAACCGGGTGAAGCTCCCGTCCCTCTTCCTCCGGTGGTCGAAGTGCAGCTCTTCTTGTTCGACGACACGGGAGGATATGTGGACTTCAGTACACGGGTCGATCTGCCACTGTACTCGCCACCGCCCACCCCCGCTCCAGGAGGAGTGCGTGCACCGTTGGGGTGAGCACAAGCGTGACAACGAGCGTGGGGCGGCTTTGCTGCTTGCGATCGCGGTGGTGGCTTTACTGACCATCACCGTCTCGGAGTTTTTCTTTTCGGCAGAGGTGGACTCGCGCATGGCGCGCAATTCCGTGCACAGCCTGCAAGCGTCTCTTCTGGCTCGATCCGGGATTGCCATCGGCGAGGCACTCCTTGCGAAGGATGAGGATCCAGTAACGGACTCGTTTCTAGAAGAGTGGTGCCCGGCACAAGCGAGAGAGGGCATGGCGTGTCAGATCGAAGACGGTGCCGGGCTGGTGCAGATTCCGGAGGGAATGCGCCTACGCGTCGAGATTTGGGACGAGAGCGCAAAAATTAACGTGAATCTCACGCGACCCCAAAATCAAAACGAGTGGCGCTTGGGGAATATGGCCGCGGACCCCCGTTCTGCGCCGCAGCGGTATCAATCATGGCTCTTTGCTCTAGGTAGGGTGCTGCAAGCGCGAGGGATTGGAGAGGATCTCATTCTCGCGTTAGACCAATACTGGAGCCAACTGTATGAAGTGTACTTTGGGCCCTTGTCTCCCGCGGGTAGCGGCTCTGGAGCCGCTGCGACACCGACCCCACCCTCCCTCGCCGCTACGCCAGGAGCGACGCCTCCGCCCTTGACCACGCTGTATTTCAGTTCCCTAGACGAGCTTGTAGCGGTAAACGGCTTTCTGCGTAGCTCCGATCTACCGCGGATTCGTTCTGTGGTGACGGCAATCGGCTGGCCGTTTCAAGCACAAATTAACGCCAACACCGCTTCCCGCGAGGTCTTGCAGGCCATCATTGGGGATAGCGAAGTGGTAGAAACCCTGATTGCAGAGCGGCAAAATCAACCGCTGACAGCAGCCACGGTCGTGACCATGCTGAACAGCAGTGGGACGCTGCAAGACCCCCAATATCGGAACTCTCGGGTGATGGTTGGCGCGCGCAGCAATGTCTTCTGGATTCGAGCCAGTGCCGTCGTCAACATCGATCCCGTGACTGGCATGGGTGGCGTGAGCCGAAGTGCAGAAATGGTGGTCCGGCGTGAGCCGAGGCCGGTGCAACAAGGCGCTGGAACGCTTCATCGGTGGAAGCTAACGCGTCTCTACTGGCAGAAGTCGGGTGGTGCGATTCTGTTTCGCCCCGATCCTGGCGATAGCGGTGAGGCAAGTGGTGAACGGAGCTCAGACGTTCGGTTCTGAAAACACGACGGAAACATTATGCCACAGCGAGTCTTAGCGCTCGACATCGAGCCTACGGCGATCAAAGCCGCGGTGGTCGAGACATCGTTCCGTGAGTTTCGCATCGCTGGCTTCTACCGAGTGCCTGTTCCGCCTGGGCAGCCTGTTGCGGATGTGCTGCGCAGCTTTGTGGCGAACAATGGGCTCGAAGGGTGCGTGGTGCTTTCGGCCCTATGTGGGGAGAAGGTCACATGGCGCACCTTGTTTCTGCCGTTCCGGGACCGCAAGCGGCTCGACCAGACCGTTCCGTTTGAACTGGAAACCCAGGTACCTTTCGACCTGGATGATGTCGTGATCACGTATCAGCTCTTGCAGCGAGATAAAGCAGGCAGCACGGTTTTGGCTGCCTTGGTGCAGCGCAAAGACCTGCAAGATCACTTGGACCTGTTACAGGGCGCCGGTCTCGATCCGAAGGTTGTGGACCTCAGTCCCCTCGTTTGCCTAAATGTTCTCGACTTACTCGCGCCGGAGCCTCCACCCACGTGCGTCTTTCTTTGTGGCGACCCACACGAACTAACCGTGGCACTGCGGCGGGACGGCACCTTGGTTGGCATTCGAACAATCACTCCCGCGCTAAAGGTGGAAGAGCCGAGCGCGGAGCAATCCGCTGATAACGGACATGCCGTGGTGGCATCGCAGTGGGCGGAAGAGGTGACTCGAGAAGTTCGCTGGACATTGCTCGCACTCAATGGGGCGCCGCTCGAGCCAGGAACCCCCTGCGTGGTGGCAGGAGAGGGAATTTACTTTGACTGGTTGGGAAACCGGCTTGCGGCGCTCGAGTTGAGCGTGCAGCGCCTCGAGCAAGGGGCGATGCGAATGGTCTCCAGCGAGGTGCTAGGCGCGGTGTCTGCGTTTGTAACGCCTCTCGGCTTGGCACTCCGTGAAATCCAGCCAGAGCGTGCTTTTGGGGTGAATTTCCGGCAGGGGGAATTCGCGTACCAGCGCGGAAGAGAAGAGGTCCGTAGCGCGCTCGTGCGAACCGGTACGATCGCCTTCGCGGCGGTCGTGCTGTTGCTGGCGAACGCCTACCTGGAGTACCGGGGGCTACAGGCCCGGCTCGACGCGGTCAATGCCCAAGTTCGATTTGTTTTTCGCGAGACGCTGCCTGATGTCCAGCGGATCGTGGATGAGCGCAGGCAACTGCAAGAAGAGATTGATGCGGTGGAAAAGCGACTCAAGTTGCTCGGCAGTGTTGCTCCACCCAGCGGGGCGACTGCGATCGACGCTTTGCACGCGATCAGTGCGGCGCTCCCCGAGACTTTGAAGTTAGAAGTGGACGAATACGTGATGGATACACAGGAAATCAAGATTCGCGCGCACACGGATTCGTTAGACACGCCAAACGCCATTCGCGAGGCAATTGCTGGCAGTAGGTACTTCGCCGATGTGCAGGTGAAAGACATCAAGTCCGCGCCGGATGGGCGAGTCGATTTCCGCATGATTCTGGTGCTCAATCGCGGCGGTATCCCAGCGCCGCTTCCCTCAGGTCGGTTATGAGATTCGACTGGAATCTTCTCGCCCGGTACATTGATCGTCTTGCACCGCGGGAAAAGCTGCTGCTGCTCGTCGCAGCCGCGGTCACCGTCCTTATCCTCGGCTACTCGTTTGTTTGGGACCCGTTGCAGGCTGGCGCCGCACAATTGTCCCGAAGGATCAGTTTGCGGGAGCGAGAATTGGAGGAAATCCTGCGCCAGCGGGAACAATACCTCGAACTGCTCCGCCAGTTGGAAGCGTACGGCGACATTTCCGAGATGGACCCGAATTTCAATTTGTTGGGTTACTTGCAGGGCGTTGTGACTGCAGCCGTGAGTCGCGAGAAAATCACGTCTCTGAACCCGACCACGCGGCCAAAGGCAGAGGCTCCTGAATTCGTCGAGGAAATGGTCGAGATCAAACTAGCGGGGGTATCGCTCCCACAGATTGTGGATCTGTTGCATCGGGTGGAGAAAGGAGAGCACCCGCTGCATTTTAGCCGGGTGTCCATTAAGAAGCGCGTTAACGATCCGTACTCCTTTGACGTGCAGGCTACCGTGGCGGTGCTCAAGCACGCCGAAAAGCCCGCGGAAAAAGCCGTGTCGCGAGGAGAGAGCTGATGCGGGCTCCACAGTTGCGGCTGCCTTGGGCAACGTGGTTTTCTTCACGCTGGGTCCCTGATTTCTTGCTGCGGCGCAGCACGTGGTTGTACCTGTCGTACACGTTTGCAGTGTTTCTAATCGCGCTGGTCGTCACCTTCCCGCACGACTTGTTGATCCAGCGGGCGGTCCGGCACTTGGACCGCGGGCCGTTGGCGTTGCACGTCAATGGAGCCGGCGTTTCGCTCTTGCGCGGATACTGCGTTAGCGGCGTGCGGTTGGGAAACAGTGACGGCAACCGCCCGCCGCTACTCGAGATCTCGACGGTGTGGGCCCGCCCGAGCATTCGCGAATGGTTGCGGGGGAATTTTTATGCGGCGGCAGTAGGCGCTGAACTCTACGGAGGAGCCCTCCAAGGAAGCGTCCTGTACCAAGACGTCGGCTTGTCAGGTGCAGTCGAGTGGCACGGACTTCAGCTCGGACGTTACCGGACACTGCAGAGCCAGCTGGAAGAAGGTCAGATTACGGGCGTGGTTTCCGGTGACTTGGCCTTCGAAATCCGCGGGCAGAATTTCCAACAGGGGCAAGCCAACGGTGAAATCGTGATCGAGTCCGCTGCCTTACAAGACGTGAAGTTGGGCGGCTGGCCCATTCCGAACGTGCAACTGAAGCAGATCAAGGCCAAGATCAAGGTCGTTCCTGGACGGATCGAACTTGCCGACTTGGTGGCGACCGGCGACCTAAGCGTTCAGGGTGGGGGCCAGATCACGGTGCGCGAACCGTTTGGTGAAAGCGCGCTCAATCTTCGTCTGACAATTGCCCCGACACCCCAAACCCCAGATACCCTAAAAGCTGCGCTGGCGCTACTACCGCGCCCAGCGGGAGGGAAGCCGGACAGTCCGATCACGATCGCCGGTACGTTGCTCAAGCCGAAGCTGCGCTAAGCTCCGATGCTTCAGCCTTCCCGCGGCGGTGCCACCTAGCGGCGAATCTGTTCCGTGTCCATGTACGGCTGCAGGACTTCCGGAATGCGGACGGAGCCGTCGGGCTGCTGGTAGGTTTCAACTAGCGCGATTAGCAAACGGGGGAGGGCAAGGCCGCTTCCGTTCAGTGTATGGACGTATTCTGGCTTTTTGCCGGGGCCTCGCCGGAAACGGATGTTTGCACGCCGTGCTTGATAGTCCGTGCAGTTGCTGCATGAACTTACCTCGAGCCATTCCGCACAGCCCGGCGCCCATACCTCGAGATCGAACTTCTTTGCCGCCACAACTCCCAGATCGCCGGTGCAAATGGAGACCACTCGGTAGAGCAGACCGAGGCGGCGCAACAGGTCTTCCGCGTCCGCCACGATCCGCTCGAGCGCGGCCGGCGAGTCCTCCGGAGCGGTGATCTTGTACATTTCGACCTTGTCGAACTGGTGCCCCCGCTTGATGCCCCGTACATCCCGGCCGGCGGACATTTTTTCCCGGCGAAAGCAGGCCGTGTATGCCACGTACGAGATCGGCAGAGTTTCAACGTCGAGGATCTCGTCGCGATGGAGGTTCGTCAACGGGATTTCGGCCGTGCCGATCAGCCATAGGTCGTCCTCAGCATCATGGTAGATGTTGTCAGCGAAGCGTGGCAGTTGACCTGCTCCGTACAGGCACTCTTGCTTGACCAAGTATGGCGGGTAAATCTCGAAGTACCCATGCTCCCGAGTGTGGACCTCGAGCATCCAGGCGATGAGGCTACGCTGTAACTTGGCCCCGGCCCCTTTGAGAATGTAAAAGCGAGAACCCGAAATTTTCGTCCCACGTTCGAAGTCGATTAGGTCCAGCTCGGGGCCGAGCTCCCAGTGGGGCCGTGGCTGGAACGAGAAAACCGGTTCTGTCCCTACGGTGCGGATTACTTGATTGTCGCGCTCGTCGTGGCCAACGGGAACGGACGGATCCGGTAAGTTGGGAAGCATGAGCAGGCGTGCGCGCAGTTCCTGCTCAACCTTTTCTAAGCGTTGCTCTAGCTCGGTTAAGCTTCCAACGATTTGGCGTACGATTTCCTTCTTCGCTTCTTGCTCTTCGCGGGGCAAAGACGGGATTTCTCGCGAGATACGCGTACGGCGCGCTCGCAGCTCCTCCACCTGGCGCAGCAAGGAACGGCGCTCCTCGTCGGCAGACAGCACCGCGTCCACCTCTTCAGGAGCGGTCCCGACCTTTGCCAATTCTGCTTTGACAAAATCCGGCTTCTCGCGGATCAGGTGCAGATCGAGCATGCGCGCGCGGTTAGCACGCTGCCCCAAGGGCAACAAGCAAACGCAACGGTCACACTCACTCGTCGCGGAACGCGTCGCGCAGCAACTGGTACTCGAAACCACCGCTGTTCACAAAAACGCACACAACATCGAAACGAACGGATGCGCGGGCATGCTCCGAATGGCAGGCGAGAAAGTGCCGTGCGGCACGACGAATCCGCTCGCGTTTACGGCCATCAATCGCTTCCCACGCCGCCCCTTGCCAGCGGCGAGAGCGAGTTTTGACTTCGATAAACGCCAGTACAGGACCGTCATAAGCAATCAGGTCGATTTCGCCCCCCGGGCAGCGGTAGTTTCGTTGAAGGAGTCGGTAGCCGTGGGCTTCTACCAGGTACTCGATCGCCAGCGTTTCCCCGCTGCGCCCTCGGTGGGGTGCCTGCTGCGAACTCCGCACGAACGCAATGTATCGCCTTTTGCTCCCGGCGCGAAGAGGGGAGGAGGGCCTGGACCGGAGAGAACGGTAGTGAATTGAAGGGAGCGGGCGGCTGTGTTAACCGCGGCGCCGATGGGCTTGGACCGAAACAAGGTACGCGAAATTGCAGCCTTGGCCCGCCTCGCACTGAGCCCGCAGGAAGAGGAGTCACTCACCACACAACTCGAGCGCATCCTGTCGTATTTTTCACGCCTTTCGGAGGTGCCTACCGAGGATGTCCCCCCGGCCACCGAGGCGCTTACTCGTTCTTTCCATTCGCGGGACGATGCCGTGACCAATACACCGCGCGTAGAGGAGTTCCTCGAAAGCGCTCCGCAGCGGCGCGGAAACTTTTTTGTCGTACCCAAAATCATTGAATGATTGGGCCCTTGCTTCCGAGAACCGAGTGCTGCTGGGGCAGCCTGCAGCCGGTGGGTGCACTGCATGGTTGAGGTGTTGAAGCTCTCCATCACTCGTTTGACAGAACTGCTCCGCTCCCGGGCCGTGAGTGCGCGCGAAGTCACCGAGGCCTGCTTGAAACGCATCGAGGCCGTCGAGCCGCAACTCTCGGCGCTTTTGACCATTTGTCCCGAACTGGCTTTGGCCCAGGCAGACGAAGCAGATCAGCGGCGGCGGAAAGGTGAGGATACGCCCTTGTTGGGTGTGCCCCTCGCCCTGAAAGACGTGATTGTGACGCGCGGCGTCCGTACGACGGCGGCGTCGCGCATTCTGGAGCACTACGTTCCGCCCTACGATGCGACTGTGGTGGAGAGACTGAGGGCGGCCGGAGCGGTGCTGCTGGGCAAGCTGAACTGTGATGAGTTCGCGATGGGTTCATCCACGGAAAACTCCGCCTTTTTCATCACGCGCAACCCTTGGAACCTGGAGCGCGTACCTGGCGGATCGTCGGGGGGGTCTGCCGCCGCGGTTGCGGCCGGAGAGTGCTTCGGATCTTTGGGTTCGGACACAGGCGGGTCGATTCGTCAACCAGCAGCTTGCTGTGGTATCGTGGGACTCAAGCCAACGTACGGTCGTGTGAGCCGGTACGGCCTCATCGCGTACGCTTCTTCTTTGGACCAGATCGGCCCGATGACCCGCACAGTGGCGGATGCGGCCGTACTTCTAGAGGCCATCGCAGGCTGGGACCCAGCGGACGCGACGTCGTCTCCATTGCCTGTGCCCTCCTATTCTGCCGCGCTGGCGGTCGAGGTCAAGGGCATACGCTTAGCGCTGCCGAAGGAATTTTTCGGGGAAGGCCTTGACCCCGAAGTGCGGGGTGCCGTTCTACAGGCGGTTGACCTGCTGCAAAAACAGGGAGCACTTGTGCGAGAAGTGTCTCTGCCTCACACCGCGTACTCGATTCCGACCTACTACATGATCGCAACTGCGGAAGCGAGCTCGAACCTAGCGCGCTTCGATGGCGTTCGGTACGGCTTGCGAGTAGGGGAGGAGGATCGCGTCCAAGAAATGTACGCACTGACACGCGCAAAGGGCTTCGGGGCAGAAGTGAAGCGGCGAATTATGTTGGGAACGTACGCGTTGTCTGCCGGGTACTATGATGCGTACTATCTCAAAGCGCTGAAGGTGCGAACGTTGATCCGGAGAGACTTCGAGGCCGCATTTGAGGAGGCAGACCTGGTGGTGACACCGACTGCGCCAACCACGGCGTTTCGCTTAGGTGAGAAGGCAGGAGACCCCCTCCAAATGTACCTTTCCGACGTATACACGATCGCTGCAAATTTGGCAGGCCTCCCGGCACTTTCGCTGCCGTGTGGCTTCGACTCACAAGGGCTGCCAATTGGCGTGCAACTCATCGGCCAGGATTTTCAGGAGCAGCGGTTGCTCAACGCGGCACACGCACTCGAGCGAGAATTGGGCGTGAGCGAGCGGTGGCCACCGCTTTGAAGGTTCGTGGGCGCACGGGAGGTCGGATCGGGGCTCATGGAATTCGAAGCAGTCATTGGTCTCGAGGTTCACGCTGAGCTCCTGACCGAGTCGAAGATGTTTTGTGGATGCTCGGCTCGGTTCGGTGCGCCGGCGAATGAGAATACCTGCCCCGTCTGCCTCGCCTTGCCGGGAGCGCTGCCCGTTGCGAATCGGCGGGCTGTCGAGTTCGCGATTCGTTTGGGCCTGGCAACGGACTGTAAGATCGCACCTTCCAGCCAATGGGCACGTAAGAACTATTTTTACCCGGATCTTCCCAAGGGGTACCAGATCAGCCAGTACGAGTTGCCCATTTGTTCGGGAGGCCGCATCACGATTGAGACGGAAGCTGGGCCTCGGGTGGTGCGTCTCCATCGAATCCACATGGAGGAAGACACTGGGAAGAGCATCCACGATCCGCAGACGGGTGTCAGTCTGATTGATTTCAATCGCTGCGGTGTGCCGCTTTTGGAGATCGTCAGTGAGCCGGATTTGCGTTCCGCGCAGGAGGCAGCCAGCTATTTGCGGAAGCTTCGCCAGATCCTGCAGTACCTGGAGATTTGTGACGGCAACATGGAGGAGGGGAGCTTCCGTTGTGACGCCAATGTCTCTGTTCGCCGCAGCGGAAGTACAGCGCTGGGTACGAAAGTGGAAATCAAGAACATGAACTCCTTTCGCCACGTCGAGCGGGCACTCGAATACGAGATCCAACGCCAAGTCGAATGCCTCGAACTCGGCGAACCGATCGTGCAGGAAACGCGGCTTTGGGATGCGGAGCAAGAGATCACACGCCCAATGCGTTCCAAGGAGTATGCGCACGACTACCGGTACTTTCCGGAGCCAGACTTGCCCCCCGTCGTCGTGGACGATGCTTGGATTGCCCGTATCGCGGCTTCCATGCCCGAACTACCTGATGCGCGCCGCCGGCGCTTCGTTGAACAGTACGGCCTTCCGGCTTATGACGCCGAAGTGCTCACTTCGCGGCGGGACCTGGCCGAGTACTTCGAGCAAGTCGCGGCAGGTGGCGTGGCGCCGAAAAGCGCCAGCAACTGGGTGATGAGCGAACTCCTCCGCGTCGTTCGGGAACGCGGCCTCGATCGGGAACTGCGGATTGAATCCTGGCCGCTGTCGCCCAAACAGCTCGCGGAACTGATTTCTCTCGTCGAAAGCGGCACGATCAGCGGAAAAATTGCCAAGATGGCCTTTGAGGCTCTCCTCGATACGCAGACATCTCCGGAAACCCTGATTCGCGAACGGGGCTGGGTACAGATTTCGGACGATGCCTTCCTCACAGAGGCGGTGGACGCCGTCATTTCGGAGCACCCAGACAAGGTCGCCGATTTCCGGGAGGGGAAAACCAAACTGTTGGCCTTCTTTGTCGGTCAAGTAATGCGCAGGACCGGCGGGAGGGCAAACCCACAACGGGTCAACGAGCTGCTCCTGGAGCGCCTGGGGAGGGGTTGAGGAAGCGGAAGAGGCCGGAGAGAGTGCTTGGGGGGTAAAGGCGAGGCGGAACCGGAGTCAATGTCCGATAAGATATGTTCCGTTACTTAGACCCTGGAGCGGTTTTCCCCCCAATCGATTCGAGCGCTCACCCTCACGGCTCGCGTAATAGCACCCGCGCACGCCGCAGTTCTGCGGAGTTGGCATCCTCACGCTTCAGGGATTCGAGGAGGCTGCGTGCCCGGTTCGCGTCTCCTTGTTGCACTGCAACGCGGAGTTGCTCGTACCGGGCAACGGTCGTGTACGGACCGCCCTGTTGCTCGGCGCGCTCGAAGGCTGTCGAGGCCTCGTCGAGCTTGCCTGCCGCCTCGTGGGCGTAAGCGACCCCAAGAGCGGCCGCCTGCCTGAGCGGCGGTGGCAAGTTGGAGTCATTGACGAGGTTGGCGAGCAACTCCGAAGTCCGGTTCGGTTCATTCACGCGCAGGGCCGCGTGGCCGGCCAGTACGGCCGCTAGTTTGCCTGGAAGTCGGTTCTGCCAACGTTGCGCCACCGCGGCGAGTTCCGATGCGGCTTCCGGGTACTTGGCGGCCCGATACTGTCCCAGAGCCGCCGTCAGCTCCTCATTGGCATGCTCCAATGCTCGCTGCTGGTACGTGACCAGCGCCCCCACCAAAACTAAGAACGCGAAAAGAACCGAAGCCGCGATTCCTACTTCGCGGCGGTGGGCTTGCGTCCATTGGAGAACTTGTCTTCCGAGGGAGACGAACTCATCTGGGCGCTTCAGGTCTTTTCGTCGCGGCTGCAATTTCATGGTTCAGTAGCTTTCCCTTGCGGCGGTTCTGCAGAGCAATGGGCCGGCGCGTCCCGAATCGCGAGCTACATCTTATACTTGAAGTCATCCGGGTTCATTTTTTCTAGGATTTCGGCCCACTTGTCACGGGAAACTCCAGATAGATCCGGGGTGGCAGCTTCCTCTCCACCTTCTTGCAGAACGCTGGATGCTTCCAGGACCTGGCGGTGAACAAAGATCGGGCTCTTCAGACGCAACGCCAGGGCGATGGCGTCACTGGGGCGCGAGTCAATCACCAACACTTGGTCGCCCAGCCGAAGGTGGATTGCTGCGTAGTAAGTGTTGTCGCGCAAGTCAGTAATTTCTACCCGGTCGACAGATGCGCCAACCTGCCCGAGGATGTTACGCAAGAGGTCGTGGGTCATGGGCCGGGCCATTTTGATCCCTTCGAGTTCGGTGGCAATCGCTGTAGCCTCGAGGAGCCCGATCCAAATTGGCAAGGCGATCTTGTTGTCCTGATCGCGCAAGAGGACAATCGGAGTCTTGGTCACCGGGTCCAAGGTGAGGCCGCCAACTGTCATTTCGATTGCGTTTTCCGCCGTCATCTCCGTAACTCGTGAAGAGGGATTTTGCGCAAAAGCTTCTCAGCGGTCAATCTTTCTTAGCGAACAAGTCGGTCAATCACACGGTAGAGCTGATTTAGATTCCGGCATTCCTCGACAAGGTCGCAGTAAGGCATGTAGCGATCCATCTCGCTGTCTCCAAAGCCCCAGGTCAATCGGTTTTCCGGGTTCAACCAGATGACTTGCTTGGCCCGTTGCTTGATCTCTTTCAAGGTCCACTCGTGGGGCAGATTGTAGTTGTTCCTCGCATCACCCAAGATCAACACGGTGGTCCGCTTGTTCACCGCGCTCAAGTAATCGCGGTGGAAGGCACGGAAGGCACGTCCGAAATCCGAGTGGGCAAACACGTTAACGACTTGACCGCTCAGGGACTGCTCGATCGCTGTGTGAATATCTTGCTCTTCGAACAGTCGTGTCACTTCCCCGAGTTCGCTGACAAAGACGAAACTTCGCACTCGAGCATAAAGGTCCTGCAGCGTGTACACGAACTGCAGCATGAAGCGCGAGACGTTGCGAACAGAGTCGGAAACGTCGCACAGGACAATGATTTGCGGCTTGTCTTTGACCCGCCGGTCGAACCGCAGCTTGAAAGGCACGGCGCCGTATTGGAGGTTCGTGCGCAGGGTTGCTTTTACATCGAAGCGGCCGCGCTTGGCGCGCTTTCGCCGCAAAGCCACCACGTTTTTGAGGCGCTCGGCGAGCTTGGTCACCGCCTCTTTCATTCGCCGAATCTCGTCCTCCGTGAGGTAGTAAAAACTCTTCTCCCCTAGCGGGTCCAGCCGCTGGGATTCTCGCTGGGTAGGGTCCTGCTTCTCCAACTCCATCCGCACCGTGCGCTTGATCAGTGCGGTTAGGTCGGCCAGGCGCCGCTCAATCCAGCGCTGCAGGAGATCCTTTTCCTCGTCCGCGAGGTTGCTGCCCCGGACGGCTTGCTTGAGCAGTTCCAACTCCGCGGAAATTCCCGAAAGGCCAAGGGCTTGCGCGAGACTGTGTGCGTACCTCCCCTCTTGAAACGGCCGCTCGATCTGATCGAGACCGATCTGACTAGCCGCCTGAGCGAGGAGCCGCTGCAGTTCGCCTGAGTTCCCCAATAGCAAGTGGCGGGCGAGATCAGAGAGTTCGATGTTCCACTCTGCCAATTGGTCGGCGAGCTGCTCGAGCAGAGCTTGGTAGTCCGGGTCGGCGAGGTGTAGCGCTTCCTTCAGGGCTGTCTCTTGTATCTTCCACTGGGTGCTCAGACCGCGGAAGAACAGCTCGAACAGCTCGTCAAAAGCGGGCTCGTCCACCTTGCGCTTGACCAAGCAAGCCTTGAGCGCTTCCCGGAAATCGCTACCTTGCTCGATACCGACGGAGGCTACCGCCGCTAAGCCGTCGAGGGTTTCGGCGACGGTGACCCTCACGCCATTGCGTCGCAGCAATCCCACGAACTCGAGAATCTTTTTCTCGAAGCCTGAACCGAGCATTGCAGATGGATCGTGGGGCATGGAGATGGATGCGACCGCTCGGAATCACGCGGCCAATTCAGCAAGCCGCTCAGTGGAGCAAATCTTTGTCCTCCGTCGCCGCTCCCGGCGCTTGCGCCTCGGCCCGCTTTCTGGCCACGTAGTCCTTGAGTTCTTCTTGTGCTTTGCGCAGATCACCCTCGTACTTCGCAATTGCACTGAGCGTTTCCCGCACCGTCTCTCCATCCAAGAAATCCGCATTCAAAACCGTCAGAGCGCGCGCCCAATCGAGCGTTTCGCTAATGCTCGGAACCTTCTTAAGGTCCAGTTTCCGCACGCGCTGGACGAACTCCACCACTTGCGCGGCTAAGGTGCGGTTGATTCCGGGCACTTTGAGGTTCACGATCTCCAGCTCTTGTTCCAGGGACGGAAAATCAATGAAGAGGTGTAAACAGCGGCGCTTGAGGGCATCGGACATTTCACGCGCGTTGTTGCTGGTGAGCACCACAAATGGAATCTGCCGTGCTTTGAGCGTGCCGAGTTCTGGCACGCTGACTTGGAAGTCGCTCAAAACCTCCAACAAAAACGCTTCGAATTCCGGGTCCGCCTTGTCGATTTCGTCGATCAACAAGACGACCGGCCGCTGTGCGGTAATGGCGCGCAGCAACGGCCGCGGCAGGATGAAGCGGTCCGAGAAAAACACGTCGTCTTCGCGAGCGATCCGGTCCACAGCCTCGCGTAAGGAAGAGGCTCCGCCAATGACTTCGCCGATCTTGTCCTTCAAAATCTGTGTATACAGAAGCTGCTTGGCGTACTCCCACTCGTACAAGGCCTTGGCCTCATCCAGGCCCTCGTAACACTGCAGCCGGATGAGTTCGCAACCCGAGGCTTCAGCGAGAACTTTTGCGAGTTCTGTTTTGCCGACCCCCGCGGGCCCTTCGACCAAGATCGGTTTCTGTAAGCGAGTTGCCAAGTACACAACTGTGCCGATGCGCCGACTACAGATGTACCGCTGCGCAGCAAAACGGTCGATTACCTCATCCACAGAGGAGAAGGGAAAAAAGTCCGGAGACATGGCCGGACGCTAACATAGCCGGTTGGTACCCACAATTGACGAGGCTGGCCTTTGCAAGGCTGCGCACCTCTCGGTAGGTTACGCCCGGAACGCCCTCTGGAACGAGCATGTGCACGCTAGTTGTCTACGTGGACCCGCACCCTGCTCTGCCTCTCCTCATTGCAGCCAATCGCGACGAGTTCCTCAGCCGCCCTACTGCCGGAGCACAGGTCGTTGCGAGGCCGACCCGACTACTTGCCGGTGTGGATCTGGTGGGCGGCGGAAGCTGGCTCGGGATCAACGAATACGGTGTGGTGATCGGCGTGCTCAATCGGAGGACGGGAGAAGGTCGAGACCCAAGCAAGCAAAGCCGTGGCCTGCTCTGCACAGAGGGGCTGCGTTTTAGGAGCGCTGGCGCAGCAAAGAGCTGGTTCGCTTCTCTGCCCGCCGGCGACTTTAACCCTTGCAGCTTGCTGCTCGCCCGTGCGGGCGAAGGAGCCTGGGTGATGGCCAATGCCGCCTCCGGTTGGCGTGAGGCGTCCCTCGGATCGGGGGTGCATGTGCTCACGAACCGCCCGTTCGAGGACCTCGAGTGCCCGCGCCGCGCCCGCGCCGTTCAGCGGTTCGAGCAGTTGCTGCCGCTGGTGGCGACGGGCTGGTCGGACCGTCTCCTGCCCTCGCTTCGCGAAGCCCTCGCTGATCACGGCGGAGAAGACGGCTACGTAGCCCGGGTTTGGGACGAAACGTTGTGTGTGCACTTGGAGGGATACGGAACACGCTCAGCGAGCGTTCTTGCGGTGCTGGGCGGGCCTGAGGGGAAAAAGCGTGCGTTGCTCTGGGTGAGTGGCGGACCGCCTTGCACGCACGACTTCGACACTTGCCTCTCCGTGGACTTGCAAACAACTCCCTAGACAGCACCTCAGCCCAGGGGTAAGAAACGCGTTCGTGCCTCATCATGCTTTCGGCTGTTGGCGGGTGCAAGCCGCGTGGGCGCTCCTTTTGAGCGCGAGTCTCATGGTCGCTTGCGCGTCGCGCCGCCCGGAGCCGTACGGACCGGAGTCTCACGCGGGAGACCGCGCCGCTTCCTCAGTGGCACTCCCCGATGATGGGCTCCCTGTTCCAGGTGCCGAGCTGGCGGTGCAAGTGCGCGAACTACAGGCGCGCTTGCAGGAGAAGGATGAAGAACTGAAAGCCGCGCTCAAGGAACTCGACGCCCTTCGGGCCAGCAACTCGGGTCGAGGGGGGGACGGCAACGATGCCGCGCAAGCCGCGGCTGTCCGTTCGCTTCAGGAAGAGTTAGCCGCAGAGCGAGCGCGGCGAGAAGCACTGGTTCGGGAACTGGAAGAGTTGCGCCGCGAGGTGGCTTCGCCCTATGGGGAGAATCGCGTGCCCGAGTCAGAGTATCTGGCAATCAAACAGGAGCTGGTCGACCTCCGGCGACGGTTGCAAACGTTAGAGGAGGATCGCCGTTCACTCATGGCGGCGGCGGACAGATCAATGTCGGCTGGAGCAGGCGAGCAGGAGCGTTCCCTATTCCGGGAACAAGAGCGACTGGCAGCGGACGTTGCAGGTGAACTGGACGCGACCCGCGCTCGGGTGTTGCAGTTGGAACAGCAGTTGTCCGAGAGCCGCGCCCTGCTTCAAAGGAGCGAGAGCATCGCACAAGAAAACTCTGCGTTGCGCGAGCAGCTTGCTGAGGAGAAACGGCGAGCGGAAGCTTTGGAAGCCAAGCTCAAAGTCGCGGCACGTGTGACCGAACTCATCTTCCGGATGCGTTCCGAGGCCGGGCGGAGTGTGGCTCCGGAGGGTGGCCGTTAGTAATCTCGATGCGTACCCGCCCAACCCGCGGTGGGCGCCACGGGTGCAGGCGAAAACCGGCCACTCGGGATTGGACCAACACGAAGGTGCTGGGATGGAAGAGGAAGATCCACGGCGCATCCTCGATGATCGCTTGCTCCGCTCGATACAAAAATTGGATGCGAGCAGAAGCAGAGAGTTCCCTGGCGGCTGCCTCGAGTAAAGCGTCCACGGCAGGGTTGCGGTATTCCGTATGGTTGTTCGCGCCGACTTGCCGGGAGTGAAACAGCACGTCGAGAAAGTTGCTTGCATCCGGGAAGTCGGCCTCCCAGCCGAGCAGAAACATCGGCACCCTCCCCGGTTCCCGAATTGCTTCTAGGAACACTCCCCAAGCGAGCGGCCTCAGTTTGACGTGGATTCCGACCCGCAGCCAGTCTTGTTGCAGAGATTGGGCAATGCGCATCGCCGTGGGGTCGTTTCGCAACCAAAGCGTGGTTTCGAATCCCGCAGCGTACCCCGCGGCTCGGAGCAGTTGTTCCGCACGATGTGGATCGTAAGGGTAAACCGGCGCGCGCTCTGGGTAGCTCGGCAGATTTGGGGGCACGACGCCAACCGCAGCCACCGCTCGTCCGTTCAGCAAGCGCACCAGTTTTTCCTTGTCCGTCGCGTAATTCAAAGCTTGGCGGACACGCCGATCGTGGAACGGGGGCACCGAACAGTTCAGCCCGACGTACTGGGTGCGCAGCGTGGTGATTGTGTGGATCCGCTCCCGCCAGCGCGGGTCTCCTCGCACGTGCAAAAAATCCGCTGTCGGAATCCCAGTGACATCGAGTTGTCCGGATAGGAACTGCATCCACGCGAGTTCCTCCCCTACTCCGGTTTGCCGCAGGATTCCCGCAAGGGACGGTGGCTGAGCGCCCTCGTAGTAGGGATTTGGCTCGAGCCACAGATATTGACCAGCACGCCACTCCCGCAGACGGTACGGGCCGCTGCCGGTCGGGTTGCGGCTAAAGGTTGCGCCACGTTCGCGCACGATTTCTTCCGGCAAAGCCGCGGCAAACGGAAGGGCCACCTTGTGCAGGAAGAGAAGGTCGGGCGTCTCCAACCGAAAAATCAGTAGATCGGGCTCGCGCGCCTCGATGCCGGGAACATCGCAGGCGGTGCTATCGCACTCCCGAGCCCCCAGGAGGCCAAGATAAAAGTCCCGCCCTGGGGATTGTGTACTCGGAAGCAAAACGCGCCGCACCGCGTACGCAAAGTCTCCCGGTCGAACGCTACGCCCGTGACTGAAGCGGCTGGGCCGCAGCATAAACCGAAACTCGCGGAAATCGGCCGACGCGCTCCACGACTCCGCGGCCTCTCCCACCAAATCACCTTTGTCGTCGTAGTCGAGCAGAGTCTCAAAGATCAGGTCCTCGAATTGCCAGGAGGCGGTGTCATAGCCGCGCGCCGGATCGAGAGTCGGTATCTCGTCCTGATCGGCCAGGCGGAGCACGTGGTCGCTGTCGCTTGCTGGACCGGGAGATTGCTGCCGGCAGGCTAGAACAAGCAGAGTGCAAAGAAGGAAAAGACGCGACCTCATTGCCGCTCGGCGAACGGGCGCCCAAGTCCGCTAGCAATGAGCTGAAAAGCGAGCACTGCAAAGCTCAACGCCGCTCCGGGGAACAGCATGAGCCAAGGAGCAGCACGGTAGTACGTTTGGCTTTCGCTCAACATTCGGCCCCAACTCGGCACCGGTGGGGGAACCCCAAGGCCGATAAAACTCAGCCCAGCGTCAATCAGTAATGAGTGGCTGGCGGTGACGGCCGCCAAACCAAGAATGCTCGCCCGCAAGTTCGGGAGAATGTGCTTGCCCAGGATTCTGCGATTCGTTGCCCCGATTGCCCTTGCTGCCACGACGAACTCTCGCGCGCGCAAGGAGCGAACCTCAGCGCGTACGGCACGGGCCACGGGCGTCCACCCCACCGCTCCAATGACCGCAAGCAGCAGGTAAGGGCTCGGCTCGAACAAAGCCGCAAGTGTGATCGCCAGCAAAAGCATCGGTACGGCGAGTAACACTTCGGTGAACCGCATGAAGAGCGTGTCCACCCACCCTCCGAAGTAGCCAGCGAGTAGACCCACCCCTACCCCGACCCCCAGGCAGATTGCTGTTGCGGAGATTGCGATCGCCAGGGAGACCTGGCCAGCGACCAGGATTCGCGCGCAAACGTCGCGGCCGAGTTCGTCCGTTCCGCACGGGAAGGTGCGCTGGGGCGCAAGCGGCTCACCGATCGCATCAGTGACGGGTAACAGAGGGTCCCGGTTCAGCCAGACGGGAGCGATGGTGGCCACAGCCAGCATCAGCACCAGCATCGCGATTCCCGTTGCCAGGGTTCGGTTGGGAGCGGAGCGCCTCACCTTTACCCCTCCCCCTCCGCCTGGCGCACCCGAGGGTCGATCCACGCGTGCAGCAGATCGGCGATCGCGTTGAGAGCCACCAAGATTACGGTGGTCACTAACACCACGCCCATCAGCATGGGGAGGTCCTGGTTGAAAACCGCCTCGACCGCGAGTCGCCCGAGCCCTGGCCAATGAAAAACTGTCTCGGTAAGAGTCACGCCGCCTAGCAGACCTGCAAGATCGAGAGCCAGGAGAGTCACTACGGGTAAGATCGCGTTCCGCAGTGCGTGTAAAAGAACCACCCGTGACGGAGGCAATCCTTTTGCGTGCGCTGCCTGGATAAACGGCTGCGCGAGGACCTCCCGTAAATTGGCTTCCAGGATGCGGTAGTACGCAGCCGCCATCCCTGCGGCCAGCGCGCACGCCGGCAGCACGACGCCAAGTGCGCTGTATCCGCCCAGAGGAAACAGCGGCCAGTAAAAGGCAAACGCGTAAAGGAGGAGAAGACCAAGCCAGAAGGGAGGAATGGCGAGCCACAAGCTGGAGCTTGCGAACAAAAGAGGTTGCCACGACCGACGCATCGCACCGAGGCAACTGAAGCACACCCCTAAAACCAGCGCGATGCACCAGGCGGTGAGTGCAAGAAGAACGGTTGGCGCGAGCCGTTCGCTGATCGCCTCGGATACTTGTTGTTGGGTTACGAACGAACGGCCCAAATCCCCGCGCAGAAGGCGCTTGAGATAGAGTCCGTACTGTACCCAGACGGGACGGTCCAGGCCGAGGTCCTGTCGGATTTGGCGGCGGGTTTCCGGCGAGACTTTGATCCCTGCAATCGCCGCTACTGGGTCGGCCGGCATCAGAAAAGTCAGTGCAAAGGTGAGGAACGAGACTCCGAAGCACACCACTGCGGCTTCTGCCAAACGCCGGAAGACCGCTACCCAAAACATACTCAGCATTTGTCGTGTGCAAACGCGCCGCGCAAGCCAGGCTTCGCCCTTCCGCTCCTTCTCCGCAAATGCTTGTTTTGCCTCCGGCCATCTGGCAGAGAGGATCTGCTGCGGACGATTGAGGGCGGCGACGAACAGCTTGGGGTGCCTGCATCTGTGCGGACGAAGATGGAGTGGTAGCTGTGGCCCTACCGAAGCTTCCCGCGGCCGGGACTGCCGGCGGAAAACCGGTAAGGTTGTTTACAACGGCTCAAGTGGCCCGGTTGCTTCGCACAACGCCACATGAGATCCGCCGGGTGATCCGCGCGGTGGGCTTGAAAGTTCAGCGTCGGCGGCGTCGGATTTTCGTCACGTTCCGCGATCTTGTCGTGCTGCGGGCGGCGTTGAAGCTGCGCCGCCAATCTGTCCCGTTACGTCGCTTAGGAGTAGCGTTGCGGAAGCTGCGCCAGGAACTGCCGCAAGAGCAATCGGTCAGTGGCGTGCGCTTGTGGGCGCAGGGGGACGAAGTACTCGCCCAGCGAGGGCCGTCATTTTGGAGCGTGGAGTCCGGCCAGCTCGTTTTCCCGTTTGCGGTCGAACCGAGAAACGCTCATACCCCATCCTCTGTTGCCACCCTCGCTGGAACGACGGGAGCCGATCCGGAGCGGGCTGCGCGAGCAAGCGAAGCGGCTGCAGAGCGTTGGTATTCCTTGGCGGTGGCGCGTGAAGAAGCAGGCGACCTGGCGGGCGCTCGCCAAGCCTACCTACGCGCCTTGCGCTACGACCCCAATTTGTCCGACGCGTGTGTGAACCTTGGTCGCCTGGCGCATCAAGCCGGCCGCTTTCAGCAGGCCGCCGAATGGTACCGTCGTGCCTTGCAGTCCAGTCCCGACGATCCCATTGCACACTACGACTTGGCCATTGCTCTCGAAGACCTCGGCGACTTTGCGGCAGCGATTCGCGAGTACCAGCGCGCGCTGCGCGCGAACTGGGACTTCCCAGAGGCGCACTTCAATTTGAGTCGGTTGTATCGGGCCACGGGAAGGGTTCTCGAGGCAGCACGCCACTTGCGGATATATCGGCGGCTCACTGGTAAGCCGAGCTAAAGCTGGTTGCGGATCGGTTCTCGACTGGTCTGCCCTCTTCCCATTTTGGGGGGATTTCGGAGGCTCGGGAGGTTCTTTGACTTCCGTATCGCCTTGGCAGACGGCTCGAACCGTATAAATGTTGCGCGCTTTGACGATCTACCTGATCTACAGTCCTAGCCCGGAGGCGCAGCGGTCGCATTTGGTGGCTTCTGCGCTTCATCCGGCGTGGCGGGCGCGGTGGGCAGGAATGGGTCGGAGTAGGGAACGGCGTTTCCTGCCAGATCGGCAAAGGGAGGCCGTTCTCGTGTTGCAAAGGCTCCCTCACTGCTTCGCTGCTCTGGGTACACAAGTAAGCACTGGAGCTGGGCCAAGCCGTGCTCCTCACTCGGAAGCAGAGGTCTGCGTACGCGGTGTTCCGAAGTGGCAGATGGCGCAAGCTTCTTGCCGATACCCGATGATCGGCGGATCGTTACGCGGGTCGCCGTCTCTGTACAGCTCAACGCGGGTCGGCAATGTTCGCAGCCGCTCGTCAATCAAGTCGCGAAAGCGCCACGGTTCGTCGCTAAATGGAGTTTTCGCCAAGCGGTAAAAACCGGCGGCTCGTTCCGTGTCTCCCGCCTTCGCGAATAGGTCACCGAAGAGGACCAATGATCCCTCGATGTTGTGGGGGGCTTTGCCTGCGTTACCGCAGATTTCGGGCTGCGAAAACGGCGAGCAAGCAGCATTGAGCGGGTCGCCGACGTATTCGAGCACCTCCAGATAGAGCGGGTCGTCCGCGGAAACGGTGGGCGCCACCACACCGATAAAGCTGAAGCTATTGAACTCGGGGTACAACTGGATGGATTCGCGCAGTTGCCGCAAGCCGAGCTCGCGCAGTCCTTCCTCCTGAAACACAACGCCGCGCATGTATGTAGCGGCACCACGGAACCCCGGGACACGCCGATCCTCAGGGAGTAACGGTACGGCGCGCTCGAGGGCTTCGTGGGCGCGGAGGATCTCGGCTTTGTCGGCCGGCGAAGGGTCAAAGAAGTCCTCGATTTGCTGAGAGAAGCGGAACAGGTGCATCATCCCGAGCAAAAAGAAGGAGCGCCCATCTGTGGGGTCCAGACGCGTCGCGAGGCGCAACTGCTCGATTGCTTCGGCACTCCTGTCTTCGCGGCCAAAGAGGGTGTCCCAAAACGCGGCCTGTCCCGCAGTGGCAAATTCACGAGCGTTCCCTCGTTCGCCGTCATCGCCACATGCAGCGAGACCGAGCGCGAGAGCACAAACTACAGATCGAAGCGTTTTACCCACAATCCTCCCCGTGATCATGACCATAAGACGCTAAGGGAAGTGCTTGCTCGAAGCAAGGAAAAAGTCGGAGGTCATGCCAATACGTGTGTAGACGAGATCAGGCGGCGAGGCTTCCTCTGACATCGTTTGCCTTTTTCACAGCAACTGCACCGACGAACTGCTTTCCCTCCCAGACTTCCTGCAGCAATCTGGGGCGTTCAGACGCCGGAACTTCTTCTCCGCCATCATCAGGGTCTTCCAGATCAACACCATCGCACTCGCCGCCTTCGTGAATCGTTTGGCCGCCGCGGTGCGCAGGCGCGAAGCGGCGAAAGGGGACTCCACCAGGTTGGTAGTACGCAGGTCGCGCCAGTGGTCGTTCAGGAAGCCGTAGAACGCCACCAACCGCTCCCAGTCTGGACACAAGGTCTCGGCCGCCATCGGGTCGGCGTTGCCGTACCGCGCCACGAACTGACCCTGCCGCCGCTCCCACTCAGGGCCCGTTTCCGCGGAGGCGATCAGCCTGAGCAGCTCCCAGGCCTCGGCCCACAGCTCCTTCGGGAGCTGATCGGTGACCTTGATGTTCCGACGGAACTTGCGCGCATATACGCATGGAGGATGCTGCGCTGAAGCCTCAACTCCAGCTGCCACTCGGCGCGTTGTTCTTGGCAGCCACAAATTTGGAGATTGTGACGTTCTGGCGCGCTTCAGCCGCTAGCTGCGCACAGGGCACCGCGTCTGCGTGGCCGAGGGCGATGTTCATCATCATGACGAGCGCGTCAACCGTTATCACGGCGTCGCCGTTGCAGTCGCCCAGGCAGGTGGCCGGCCTCGCTCTATGCAACACTGGAGTGGGCGGCAGGGGCTACGTTGGCAGCGGGGTCGGACCACGGAGTGGGGACTCCGCGCACGTCGTGAGGCAACAGGCTCGGAAGAACTCGGTCGGGGTTGCGGTTGGACCCCTCCAGGCGTGGGCGAACTCGGCGGGGAAGCCGGTCCGACGAACCGACCGACCGCGTGCTGGATTCCCCGAGGGCCGTGCCGGCGGGGCTGAATCCCCGGGCAAAGACGTTCCAGTTCTTGCCCCGGCATCGTTGACTGTGCCGGTCCACGTGAGACGAAGTTGTCGTCGGAATCGGTGGCCAGGCCGACGCGGGCCTGACGTTGGGCCCCAGCGGCAGGCCCGGGGAAGCACTGACCAGTACCTGGTTCTCGATGGGTGAGAGCGTGGCGTTGTTCCAGAACATGCGGCGGTAGATCCCGTCGGGCTGCGTGCCGTCGCACTGACGTTCCAACCACGGGGCGATCACGGTGCAGGCGTCGCAAGTCCGCCCACCCGGACAGTCGGCGCTGGTCGTGCACGTCCGGTTGGCGACGCTACACCAGCGCGCGTTGCTGGTCGCCAGCGCCACTTCGTGGCCTTCGGTCGGCGGGCTGGTCAGGGTGTTCACCTGGATCGTCGCAATCGTCGTACCCGTTGGGTCGGACTTCCGAAGCATGATACTGCCGTTGCTGCGCGTGTCGAACTGCTCCCGGGCGACGAAGCCGTTGCTGCTGGCGTCCGACGCAACGGTGGGAGTGGTCGCATCGGCAGTTGATGCGTTGAGCTTGCACTGAACACCGCCCGCGCAGCAGTCCGTCCCGATGGGTGATCCGGACGAGTTGTAGAATCGGGCGAGGATGTCGTAGAGCGTGCTGCCGGCGGTGCGTTCCGCCTGCCACGCGACGGCGAAGCCGAGATTCTGCTGCCAGGTGATCTCTGGGTATGTGGCGTTGATGTTCGTCGCGTGCGTGTCGGCGCGCTGGTCGGGCCAGGGCATGTAGCCGTCGCTCCCGACGTACTTGAAGTAGACCCGCTGGTTGACGGTCGGGTTGAGGCGCTCATCGTGCCAAGCAACTAGGCTGTCGTAGTAGGCGAGGTTGGCCTGCGTGGGGTGCCCCGCGAGCGCGACATCCTGGGCCACGGGAATGCTCCCGCCGTTCACCTTCAGATCCGTCGCCACCGGCTGCCCGCTCACGTCATACTTGTAGGCGCGGTGGTAGAGGTGCCAGTTGTGCGCCCCCACGCGGTCGTCGATCCACGCGAGAACGTAGTTTTGCCCAGTGTTGTCGCTCGTGATGGGCCGCGTTGTGCAAGGTCCCGTCACGCCGCTCACTGTGTTCCCCTTGTGGTCGGAATTCGCGGCCGTCACGACGGTGGCTCCCAGGCGCTCCGGCCGTAGCTCCACGCTCGCCATAGACCGACGTCGGCGTGAGAAGCGATCAATCGAGTGTCTGCCACCACAGGGAGCCGGTTGGTGAAGGCCCCCACCTCCACGATGAGCCGTTATCGGTCCCCTGGTAGATGCCCATCGCCGCGGCCAAATCGAGTGTGGTCGTACGGGTGGGGTGAGGGGCCGTGGAGTAGGCGGGAACGTTCGGGCGGTTATAGCTGATGTTCTGCCAGGTCTGACCAGCGTCGGTGCTGCGGAAGACGTGACCCGGCATAGCGCCGTTGAACCCGTCGGTGCTTACGTAGCGCGTGCACGCCGACGGTGTGCAGGTCGCACCGGGTAGATAGGCGAAGCGCGTGATGTTCCGGGCGGTCGGCAGCCCACCGATACTCTGGGTCTAGGTGCTCGCCGTCGTCGTTCGTCACACCCCGCTCTGGCAGCCGGCGGCGAAGGCGAGCGTCGAGGGAGGGCTTGCCGAGGGAGCGACCGCGACGGTGATGAACGTCGGGAGCAAGGCGTTCGACCTGATGGACTGCCAGCAGGCGTCGCTCGGGTTGGTGGTCGTGGCATTGGTGGTGCGGTACACCTTGTGCGTACTGTCGGAGTAGGCAATCAGCACGTTGTTGCTCCCAGGGGCCATGGCGACTGGGAACCTCGCTTACGGCAGGTGCAGTGGGAAGACGCGAGCGGCGTTGAAGTTGTGCGCGATCGAGTAAAAGCGGCCACTGCCGTCCGTGCTGCGCATGAGAGCCTCGCCGCGCAAATCGTCAGTGTAGATCACGTTCTAGTTCTTGGGGTCGAGGAAGCGACCCGAAGCCGTCGCCGCCGTACAGCTGGTGCCAGACAGTAGTGTTCCCGCCCTTGGTCTTGCCGTTGTCCTGCATGCCGCCGACCGGCTCGCTGTGGTTCGAGGGCGCAAGCGCGCCGCGGTGGTAGAGCCTGTTCGCCATGTCCCCATTCATGTTCTCGAACGACGGCGTGACGTTCTAGTTAACGAAGTTCGGGCTCTCCCAGACGCTGCCGTCCGTGCCGATGAATAAGGCGAGCCCATTGGAGGCGAACGTGACGTCGTTTGTGTCTCCGTGGAAGCCGTTCACGCCGCGTCCGTACCGCATGGAATTCCCCCCGACGCAAATCTGCCCACTCGGGCAATCGCTGTACTGCGTGCAAGGCTGGTTGTTCACGCTGCACCCGCCGCCACCAGTGGTCGAGCGGTAGAGGAGCTCCAAGCCGAGCGCGACGGGTTCTCGTCTGTAGGACTGATGGCAAGGCTCCGCGAGAAGATCCGGCAGTCCGGTGCCGGTTGGCAGCAGCCGTTGGTACAAGCACAGTCCACTTTGCAACAGTCCGCCGCTGTCGTGCACTGCTTGTTCGAAGTCGTTCGCGCCCACCCGGTGAACGAGCTCCCGAACTTGAGCTTATAGAGCAGCTAGCCGCCGGACTTGCTCGGACACGCGGCTGGGGCGGGATGGATGGGGCGCTGACAATCGCGTACAGCACATCTTGGTTGGCAGTGCTCGGGTGCGGGGTGAGGACCAGAACTTCCAGCGGCCCGTCGTTCGGCAGCGTGAAGCTGCCGATGCCGTTGGTCCAGGTGCTGCTGTTCGTGGACCGGCATACGCCGTTGTTGCCGGCGGACTCCACGCCAGGCTGGCGTACAAGGTCGCGTTGCTTTGGGCGCCGACCCGCATACCCGTGACGATCTCTGGATTTCCATCGGGGCGCATTGGGAGGCCCGTCGAACTGTACGGGGAGTTGCTCAGCGGCGTCCGCGTGACCCCGTTGCAACTCGTTGCCGTTGAGTCGGTGGTGTAGAAGAGTCCGCGGTCGGTGGCGGCGTACAGCTTGCGCAAGGAAATCGAAAACGAGCTTGTAGACCGCGACACTGCTCGTGTCGTTGGCAGATCCAGGCGGCCACGCGGGACCGATCTTTCACGAAGAACCCGCCGCGCCCGACTGGAGGGACCGGAAGACACCGGCGGGACGATCGATCCGCGTGATGAAACCTGTTCTGCTTCCCCGGAAGACGGCGCTCGTAACCGTGGGTTGGATCAAGACCTTCCGGATGCGCGGCTCGGCTTGACCGTCGGTGACTGGCGTCCAGGGTTTACCACCATTCGTTGTCTTGAAGATTCCTCCCGAGGTACCGGCGAAGAGACCGTTCATGTTTGGGTCACCAGGAACGATGGCGATCTCGCGCCGGCCAATCCCGGGTTCGCGTTGGTGCCGGACAGCAATGGCGGCGGGCCAATTTGTATCCATTGGTAGGATTGCGCCCACGGTGCGCTCGAGCCAACGGCCTCCCACAGTGAGGCGAACCAGCGTTCGAGAAGGCAGAGCCACGAGCCGGGTTCCTCAAGTGTCTCGTTAGACGGCGGCTCGGCGGCAGGCATCTTCTGGATCTACTCTCACGCCTTCTGCCATGCCCCTCCCGGCACGTTGCCGCGCCGCTCGTTCTCCAGGTCTTGGATGATGTCGAGGAGAACGTGTTCCGCGCGCTTGAGACGGCCGGTACAACGATCGAGCCGAGGGGCGGTGTTGTCGAGATGCGCTGACGAAGCGTGGGCGGCCACCTCCGATTCGGCAGGAGACTCGCTGACCTCCGATGTGTCGGGTGGATGCTCCGCCGGTTGCGACGGCGTTGATTCCACGCCATCGAGTGGTGCGGGCGGCAGCGGAGGCAAGTGGCCAAAGTACAACTCCTCTGAGTCCGGGGCCGCGGATGTCCAAGGATCACGGATGTCGCCGTCCACTTGAAGCAACTCGTCTTCGCTCTCCTGCGCGAAACCGGTCGGCGGTCCGGCTGAAGAATTCCCAGCGGTGGCGAATGAGAGCAACGCAAATGCGAAGAGTCCGCCATGGTCCTTCATCGCTGTTCCCTTTCCCACGCCCACGACGCACGTTATCGAGGATACACAGAGACCGACGGCAGACCTCTCGACTGACGCTCATCATTGACGACTGTCGTCATCCTATTCTTGGAAGAGAACTCGCGGCCCGGTCAGATTCTTGCCCCTTCTCCTCCCTGCGTCTCGACCGACGCCGCTCCGCTCTGCTTTGTTCTTTCATGGTGGTGTCCTCCTGCGGGCTAGATTGTTCGGGCACCGTTTTGGTCAACGGGAAGGCCGACACCGCTTTCTCTCCGTTTACAGAGCAGTTGATCTTGCCTCCAAGTGGTCCTCTCAGCGACTCTTGATCAGGGCGGCGCACTCGGGCGAACCGAGTAAGCGCGTGACCCGCCGGGAGATGCGCCACTCCGCTCCTTGCCGGACCAACTCGAAGCGGTTGAGACTGAGCCGCCACAACACGATCTCCTCATTTTGAACCACGTAAAGGCGGCTGTAACCCCGGGCTGTGGCACGCTCCCCTTGGATGTCCACAGCTACTGGCCCGATGGTGTGCGCCGCCATCGGGTGGACTGCACCGTGCTCACCGGAGAACACCGCTTCCACAATCGCTGCCCGCCCAACGATGCGCAGCGTGTCCAGCTCGTAGACGGCATCCTCCGCCAAGAGTTCGGAAAAGGCAGTGCGGTCGCCAGCATCCACTGCCAGACCGTACTCGACTAACAGGCGCTGAACCGCAAGCTCGTCCTCGACACGACGGAGCCGATTCGCAATTTCCTCGATCGTTTGCGGTGGACTCATGCGGACTCCTCACAGGTCTTGGGTCTCATCACGCAACGGTCGCCACAAGGGCAACACAACCTCACTTGTGAGCCTCTTGAACACGACCTCGACACGCATACCGAACCGCACGGTTTCTGCTGGGCAGTCGACCAGGTAGCTGACCAGGCGCGGCCCCTCGTCGGTTTCCACAATGGCTAAGATCAAGGGCAAGAGGTGCTGGAATGCGGGCAAAAACGGCTCGTGCGCGACGACAAAGCTAAACACCCGGCCCAGGCCAGTGGCCTCGAACCATTCCAGTTCTCCCCCGGCCCAGTAATGCGGTTTTGGTGGCCAATGCACGATACCCGCACACCGGTCCCGCTGGAACACAAGCTTGCCCTCACGGGCCGCCGACCAAAACGGTCGCATGACCGGATCGTCGAGGTCCGGGAGCGGGTAGTCGGGATGCAAAGCGCCTTCCGCATTTACCCAGCGTGTTCCTCTTGCGAAGCCCATGCTCGGGATCACCTCCTCTTTCACGGTGCGCGCAAAATCATCGCGCTGGTTGCGACGGGAGAAGCTCCAGTTACCAGGACCGCTTGGCAGTTCGGTACTTGATTCCAGGCTGTTCCCCGAATTTGGCGGACCCCTTCTAAAATCAGATTAAAGCCGTGCACGTATGCTTCCGATAGGCCTCCGCCCGAAGTTAAGACCGGCAGCTCGCCTCCGATTTCGATCCGTCCGTTTTCCGTGAACGGCCCGCCCTCGCCTTTTTTGCAAAAACCGTAGTCCTCGAGACCCATGATCACGAGTGGCGTGAAGGCATCGTAAATCTGCGCGCAGTCAATATCTGCCGGTTTCAGGAGCGAGCGCTGCCAGAGAAGCCGGGCACAAAACGCGGCCGTCATCTCCGCATCTGGCGTGTTGTTGAAATTCACCAGGTGCACCGGGTTGGGCCCCGAAGCTTGGGCGACGCTGTGCACCAGCACGGCTCGCTGGCGCAAGTCTCTGGCTCGCTCCGCTGAGGTAACGACGCAGGCGAGCGCACCATCGGTCTCCAAACAGCAGTCGTACAAGGTGAGGGGGTAGCTGATGACGCGTCCCCCAAGGTACGTCTCCATGTCGAGCGGCCGGCCACGCATCATCGCGTAAGGGTTTTGTTGTGCGTGTTTCCGTGCCGCAATGGCCACGTTTCCGAAATGCTCGCGCTTCGTCCCGTAGACGTGCATGTGCCGGTGAGCATACAAGCCGACGATGTCTACCGGACGGATGAGGCCCCACGGCAGATAGAGGGACTTATCTCCTTGCGCGATTCCACGCTCTTGTGCCCAGGGGCGCGAGCTTTTTGCCCCCCGGTTCCGCGCTCGGTGGCAGACGACGACCGACGCCAACCCGCAGGCGATGGCCGCGGCCGCGTGCATAATCGTTGCCGCACCTGCCCCGCCTCCGTAGGCCACCTTGTCCCACCAGCGGAGATCCCGCACACCGAGGCGGCGCGCAATCGTGACTTCTTGCGTCGCTTCCATTTCGTACATGCTGAGGCCGTCCACATCTTCGGCAGTGAGACCGGCGTCTGCGAGGGCGAGCTGGATTGCCTCGATGGCTGTGTCGGCAATTGGGCGCCCGATGTTCTTGGCGAACGGCAGGTGGCCGATTCCGACGATTGCCACGCGATCGCGAATCCGCTCGAACAGGTCGCGATCGAGTCCGTCCATGGCGAATCTCCCCGAACTTCTTTCGCTCCGCTACCGCTTTCTCCCGAACCCCATGTTCCGGGGGCTGTGTGCTTGCGGTTCAGGGATCGGAGAATTCTGGGGTGCGCTTCTCCAAGTTGGCCCGGACTGCCTCCATTTGGTTGGCGGAGCCAATCAGGCGCAACTGCGTTTCTTCCTCCAGGCGGAGCCCAGTAGCTGTGTCCACCTGAACGGCGCGGTTCCAGAGTTGCTTTGCGGCACGCACTGCATCCGGTGACTTTTGCGCGATTTCCTCGGCTAGCTCAAAGGCGTGCTTCAAAGGATCCGGTGCACAACGAGTCACCAGTCCCAACGCGCATGCTTCCTCCCCGGAAACAATGCGGCCAGTGAAGGTCAGTTCCTTGGCCACGTCCAGGCGCAGCAGGTGCCGTAATGTTTGCGTGCCGCTCATGTCAGGGATGAGTCCCCAACGGATCTCCATGATCGAAAGGCGCGCATCCGGAGCCGCAATGCGCAGGTCCGCCCCGAGCGCGATTTGCAGTCCGCCGCCAAAGGCAACCCCGTGGATGGCGGCGATCACCGGCACTGGCACTTCTTGCCACACGAGGGCAACGCGTTGTGCGAGGTTCCCAAGCTTTCCCTCGCGGCGCTCGAGCAGGTTCGGCCGATGCGGGGACTCTTGAGCCATCTGCATGAAGGCGGCAAAGTCCAGTCCAGCGCAAAAAGCCCGCCCGGACCCAGACAAAACCACGGCGCGGGTGCCGGCTGGATCAGCGGCAAGAGCTTCGCCTGCCGCCAGCAGCGCTTCGAACATGGCGCCATCGAGTGCATTGAGCTTTTCAGGGCGGTGCAACTCCACATGAACCACCTTGCCTTTGCGCGACACTTGCACTCGTTGTTCCGCCATTTGTCTCTCCTTTCGTGTGGTGCAGCAATGAACCATTCTCGCAGGTGACACAAGCCCAGCGACCCGAGCTGCGCGCGTGCAGGCACCCTGCTTGACGAACAAGTGTTCACTGCAGTACGGAACGGCCTCATGTCGGAAATTCGCAAGACCCGTATTCCGGTGAAGCCAGGCTATTTCACTGTGCCCGAAGATCCGAACGAGCCACCCAAACTACTCGGCAGCCGCTGTAACCGTTGCGGCGAGGCGTACTTTCCGCGCCGAGCAATCTGTGCGCGTGCCGAGTGTTTGAGCGAGGATCTGGTGGACATCACGCTCGGCCCCGAAGGCACGCTGTATAGCTACACCTTCGTGCACATGCCTTTGTTCGGCTCGAGTAACCTGGAACACATGGATGGTTACGGGGTGGGTCAAATTGACCTTCCGGAAGGACCTCGCGTGCAGCTTCCGCTCGCCGGAAAACGGGAGGACTTCTTCATCGGGCAACGGCTCTTGGCAGAACTCGATAAGATGCGGGAGGAAGGGAACAACGAAGTTGTGATCGTGCGCTTCCGGCCGATCGAGGTGAAGGGATGAAGGACGTAGCGGTTCTTGGTGTGGGGATGTACCGCTTCGGCATGTGGGACGTGCCGAATGCGGTGATGGCCCGCGAAGCGGGTATGGCGGCGCTGCGTGATGCGAATCTCTCGTTTCGCGATGTCCAGGCGGCGTACGTAGGCCACATTTTTGCTCCCGTGATGAGCGCTGTGCGGGTGATGAAGGAGTTTGGGCTTACAGGCCTTCCCGTCCAGCACGTGGAGAACGCCTCTGCCACTGGCTCGGCGGCGTTTCGGGAAGCGTGCTTGCAGGTAGCCTCTGGTGAGTACGACGTGGTGATGGTCTTAGGCTTCGACAAGATGACGACCATGATCCAGCAGTCGGCCCAGTCCACTTCCGCCGAGTACATGGAGGATGCCATCTTGCCCGCCGCTTTCTTCGCGTTGTGGGCCACTCGCCGCATGCACGAGCGGGGGATGAAAGCGGAGCACCTGGCGCGCATCGCCGCGAAGAACTGGAACAACGGTGCCTTGAACCCGATGGCACAGCGCCAGCCTCGGGAGCGAACAACGGTGGAGCGAGTGCTCCAGTCGCGGATGGTGGCTTGGCCGCTGACCACGATGATGTGCTGCCCCATGGGTGACGGCGCGGCCTGCGCGATCGTTGGAAGAGCAGACCTCGCAAAGAAGCTGAATCCGGGGCGCCCGGTTGTGAAGGTGGTGGCCTCCGCGCTGCAAACGGAAAAATACGCTCCCGGCCACCTATTCATTGGACCCGTGGTAGGACCCGCGCAAATGACCATCGACACTTCGCGCCAAGTGTACGAAGAGGCGGGGTTGGGTCCCGAGGACTTGGACTTGGTGCAAGTCCACGATGCTTTCGCCATCGAAGAACTGGAATACTACGAGTTGCTGGGACTCTGCCGGCCCGGAGAAGCAGAAAAATGCATCGAGGAGGGGGACTTCGAGTTGGGTGGCAGGGTGCCGGTTTCGACCGATGGAGGGCTGATCGCTCGTGGCCACCCGGGCGGACCCACCGGGCTGGCTCAGATCTGGGAGACAACGCTGCAATTGCGCGGTGAGGCGGGCAAACGGCAAGTCGAGGGGGCTCGCGTCGGCTTGTGCCACATGATGGGCGGGGGCAGTGTGTGCGTGATCCACATCCTGCAGCGCGACTGAGCTCGGACGATGCCGCCCTACTTTGGCGGAATTCCCCCCAAGACTCCCGCGAGCCGTGACGAAATCGCCGCGTTCCAGCGGCACCTGCCGCCAAAGCGCTGGCACGGCCTCGATCCGCCTCTCGTACGCTGCGGGGTGATTGGCCAAGGCGCCGGACTGGTAGTGGCCGCCTGGACAGCGGCTTCCCTCACGGAGGAAAAGAACGCCGGTGTGCAAATGTTCCGTTCTTTTGGCGTTGCCGCCACGATGCGAGTCGTACAAACCCTGCCGGGGGCGCTTACGACGCCAGGGAGCCTCCTTGTCGGCGACGTGCTCGAGGAATTGGGTGCGCTCGATGCGCCCTTTGGTCCGGTGCGAAACGAGAAAGACCTTCAGGGTTTTTGGGATGCAGTCGCCTCACTGGGAGCAGAGGTTTTCGTAACCGACGAGAACAGCGGGCGGCGGCTGCTTACAGCAGCGACTCCAGCCGGTGCGACCGGCAACCTGAAAAAGTGGATTTGGGTGAGCGGCTCCCCGAGGTTCCGCCCTCCTCCCCTACCCCGCTGGGCTTCGATGGTCGAGTGCCACGTGTGGTTCACAGCTCCGGAGGCAGAGAGCTTTTTTGCGTTTCTCTGCCCACAGGGCCGTGTCCACCTGCGCCTGCCGGAACGGGTGCGCCTGGCGCAAGAAGGGCGCGCCCAAGCCACCTGCTCCGGTTTGATCGTCAACTGCAAGGAAACCGCCGGCTTTGACGTGCTGGTGCAATGGCCGGTACGCGGCATCACAGCCTGTGCGTGCGGGAAGAAGGGCGCGCTCGAATTGACGCAACCGCAGGAGAATGTATGGACCTACGACTGACTCCCGAGCAAGAACAGTTTCGCGCTTCCGTTCGGCGTTGGTTGAGAGAAAACCTGCCAGCGGGCTGGGGGACACCCGCGTACCAACCTCCTGCCACTGCCGAAGAGCAAGTGGCCTTTGCACGCTGGTGGCAACGAAAACTCTACGAAGGTGGTTGGGCAGGGCTGACCTGGCCGCGGGAGTATGGCGGAAGGGGCGCGTCGCTCGTCGAGCAACTCCTCTACAACGAAGAATACGCGCGTGCGGCGGCCCCCGACATTTTGTGCCTGAAGATCGGTTTGAGCTTGGTGGGTCCCACCCTGATCGCGTGCGGGAGCGAATGGCAAAAAGAGTTCTTCCTGCCAAGGATTCTGACGGGCGAACACATTTGGTGTCAGGGTTTTTCCGAACCGAATGCCGGATCGGATCTTGCAGCCGTGCGTACCCGCGCGGAGCGACAGGGAGACACCTTCCGCGTGACGGGGCAGAAGATTTGGACCAGCGTGGCTCGTTACGCGGATTTTTGCATGCTGGTTGCGCGCACCCGCTTCGATGGCCCGAAGCACCGAGGACTCACGTTTTTCCTTGTTGACATGAGGAGTCCGGGAATCACCGTACGCCCTCTTCGGGAAATGACGGGAGAAGCCTGGTTCAACGAAGTGTTTTTTGATGGCGTGGAGGTCGGCGCTGATCATGTGGTCGGGGAAGTGGACGGGGGTTGGGAAGTCATTCTCACCACGCTCGGCCACGAACGCGCGGGTACGACCCCGCATGTCCGTCTCCAGGCCGAGGTGCAGCGCTTGGCGCGGTTGGCGCAGGCTACCGCGCGATTTGGGCAGCCTGCCGCCTGTGACCCCGTCATTCGCCAGAAGGTTGCCCAGTCGTGGATCGAAACGACGATTTTGCGTTACACCGCCTACCGGAACGTGACGCAAATGGCGCGGCGCGGTGTTCCGGGTCCCGAAGGATCCATCTTGAAACTGTTTTGGAGCGAACTCGAACAGCGGCTCAAAGACACGGCCTTTGAGATTCTTGGTCCCTCAGGCCTCCTCGAACGAGACGACCCGCGCACGGTGGAAAAAGGTTTCTGGGCGCACGAGCTTCTGTGGTCCCGCTCTGCAACCATCTACGCTGGGACTTCTGAAATCCAGCGGAACATCCTAGCACAGCGGATTCTGGGGCTCCCCCGCTCTTGACCGAGCCCGCGTCTGGCAGCACGCTGCTTCTCGGCGTCGAGGAACGTCGTGCAGTACTGCCCTCACTGCGGACAGCGGCTAGAGGCCAAGCGCAAAGGCGCCAGCTTTTGCGTTCGGTGTCGTCGTTGGCTGTACCGGAATCCTGCTGTAGGTGTGGCCGTGCTGGTTGTTCGCGACACCCGAGTGTTGCTCGCGCGCCGAAGGCGAGGCGCCTATGCGGGGCTTTGGTGCGTGCCGTGCGGGTACGTTGAATGGGACGAAGATGTACGCGTTGCGGCCAGGCGGGAATTGATGGAGGAAACTGGGCTAGACGTCGAGCTAGGGGATGTTTTTGATGTCCAATCCAACTTTCACGACCCAGAACACCAGTCGGTGGGAATTTGGTTTCTGGCCCGTTCCTGGGCTGGTACACCCAGGGCTGGAGACGATGTCGATCGAGTGGAGTTTTTTTCGTTCGATGCGCTGCCAGACCTAGCCTTCCCCACGGATCGGATCGTTTTGGAGAAGCTAGCTCGGTTGCTGTTGGCTCGGTGCGTTTGAAATCGCGCAAAAGCTAAAAGCCGCGTTCCAACGCGCGCTGGGTGAATTCGTCATCGCCGAGGCCCGAGTCGTACTCCACTTTAGTAAAGGTTACCACGGTGCGGCTACCGCCAGCTTCGTTACGCATCTCCATCGAAAACGGAGTAGGAATTGCCCCAATTTTGCGAATGTCGCCGAGCACCAAGCGTTTGACCACCCGACCTTCCGAATCCACCATCTCGAAGCGCACTACGATCAGGTCTTCGGCGTCGAGCCAGGTGCGCACACGTGCATAGCCGATTTCCTTACCTGTCGGAGTGAACTCCAGTACGTGGCAGGAGCGCCCTCCGCAGTCTTCGGTGCGCAGGAGTTCGGCCCGCGCCTCGCTATCGTCCCAATCGAGAATCTGGGTGATCACGGCCAGGTCTTCGTAACTGAAGTCGGTGCCAACAAAGCTCTCGCGTTTGGCAGCACCACTGATCTGGCGAACCTTTCCCAACTCCGGCAAATAGAGCCACTGTTCATCGCGGCCCTTGGGGTCGGCCCACTGCAACATGCCAACGCCACGGACATCGGCCGGGTTACGGAAAAACACGACCGAGCGCGTTCGGTCCTGCGGATACTTCTTCATCTTGATGATGAGTTCGCGCGAGCGCTCGCCGCCGCGCCGATCGATGATGCGGAGCTGAAGCTCTTGGGTGCGATCGGTCCACTTTCGCGTCGTGTCCGCCAGCTCCCGCGCTTTGGCCAAGAGAGCCTTGGCGCGATCATCGGCGACACTGGGCTGCACTGCACTGGCGAGAAGCACCACCACAGCCAGCACCGGAAACCTTACCCATCTCATCCTCGCCTCCTCCCCTTACCGGTGTTGGGGTTTATCCACCGCTCCTTGCGCCTCCACCCATAACAAGCCCTTGTACACATAGTGAACTCCAGAGGCGGTAACGGTGACCGCGGTGGCGTACCAAAGCAAGCGGTTCCATTCCCCGAGCGGTAATTCGGGGCGGGCCAAGGTGAGTAACGCAAAGCCGATCGTCAGCATCTCGAGAAAAGTGTTCACCTTGCTGATCTGCGTTGGAGAGACTTCCATCGGCATCCCGAGAAAGTAAAGAGCGAGGTATCCGACGAGGATGACGACGTCGCGACTGATCACGAGTATCAGTAACCAAGCCGGGATCACGCCCAGCCAGGCAAGGCCGAGAAAGGAACTGACGACCAAGAGCTTGTCCGCAAGCGGGTCGAGGCTCGCTCCGATCGAACTCTTGCTGTCACAGGCCCGCGCGATGGCGCCGTCAATGCCGTCCGTTACGGCTGCGAGAAGAAACAAGACCAGCGCTGCTCCGTACCGTTGCGCGGTCAGCAAAATCAGAAAGGTGGGCACCGCGACGATTCGCAGCAGCGTAAGAAAGTTCGGCAATGTCAGCATCGGCTTGTACGGCCCCTACCTTGCCTAGCGGTAGAAGACAACCTGCGGTTCCCCAGATTCGGCTTGCGAGCTCTCGCTGATCTCCCGTAGGGTGAAGTTCGCTCGGCTGGCCAAACCGACTTCTCAGGGGAAAGGAAGAAGGAGCATGCCTGGAAGCGCAGACAAACTCCAAATTGCGCGCATCTTGCTGATCGAAGACAACGCCCAGGACATCGAGTGGACCCGCCGCGTCTTTCAGCGCGGCCACCTCGGCAATCCGTTGACCGTGGTGGAGAATGGGGCCGAAGCATTGGATCTCTTGTCGCGTACAGCCAATGACCCGGAAGGGCTACCGTTCGACTTGATTTTGCTGGATCTCACACTGCCAGGGGTCGACGGGCGTACCTTACTCACCCAACTTTCGGAAGACCGGCGCCTGCGCAGGGTTCCGGTTGTAGTTCTCACTGGCTCTCAACGGGAGGACGACATGGTTCTGGCGTACAAGAGCGGTGCGGTGGCCTTCCTGCGCAAGCCCGTAGATGTCGAGCGTTTAATCAAGGTGGTCGGCGACCTGTACGGATACCGGGTCTTTATTGTCAAGGAAACCTAACCTCCTAACGCAACCGCCAGCCGGAACGAAGTTATCGCAGGGGTTCGTTTGTCTGCAGCCAGAAACGAACCAGCCACTGGATTGCACGCAGGAAGCGTACAAATTCAACGGGTTTCACCACGTATCCGTTGACCCCGAGGTAGTAACACGCAGTGATGTCTTGCGGCTCTTGCGAGGACGTGAGAACCACCAGAGGTAAAGGTTTGAGCCGCTCGTCGGCGCGTACCGCCTGGATGAATTCCTGCCCGCTCATACCGGGCATGCGCAGATCGATGACTGCAACTGCAGGTAAAGAACGCGGGTACTCGGGAGCATTCTTGGCGTCGCTCAACATGCGCCAAGCGCTGGTGGCATCGGGCAAGCAGACTACGCGCGATTCGAACCCGAGTTCGCGGCAGGCCAAAAGGAACAGTTCCGTGTCCTGCGGGTCGTCCTCGACTAGCAACAGCGGCCGTTCCTCAGCGAGTCTCACGTGCCTGCCCTCTGACTTGCGTCTAGTATGCCTGCACAAACGGGAGGGCTGCAAATGGGAACTTTGCGCCTTACTCCGGGTCCTTCGGGAAGGTGCAACACACCACAGTGCCCGCTGTAGGGCGCCGGCTCAGGCTGATCTGAGCTCCGTAGTGAGAGAGAATCGTCCGCGCGATGAAAAGGCCCAATCCTACACCCGGCCAAACTGTACGCGAGCGCAGCAATGCGAACGGGCGAAAGCAAATCTCCGGGTCCTCGCCTGGCAAGCCTGCGCCGTTGTCCTCGATGGTCAGAGTGCTGTGCCCGCCCAGTTCCACCGCACGGATGACCACCGTTGCGTCGTTCCGATGCCGCGTTGCCAGCGCTGCGTTGCGCAAAAGTTCCGCGAGCAACAGTTGGAAGTGGCTGCGGCGCCCGACAACCGTCATCTTGCCGTTTGCCTCCACTGCGAAGCGCCAACCCTGCTGCTGGAGAGCGCCGCTTTGTTCCACGGCCAGCGCAATCAATTCGCACGGCACTCTGGACTCTGGCGGCGTTGCCGCTTCTGCAAGCTTGGTGAGCCCCTCAGCAAGAGCCTCTAACTTGCTGATCGCTTGGCTGGTTTGCCTCAGGTAAACACCCGCCTCAGGTGTACCGCTCCGTGTCAGTTCTTCCTGAAGCAACGTGCCGAAGCCCTTGAGGGCTCGCAACGGAGCCATCAGCTCGTGCACCAGCGGGAAAAGAAAGGATGGGGACGGCGCGGTCAGTGGCCCAGCCGGTGTTCCAGAAGCGGTCATGGCTGGCGGGCAGGAGTCGTGGCGAGAGATGCTGGCCCACTCTCTTCACGTTTCGCCGGCGCTAACGCCACGCTGCGCAGTTGGCCAGCGAGCTTCGCGGGCACTAGGGCGTTGAGTTCCACGAAATCACTCGAATACTCCTCGGAGAGAATCCGGCCGAAGCGCCGCGCTCTGGCAACCAGATCTCCGCGGTTCAGGGGTAGTGCGACTCGCACCTCTTCCAGTCGCTGTGCGAGCGTTGCCTCGATCCGGGCCAGGAGCTGATCGATCCCCTGCCCTGTCCGCGCTGAGACCCTGCTGCTCGAACCGCTCCATGCGATGCCGAGTGGCTCGCCTTCTAGCAAATCCATTTTGTTCCAGACGACGATCTGCGGCTTGTCCTGGGCTCCGAGCTCCGCCAGCACCTGGTGCACCGTATGAACCTGTTGTTCCCGATTGGGGTGGCTCGCGTCAACTACGTGCAGCAGGAGATCCGCCGTCTGGACTTCTTCGAGCGTGCTACGAAAAGCGTTAACAAAGCCGTGCGGAAGCTTGTGAATGAAACCTACGGTGTCGACTAGCAAGGCTACGCTTCCTGACGGCAAGCGAAGCTGCCGCGTCATCGGGTCGAGGGTAGCAAACAACCGATCTGCGACCTGGGATTCCGCCCCCGTCAATCGGTTCATGAGAGTACTCTTCCCCGCATTCGTGTAACCCACCAAAACAATCGTGGGAAACGGCGCATCCGCCCGCGCGACTCGATGCAACTGGCGCGTACGGGCCACCTCCCGTAATCGCCGCCGTATGTGGGCCATCCGCTCCCGCACCTTGCGCCGGTCGACTTCGAGCTGCGTTTCGCCGGGTCCGCGCGTGCCCACCCCTCCACCGAGGCGCGACAAGTGGGCCCATTGGCGGGTCAGGCGTGGCAACAGATATTGGAGTTGGGCCAGTTCGACTTGCAGTTTTCCCTCTAGGCTACGGGCGCGCTGTGCAAAAATATCCAAGATTAATTGGCTGCGATCAATGACTTTTACGCGCAACGACGCCTCCAAATTTCGCTGTTGCGCGGGCGAGAGAGGCTCGTCGAAGACGACCACGTCCGCAGCCACAGCGTGGACCAGTTCCCGAACTTCCTCCACTTTGCCGGCACCGATGAAGGTCGCGGCGCTTGGTTTTCGCAAGCTTTGCAGCACCCGCGCGACCGTGATCAGTCCTGCGGTATCGGCCAGACGTTCGAGTTCGGTGAGCGATTCCAATCCGCTAAATGCTTGCCGCTTCCACCCCTCTGCTCCAACCAAGATGGCCCTCTCGCGCGGCCGCTGCGAGGCAAGCGTTGCCGCTACGCGACCGGAAACAGCAAAGGCGCCGGCAGCGGGCAACGTTGGCTCAAGCCCAATACGCGAGGCGTGTCGTTTCACTGGAAAAAAACCGATCCCTCCCCGAGGAGCTGCTCGATCTCGCTCACCAGTTGTTCATTCGCCGCAACGCTCAACGACGGGGGCAAAGCCAGCACGGCTTCCCAACCATCCGGAGCCAGGACATGGAGAAAGGCCGTGCACGTACCACGATGGCGGGCGAGCGTATCTTTGAGCCGCTCTAAGTGTTCGCGCTGCACCCTCCCTGCGCGCACTGCGAGGTGCAGTTGCCGGGCATTGCGTTCCCTCACGTCAATCAGGCGGGTCACAGCGTCGGCAAAAATCTGGCAGCGTTCTTCGTCAACCTCAAGGGTCCCTTCGACCAAAACGGGCTCATCCCCATGAATCGCGCTCTCCGATTTCCGGTATGCCTCAGGCCACGCGATGACTTCGACGGTCCCCGAGCGATCCTCCAGTACGAAGCTCGCATACCGTTCGCCCTTTTTTGTGTTGCGCGTTTTGACTGCCTGAATCACCCCACCCACCCGCACTTTGGAGGAATTGGCTTTAGCCCCAAGCTGGCCAATGGGGCCATCTGCCCACCGGCGCAAGTCGGCCTCCCACCGATCGAGAGGGTGACCGGTAATAAAAAAGCCAAGAGTTTCTCGCTCATAACGGAGCCGCTCTTTGGCTTCCCACTCTGGAACTTCGGTCAACTCTGGAGGGGTGTTCGCCGCTTGCAGCACCTCGGCCCCAAACAGCGACCCTTGCGCTGCCGCGGCCGGGTCGCTGGCGATCGCCGCCCACCGTAACACGGTGTCGAGATTTTCCACTAAACGCCGGCGTGGCTGCCCGGTAAAATCGAACGCGCCGCACTTGATGAGATTTTCGATGACCCGCTTGTTGACCTGTTGCAGGTTGACCCGACTGCAGAAATCAGCGAGCGAAGTGAAAGGACCATCTGCGCGCGCCGCCAGGATCGCTTCGATGGCTTTGGTTCCCACCCCCTTCACGGCGCCGAGCCCAAAGCGAATTCGTTGGCGCTCGCCGGGAGCATCTGGCGCCAACACCGTGAAATCCAGCATGCTTTCGTTCACGTCGGGAGGCAAAACAGGAATTTGCCGGTCGCGGCATTCAGCAATATTTTTGAAGGTCTTCTCAGTACTATCCATTTCCAAGGTGAGGAGGGCAGCCAGGAACTCCTCGGTGTAATGGACCTTTAGGTACGCGGTCTGATACGACACTAACGCATACGCGGCCGAATGGGACTTGTTGAAGCCGTAGGCTGCAAACGTCTCCATTTGTTCGAAGATTTCGCGTGCCAATGGCTGACTTACGCCGCGTGCGGTTGCCCCGTCGATGAAGCGTTGCTTTTCGCGCTCCATCTCATCCTTTTTCTTCTTGCCCATTGCCCGGCGTAAATTGTCGGCGTCACCTAGGCTGTAGCCGGCGAGCACTTGGGCGATTTGCATGACTTGCTCTTGGTACAAGATGACACCGTAGGTCTCGCGTAGAATGGGCTCCAGGGCTGGGTGCAGATAGCGGATCGGTACTTCACCGTGCTTCCGCTTGATAAACTCCTCGACCATCCCCGAGTCCAAGGGGCCCGGGCGGAAGAGCGCGAGGACGGCAATCAGGTCTTCGAACACGCTCGGGCGCAGCGAGGTTACCAGCTTGCGCATGCCACTACCCTCGAGCTGGAACACACCGGTCGTGTCTCCCCGTGCAATGAGCTGGTAGGTCTCGCTGTCGTCAAGCGGTAGGTTGTCTAAATCGAGCCGGATCCCGCGACTTCGCTCCACGCGTTCGATCGTTTTGGCGATGAGGGTGAGCGTCTTGAGGCCGAGGAAGTCGAACTTGATGAGCCCGATCGCGTCCACGTCCCCGTACGGGTACTGGGTCATGACCGTGCCGTCTTTGTCAACGAACAGGGGAAGGGTTTCCATCAGCGGCCGATCACCGATGACGATCCCAGCGGCGTGTTTGGAGGCATGACGGAGCAAACCCTCGAGCCGCAACGCATAGTCGAACAGGAGTTTTTCCCGCTCGCCCCGCTCGCGAATCTCTCGCAGTCGCGGCTCCATTTCGAGAGCCACGGCGAGCGGAAAATCTTTGCCTTGTTTGGGAGCTGGGTAGAGCTTGGCGATCCGGTCGGTCTCGGCAAAGCTGAAGTCCAACGCTCGCCCCACGTCTTTGATGGCTTGTTTTCCCTTGAGCGTACCGAAGGTAATGATCTGAGCGACGCAATCCTCCCCGTACTTGTTGCGCACGTAGCGGATAACCTCGTCCCGCCGCTCGAAGCAAAAGTCCATGTCAATGTCGGGCATGGACTTCCGCTCTGGGTTCAAGAAGCGTTCAAAGAGCAGGTTGTACGGAATCGGATCGATCTCGGTAATACCGAGCGCGTAAGCCACGAGGCTGCCTGCAGCGGAACCTCGCCCGGGGCCAACGGGAATGCCCGACTGTTTGGCGTAGCGCGTAAAGTCCGCCACGATCAGGAAGTACCCGGAGAAGCCCATGCTCTGAATAATCCGCAGCTCTTCCTCCAAGCGCGCACGGTATCGTTCCTCTTGTTCGCTGTTCCAGTTCGGGCGGGCTCGCAAGCGCGCGAACCGCTTCTCCAGTCCCTCTGTTGCGAGGCGCTCCAAGTACCCATCCAGGCTCTCGCCGTTCGGGGTGTGAAAGACCGGGAACTGATAACGCCCGAACTTCATCTCGAACTGGCAGCGGCGGGCGACCTCCAAGGTGTTGCTGATGGCTTCTGGGCAATGGGCGAAAGCGCGAGCCATTTCTTCCGGCGTTTTCACGTACAACTGATCCGTCTCGAACCGCCACCGGCGCCCGTCGCTGAGGGTTTTCCCGGTCTGGATACACAAGAGAACTTCATGCGCGGCAGCGTCGTCTTTAGACAGGTAGTGGCAGTCGTTGGTGGCCACCACAGGTAACGATAGCTCTTTGGCTAACCTCAGAAGTTCCTCGTTGGCTCGCTCTTGTTGGGGCAACCGGTTGTCTTGTACCTCGATGTAATAGCGGCCGTCGAAGATCGCCCGGTACTCCTCCATCACCGCCCGCGCGCGGTCAATCGAGCCGCTCGCAATCGCTTGGTTGACCTCGCTCGCCAGGCAACCAGAGAGAGCGATCAGACCCCGATTGTATTCGCGCAGCAGTTCTTTGTCGATTCTAGGCTTGTAATAAAAGCCTTCCTTGTAGCTTAGGGAGACCAACCGGCAGAGATTCCGGTACCCCTCCTCGTTCATGACCAGCAGGATGAGGTGATAATTCCCGCCTGATTCATAATCGTCCGCCTTGCCACCTTTTTCCGAGCGGTGACGCGGAGCCACGTAGACTTCGCAGCCAATGATGGGCTGCACGCCTGCTTGGCTGGCGCGGCGATAAAACTCCACGGCGCCGAACAGGTTCCCGTGATCGGTCATGGCAAGTGCCGGCATGCCGGCACTTTTTACCTTGGCAACGAGATCCGGAATTTTGTTTGCGCCATCCAACAACGAGTATTGTGTGTGAACATGCAGGTGAACAAAACTCATGTTCGTCCCCGCTGTGCGAAGTTCACTCCCACTCGATCGTAGCGGGAGGTTTCGAGGAAATATCGTACACCACCCGATTGACCCCGTTTACCTCGTTGATCAAGCGGGTGGAGAGTTGTGCGAGCAAATCATAGGGTAGTCTGGCCCAATCGGCGGTCATTCCGTCAACACTTTCCACTGCCCGGATCGCCAAGACGTTCTCGTACGTGCGAGCGTCGCCCATTACCCCCACCGTGCGCACTGGAAGCAGTACCGCAAACGCTTGCCAAAGGCGCTCGTACCAGCCCGCCTTGCGCACTTCCTGCTCGACGATGGCTTCAGCCGCCTGCAGGATTGCGACTCTTTCTCGTGTCACCTCACCGAGAATTCGGATTGCGAGGCCGGGCCCGGGAAACGGGTGGCGGTGGATGATCCGTTCCGGGATCCCCAGCACGCCTCCGAGCTCACGCACTTCGTCCTTGAACAACTCCCGCAACGGTTCGACGAGTTCCAGGTTCATGCGTTCCGGTAGGCCGCCCACGTTATGGTGACTTTTGATGGTGGCCGACGGGCCTTTGAACGACACAGACTCGATCACGTCTGGGTAGAGCGTGCCCTGAGCGAGAAACCGTACCCCCTGCAGGGCCCGCGCTTCTCGTTCGAAAACCTCGATGAAGGTGTTCCCGATGATTCGCCGTTTTTGCTCCGGGTCTTCCACTCCAGCCAGACGGCGCAGGAACAATTCACTGGCGTCTACCTTCCGGATGCGGAAGTGAAACGACTCGGTGAGAAACGACATCACCTGCTCGGCCTCGTCGCGGCGAAGAACGCCGTTGTCCACAAAAATGCATGTGAGTTGATCGCCAACCGCGCGGTGTACCAAGGCGGCTGTCACCGTTGAATCCACCCCGCCGCTGAGTGCGCAGACTACGCCCGCTGAACCGATCCGCTGGCGTAGCCGTTCGGTTTCACGCTCTACAAAACTCTCCATCGTCCATTCGGGCCGGGCGCCGCAAATCCTGAGGGCGAAATTGCCTAAAATCGTACGCCCTTCTTCCGTGTGAGCTACCTCCGGATGAAACTGCACACCGAAAAAGGTTCGGCTCGGGTCGCACATCGCCGCGACGGGTGAGTTGGTGCTGTGCGCCAACACGTGCCAGCCGGCCGGCTTCTGCTCGATGCGGTCGCCGTGGCTCATCCACACGCGTAAGGCTCGCCCCCCGAGGCCGTGAAACAAGTCGCGGTCGTCATCAATGTAGAGTTCGGAGGGACCGTACTCGCGCCGCGCTGCGCGGCTTACTTCGCCCCCGAACTGCCGCGCGAGCACACCTAGGCCGTAACAAATCCCGAGCACAGGGACGCCCAGGGAAAAGACTCCCGGGTCTGGCCACGGTGCACCTTCTTCGTACACACTGGCCGGGCTCCCCGAGAGAACGATCCCCCTTGGCTGCAACCGGCGGATCTCTGGCAGAGGTAAGGAAAACGGCTGGATTTCACTGTACACATGCAGCTCGCGGATGCGGCGCGCGATCAACTGCGTGTATTGGCTGCCGAAGTCGAGGATTAGAATCATGGCCTCATGCTTCCCCGCCCTGCCGAAGCTCGCCTGCCGAAATCCACGACTCACTCGCGCCGGTAGTTCGGAGGCTCTTTCGTCATCGTGACATCGTGTACGTGGCTTTCCTCGAGCGAAGCGCGGCTGATGCGGATGAAACGGGCGCGCTCGTGCAACTCGGCAATTGTACGGCAGCCTGTATAGCCCATGCCTGCTTTGAGCCCGCCGACAAGCTGGGTCACGATAAAGCTCAAAGCGCCTTTGTATGGCACCCTCCCTTCGATTCCTTCGGGGACTAGCTTGAGCGGTTCTTCGCTGTCTTGCATGTAACGATTGCGGCTTCCCTCGCGCTCGCGCATGGCTTCGAGGGAACCCATACCACGGTACAATTTGTATGTCCGTCCTTGGTAAAGAATCGTTTCGCCTGGGCTTTCTTCGGTACCAGCAAAGAGACTTCCAATCATCACCGAGTGCGCCCCTGCCGCTAGCGCCTTGGTGATATCGCCAGAATACTTAATGCCGCCGTCGGCGATTACGGGGATCCCAAAGTCTCGCGCCACTCGGGCGCACTCGGCAATCGCGGTAAGTTGCGGTACGCCTACGCCGGAAACCACGCGCGTTGTACAAATGGATGCCGGTCCCATGCCCACCTTGATCGCATCTGCGCCGGCGCGCGCGAGCGCTCTCGCTCCCTCTGCGGTCGCTACGTTGCCAGCGATCACCTCCAATGTTGGGTACGACTTTTTGATGTACTGGATCGTTTCCAAAACGGCCTTGGTATGCCCGTGAGCGGTGTCAATCACGACCGCGTCTACCCCGGCGCGAACGAGCCTCTCGACCCGCTCTTCGCGATCCTCGCCGGTGCCGATGGCCGCAGCGACTCGCAAGCGCCCGAAGTGATCTTTGCAAGCATCTGGGTATTGCGCTGCCTTCTGGATGTCTTTTACCGTGATCAGTCCCTTGAGTCGGTTTTGCTGATCGACAATCGGCAGCTTTTCGATCCGATGCGCATGCAGAAGTTCCTTGGCTTCGTCCAGGTCAATTCCCGGTGGCGCTGTGACGAGGTTGTCCTTCGTCATCACCTCGCTCACTTTGCGGTCCAGCCGTTTTTCGAAACGTAGGTCTCGATGCGTCAGGATCCCAACCAGGTAGCCATCCTTGGTCACCGGGAGCCCCGAAATATTGTACTTGCGCATGATTTCGAGCGCCTCTTCGATTCGCTGGTCCGGGTCCACCGTTACCGGTTCGAGGATCATCCCGCTCTCCCACTTCTTGACCTTCTCCACCTCGCGAGCTTGGTCCACCGGCGGAAGGTTGCGGTGGATAGCACCGATCCCTCCTTCTTGGGCCATGGCGATCGCGGTACGGGATTCGGTCACGGTATCCATGGCGGCGCTGATCAATGGAATTTTGAGGGCAATGCTGCGCGTGAGCCAAGTCGAACAGTCCGCATCCTTGGGCATGAAGTCGGACTCTGCCGGCAACAACAGAACGTCGTCGAAGGTAAAGCCTTCGGGAATGTCATGCGTAAACATGCTTACTCCTCCGGCTCATCGCTCCAGGGCCAGAAACGAACCGAGCCCACCGCTCTCGTCGAACGATGGGCTCAGCACTGCAATCGAATCGTCAGCCATGCAACTAGGTACCAAAACGCGTGTGCCGGCTGCAAGATGGCAAGCCGCGGCGGGGCCGAGCTTGCCCATCCGCCACGGTCCACGTAGCCTTGCCCCATGATCATCCCGTTTGCAGACAAACAGCCGGAGGTTCATCCCACGGTGTATGTGCAGGAGACCGCGCAAATCATTGGCGACGTCCGGATTGGCGCGTACAGCAGCGTGTGGTTCCAGGCGGTGATTCGCGGTGACGTACACTTCATCCGGATCGGCGAACGGACGAATGTGCAAGATGGCACAATCATTCACGTCACCACCGACCGCTGGCCGACGTATGTTGGGAATCAGGTGACCGTTGGCCATCGTGCCGTCTTACATGGATGCCGCGTGGGGGACCGCTGCTTGATCGGTATCGGGGCGATCGTGATGGACGGTGTGGAGATCGGGGAGGAGTGTTTGATCGGGGCCGGGACGCTGCTCCCGCCCCGCACCTCTGTGCCTCCGGGCTCGCTCGTGCTCGGCTCGCCCGGGAAGGTGGTTCGCCCACTGACAGCCGCAGAGCGGGAGCAGCTAGTGGAGAGCGCCGAACACTATGTTCGCCATGCCCAGCGGTACCGCCAGCTCGGCATTCGCTGACGGCTGATCTGGCGTTGGGGTTTTAGCCGCGCCGGGTGACGGCTGTTCGCTGCGCTCTGTTTTCCTTTGTGCGTGCCCGGAACTGAAGAACAATAGGGATCCCTGCCCAGCGGAAGCGGCTGCGCAAGATGGAGGATAGGTAGCGTTCGTAGCTGGCCGGGATTGCTTCCGGTTGGTTTGTGAAGACAGAGATCCTGGGTGGTTGGGTACCCACCTGAACGGCGTAATACAACTTCACCGGCTTGCCCCGATAAGCTGGCGGCGCGTTCTTCTGTACCGCTTCTCGCAAACACACGTTCAACTCATGGGTGGGCGCCCGGAAAAGAAACCGAGCGTAGACTTTCTGAACGAGCGGGAACAAGGCACCGATGCCATCCCCCGTCTGTGCTGACAGAAACACGCGCGGCACCTCGGCCAAAAACGGGTACTCGGCATGAAGGCGCTCCTCGAAGTAGCGCAAATCCCTGACACTGGGAGCAACGGCATCCCATTTGTTGAACACGAGAACAAGCGCTCGCTCTGCCTCCCAGGTGTAGCGGGCAAGCCGCGCGTCCTGGTCGGTCACTCCCTCCACCGCATCCACCACGAGCAAAGCGATCTGTGCCCTTTGCAAGGCTTGCAGGGCGCGCACAACGCTCGCGCGCTCCAGGATCTCGCGTACCCGGGAGCGCCGCCGCACTCCGGCTGTATCAATGAGCAGGTACGGACGGCCCCCGACGACCAGCGGTGTATCAATGCTATCTCGCGTCGTACCTGGCGTGGCATCCACGATCGCCCGCTGATAGCCGACCAGCCGATTCACAAGAGACGACTTCCCGACATTCGGCCGGCCGATGATCGCGAGCCGAATCGCACCATTGTCGAATTCGGAGGCGACCTGCTCGGCCCCGCCGGCTTCTTCCCTAGGCAGCAGTTCGAGGACCGTGTCCATTAGCTCTGGCACACCCCGCCCGTGCGCTGCGGAAATTGGGAAGACACGCTCCAACCCGAGTCGGAAAAACTCGGCCGCACGCAGCTCCAGGGCTTCAGTGTCCAATTTGTTTACGGCAAAGACCACTGGCTTCGGGAAGCGGCGTAGGCGGGCGACCAGGTCGGCATCCAATGGGTTCAGCCCCTCCCGCCCGTCGAACAAAGCGATCACCACGTCAGCCTCGCTCGCCGCTAGCCAGGTTTGCTCTTGAACACGGCGCAACACCTCCGTGTCCTCCCGATCGGTTACCCCACCGGTGTCGATGAGGAGGAAGCGCCGTTCCCGATAGGAAAGTACAGCGATATTGAGATCGCGGGTCACTCCGGGTTGCTCGTCCACGATCGCTTTTCGCTGCCCGAGTAAACGGTTGAACAGCGTGGACTTGCCGGCGTTTGGCCGCCCCACCAAAGCAACCACCGGGAGTCGTGCGCCGAGAAATTCAGTGACTCGTGCCATGATGAATGCCGGGAGGCTGGTGAGTCCCCGTTTCAGGATGGTGAGAGGAGGTTGCCTAACCGTCGTCGCGGCCGGCAGCAAGGCGCTGCGAACCGGCGTCCTCACCTGTTTCAGTGGTTTCGAGCCTGTCTACCTCTGAAGCCCCCGTTCCGACCGGGATCCAGACTGTGAACGTAGATCCTTGTCCCACTTGGCTTTCCACAGAGACCCGCCCGCCGAGCAGTTCCACGAGCCGGCGCACAATGTAGAGGCCAAGCCCGACCCCGCCGTGCCTCCGGGTTGAAGACGAGTCGACCTGCCAAAACGGTTCAAAGATGGCTTCACGGGCATTCGCGGGAATTCCCACGCCCGTGTCTCTCACGGAAAACGCAACGCCGTCCCTTCTCGCCTCTACACGCACAACCACCTCGCCGCGGTCGGTAAACTTCATCGCATTTTGAATCAGGTTTTTGAGCACGACCGCTAGTTTGATCGGGTCCGAGAAGACAACTGGCAAAGGTTCCTGTGACTCGAAGCGGAGTTGCACCTCGGGCTTCGTCCACAGCCGTTGGGAGTCGTGTTCGATCTGTCCGAGCAGAACCCGCAGGTCAATCGGTCTCGCCGCGACAGGCACCTGCCGTGCTTCGAGACGGCTGAAATCCAAGGTCATCGTGACCAGGTCGAGGAGCTGTTGGGCACTGAGTTGCAAGCGCTCGAGGACGTCGCGTTGCTCGGCCGACAATTCCCCGAAGGACCCATCCAGGAGCAAGGCACTGTAGCCGAGGATGACGTTGAGGGGCGTGCGCAGCTCGTGCGACATGGTGGCGACAAATTCTGACTTCACCCGGCTCGCTTCCTCGAGTTCTTCCACCAGGCGCGCATTTGAAAAAGCCAGGCTGGCGAGGTGAGCCAGGTTCACGGCAATGCGCTCTGCCACTTCACCAAATCCGTCTTTCTTCCGCAGAAATCCACAGGACAGAACCGCAGCCAACTGACCTCTGTAGCGAATGCTGAGGTGTAAGATCTCCGTCATGTGGAAGCGGCGCGCCAACACGTACCAGGGATGGTTGCCCCGTTCCGGCACGATCAGTTTGAAGGTTGGCTTCTCTTGGAGCGCCAGCCAGAGGGCCTCCACCTCTTGCGTGGTGGGAGCGAACATGCGGACCGACTCCCAGCTCTCCGCATCCAATCCGACTTGCAGCAATGGACAAAAGCGCTGCTCTTGCTCGTGGAAGGTATAGGCGATGGCAAAGTCGCTGCGTAGGATTTCCCGACTGAGTTCAGCCATGGTCCCGAGCAGGTCCTTCACGCTGTGGGTGGCGAGAATCGCTTCTGCAGCGCGAGAAGTGGCTTCGCTGACCTCGAGTTCCCGTTGCTGGAATTCGGCCGCTTTTTTTTGGGAGGATATATTCCACGTGAGTCCGACCACACCAGCTATCCCCCCGCGCGCGTCCCGCCAGGGTTGGACATGGGCGGCAAAGTACTCGCCCGCGAGTTCGTACTCGTACCCTCCTTCCTTCCCTGTCAGTGCTTCCAGGTGAGCGCGCAGGGGCGGAAAGTTCGGGTCGTTCGACGGCAAGGTTTCGCCAATGCGGCGGCCGACCATGCTCGCGGAGCGCGGGAAAGAGGAGCCAGCGAGAACGAACTGGATTCGCAGTTCGTCGTCTGTGACCCACAGAGCTACCGGCAGCCGGTCGAGCATCAAGTGAAGATACCTCTCGGCCTGCGCTAGCCGAGCCCCATGCAGATACGCTTGGTATCGGGTGCGGTCTGCCAACACGGCGCCTGCCATGGCGAACACACAGGCGACTGCAGGACCCGCGACTTGGTGAACGACAGCGTCAGGATCGAGCGTTCGCGCTCCAAGGGCTAAAGTCAGGTAATAAGCCCCCAGGGTCACGATGCTGGAAACCATCTGCAGCCACGGCGACCATGGGAAAAACACAGCCGTGGCGATCATTTTGAGCGACAGGATCAACGCTGCACCGGACACGGTTGTGCTCGGCAGTAGGAACTGGCTGATGAGCACCCCGGTGAAGAGCAGGTCGCCGAATAACAAGATGATCGGTGCGCGCTGAGCCGGCAGTCGGCGTCCAGCAATGAGGACGACAAGCGGAATCGAGATTTCCGCGACGTACAGGGGAAGCGATTCGTAAAAGACCCAACGGCGAATTGCGAACTCGATCGCTCCGTACAAAACCACCGCGCCGACCACGATCCACACCGCGGCAGGAATCGCTCGCGCTGCCAGGTCACCGCGATGGCCGCCGTAGTCCTCAGCCCGGAAGAGTGACCCGTCGGAACTGTCTACTCCGGCGGTTTTGAACGCCTTTCCGACCCTTTCGATGATGTTTGCCACCTTTTGCCACGCTTACCGTGCCTGCCACCGGGGTGGGCGCTTTTCGACAAACGCTCGCGGCCCTTCTTTGTGATCCTCTGACTGCTCGACAATCTCCAGATACCCGGCCGCGATTTCTTCGGCTTGGGGAATCGGCAAGCCAAGCCCTTGGAGGATCGCCATCTTCGTTCCCCAAACGGCCAGGGGCGCATTGGATAAAATCATCTCAGCGAGTTCGCGTGCCCTCGGTAGCAAGTGCTCGTGCGGAACGACTTCGGTCACTAGGCCAACTTCGTAGGCGCGCTGCGCGCTCATACGCTCGCGGCTGCCGAGCAGAGCCATGCGCAGGCAGACCGCCAGTGGAACGCGGCGCGCCATATTTACCATTTCGTGTGACGACACGTAACCGATGGATACGTGCGGGTCCACGAAATACGCCCGCTCCGAGGCAATGGGAATGTCGGCCTCGGTGACCAGGTCGAGCGAAAAGCCGGCGACCACACCATTGACAGCCGCGATCACTGGCTTGTGAACCCGCAGACGGCGCGGCGTGGGCAGGTCCACGATTCCCTCGATCATGGCGAGTTCCCTCCAGCGATCCGGCTTCACGAAGCCGCCGCTCGCGAGGGACTCGACGTCCGCCCCGCTCGAGAACGCTTCCCCTGCACCCGTGACGATGGCGACCCAAATATCCGGGTCGTTTTTGACCCGGCGCCAGCACTCGCGTAGTTCGTCCTTGAGCTGCTGGTTCATGGCGTTTTTCCGCTCCGGGCGATTGAGCGTGATGGTGGCGATCTTGTCGGTGACCTCGAACAAAACTGTCTGGAACTCTTCCATCTTGGTGACTCCCCTTGGATCCGCTCCCGCAGGCTTCATAAACAAGCACCCGACAGAAAAAAAGCGACCGTTCGTTGACGCCTAGCGCTTCCCATCGGTACGGCAATTCATTAAAAGCCAGCAACCATGAGTTCCGAAGGCCCAGGCAGTTCCGTCCCATTACCTAGGATCCAGTAACGCCGCCTTGCGCTGGTCGCACCTCGCCGCGCAGGGCGGAGCGGGAGGTGTGACCATGACTTCCACAGACAACGCGGTAACCCCTGCCAGCGGGAGCCACGCGAGGCCGCCGCTCCAAGACAGCACAGAAGAAGTTGATGCCAACGAACTCCTCGCTGCTTGGCCGCTCCTTTCTGCTGAGGAGCGCCGCCGCGCGCTGCTCCTGTCGCGGCCGATCGCCGAGGACCTCTTTCTCGCCCTGCCAACGCGGGATCAGGCGGAACTGCTGTTGTCTCTGCCACCAGCAGAGCGGCGTTCGTGGATACGCTTGCTACCTCCAGACGACGCTGCTGACGTGATCCAAGAGGTTCCGGCCGAGGAGCGCGAGGGGTTACTTGCCCTCCTCGACGATGCAACGCGCTCCCAGGTCAGCGGCTTGCTCGCTTATGCGGAAGACGCAGCGGGTGGGCTGATGAACCCGCATTACGCGCGTCTGCGCCCAGAAATGACCGTCAGCGAGGCCATTGCCTACTTGCGGAAGTATGCTGCCGAGCACCGCGACACCACGTATTACGCCTACGTGTTGGATGAAAACCAGAAACTCTTAGGGGTTCTTTCCTTCCGCGAGTTGTTTGCCGCTGGGCCGCACGAGAGAGTCGCAGACTGCATGCGTACCGACTTGGTCACGGTGCGAGAAGATCAAGACCAGGAAGCGGTAAGTCGGCTTTTCGCGCAACACCACTTCTTGGCGCTTCCCGTGGTTGACGCTGAGGGCCGCATGAAGGGCGTGGTCACCATTGATGACATTGTGGACGTCGTACAGGAAGAGGCCACCGAGGACATCCAGAAGATCGGCGGGAGCGAAGCTCTGGATCTGCCGTACTTTGCAACTGATTTCCTAACCCTGATTCGCAAGCGCGGGATGTGGCTAACGGCCTTGTTTCTCGGAGAAATGCTGACTGCCACGGCCATGGGCCACTTCGAGGAAGAAATCGCCCGCGCGGTGGTCCTGGCCTTGTTTGTACCTTTGATCATCAGCAGCGGAGGAAACTCTGGGTCACAGGCTTCTACCTTGATCATCCGTGCCATGGCCTTGGGCGAAGTGCGGCTACGGGATTGGTGGCGCGTGATCCGGCGCGAACTCGCCTCAGGTTTGGCGTTAGGCACCCTTTTGGCCACAATCGGAGTGATTCGCATCGCTGTATGGCAGTGGGCCTCGGGCATCTACGGCCATCACTGGGAACTCGTAGCCGCCACTGTGGCCTTGGCGCTCGTTGGGGTGGTGACCTGGGGAACAATCATTGGCTCGATGTTGCCGTTCGTTTTGCGGCGGCTGGGTTTCGACCCAGCCAGCGCTTCCGCTCCTTTTGTGGCCACCTTGGTGGATGTGACCGGGCTCATCATTTACTTCACGATTGCGAGCGCGGTTTTGCGGGGAACCTTGCTTTGAAAGCTCGAGCCTGGGTGTTTAGGCGGGGGGCGCCGCTTGCTCGCCCGGATCGGTGGTCGCAGTGCTGTATCTTATCGAGCGGTGCCTCGTTAAGCGCACCGGACAGGTTCCTGCGTGCGCCACGCGGGACCATGACGGGAGCGGCTCGGCAAGTGTGGCTTGCGTAGCGATACCGTCCGCACTGCGCGACCGCAACGAGAAACCGAGCGACAGCGACGAGCGCACTAGCCTGGATGGGCGGCCGGGCATAAGCCGTGCCGCGAGTCGGTGGATCGCCGTTCCAAGTGCGGACTCTTGAGAGACTTCTTGGGCCCATGCCATGCACTCGTGGCGAAAGCATCGAAAAGTCTGAATCGGGATCAACAGCCGAACCATGATGTTGCTCACCGTCAACGCCGGAAGCTCCTCTATTCGCTTGGCGGCGTACCGGTATGCCGAAGACACACCGGGCGTCGTCGCCTCGTTTAGCGGGCCAGCATTGCCAGAAGACGCCGCGCGGTTGCTGCGCCAGTTCGCTACGAAGAATCAACTCGAGCCTCTGGCTGCTGTCGCGCATCGGATCGTTCATGGCGGTCCCTACCTCCGCCAGCCGTGTCTGGTGGATGAGGCGGTCGAGAAAGAAATCGAGCGGGTGAGCCCGCTAGCGCCGCTCCACAATCCCGTCGCGTTACTTTGGTTGCGTGCCTGCCGAGAAGTGTTTCCGGGGGTGCCACAGGTCGCTGCATTCGACACTGGTTTTTTCGCAGAGCTCCCGGAGGTGGCTCGCACCTACGCGCTGCCCCGCTCTTTGAGCGAGCAATTCGGCATCCGCCGTTACGGCTTTCACGGCCTTGCGCACGAGGCGATGTGGAAGCGGTGGCAAACGTTGCACCCGGAGCGAGCAGCGACCAGCCGAGTGATCACGGTACAACTCGGCAGCGGGTGCTCTGTTGCGGCCGTACTGGGCGGGAAGCCACAGGACACCTCGATGGGATTTACGCCCCTCGAGGGGCTCGTCATGGCTACCCGGGCGGGCGATGTCGACCCGGGCCTCCTGTTGTTTTTGCAGCGTGCCGGGAACCTCTCGGCAACAGAGCTCGAAGAAATTTTGAATCAGCACTCCGGTCTTCTCGGTGTTTCCGGCGAGGCTGCTGACATGCGGGTCCTGCTTGCATCCTCTTCCGCCACCGCGCGCCTCGCAATCGAGCTTTATTGTTATCGGGTGCGCAAGTACCTTGGTGCTTACGCGGCCGTACTGGGTGGGATGGACGGTGTCGTTTTCGGGGGCGGGGTCGGGGAACACGCTCCGGCTATTCGAGCAGGAATTCTCCGCTCGATGGAGTGGGCAGGGATCCACCTCGACGAAGCGCGCAACCGCACTGCGGTCGGTGGGGATGCACTGATCAGCCCGCAAGGTGCCCCCGTCGAGATTTGGGCCCTGGCCGTTAACGAAGCGGCAATCCTTGCGGCCAGCGCCCGGCAGGTTCTGCTCGAATTAGGTCACCGCTAGGAATCGCACGTCACAGGGAACCTCGGCGTCCCGCAGAGCAGGCAGCTAGCGCATCGCTACCCAACGGAAAGAGCGCTGTTACAACAACACGGATGCACGCTTGGTTTGCGATCGTGAAGGGAGGAGCAAGATGAGCGAAGGCACGAACGCGACCCCGAAAGCATCGGCCTTGGCGGAAGACGAGCTGGTCGCCCTCGATGCTTGGTGGCGTGCCGCTAACTACCTGTCCGTTGGGCAGATCTACTTGCTGGACAATCCGCTGCTACGCGACGCTCTGTTGCCGGACCACATCAAACCGCGTCTGCTGGGGCACTGGGGCACAACCCCTGGGCTGAATTTCATTTACGTGCACCTCTGCCGCGTAATCCGGAAGTATGACCTCGACATGATCTTTCTCGCCGGTCCGGGACACGGTGGCCCGGCCCTCGTGGCGAATACGTGGCTCGAAGGGACTTACAGCGAGTTCTATCCGAACGTGTCGCAGGATTGGGAAGGGCTCAAGCGACTCCTCAGGCAGTTTTCCTTTCCTGGCGGGATCGGCAGCCATGCCACACCGGAGATCCCGGGCTCGATTCACGAAGGGGGCGAGCTTGGGTACTCGCTTGCTCACGCCTTTGGTGCGGTGTTCGATCACCCGCATCTGATCGCTGCCTGTGTCACCGGAGATGGCGAGGCGGAAACGGGGCCGCTGGCGGCCGCGTGGCACTCCAACAAGTTCTTGAATCCCAAGACTGATGGAGCTGTGCTGCCGATCCTGCATCTGAACGGCTACAAAATTGCCAACCCGACGATCCTCGCGCGCATCCCGCAGGACGAGCTGGCAAGTCTCCTGCGTGGGTACGGGTATGCTCCTCGGTTTGTCGAGGGAGAAGAGCCGCAAGTGATGCACCGGCTCATGGCGAGCACACTCGACGAGGTCATCGAGGCGCTCCGCGCGATCCAGCAACGGGCCCGGCGCCAAGGTGACTGCGAACGACCGTTATGGCCCATGATTGTGCTCAAGACGCCAAAAGGCTGGACCGGTCCCAAAGAAGTCGGCGGCAAGAAGGTGGAAGGTTCCTGGCGGTCCCACCAGGTGCCGCTCGCGGATGCCCGCGAGAATGCCGCACAATTACGTCAGCTCGAGCAGTGGCTCAAGAGCTACCGTCCAGAGGAGCTGTTCGATTCCGAGGGGAGGCCCAAGGCTGAAATTCGCGCGATCGCCCCTTCAGGGCCGCGTCGGATGGGCGCGAACCCTCACGCCAACGGCGGGCTCCTCCTAAGAGACTTGCGCTTACCTGATTTCCGCGACTACGCGGTTGCCGTTCCACGCCCCGGGGCGGTCGAGGCCGAAGCGACGAGGGTACTGGGGCAGTACTTGCGAGATGTGATGCGGCTCAATCAGGACAGCCGTAACTTCCGCGTTTTCGGCCCGGATGAAACCGCTTCGAACCGACTCGACGCTTTGTTCGAAGTGACCTCTCGAACGTGGGTCGCCGAACGTCTGGACGACGAGGAGCAACTGGCGCCTGATGGCCGAGTCATGGAGATTCTTTCGGAACACACGTGCCAAGGTTGGCTGGAGGGCTACTTGCTGACTGGGCGGCACGGCTTCTTTTCGTGTTACGAGGCGTTCATTCATATCGTTGATTCTATGTTCAATCAGCACGCCAAGTGGCTCAAAGTTGCCAAGGAAGTTCCGTGGCGGCGACCGATTGCATCGCTCAACATTTTGCTGACCTCACACGTGTGGAGACAGGACCACAACGGCTTTTCCCATCAGGACCCGGGTTTTATTGACCTCGTCGTGAACAAGAAGGCCGACATCATTCGCGTTTACTTGGCTCCAGATGCAAACACACTCCTGGTCGTTGCGGATCGCTGCCTGCGCTCGCGCGATTTCGTGAACGTGATCATCGCTGGAAAGCAACCGCAGGCTCAGTGGCTCGACATGCATGCCGCTATCAAACACTGCACGGCTGGGGTCGGGATCTGGGAGTGGGCAAGCAATGACCAAAACGGGGAGCCCGACGTGGTGCTGGCCTGCGCTGGCGACGTGCCAACCTTGGAGACCTTGGCCGCCGTCCAGTTATTGCGCGAGTACGTACCGGACCTGCGCGTACGGGTAGTCAACGTCGTCGACCTCATGACTTTGCAACCGAAGGAGGAGCACCCGCACGGATTGTCCGACCGTGAGTTCGACACCATTTTCACTACAGATAAGCCGATCATCTTCGCCTTCCACGGCTATCCCTGGCTGATTCACCGCCTTACGTATCGGCGCACCAATCACAAAAACCTGCACGTGCGCGGCTACAAGGAGGAAGGCACCACGACAACCCCGTTCGACATGGCTGTGCGCAATGACCTCGACCGCTTCCACCTTGTTGCCGATGTGATTCACCGCGTCCCGAAACTGGGATACCGCGCCGCGTACTTGAAACAACTCGTCCGTGACAAACTGATCGAACACCGCGAGTATATCGAGACCTGGGGTCAAGACCTGCCCGAGATCCGCAACTGGCAGTGGAAAAATGAGCGCTGAGCAGAAAGCCGCTTCCTTCTGGAATTTGCCCCTACGCTGCGCGTGTCATTTCAGGACTGGGTGAGGACAGCGAGAAACTCGTCACAGCTGCGCGGCTGCGGCAGGTTCCCCTTTGCCCACAGCCCACCGAGCTTCGGTCGTTGCGGGAGTCAAATTCGCGGTATGCAAGTTGCGCTTGCGTTCGGGGCCCGGACCGACAGCACCCTGGCGTGGTTTCTTCCGTGGCCCGGAGACCACGGCGAGAGAACGCAAGCGGAGCGTGGTTTCTGGCTGCCGCGATTCACGCGGAGTGAAGAGTTGCGGAACCGCTTTCGCCCAGTTGGCCGGAAAATGCGGGACGGGGAAAGTGCCCTCGGCGCGAGTCGAACGCGCGGCCCCAGGATTAGGAATCCTGTGCTCTATCCTACTGAGCTACGAGGGCTCGAACACGCAGTGTTTCTCGCTGGAGGAAGGATCGGCGGCGGCGCACCTGCGTCTTCTAGAAAAACTGCCCCGGTCTCTGCAAGCAGATCGAGGTGTGGCGGCGCGTAGGAACGCGCCTGTGCGCGCGATGTCAGGCGATCGACAGCCGCAGAATTCTGGTTTCCCCCTTGCCCTCCCCCGAGTTTCTCGTGTTAAACGCTGGCCGCGTGGGACGTTGCGGGCCGCGACCGCAAAGGAGGCTGAGTATGGTTCGGCGGGGAACGTGGATGGACATTGGGCGCGTCGTGCTCACAACACTTCTGTCGCTGGCTTTTTTCCAGCCTCTGCCCGTACAGGCCACGGTGTGGACTGTGAACTCCACGAACGACTTGCCCGACGCCCAGCCTGGGGACGGCGTGTGTGCGGCTTCCAACCGAGCCTGCACACTTCGAGCCGCGGTACA
>JBBILD010000003.1:0-237189 GCA_037445065.1 Myxococcales bacterium
GCGCTTCTGGCACTTGTCAATGGCCGCGAAGCTTGCGCTGCTCCACAAGAAAGCCAGCGCAAGCGGAACGAGAAACTCAGATCTGGGCATTTTCTCACCCCCTGAAAGAACTTGCGTTCGCCGTGCGATCGCTCCCGGCCTCCCCTAGCCGGCAGGGACGCGGCAATTATTCCGGAAAGGCCGCACCCATTGTCAAGTCCGTTCGCGGTGAGCGGAGCCTGGTGAATGGCGAATGGGCGTGGCGCACGGACAACGTGGTACGATGTCCCGCCGCCGATGCGGCATCCCGTCGGATTCGGAACACGGGCAGGCACAAGGCCTGCCCCTACATTTCCTCGATCTTTGCTGCGGCATCGGACGAAACGCGGCCGGCATCCGGTCCCACGCCCACGCCTGCGCGGTGACATGCACGCCGGAACCAGCAGAAAATGTAGGGGCGGCCCTTGTGGCCGCCCGTGGTGCGATTTGGCAGGCGTGGTCCGGTCGTGCGCACCGTGGTGCCGACAAGGGAGCTGGCGTGCACGGTGCAGCGCACGCCGCCCGATTTGCGCATTCCATCGGATTCGAAACGCTGGCAGGCCCAAGGCCTGCCCGTGCGTTGCAAACCGCTGCGTCGGGCAAAAACACGCACGCCGGGGCGGCCGTGATGGTCGTCCCGGCGTGTGGGTGGGGGGGTGCCGTGCTGTGCGTTTGGCTCTTGCTTCCTGGCGGCTCTGGCCTCAGGGCACGCAGCTCAAGCGCAGCATGGTACGCTTGCCCTTGGGCCGCGGGAAGCTGCCATCCTTGGCCACCGTGCGGATCGCAAGCCGCCGCTTGGCGCGGTCCTTGACCGTCTGGATCACAAACGTCTTCATCTTCAGCGGCTGGCTGCAGAAGTTCTTCTGCGGCGCGGTCAGCGGAATCCCCTTGCTGTAACCCGCACCCGGATCCTGCGGGTCCAAAAGCTGCGTGAGCGCGGTGCTCACCTTGGCAATGTTGGCCACCGCCTCCGGCCCGATGATCGGCGTGCTCGCCACCTTGAGCGGCACGGGCTTGACCAGCACGCTCGACACCCCCGTGCCCGGCTGCACGCAGGCCGGAATGGAGGCATCGGTGGTGTTCAAGCACAGGGCCACCGTAAACTCGCACACCCCAAGGGTCGGATCGCTGTCGCAGGTGGGGTCGTTGTCGCGGCAGACCTGGTCCCGATCCGGTAGCCCGAACTTGTCCACCGGGTTGTTCGGGTTGGCCACGTACCACTCCAGCAGGCAGCCGTACTTGTCCTTGAGCGGATTGCTGCGGCTGGCGCGCACCAGCGGCGAGCTGGTGTACTTGCAGTCCTGCCCAGGCCCCGACGGACAGTCATCCAGCGCCAGGTCCTGATTGCCATCGTCGCACTGCTCGCCCACATCCGGCAGCCCATTGCCGCAGCAGTTCGGGCGCACCTCCGGCACGCACAGCCCCGAGCGGCATGCATTGAGGCAGGTGTTGCCGTTTGTCCCCGCGCAGCCGTCCCCCTCGTTGAGCGTCACGTCCGCCGGGCAGGCCACCCCCGTACCCGTGCAGTACTCCGCCACATCGCAGGTGCCGTCGGCCGCCGCGCGGCAGACCACCGTGCTCGGCTGGAACTGATCCGGCGGACACTGCGCACTCACTCCGTCGCACGCCTCGGCCACATCGCACACCCCCGCCGAAGCCCGACACTGCGTGCCGCTCGCCAACACCTGGTCCGAGGGACAGTCGTTGCTCACCCCGTCGCACACCTCGGCCACATCGCAATCCCCATCCACTGCCCGGCACACATCGCCCAGCTTTTTCTGGTCGGCCGGGCAGTTCTTGCTGGCCCCGTCGCAAAAGTCGTCCGCATCGCACACCCCTGCGGCCGGGCGGCAGACCACCGTGTCCGGCGCCACCGCATCGGCCGGACACTGCGGGTTGACCCCATCGCAAAACTCCGCCACGTCGCACACCCCGCTTGCCGCACGGCACAGCTCGGTGGCAGCCTTGACCTGATCCGCAGGACACGTGGGGCTCACCCCATCGCAAAACTCCGTGAGGTCACACGCCCCCACTGCATTGCGGCACACTTGCGTGCTCGGCGCCCGCTGGTCCGCAGGGCAGTCCACCCCCGTGCCCGCACAAAACTCCGCCACATCGCACGGACCCGCCGCTGCCCGGCACTCCACCGACGCCCCCGCAAAGCTGTCGCTCGGACACTGCGGCCCTACCCCCGTGCACAACTCCTCCACATCGCACACCCCAGCCGAAGGCCGGCAGACCACCGTGTTGCCCTTGAACTCATCGGCCGGACACGCCTTCGACTCCCCGTCGCAGCTCTCCGGCTCGTCGCACGCCCCGGCCACCCCACGGCACACAAACCCAGCCGCACGCACCCCATCCGCAGGGCAGTTCACGCTCGTACCCGTGCACGTCTCCGCCACATCGCACGCGCCCGTGGCCGCACGACACTCCGTGGAAGCCGAGGCAAGTTGGTCGGCAGGACAGTTCGGCCCCGTGCCCGTGCACGTCTCCGCCACATCGCACACCCCAGCCGCTGAGCGGCACACAAAGGTGTTCGGCCGGAAGCCATCTGCCGGACAGCTATCCGAGTTGCCGCTGCACGTCTCTGCCACATCGCATACATCCACCGCCGCACGGCAGACCGTGCCGGCCGCCTTCTTCGCATCCGCCGGGCAGGAAGCCGCCGTGCCCGTGCAGTTCTCAGCCTGGTCGCACTCGCCCGCTGCTGGCCGGCAGACCACGCTCGAAGGCTGAAAATTGTTGGGCGGGCAGTCGTTGCTCACCCCGTCGCAGCTCTCCGCCACGTCGCACACCCCGCCCGCAGGCCGGCACACCGCCGTGCTCTTCTGGTCCACCGGACACACCGGGCTCGTGCCCGTGCAGAATTCCGCCAGGTCGCAGTCACCCGCGGAGGGGCGGCACTCCGTCGTTGGAGGTAGCACGGCATCGGGCGGGCAAGTTGGATTGAAGCCATCGCAGAAGTCCACCACATCGCAGCTTCCCTGCAATGGGCGACACACCTCCGAGGCGGGCTTGATCGGGTGCTGGCAGGTGTCGTTTACCCCATCGCAGCGATCGAAGGTGCAGGGGAGGCCATCGTCGGAACAAGCCGTACCGTTGGGCTGTTTGGCGTCCCCTGGGCAGGTGGCTGCGGTTCCCGAGCACACTTCGGCTGGGTCACACTCGCCAGCAGAGGCGCGGCACACCGAGCCGTTCGCACGGAACTGGCACTGCGCGGTGCAGCAGGTGCTGCTGCTCCCGTTACCGCCCGCCAAGTCGCACTGCTCCTTGGTTTCGATGATGCCGTTACCACAGATGGGAAGGGGCGCCGCAGAGAAACCCATGGCCGGGCGGTTGTCGTCGAGCACCTTGCCGTTGAAGGTGAGCGGGTACGCGGTGGCGCTCGACCCGCCTGCGGTCTGAAAGCCAATCGTGGCTCCTTGACCGTTCGCGTTGTTATTTGCAGAGCGGAACTTCACGTGAATCGCGTTCGAGCGCTCGTGGATCTGCACTTGGAACTGAAGGGCGTAGCTGCCGGTGAACGTTTGGACGTCGTAGTCGACCACAAACGTCCGGTTGCCTGTGCTGCCGACGGTCCCGTAGCGCACGTGATTGCCGGTGGTGACCAAGTCGTCCCAGTACGCGGCCAGGAAGGGGTTCGTGTGCGATGCGTCGGGCAGGGCGCGGTTGTTCAAGTCGGCAGTGCCCTGCGTGTTGCCGCCGAATTCGAGCCAACCGTTGGTGGAGATGGCCACCGTCGAGTAATCCACGCCGTCGATACGCACCGCAAAGGGGAGCGTGGCGGTGGCAACCACGTCATCGCCGGAGAGCGTTTGCAGGCCCGGGATGTTGGTCGCATTGATGTCGTCCGGGCTGTGCGCCATGCCGGCGTGCAACGACATGGCTCCGAGTGCCTTGGGGTGAACGGACCATCCTTCCTCGTTGATCTGATTGTCGTCGAGGATCTTGCCGTTACAGGTGAGGGGGTAAGCCACTGCCGAACTTCCACCCGCGCCCTGGAAACCGATGGTCGCGCTCTGCCCGTTGGCGGCAAACTGGGCCGTGTAGTAGCGCACAGAAATCAAGCTGGACGTTTCGTGAATCTGTACTTGAGCGAACACGTCGGCGCCGCCGGAAACCGTTTCTATTTGGAAATCCACGATGAAGGTACGGTTCGGCGACGCCCCCACGGTGCCGTACCGAATGGCGCTCGACACCGTCTGCATATCGTCCCAGTACACGGCCAAGAAGGGATTGCTGTGGTTGGCTGCCGGCAGGCAGGTGTTGTTCGGGTCGGAGGAGCCCGAAGTGTTGCCGCCAAACTCGATCCAGCCGTTGGTGGAAATGGAGAGAACGCTCCAGTTCTGTCCCTCGATATTGACCGAAAAGGGCATGCTGGTGCTCACCACTGAGTCGTTACCGGTTAGAGTGGCGAATCCACTGATGTCGTCCGGGCTATGGGCATTGAGCGCGCCGAGTGTCACCAAGCCAGGGCGGCCCACGTCCACCGACCAACTCTCGTTGTCGGCATTGTCGTCGAGGATCTTGCCGTTGCAGGTAAGCGGCTGGGCTTCGGCACTCGCGCCCCCGGCGGTCTGAAAGCCGATGGTGGCGCTCTGGCCGTTGGCCAAGTGCCCGGAGTCACGATACTGCACGTTGATCGCGTTCGAGGTCTCGTGCAGCTGGATTTGAAACCGGATGTCGTCGGCAGCGTTGTTCTCGACACCCGGGTCCACGTCCACCTCGTAATCCACAATGAATGTGCGGTTCGGTGCCGTGCCCACGGTGCCGTAGCGGATGTGCGTCCCGAAGGTCTGCAAGTCGTCCCAATAGGCAGCCAGGAAGGGGTTCGTATGCTTCGAGGTCGGTAAACACGTATTGCCCGGATCGGAGTTATTCGTGCCGCAACCGCTCGTGCAGGTGTTGCCGCCGAACTCGATCCAGCCATTGGTGGAGATGGCAACCGAGTTGTATGCCGTGCCCTGGATCACGAACGAAAACGGCAGGGTCACGGCCGCCACGTTGTCGTTGCCGCTGAGGGTAGCAAAGCCACTGATGTCGTCCGGGCTGTGCGCCATGCGCGCGGCAATGGACACGCCGGCCTCGGCGCGCAGCGCTCCGATGGCGGCAAGGGTCAGGGATGCTAGCAGGATGCGGCGCAGGGAAATGCGGTCTGCGTGCTTGCATCGGAGTTCGCGGGAACCAATGAACCCCGTTTGCTTCCAGCCACTGCTCTCGATCGTGCTCGTCATGCCTTCCCTCCCCGAGCCGTGCCAGGATCTCGAACACCCGACAGCAAGCGCTAGCTTTACCACAGCACCTGCACCGTTTGTCAACACAGACGCTGGGAGGATCCTATCGCCTCCTCCAGGACGCCTCCCGGCAATCTGCGTGGCTCGGTGTCAACCGGGAGAAGCGTGCGATAACGGGCGAATGGCCGATAACGCGTCCGGCAGGTTTTGCTGTAATCGCGAGCATGGCCGCTGCGGGGATAGGTAGGGGCGGCCCCTGGGGCCGCCCGTGGTGTTACTGACAGGGTATGTCGGTCGCGCGCGCTCGTACCGGGACGCGCCGCTGGCGGCGACGCGGTCGCAGTGCCACGCTGCCACGGCACAGGCACACAGGCCCGTTCCACGGGCCAGCGCTGAACGCGTTGCCCAAGACAGCGCTGAATTGGCACTGTGCGCCTAGGAAGGGAAGCTCAGCGCGCCCCGACGTCTCGCTGCTGCCCGCAACGCGTTGTCCCACGCGCTGGAGCCTACCATCGAACAACCACGCGATTGCACGCTTCGTGCCGATTCTGGTTCGCGCAAGCGTCGAGCGCGCCGGCGCCTGCGGGCTTATGGTTAGCGGCGAGGGCTGTCTGCCTGCAGTCCCTCAGTGGGGCGCGCCAATGGTATTTCCCTCGAGCAGTGGTGGCAGTGACTCCTGGCAGAGGCGCATGAAGGCTTTGACCGCCTGCGTTCGGTGCTGCGCCGACGGCAGAGCGAGTGCCCAACGGCGGACCAGGCCATTCTTTCCGATTGGTCGCATGCACAGGCGCCCGCTGGCGTGCTCTGCAGTGACTGCCCAGCGCGGCACAATGGCGACACCGAGACCGGCACACACCATTTCCACCACGGCTTCGAGTTGGTCCATTTCCATGGCGATCCGCGGCAGGACCCCGGCCTCCAGCAACGTACGCTCGATCAAGTGGTAGGCCTGCGTGCGCCGCTCGTAGACGAGCAGCGGCTCGCCCGCAAAGTCGGCGGCTTGTATACGGCGCCGCTCGCTCCAGGCGTGCCCTGGTGGAGCGATTGCCACCAGCTCGTCGTTGCCGAGTTCGCTCAGGCTAAGTTTCGGCTCGGCAAGAGGGAGGGTGACCAGTCCTACGTCCAGTTCGCCCGCTAGCAGGCGCTCCACCGTGTGCGCGGTGGGCCCGCTGGTGACCCGCAGTTCCACGCGCGGGAAGCGCCGGCAGAACTCGCGCAAGACAGGAGGCAGCAAAAAGTGACATGCCGCTCCCCCCGCGCCAATGCGCAAGAGTCCGCGCGGCGACGACTCGAGATCGGCGAGCACCCGCTCGGCTTCTTCGATCTTGCGCAGGATTTGCCGCGCGTACTGCAGTAACAGGTCTCCCGCCGGAGTGGGCCGCGCGCCGCTACCGGAGCGGGTTAGGATCGGCACTCCGAGCTGCTTCTCGAGCGCACGGATCTGCTGGCTGATCGCCGACTGGCTGATGCCGAGCCGCCGCCCGGCACGCGTGAAGCTCTGCAAATCCACGATGGTGACGAACGTGCGTAAATGTTTGGCGTCCATGGCAATCGCTTCCTCCGATGTGAGACTTCGTGTTTTCTGATCGCGCTCCGCCCTGACTGACTGCGCACCAAGTGGGCAGTGCGCTGCCTCCTTGCCCGCGCGCGCAGCACAGGCCGGCCTGGCGAGCTGCCGGCCCGGGAGATGCGCGCATGCGGAGCGAATGCGGGAAAATCGCGCCCACACGCGGGCACAACCCTTGCGATTTCCCGCTGCCGATTTCCGGAAAGCAAACGTTCGAGCGGCACGATGAACGAAATAAGCAGCAGCGATGCCAGGGAAAGCGGAGCGAAGAAGATGGTCGAGAAAAATGGAAACGAGCGAAGAGCAAAGCGACTGTTGGTTGTGGGTGGAGGGATGGCCGCCGCGGCTCTGGTGGAAGAAGTCTGCGCAGTGGCCCCCGATCGGTTCTCGATCACCGTGCTCAGCGCCGAGCCGTGGCCGCCGTACAACCGGATTTTGCTCACCGAGGTCCTGGCCGGAAAACACGACGTGGCTTCCACTCGGTTGCGCCCGCTCGGCTGGTACGAAGAGCACGGCGTGCAGCTGTGGACCGAGACGCGCGCCGTGCGCATCGATCGCCAAGCACGCGTTGTGCACGCGGTGCGCGCTCGCCGAGACCAAGCCGAGTTCCGTGCGGTTCGTAGCGGCGACGCCAAACCGCTCTCTCTTCGTTACGATGTGCTGGTCTTGGCCACGGGCTCGCGCCCGTTTGTACCCCCGATCGAAGGGACCGCGCTGAGTGGCGTGTACTGCTTCCGCACGCTCGACGACTGTGCCGCGATCGGCCGCGCGGCAGCGCGTGCGCAGCGCGCGGTTGTCGTGGGCGGAGGGCTCCTCGGACTCGAAGCAGCGCGGGGCCTGCTCGAGCACAGGGTGCGGGTGACGGTCGTAGAAGCCGCTCCGCAGCTCATGCCGGCGCAGCTCGACCGCGAGGGCGGGGCGCTGCTGAAGCAGACACTCGAAGCCATGGGCATCGAAGTGCGTTGCGCTGCCCAGGTGCGCAAGGTGACTGGGGAAGAGAGAGTGGAGACGGTGGAACTTTCCACTGGTGAGATATTGCCCTGTTCCCTGGTCGTGCTTGCAGCCGGAATCCGGCCCGATGTCGAACTGGCGCGCGAAGCGGGGCTTGCTGTCCAGCGCGGCATCGTGTGCGACGATCAGATGCGCACCAGCGATCCGCATATTTTTGCATTGGGTGAGTGCGCCGAGCATCGCGGTGTGGTGTACGGCTTGGTGGACCCGATCCGCGAGCAAGCGCGCGTGCTCGCCCAGGTCCTGTCAGGGGCTGGCCCGCAGGCCGCGTACTGGGGCTCGCGTCTGGCGGTGCGGCTGAAAGTGATGGGAGTAGATTTGGTGTGCCTGGGCGACCCGCGCGGCGAGGGCCCCGGCGACGAGGTCGTGGTGTACCGCGAGCCTGCCCGCGGCGTGTACAAGAAGCTCGTTGTCCGCGATGGGAAGCTGGAAGCCGGCATCCTCCTCGGCGAAGCGGATACTGCCGGGGTTCTCACCCAGCTCTACTTGGCGCGCGCGCCCCTTCCCGAGCGGCGCGCGGAAGTGTTGTTCGGTACCGCGAGCGGGGCGCCGATCCTTTCGATCTTCGACCTCCCGGACCACGCCCAGATCTGCAACTGCAACGGAGTCTGCAAAGGCGAGATTCGCGAGGCGATCGTGCTCGGCAAGTGCCGCTCGCTGTCGCGCTTGAGTGCTGTGACCCGGGCCGGCAGCGGCTGCGGTAGTTGTAAATCCTTGCTCAAGCAGTTCCTCGAAGTCTACGCTGGCGACGAAGTCGGGGAAGACGAGGCCGAGCACCACTATGTCCCTGGCGTCCCGCTCGCCAAGCCCGCGCTGGTGCGGGAGATCAAAGCCCGCCGCCTGAAAAGCGTGAGCGCCGTTTTTGCTGCCCTCGCTGGCGGGCGCGAGGACCCGGCGAGCAAGCCGGGCTTGGCCTCGTTACTGCGCACCATTTGGGGGCGAGAGTACGACGACGAGCGCGACGCTCGCTTCATCAACGATCGCGTGCACGCCAACATTCAGCGCGACGGTACCTTCAGTGTCGTGCCGCGCATGTACGCGGGCGTAACTTCCCCCGCGGAGCTGCGCCGCATCGCCGAGGTGGCCGAGAAGTACCAGGTGCGCATGGTCAAACTCACAGGTGGCCAGCGGATCGATTTGCTCGGGGTGCGCAAGGAGGATTTACCACTCATTTGGCGCGACTTGGGCATGCCGAGTGGGCACGCCTACACCAAGGCGTTTCGTACCTGCAAAAGCTGCGTGGGGACGGACTTTTGTCGCTTCGGCCTCGGCGACTCGATCGCTCTCGCGCAGAAAATCGAGCGCCGCTTCCAAGGACTGGAAGCCCCTCACAAGCTCAAGCTCGCCACCGCAGGGTGCCCGCGCAATTGCTCCGAGGCGTACGTCAAAGACGTGGGTGTGGTGGCGGTCGAGGGCGGCCGCTGGGAGATTTACGTCGGTGGCGCGGCGGGCAGCCACGTGCGCAAAGGCGACCTGCTCGCCACCGTGCGCTCGCACGAAGAGGTGCTGCAGCTCGTCGGCCGCTTTCTCCAGTACTACCGCGAGCATGCCAAGTATGCCGAGCGCACCTACGGCTTTGTCGAGCGCGTTGGCATCGAGAAACTGCGCGCCGTGGTGGTGGACGATCGCGAAGGACTCGCTGCCGCGCTTGACGCCGAGATCGAGGCAGCGGTGGCGAGTTATCGCGACCCGTGGGCCGAGGAAGCCGCCGCGCCCGTGTTTCCCGGACAGTTTGCCGGTGTCGAACGCCTGGAGGCTGCTGGTGAGCAGCCGCTCGCTGGCAGGTGAGAACAACTCGACGGGGAGGTGAGCATGGAGTGTCTGTTGGCGACACAACCGCGTCTCGGCGTAACTGCGCAGCAGGCCGAGCGTGGGCCGCGTGAGCTGCGCGTGGATTTGGAGCAGATTCCGCTGGGGCAGGGGCGTGCCTTTGTGGCAGGAGGGATCGAGGTGGCGGTCTTCCGCCAGCGTGACGGGCAAGTGTTCGCCCTGCACGCGCGCTGCCCGCACCGAGGCGGCCCGCTTGCCGATGGCCTCCTTGGAGCGGGCAAGGTGATTTGCCCGCTGCACGGTTGGGTGATCGACCTCGCTAGCGGCGAGTGCTGGTACAGTCACGACAAACTACCCACGTATCCGGTGCGCGTGGAAAGGGGAACCCTGATCGTAACCCTCGAGCCCCAGCTAGGGGAGGCACCATGAAGGCAACCGCGTTCCGCGACGCCTCGCTTGCCACGCTCGTGCTGCTCGCGGCCATTTACGCTGGCTCCGGGCAAGGGGAGCACTTCGATTCGGCCTTGCGCGGTTACGCTTTCGGGGTGGTCACCGTGTTCTTCGTGACTGCCTACCGGGCCGCCATGCTGTGGCGCCACCCAGCGGCGGCGCTGTTTGCACGGGAACTCGGCCGCGCCCTTTGCCAGCCGAGATGGTGGTGGGAAAGCTTGAGCGAGTTCGGCCGCAGTTTGGTGGCGCAACGTTTCCTCGCAGCCAGGGGGCGCCTGCGCTGGCTTGCGCACCTCAGCCTCTCCTGGGGAACACTGCTCGCCTTCCTGGTGACGGTCCCTTTGGTATTTGGCTGGATACATTTCGAAGTTGCAGGCGAACGCCTCTACCGAGCGCACGCATTCGGCGTCGGCTTGCTGAGTTTCGACGTGGACAGCCTGCTTGGCTGGCTTGTCTTTCACGTTCTCCACGTGTGCTCCGTTTTGGTGTTGCTCGGGTGCACGTACTTCGTGCTCGTCCGCTTGCGCGCCCGCGGCGAGTGGCATGGCCAGCGTAGCTTTCACCTGGCTCCTTTGCTGGCGCTCGCTTGGCTGGCGGCCACCGGACTCGCCCTGCCGTGGGCGGCTCAGCAGGGTGACGCAAGCTTGGTGCGCTTGGCGCAAGTGCTCCACCAGGTGGCCGTACTGGGTCTCCTTGCGAGTTTGCCGTTTGGCAAGCTCGCGCACCTCCTCTTGCGGCCGTTGCATGCAGGCGCCGTGATGCTGCGGCGGACAAGGGCATCCGTGAGGTGTCGCTCGTGCGAGGCTCCGCTCGCGCCAGGCGAACAAGTGGTCCGGGTGCAGGAAATCCTGTCGCGGCAACGAGTGGGGGCGCCAGCGCCGGTTTGGCTGTGTACGGCCTGCCGGCGCCGGGCTGTGGCGATGACCCACAGCAAGCTCGTCGGCCGGGGCTTTTTACCGACCGTGGTGCAGGGCCGGCACGAGGCACAACGAAAGGTAGCGTGACGATGGCGCGCATTCCGATTTCCGAGGCGGAGTGTATCGAGCGGTATGGGCCGCACCCGCAGTACGAGCCTCCCGGCGGATTTGCCGGGCGTGGGGTGCCCGACCGCAAAGTGCTCACGCATTGCTGCTTTTGCGGCCAGCAGTGCGGGGTGAAGCTACTGGTGCGCAACGAGCGGGTGATCGGCGTCGAGCCGTGGGAGGAATTCCCGTTCAACCGCGGCAACCTCTGTCCAAAGGGCGTCAAGCGCTACTTGCAGAACCACCATCCCGACCGCTTGCGCACCCCCTTGCTGCGCACGGACTCTGGATTCGCCCCGATTGGATGGGACGAGGCACTCGATCTGGTGGTGGAGCGTTTCCAGCACCTGCAACGCAACTACGGGCGAGACAGCGTGGCGGTGCTCTCTGGGGCCTCGCTGACCAACGAGAAAGCCTACCTGATGGGCAAGTTTGCGCGGGTGGCGCTCGGAACCCGGCACATTGATTACAACGGGCGCCTGTGCATGGTGGCAGCGGGAGCGGCCAACCTTCGTGCCTTCGGCATCGACCGCGCCGCGAACCCATGGGCCGACATCGCCAGCACGGATCTTGTCCTGGTGACAGGGGCAAACGTGTCGGAGTGCAGCCCGATCACCATTGACTACATCTGGCGTGCGCGCGACCGCGGCGCCAAGCTGATCGTCATTGACCCCCGCCTCACACCCGTGGCGCGCACCGCCGACCTGTACTTGCCGGTGCGCCCAGGGCGCGACGTGGCGCTGATGAATGCCATCCTCCACGCCGTCATCCGGCTCGGCGGCGTGGATCAGGAGTTCGTCGAACGGCACACCAGCGGGTTCGAGAACGTGCGCGCCGCTGTGGAGCGGTATTCGCCTGAGTCGGTGGAGCGCCTGGTGGGGGTGCCGGCTGCACGCATTTGGCAGGCAGCGCGCATGTGGGTGCAAGCACCGCGCACCATGCTGCTGCACGCGCGCGGCATCGAGCATCACACCAAGGGTGTGGACAACGTGCTTTCCTGCATCAATCTCGTGCTCGCCACCGGTAAGATCGGCCGGCCTGGCTGCGGCTACGCCACCATTACCGGCCAGGGCAACGGGCAGGGCGCGCGCGAGCACGGCCAGCGCTGCAATCAGCTTCCTGGGGCGCGCGACATCGAAAACCCAGAACACCGCGCCTGGATCGCTTCGGTGTGGGGCGTACCGGAAAACGAGCTGCCGGGTAAGGGCGGGACACTTCCAGAAATTCTGGAACTCGCCCACCGCGGCGAGGTCAAGGGCCTACTTTCGATTTGCCTCAACCCAGCGGTCTCCCTACCCGACACGGCCTTTACCCGCGCCGCCTTGGAGCGTCTGCGCTTTTACGTAGCGATTGACTTCTTTCTCTCGGAAACAGCTCGCCACGCCGATCTCGTTCTCCCCGGCTCGCTGCACGAAGAAGACGAAGGGACCGTCACGAGTGCCGAGGGCAGAGTCATCCGCATCCGGCAGGCAGTGTCCCCGCCTCCTGGTGCGCGGCGCGACTGGGAGATCATTTGCGAGCTGGCCCGCCGCCTCGGCAAAGGCCGTTACTTTTCTTTTTCCTCTCCGCGCGAGATCTTCGATGAGTTGCGCCTGGCATCGCGCGGCGGCAAGGCCGATTACTTTGGCATCACCTACGAAAAGATCGAGCAGAACTACGGCGTGTTCTGGCCTTGCCCGTCGCTCGATCATCCGGGTACGCCGCGCTTGTTCGATGGCGGCCGCTTTGCACATGCGGATGGGCGGGCCCGCTTCCACGCCGTCGAGTACCGGCCGCCGGCAGAGGACGTGGACGCCGACTACCCGCTCTTTCTCACCACCGGCCGCGTGGTCTCGCAGTTCCTTTCCGGGAACCAGACCCGTCGCATCGGGCCACTCCTCGACCAGTACCCCAGCCCGCGCGTGGAAATGCACCCGCACTTGGCAACGCAGCTCGGTATTGCCGACGGCGATCCTGTGCGCGTGGTGAGCCGCCGCGGGGCACTCGAGCTGCCCGCCACCGTGGCGCGCACGATTCGACCCGACACGGTGTTCATCCCGTATCATTGGCCGGGCGAACAAGCAGCCAATCAGCTGACCATTCGTGCGTACGATCCGGTGGCCGGAATTCCAGAATTCAAAGTGTGCGCGGTGCGAGTGGAGAAAATCGCGCCGGCTTCGTCCGCCAGGGGGCGGGGGTTGCGATGAGCCGCGAGCGCCGCACGTTGTTTTTGGATCCGCAGCGCTGCATTGGTTGCCGCGCTTGCGTGCAAGCGTGTAGCGAGTGCCCCGGTCACGCCGGCGAGGCGATGATCCATCTCGACGAGCTAGCGCGCGGCGACAGCGTGCAAACCGCTCCGGCGGTGTGCATGCACTGCGAGGAGCCGGCGTGCGCCGCGGTTTGCCCGGTGGACGCCATCCACAAAGGTCGCGATGGTGTGGTGCACACGGCTCAGCGCGAGCGCTGTATTGGCTGCGGGAACTGTGCGCTGGCCTGCCCGTTCGGCGTGCCAAAGGTGGATGCACGCCGCGAACTCATGGTGAAGTGCGACCTTTGCTACGAGCGCACGTCGCTCGGGCTGGCACCAATGTGCGCCACGGTGTGTCCATCCGGAGCCTTGTTTTACGGCACCGAGGAAGAGGTGGTTGACCAGCGCGCGCTGCATCCACTCAACCGCTTCACGTTTGGCACCGACCTCGTTCGCACCTCGGTGCGGTATTTGGTGCCAGCGTGGCACCGGACCATTCCAGTTTCCAATCAGGCGCAGAGAGACCGCTCGATTGCAGAGTTGTGCATGGAGGAGGCGATCGTATGAGGAACGAAGGAACCGAGGTTCGAGCTGAGGCGACCCCGCAACGGCTCCCGAGTGCGGCTTGCCCGCAAGTCGGCCGCCGTGCCTTTCTGGGGACTGCAGCGGCGGTGGCGGTTGGGGCCCTGGCCGGCGAATGGAGCACCACGGGTGACGGGGAAGCGAGCGCAGAGAGTTGGGGCCCGCTATTGGCGAGCGCCGAGCTGGCCGCCGGCGAGGGGCGGCACGTTCGCGGGGAGGGCAGCGCAAGACTGGTGTTGGTGGTTCGCTTGCTCGACGGCGCCTTGCGCGCCTTCGACGCGCGCTGCCAGCATCTCGGCTGCCCCGTGCTGTGGTCGCGCCAGCGCCAGCGCATCGAGTGCCCGTGCCACCAAGCCGTGTTCGATGCTCAGGACGGTGGGGTGGTAACGGGACCGCCGGCGCGCGGCCTCGAGCCGCTCGAAGTGTACGAGCGCGGCGGCACGGTGTTCGTACGGGTGTGAGGGAGCTGTTCCAGTGAAGGAGGGTGGTGCGTGACTGTAGAGCGGGGGTTTTGGCGGGAGTTTTGGCATGCGGGCCACGGGCCCACTCTGCTCGCTGCGTTTTTGTACTTCGACGTGAGTTTCCTCTTGTGGATGCTTGTCGGCTCGCTCGCCGTGTTTCTCAGCGCGGACCTCGAGCTGACCGCCTCGCAAAAGGGATTTCTGGTTGCGTTGCCGCTGTTGTCTGGCGCGTGCTTGCGTTTGCTGGCGGGTACCCTGGCGGACCGCATCGGGGCACGCCGCACGGCGGCGCTCGGCATGTCCCTGACTGCGGTGGCTCTGTTGTGCGGTGGGTTGGGGGTGCAAGGCTTTGTCTCGGCGCTGTGCACCGCGGCCCTGCTCGGAGTGGCGGGCGCAAGCTTTGCCGTGGCGCTGCCGCTCGCCAGCCGATCGTATCCGGCCCGCTTCCAAGGAATCGCCATGGGCATCGCGGGTGCGGGCAACTCCGGTACCGTGTTGGCCGCGTTTTTCGCGCCGCGCTTGGCGGAGTGGGTCGGGTGGAGGGGAGTGTTTTTGTGGTGCCTGATCCCCCTCCTCATTACCTTGGTCCTGTTTCTCCTCCTCGCACGCGAGCCGGCGTCCTTTGCACGCAACGCCCGGCAGCCGATCGCGCGCGAGCCCGACCTGTGGTGGCTATGCGCGTTTTACATGCTGACCTTCGGCGGCTTTGTCGGCTGGAGTAGCTTCTTGCCCGTGTTGTTCTCGGATCTTTACGGGGTACCGGCAGTGACTGCAGGCACGTGGACGGCGGCTTGCGTGCTCGCTGGCAGCGCGTTGCGGCCGCTCGGTGGGTGGCTGGCCGATCGCTGGGGTGGAGTCGGCGTGCTGAGTAGCGTGTACGCCCTGGCTGGCGGGGTCGCCTCGTTGATCGGCTTGGTTCCCTCGCCGGCGGCTGCAGTGCTGCTCATGGTGGCCATGCTGGGTAGCCTCGGGGCAGGCAACGGCGCGGTGTTCCAGCTCGTGGGCCAGCGCTTTCCTGGCGCAATCGGCAAGGCCACCGGGATCGTCGGTGCGGCCGGGGGCGTGGGGGGATTCTTGTTGCCCTCGATCTTGGGAGTGGTGCGTGAGATTTCCGGCAGCTATGTGCCGGGCTTTGGCGCGTTTGCGAGCGCCGCGGTCGCCTTGCTGGTAGCCCTCCGCTGGCTCGAGCGGCGCTGGCGGTGGACGCTGGCGGTCCGCCGACAAGTCGAGCCGGGCGTCGCGCACTGACGGTCCGGCGAGGGGAACAAAGCGCGCGCTTGACACTGCGCTGCCCCTCGGCATACTCGTGGCCCCATGCAGCGTGGCGCCGTCTCTTGTTGGAGCAGTTTGGCATTGTTCCTTGCGCTCGCTTGCCTGGCCTCTTGCCAGCGGCAAAAGGAAGCCACCGCCCCGGCACCCGTGCCTCCTGTGGCCCAGCCTCAGCCGAGCGAAGGCATGGTGGTAGCCGTGCAAAGTGCCAAGGCGAGCGCCGACGGGGCGACCAAGGTTTGCGTGCGCTTGGAGCGGAATTCCGGCAAGGTCTCCGGCATGCAGATGGACTTGGGTTGGGATCCGAGCTGCCTCACAATGGAACAGACTGGCAACGGCGAGCCAGCGTGCACGATGAACCCGGAGGCGCAGCGCAGCTTGTTCCGTGCTGCCAAGCGCGAGCGAGGAATCCGAGTGCTGTTTCTGAACTTGAACGATACGAACCCGATGCCTGCCTCGGTGGGGGAACTGTTTTGCTGCCAATTCCGGACGGCGGGGCCTGGCCGCCAGTGTGAGGTGAGCATCAGCAACGCGATCGCCTCCGATCCGACCGGAACTCGCCTTCCCCTGACCACCCAGGCTGGTACCGTCCAGGTGGAAGGCTCCGCCGGCTGAAGCGAGCTTGGGTTCTCCCGCGCGCGGCGGCGCTTGCGTTCGGACCTCGAACTCGCTCGCTCTCCAACCACTCAGCAAGCGCCGGTAACAAGTGAGAGCGCAATTTGTGCCGCTCGGGTGGTTTGCGGCTCGGCCGCTTGACTTGCCTGCGGCGCACGGGCTAGCGGGCGCGGCCATGAGTGGAGCTGTGGGTCGTGGGTCGAAAGTGTGGGTTGTGCTGGTTTTAACAGCGTTCACGGCAGTGGTGTGTGCTGGGTGTGGGGACAACGAGATCACGGCAGCACTGACCCCGACGGGTACGCCAGCGGCAACGGCCACACTGTCGCGCAGCCCGACGCAGGGTGTCACACCCTCACCCCAGATCACGCTCCCTTCGGAAACACCGCGCACCCCGACTTCCACCGCGACGCTGTCGGCCACACCGGTGGCAAGCGCAACCGCGACCTTCACTGCAACGCCCACCTTCACGGCCACCGCCACGAGCACGGCTACGCTTCCGGCCACCCCCACCGCGACCCAAGGGCCCGCCACCGCCCTTTTCTCGCTCGACGCCGACAACCCGGACAATCCTTTCCCTAGCGATCGGCTGCGCGACGAGGCGGGACGCGTGCGGGTGCCCGCGCCGTATTTGCGCATCGCGTTGCCCGATACGGCGGAGTTTGCCGCAGCTCGCGCCTTTGGGGAGGCGATCGCTTCGCAGCTTCAAGTGCTCACGGGCTTCTCGACTTTTGCACCCATTCGCGTGCGCTTCGATCGCCCGGTGGTGGTGGATGCGGGGAGCTTCCCGCGTGGCATCTGGCTGTTGCGGGCAGACGAACTCGACGACCCTCCCCACTGGATCCAAGCGTCGTACTACGACCCGGACCGCGCCCTCGAGATTTATCCGGTGGTGCCGCTGCGCCCCAAGACCCCGTACGCACTGGTAGTCACGGACGACCTGGTGGATTCTCGGGGGTACCACGTACAGCCCTCCGAGGACTTCGTTCGCCTGCGTGAGGGAATCGGACTGGATGCTGCAGCTCAGGCGTGGCGAGATCGCTTGCTGCCCATTTGGGACTACGTGGAACGGCGCTTGGAGATTCGGCGCAGTGAAATCGTGCTCACGGAACTGTTCACGACCCAGCCGACGTGGGACGACTTGGTCGCCATTCGCCAACGGCTCGACGCGGGCGCGCTGCCGGAGGCACTGCCAGTGCTCGATCGGCCGCTGGGCGACTTGCGTACCGGCATCTTCCCAGAGGGTACGCCGGAGTTCGAAAGCCTGGTGGGTGCGGCGAACACAGCCAACGTGGCCGCTGCCGCCGTCGGTTTCTTCGACTCCTTTGACTTTCGTGATCGCCCCAACGGGGCCTTCGACCCCAGCAAGATCGCGGGCGAGGCGACGCCGAGCCCGAACAAGGTGGACTTTTACATGGCGCTGCCCAAAGCGACGCCGCCACCGAACGGGTATCCGGTGGCGGTCTTTGGGCACGGACTGGGCGGTTCCGGGCGCGACGTTTACCAAATCGCGCGCCTCAATCTGCACATACCGATGGTGGGCATCGCCATTTCTGCCCTTCAGCACGGACGGCGCGGGTCGGTGACTAACTTTTTCAACCTCACGAGTATCACCACGACGCGCGAGTTTTTCCGGCAAACGATCGCGGACTTTATGCAACTCGTGCGCATGATCCGCCGTGCCCACGCCGCACGGATCGCACCGTTCGATACTGTGGATCCCGAGCGCATCGTATACATCGGTGGCTCGCTCGGCGGCATCATGGGGACGATGTTCATGGCGGTGGAGAACCAGGTGCTCGTGGGCATGCTGAGCGTGCCAGGGGGCGGATTGCCGAACATCCTGGCCTCGCGACAAATCGGCCAGTTGCTCGAGCCCTTCCTCGGTGTGCTGATTGGGTTGCAACCGAGTAGCCCCTTCTTCGAGCCCTTCTTGCACCGCTTCCGGCAGGTCGCACAGTGGGCCCTCGATCCGGCCGACCCGATCAACTACGCGCCCTACGTGGTGGTGCCGGGAGCGCAACTGCCAGGCGTGCCGCCAAAGCGCATCCTCATGCACGAAGGAATCGTGGACGATGTGGTGCCCAATCGCACCACGGAAGATCTCGCTCTGGCCATGCGCTTACCCGACCTCAACGCCACGCGCGGCTGCCTCCGTGCAAGCGGCTGCAGCGGAATCTGGCGCTTTGTGATGACCGATTACGGCCGCGACGAGCTGAGCGGGCACACGGTGACCGTTGATGTGGCAGAGGCAACGCGCCAAGCCTTCGCGTTTTTGCTGAGCGATGGCACGTGGATCCCGGATGCGAGTCCCGGAGCGGAAATTGACCTCGACGCCCCGCCCCTGCCGCTCCAGTGGTTGGTCACGAGCGAGGTGGGAGCCGAACTGGGAATCCAATAAGGCCCAAGCTTCGTCGGCGCATGCCACGCAGCCATCGGTGCGCGCGTGATTCCTCGTGCTCGCCGCTGTGGAGCCTGCCGGCGTTGAGAACCCCATTGTGGGGCCCGACCCACGCTCGTTCGACGGCAACCCGTGGCCGGGCGATCGGGTTTCCGGCGGTCGCGCAGGGATGGTTAGCTCGCGAGAGCTCAGTGCGGATGGTCAGCACGCCTGTGCGCTGCGTACAGATCGGACGATGGCGTGCCCAAGTGCAGGAACACTCATGGCGGAGCCAATCAACCCTCTGGGATCGTCCCGCAGGTGAGTGCGGGGGAGTCCCACATTGCGGTGGACGTCACGGGACCACGGCAAGCCCGCGGCCCGGCACAGCCCTGCTCTCCCGGATGTGGGGGCGGCCCTTGTGGCGGCCCGTGGTGCCCTCGGCAGGGCGGTCCGGTCGTGCACGCGGGGGTCCGGAGCGTGGTCGGCGTGGCGTGCGGCCCGATTCGACATTTCGGTCCGCTCACAACACGGGCAGGCACAAGACCTGCCCCTACGTTTCCTCGGTAACGGCGTGCGACCACAGGCGCACTGGTGCCGGCCGTGGTGCGGTCACCCCCGGTGCCTCGCTCGACGTCCGTGTTGCGGCGCGCTCCGATGTTACGGAGCGAATCAGGGACGGCCTGCGGTGGTATCCTGCTTCCACCACAGCGCCTGGGAACGTGCAGGCTGCCTCTTCCGGGGGGACAGCGCTGAAGGCGTTGCACAATCCAGCCTGGGTACACGATGCGCACCAACCGCCCGGCCAAAATGCGCAACTCTTGTTGCGTGCGCTGAGCCGCCGGGGGAGCGGTGCCGAAACACTCGCACGCCAAGGGCCACAACGAAAGGCCAGGATTCCGTCGGACTGGTTTCCCCAGCCCCGCGCTTGTGGCACTCACTGGGGGCATGGGAAAGACCTACGACTCGCTCGAGCCGCTGGCGGATTTCCTCTTGCGCCAGCACGTGTTTTTCGTGGCCACCGCTCCGCTTGCGGCAGAGGGCCATGTGAACCTCTCCCCCAAAGGCCTCGACTCCTTGCGGATCCTCGGCCCGAAGACAATTGCCTATCTGGACCTCACTGGCAGCGGTGCCGAAACCATCGCACACCTGCGCGAGAATGGGCGGATCGCGTTGATGTTTTGTGCGTTCGAAGGGCCCCCGAAAATCGTGCGGCTGCACGGGCGCGGGCGTGTTGTCTTCCCGGGTGACGAAGAGTTTTCTGCGCTTCGCCCGCGTTTCCCGGATTGGCCCGGCGTTCGCGCCATCATCGTGGCCGAGCTGGAGAGGATCTCCGATTCTTGCGGCTACGGTGTGCCTTTGTACGAGTATCGAGGCGAGCGCAGACAACTCGTCGAGTGGGCGCAACGGAAGGGGGAACGGGGACTCGAGGAGTATCGCGCCAAGCACAATCGCGCCAGCATTGACGGCCTGCCCGCCCTCGCAACGGAGTGAGGAACCAGCTCAGCTTTCCGCGCCAGGCAGCTCGGCGGTGAGTTGGAGTCGCCGCTGCAAAATCGCGCACATGGCAGGGTGAATGTGCGGATTCGCAGCCACGATTTGCTCGCCGAACAAAGCGAGGGAGCGGCCGCGAAAGTCGCTGACGCGCCCTCCGGCTTCTCGCACGATGAGGCTACCGGCGGCGACGTCCCAGGCGTGCAGGCGCCACTCCCAGAATCCATCGTAACGCCCACAGGCGACCCAGCATAAATCCAGGGCCGCTGAGCCGAAGCGGCGGATATCCTGCGCTTGGCGCACAAACTCGCTCATGAAGCCGAGGTAGTAGTCGCAGTGTCTCTGGCGATCGTAGGGAAGACCCGTGGCGAGCAAAGCCCCGCCCAGTTCCTCTACCGACGACACCCGGATCGGCTGCCCGTTGCGGGTGGCGCCAGACCCGCGCACAGCGAAAAACTCCTCGTTGCGCATCGGATCGATCACGACCCCGACTTCCACGTCTTCGCCGCGCGCAAAGGCGAGCGAAACGGCGAAGTGTGGGACCCGGTGTACAAAGTTCACCGTGCCGTCGAGGGGATCAACGTACCAGGCAGGTGCTCCCACCGGCGGCCGTCGTGCTTGCCCACCGCTTCCTTCTTCGGCCACGATCAAGTGATCGGGGAACGCATCTCGAATCATTGCCACGATCGTAGCCTCTGCTTCGCGGTCGGTGGCTGTGACCAGGTCAACCGGCCCCTTGTACTCGACCCGCCGCTGGCCGTGCCAAGCGTTGCGAACGATGGCGGCCGCCTGCCGAGCTGCCGCGAGCGCCACCTCTGGTATGTTTTTCATCCCGTCTCCTTCGCCTCACCTGCAAGCGGTGATGGCGGGCGGCACCGAGTCGGCAAGCTTCGCCAGATACTGCCGCTCGAGCCAGCCGCGGCGGCCATCGCAGGCCGCGACCAAGACCCAACTGCCGCGCTCGGTTTGTAAGCGCAAGAGGGTTCCCGGAGGGGCGGCGTAATGGACCGTTGCACTGGGCTCGGGCGCATAGCGCACCGCCGCCGGCTCGCGGCTGAGCACGACGACGGTGGAAGCCGGATCGCTGCGCAACCGAACCAAGAGCCACGAGGCCCCGGCGAGCACCACCAGCCCGAGAGAGGCTGCGCTGCCCCGCAACAGCAACCTGCGCCACGAAGGGAGCAGAAATGCCATCGTCGCCAGCGCGGCGGTGAGCAAGTAGAAGCCCTGTGTCAACCCGGCCAGCTCGCCCCGACTCAATCGTGTCGCAAAGGGAAGGAGCAGCCGTTCCCACCAGGCGTCCGGACATGCGCGAGCCCCGGCACGGGCGCGCGCGAATGCGAGGTTGGCAGCGAGGTCCGGGTCGCGTGGATCGAGCAAGCGGGCGCGCTCGTAACTCCAGATCGCTCGGCCGAGGTCGCCGGCGCGAACGAGTGCGTTGCCGATGTTGTAATAAATTGCGGCCGATTCGTAGCCAGCTCGGAGTACCGACTCATACGCCTCGGCTGCCTTGGTGTAATCCCCGCGGCGGTACGCGGCATTCCCCTCGGCAAATCGAGCCAGCAGCGTCACATCCGCAATCGTGCTCGTAGCGGCAAGCAAAAGCAAAATCGCGGCAGCGGTCCGAGGCGCGCCAGAGCATCCCGATTGCGGGCGGTCGAGCAGGTCGAGTAAGGCGCGGAGTTCCTCCAGGTGCTGGGCTGGAGCGACACGCGGCGAGGCAAGGCCAAAGCGAACCGCTTCGCATGCCTCGAGCAAGGCGCGGGTGCGGGCGCGCGCGTTTTCCGGGAGAGGCAGCAACGTGGCTCGTTCTGCATCCAGGAAGCCGGGGGCGAGATCGAAGCGGGCGCTCAGCGCCGCGCGCAAGGTTTCGGCTAACGCGTCGTAAAAAGCACGGGGCTCTGAGAGCGCGGCTTCGCAGCGCGCAATCCCGGCGCGCGCCGCAGCGCGGCATGCCTGGATGCGGTGCCACTCGCGATCTGCTTGACGGCGGCGCCGATGCCGGTCCCAAAGGTAGGCCGCAAGCGGAAAGCAGAGCACGAGAGCGTTGCTTGCCGCAACCGAGCCACCGGTCGGGGCGGGCAAGCGCAGGTGCCCCGGATCCTCCTTGATGTCCAGGATGTCCTGGTCGGCTTGGTCCCTTGCGCCTGGCTCCTCGGCGACGGTGACCGCCGCGGGTGTCTCGAGCGAGGGTCGCACCACCACTGCCAGAGGGCCGCTCTCAATCGTCTGGTAGCGCTCGAGCTCCGGATCGAAGTACGAAAAGGAGAGCGGGGGAAGTGGCTCCGCGGGCGTCTTGGGAATGGCCACTTGTTCGAATACCCACTGCGGCGGGCCAGACTGCACGAGTTGAGGGTCGTAGAACTTCCACGCTGGATGAGGCCGCAGGCTAGGCGGGATGACTCCGTCGAGATTGCCGTCGCCGCGCAAGGTGAAGCGGAACGTGACCGGGTCGCCGGTCCGGACCTCCGTCGGCTGTGCTTCGGCATGAAGTGTGAAACGCCCCACCGCGCCGCTGAAATCCGGCGGGCGCCCTCGTTCAGGCAAGGGTTGCACTTCTAGAGGAACCGCTTCGGCGTGTAGGGTGAGGTTCCGGCGTTGCCAGAAAAACGGGTCATCGAACCAACTGCGCCCGGGGCGTTCGAGCACGCTCAAGCTCAATGTGGCCGGGCCCAGCGCGAGCAGGCCCGGCTTGAGCGGGGTGAGCGTCGAGGCAAAGCGCACCACTTGGAAGCGCTGCCCGTCCACGGTTTCCTCCCCTTGCGTTGGCTCCCCGAAGCGATCGAGAGCGGCTCCCTCCACGTTGAGCTGCGGGTACTGCAGATCGCCCACGCGCACAGCGCCGACGTACAGCAGGACTTCGATCGGTATGCGCTCGCGCACGTACGGCCGCGCTTTTGCAGCGCGTACGACCAAGCGCAGGGGCCGCTCCCGGGCAGCGTTTCCTGCGCTTGGGGGGAGTACTTCGACCTCCACCGCGCTGGCCTCCAGGTGCTCCGAGCCGAGCTGCACCGAAAAGGGCCCGAGCTGATACCGCCCGGGTGTGTCGCTGTGGACCTGGTAGCGGTGCTCGACGCGGGCTTGTACCTGGCCGTTCACGATCATCACTTGGGTGGACGGCCCCAGGTACTGGACCTGTATACTGGGCGGCACCTGGAATTCCGGGAGCGGCGCGCTTTGCGTCCCGTGGAGGGTAACGCGCAGCAGCGCTGCCTCCCCGGCAGGCAGACGGCGCGGTTCGACTTGCACCTCGAGACGCGCGGCTGCCGCCCAGGTATGCAGGAAGGGGAGAAGAAACAAACTCAAAGCGGCGCAACGCATGCTGCGGGGAAGCGAACGGAGGCAACAGCGCTTCGGGGAAAAACGCGGCTCTGGCATGGCGATCACCAATCGTTGAGCGGCTCGGCGACCTGCCCGTGTGCCAGGCGGCGCAGGATTTCGCCCGGCGACAGTTCCTCAGCTCGCGCGGCATCGAGGATCGCCTGAGCTGCGGCCTGGTGCGCGGCCGGAGTGCCAGCCTCCGGTCGCGGAGACGAAGCGGCTAGCGGCTCGCGCGGCGCGCTTGGTAGCCCTGGTTCCTTGCTTCCCGCAGCCTCCGACGATTCCTCTTCGTTAGGGGCTCGCTCCGCAGGGCTGTCTTCCTGGCTGGAAGCTTCGCCGCTCTCTTCGCTGGGCTCAGCGGGAGCGGCGGGGGAACCTTCACGGGATGCAGGAGTGGGTTCGTCGCCCCCAGGGTTAGCCTCCGCGGAGTCCTCGGAGGGAGAACCCCCTGACTCCTCTGGGGGAGAGGAGGGGTCTTGCGGTTGGGGCTGCGCTTGCTGTGGAGAAGGCGGTTGTTGCAAGGGCTGCTCCTGCCGCTGCCTGAGTTCCTCCAGCTTCTTGCGGGCGAGTTCGTAATTGAATTTTGCGTCTTGGTCGTTCGGGTCGTTCCGCAAGACCTGCCGATAGGAGGCGAGGGCTTCGGCGTAAAGTTGAAGCGCTCGCTCGGGCTGCGCCCGTTCGCTTGCCTCCGCAAGGCGGTACAGGGCGTTGCCCCGATTGTAGGTCGCCAAGTGCGCGGCTTTGGGATCACTGTCGCCAACGTGCTGCCACGCAGCCAGGGCCTGGTCGAACTGTTGCGCGCGGTACAGCGCGTTTCCGAGGTTGTAATGCAGTAGCGGTGAGTCGGGTGCGTCAATCCGTGCCTGGTTGTACTGTTTGATTGCCTCCTCGACTTTGCCTGCGCGGAGCAATTCGTTGGCGCTTTCCACAAGGCTACCGATTGGCTCCGTCCACCCGCTGGAAAGGAAACCCAACAGAGAAGCAATGGCGATCTTTCTGCTCCTACGCATGGTCTCGCTCCTTGGCCACGGTGGTCTTGCGTCGTGTTGGGACGAGCGGTTCGATGAGAAGCAAGAGCAGGGCGGGCAGGGCGAAGTAGGCGAAGCGGTGGACAAGAAGCCGCTCGCGACCGGTCCGCCGTTCTTTTGGCTCGAGCTGCGCGCGGGCCTGCTCATAAAGCGGCACGAGAGAAAACCCGGAAGCAGACGCGCTGAGGTAAGCACCGCCCGTGCGGCGGGCGATGGTTTGCAATAGCTCTTCGTCCAGGCGCGATTTGACAGGTTTTCCCTGCCGGTCTTTGAGGTAGCCGCCATTTGCCACCGGGATCAGTTCTCCTTCTTTGCTCCCGAGACCGACGGTAAACACCGCAATGCCTCTTTGCGTGGCTCGTTCGACGGCGGCGGCCACATTCCCTTCATGATCCTCTCCATCGGTCAGCAAGAGGACTGCGCGGTGCTTGCCTTCCTCACCTTCGAACGCTTCGATCGCTCGCTCCAGGGCTTGCCCGATTGCGGTGCCGCCTTTGGGTAAAATTCCCGGCTCAGCGGCACGAAGGTTTTGCAGGAAGGCCGAGTAGTCCACGGTCAGTGGGCACTGCAGGAAGGCCGTCCCAGCGAATAGCACCAAGGCCACCCGATCGCCGCGCAGACTCCGGAGCAGCTCTTCCAAGGCCAGCTTGGCGCGCTCGAGGCGGCTGGGTGCGAGGTCTGGTGCCAGCATGCTGCGCGATACATCGAGCGCGATCACCAGATCCAGACCGCGGCTTCGCACTTGCTGCCAATGAACACCCCACCGCGGGCCAGCCATGGCGAGCACGAGCAAGACAGAAATCAGCAACGCCAAGGCAGCCCGTAGCCAGCGCAGAGAAGGCGGCGCTGTGAGGAGCTGGGGGAGCAAGGTTTCTTCGGCAAAACGGCGCAGCCGTTGCTGCTCCCACTTTGCGGAAAGCCAGAAGGAAGCGGCCAGCAGGGGAGCGAGGCAGAGCAAGAGGAGTAGGCGTGGCTCGTACCAGTTCATCCGGGAACGGCCTCCAACCAACGATGGCGCACGAACAGCTCGACACAAAAGAGCATCCATGCGGCGAGCAGGAACCACGGGTACGCTTCCTCTGCGTCAACCCACTGCGGGCTCGAAAACTCGGTTTTCTCGAGGCGGTCAATCTCGCGGTACACGGTCTCCAGGCTGGCTCGATCGGTAGCCCGGAAATACCGGCCCCCGGTCTTGACCGCCACTTCCTCGAGCAAAGCATCATCAATGTCCACCTGAATGGGACGATACACGCGGTTGCCGAACACGTCGCGTAGCGGAAAGGGCGCAAGCCCGCGCGTGCCGGTACCCACTGTGTACACTTTGATCCCCAGCGTCGAGAGCGCTTCTGCGGCCGTGCGTGGGGGCACACGACCGGCGTTGTTTTGGCCGTCGGTGAGCAGGATCACCACCTTGCTCTTTGCGTCCGATTGCCGCAGCCGCTCACCGGCGGTGGCCAGCGCCGAGCCGATCGCGGTACCGTCTTCGATCATGCCGATGTTGGCGCGTTCCAGGTTTTGCAGCAACCAACGATGGTCCAAGGTCAGCGGGCACTGCGTGTAGGGCCGAGCGGCGAAGAGTACGAGAGCAAAACGGTCGCTCGGGCGGCGTTGGATGAAGTCGCGTAGCACCTCCTTGGCGACCTCCAAACGATTCGCACGCGCCCCGCTCGCCAGGGTGAAGTCTTCCGCTTGCATACTGCCCGAGAGATCGAGCAGCAGCACGATATCAATGCCCTGGCCACGCACCGGTTGCTCGCGCCCGCCATACTGGGGCTGCGCAAGGGCGAGGACGATCAGCGCTAAGACCAGGAAACGCAATGCCGTAGGAACCCACAGCCAGCGAGAGCGGCCCAGACGATGCAACCCGGCGAGGAATCCTAGGGTCGGAAGCGGCAGGGCCGCGGGACGCTGGCGAAAGCGCCGCCAGGCAAAGGCGGCAAACGGCAACAACAGAAGCAGGAGCAGAAAGTGTGGTTGCTCAAGCCGCATGCGCCGCCTCCGGAGTCGTCTGTGCCGGCCGAGCCGTTTCTTCCACGAACGTGCGCACTCGCTGGTAGGCATCTTGCGCTCGTTCCGGCGCGGGAACGGCGCGCGCGAATTTCACCAGGTCTGCCTGGGTGAGCACCTCGGCAAGCATCGTTCGCTGGGTTGGTGCCAAGCGCGGGTGATAGCGGGCCGCGGCGAGGAACTCTTCCGTGGTCATTTCTGCAGCGCGGATTTCGAATTGCTCCTCCAGGTAGCGGCGTAGGATGGCGGACAGATCGCGGTAAAAGGCATCCCAACTGCCCCGCTGGAGGTCCCCACGTGCCCACAGGCCGTCGAGGGCACGCAAAGCCCGCTCGTGGGCAGGGGGCGCCGGAACTGTATAGGCCGGCCTGCGCTTGCGGAGCAGGAAGTACAAAAAGCAGGCGAGCAAGAGCAAAAGCCCGACCACGGTGCTCACAAACCAGAGGAGAGAACCGGCCGCAGGATCGAGCAGGGGCTTGATGTCGCGCAGATCGAGCCTGGTGGTGTTGGCGGGCAGCACGCTCACGATCTCGACCGTTTGCTCTGCACCGTGCACCTGCCCGCTCTGCCCTTGCCAGCGGTAGCGTACGGTGGGGGCTGGGATGCGAAGCGGGCCAGTGTCGAATGCAGCGAGGGTGTAGCTCTGGGTCACCTGCACGTGCCCGGGCTGGGTAGGTTGCGAACGGGTGCGCACGTCGAGCACGGTAAACGGGCCCAGCACCTCGCGATCGCGGGGCAGTTCGAGTTCCGCGTCCGGCGGTGCGGTGACCCGGATGGTGTAGTGGAGCGGATCGCCAATGGTGGCTCGCGCGGGCTCGACGCTGGTTTCTATCTGGAGCGGCTGTGGTGGTTCGGCCAGCAGTGGCGCCTGCAGGCGGATGTGAGTGGAACCTTGCAGGGTCAGTATGGCCAGCAGGCTGGCGAACGAACACCTGCGTACACGCCCTGGGCAGCTAGCCGGGAAAAGCGAAGACCGCTTGCACGGGTCCATGGTGCTGCCTTCCCCTTTGCGTCATCGTTCCCGGCGCCGCTCGCGGGTGCGGAAAAAGCGTACGAGGGCATCGGTGTACGGGCGCTCGGTGCTGAGTGAAATCGTGTCCACCTCGCAGCGGCGCAGCCGCCGTTCGCGTTCCTGGCAAGCCGCTTGCGCTCGTTGCGCAAAGATCGCGCGCAGGCGCGGGTGGGAGCTGTCAATCACGGCTTGGGTGCCGGTTTCGGGGTTGGCGAGGGTGAGTAAGCCGGCCTTGGGAAGAGCAAAGTCGCGCGGGTCGTCGAGCAGCACGGCGATCACATCGTGCCGCTGGCGGGCGAGCTTGAGAGCCGCGTCGAAGTCGGGGTCGAGGAAGTCCGACATCAGGAACACCACTGCTCGTCGCTTGCAAACGTGCTGCAAATGTTCGAGTGCGGCGCCGATGCGAGTGTTGGTGCCCACGGGGACGAAGGAAAGGACATCGCGGATCACGCGCAATACATGGCGCCGCCCTTTCCGCGGTGGAATCGCGTGCTCGACGCGGTCGCTGAACAAAACCAGGCCCACCTTGTCATGGTTGCGGATCGCCGAGAAAGCCAACACGGCCGCGACTTCGGCGGCTAGTTGGCTCTTGAACTGGCGCACGCTGCCAAAGCGAGTCGAGGGACTGGCGTCGACGAGGAGCATGACGGTGAGTTCGCGCTCTTCGGCAAACCGTTTCACAAAGGGACTGCCGGTGCGCGCCGTCACGTTCCAGTCGATGGTCCGGATGTCGTCCCCAGGGACGTAGGGGCGTACCTCGGCGAACTCCATGCCGCGACCTTTGAAGACGCTCTGGTACGCGCCTGCAAACTGCTCGGCCACCAAGTGGCTGGTGCGAATCTCGATACGGCGGATGGTGCGCAGGAGTTCCTCGGTCAGCATCGGGCAACTCGCGTCCCTTCGTGGGCGGATCTTGCCAGCAAAGCGCGCTCAGGGCACAGGGATGCCATCGAGGACGCGGCGGACGACTTGGTCGGCATCGATTTCCTCGGCCTCGGCTTCGTACGAAACGATGACCCGATGCCGAAGCACGTCGGGCGCAATGGATTTGACGTCCTGCGGCGTAACGTAGGCGCGCCCGTTCAGTAGGGCGTGCGCCTTGGCGCCCAGAGCCAGGTACAGGGTGGCACGTGGCGAGGCGCCGTAATGGATCCAGCGCCGTAGGTCGAGCCGGTAATGCTCGGGGTCGCGGGTGGCGAGGACCAGGTCCACGATGTAGTCCTTGACTTTCTCGTCGAGGTAAATTTGGTCCACCAGGGCACGCAGCCGTTTCAGATCAGGGGCGGAGACCACCGTGGCTGCCTCCAGGGAAGGCATGGTGGAGGCCATCCGGTCCAAGATTTCACGCTCCTCGGCCCGGCTCGGATAGGGTACGGTGAGTTTCAGCATGAAGCGGTCCACCTGTGCTTCGGGCAGAGGATAGGTGCCTTCCTGCTCGATTGGATTCTGCGTGGCGAGCACGAGAAAGGGATCCGGCAGCGGATGGGTTTCCTCGCCAATCGTGACCTGCCGCTCCTGCATGGCTTCGAGCAAGGCGCTTTGTACCTTGGCTGGTGCGCGGTTGATTTCGTCGGCCAGCACCAAGTTGGCGAACACCGGCCCGCGCTTGGTACGAAACGTCCCGTCGTGCGGTTGGTAGACCAGGGTGCCGATGATGTCGGCGGGAAGCAAATCAGGAGTGAACTGTAAGCGCTGGAAGCTGGCGTCAATGGTACGGGCGAGCGTTTTCACGGTTAGTGTCTTGGCCAGTCCTGGTACCCCCTCGAGCAGCACGTGGCCGTTGGTGAGTAGCCCGATGAGGAGGCGATCCACGAGGTAGCGCTGCCCCACCACCACGCGGCCCACTTCGTCGCGGATCCGCGCCAGCAGAGCCGCCTCCCGCTGTACGCGTTCTTGCAATAGAGTCAGCCCAGCTTCCATCGTCCTCCCTCTCTGCCGCAACACGACACCGGCCGTGCAAGCGGCCGGCGCAGGCGGGGTAGACGTTTTATCTTTGCCCTGGCTTCAATCCAACCGCGGACCTGAGGCAAGGCGACCATCTTGCAATCGTGCCGCAGAGCGCCGAGCATGAAAGAGCCGATGACTCCCAGATGCGTGCTGCTTGCGGCAACGTTGCTCTTGGGCTCTACCCTGGCAAGCTGCCCGGGCAGCAGAGCAGCAAAGGAAGGAGAGGACGCCACGATGCGGCCACGGTATTCCCGATCGCATTACGACATTACGCGACTTGCTCCGGAGGAGGTACGCAAGCTGGCCGAGCGTCTCGACCCGGAGGCGTTTCGAGTGACCCAACGCGCCGGCACGGAGCCGCCCTTTTGCGGGAAGTTCGTGGATCATGAGGAGGATGGGATCTACGCCTGCGTGGTGTGTGGGCTGCCTTTGTATCGTTCGGAGCACAAGTTCCATTCCGGCACGGGCTGGCCCTCCTTTTACCGCGAATTCGACCCGGATCACGTCGAGCGGCGGCCCGACTTGAGTCACGGCATGGTACGCACCGAGATTGCATGCGCGCGCTGCGGGGCGCATCTCGGCCACGTCTTTCCAGACGGGCCGCCGCCCACGGGCGAGCGGCACTGCCTGAACTCTGCCGCCCTCAAATTTTACCGGCAAGGCGAGCCGTTGCCGGAGGAAAGCCGTTCGGTCGAAACCCGGGTGGCGTATTTTGCCGGTGGCTGCTTTTGGGGCATTGAGCATTACTTCCAACAAGGCCCGGGGGTGATCGAGGCCATTTCCGGATACATGCAGGGCCACGTGGACAATCCCTCTTACGAGCAGGTGTGCAGCGGGACCACGGGGCACGCGGAGACCGTCAAGGTGATTTACGATCCCAAGCGGATTTCCTACCGCCGCCTGCTGGAGGCGTTTTTTGCCATGCACGACCCCACCCAGTGGAACCGCCAGGGGCCGGACTACGGCCCCCAATACCGCTCCGGAATTTGGTGCGTGGACGAAGAGCAAAAGCGCGAAGCGGAACAAATGATCCGAGAACTCGAGGCCGGTGGCCGCTACGGCGGCAAGAAAATCGTCACGTTGGTCGAACCGGCAAAAACCTTCTGGCCCGCCGAGGACTACCACCAAGACTACATCGCGCGCACCGGCCGCCCGTGCCACGTTGCCAATCCGTGGTGAGAAGGGAGGCGCCAGGGGGTCGTCCCTGCGCCAGGTGAGGTAGCCCGATTGGCAAAGCCCGGGCACGCTAAGCAGAGCGGCATGGGATGTTCCTGCAAAGTGCGAGGCGCGCAAGCCGAAGCGGCTGAGGTGGTGAGGGAAGTGTAGAAGCAGGGGCACCTCCATGCGCGCGAGTGCCGCGAGGGTCATCCGCAGAGGTTGTCTTGCGGAACACCGCCCGCGTGGAAACGATCGAGCTTGCAGCACACGGGCAGCCTTGGTAGCGGGCGCAGTTCGACAAGGAACCGAGCATGAGCCAACCGAGCGGGCGTTCCTGGGTAGAGCTTTCGAGCAAGAAGTTCGTATTGGGCTGCGTGCTCGTTGCGTTCGGGGTGTGGCTAGTCGGCAACGTGTACCGCTTGCCGCTGTGGTTGCTGGGTGCAGAGGCGTTTGCCACGGTGCTCGGACTCTTCGTGTTTGGTTCGATTCGCTATCGCCTCGACAAAAACGCCCTCACGTACGGTGCTGTGTTGGTGGTCGCCGCCACGTTTTGGGGCGTCTGGTGGCATGACTCTGCGATGCGGCAAGAAGTGGCGCGCGAGGGGTGGATGCCGCTCGTGCGGGTAATCGCCTACCACTTGTTCACACTCGAGGGCCTCGACCGAGTGGTGCACGCGGATACGATGTTATTTCTCTTGGGCCTCACGTGCTTCGTGGCGGTGATCTCGCAGACGCGGCTGCTCGAGAGCGTGAGTTTCAAGTTGCTCGCGCGTAACCGCGGTGCGGTGTTGCCGACCGTCGTGGCAATCACGGCGCTGGTGTCGTTTGCGTCGGGGATCCTCGACGGGGTCTCGATGATCGGGCTCACCTTGCGCATTTTGGTGATCATCCTGTTTCTGGTGGACGCGCCCCTCAGCGAGGTGCGTTACGTGGTCATGATCTCGACGGTCGTCACCACCGTGTGTGGGATGTGGCTTGCATACGGTGAGCCGCCCAACTTGATCATGAAGTCGAACCTGCACCCCCGCCTGAACGATGCGTTCTTTCTGAGTTACTGTGCACCCCTGGCGCTGGCCTCTTACGGAGTGGTGGCGTTGAGTTTGTGGCGGCGCTTGCGCGGCTTGCGGCTGCGCTTCGAGCGCCTAGATGTGCTCGACCGCTACGTGGCCGATGTACGCTTCCTCCAAGCCGAGCGCCACGGCGCCGTGCTGACCGCGATCGAGCTAGTGGAATCGTACGAAACGAAACTAGGGGACCGTTTCGAGGCGGTGCGAGAGCGGCTGCACCACGGGCAGTCGCTGGGCCACGCCCTGGTGGCAGAACACGTGCCGCAGCCGTTACGGCTCGAACTGTTGGCGGCGTACGCGCACGAGGACCTGGCTGGACCCCTCGATGAACACTACCGCCACGATGTCGCCGGCGATAGCCGAGCGGCGCGCGAAGCGGAGCGCCCGGTGCGCGCCGTGTTGCGGCAGATCAAGCGACGGCGTGTGAGGGCGCAGCGCGTCGGCATGCTCGCCTTTGTCCCGTTCGTGGCCTTGTTAGTGGCGCACGCCGTCAATCCCGAGTTCCGCTTGTTCTACTCTTCGGTGGCTGCCTTTGCGGTGGCGCTAACCGGAATTTGGTCGCTACCCAACATACGCCGCCTCGCTTTGCACGAGGCGTGGCATGAGTACCGAGAGTACTTGTTTCTTTTCCCGCTCTTTCTTTCCATTACGCTGCTGCAAGTAGCGGGCTTCTTCGATCGTCTGGAAAGCGTCTTGCTGGCCGGCATTGAGCGTCTGGGTGTGGGGCCGGTGGCGTGGATCCAATTCGCCGGTGCCACGGTGCTCTCCGCCATGCTCGACAACAACGTGGTCGCGGATTTTTCCGCCCGTGCACTCCACGACCTCGAGTTGCCGCTCGTGCATCTGTTCTCCATGGCGCAAATTGCCGGTTACGCTCTCGGTGGGTGCTGGACGCACATTGGCTGCGCACAGTCGGTGGTGGCGTACGCGTTCATGCGGAAGGACGTGGACGAGCACTTTACCCCCTTGGCCTGGATTCGAGTGATGACCCCTACTCTCACTGGCCTGTTTGCGCTGCTCACCGGGCTCGTTTTTCTGCGGGCCTGGTGCGCCGGCTAGGCCGAGCGGCGCTTGCGGCTACCTGTGACCAGGTGCTGAGCGCGCTGCGGCAAGTGCATCGAGGAACGCTTTGAGATCTTCCGGGCGCTTGACGCGTAGGCGCGCACGGGTGGGTTCCGTGGAGCAGCCCACGCGGATGGTGAGGGCCGAGGGCGCCAGCAACGCAAACGCGTCTTCATCCGTGCGATCGTCGCCCGCGTATAGCGGCAGGGCATCTGGACGGACGGTTTGCAGCAGGCCCAGGACGGCCTGCCCCTTGTTGATGCCGCGGGGACGGAACTCCCAAACGCAATGGCCGTGGATGAGTTCCAGCGGAGCCGATTCCGAGGCCAGACGCTGGGCAATGGCGGTAACCGCACTGTCGAGGCGGCTGACGGATGGCGGGTCCGCCTGGCGGTAGTGGCAGGCCAAAGACAGCTCCTTGTCTTCGAGCCACACGCCATGGAGGGAAGGGAGAAGGGTTGCGAGCTGTCGTCGCACTTCCTGCAAGGCTTCCTGTGCATCTTGGGAAAGGGTGGCGTGCCTCTCCTCCCCGCTCGGCCAGCGCAGCTCGGCGCCGTGGGCGCCGATGTAAAACACGCCGGGGACATCGAGCAGCGAGCGTACATCGGACAAGCGGCGGCCGCTGACCACCGCCACGTACGTGGCGGCGGCGGAAGCAAGGCGGCCCAGTGTCTGTGCCGTGCTCGGCAAGGGCAGGGCTAGCTCAGGACGCGGGGCAATCGGCGCCAGAGTACCGTCGTAATCCAGGAAGCAAAACAGCGCGCCGGCAGAAGCGGCAGCGCGCAAAGCAGAGCGAAGCTCTTCGTGGCCCGCCTCATTCACAGCGTGCCTTCCAGTTTACGCCGCTGGGCGATGCGCCCCATCGCGGTGATGATCTTGCCCGCCCAACGGTAAATATTGTTCCGCTGCAAGGTGTCGCGCAGGGCGCTCATGCGCGTGCGGCGTTCGTGTGCTTCCATCGCCAGTGCCTGGTGCATGGCGGCGGCAAGCTCATCCACCGCGTACGGGTTCACTTGCAGCGCTTCCTCGAGTTCGCGCGCCACGCCGGTAAAGCGGCTCAGGATGAGAACGCCGTCCAAGTCCGGGCGCGCGGCCACGAACTCTTTGGCCACCAAATTCATCCCATCGTGCAGGGAGCTTACCACGCAGACGTCGGCCAGCCGGTAAAACGCCAGTACTTCCTCGGGAGGGTGCGCCACGTCGAGGTAAATCACCGGGGTCCACCGCCCGGAGCCATACTTCCAGTTGATATCGGCGACCAACGAATCCAGTTCGGCGGCGAGGGCCTTGTAACTGGGAATCCGGCTGCGGCTAGGCGCGCCGATTTGCACGAAGCAAATCTTGCCGGTGTACTCTGGGTGGGTTTGCAACAGCCGGTCGAAGGCGCGCAACCGTTCTGGGATCCCCTTCGTGTAATCAATGCGATCCACGCCGAGGAGTACTCGCTCCTCACCCAGGCCGAGACGGGCGCGCAAGGCGCGCACGCGCTGCTCGAGTTCTGGGGCTCGTGCCTCTTCGCTGATGGCATCAATGTCTAGGCTAATGGGGAACGGGCGCACAAAGGTGGTTTGCCCGCGCCGCGTCACGCACGATTGCTCACTATCCACGCGGGCTTCGACGGCGGATGCCACCGACTCGAGAAAGTTCTGGCAGTGGTAACGAATGTGGAAGCCGAGCAGGTCAGTGCCCAGCAGCCCGTCGAGGATTTCCGCCCCCCATGGGCAGATGCGAAACGCTTCCCGGTTCGGCCATGGAATGTGCCAGAACTGAGCAATGAGTAAGCGGGGTTGGGCCTCGCGCAGCATGCGGGGCAAGAGGGCGAAGTGGTAATCCTGGATGAGGACAATGGTGGGACGATCGCGTGCCTCGTCGAGCACGGCCTCCGCGAACTGGCGGTTGACCCGCCGGTACGCCCCCCAATGTTCGACGCGGAACAGCGGCCGCTGAAACACGATGTGGCAGAGCGGCCACAAGGCCTGGTTGGCAAAGCCGAAGTAGTAGTCTTCCTCGTCCTCCTTGCTGATCCACAGCCGCCGCAGCGTGTAGCTGGGGGCCTGCGGCGGCACAGGCAAGCGGCCAGACGCATCGGCCACTTCGCGGTCGGCGTTGCCGCTGCCGTGCGCCACCCAGGTGCCACCGCAGGCGCGCATCATCGGCTCGAGGGCGGTGACCAGGCCGCTCACCGGTCGCTCGCATACGATTTTCCCGGCCTCCAGCCGGTGCACGTAAGGTTCCCGGTTCGAAACCACCACCAAATTGTACCCTTGGAGAGCACGTTCCACGACCTGGTGGAGAGTCTCCCGGCTCCAGAAGCGAGGGAACTCCTCGCTACTTTCTAGCGCGTCGTATTGCGTCAGAGGTAACTCTCGCAACGGCACGGCAGGAGCTTCCTTAAGGCTCGCACGTGGCATCGGCAAGCTTGCCGTGCACCGGGGCCCTTGCCTGCAGCACGCGCTTTTGCCAGCGACAGGCCCCATGCCGGACGACGACGCGCTCTGGTACAAGGACGCGATCATCTACGAGCTCCGCGTGAGCGCCTTCCAGGACAGCAATGCGGACGGGATCGGTGACTTCCGCGGTTTGATCCAGCGCCTCGATTATCTCAAGGACTTGGGGGTCACCGCCGTCTGGCTGTTGCCGTTTTACCCGTCACCCATGCGTGACGACGGCTACGATATCTCCGACTACGTCAGCGTGCATCCCGATTTCGGAACGCTCGACGATTTCAAGGCTTTCCTGCGTGCCGCGCACCGGCGCGGCTTACGGGTGATCACGGAACTCGTTTTGAACCACACCTCGGATCAGCACCCGTGGTTCCAACGGGCCCGCCGCTCACCGCCTGGTAGCCGCTATCGGAAGTTTTACGTGTGGAGCGACACGCCCGAGCGCTACAAGCAGGCGCGCGTGATCTTTCGTGACTTCGAGCGCTCGAATTGGACCTGGGATCCGGTTGCCGGCGCGTATTACTGGCACCGCTTTTATTCGCACCAGCCGGATTTGAATTACGACAACCCAGAGGTGCGCCGCGCGGTTTTGCGAGCGGTGGATTTTTGGATGCGCCTGGGAGTGGACGGCATGCGGCTGGACGCGGTGCCGTACCTCTACGAGCGCGAGGGAACGATTTGCGAGAACCTGCCCGAAACGCATGCCTTCCTGCGCGAACTGCGTGCCCACATTGATGCCCGCTACCCGAACCGCATGCTGCTTGCAGAGGCAAACCAGTGGCCGGTGGACGCAGTTGCCTATTTTGGCCAGGGGGACGAATGCCACATGGCCTTCCACTTTCCGGTGATGCCGCGCTTGTTCATGGCCATCCACATGGAAGACCGCTTTCCGGTGATCGACATCCTGCGCCAGACCCCACCGATCCCCGACACCTGCCAGTGGGCGCTGTTTCTGCGCAACCACGATGAACTCACCCTGGAAATGGTTACCGACGAGGAGCGCGACTACATGTACCGTGTGTACGCATACGAGTCGCAGGCGCGCATCAATTTGGGCATCCGCCGCCGCTTGGCGCCATTGTTGGGCAAGGACCGGCGCCGTATCGAACTGATGAATGCACTCCTGTTCTCCCTGCCCGGGACCCCGATCATTTACTACGGCGACGAGATCGGCATGGGGGACAACATTTACCTCGGCGACCGCAACGGCGTGCGCACCCCGATGCAGTGGAGCGCGGACCGGAACGCGGGGTTCTCGCGTGCCAATCCGCAGCGCCTCCACCTGCCGGTGATCGTGGACCCGGAGTACCACTACGAGAGCGTCAACGTCGAAGCCCAGCAGTCAAACCCCCATTCGCTCTTGTGGTGGATGAAGCGCATCATCGCCTTGCGCAAGCGCTACCGTGCCTTTGGCCGTGGCTCGATCCGCTTCCTGCTCGCTGACAACCGCAAGGTGCTGTCGTTCGTGCGCCAGCACGAGAACGAACAGTTACTGGTCGTGGCGAACCTATCGCGGTTCGTACAGCATGTAGAGCTACCCTTGCAGGAGTTTCGGGGCCTCGAACTCGTGGAGGCTTTTGGTCGAACCCGCTTCCCGCCAATCGAGGACCGGCCTTATCCGCTCACCCTGGGGCCGCATTCCTTTTACTGGTTCAGTTTGGAGCGGCGAGGGGAAGCGCGTCTGGAGCTGACAACCGCACGTCTCGTGCCGGACTGGGAGGTGCGTGGCTCCTGGCAGCAGGTGCTACGCGATCCGCTGCGGCAAGAACTCGAGCGGGCGCTTGCCGCCTTCTTGCTCGAACAGCCCTGGTTCCCGCGGCCCGAGGTGCGCGTGCTTCGCTGCGCGATCGAGGAGGAGATCGAACTGCGCGACCAAGGCGAGCCGCTGGTCTTGCTGCTGTTGCGGTTGGAACGTGGTACCGGCGACAAGGAGCGGTTCTTGGTGCCTCTGTCGTTTCGCGAGGACCGGCGTGACGGACACGCCCCGGAACGCAACACTGTGGTTGCGACGTTGCGCCTGGAGGAGCGGGGCGTGTGGAAGCAGGGTTGGCTCGTGGATGCTGGGGGGCAGGAAGCGTTTGGTATGGCAGTCATGGAAACGCTGGCTCGCCGGCGATCCCACAAGACCGAGCTCGGCCAGGCGGTGTGGTCAGTCACCCGATTCCACCGCCAACTGCTGGCGGAACCGGCGAGTGCTTTTCCCGTCGCCGTGCAGATGCAAAACCCGCCCTCCTTCGTAGGCGCAGGAAAGGTACGGCTCAAAGTGTACCGGGGGTTGGTGCGCGGGGTACATCCCGAGACCGAGATTGGCAGTGTGCTCGCCTCGCGAGCGGAAGAACTGCCGATTGCTCCGCTGGTGGGAGCGTGGGAGTACCGGCCCTTTGGCGGTGAGCCGGTCACGCTTGCGGTTGCGCACCGCTTCATCCTGCACGAGAGCGACCTGTGGCAGTACACGACCGATCACTTGCGCCAGTATTTCGAGCGAGTGCTGGCCGGGGAGGAAAAAAGCCGGCCCGAAGTTCCGCCCCCGCGCTTGCTGCGCCTGGTGGAGCAGGCTCCACCGGCGCTGCTGCGCGATGCGGTCGGAGCGTATTTCGAGACTGCCCGCCGCCTTGGAATTCGGCTAGCGGCGTTACATCGGGCGCTGGCGACGGCAAGCGATGCCCCGGAATTCAGCCCTGAGCCCATCACGCTGCTGTACCAGCGCTCGCTTTATCAATCATTGCGCAACCGCATGGCACAAGCAGGATTTGCACTCGCGGATCGCCTGGCGGAGCTGCCTGCCTCTGAGCGCAGCGCCGCCGAGCGGCTACTGGGAGAGAGCGAGCGGTTGCTGGTGCTGGCGGAACGAGCCATGAGCGAGCCCCTGCATGGGATGCGCATTCGCTGCCACGGCGACTTGCACCTCGGCCGCATCTTGCACACCGGGGCAGATGTGGTGATCACTGGTTTCGCAGGAGACCCAACTCGCTCACCCCTCGAGGTCCGTGTCAAGCGTACGCCGCTCTACGACGCAGCGAGCCTGATCCGCTCCTTCGGGTTCGCGGTGGAGCGGATGCTGTATGGCCCAGCCGCGACCATCCGTGGTGAGGACATGCCGCGTCTCGAACCCTGGGGACGGCTGTGGGAACGGTGGGTGGGTACCGCCTTCCTTCGCGCCTACTTGGAAGGCATGGAGGGTAGCGGCTTGTTACCAGCGGATGCACACGCCCTCGATTGCCTGCTCGCTTTCTGCCTGATCGAGCGCAATCTGATTGCCCTCGGGCAAGAAGCGGCGCAGCGGCCCGATCACATTGCCATTCCTGTCCGCGCCTTGCTCCAGTGGCTCGAAGCCCCTGCCTGCTGATGGGGCGCAGCGTTGCGCCCCATCAGCAGGCAGCTTCTCACACCTCGCTCAGGCCTGCTCGCTCTTGATCCGCATGCCGTAGAAGGAACGGTACACAAAGGTCACTGCGCCAGCGAAGAACGCGAGCGCCAGGAAACGGGTGAGTGTATGAGGTAGGGTGACCGCCAGCTCCACGGCCAGTAAGCCGAACAGAGTCGTGAACTTGATCACCGGGTTCATGGCCACCGACGACGTGTCTTTGAACGGGTCACCGACCGTGTCCCCGACCACTGTGGCGGCGTGTAGTTCGGAGCCTTTTTCCTTGAGTTCGACCTCGACGATTTTCTTGGCATTGTCCCAAGCCCCGCCCGCATTGGCCATGAAAATTGCCTGGAACAAGCCAAAGAGAGCAATCGAGACCAAGTACCCTACGAAAAAGAACGGATCCAAGCTGGCGAAGGCGAGGGTGGAGAAAAACACGGCGAGGAAGATGTTGAACATGCCGGACTGCGCATACTGGGTGCAGATCTCCACCACCCGTTTCGAGTCGGCGATGGAAGCCTTCTCGACTCCCTCGAGGCGGATGTTGGCCTTGATAAACTCCACTGCCCGGTAGGCACCAGTGACCACGGCCTGTGTCGTTGCGCCGGTGAACCAGTAAATCATCGCGCCTCCGCAAATGAGGCCCAGCAAGAAGGGCGGGCTGAGGAGAGACAAGTGCCCGAGGTATTCCGCTTGCAGGCCGTTGGTGAGGGCCACCACAATGGAGAAGATCATTGTGGTGGCACCGACGACTGCGGTCCCGATGAGTACGGGCTTGGCCGTTGCCTTGAACGTGTTGCCCGCGCCGTCGTTTTCCTCGAGATAGTGCTTGGCGCGATCAAAGGCCGGGGTAAATCCGAACTCCCTTTGAATCTCCTCCTTCACGTTGGGGATGTTCTCGATCACGGAAAGTTCGTAGACGGACTGCGCATTGTCGGTCACCGGGCCGTAGGAATCCACGGCGATCGTAACCGGTCCCATCCCCAGGAAGCCGAAAGCGACCAAGCCGAAAGCAAACACCGGGGCGGTCATGTGCGCAGTGGCTTGCGGCAAGGCCTGCTGCAGGTCGCCGCCACTCACGATCCAAGCGAGGCCCATGAGCACAATGAAGGTTGCCCCCATCCAGTACGACGAATAGTTTCCCGCAGTGAGACCACTCAGGATGTTGAGGGATGGCCCGCCCTCGCGCGAGGCTGTGACCACCTCGCGCACGTGCGCTGACTCGGTGGAAGTGAAGATCTTCACGAGCTCGGGGATCAGTGCGCCAGCGATGGTGCCGCAACTGATGATCGTTGAGAGCTGCCACCACAGGTTCCCCGTGCCTAAGTCGCGAATCAGCAAGTACGACACGATGTAGGTGAGGGTGATGGAGACAATCGAGGTCAGCCAGACGAGGAAGGTCAGTGGCTGCTCGAAGTTCATTTGGTCTGCGTTGCCGAGGCGGGCGCGCTGGATGGCCTCGTTCAGTAGGTAGGAGCCGCCGGAGGCCACAATCATCATGATGCGCATGGCAAAGATCCACACCAGTAAGGTGACTTGTAGGTGCGGGTCCTGGCCGAGAACGAGCAGGATAAAGGTGATCAGCGCGACGCCCGTGACTCCGTAGGTCTCGAAACCATCGGCCGATGGCCCCACCGAGTCGCCCGCATTGTCGCCGGTGCAATCCGCGATCACACCCGGATTGCGCGCGTCGTCTTCTTTGATGTTGAAGACGATCTTCATGAGATCGGAGCCGATGTCAGCGATCTTGGTGAAGATACCGCCAGCGATGCGCAGCGCAGAGGCGCCGAGGGACTCCCCAATCGCAAAGCCGATAAAACAGGGGCCGGCGAAGTTGGCGGGAATGTAGAGCAGGATCACGAGCATGATGAGCAGCTCTACGGAAATCAGGACCATACCGATGCTCATCCCGGCCTTGAGAGGGATTTCGTAAGTGGGGAACGGCTTGCCGCGTAGAGCCGCGAAGGCCGCTCGCGAGTTAGCGAAGTTGTTTACCCGCATCCCGAACCAAGCCACTCCGTAGCTGCCGCCGATCCCGACTAGGCTAAAGAAGAGAACGATCAGTACCTTGGTGAGATCGCCCTCGAAGGCGCGGTAGAAGTACACCGCCATGATGACGCCGATGAAAAACTCCAGGATCAGGATGAACTTGCCCTGGGTCAGCAGATACGTCTTACAGGTCTCGTAGATCAGTTCGGAAATCTCGCGCATGGCGCGGTGCACCGGCAGGTTCTTGAGCTGTTGGTAAATGACCAAACCGAACAGCAGGCCAAGGGCGCACACCAGCAGGCCAATGGAAAGGAGGGTATGGCCGCTCACGCCCAGAAAGTGCACGATGCGGAAGTCCGGCAGCACCAGATGCATCTCGCCGTGCGCCTGCGTCCCAGCTCCAAACGCGGGCGCGGAAAACAAGCCTATCAGCCAGATTCCCAACCAGGCCAATGCCGGCCAGCTTTTGCGCGTTCCTTCGATCATGTCGGTTTCCCTTCTCTGCAAATTCGTTCTCCTGGGGTGGGGCCAAATGGCGGACCCATCTGGATCGTTCCCCACCCGAGACCACACCACAAGCGTCCCCTCAGAGGCCGCGCCCTTATGGCAAAACGCTCTTTTTGCCGCAAGGTAACCGGGCTCGGGCTAGTTTCGGGCGGTACCGGGCAGCGCTCGTGCGGCCGGGCTCGGTTGTGGTAGAGAGAAGAGGGCCCGCGGGATGGTGGCGAGGCCCTTTGGCAGCGGTGGTTGGTAGCGTTTCTCGAGCACGAGGAAGGGGCTCGGAGCGAGAAGTCAAGGTCGAAGAAGAATGATCGGTAGCGAGAGCTGGATTCCGTTGACCGAAGAAGAGCGGAGCTTACTCCTCTCTGTTGCCCGGGAAAGCATCCGCAGCGCTCTCGAAGGGTACGAAGCCCCGGTGTTGGAAGAAATCCCGCCATTGTTGCAACAACCGGCCGCGGTGTTCGTGACCTTGTACCGAGGACAGGAGCTGCGAGGTTGCGTGGGCACGGTGGAGGCTCGCGAACCACTCTATCAGGCGGTGATCCGCACGGCGCGTTCAGCCGCTCTGCACGATCCCCGCTTCCCTCCGGTCCGGCCTGAAGAGGTCGATGCGCTGACCATCGAGATTTCTCGCTTGTCGCCCCTGCGCCCGGTGCCGCCGGAAGAGATCTTGGTGGGAATCCACGGCGTCTGCCTGGAACTTGGCTCGGCGCGGGCTGTGTTCTTGCCGAAAGTGGCGCTCGAGCAAGGGTGGAGCCGAGAGCAACTCCTCGACCAGCTCGCCCGCAAGGCGGGGTTGGCTCCCGATGCCTGGCAGGAGGAGGATGCCCGCCTGTTCGTTTTTACCACCGAGGTGTTTGCTGCAGCGGGCAGCGGCCAGCAGTAGCGGCGCTCGAACTGGCCGCAGGGGAAAGCCACGCCGCGTGGCTCAGGCAGCTACGTCCGGCGCCAGCGCCTTGAGAGCCTGCTCGATTCGGTCCAGAGCTTCCGACGAGTTGTCGAGCGAATTGGCATAGGAGATGCGGATGTGGTCCGGGTAACCGAAGTCGGTGCCGCCGACGAGCGCCACGTGGGCGCGCTCAATGAGAAACTTGGCCAACTCATCGCCGGTTTGTGGTCCCCCTGGACGCCGCAGGTACGCCGAGACGTTCGGAAAAACATAAAACGCTCCTTGCGGCATCGGACAGCGAATCCCAGGGATGCGGCGCAAGCGCTGCATGACGAAGTCCCGCCGCTCTGCGAAAGCCGCCATCATTTGCCCGACGGAGTCCTGCGGTCCGGCGAGCGCCGCAGCCGCGGCAGCCTGAGCGATGGAAGAGGGGTTCGAAGTCATCTGACCTTGGATGGTGGTCATGGCCTTAATCACGGGAGCGGGCGCTGCCGTGTAGCCCACGCGCCAGCCGGTCATGGCGTAGGTTTTGGATACGGAGTTACAGAGGATCGTTCGTTCGCGCAGCTCGGGTCGCAAGCGGAGGACTTGGCCGAGGCGAAAATCCCCGTACACCATTTTTTCGTAGACGTCGTCTGAAATGATCCAGCAAGGCCGTTCGGCCACAACCTCGAGCAGAGCGGCGAGTTCCTCCTCGTTGTAGGCCACACCGGCGGGGTTGCTGGGGCTGTTCAAGATCACCGCGCGGGTGCGTGCACTCCAGGCCCCTGCCAGATCACTAGCGGTGAGTTTGAAATCGTTTTCCGGGCGAGGAAAGACAATGCGCGCTTCCGCTCCGGCTAGGCGGAGCATATCCGGGTAGCTGACCCAAAACGGTGCTGGAACGAGTACTTCGTCGCCATCGTTGAACAAGGCTTGGAAGGCGACAAAGAGCGAATGCTTGCCGCCGCAGTTGGCCATGACCTCGTTTTTCGCGTACTCGACGCCGTTGTCGCGCTTGAGCTTGGTGACAATCGCCTCTTTGAGTTCGTCGGTGCCGCCAACGGGCGTGTACTTGGTCTCGCCACGGGCCAAGGCTTGCCGTGCAGCTTCCTTGATGTGCTCGGGCGTGTCGAAGTCCGGTTCGCCCGCGCCAAGGTCAATGACCGCTACGCCCTGCCGCCGCAGCGCGTTGGCAGCCTCGGTGACCGCCAGCGTGGCCGATGGTTTTACGAAGCGCAGTCGTTGGCTGAGTTCCATGGCATTCCTTTCCCCACAGGTGGTTGCGATGCGACCGAGGCGCTTATCGAAAAGCGGGCCTCAGCGCGAGGGAGCGAGTTTCTCCAACAGTAGACGGCGCACGTTGTCGGGAACCTGCCCGCTGATGTCGCCCCCGAGGGCGGCCACTTCCTTCACCAAGCGGGAAGACGTGTACGAGTGTGCCTCGCTGGTGGGGAGAAACACGGTATGGATGTGCGGGCGCAAGTGGCGATTCATCATCGCCATTTGGAACTCGTATTCGAAGTCCGACACCGCTCTGAGGCCGCGAATGATGACCCGCGCGCCCACTTGGTCGCAGTAATCCACGAGCAGACCGCCGAAGGCATCCACCTGCACCCGATCCCCCGCGTCGCGCAGCGCTTCGCGAATCATGGCCACTCGCTCCTCGGGCGTGAACAGGGCCCCGCCTTTCTTGGCGTCGCTGGTCACTCCTGCCACCGCCACGATGACCTGATCGAACACCTCGATGGCGCGGCGGATGAGGTCAATGTGACCGTTGGTGATCGGGTCAAAGGAACCAGCGTAAACGGCTTTCAGTAAACGATGGGACATTTTGTTGTCGTTTGCCATGGAAGTCTGGAACAGAGCGACCGCTGTCTTTCCATACCGGCGGGTGTGAAGCAACTGCAGCGCTCCGTAGCGAGCGCGAAGGGAACGGTCGGCTGCCACCTCCAGCGCGAGCCATGCCTCTGGCGCGAGCAACGGAGATTCCCCGAGCAGCGAGAGCAGCGCATCCAAATCGGGCGTGCGGTACGGGGGATCGGCGAAGGCACCGTGGAAACGGACTCCTTGTTGCGCCAGCCGCCGCAGCGTGGGGAGAACGGCTCCGCGTAGGACAGTGGCTCGACTCGCAAATCGGCAGTGCGCGAGATTTTTGCGCAGCGCGGCGAGAGCGGCTTCGCTTTTCTCGACGAAGGTGACATGCCGGGCACCGCGGCTGAGCGCCTCGATGCCGAGCGAGCCGCTACCCGCGTAGAGGTCCAGCAACTCTGCGCCATGCAGGGAAAAGCGGCTTTCTACAATGTTGAAAATGGCTCCTTTGACTTTGTCCGCCGTCGGCCGAGTTGCAAGGCCGCGCGGGGCCACCAATCTTCGCCCTTTTGCCTCCCCGGCGATCACCCGCATCGGCGCTCTCGCCTAGCTTGCAGAGGCGAACTACGCCGTGGTCAGGGCGACGCGGGCGACCGCAGCGGCGAAGTCTGCGGCTCGCACCACGGCGGCGAGGTCAATTTGCTCCACCGTATCCGTGGGCTGGTGGTAGTTCCGCGGAACGCCGTTGTCTTCGAGAGTGATCAAGGAGAGAGCCGGGTAGCCGCATAACGCGGGGACTTTGCCGTCGGTGCCGGCGAGCAGGTGCACCGGGGTAACGCGCCCAAAGCGGCCGCTTGCGGCTACCGAGCGCGCCACCTCGAGCAGGCGGGGAGGGTAGTGGGTGCGGCCGAGCAGCCCCTCGCTCAGGATATAGTGTAGGTTCCCCCCACCAACACACTCGAAGTTGATGAAAAACGTGTGCTCGGGGTCCCAATGGGAGTGCGTTTCCACGAACTCCCACATGCCCCCGCTGCCGCATTCTTCGGCGCCGGTTCCCACCAGCCACAGTTCCACGTCGTCGCCCAGTTGCTGGGCGAGCGAGTCGCCGGCCAGCAGCATGGCGGCCACTGCTGAGGCGTTGTCGTTCGCGCCCGGCGTGGGTTGGGCCATGGCCCATTGCAAGCCGAGACCCACGGCGAGGGCGAGCCCCAGGATGTCAGCATAGCGAATGGCCCCGAACAGCCAGCCATGGGAACCGGTCCACTCTGCAAGCGCGACCGCCGTTCCCAACGCCAGCAGCAGCTCAGGGACAGCCAGGGGCGGGATGGGCAAGCGGTTGCCGTTACCTTGCCGTTGGTGGTTCCAGCCCGCAAACCAATGAGCCACCCGCGGCGAGAAAACGAAGCCGGCCTCGGTGGTGTCAATATGGGCACTGAAAATCACACGCCGGCTCGCCTGTGGCGAGCCACGACGGCCGACGACGTTGACCGAGTTCGAGACTCCGAGCAGGCGCGAGAGAATACGTGCTTGACGCCGGTTCTCCAAACGAAACGACACCCACGCCAACAGAACGAGGAGAACGCCGATCAAGCCGCCCCACAGGACCCCGAGCAAACCCACGGCGGCGTGCAATGCCAGCACTCGGCCCGGGCGGGGCCCTCCTTCCACTGGCACCACCTGTACATCGGAGAACCCCAGTTGCTGCAGCCAGTCTGCGACTTGATCTGCCGCCTGCCGCTCGTAGAACGTGCCGGCGATGCGGCTCGGTAGCTCGCAGAGGCGTTGGATCCAAGCGCGGGCGCGGCTCTCCCGTTCCTGAGTTGCTTCCATCATGGGCAGGCCTCCTCTCCTTTCGTTGTGTGCTGCTCGAGTGGGAAGCCCTTAGCTAGCGCTGGCGTTTCGCGGCTGCACCCGTGCGCGCGAACGGTGCCTACAGGGGAACGCGGGGGCCTTCGACGCGGGGCGTGACGGATGTGTGCATTGCTTGGCAAGGAGCAGCGGAACCGTTAGGGAAGGGCCATGTCGCAAAGTTCGTTGGCGCCCGGGTTTTTGCTGGCCATGCCGCAGATGACGGACCCGAACTTCGCGCGCTCCGTGGTGTTGCTGTGCCGGCACGATGGCGACGGAGCCATGGGTCTGGTGGTCAATCGCCCCACCTCTACCTTGGTGTCGAGCGTGGTGGCGTTCGAGCCGCCATTGCGCGCAGATCGGGCACAGATGCGGGTTTGGACGGGTGGACCGGTGGAACCCCATCGCGGCTGGCTGCTGCTCGGTTTCGATCCGGGTGGTGACCATGCTGTGTCCATTGGTCCAGGGTTGTATCTTTCGGGTTCTGCGGACCTGCTGCGCCGCTTGCTGGAAGAAGAACCGGAGCGGGCTGCCGATGCCCGGTTTTTGTTGGGGTACGCTGGGTGGGCCGGCGGTCAGCTCGAGGGAGAGCTGGCTGCCTCTGCGTGGCTCACCGCGGATGCGGATAAGGACCTGATCTTCCACACCGATGCTTCGCTCATGTGGGAAACGGCGATCCGCCGCTTGGGCATTGATCCGTACGCACTGCAGCTTGGGTCGGGCGTCCATTGAGCAGGCTTGCGCATGAACGGTAGTCACGAGCATCCGCTGCCCTCCGCGCCGGGGGTCCTGGCGGGGAAACGAGCGTGCATCCTGGGTGTGGCCAACGACCACAGCTTAGCGTGGGGGATCGCGCAGGCTTTTGCGGCCCAAGGCGCAGAGCTCGCTTTTACCTATGCGAACGAGGCGTTCGAGCGCCGGGTGCGGCCGCTGGCGGCCTCTCTCAACGTGGAGCGCGTCTATCCCTGCGATGTGCTGGTGGACGAACAAATTGCCGCTCTGGCTGAACGTTTGGGCGCGGTGTGGGGCAAGGTAGACGTGTTGGTGCACGCCATTGCCTTTGCCGAACGCGAGGACTTGAAAGGGCGTTTTCTCGATACCTCGCGCGCCGGCTTTCGCCTCGCTCTCGAGGTGAGCACGTACTCTCTGGTGGCGTTGGCGCGGGCGTTCGAGCCGTTGTTGCCGGCGGGCGGATCGGTGCTCACGCTCACGTACTTTGGCGCAGAGAAGGTGGTGCCGAATTATAACGTGATGGGCGTGGCCAAAGCGGCCCTCGAGGCGAGTGTCCGTTACCTTGCGTACGAGCTGGGCTCCAAGCAGGTACGGGTGAACGCCATTTCAGCCGGTCCGGTGCGCACTCTTTCTGCTGCTGGCATCAGCGGTTTTCGGGATATGCTGCGCCATCATGCCGAGCGAGCCCCACTGCGACGCAACATTCGCGCGGAGGAAGTCGCGCATGCGGCCGTGTACTTGGCGAGCGACTGGGCAAGTGGGGTCACCGGCGAGGTGGTCCATGTGGACGCGGGTTACAACATCGTGGGAGTGTGAGCAGGAGGCGCACCGGAAGCCAGGTGCCAGACGGCGGCGCCGGCGCAGGCAGGCGAAAGAGCGATGCGCCCAATCTTGTTTTCCATAGGTGACTTCTCCGTGCCCAGTTTCTGGGCCATGGCCTTTCTGGCGTTTGTGGCGGGCTTTTTCGTGGTCCGCTCCGAAGTGCAGCGGCGTGGGTTTCCGGCCGACCTTGCCTATGACATCCTGCTGTATGCGTACATCGGAGGCTGGGTCGGGGCGCGCTTGTTCCTGATCCCCACTGCCTGGGATCTGTTTGGCTCCGATCCGCTGGCCTTCTTGCTCTCGGGCAGTGGCTGGGTCTGGTACGGCGGCCTCATTGGCGGCGCGCTAGCGGTTGCCTTCCTGGCGCGCCAGCGTGGCGTCCCGCTGCTGGTGCTCGCGGACATCACCGCACCAGCACTGGCGTTGGGGTTAGGCATCGGGCGAATCGGCTGCCAGCTCAGTGGCGACGGCGATTACGGCGTTCCCACCGACCTGCCGTGGGCCATGAGCTACCCGCACGGAGTGGTGCCGACCACCGAGCGCGTGCACCCAGCGCCGGTGTACGAGATGCTGGCTTCGTTCGCCATTTTTGCTTTCCTGTGGCGCAAGCGCCGGGCGGCGCGCAGCGGAGAGATCACCGGCTGGTACTTGCTCTTGGCGCCAGCGGCGCGCTTCGCAATCGAGTTTGTGCGGCGCAATCCGGCGTGGCTGTGGGGGCTGACGACGGCGCAAGCTTACAGCATCGCCCTGATGTTGCTCGGGATCTTCCTGCTCCGTACCGCGAAACGCGGCGCAAGGCAGAACACCGAGCAGGCTGCGCAAGCAGTGGCGGACGGCGCCGCGTGAGCCGCCTGGCGCAGGAGCCGGCCGAACGGCGGTCTGGGGCAGCACCGAGAGACGTTGGGCGTGGGCTTGCGCTCCCCGGCTGCGCCGGCCTAGATTGCCGGTATCGTGCGCAAAGCGTGGCTCCTGCTTGCCGTTGCGATCGTGGCTTCACCCGTACGCGGGCAAATCTACGCTTGGCGCGATGCAGATGGGGTTACGCACTTTACGAATCTCGAGGAGGAGATTCCTGCGAGTGAGCGGGCGAACGCCCGAGAGGTGGTCGGGGCCGCCTGGAGCCGTGCTGGGTTGCAGGCGGAAGCGGAACCGGCGCCACCGGTGAGAGAGGAGAGAGGTGCAGCCACGGTCGTCGTGCCCGCGTTGGCTACGCGGCCCGCACCCGTTCCACCTGTTCGAGTGAGGGAGGTCGCCGGGGGAAACGTTCAGATCCAAGGTCCGCTGGCGGTTGCCGTGGCTGATGCCCCTGCGTTCGCTGCTGCCGTACCGGCTGTGTTTCCCGGGTTTGTCACCACCGCCTTCGACCGCGGTCGCTCGCGCCATCGGACACTGCGGCTTCTGGCGGAGGAGGCGCTCTTCCCTGAGCTGGTTTGGCCTGTTGCTTTGGCGGTTCCTTCTTCGCCGTGCCCGCGTCCCTGGCTGACCTTTGCCGGCGGTCCGCGGTATTCGTGCCTCGAGTGGCCACCGCTGGCGTTACGCTGATCGAGAACGAGTGCGGACGACGTTCTTCTTTGGGGACCGTGCAGCGCGCGGGAGGTTTGGGGCGAGGGGATCGGGGGCCGCCAAAGTGGCCTCGTGCGGGCCTCAACCGGCGCTGCTTATGTGCAGAAGGTGCTTTCGCAGACGGGGCTGGGTGGTGAACCGGTCGGCCGACGGTTGGTTGTGCGCGTGAGAGAAGAAGAATCCGTTTGTGGTGCCCAGCAAGGGTGCGCACTGTGCGCCCCTACGGGGACCGCAGGAGCTGGACCACGAACCCCGTCGGGCACAACGGACGAGCCGGTAATTTTTTGTGGCAAGGGTCCGCCCGAGGTTCGCGCGCTTCGTAGCCGGGCCGCGTTGTCGCTCCCCTCCCTGCTTCCGAAGGTGGTGCAGAGCTCGCCATTGCGACCCTGATGCGGACCGTCTAGGCGAAGCATTTACGGACATCGTTTGGGTGAAAGACGGCGCGGAGTCATGAAGATCGAAAGACTTTTGCAGCGCGAGCAAAGCATCGTTGTTGTGATTGACATTCAGGAGGCGTACCGCGGAAAGACCTTTTGCGAGGAACGCTTTCTCGCTGCGACGCAACGGCTGTTGCGCAGCGCGCAGTTGGTCGGTGTTCCTGTGCTGGCGACCGAACAGTACCCGCGCGGCTTGGGTGCCACCTTGCCGGAGATTCGCTCCCTATTTGGTAGCGAGGCGAAGGTCTTCGAGAAGCGCAGCCTGAGTTGCTGGCATGCCGCGGGCTTTGCGGAAGCGTTGCGGGCTGCAGCGCGCTGGCAGCTAGTGGTTTGTGGGTTGGAGACCCATGCTTGTGTCAACCAGACCGTGCACGACTTGTTGGCGCGAGGGTTCCAGGTGCACGTCCCGGTAGACGCTGTGGCGTCGCGCTTTCCGCTCGACTACCGCGTTGGGCTACGCAAAATGTTCCAGAGCGGTGCCGTTCCTGCCACGGTGGAGATGGTAGCTTTCGAGTGGCTACGCACCGCCGAGGCCAAGGAATTCAAGTCGGTGCAGCAACTCTTCAAATAGTGGCCTCTGACAACGGAGTGCGGTGTGGGAATGGTGCGCGGGCCGCGCCAATCCGCTAAGCGGATTCATCTCGAGGATCAGAGATGGGTCGAACACTGTTGGATAAAGTTTGGGAAGCGCACACTGTGCGCGAACTGCCGGGAGGGCAGACACAGCTCTTCATTGGTTTGCACCTGGTGCACGAAGTGACCAGCCCGCAGGCCTTTCAGATGCTGCGCGAACAAGGGCTCCGGGTGCTGTTTCCAGAGCGGACGGTCGCGACTGTGGATCACATCATCCCCACCGACACGCGACGGCGGCCGTATGCGGACGAGCAGGCCGAGGGGATGATGAGCGCCATCGAGCGGAACTGCGCTGAGTTCGGAATTCGCTTCTTTAACGCCAACAGCGGGCAGCAGGGAATCGTGCACGTGTTGGGTCCGGAACTCGGCCTCACGCAGCCTGGGATGACGGTGGCGTGCGGCGACAGCCACACCAGTACGCATGGTGCGCTGGGGGCTGTGGCCTTTGGCATCGGCACCAGTCAGGTGCGCGATGTCTTGGCCGCGCAGTGCCTGGTGATGCAAAAACCGCGGGTGCGGCGCATTGTAGTCCGTGGGCGCCTGGCGCGCGGAGTGTATGCCAAGGACGTGATCTTGTTCATCATCCGCAAGCTCGGGGTGAAAGGCGGGGTCGGCTACGCCTACGAATATGCGGGTGAGGTGATCGATGCCATGTCCATGGAAGAGCGCATGACGGTGTGCAACATGAGCATCGAAGGCGGGGCGCGGCTCGGGTACGTGAATCCGGACCAGAAGACGTTCGACTACTTGCGCGGGCGGCCTTTTGCGCCGGCGGGGGACGCCTTCGAGCGTGCGGTAACGTGGTGGTCGGCGATGGCCTCGGATGCGAACGCAGCCTACGACGATGTGGTCGAGTTGGACGGTTCCGCCATCGCTCCCACGGTTACCTGGGGGATCAACCCCGGGCAGGCAATCGGGGTGGACGAGACGATCCCTCCGCCCGAGGCCTTTCCGCCGGATGAGCGCGCGGTTGCAGAGGAGGCGTACGCGTACATGGATGTGCAGCCGGGCAAGCCGATCCGCGGTATGAAGATCGACGTCGCTTTTATTGGCTCCTGCACCAACGGCCGCCTTTCCGACTTGCGCGAGGCTGCCCGGATTGCTCGCTTGGGCCGCGTGCGACCGCATGTAAAGGCCCTGGTCGTGCCCGGTTCGGAAGCGGTGGCACGGGCTGCAGAGGAGGAGGGATTGCACGAAATCTTTGGCGCTGCGGGCTTCGAATGGCGCTTGCCAGGTTGCTCGATGTGCCTGGCTATGAACCCGGACAAGCTCGTCGGCCGCCAAGTGTGCGCTTCCTCCAGCAACCGCAATTTCAAGGGGCGGCAGGGATCCCCGGCCGGACGGACCTTGCTGATGAGTCCGGCGATGGTGGCGGCAGCGGCGATCGCGGGCGAGGTCGTGGATGTACGCGAGGTTCTGAAAGACTGAATAGGCAGGAGGAGCGGATGGCAAAATCGAGCCGAATCGAACGGGTCGAGGGGCGCCCCATCCCGTTGCGTGGAAACGATATTGATACCGATCGGATTATCCCGGCCCGCTTCATGAAGGTGGTGATCTTCGAAGGGCTCGGCCAGTACGCCTTTTATGATGAGCGTTTCGACGCGCAGGGTCGTTCCAAAGGGCACGTTCTCGACGACCCTCGCTTCCAAGCCAAAGGCCCGCGGATCGCCGTGGTGAACAAGAACTTTGGTTGTGGCTCGTCGCGGGAACATGCGCCCCAAGCGCTGCTGCGGTGGGGGATTCGCGCGCTCGTCGGTGAGTCCTTCGCGGATATCTTTTTCGGGAATTGCATTGCTTTGGGCATGCCGTGCGTGACCGCGGGTGAGGAAGCGATTACCACGCTGCAGGAGTTGGTAGAACGCCACCCGCAGGAGATCATGGTGGTTGATTTGAACGAGTGCCGCGTGTCGTTTGTGGGGCGAAGTATCCCGGTGCAAATTCCAGAGGCTGCGCGCCGGCAACTGCTGGAGGGCACCTGGGATGCCACGCAGATCTTGCTGCAAGCAGAAGAGCAAATCCGCGAGACGGCGCGGCGCCTCCCCTACGTGCGCGGCTTTTCGAGCTGACTGCCGAAGGCAGACCTGGTGATGGCGGCAAGCGAACGAGAGGGGGATGGGCAAGCCACAGCGCGCGAGCGTCTGCGCCTGCTTTATGAGCTGAACCGGGACCTGACCACCTTTGCCGATCTGGCTCGCTTGCTGGCTTTTGCTACCGAACGCGGGCGTGTTCTCTTCGAAGCCGAGGGCTGCGCGATCTTGATGCTCGATCCCAAGAGGAACGAGTTTTACTTCCCGGTGGTCAGCGACGTTGACGCTTCGTCGGAGGCAAAACTGGGAGAGGTGCGTTTCCCGGCCGATCGCGGTATTGCGGGCTGGGTGCTCGCTCATGATCGTGCCGAGCTCGTGGCGGATACCGCCAATGATGAGCGCTTTTACCGCGGCGTCGACCAGCAGACGCACATGACAACGCGGTCCCTGCTGTGCGCTCCTTTGCGCACGCGAACGGGGAACATCGGGGTCATGGAGGTCGTGAACCCTGCGCCTCGGTTCTTGACCCCGGCTGACTTGGAGTTTTTGGAGGCGGTGGCGGCGGACGTGGCTGTGGCTTGCGAGAAAGCGCAACTCTACGAGCGCTTGCGCGACGAGGCGCTGGGCTTGCGGCAAGTGTGCCGGGTGGCCGGGCTGACTCTGGCGGTGGCAGGGGGAGTACTGGTGGCAGGTGCGGTCTTGGGGCAGCTCGGGCGGGCGCTGCCGGTGCTGGAACTCGTAGTGCGGCCTACCTTCGTGATGGGTGTGGTCGCCGTTTTGGGAGGTGGCTTGCTCACCGCGGTGGCCCAGGGGTGGCTGGTTCCGCCGGCCGAGGCGACTCGGGTAGCCGCAGGTGGAGGAAGTACTCCACGTTTCCCTTTGGTCCGGTAATCGGTGAGGTGCACTCACCGTAGCAATCAAAACCTAGCTGCACGGCGAAGGCGCGGATTGCGCGCACCGCCGCATCGCGGGCCGTAGCGCTGCGCACGACGCCGCCGGAGCCCACTAGTTCGCGGCCGACCTCGAATTGGGGTTTGACCAGCGGCAGCACATCGGCTCCGGGGAGGAGCAAGCCGACGATCACGGGCAGAACGAGGCGCAGGGAAATGAAGGAAACGTCAATCACGGCCAGAGACGCGCGCTCCAGGAGTTGCTCGGGAGTCACATGGCGGATGTTCGTGCGCTCCAAAACCACCACACGCGGGTCCCTGCGCAACTTCCAGGCGAGCTGCCCATAGCCAACATCGATTGCGTAAACCCGCGCTGCACCTCGCTGCAGCAAGCAGTCCGTGAAGCCGCCTGTGGAAGCGCCGACATCGAGTGCGATGCGCCCCCGCACGTCGAGCGCGAAGGAGTCGAGGGCGTGGGCGAGCTTGAGGCCACCACGGCTGACAAACGGAAGATCCTCCCCCCGGACCTCGAGCGCAGCATCCTCCGGCAGCAGCGTTCCCGGTTTTCGCACGAGCTGGGTGCCGTGGTAGACCGCCCCGGCTAACACCAAAGCTTGCGCCCGCTCGCGGCTAGGTGCCAGCCCGCGTTCGACGAGAAGCTTGTCGGCGCGTACACGGCGGCGAGACCTCATGGGGAACAAGCCCGCGCCACGATTAGGCGGGCAATTTGCCGCAGTGGCTCCGCTCGCTGATCGAACCCGGCAAGCTCGTTGAGGGCGGAGTCGAGCAACTCGCGGGCGCGCTGCTTGGAGGCGGGCAAGCCGAGCACTGCCGGAAAAGTAGCCTTTTGCCGCTCGCGGTCGCGACCACCTCGCTTGCCGGTGAGCTGAAAGCTTCCCTCTTCATCCAAGATGTCGTCCGCGATTTGGAAGGCAAGGCCGAGAAACTCCGCGTACCGTGTGAGGCGGCGCAAGTCACTTGAGCGCGCCCCGCCCAGGATCGCGCCCGCCCGCACGCTGGCGCGGATCAACTCGCCGGTTTTGCGCACGTGGATGTACTCCACCAGGGGCAGGTCGGGGGTGGAATGCTCCGCATGGAGATCCGCCGCCTGGCCCGCCACCATCCCGCGGGCCCCAGCCGCCGCCGCCACCTCGACCAGCACCTGCAGGGCCCGCCGCGGCGGTACGGAGCCAGAGAGTGCCGCCTGACCCATGAGGTGGAATGCCTCGGTCAAGAGAGCGTCTCCGGCGAGAATGGCCAGTGCCTCGCCAAAGACCACATGGCTGGTGGGCCGCCCACGGCGCAACTCATCGTCGTCCATGGCGGGAAGGTCGTCGTGGATCAGGGAGTAGGTGTGGATCATCTCGATGGCACAAGCAAAGGGCAGAATGGGCTCGAGAGATCCCCCCACTGCTTCGCTGGCTGCCAGCGCCAGCACCGGGCGCAGCCGCTTGCCACCGGAGAGAAGGCTATAGCGAATGGCTTCGATCAGGCGATCTGGATGTTGCGTGGCGGGAAAGTAGCGATCGAGAGCCCGGTCCACTAAGCGCCGCTTTTGTTCGAGGTAGCGGTTCAGCCGCAACGGCTCACTCCTCCGTTTCTGGTTCGAGTGACATGAGTGTGAGCTGGCCTTCTGCAGAGCGGGTCAGCACCTCTACTTTGCTCTCGATTTGTGTCAACCGCTCGTTGAGTTTGCGGACCAAGGCGACACCTTGCTCGAATGTCGCCAGAGCGTCCTCGAGCGGCAAGTCACCCCGCTCCAGCCGGCGAACGATTTCTTCGAGGGCGCGCATGGCTTCCTCGAACGACTGCAGAGATTCCTCGCTCATGATCCTTCCTCTCCTTGCTCGACCGTTTCCACCCGGACTTGCGAGGCTCCGCGGGCAAAGCGCAGGCGTAAGCGGTCCCCGGAACTGAGGGATCGAGCATCGCGGACGATGGCGCCGCTGTCCACCCGGGTGGCAAGAGCAAAGCCTCGGTCGAGCACCGCCAGCGGGCTCAGCGCGTGCAACTGCTCTGCAAGGGCGCGTGCCCTGAGCCGGTGTTGAAGGACAAGCCGCCCGATGGCGCGTGCCGCGCGCTCGCCCAGTTCATCGAGCCGCAGGCGGTGGTTCTCGATGGCGTGGCGCGGGTCGCGCAGCCGCCGCGCCAAGTGGGAAAGCCTTTCGCGGTGCAGGCTGAGAGTGCGACCAAACGCACTGGCCAACAGTCGCCGCTGTTGTTCGATGTGGGCGAGCAAGTCGCGCCGATGCGGAACCACCATGGTGGCAGCGGCGGTCGGAGTGGGAGCGCGGCGGTCGGCAACCAAATCGGCAATCGTGACATCAATCTCGTGGCCGACTGCGGAGACGATCGGAACTCTGCAGGCCGCAATCGCCCGCGCCACAGCCTCGTCATTGAAGGCCCACAAGTCTTCGCGCGAGCCGCCCCCGCGGCCGACAATGATCACGTCGAGATCGGGCAACCGTTGTAAGTCGTGCAGCGCTTGCACGATCTCGCCCGGTGCCTCCTTGCCTTGCACCAACACAGGCCGAACCACCACTGGCACGCTGGGCATACGTTGGTGCAACACGACCAGCATGTCCCGAATCGCTGCGCCGCCGAGGGCGGTTACGATGCCGACCCGGCGCGGCAGAAACGGCAGTGGGCGCTTGCGTTCCTCCGCGAACAGCCCCTCTGCAGCGAGCCGTTGCTTGAGCTGTTCGAGAGCCAGGTGCACGCTACCAATTCCGCACGGCTCCATCGTGTCCACGTACAACTGCAGCGTGCCCCGTACCTCATACAGGCTCACCCGGCCGTGCACCAGCACCTTGAGTCCATCTTCCGGACGAAAGGCAAGAGCCCGGTTTGCGCCACGGAACATGACCGCGGAGATTTGCGACTGCTCGTCCTTGAGCACGAAATAAAAGTGCCCGGAGGGCGGCACACGAAAGTTCGAGATTTCTCCCACCACCCAACACTCCTCGAGCACGGTCTCGAGCGCTTCGCGTACGCGCTGCGTTAGTTCGGACACGGTCAGGTAACTCGGGCGGGGCCAGAGCCCCGGGGTGTCACTCATGACCTGGCTCTTACCAAAGAGGCGCGTCAAGCAGCAACGCGCTGTTCCTGCACCCTTACCGAGTGGGCTGTGCGGGGGCGCTCTCTAGAACGGCGCTGGGCAACCCAGGATCGGCCGGTTCCGTGCTGGAAAGCGGGTCGCGCAGCATGTTCGCAACCGAAACCAAGGCGATGTCCGACTCAGTGAAGCGCCTTACTTCTTCGCGTAGTGTTTCCGCGCTGCCCTCCGCGGGGACCAAGAGGATGCGATCGCCCGCCTGCTGCGCCAGCATGCGGGCAGCAACCAGGCGGACTTGCAAGCGGTCAGGCGGACTTTGCACGAGGTTTTCCTCGGCACTCGTACAGCGGATTTCCATTCGTGCCACCCGGCTGCACACTTCCTTGCTCCAGGAATTCGGCCACACGACCAGAAGAGGGGCGCGGCCGCGCAACTGTGCGAGGAACCCGATCTCGGTCAAGGCGGGAACCGTCTCTTCCCGGGCCCGTAGCAGCAAACCCGAAGCTCGGGGCAATTTCTGGAATGCGAGAGCGAGGGAGGCCGTGAGGTCGCCTTCTTCCGTTTCCGGTGCCGATTCGGGAGGGTATACCCAGTCCACCAACACTTCCCCTCCCGCGGCAGCAAGCCGCTCAGCCACCACGTCGGAAAACGGCGTAAAGGGCGACACGGCAAACGAGGGTCGCGGTTCGATGGCAAGAAACTCGCGGGCGGACAGGAGGTCGCTTCCGAGGCCGGTAACGATCAAGGAGACCCGCGGGCGGCCGGGGATCCAGTCGAAACGCACCGTGTGAGTGCGGAGACCGGCGATTCCATACTGGAGTTCAGCGAAGTCTTTTCCTTCCTGCACGGCCACGGAAGTGCCAGGTACCTGGTGGGGGAGAGCAAGAAAGGGGGCAAGAAATTGATCGAAGTTACGCGGCCGGCGCAGGGAAAGCAGGTAACGCCGGTGGGTCCATTGAAGCACGCCTTGTCCCATCGGTTCTTCGTCGGGATCGGGTAACGGAAAAGACTCCGCGAATTGGCGCAAAGCAATTGTGAGCTGGGCGGCAGCGAGAATCACTTGCGAGGGTTCGACGGCGGCAGGCTCGGCGGAAAGGGCAGGAGCAGCAATGGGGCGGTTCTCGAGTGGGTTCCCCTGTTGGAGGTACTGTAAGTCGAGGTACGCGAGGCCAGCGATGAGGAGCATCGACAGCCAGCGCAGCGGCGACAAAGCAGTGAGGAAGCGGACACGAGCCATCGGCGCCCCGGACCAACTGCGCTCCGGTGTCTGCTTACCGCCGCCTCGACTTCGCGCTACTGTTGTTGCGCAACGACGGTCTTAAATACCTGCCAACTCTTCAGCAGCTCGAGGGCGCGGTCGAGTTGCGGGTCCTTGCCCAATTCCCCTTCTCGAATCTCGGGCAGCGCGCTCTCGCCCTCGTCCTCCGGTACATCCTCCGACTCCCCCGGCTCGCCAGAGGGCGGTTGTTTCGGAGCCCGCAAGTGACGCGGGAGATTCTCTTCACGGATTCGGGGGAAGGTTCCTGCTCCGCTGCCGGCACGCACGAGAGCGGGGGTGTTGTCCAGGATGATGTCCGGTGTGATCCCGGTCGCCTGGATGGAACGTCCTTTGGGGGTGTAGTAGCGCGCCGTGGTCAGGCGGATGGCGGAGTTCTCGTCCAGCGGCAAGATGGTCTGCACCGATCCCTTGCCGAATGTTTGCGTGCCGAGCACCAGAGCACGCCGGTGGTCTTGCAGGGCTCCGGCCACAATTTCCGAGGCACTGGCGCTGCCGCCGTTGACCAACACGATCATGGGGAAGTCCGTATGGGAGCCGGCCTTGTGCGCGAAGTACTTTTGTTTCTGTGTCTCTAGCCGGCCATCCGTGTACACGACCAGGCCGGAATCAATGAATTCATCTGCCACTTTGATTGCCTGGGTCAGCAAGCCGCCTGGGTTGTTGCGTAGATCCAGAATCAGGCCCTGGAGCGGACCGCCGTTGTCCTGCTCCAGCTTGGCGAGTGCTTTTTGCAAATCGTCGTCGGTTCGTTCCTGGAAACTGGTGATCCGCACATAGGCGTACCCTTTTTCCAGCAAGCGCGCTTTGACACTTTGGATTTTGATGATCTCGCGGGTGAGCGTGAGTTCGATCGGCTTGGCGACCCCTTCGCGGCGAATGGTCAAGCGCACTTTTGTGCCGGGGGTGCCGCGCATGCGCCGCACCGCATCCACCAGCGACATGTCCTTGGTCAACTCCTCATCGATTTTGATGATTTGGTCCCCGGAACGGATGCCGGCGCGATAGGCTGGGGTGTCTTCGATGGGCGAGACCACGGTGAGCACGTTGTTGCGGATCGTGATCTCGATGCCCAGACCTCCGAACGTGCCACGGGTGTCCACCTGTAACTCCCGGTACGAGTCGGGGGGCAAGTACGCGCTATGTGGATCCAAGGCACTCATCATGCCGGTGATCGCGCCCTCGATGAGTTGCTTGGTGGTCACCGGGTCCACGTAATTGCGCTGCACCAGTGTGAGCACGTTGGTGAAGACTTCGATGTTTTCGTACGCGTCCTTGGCGATTGCCGAGACGCGGGTAGCCAGACGGCTGCCCGACCACAAGACGAGGCTCAATAAAACTCCCCACCACAGCGCGTGGAGCCAGCGGCGACGTGACGTCATGAGTGGACTGGACCTTTCTGCCAACACGAAGTGGCACGGCTTATAACCGAAGTGCGCTCCCGGCACAATTTACCTTCTTCCTCGCGAACGCGTGTTGCACTTCGCGGCGGCACTCCACGGGGACACGGTTCGCGTCGCTCTGGAGATCCTTTGCGGGCGGGATTGGCGCAACCAACGCAGTCGCTAAACTCTGGCGGTACCATGAGTAGTTCGTCGTTAGTGCGCCGCAATCTCACCGAGTTTTTCCGAGAGATTCTGCAGCGAGCCATGGAAGCGCAGGAAGTGCGTACCACGGAGGATGCAGAATTTTACCTGGTCAAACTGCTCGAAGGGGTTGCGCATCCGGTACGCCGCTGGGACGACCGCCCGCTTGCGCTCGATTACTTGGAGTCCTTTCACAGTCCGCCGGCTCATCGCTTCGGCAAGCTCAAGCACGTTGGCGACACAGCGTTGCTCATGGCCGGGTTGTTCATGGAAGCGATGGACCGCCGGCTCGTGAACAGTGACTACTACGCGATGCTCGGCCAAACTGCGTACGGCCACCTCGCAACCTTGGGGAGCGTTGGAACGGCCAGCGGCGTGTTTTCCGAGTTATCCGACCGGTTCCGCGACTTGGTGCGGGTGTTCGCGGAAATCAGTTTCCGCGATCTGTTTCCAAGCGACGCGCAGGCGTTACGCGTGTACACACGCTGGCTCTACACGCGCAGTGAGCGGGATGCGCTGTGGCTCATCCAGCGCGGTATGATCCCGGTGCGGCCACCAAAGGGGAAAGCCCACTGAGTGCAGCCTTCTCGGCGGCCTTGCCGTTGCGGGCAATCATAATGGTGAAGAGGGAGTAACGGCTCAGTTTGAAGGCGCGCACTTGGTCCAGCGGTTGAGAGTCCAGCACCTCGTTCAAGTCCAGGGTGTGCCAGCCGAGATGTAAGGTGATCGGCTCCACCATGCGATCGAGAGCCGCGAACAACCGGTTGCGGCTGCGGAAGTGGTTGATCAAAGCGATGGTCCCCTGGGGTTTGCTGACACGCACGATCTCTCCCATCAGCCGCCGAGCATCCGGCACAACGCTCACGACATGGAAGGCGGTTACGTAATCGAAGACACTGTTCTCGAACTGCAGATTGAGCGCATCCATCCGCATGAGGCGGATGTGGGTCCAGCCGTGGCGTCGTACCTTTTCCTGTGCCTTTTGCAGCATGTCGGGAGCGAGATCGATGCCGACCACTTGCGCATGTGTTGGATAGGCCTCGAGCGAGATCCCGGTACCAACGCCGACCTCGAGCACCTTGGCGCCAGGCGGAATGGCCAATGACTCAATCACACGGTGGATACGCGGGGCAAAGATCCGCGTAAAAATTAAATCGTAAACGTGAGCGAGCTCCGAATACAGTTTACTCTCGTGTGCCTGCGCGCCCTCGAATGCGGCCATGCGTGCGTGCTCCTTGCGCGGTTCCCCAGGGGCTGAGCGCGGGAGCTTACGCGGCCGTGTCCCCGCGTAGCTCGCGTTTGAAAGCGGTTACGTCGCGTTGCCGAAAACGCCACTGCCGGCCTTTCTTGAACGCCGGCAGGATACTCTTGCGCGCGAATTCGTTCACGGTGTCCGGACTCATATCGAGAATACGAGCAACTTCCTTGCTCGTGAGAATTGCATCGTCTTTTTCCATCGCGATTCCCCCCGCAGGCCGGTCACTTGTCCGCTCAAAAATTGAATAGCTAGGATCGGCTAACATGGAGGAAAAATGCAGTCAAGGAAGCCACCCCTCGTTAGATTCCCTCGGAAAAACCTCGCTAATTCACTGACTTATCGCTGGTTCCCCGTGCGACTGGGGCGCAAACGCAGCAAGCGCAAGCGGGCCGGGGCTCGGCCTTGCGGGGTGAGGCGGTCGAGAGTGTACAAGATGTCGAAAGTGCCCTCCGTCAGGGGTTGGCGCTCATCGGGCCAGCGAAAGGCGATCGCTGGCCAGCTTCGGTCACCTTGCACCAAGAACATCCGGAAATGCTCTCCGCCAAAGGGCTGAACCGCGCGCAGAGACACCGCTCGCGAGAAAAACACGGGCTCGGGATTGCCGGCCCCGAACGGCTCGAGTTGTTCGATCTCTTGCCAGGTGCGGTCTGTCAGTTGCTCGAGGGGTAGTTCGAGATCTGCCCACACGGTTTCGGTGACTTGGGGTGCTCGCTGCAGGCGGATGGCTTGTTCGAAGCAGTGGCGGAAGGCCGGGATCTGGTCGGCCGCAATGGTGAGTCCGGCTGCCATCGGGTGCCCACCGAAACCGAGCAGAAGATCCGCGCACTCGCGCAACGCGGCGTGGACGTTCCAACCCGCGACGCTGCGCACGGATCCACGCCCGACGCCGCTTTGCGGGTCGAGTGCAATCAGGGCCGTGGGGCGCTGGAAGCGCTCCACCAAGCGGGCGGCGACGATCCCAATCACCCCAGGGTGCCAATCCGGGCTTGCGTACACTAGAGTGCTCAAATGTTCCAAATCTGCGTCAGAGCGGCACAGTTCGATCGCCTGGCGCAGGACTTCCGCTTCGATCACCTGCCGATCTCGGTTGGTTTGGTCAATGAGCTGGGCAAGTTGCCAGGCGCGTTCCGTGTCTTGCTCGATGAGCAACTCGAACGCCTCTCGCGCAAGTCGCAGGCGGCCGCTCGCGTTCAGGCGCGGGGTGAGGCGGAAACTGACCGTTGCGGTGTCCATGCGTTCCCAGCCGGCAACCGACCGCAGCGCAGCGATGCCGGGGCGGGCTCCATTTTCGAGTAGGCGCAAGCCGTGGCTTACGATGACGCGGTTCTCCTCCGTGAGCGGAACGAGATCAGCCACCGTGCCCAGGCTCACCAAGTCCAAGCACTGGCGCAAGTCAGGGAGCTCTCCCCCCTGCGCGCGCAGGCGGCTGCGCACGCCGAGGGCCAGGTAAAAGGCAACTCCGGCACCGCACAGTCCTGAGAAAGGAAACCCGGCATTGTGCTCCACTGGATTGAGCACGGCGTAGGCCGGTAGGGGCTCTTTCGGGACCTGGTGATGATCGCACACGATGACGTCCATCCCCAATTCCCGCGCCACCAGCAACTCGCGGTGACTCGCCCCGCCGCAGTCCACGGTGATCAGCACCCGGGTACCGGCGCCTGCCAACTCCTTCAGCGCAGCAGCGTTGAGTCCGTATCCTTCACGGTGGCGGTCGGGAATGTACACCGAAGGGGCATGGTCGAGATCGCGCAAGAAGCTGTACAGAACCGCCGCCCCGCTCACTCCGTCCACATCGTAGTCTGCAAAGATGGTAACTGGCTCCCGGCGCGTGAGAGCGGCGATCACTCGGTGTACGGCGCGCTCCATGTCGCGGAACAAGAAGGGAGAGCGCAGTCCTTCACTGAGCCGAGGCTTGAGGAAGCGCTCCGCAGAGGCTGGGTCTTCGATCCCACGACGGACCAGGAGCTGCGCCAAAAGGGAGTTGATCCCCAGCTCACCTTCGAGTTGGGCTTCCGCCGCTGGATTCCCAGTCCGCAGGCACCACCGTTCCGCCATCAAGGACTTTGTGGCACAGGCTTCCCGTAGGGCCAAGGGATTAGGCCGTGCGCGCTCGTGCCAAAGCCGATCCCTGCAGCCAGAGGACGATGGGGCTGGAGATAAAGATCGAGGAGTACGTGCCAACGGTAAAGCCCACGAGCAACGCAAAGGCGAATCCGTTGATCACGTCCCCGCCCAAGAAAAACAGCGCGAGCAAGACCAAAATCGCGGTTCCCGTGGTTAGGATTGTGCGGCTCAAGGTTTCGTTGATGCTTTGGTTGATGATCTTGTCGAGAGGATCGCGGCGGTTCTTGCGCAAGTTTTCGCGGATTCGATCGGAAACAATCACCGTGTCGTTGACCGAAAAGCCGACTACCGTCAGCAGTGCGGCGACAATGGTCAAATCGAACTCGTAGTTGAAGAGGGACAGCGCACCGACTGTGATCAACACGTCGTGGAACAAAGCAACTGCCGCTCCGATCCCGAAGCGCAGTTCGAAGCGGATCCAAATGTAAATCCCCATCATGACCGTGGCCGCGAGCACGGCGAGGATGGCGCGCGTGCGCAGCTCGCGGCCGACACGTGGGCCGACCGTTTCGATGCGCAGGATCTCCCATGCGTCGGTGCCGAATCTGTCGGTCAGGGCACGGGTAACCCGTTCGCTCACGTCGCTCTTCTCGTCCTTGCCCGAGGCAACTCGGATCAGGAACTCGCCGCCGCGTGAGTCGGCACTGCGAAAGTCCTGGATCGAGGCGTCGGCTAGTTCCGCGGCAGCGAGAGCGCTGCGTACGGCGTCCACCTTTTCTTCCTTGTGAAAGCGGACGTGCACGAGGGTACCACCGGCAAAGTCAATTCCATAATTCGGCCCGCCCTTGAGAACCAGCGAGGCAAGGCCGGCCAAAATCAACGCCGAAGAAACGACGAGGGCTTTCCTGAAGTTGCCGACGAAATCGAATTTTGTCCCCGGTTTGATCAGTTCCATCTGCGACCTCTCCACTAAATGCTCACGCGCTCGATCCGCCGCCGTGAAAGCAACCAGTCGTAAACCATGCGCGTGCCCACAACAGCGGTAAAGACGGAAGTCACGATGCCCACGCACAGGGTGACCGCGAAGCCTTTGATCGGGCCGGATCCAAACTGGAACAGAATCAGGCCGGATAGGAAAGTGGTGATATTCGAGTCGAGAATTGCCGGGAGGGCGCGTTCATAGCCGGCCTGGATGGCCGCGGCTGGACCTTTGCCGAGACGCAATTCTTCGCGGATGCGTTCGTTGATAAGCACGTTGGCATCTACCGCCATCCCCAGCGTGAGAACGATGCCGGCAATGCCGGGCAGAGTCAGAGTTGCCTGTAAAGCCGCCAGGGCAGCGAGCAGGAAGGCAACGTTGAGAATCAGTGCGAGGTCGGCGAGCAGCCCCGCAAACCGGTAGTACACGATCATGAAAATGACGACCATCGAGCCGCCGACCATGAAGGAGATAAACCCTTTGCGAATGGAATCTTGACCTAACGTCGGCCCGACCGTGCGCTCCTCGGCGATGTACACCGGGGCAGGAAGGGCGCCGGCACGCAAGACAATGGCCAGGTCGCGTGCCTCCTGAAGGCTGAACTGGCCGGTGATCGAGGCGCGGCCGCCGCCGATCCGTTCTTGGATCACCGGTGCAGAGTACACCATTCCGTCGAGGATAATGGCGAGGCGGCGCTTCACGTTGGCACCAGTGATTTCCTCGAAGCGCTTGGCACCGCGCGGCGTGAAGTCGAGGGACACGTACGGTCCCTCGAGCTGCGTGCCTGCTCGAACCCGCGCATCGGCAATGGCGTCACCCGTCAGCAGCACCTTCTTCTCGACCAGGTACTTGGTCTTTTCGATCCGGTGGCCGACGCGCTCGCCCGTATAGCCGGGAACGATTTCCAGATCGGGCGGCAAGGGTTTCTGGCCGCTGATGTAAGCGTCTGCGTCCGGGACTTCGGCCAGCAGTTTGAACTCCAGCACGGCCGTGCGGCCAATGAGGGCTTTGGCGCGCTGTGGGTCCTGCACACCAGGCAACTGCACCAGGATATCCTGACTGCCTTGGCGTTGGATGATTGGCTCGGCGACCCCGAACTGGTCCACTCGATTGCGGATGGTTTCGAGGGCCTGGTCAACGGCGAATTCGCGCAAGCGGCGCTCTTCAGCAGGTAACAGCTTTAGTTCGAACACGGTTGCGCCGTTTTCCGTACGCGAATCGCTGATGGTGAGGATGGAGAAGTCTTCTTCGATGAACTTCTCGAATTCGGAGCGGGCTTGAACCGAGTCCAGCCGTGCCACCAGGCGGTCGTCTTTGCGCTCTACACTGGCGATCGGGAGTTTCTTGTCCCCCGCCTCGCGGCGCAAATCCTCCGCCGTGCGATCGAGGGAGTTTTGCACCGCCTTGTCCACATCCACGGTGAGGACCAGATGCGTGCCCCCGCGCAAGTCGAGGCCTAAGCGAATCTGATTGGAGGGCAGATAGCGTTTCCAGAACTCCGGCAGCTCGCTGACCAGCGATGGCGTAAGGTACACCAGCGCGGCGACGATCAGCGCGAGCATCCCTGCGATTCGATAGGTGAGGTTTCCCTTCACTTTTGCCGATCCTTTTCTTTGTCTTTCTCTTTGGGCTTGTCGTTCGACGGGCGCGCCAAGGCAGCGATGTAGGATCTGGCAACGCGCACCCGTGTGTTGGGCGCAATCTCCAGCGTGAGCACGTCCTTCTTCGCTTCGGTGATGCGGCCGTAGAGGCCGCCCGAGGTCAGCACATCATCTCCAACCTTGAGGTTCTCCAGCATCTGCTGGTGCTCGCGCTGTTTCTTTTGCTGCGGCCGGATGAGAATCAGATAGAAAATGAGAAAAATCAGGAGCAGGGGGAACAGGTTCAACAACAAGGAAGGCGCGGCTCCTGGGCTGGCCTGCGCCAAGGCGACGCTGGTCATGCCGCCTCCTCCTGCTCGAGGCGAGCAATCGTCTCCCGCGCCCAAACCTGGAAGCTTCGCGCTGCGATGGCTGCCCGCATGTCGCGCATGAGCCGTTGGTAAAAGTACAAATTGTGGTAACTCGCAAGCACGCCGCCGAGCATCTCGTTGGCCAGGGAGAGATGTCGCAGGTAGGCACGGGAGAAGTTCTGGCACGTGTAACAACCACAAAGTGGGTCGACAGGCTCATTGTCCTCACGGAAACGTGCGAGGCGGATGTTGAGGCGGCCTTGAGAAGTAAACAGCAGGCCGTTGCGGCCATTGCGCGTAGGCAACACGCAGTCGAACAAGTCGTAACCCATCCCAACGAAACGAATCAGGTCTTCCGGATACCCGACTCCCATCAGGTAGCGCGGGCGATCCTTCGGGAGGTGCTCGATGGTGGCGGCCGCAACCTCCCGTGTCACCTCCCGCTCCTCACCCACACTGAGTCCGCCCACGGCATAGCCCGGAAATTCCAGGGCGACAAGTTCGAGTGCGTGCTGCCGGCGGAGGTCTACGAACACCCCCCCTTGCACGATGCCAAACAGGAGCTGGCCGGGAAGCAACGCTACCCCTTTGCTGCGCTGCGCCCAGCTCAAGGACCGGCGTACGGCTTCCACAGCCACCTCTCGTGGTGCACCTCCAGGAGCGCACTCATCCAGCACCATTGCGATGTCCACGCCGAGTCGGACCTGCCGCCGTACTACGTCCTCTGCGGTAAAGAAGAGTTCGCTGCCATCTAGATGTGAACGAAACAGCACACCTTCGTCCCGCACCGTGCGCAGCGGGCTGAGGCTGTAAATCTGGTATCCACCGCTGTCGGTTAGGATCGGGCCCTGCCAGCCCATGAAGCGGTGGAGACTACCTACGTTCTCGATTACTTCGATGCCTGGTCGAAGCGACAAGTGGTACACGTTGCAGAGGACGATTTGTGCGCCCAACTCGCGCAGCTGTGCTGGGGTTAGGCCTTTGACCGTTGCCTGTGTGGCCACCGGCATGAAAGCGGGGGTGTCGAACATGCCGTGCCGGGTGTGCACTCGGCCGCAGCGGGCGGCGCCGTCTGTAGCGCGAACCGTGAAGCAATCGGTGGCATGAGTCCCGTCTTGGGCAAAGGCAGATGAGGGGGCTTGGTTCATAGGATCAGCATGGCGTCGCCGTAGCTGTAAAAGCGATAACCGTGCGCGACGGCCTCGCGGTAAGACTCTAGTAACCACGCTCTGCCGGCGAGGGCGGCCACCAGCAGCAGCAGGGTCGAGCCCGGCAAGTGAAAGTTGGTGAACAAAGCGTCAATCACCCGGAACCGATAGCCAGGGTAGATGAAACAATCGGCCCAGTGCTCCCCAGGGGCAACCCACTGCGGGGGATCGCAAGCACTAGACTCCAAAGCCCGCGTCGACGTTGTTCCCACCGCAATGACTCGATTGCCCTGCGCCTTGGCGGCCCGTATCTTGCGCGCCGTTTCTTCGGGAATCGAGGACCACTCTGGCTCCATCCGATGCTGGCGCACGTCTTCGCAGCGAATCGGCTGGAACGTGCCGGGGCCGACGTGCAGGGTGAGCGATGCGATTTCCACGCCGCGTTCACGAAGCCGGGCGATCAACTCTGGCGAAAAATGGAGACCTGCCGTGGGAGCCGCGACCGCGCCAGCAGTGCGCGCGAAGACGGTCTGGTAACGCTCCGCATCTTGCGGTGCGGGGCCAGCTGGGCGCCGAATATATGGGGGCAGCGGCACCTCCCCGTGCGCGTTCAAGTAAGCCAGCATGCCTGCGCTGGTTTCGACTCGCACAGCGTACCGACCTCGGCACATGACTTCCTCGACACGGGCCTGCGCTCCGCCAGCGAGGGTACAGAGACGTCCGCGTCGCAAGCGCCGTCCTGGCCGCCCGAGGCAGAGCCACACCTCGTCTGAAACACCCGCGGTGAGAGGTCGAACGAACAGAAGCTCGACCTTTCCCCCGCCACTCATCGAAGCCCGAATGCGGGCGGGCAGGACGCGTGTGTCGTTGACGACGAGCAGATCGCCGGCTTGTAGCAGCTCAGGCAGTTCCCGCACGTTCCGGTGGCTGCGCCTGTGAAGCTGCCGTTCGAGCACCATCAAGCGCGCCGCGTCCCGATTCGGCAACGGCTGCTGTGCGATCAGCTCAACGGGAAGCTCGAAATCGTAGCTCTCCAGCTGAAGCTCCTCGCTGAGTCCCTGAGCTGTCGTACAGTCTTCCATAACCGGAGTGTCTCGCATCGCTGCTTACTGGCAGCGCAGCGGCCGGACAGAGCCGCGCGAAGTTCGCGGCGATTAACCACAGGGCCCGCTGGCCGTCAAGGTTGCGCCAAGGCCGGTCGGTGCTGGCGGCTCGGTCCTGTAGGGAAAAACAAAAAAGGCACGGCTGGCGCCGTGCCTTTTTGTGTCCGCCCAAGGGACGAGATTACATCTCGTCGTAGTTCGGGGTAGGGGGCGTGGGGGGTTTCTTCTCCTCGGGCTTCTCCGCCACCATGGCCTCGGTAGTGAGGAGGAGGGCAGCCACAGAGGCAGCGTTTTGCAGCGCGGTACGTACCACTTTCGTCGGATCGATGATGCCCGCTTTCATTAAGTCTTCGAACTGCTCGGTCTGAGCATTGAAGCCGAAAGCACCCTTGCCAGACTTGATCTTTTCGAGCACCACCGAGCCGTCGTGCCCCGCGTTCATGGCGATGCGCCGGGCCGGCTCCTCCATCGCACGGCGCACGATCTGCACGCCCACGCGCTCGTCATCCGGCACGTCGAGATCGTCCAAAGCGGCTGCCGCGCGAACCAGCGCTACGCCACCGCCAGGCACGATGCCCTCTTCGACTGCCGCACGGGTCGCATGCATGGCGTCTTCGACGCGCGCTTTCTTCTCTTTCATCTCCACCTCGGTCGCGGCGCCGACCCGGATCACGGCCACACCGCCAACCAGTTTGGCGAGTCGCTCTTGGAGTTTTTCGCGATCGTAGTCCGAGGTGGTCTCTTCGATCTGCGCGCGGATTTGCTTGATCCGCCCTTCGATTTCGGACTTCTTTCCAGCGCCGTCAATGATGGTTGTGTTGTCCTTGTCCACCACAACCCGCTTGCAACGGCCGAGATCTTGTAGAGTGACGTTCTCGAGCTTGATCCCCAGCTCCTCGGCGATCATCTTACCGCCGGTGAGAATGGCGATGTCCTGAAGCATCGCCTTACGCCGATCGCCGAAACCGGGCGCCTTGACTGCACATACGTGCAAGGTGCCTCGGATCTTGTTGACGACCAGGGTGGCGAGCGCCTCGCCCTCGACGTCCTCCGCGATGATCAGCAGCGGCTTTCCGGACTTGGCGACCTGCTCGAGCAGCGGCAGCAGGTCCTTCATCGCGCTGATCTTTTTCTCGTGCACGAGAATGTAGGGATCCTCGAGCACCGCCTCCATGCGCTCCGGATCCGTGATGAAGTAGGGGGACAGGTAGCCGCGGTCGAACTGCATGCCCTCCACCACTTCCAGGGTGGTCTCGAGGCTCTTGGCTTCCTCGACCGTGATCACGCCTTCCTTGCCCACCTTGTCCATGGCCTCGGCAATGATCTCACCAATGGTGGTGTCGCCATTGGCCGAGACGGTACCCACTTGCTTGATCTCGTCCTTGCCCTTGGTGGCTTTGGACAGGGACTTGAGTTCCTCCACTGCTTTGTTGACCGCCTTCTCGATCCCACGCTTGAGGGTCATGGGGTCGTGCCCAGCGGCCACCATCTTCGAGCCTTCGACGAAGATGCTGCGCGCCAACACCGTGGCTGTCGTGGTACCGTCCCCCGCGACATCCGAGGTCTTGGAGGCGACCTCTTTGACCATTTGCGCGCCCATGTTCTCGAACTTGTCTTCGAGCTGGATTTCTTTGGCGACGGTTACGCCGTCCTTTGTAACCGTGGGCGCCCCCCACGACTTCTCGATCACCACGTTGCGGCCTTTGGGCCCGAGAGTCACCGTGACGGCGTCTGCAAGGATGTTGACGCCGCGCATAATCTTGTGCCGAGCTACCTCACCGAATCGGACCTCTTTTGCTGCCATACAACCCTCCTCTTAGCCTTCGATCACCGCGAGAACGTCGTCCTCGCGCAAAATGAGATGCTCCTCGCCGTCAAGCTTGATCTCCGTCCCAGCGTACTTCCCGAAAAGAATCCGGTCGCCGGGTTTCACGTCGAGCGGGATGACCTTCCCATCCTCGTTGCGCCCTGGCCCCACCGCAATGACTTTGCCTTCTTGCGGTTTTTCCTTGGCGGTGTCAGGGATGATGATCCCGCCCTTCGTTTTTTCCTCTTCCGTGATCCGCTTGACGATCAACCTGTCATGCAACGGACGAATCTTGACTGCCATACCCTCCTCCTCGAACAAATTTTTTCCGCGGGCAGGGCGCCTGCCCGCGGGACGTTGTTGCCTGAATGCGTGCGGGTTCGGGGATGGTCCCGAACCCCAACCCATGCCCGGGTCCGCGACCCTGAGGCTCGCCCGAGCTAGGCACCGCGCCACCTCTTGTTTTAATGGATGGTGATCGGCACCCGCTTGCTCGCCAGCTCCCTCGGGGCCTTCATGGTGACCTCGAGCACGCCGTTGTGATAGCTGGCCCGAACCGTGTCCGGATCCACGCCGGAGGGAAGCGCAACGTTGCGCTCGAAGCGGCCGTACCGGATTTCCTTGTAGAAGCGGCTCGAACCATTGCCTTCATGGACTTCCTTCCGCTCGCCGCGGATCCAGAGCCGGTCGCCTTCCACGCTGACCTCGAGATCGCTGGGGTCCACACCCGGCAGGTCGGCGCGGACGACGTATTCGTCACCGCGAACGAAGGACTCGACCGCAGGTGCCAACGGTACCGTCCAGCTCCGCCCGAACCACCGGCTCTCTTCCTCGAAGAAGCGAGTGAAGAAGTCATCAATCTCGTCGTGCAGCGTGGAAAGCGGAGCCAACGGTCGCCACGGGGTCAACGCCATCATCGCTGCTCACCTCCTTTCCGTGCACACTGTCTGTTTTTTGGCGGCCTCGCAAATAATCACGCTTGTTCCCGCGTCAAGGGCTCGCGCCGCAAAAACTGTGCTCGCTTGTTAACCTCCGCTGGCCGTTGCCCGGGGCAATGGAATGGAAGGCGCTGTTCACTCAGCGGGAGGGAGTTTGCCTGTTCGGCAGGGATCTTTTATCCTGCCGGTCATTTTCGTGGCGGAGGAGCGGACTGCGAAGGCGCCGAGTCGGTGCGGTGTGCGAGGCCCAAGGTCCGAAGGAGAACAAAGTTTGAGGACTTCGTGCGTATGAAAGCGGACTTCCCGCGGATCAAGAGTTTACCGCCTTACGTATTCAACATTATCGGCGAGTTGAAGCAGCAGGCGCGGCGCGCTGGGGAGGACATTGTGGATTTTGGGATGGGGAACCCCGATGGGCCGACCCCTCCGCACATTGTTGCCAAGCTCATCGAAGCGGCCTCGAAGCCCATCAACCACCGCTACAGCGCATCCCGCGGGATTTTCAAACTCCGGCTGGCAATTGCCGATTGGTACCGCCGCCGCTTCGGCGTCGAGGTGGATCCGGAAACGGAGGCGATCGTTACCATTGGCTCCAAAGAGGGCCTGGGACACCTAGCCATGGCGGTGCTGGGGCCGGGAGACGTCGTGTTGTGCCCAGATCCAACGTACCCGATTCATCAGTATTCGGTGATTCTGGCTGGCGGGGAATTGTGTCGGGTGCCCCTGCGTGCGGGCACGGACTTCTTTGAGTCTCTGGTCCGCGCTGCCAGCCAGTGTTGGCCGCGACCCAAGATGGTCGTGGTCAACTTCCCTCATAACCCGACCACGGCAGTCACCGATCTCGCCTTCTTTCAGAAGCTCGTGGATTTTGCCCGCGAGCACCGCCTCTTGGTTGTGCACGACCTGGCATACGCGGACCTCTGCTTCGACGGCTACCAGGCCCCGAGCATCCTGCAGGTGCCGGGCAGTAAGGAGGTGGCGGTCGAATTCTTTACCCTTTCGAAAAGCTACAACATGCCGGGCTGGCGGGTGGGCTTTGCCGTGGGCAACGCGGCGATGATCCACGCCTTGGCTCGGGTGAAGAGTTACATGGACTACGGAATGTTTCAGCCGATCCAGATTGCGGCCATCCACGCCTTGAACGGGCCGCAGGAGGTCGTCGAAGAAATCCGAGATCGCTACCGGCAACGGCGTGACGTGTTAGTGGACGGACTGAACCGCATCGGCTGGCCGGTTGCAAAGCCTCTAGCCACGATGTTCGTGTGGGCTCCAATTCCACCGGGATTTACCCACTTGGGTTCACTGGAGTTCTCCAAGTTCCTGTTGCGCGAAGCCAAAGTGGCGGTATCGCCCGGCGTTGGCTTCGGGGAACACGGTGAGGGCTTTGTACGCTTTGCGCTCATCGAAAACGAGCATCGCACGCGGCAAGCGATTCGCGGAATCCGCCGTGCCTTGGGACGGTGTGGGGCAGCTGCTCAGCAGCGCCTGGCTTGAGGCGGGTAAAGTAGGTGGAGCAGGGCGCCCAATCAGACTTAGGGGAAGAGGGAGCGGGAAGTGCGAGAAGTGCGTTTGGGACTCGCTGGCTTTGGCACGATCGGTACAGGGGTGGTCAAGTTGCTCGAAGGCTTGGGGCCGGCGCTCGCGAGACGTTTGGGGTTTCGGCTCAAGCTGGCTCAAGTTGCCGACGTGGACCTCAATCGCGATCGCGGGGTAGCGGTTCCGCGCGAATTGTTCACCACGGATGCGTTTGCGCTCGTTTCTGACCCGCAGATAGACGTGGTCATTGAGCTGATCGGTGGGTGCAACGTTGCTCGGCGCCTGGTGCTAGCCGCCCTGCGTGCGGGAAAAAGCGTGGTGACGGCGAACAAGGCCTTGCTTGCGGTCCACGGCCAGGAGATTTTTCGCTCGGCGGAAGAGAACAAGCTGGACGTCGGCTTCGAGGCCAGCGTTGGGGGTGGGATTCCCATCGTTCGCACTTTGCGCCAGGGGCTGAGCGGCGACCGCGTGCGCGCCGTGTACGGCATTGTCAACGGCACCTCCAATTACATCCTGACGCAAATGAGCGAACAGGAAGCCGAATTCGAACCCGTGTTACGGCGGGCGCAGGCGGAGGGCTTAGCGGAGGCAGATCCGAGTTTCGATGTCGACGGCATTGACGCTGCCCACAAGCTGACCCTGCTCATCCAGCTCGCCTTCGGCGTGTACGTTCCCTTCGAGCAGATTCCTACCGAGGGTATCCGGCACGTCACACCGTTGGACATTCGTTTTGCACGCGAGCTGGGCTACGTCATAAAGTTGCTTGCAATCGCCAAACTTCATGGCAGAGAAGTAGAGGCAAGGGTGCATCCCACGATGGTTCCGCGCAAACACGTTCTGGCCGATGTCAAAGGCGCGTACAACGGAATTACCGTGGATGGCGAGGCCCTGGGGCAAACCTTTTACTACGGGTTGGGGGCGGGGATGATGCCAACCGCAACTGCTGTGCTCGCCGACGTGATCGAGGTTGCGCGGAATCGGGTGTACGGCTCGAGTGGTGCTACACCACCCCTTGGTTATCCGATCGGCGAGCAGAAGCGAGCCAGGCTGCGCCCGCTCGAGCGGTGTGAATCGGAGTTTTACTTGCGCCTGCACGCCGTAGACAGGCCGGGAGTGCTGGGCCAAATCGCGAGCATTCTGGGCCGCCGACAGATCTCGATCGCAGCCGTGACCCAGCACGGGAACGGCGAAGGCGGGGTGGTGCCGGTGGTGATGCGTACTCATCGTGCACTAGAGCGGAATTTGCGGCTGGCTTTGCGCGAGATCGCGCGCTTGCGGGTGATCCGGAAGCCGGTCGGCGTGATTCGAATCGAAGAGAGCCTGGGCGGGGCGTCGTGATGGGCGCGCAGGCAAAGGGGGCGTGGGCGGGTGTGCTCCTGGCCGGAGTGCTGCTCGCAGCGCAGGAGAGCCGAGCGATCCCCGCCTGCACAGCCGCCGACGTGATTGCCCAGGAAACGAACTGCGGGCCGAGCGGGAACTGCATCATCTCGAGAACGTACGAGATCCCGGCCGATCCTCCGTGTACCTTCGACTTTTCAGGCCGCAACGTCACGTTGGCATCTACGGCGCGCTTCACCGTTGGACCGGGGGAGATGACCCTGTTGGCCGCCAACTTTACGATGTCGGCGGGAGCGCTCATTGATGGGCAAGGGACCGGGGCTTCGGGCCGCGGAGCCACAGGCGGGCGGATTCGGGTGAATGCAAGCGGCAACTGCGATCTTGGTGGAGCCAGCGGCAGCCGCTCGCGCATAGATGTTTCCTCGAACGCGGGCGGTGGGCTGATTGACATCCGTTGTGGGGGGAACGCATCGCTCAATGGCCGGCTCAATGCGGACAACCTACGGTCCACTGCAGATGGCGGTACCATTGTGGTGGCAGCCGGGGGAAATCTCACTTCGACGTCCTCCCCACAAACGGAGATCACCGCGCGGGGTGGGTCCGCCGCACCGCGCGGCGGCGGTGCCATTTCGCTCGAGGCGGGAGGAGACATTTCCCTCGCGACGAACACGATCTTAGATGTAACCGGCTCGAGCGCTGGGAGTGTGGACATTAGTGCGGTGCGCAACATCTCTATGGGCGGTGTTAGCGGAAACGGGAACGGTGCCGCCGGCAGTGGGGCCACAGTGACCATTTCTGCCGGTTGGGCGGCCACGATCAGCGGCGTCATTGTGCTCAATGGAGGGACGGCCGATCCCACTGCGGGTGGCGAGGGGGGGGCGCTGACCATTGAAAGTTTGTTTGGCGACGTCGTCTTGGCTGGTAACGTCCGTGCCGAGGGGTCTGGGCCGGACGGGGACGGCGGCGAGATTGACATCTCAGCCAACGGCAGTGTGCGGATCAACCAAGGAGTGACTCTGTCCGCGCGCAGCAACGGCAGCGAGGGTGTGGGTGGCGGTGTGTCTATCTCTGCGACCCTCGACTTGGTTTCTCAAGCACAATCGGCGACCCTCATTGACGTCGCCGGAGGAGGGGGTGGTGGCGGCCTGGATATCGAGGCGGGTAGGAACGTCACGTTGCTGGGGAAGGTGGATGTCAGCGGTAACGCCGCCGGTGGGGTTGGAGGAGACGTTTCGATTTTGGCCGGGGCAGGTGGCTCAGGATCAATGACCGTTGGGGCCAATGTGGACGTCAGTGGAGGTCCGTGTAACTTGGACTTCGGGTGTGGCGAGGGCGGAACGACCGACCTGAGCGCCTGCGATCTCACGGTGACCTCCGCCGCCACCGTTACCGCCAACGCTCCCGGTGCGGCCGGTGCTCACCAGTTGGAGGTGCGAAAGCAACTGCGGGTTGATGGGATCGTCACTGCCGTGAAAACCTTGTCTTCGGGGAGCGATGGATCTGTAACGATTGAACACCACGCTTCCTTTCCACCCGTGCTCGGCACCAATCGAGTTCGCCCTGTGCCGACGTTGAGTCCGAAGCCATTTTGTTCTCCAGACTTGAGCCAAGAGTGCTTGGTCCCCTGTCCGGTGTGCGGGAACAATGTCGTCGAGTTCCCGGAGACCTGTGACGGCGGCAACACCGCGAGCTGCGACGGCTGCAGCCTGCTTTGCCAAGTGGAAGAGTGCCCACCGTCTCAATTTTGCCCGGGCAACGTCAACTGCAGCGCTCAGTTGGGTTGCGCGATTTGTCCCGACGCACCCACGCCGACGCCCACGAACACCAGAACGCCGACCAGTACGCCGACGCCTTCACCCACCGTCAGTGCGACGCCCACGGAAACGTTGACTGCGACGCCGACTGACACTCCTCCACCCACCGCCACGCGTTCGCCAAGCCTCACGCCCTCGCAAACCGATACCCCCTCGCCGACCCTGAGTGTTACACCGACGCAGACGGCATCCGCGACGCGGACACCGACACCCAGCCCCACTGCCTCCGTCACTCCCACGGTGAGTCCGACCTACACGGCTTCGCCCACTCCCTCTTTGTCGCCGACGGCCTCGGCGACGCTGACTTGGACCCCGACACCCAGCGCAACGCCTTCGCCAACGGCTTCTCCGAGTGAGACCCGGACCGCCTCGCCGACCCCGAGCCCAACGGCCACGGTTTCTGTGACGCCGACCGCCTCAACAACATGGACCGCTGAGCCCATGCCCACCGACACTCCGCGAGGGGAAGTGTGTGCGGGGGACTGCGCCGGTGATGGCGAAGTGACCGTGGATGAGCTGTTGCGCATGGTCAACATTGCCCTCGGGAGCGCCCCGGTAGAGACTTGCTTGGCCGGGGATACGAACGGGGACGGCGAAATTACGATTGATGAGATTCTGCGCGGGGTCAATTCCGCCCTGTTTGGATGCGCCTCGTGAGTTTCGACCGAGAACACTGTAGAAGGGCAGGGCCAGTTCGGTTATGGGGAGCTGGTGCGAGGGAGCGAGGAGCATGGACCGGAACCTGGCACTGGAAGCGGTTCGCGTGACCGAAGCCGCCGCCCTTGCCGCCGCGCGGCTGATGGGGCGGGGCGACGTTGCGGGGGTGGATCGCGCCGCCGCGGAGGCGATGCGTAAGGCGATTCGCTCGATCGCCATCCGCGGGCGTGTTGCCCTGGGCGAAGGCGAGCCGGGGGTGGCCGACGTGTTGTACGTCGGTGAAATGGTGGGAAGTGGCGAGGGGCCCGAGATCGACGTGGCGCTCGATGCCCTGGAAGGTGCCTCGATTTGTGCCACCGGTGGATACAACGCCTTGTCGCTGATTGCTTTCGCGGAGCGCGACGGGTTCTTGCGTTGCCCAGAGACGTACATGGAAAAAATCGTGGTAGGACCCGAGGGGCGGGAGGTGATCGACCTCGACCGCTCGCCGACCGAGAACCTGAAAGCTCTGGCGGAGGCGAAGGGCGTGTATGTGGCCGACCTAACGGTGGCCATCCTCGATCGGCCGCGCCATGCCCAGCTCATCGCCGAGGTGCGCAAGGCAGGGGCCCGCATCAAGCTCCTGCCAGACGGAGACGTCGCTGCGGGCATCGCGACCGTACGGCCGGAAACGGGCATTGATATGCTGCTCGGCATCGGAGGTGCCGCCCAGGGAATCCTCACCGCTGCTGCCATCCGCTGCGCCGGCGGCGGAATGCAGGCCCGCTTGCGGCCGCGCAATGACGACGAGGCGCGCCGCTGCCGAGCTGCCGGCATCGAAGACCTGAATCGCAAGCTGACTGCCGAAGACATGGCAAGCGGTAGCGTCATGTTCGCTGCCACTGGGGTCACCAATGGCGATCTGCTGCGCGGAGTGCGCTTTTTCCGCGGTGGGGCGACGACCAACTCTCTGGTCATGCGCTCGCGCACGCATACCGTTCGCTTCATCGAAGCTACTCATCGCTTCGATTTCAAACCGGAGTACTGAGGGCGCTGTGGCAAACGAGGCAGTTCGTCTCGACCTCGAGGATCGCGTGGCGTGGCTCACGATCGCACGCCCAGCGGCGCTCAATGCCCTCAATACCACCGTGCTCACAGGGCTGGCGGAGGCGATCGAACGGGTGGCGAGCAGCGAGGCTCGCTGCCTGGTGATTCGCGGACAGGGAGAGAAGGCCTTTGTCGCGGGTGCCGACATTGCCGAGCTGGCCGAACTCGACCCTCCGGCAGCGCAGCGCTTCGCGCAGTTGGGCCAGCAAGTGTTTCAAAGGATCGAGGCCTTATCGTGCCCGGTGCTCGCTGCTGTCAATGGCTACGCGCTCGGCGGCGGACTCGAACTCGCGCTGGCGTGCGACCTCATTGTGGCCGCGGACCATGCTCAATTCGCACAGCCTGAGATCACGCTCGGGATTGTGCCCGGGTTCGGTGGCACACAGCGGCTGATTCGCCGGGTAGGGCCGGGGGCGGCCCGCTGGCTCATCTTTACCGGCAAGCGCATTTCGGCTGCAGAGGCGCTACGCTTGCGCCTCGTAGATCAGGTGGTGCCAGCCCCAGAACTGGCGGGCACAGTGCGGGCATTGGCTAGCGAGCTGGCGGCGAAGCCGCGGCTTGCTCTGCAGCAGGCCAAGCGGTTGTTGCGACTGGCGGCGGAAACTCCGCTCGCTCACGGCCTCCAGGCCGAGGCTGCTGCCTTCGCCGTGTGTTTTGCACACCCAGACCGGGTGGAAGGCATGCGCGCGTTCCTGGAGAAGCGGGCGCCTCGGTTCGTGTGACAGCGGAGAAGCCGCAATGGAGTGGCGCGAATGTTTCCGGACGCCCAGCGAAGCGGAGGCCCATCTCGTGCGGGGCTTCCTGGAATCGCGTGGCGTTCCGTGCGTACTGATGAGCAGCCGGTTCAGTGCCCAACCGCTCACCTTCGGGGCACTGGGCGAGATCAAAGTCCTGGTGCCGGAAGAGTGGCACGCGAGTGCCCTCGCGATGATCCGGCGCCGCCTGGCAGGAGAAAACGGATGAGCAAGCACGGTGAGTTCGAGCGGTCGGCTTCCAAGAGCGAATGGCTGGAAAAACGCTATCCCCGCGACAAGGATCGTTTGCCGGCCTTCACCACCCTCTCCGACGCGCCCGTGGAGCCCCTGTACACCCCGGACGATCTGCCACGTTTCTCCTACGAAGAGCGTTTGGGCTACCCGGGCGAGTACCCGTTCACGCGCGGAGTGTACCCGAGCATGTACCGGGGCAAGTTGTGGACCATGCGCCAGTTTGCCGGTTACGGCACGGCCGAGGACACCAACGAGCGCTTTCGCTTCTTGCTGTCGCAAGGGCAAACTGGGTTGTCCACGGCTTTCGACATGCCCACGCTGATGGGTTACGACGCCGATCATCCACGGGCCCGCGGCGAGGTGGGACGCGAGGGTGTGGCAGTGTCGAGCCTGGCCGACATGGAGGCCCTGTTTGCCGGTATTCCGCTCGATCAGGTGACCACCTCGATGACCGTCAACTGCACCGCCAGTATCCTGCTCGCCATGTACTTTGCGGTGGCACAGGGCCGCGGTATCCCGCTGCACAAACTCGGCGGCACCATCCAAAACGACATGCTCAAGGAGTTCATCGCCCAGAAGGAGTGGATCTGCCCGCCGCGTCCCTCGGTGCGCATCATCGTGGACATGATCGAGTTTTGCACCCGGGAAGCGCCGCGCTGGCACGCGGTTTCGATTTCCGGGTACCACATTCGCGAGGCCGGCTCGACCGCGGCCCAGGAACTCGCGTTCACTCTTGCGGACGGCATCGGCTACGTGCAGGCGGCTGTGGAACGCGGGCTCGAGGTTGACGCATTCGCTCCGCGTTTGTCGTTTTTCTTCAACGTTCACAACGACTTTTTCGAAGAGATCGCCAAGTTCCGTGCCGCTCGGCGGATGTGGGCCAAGATTATGCGCGAGCGCTTCGGAGCGAAAAACCCGCGCTCGTGGCTGCTCCGCACCCACGCACAAACGGCGGGCTGCAGTCTCACCGCCCAGCAGCCGTGGAACAACGTCGTGCGGGTGGCACTGCAGGCTCTGGCAGCAGTGCTCGGTGGCACGCAGTCCTTACACACAAACTCGATGGACGAAACACTGGCCTTGCCGAGCGAGCAGGCGGTGCTGATCGCTCTTCGTACCCAGCAAATCATCGCCGAGGAAACGGGCGTCGCGAACTTTGTGGATCCGTTGGGTGGAAGCTATGCGGTGGAGGCACTCACCGATCGGATCGAGGCGGAAGCTTGGGAGTACATCCGCCGCATAGATGAGCTGGGGGGCATCGTGCGCGCCATCGAGATCGGCTTCCCGCAAAGAGAAATTGCCGAGGCCGCCTACCGCTATCAGCAGCAACTCGAACGCGGCGAAAAGGTGATCGTAGGGGTCAACAAGTACCAAATGCGCGAGGAGCCCCCGATCGAAGTTCTACGCATTCCGCCCGAGGTGGAACGCAAGCAGGTCGAGCGTGTGCGCCAGCGCAAGGCGGCGCGGAACGCGCGTGCCGTACGGGGGGCACTCGACTCGATCCGGCGCGCGGCACGCGAAGGGTCGAACTTGATGCCGCCGATCATCGAGGCGGTGAAGCAAGAGGTCACTGTCGGCGAGATTTCGGATGTCTTCCGCGAAGTCTTCGGCGTGTACCAGGACCCCGCTTACCTCTGAGCCCGCATTGCGCGCAAAGCAGAGCGCAGGGATTCGGAGCCCCTACGCCGGGCACCGATTCATCGCTTGCGGTCCACCCCATCCCAAAAGGGCACGCTCTGTGCCGGCCTGAATCCTGCCGGATTCAGGGATCGCCTCGTCTTGCATCGGCCAACTATCAGCATTGGCGGTGGCTTCGGTAGCCGCTAGGGTGCCTGAACGACCGAACCGCGCTGCAAACAGCGCTCGCCCCGCGTGGTTGACCGCTCGCAGGTAGAGCGGCCGTTCCGTGGGAACATCCCCAGCCAACCGTGCGCGTTTTGTGTTTCGTCGCACCGACCTGACGCTTGTCCCCCGAGGCGGGTGAGCCAAGCAACGCTGCCGGATCGCCCTACGAGGCCAGCGTTTACGGCGGTGTAGAGTTTGGGAAGCCACACGGAAGAGGGGAAGAAGTGGGTGCACCGTCCGCAGTGCGCCGTGCGGCGGCCAGCGGGGAGCTGGGACCACCAGGCGTGGTTTTGGGTCTCGTCTCGGTTACCATCGAGGGTTGGGCGTAGGCCGCTGAGGACGGCGTTGCGGGAGAGTTCTCGCTGCACTGCAGCCACGTGCCGTCCAGGGAAGTCGTGGCTTCCCGGGATGGGAGGAGCATGGTGATCCCAGTTGCGCTGGTGCGGGAGCCAAAGCGTGGAGCGGGTTCCCGGGCCCAGGTTTCTGGGTTGGCCCTTCGCCAACGGGAGGTACGCGTATGCGGAGATCGAGCTGGGCCACGTGGTGCGGGTGGATTTGCGGCGCCCGGACTAGGAATGTCGGGGCGAGGCGTGTGTCGCGACACCCTCCGGGGCAAGGTTGGCTACAGCGGCCGAGGACGACAGTTGGGTTCTGAGCACCGTGGACGATGGCGGTAGCGGTATGGGCTGGCTTATCGAGCCCGCAGCTCCGATGCAGTTCGGAGGCTGCGGATTTCCAGGAGTGGTGAGCCGGGAAGTCGCGGGGGTCTCGCCTCGTAGTTGCTAGCCCAAGGCGCGACCCCCTTCCTCGCCGCACGAATTCTTGGTCGCCAGCGTGGAGGGGCAGCGCTCGGGCGGGGAGAGCCGGTGGCCTACGCTGCTGGGTTCCTTCGGGCCCATCCCGCGCTTGGTGCCGTCCGCTGTCGGTAGCCGCGGCGTGGAACTCCAAGAGTTCGTCTACCTTGGTCCTGCGGAGCTATCTCCGACGGTTCCGGCGGCCAACGGCTGCAACGCGGAGGAAAGCGCGCCTGGCGGCACGTGGGAGTGGATCGTACTTTTCGTCTTGGTGGCGGCGCGGTGGGGTTGCCCGTGGCACCGGGCTGCGTCTGCCCTGCGCGCCGTCTCACTTGCCGCCAACTCGGCCTCGGCGCGGGTGATCGCCAATGACGCCACGCTGCGCATCGACTTCGGTCCCCTGCAACCCGCACCCCAGTCCAACCCCCGGGCGCAGGCTCGTGAGAAAGCGTTCTCGAACGCGCCATCGCTTCGGGTGTTGACAATTGCGTTGGGAGGTAGAGACCTCTCTTGCTGCAACGGGGTGCCGGCGGCCGGGTGCGCGGCAGCACGCACGAGGCTTGCGATGACGAGAGCTCGGCAAGATGGAAACGGGCCGCGGCAGGGGCGGTGGGGAGAGAGCGGGGGCGCTGCAGGGCCAAGAAGGGGGCGCTTTGCCCTGCAGTGCTGTGCGCAAGCGCCGTGCTGGTTGGGACTCCGGCTCGGGCGGGGATGCGGTCGGTCTGGGTTTGCGGGATTCCGCGCAAGTGGTGGTTCTCGATGGCGACACGAATTCGGTCGTCAGCACAATTTCCCCCCTCACTGCCACGCGCCCTGGCCGCAACCCCGGATGGCCGCCACGTGATGGTTTTTCTGGGCGACGCTTCCCCCGGGTTGATCCGAACCGAGGCCGACGTACTGGCGGGCACCGTGCTCCTGTCTGGTGGGTCGTGCACCTCCGGCATCAGTCCGGACTCCGAGTGGGTTTACTTGGCGACGGTAGCCGGTCTCTGCGCGGGGGGCCGGTGTGGTGTGGTGGAGGCCGTGGGCGTAAATAGTCTGCGCGTTACCGCCACCGTACCCATTCGGCAGCCGAGCAGCCCTTGCGACCTCGCCGTAACCCCCGATGGTAGCCGCGTCCTGGTCATGCATAAGGACGGGGTTTCCGTTTCTCCCTCGACACAGCGACCTTAGAGTTCGGTACCCCTTTGGTCCTGCCGTGCTGCCCGATCTGTTTTATCCGCGCCAACGCCGATGGCGCCCGCTTCCAGATCGGGTACGGGGACGTGTGGGTCTCCGGTTTCCACGGTCGCGATGTAAACACGCTGGTGTGCCGAGATGTGATCCGTTCGAAGGCGGAGCTGGCTACTTGTCCATCTCCCCGGACGGAACGCGGGTGTACCTTCCGGTTCTGCTTCCGCGGACATGCCAAGTACGGTTGCTGGCCTTCGACATAGCGCGAGGGTCCATCGCTGGCGTTCTGGGTCTGCCCATGGAAACGCCGGGTGTGAGCGCCGCTAGCATTCTCGCCTTGAGCCCCGAGGGAGCCCGCGCGTATGTGCAGTCCGTGGGGCCGTCTAACCTGCTGGTCATCAACACCGTTTCCAACCGTATCGCGGCCAGCTTGCTTCTCTTGGTGGGCCGCTTCGTCTTGAGCAGCGACTCGAGGCGTGCCCACGCGGCCGGCCCCGATTCCCTTCTTCGCCATCGATACGGCGTCGAACGAGGTCGCGACTGCACTCCCGCTCTCGGTTGGGGGCATGGCGCTGGTTGACTCCACGGCTCCGCCAAGTGCGAGTCCAACGCAGACGTCGACGCGGACGGTTACCCCCTACGATCGCCGTGACGGGCACCTCGACCCCGCCGCCGCCCGCAACGCACACACTGGCTGTCGGGCGGGGATGTTCGGGCGGCTACTCGGTGCTGCCCGATCCCCCCAACGCGCTCGCGCCGTTTCTCTACTACGGCTTTGTAGTGATCGTAGCCGGGCGTTGCCGGCCCTGGGTAAGGAGGCAGGCGCAGGTCGAGGCTGCGCCGGCGGGAGCAGTTGGTTGCGCCTTTTGGGGCTTCGGACCTTTCTTGTCCTGCGCGCCGACGGGCCGGCGCTGGCCCAGGAACCGGTTACGGTTCTTGCCGATTCCGTTTTCCTGCTGAGGACCACTCTCACGGGAGCCCACGCCGATTCGGAAGGGATCTCGACGTTGCGTAGCAGCCAGGTGCCGTGCACCGCACACCCCCCCTCACGGTGGAGCAGTCCGTGGTGCTCGCGCTCGAACCGTAGGCTCCCTGCGCCCCTGCCATTACGCAGTACCGAATCGATGAGGCTCTCATTGTCCCGATGCCTTCCTAGAGCACGAGACGGTTTCGGGGCTCGGTGATTGGATACCCGGTTTCAATCGGCTAGCTGGCAGCAGAACCGGAGACAGTGAGTGGCGCGGCAAGCACTGGCGGAGCCGCCTACCTCATTCGGCCGCACGAAGGATCGATGGGACCGGGCGGCCACGTCATCGATAGCGCGCCGCTGCCGGCAGAGAACACGGGTCCGCCCCTGTCGCTGCCGGAGAATGCGTTCAATGCGCCACCAATCTTCCCGCCTGCGGTGTGAGTGCAATCGGTAACTGCCCGAGCGGCACGGCACGCCTGGGCAGGCTCCGGGCGGAACTCGCCCTCGCTGTCACTGGTGGCTTCACGGCGCAGTTTCCGCCCTCGACAGACCGCCGCGAAGTGATTGAGGTCGTCTGCTGTGCTGTTGACGCTGTTTCGGAAATCTCTACGCGCGAGGTTGATGCGGAGTTCCTGGTCAAGTCCGTTCAGATCTGGACGATGAACGCCACCGTGCTGCCACCCAGCGGCCGGCAATACACGGCGCAGGACTTTCAGGACCACTGGCGGCCGAGTGTGGGAAAAGCCAGCGCGATGCCGTCTTCGGCTTTTGGCCCGGTGGGTCGAGCGGGGCGCACGTGAACGTTACGGGTCTGGGGGTTCCCGGTGCCTTGCCGGGAGACGCGGACACGGCGGTGGAGTTGGCGGGAGCAGATGACTTCGTGGCTATCCGCAGGACGTTCGCTTTGTTGCAATTGTCGGGTTCGTTCTCGATCGAGCTGTGGGTGAAGCTGACCGCCACCTCCCAGTCCGACAAGTACCTGCTCAACAAGGGCAACCACTACGCCGTGCTGTACGGGTAGGTGCTGAATGCTGGAGTTGTCTGCCGGCGAGGGCACGTTCACCGGTAGCGACCCGCGCCCGTACCGCGCCATTCCGGCGGAGGACACATCTCGGCATCACATCGTCTACGCGTACGATTAATGAGAACAGGGACTGTTTTAGCGGTACAAGGATTGCCCGCCGGTCGAGCCCACTCCTGCTGCGCTGCGCTTTTCCCTGGGAAGCACGAGCGAGGATTTGATCCTGGGTGGGGCTGGTCCGGGCTAGCTCAACAACGTCCATGCAGTACTGGATGAGGTGGCCGTGTGTCAGCGCTGAGTGCGAGCGAGGTGCGGGTGCGCTACCGGGCCAAGCGTTGCGGCGGCTGTGGCGAGTCGCAGCCTTGCTCGAGGGTCGGTCGGTTGCCGGTGGGTGATGCGTAAGTGGAGTCCATCCGCAACAAAGCGAACTTCGGTACCGACACCGACCTGCACGTTGGCACTTCGGCGACCGCGAAGGGACAGCCTGAGCCGAACAAGCACCGCGCACTGCCTGCTTTTGGCCTTGCCCAGACCTTGCCGAGTGGGGCCTCCGTCGTGGAGGCGTGGCTGCACCTTTCTCTCTCCGCGCTGTTTGTCGGCTCGGACTTGCCGGGATTCGCGGTGTATCGGAACGAGCAGGACTTTGCGGAGGCGCTAGTCACGTGGAGCAACCAGCCTCCCGCCAGCTCGGTGCCGGCACCGGTGGCGCGGCTAATCCAGCCCGCCGCGGCAGGATGAACGGCGCTGGAAGTCACCAGCCTCGTTGCCGACTGCTGGCAGCTCCGCTCTGGCCAGTGCTCCTGGCAGGTGCGCTGGCTGAACGAGGTGGACGACGTCAGCGCGGGGATGTGGCTGGCGAGCCGCGAAGCCCCAGGCGCGGGCCAGCGCCCGTACCTGGAAGTCTTCTATCGGCTGCCGAGCGCATTGGTCTGGCAAGTCACGGGGGTGCCTCGGAGGCTCGGCGAAGTCGGTGCGAGGCCTGGAATGCGCCAGGAGGTGAAGCCGTGAAGGGGCGAGAGGGTCTTCCTGATGCGGGCTGTTACATTGCTGCGCTGTGCACGGGTGGGGCTGGTTCCCGCATCGCGCATGCTGGGAGTGGCGACCGATGGGGCGTGCGGGAGGTGATCGCCGGAGACGAAGCCGAGCTGGTCCCCTTGATGCGCGCGTGTGTGGAAGGCGAGCAGGCGTTCCACGGGCGCTGCAATGGCGCTGTGTGGGACCTGGCTTGGGCTGAGTCGGTGGTCACCGCACGCAAGCGCTAGCTCGTGCTGAGCCTCGATGGCCACATCGTGGGCTTTTTCGATTTGCCGGGGCGGGTACCTGAACCGTTCGGAGAGCCGATTGTGGATCGTTACGCCTGCTCGTTCTGGTGCGCGGCGGTCGGCGTGCGTCTGGACCAACTGGGAAAAGAGTTGGCCGTTCGCGCGTTTTGGTACCGCGCGTATCACGCCTTCCTGGCCGCGCCTGCGCGCGGGTACGAGTATCTGGGGGCGAGCGTGCCGTGGGACCAGCACCCGTATCTGCCCAAGCCGTTTGCCGAGTACGCGAGCGTCGTTGCGTGCAAACCGATGGTAGACGGCGAGGGCAACGGGCGGTTTTTGCTCAAATGCAAGCTTACCCAGGCTCTCGAAACTCTCGTGAGCGAGGGAGCCAGTTCGCCCCTGCCTTCTTGAGTCCGGCCAGGCGGCCGGGCCGGCTGCGGCGGGGCCAAGCACCGCGGGCGGTGCGGCTGCGCGATGGAGGCGTGAGGCGCAGCCCATTCGTTGCTGGTGTTGCGCACCCGGGCGCCCGGCAGAACTTGCTGCGTACTGCCGCCCGAAATGGGCCTGTTCTGCAGCGCACGACTTGGGGGTTGGCTCTCGGCGCGCGCCCTACAGATCATGGAAGCGCGCGGTCACATCCAGGATTGCCGAGAAGAAGTTTCGGTCCTTGCGGCAGGCTTCGCTGCGGAGCCTCGGCGACGAGCGGCCTCAGTGACAAGAGCCTTAGGCCGAGCGCAAGCCCGGCTGAGGACGGTCGCTCTGCCTCGCGTTTCGGTCGCGGGCGAGAAAACGGTCTTTCGAGAAGGGCGGGACGGGTCTCACCAAGGGTAAGGCCTCGCCGGTCTCCGCTCACAGCCGGGCGGTGGGGGTGCGATCCGGCAACTTGCGCGGTGGGGAGGCCAGCAGTAGGGAAGGTAGTTCATGAACCAACGGCGGCTGCGGATTTTGGTGGCCAAACCGGGGCTCGACGGCCATGATCGGGGCGCAAAAATCATCGCGCGGGCACTGCGCGATGCAGGCTTCGAGGTCATTTACACCGGCTTGCACCAGACTCCGGAAATGATCGTCGAGACGGCGATCCAGGAAGACGTGGATGCGATTGGGCTGAGCATTTTGTCCGGCGCGCATATGACGTTGTTCCCGGACGTACTGCGCTTGCTGGCGGAAAAGGGCGTCGAGGACATCCCAGTGTTCGGCGGCGGGATCATCCCTCCAGAAGATGCACGCGAACTCAAGGCCTTGGGAGTGCGCGAGATCTTCACACCCGGTGCCTCGATTCAAGAAATCGTGGACTGGGTGAGAACGCATCTACGGCCGCGCAGCGAGTGACAAGAGCAGGCGATGCCAGTCAGGGAGGGCGAGCAGTGGGCGGTGATCATCGTTGGTGCTGGTCCGGCTGGCAGTGCGACCGCCCTCCACCTCGTGCGCCGCGCTCCGGGGCTAGCTGGCCGCGTGCTGCTGCTCGACAAAGCCGTTCATCCTCGCCCGAAAGTCTGTGCTGGCGGGCTCATTCCGGCGACCATGGAGAACCTCGCCGAGTTGGGGCTCGACTGCGCGGTGCCGCACACGGTGGTTGCAGAGGCCCGCGTGTACATGCCGCACGGAGTGGTCGAGTATCGGCGGCCTTCGCTTTGTACGATTGTGCGGCGCGCGGAATTCGATGCCCTGTTGGTGGAATCCTGTGTGCGTCAGGGCATCCGTTACCAGGGTGGCGAGAAAGTCGAGGCGCTTTCGCGCGCTCCTGGAGCGGTCGTGGTGGAAACGAGCCGTGCCCGTTATCGCGCCCAAGTGTTGGTCGGGGCGGACGGCTCAGGGAGCCTCGTGCGCCGCTCGCTGTTGCCCGCTGCCAAGGACCACATCGGCCGCGCCGTGATGGTGGACGTACCCCTCGACCGGGTTCGCTGGGACGGGTGGCCGAGTCGCTTCGACTTCGATTTCCGCGACGTTCCGCGCGGGCTTCCGGGGTATGGCTGGATCTTCCCTTGTTGGATCGGGGGTAGGCCGCACGTGAACGTCGGTGTGTACTCGCTGCGCAGCGCGCACTCTGGCGCGCTCATGCGCGCCTGCCTCGACCGCGTGTTGCAGTCGCTTGCGGCACCCACAGAAGTACGCAGACAAGCGGCTCCGATCCGCTGGTACGCAGGGCGCCCGCAGGTGGCCGGGGAGCGGGTCTTGCTGGTCGGCGACGCTGCGGGAGTGGATGCGCTGCTCGGCGAGGGGATTTCGTATGCTTTGGAGTCGGGACGCTGGGCGGCGGCTGCCATCGAGCGAGCGCTTGCGGAACATTCGTACGAATTTTCTTGGGCCGCACGCGAACTGCACGAGAGTTGGATGGGCCGCAAGCTGCGCCGCTTGGCGTGGCTGGCGCGTTTGCTGTACGGACCTTCGCATCGCGCGTGGTTTGCTCTCGCTGCACGGAGCGCGCTGGCGCGAGAATTGGGGGTGCGCTGGTACAACGGGATCGGAGGCTGGGACCGGCGACGCGGGCGCGAGGCTCTGCGGTTGTGGTTGCGCGGCGCTTTGCCCTCGATGCTCGAGCTGGGAAGCTAAGCGGACAACCGAACGGGAAGGAGGATTCTGCATGCATGGGATCAAATTCGCGGCAGTGCTGCCGCTCGAAGATTTCCGGGCCGCGCGGCGGGTCGCGGAAACGGCAGAAGACAGTGGTTTTTACGCAGTTGCCGGCGAGGACCACTTTTTTGTCACCGGCCTCATGGGCCAGGACCGCTTCCAGCCGCGGCTCGAGTGCTTTACCTTGCTGAGCGCGTTGGCACCGCTCACCGAGCGGCTCAAACTCACGCAAATCGTGGCCGCGAATCCGTTTCGCCACCCAGCGCTCACGGCCAAGATCGCGAGTTCGCTGCATCACATTACCGGTGGGCGCGTAGAGTTGGGTCTCGGGGCAGGTTGGTTTCGCGAAGAGTACGATGCCTTTGGATTGCCATACCCGCCACCGCAGGAAAGAGTCGCCCAACTCGGTGAAGCCGTTGCGATCATCCGGAAGTTATGGACGGAGAAGGAAACGAGCTTTGCCGGGCAGTACTACCGTCTCGAACGGGCGCCGCACGAGCCGAAGCCGGCGCCGCAGCCGCGCCTGATGCTGGGTGGTGGCGGCCGTCCGATCGTTCGCCTCGCGGCGCGCGAGGCCGATATCCTCAATCTCATTCCGCCGGTTGGCGGCGCGCGCGGCAAGATCGTGATGGAGGAGACGGTGAAGTTCGACCTGGCGGCGTTTGCGCGCCGAGTCGCCTGGCTCGAAGAAGAATGCCGCATCATCGGGCGCGATCCCGCCGAAATCGAACTGTCCGCCATGGTCTACGTGGCCTTGGGTGAAAGCCGCAGCGAAGCGGACATGTTCGTTCAGGCCATGGCGCAAACCCTGGGAGTGAGCGACCTCGCCGCCGTGTACCGCTCGCCGAACACGCTGGTGGGGACAGCGGAACAGATCGTCGAGGAGATCCAGCGCCGGCACGCGGAACACCGGATCAGTTACTACTTTTGCAACTTCCTCGCTCCCGCCATGTTCGAGCGATTCTGCCGCGAGGTGGTGGCGAAGTTGGTGTGAAGTCGGGGAGGGACGGGGGTTTGTTCGACGATCTCGGCGTGCCGGTTGCACTCGAACCACCTGCGACGCGGATCGTGAGTTTAGTTCCGAGTCTAACCGAGCTTTTGTTTTCGCTCGGCGTGGGTAAAAACGTCGTCGGCATCACCCGTTACTGTACCGAGCCGGCCGCAGTGGTGGACCGCCTACCCAGGGTGGGCGGGACCAAAAACCCGAATCTTGCTGCCATCCGCGCCCTGGCGCCGGACTTGGTGGTGGCGAACGCGGAGGAGAATCGCGCGGCGGACGTGGAAAAGCTCCGCCATGCCGGCCTGCGCGTGTTCGTGTCTTACCCGCGCCGGGTGCGGGAGCTGCCCGGGCTCATGCGCCGCCTGGGGCAGCTTACCGCCGCGCACGCGGCGGCGGAGCAGCTCGCCGCGGAACTCGAGGAACGGATGGCGAGAATTCACCTCGGGGGCCACTGCCGGGTCTTTGTCCCGATCTGGCGGAACCCGTGGATGAGTGTCGGCGCGGACACCTTCGCCGCGGACCTGCTTGCGCTGTGCGGCGGGCAGAACGTTTGCGCCAGTGCTCCCGGACGCTACCCAGAAGTGGCACTCGAGCAAGTGCGAGACGCCGACCCGGAAGTCATTCTGCTTCCCGACGAGCCGTACCGGTTCGAGCGTAAGCACCTGCCGAGCTTGCAGCCCTTGGCTGCGACGCGCGCCTGGCGGCGAGGCGCGGTGTACTTCATTGATGGCAAGGCGCTCACTTGGTTCGGTCCACGCACAGCCGGCGCGATTCGTTACTTGCAGGGGCTGCTGCAAGCTTGCTGATCTGCGAGGTCTCCGTGCTCGGCATCCCGGGGACGTGGCTCGTGAACGGAAAGCCGCGCCCTGGCTTGGATCGGAACCTGGTTCTGGGAACTTGCGGGCGCGGCGATGGTTCCGGCGCGCGCTCGCATGTGCGGCCGTCGGGGCAAGCGCCAGCGGGCATGGGTTCCGGAGCGTAGTTTGCACGTTGACTTGCCCCGCGCACTGGAGCATGCGGTGAGGTGCCCGGAGAGGGGGAACGATGGTGGACAGGTGGGCTGACTGGCGGCTCGGTGCAGCCTGCCTCATCGTGTTTGCTCCCCGTCTCGCGCTCGCTTTTTCCAGTGGGATTACCGGTCTCACGACGAGTCCCGCAGGGTGTAACCAATGCCACTCGGGTGGGCAGGTGCCGGCCGTCACGTTGAGCGGGCCGACCACGGTGACACCCGGGTCCACGAACGAGTACGTGCTCGAGATCGCCCCAGTCGGTTCGCAGATTTGGGGTGGTCTCAACGCCGGTGCGAGCGCCGGCACCCTCTCGGTGGGTGGCGCCCATTCTTCCGGCACCAAGCTTTTGAATGGCGAGATCACGCACACGCAGCGCAAGGGCGGCGACGGGAATCCGATCCGCTTTTCGTTTTTGTGGACAGCGCCGACCACGGGCGGGGCGTTCGCTCTGCGGGCCTGGGGGAATGCAGTCAATGGCAATGGAGCAAATTCCGGCGACCGCGCCGCGTTCGCAAGCCTGAACGTGAATACAGGACCGACTGCCCCGCCGACCGCAACCGTGACCCTCACGCCGACACCAAGCCCCACGAGTACCCGGACGCCGACCGCAACCCAGACCCTCCGCCCAACCTCCACCCCAACGCCAACCGGAACCCTCACCGCAACGCCTTCTGCCAGTCCCACCCCGAGTGCAAGCCGGACGCCGAGCGCAACGCCGTCGCCGAGCGATACGCCGTCTCCGCTTCCGACAGTCACTGCTAGCCCAACGCCTTCGTCAACCAGCACCGGGACGGCAACGCCGAGCGTGTCGTTGACTCCGACGCGGACTGGGACGGCAACGGCCAGTGCGTCTGTGACCTTTTCGCCGACCCGGTCTCCCTCGCCGAGTTCGACCGCGACGTTGTTGGCGAGCGCGACACCGACGCCGCGGGCTTCGGCCACCGCGACGGACTCGGCGACCCCCAGCCGCTCTCCCACCCCGACCCCGAGCGTGTCGCCGAGTGCGAGTCCTTCGGCGACTCGCACGGCGACGGCCACGTTGCTCCCTACCGCAACCGCGTCGGCAAGCCGCACTGCCACGGCGCCAGCAAGCGCAACGCCTTCTGCCAGTCCCACCCCGAGTGCAAGCCGGACGCCGAGCGCAACGCCGTCGCCGAGCGATACGCCGTCTCCGCTTCCTACACTCATTGCTAGCCCAACGCCTTCGTTCACCAGCACCGGGACGGCAACGCCGAGCGTGTCGTTGACTCCGACGCGGACTGGGACGGCAACGGCCAGTGCGTCTGTGACCTTTTCACCGACCCGGTCTCCCTCGCCGACCTCGACCTTGTCGGCGAGCGCGACACCCACGCCGTCGGCGTCGGCCACCGCGACGGACTCGGCGACCCCGAGCCGCTCTCCCACCCCGACCCCGAGCGTGTCGCCGAGTGCGAGTCCTTCGGCGACTCGCACGGCGACGGCCACGTTGCTCCCTACCGCAACCCCTTCGCCAAGCCGCACTGCTACGGCCACCGCCACCGCCACCCGGAGTCCGCGGAGTTCGGCTTGTCCCGGCGATTGTGGCGGCGACGGAGAAGTTACCGTGGACGAGTTAGTGGTGCTGGTCAACATTGCGCTCGGAAGCATGCCGGTGGAAGCGTGTTTGGCCGGCGACACGAATGAAGACGGTGACATCACGATCGAGGAAATTCTGCGTGGGGTGAACGCTTCTCTGTTCGGATGCGGCACCTGAGGTGAATGGTGAGGACGTCCCCGGGGGCATGTGAGCCACTCTGGGATGAAGCGGAAGCGGCAGCCGTGGCCAAGCCCCAGCGCACTGGGCAAGCCGGCGGTTCATCGGTGGAGTTAGAGTCGCGCAGCGACTTTCGTGACTTGAGGTAGTGCAGGACGTGCAGCGAGTGGTGGTACACCGCCGTGCAAGGTGGAGACCTCGAAGCGCTTCAGGGCAGCGTTGGCGCCGGTACGGGTTGCGGTTTGCGGGCAGGAAAAACGGCTGTCGCTCTCGCGTGTTGCTTCGTTGGGCGCCCGATGGAGGGCCGTACCGTCCGTGCACGCAGTCGTTAACTGACTTGCGAAGATCCGCGTGGTGAGCCCGTATTCTCGCGCGTCATGCGCAGCGGCGCACGAGCTACGAGCCGGCTACGCAGTCTATTTGCGTTTTACTCTGCCTACCTTGGGCTGGCAGCCGCTCCGACGACCCAGCGCTCGCGTTCAGACAGGGCATACCCACGTCGTTGCGTGCCAGCGCAAGCTCGCAGATGCGGACAGGTTTGTTGACTCATCCAGTCCACGAGTGCAGACTCGGTCCGCGGGAGGGTTCTGGCCATGGCGCGCAAACAGCTTTCATGGTTAACGGGGGCGACTCTGGTGCTGCTCGTCGGTTCCCGTACGGTCTTTGCCTTTTCGACGGGGATCACCGGTCTGACCACGAGTTCCACGGGTTGTAACCAGTGCCATTCGGGCGGACAGGTTCCAGCCGTGACCTTGAGCGGGCCGACCAATGTCGCGCCCGGATCCACGAACGAGTACACGTTAGAGATCACGCCCGTGGGCACGCAGATTTGGGGCGGTCTCGACGCCGGTGCGAGCGGTGGCACCCTATCTGTCGGTGGCTCGAATTCTGCTTCGACGCAGCTCCTGAGCGGCGAGATCACGCATACGCAGCGCAAAGGGGGAGACGGAAACCCGATTCGTTTCTCCTTTCTGTGGACGGCACCAGCGGTGGGAGGAGTGTTCACGCTGCGCGCGTGGGGCAACGCGGTCAATGGGAACGGAGCGAATTCCGGCGACCGCGCCGCGTTCGCAAGTTTGAGTGTGAACGCCGGTCCGACCGCCACGCCGACCGTTACTGCAACCGCGACCGCTTCGCCCACACCGACTCCACCGGCGCACGACGCGCTTGTGCAGCCCTTGGCCCCGCGTACGATCAAGATTCCCAAAACGGCTCCGGTGGGAGTGACCAAGAAGTTTGCGCTCAAGGTGCGGAACGCCGATCCGAGTGGCGTCCCAGCGCAAACGATTGCCTTGTCATTACTGTCCACGACTTGCCCGTCAGGGGTGACCTTCACGGCTCCCGATTTCGACGGCAAGACCGCCGGCGAGCAAAGTCAGATTCTGCTCAACCCCGGACAAGGGAAGGCCGCAGTGGTCTCGGTGAGTGTATCGCACGCCGACATCAGCTCGCTTTTGCCCACGCTGCCCTTCCGCTGCTCCGCCACGTACCGGGCTGACGTGGTGCTGAGTGGGAACACGGACCCATCCCCGAACAACAACGAATTTCCATTGGAACTCAACTTCATTGACCTCGCCGATGCAGCCCAGCCAGCACCCGACGAGGCATGGCTCAAGCGCGCTCCGCACGCTCGCGCCAACATCCCGTCTGGCGTGCTCACGCAAACCGTCCGTCGCACGATTCAAGTCGCCAACGCCGACACCGTGCCTCATACTCTCGGTCTAGCCGTGGACGCATCTGCGTGCCCTTGGGTGTCGGTGCTCAGCATTGACTTCGATCCCAAGACTCCGAGCATCGAGCCCAACCTGCTGGTGGCCCCCGGAAAAACCGGGAAGGCGCTGGTGCAGTTGGTCGCAGATGGGTCCATGATCTCCACTTCGAACAGCAGGGCGCCGCAGCGCTGTGTGCTCACTGCGACCGTACAAGGCCCGGCCAGTCCGGATCCGGAGCCCAGTAACGACAGTAGCAAGTTCGTACTGGATGTGATTGACAAGAACGACTTGTAGAGTGCATTATGTGCCATGACGTATTTTCTCGTCATGGCACTTGCACTCGTAGCGCTGGCAGAGCGGGTTCGTGCCGTTTGCTCGGCTTCGGAAATGGTTGGGACCGAACCAAGCTGTACGGCGCCTGTTTGCCGAATCCGGGGCACCTACACAATCGAAGACCAGTGCTTGCTGGACTTCTCGTTCGCGGATGTAGTGTTGGAAGCCGGTGCGCGCTGGAATGTGGGGGCGCGGTCGGCCACTGTGCTCGCTCGCAGCTTCACGGTGCGTGCGGGTGCATTCGTGGATGCACGGGGCCTCGCGACGCAGGGCCCGGGGACGCGCGGCGGCACGCTGGAACTACGGGTTGGGGGGCCCGTGTTGCTCGAGGCGGGCAGCACACGGGGGCGGATCGACGCCTCTGCCACCCAGCATGCTGGGCAGATCCGCATTAGCGCGGCGGGGCCGCTCCGGATCGCGGGCCGCCTACTGGCCGCAAACCTCACCAACGGCGCCTCGGGCGGGCGGATCGAACTGGTAAGTTCGGACGCGGTGATCGTCGACAGCTCGGCCGAAATGGACTTTTCGGGCGGCCTCTCCGCCCCCGGGGGTGGAGGATCGCTCTCCATCCGGGCGGGAGCCGATGTCACCTTGGGTGCACCGCTGGCGGGCAACGGCTCGAACGGCGGGACTGTGCAGATCGAAGCCGGAGGGAAGGTTGCAGTGGGCACGGTCCTGCTGAGTGGGACGGGCGATGCGGGCAGTGGTGGAACGTTGGCGATCCGTGCCTTTCGCGACGTCGCACTGCTCGGCCCGGTGCGCCTGCAGGGAAGCACGCGCCTGCTGACAGACGGTGGGGATGGCGGAGCGCTGTCTGTCGAAAGCCGCTACGGCTCGGTGCAGGTCGGCGCCACTCTCTCGGCCGAGGGAGCCGAACCCAACGGCTTTGGCGGATCCATTCAGATCCTCGCTGCTGGTTCACTTACGTTTGCCAAAGGCACGACGGTTTCGATGCGTGCCAACGGCTCCCTCGGTGCGGGCGGAACACTGCAGGCCTGGGCAGGTCAGCAGATCGTGCAACTGAGTGCTGTTGACGCCAGCGGGGGGGCTGAAGGCGGACAAGTGGGGTTGGAGGCACTGGGAGATCTCGTGCTTGCCGGCACGATGGACGTGCGCGGACGGGGCGAAGGAGCTGTGGGCGGCGAAGCAGGACTGCTGGCAGGGGGCTCGACCGAGGGAGCTTGGGCGCAGGGGGACCTGCGCATCTCGGGCACAGTTGATGTGTCTGGCGGGACGTGCGGGACTTCCGGTTGTGGTGCTGGAGGTTCGTTTTCGGCAACAGGATGTTCCGTATCGTTGGAAGGAACGGGCCGCGTGCTAGCGCGCGGTGGTGGGGAAGGGGGAGTTCTGACCATGACCGCGCGCTCCTCGCTCGGCGTGCAAGGGACTCTACTCGCCACCCCTAGCACGAGCGGGGGTCGGCCGGGTGTCATCCACTTCCAGGTACTGAACGGAATCGCCCCGGTGGTGAGTGGAAATGCGCTGCCGCTCCCGGTGATCACCGCGAGCCCCCCATGCACGCCTGAAACGATCGCCGGCTGTGTCATGCCGTGCCCACGCTGCGGCGACGGCCGCACGGACTACCCCGAAGAGTGCGACGATGGGAACCAGGCGTCGTGCGACGGCTGCTCCGCGCACTGCCAGCAAGAGGATTGCGCGCCTGCGGCATGGTGTGTTCCCTGCGAGGCATCCCTGGGCTGCCCTCCAGAGCCCGAGCCGCGGTGTGCGCCGCCGCCCAGCGCCACGCCGACGCCGACCGCGCGGCCGAGCGCGACGTCCACGCCGACTGCGCGGTCTAGCGCGACGGCCACCCGCGCAGTGCCAGCCGCGACGTTGACCGCAACGGAGACACCGAGAGTCGTGCCGACTGCAAGCCCGACGCCGACACCGCTCGTCAGCGGATCGGTTGCGACGCTGCCGACCCGGAGTCCCACACGAACGTGGTCGCCCACTGCCGGCCTACAGCCTTCTCCGACGCTGCCGCCGACTGCTACAGCGAGCCCTACCTCGACCCCACGGTCACGGCACGACCTAATGTTGTTCCCGCCGCGCCCGGTGGTCTTGCGCTTGGCCCCCGGCGCTGCGCTGGTGCACAAACCGTTACCAGTGCGGGTGCGCAACATTGCCAGCGACAGCGACGTTGCGGTACCTGTGCGTGTGGTTGCGACCAGCAACTGTCCCACCGGCTCGGTCCCCGAGGCGGTAGCGTTCGACCCCGGGGGCGAAGGGAACCCGAGTGTCGCTCTCGTTCCCCCTGGGAAGTCTCGTCAAGGGTTGCTCGAAATCGAAGCCCGTGCCGAGGCGTTTACCTCGACGGGGCCGCTTTCCCCCCAGCGCTGTCGGATCGAGCTGGTGGCTGAGGTCGCGTTGCCGGGTAACCAAGACCCGACACCGGACAACAACCGGGCGTTTGTGGAAGTGGACGTGGTAGACGCGGGCGACGGGTGGCTCAGCAGGGTCCACCAAACGGCCATCGTCGCAGCACACCCGAAGGTGATTCGGCTCCAGCCTGGTCACGATTTCGCGGAGGCTCGCTTACGACTCGGGCTGCGGAACGGGGACCGCAACGATCGGGACGGACACGCGGTGCGCCTGCTGGGCAGCGACGGGACTTGCCCGGCGGGCACGATCGGCCCGCCGTTGCTCCGACCGCGGCCGGATTTGCTGCCTGGAGCGGTGTGGGTGCGCAGTGCGGGCACGCGCGGCCTCTCGGTGCCGGTTCGTTATCGGAGAGCTGACATCCCGCTGGCCGCACCTGGTCGGCGTTACCGCTGCTTTCTGTCGTTCGAAGCAATTGGCCCTGCCGGGGACCGCGATCCGAGCAACAACACCACCGTGCTTACCCTCGACATGGTGGTCCGCTGAAGCCGCGGCCCGCACGCTGGATCTCGAAGGCGGTTTCTATGACCTAAAGGCAGATTCCAGCTTGGTCCGGGAAAAGTCGCACACCTTCGGGAGGCACGCTGGTTTCGAGTCCGGCGGGCACAGAAAAGCAGCGCAAGGTAATTCCGGGACTGGCTTGCATCGGCTTTACCCGAACTGCCGCGCGGCCTTGCTCGGATACCCGCGGTTTCGCGCTCTAGGTAAACGGGATGCGCACGGGGTGAGACCAGGCGGGGTCTCACCTGCGTTGTGCCCAGCTACCGTTGAGGGTTGCGCACGGGGAGCTCGGCTTCGGCGTCCGCGGTGGCGGTGATCTCGTCCCGGTGATTCACGCACTCGAGGGCGAAGCGCACGTAGCCTTTCCCGTTGCGCAGAAACTTGTCCGTTACCTTGCCTTGAACCCAGGTTACGTCGCCCATGAAGTTGAACTTGTGGTAGCGGGCGTCAATTTTGGTAATGAACGCATTGTCGCCGATCCAGTTGGTCACACCCTGGATCAACCAGGAGCAACGTTCCGGGCCGAGATCGTACGCTCCCGGCAAGCCGAGCAAGCGCTGGGTAAACGCGTTGTCCCAGTGGACCCGCTGCGGCGGTTCGGGTACCCCCTGCTCGTTGGGAATCATCAGCGCCGGGTGCTTTTCGTAAAGCTGAGCGGCAACCTTGTTCCCTACGAGGTAAATCCCGAAGTACGACTCGAAGGCGATCTCGGCAGTGGGGGTGAGCGGGCCTTTGATCAACCGATGCACGGGTTCGCCGATCTGCACATCGTCCCAGTACCGCTCAGCGGTGCGCTGCTCGTTGCGGTACTCCTCGAAGAAGCGGTGGATGTCCTCTTTGCTCCATTGTGCGAGCTGGATGTGGCCGTACTTTTTCTTTTCTGCAGTTTTTTGGCGCTCGACCCGGATCCACGTGTCGTTGCGCAGGCCAATGTAGTTGCCGTCTTGATCGTAATACTTGGCCTCGTAGGTCTGATACACAGCTCGACCGCCGCCGAACGTGCTCTCTTTCTCGCGCACTTCCTTGAGGTAAGAATTGGCGCGAATCCGGTCCCCGAGCATGGGCGGTCGTTCCCACTCGTAATAAGACCCAGTCCAAATCGAATGTACGCCGGGAAGACCCTCGGGAAGGCCCGAGTGACCCACAGCGCGCAGCGTGTCCATTGTCTGCACGATGATCGGAGGGGCGAGCAGTGTGCCCCAGCGGGTTTTCCGCGCGTATTCCTCGTCCAGGTACATGGGGCTCAGATCGCCAATCGCCAACGCCAAGTGGTAGATTGCGTCGCGCGTGATCTCGGTCCGCCAAGGGCGGCGCCCAGTGAAGCCTTGGCCGATGCGAGCCCGCAACCGTGCGAGCCCCTCGTCGGTGATGCGGCCGTAGGTGCCCGAGTTCGCCATGCCTGCCTCCTAGCTGCTTTTTCTCCGGGGACGCTTCCTCTGTAAATGTGGCCACTGTCCGTTCGCAGGCCCGATGAGCAAGCGGTACACGGCCTTCTCCAGGATCCGCCGCTGGATTTCGAGCGCTTCTTTGCGGAATGGGTTGGCCTGCGGGTTCAAGGCGCGCAGGGCGTTGACGTTGGTGAAGTAGGCGAACACCATCCCGAACATCGCGAGCGCGAGCTGCGGTAACTCCTCCTCTGACCAGCCCGCACGCTTTGCAGCTTGCTCGATGACACCGACCCCGGTGCGATACATGGGCCGCAACCAGCGCGCCAATAAACGCAAACCGCGCGGACTCTCATCGAGCAAAGCCCGTTGCATGAGGCGAGCCAGATGGGGGTGTTGGGCGAGGTGTTCGAGCAGGCGCTCCAGCGTGGTCCGAATGCGCTCCGGATCCGGAACTTCTGCGGACCACGATTCTTGGATGATGTTCACGATGGGCTGCAGCCCGCGCTCCAGCACAGCGTCGTACAACGCCTGTTTGCTTGCGAAGTGGTTGTACAAGCTGGGTGCCGTCAACTCCATGGCTTGCGCCAGATCGCGCAAAGTGAGGCCATCGAACCCGTAGAGTGCGAACAGGCGCTCGGCGGTGTCCAGAATCAGCTCGCGGGTCGGGATCTGCGGTGCCTCAGCCCGTTTCGTCCTGCTTGCTTTTCCTTGCGCCCGCGCAGCCACAGTGCCCGGGTCACTATCAAAATGAACAACTGTTCGTCAACGCTGCGGCACCCAGCGTGGCTTCCGCTTCTCCAGGAAGGCGGCGAAACCCTCGCGCACTTCGTCCGAAGCGAGCGACTCGGCAAACATGGCAAAGTCGAAGGCCGGAAGCTGGCGGGCAAAATCGCGCTTGAGGAATGTGCGTGCGCGAGGCGCGGTCTCGCATACCTGGGTGACGATTTCTTCCGCGGCAGCGTCGAGATCGCGATCGGGAACCATGCGGCTCACCAGACCCATGGCGTGGGCTTCGGGAGCGGGCACGATGCGCGCGGTAAACAGCAGGTCCTTGGCGCGTGCGATGCCGATCCGAGAGGCCAAGCGCGCGCCAAGGAAGCAGTCCGCAACGCCGCGCAACAGTTCTGGCGCACGAAAGGTGGCGCTCTCGGCCGCCACCGATAAGTCGCTGGTGAGAACCAAGTTCAGCCCGCCGCCCTGGCAAATGCCGTTGATGACCGTCAGGATCACCTTGGGGCAGCGCTCGAACTCGACGAACGGCAAGAGGTCGAAGCGATCGGTTTCACGATCCAAGGGAGTGTGACCTTCGTGCTGGCCGCCCATCTCGCCGCCACAGCAAAACACCTCGCCGCGGCCACGCACGAGAAGCACGTGTACCGCAGGGAGTTTTTCTGCCAGAACCGCGGCTTTCTTGAGGCCATGGTACATTTCAATCGTGAGCGCGTTGCGCCGCTCGGGGCGGTCAATGATGACGTGGAGCACCGGACCATCGAGACTCGCGTGCAAAAACCGCGATCCGAGGTCGATCCGTTCAGCCATGACGTCTTGTCCTCGCCCCGCGTCTCTACCACGGGCTCGGAGGGAACAGCTAGGGGGGGCGAACACTCTTGCCATGCGCGGCAACTCAAAGTATGAACAACCGTTAGTTTGATTTTGAGGGTCGGTCGTACGACCGGGTCGTAAGGAGGAGTTCCGATGGCGCGCGAGTACAGGTTGATTTCGGCGGATTCTCACATCCTCGAACCCCCGCACATCTGGAAGGAGTACATGCCGAAGAAGTTTCACGACAAGGCCCCGAAGGTGGTCCCGGATGGAGACGGGGGAGAGGCTTGGCAGTTTTCGCCCGACATCCCGCCGGCCCCGATCGGTATTTACGCGTCGGCGGGCCGCAAGCACGAGGAGGTACGCTGGACGGGCGTGAGGTTCTCCGACGCGAACCAGGGAAATTTCCACGCCATCCCGCGCATGCAGGAGCAAGACGTGGACGGCATTGATGCAGAAGTGCTCTACGGTTCCGCGCGCATGATGAGCCACTTCTTTTCCGATCCAGACCCCGAGTTCCAGATGGCCGGTGTCCAGGCGTACAACAACTGGCTCGCTGAGGAATTCGTGAAAGTAGCCCCGGACCGTTTCATCGGGTTGGCTTGCATGCCGGCGCTGAGCGTGGAGCACTGCATCAAAGAGATGGAGCGCTGCCTCAAGCTCGGGATGAAGGGCGTATGGTTGAACACTATGCCGAGCGTCGGCCCGACGATCCGCCCAGAAGACGACCCGTTCTGGGATGCCTGCCAAGCGCTTGGCGTGCCGGTGCACTTTCACGTGCGCGTCATGCGGCAGGTGCAAAAGCCCAAACCGAAAGGGGTGCGTGGCGACGACCTCACCGGCCTCGCCACCGTAGGGGCGGCAAACATGATCGTGGATATGCCGGAAATCATCAGCTCTGGCGTGCACGATCGCTTCCCGAACCTGACCTGGGTGGCGGTGGAAACCGGAGCGGGCTGGGTGCCGTACATTCTCGAGCAAATGGACGACCGCTGGTGGCGAAACCGCTGGTGGCTGCCAGTGAAACTGCAGCATCCGCCGAGCTTTTATTTCCGCCGCAATTGGCGCATCGCCTTCATGATCGATCACTACGCCGTGCGTAACCGGCATGCGATCGGTGTGGACAACATGCTGTGGTCTACGGATTATCCGCACCACGGGTGCGATTGGCCGGAGACTCGCCGCGTTGTGGAAGAAATGTTCCGCGACGTCCCGCAAGAGGAGCGCCACAAGATGTGCGCGCTGAACGCAGCCAAGCTGTACGGTTTGGTTTGAGCCCCAGCCCGAACCAGCGACCTGGCGCGGCTTGAGCCTGGTCGTTGGCTCGGATGCGTGGCGGGCCCGAGGCCACTCACTACCGCTGGAACGTGCGTATCCCCCCGTTTCGGACCCCACGCGGAACGAGGGAATGCGGCGGCTCTGGGCCGACCCAGTCTTCCCATACGGCGTACTGCTCCGACGGCGGGACGGGAGTGCACAGCGCCAGCAGGTGTGGGACCGAACCTGGTCGCCGCTCGGGCGTGGCTCGCAGGGCAGCCCTTTCAAGCGTGGGCTGCGCGTGGAATGCGGCCCTGGTGCCTAGGGATGCCCTGGGCGCTCATCCGCAGTGCCTTTAGCGCCAAGCACGGTGGTGGTATCGCGCACGTTCGGTGTCGGTCGTGGTGGCGGCAAACCAAGAGCGGGGCAAGGCGTTGCCGCTACGACTGTCTGTGCGATCGCGACGCAGCGCTGAGGGCGGCAGGCGCGACCGCAACGGTCGCGCTCGGGCAGACGATTCCACGCCCAACGAACGAGAGGTGGGGTGCGGCAGGGCAGGTAAAGGCAACGCTGAGTGCCGGTGAGACCGTGCCGGTCAAATGTTTGCTCCGTCTTCGTTTTGCAGAGGCGGTCTTTGTGCTTGCCCGCGTTCGGAAGAACCACAGACGGGCGAGTCGCACCGCGGCAGACCACCAGGATCACCCTGACCATGCGCGAAAGCGGCGGCGGGCAAGCAAAGCGCTGCACGCGGGAGATGGGACCTCGCGATGTTGCTTGCTGGTGGTTTTGGAGTCAGAAGAAGTTGGGGCTGCGGATGGTTTACCGGTGCCTTGGCGGTTGTCCCCGTGGTAAGCCAATCCGCCGGTCTGCGGACGAATGAGTGTGCCCAGCTCCGTCGCGCTAGGAGCAGATCGAACTCCCACGCGATGGTCACGCGCAGGGCATCCAGTTCGCCGCCGAGTTTGCTCAGCGCCCGCTCGGCCACCACCCGCGCTTGTTGCTCGGGATCCGGCAGGGGCTCGCGCACGAAGACAGAGACCTGCACAAAGTGGGTCTGTGCGATCTCTCCTTGCGCGCCGCGCCACGAAAAGACGCCGCGATAGACTTCGGCGCGCAGCACTTCTTCGAGTTCTTCGATCGCGTTTTGTGCTTGCACGACTTCCCACCAACGCTGGCCGCCGCCCCAGGCATAGCTGAGGGTGGCTCCGAGGCTAGCGCACAAAAGCAGCCAAAGTGACAGCCACCGCGGCGCGGGAGGATGCTCGCTCGTTAGTGGCGCGCCGCCTCCGGCAGATGCGGTGGTTGAAACGGGGCTTGCCGATCGTTCCACCACCACGCGGGTTCCGAAAATCGCGTCGTGCAAGGCCCTTCCGCTGGTTCCACTCCGCAAGTAAGACCACAGCAGGGCCGATCCCAATCCCCAAGTGAGGGTGAAGCAGCTACCGTTGATGGCCATTGCCACTGGCAGCGACTCGGGGAAAAAAAACCAGCCGCGCGTCAAAAGCGGTAGGAGCAAAAGTGCGGCACGCGCGATCCCTCGCTCGAGGGAAAGGAACCCGCCGTCTACAGTGACCGTGCGTAGCCGCAGAAGTCGCTTGCCGAATGTACGCCCTTGCGTGAGCGTGCTGTTTTGGCCGCCGATGTAAGCGAGGAAAAAGAGGGCCCCGATCAGCCGGCCGCGCCGCCCCATGGCGAGGAACCGGTCGAGGAAGAGTGCGGCCAACACTTCGCCCACCAGCCACAAGATGGCGAGATCAATGGCCGCGGCTGCCAGGCGGCGCCGGGCACTGGCCGGGATTGGTGCTTCGATGAGAGGCGCGGCGCCCTGGTGGTGCGATTGCGGCTGTTTCATCGTCGGTGGTGGTCGTTCTCGGCCGAGCACTGTTCGAGCAAGACCGTTGCCCGATGGCCGTGCCCGGCATCGAGGTTTCGGAGGGCGCTTTACGCCCCCGCCAGGTCTACGTCCAGCACCCGTGCTGCCTTGTAGGCGAATCTGGGTACCGTGCCGCGCGGCACGAGCTCGATGTTTGCCTCGACGCCGAGTTGCGCCCGGAAGCGATCGCGGAGTCGCTCGGTCAATCCGGATTCTGCCCCCACTCTTGCCGGGTCGAACTCGACGCGCACGCGCAGTACGGCTTGCGGAGGGCGGGGGCGCAAAATCTGGTACTCGGCAGATGGTGAGGAGATTTCTGGGAACTCGTACAGGATCAGTGCCACATCAATGGGGAGAATCTCCCGGCCTGCGACCACGGTGATGTCGCGCACCCGTCCTTCGTAGAACAGCCGACGGTGGGTTTCCCCGCAGGGGCAAGGCTCCTCATTCCAGCGCACGATATCTTCCAGGTCGTAGCGGAGAAGGAAGTTGTCCTTCTCGAGAACGCTGACCACCAAGTTGCCGCGCTCGCCGTGGCCAAGGACCTTGCCGGTGTGGCGGTCGATGACCTCGACAATGGCGAGGTCCTCGGCGATGTGCGCGCCGTCCTGTTGCTCGCACGCGCTCCCTAGAAGCGGCAACGCTTCGAGTCCACTCGACACCATGGCGTATTGCTGCGCGGGATGATCACCGGCCATAAGCAGATTCAAGTCGCGCTGCGGGTCGAGCCCCCGCGCTGCCGCAGCCTCCGCGTACGCTGTGGCTACGTTCCCGAACAAACGGTAGTGATCGGGGCGCACTCTGCGCCACACCTCGAGCACGTCTTCGATCGGGTGCAATTCACCCGGCGGACCGCTGGGAACGTTCAGGATTCCGAGCCCCTCGATTCCGTGGCTAAAGTGCCAGCCACCAGCGTTCAGTCCGAAGGGATGCGCGTTCGCAAGGACTTGCCCGGGCCGGATCCCCCACCTCCAGCGTGCCCGGAAGGAAGCTTGGTAATCCACTGCGAGGTCGCGCTTGGTCCAAAGAATCCAGGTCGGACGCCCACTCGTACCGGTCGACGCTCCGCACCGCACCACTGCTTCCAAAGGAGCGCCGCGGTAGTCTCCGAACGGAGGAAACTCTTCCTCGTTTTGCCGGAGTTCGGCCTTGACCGTAGTCGGCAGGAGGGCGAGATCGTCCAGGGAACGGAGTGCGCCGGGATTCAACCCAGCGGCGCGGAACTTGCGCAAGAAGAAGGGGATCGGTGTGCTCCAGATGCGTTCCCACTGGCGGCGTAACCGCTCCCACTGTAACCGGCGGATTTGCTCCCGCGGCAGAGTTTGCAATTGTGGGTCGAAGAAGCGCTGCGATGGTTCCCGGGGAGCGTTTTGTGTTACCACGGAGGTGCCTCCTGTTCAGGCAAGCGCGTGGTTCTTGCCCGGCCGCAAATCCACCACCGTGTCGTTGTAGGGCGGCGTGCCGGCTCCGGCGGGCAGTTGCTGCGCCGGTACGATTTCCACGTCCATTTGAATCAAGATCTGCGCTTTCACGGCACGGGCGACCTCTTCGGCCAACTCAGTGGCGTCTGCCCGCTCCTCTACGCCGAGCCGCAAGCGCGCGCGCTCATAACGCTCGGCTGGCCGATGCTCGATTACGATCTGGAACGAGCGCACTTGTGGAAACGCTTGCAGCACGGCCCGCACTTGGGCAGGGTGCACAAGGACCCCTTTGATTTTGCGAATTGCCCCAACTTGCCCGACAAAGCGCAAGCGCGGCGCCGGGTCGCCGCACGGGCACGGCTCGGGTAGGAGTTGGAAAACGTCGCCTGGTGCGTAGCGCACGAGCGGCAAGGCGCGGGGGCCGAGCTGGGTTGCCACCAGCTCGCCGGCTCCCCCTGGTGCCACCGGCTCGCCGGTGTGCGGGTCGAGAAACTCGCAAAACAGGTCCTTGACGTGGATATGCATTCCATCGTGGACTCGGCACTCCCCAGCCAGCGGTCCAATTTGCGCTTCGCCGCAGTGGTCGAAGAGTTCGATGCCTAACTTCTCCTCCAGTTCTGCACGCAGGCGCGAAGTGAGCGCTTCTGCGGTGGAGAAGCCCACGCGGTAGGCGAGGTCTCGCTTGGGGTCGAGCCCTAGCTTTACGGCTGTGTCTGCAAGGTGCGCCAGAAAGCTCGGAGTGCCCGCGTACACGGTGGGCTGCCAGGCCCGCGCCAGCTGTACTTGCAGCTCGCTGTTCCCGGTGCCTCCGTTGATCACCAGGCAGCCGGCTGCCTCGAAGGCCCTGTGCAAGCGCAGCCCGCCGGGCATAATATGATAAGAAAGGGTCACGTGCACCACTTCTCCCGGCCGTACCCCCATGCTGCGGATGGATTCCCTCAGGGTTTCCGTGCCTTGCACTTCTTCAGGCAGGCGGGGAAGAAAAATCGGGCCCGGCGAAGTGTGCAGGCTGCCAAACGCGGAGCGCGGCACGGCCAAAAACTCCCCGAACGGAGGGTGTGCCTGCTGATTGGCCACAAGTTCGCTCTTGCGCAGCAACGGAACTCTTTGGCGAAAACACTCGTAGTCGCGCAGCTCTTCGAGGCCAACGCCACGCCCGGCGAAGACTCGCCGGTAATACGGTGAGTGCTCGAGAACCCAAGCGAGGGTATCGCGCACGCGGGAAAAGACCTCGGTGGTCGGCGGCCAGGTCATCGCCGCGCTCGGTTAACAAACGTTCAGAACGCGCTCAAGCACGCACCCTCTCGCAGCTTGCCTACCGGGCAGCCCGACCGAGAAAGCGCGGGTCGGAGATACGCAGCTTGTCGGCCACCGTTTGTCGCACGTGATCGTGAATGGCCTTGCGCCGCTCCGGCGAACTCGGGCCTCCGTTGCGAATTTCTTCGCACAAGCGCTCCGTGTACGCGCGAACGAGCTGGCGCAGTTCGGCGGTGTTCTGCGGTGGCGCGTCACAGTCCGAGTAGAGTGCCGCGAGCCGCTCCCATTCTCGCCGCAAGTTGTCCTCCTCGAGTTCGATTTCGCGCCGCACAATGCCCACAGCGTTGGCAGCGACTCGCGCCAAAAACTGCGTGCGCCCGCTCAAGGCAGGCACGACCTCTTCCTCTAGGAAGCGTTGTACTGCGGTGAGGAGTTCGCTGGCGGTGGGGCGGTCTTGCATCGGGACACCCATTCGAGGCGTCTGCTCAGGGCAAGCGCGATCGTTGCAACAGTTCGAAGAGTTGCGCGCAGTTTCCCACGCTGCGGTTTGCAACGATGGCGCACGCCAGTTGGCGGCGCATCACAGGGCTGCCAGCCGCGCGACCCTCCGAGCGCACTTCACCAACGCCGGGGACGAGAATGGTCACATTGGTCAGTTGCACCGGGCCGTCCGGTCCGTGCAAGGTGCGCTCGGTTGTGAGTTGCACGCCCCGCGCGTAAGTGCCGAACATCCACTGCCCAGGCGGTGCAGCTTGGGTTCGGGTGATTTGCGTGACCCGAAGGGTGCCGGCCGCTTGGTTGGTTCCCAGTTGGCGCACATCGACACTGCTGGTCGCGGTGCTCTCGCCAGGGAAGAGTGGCACGGTCAAATACGGGAGGGGCGGTTCATAGGTGAGTTTGAGGCCGCGCGTGTAATCTTCCTCGCTGACCAACCACAGTGTGGTGCCATCGTCACGGATAATCACGCGCCCAGTCGCCATGCCGTCCTCGCTCAAGGAGACTTCGTACTCGTTGGCTGGCTCCAGCTTGCTGATGTGCTCCACTTGTAAGGCACTCGGGCGGAAGCCATCCGCGCTCGGCCGTTCGACAAGAAAGACAAAGTGGTCGCGGTCATGATGCGGAACAATTTCCGTCAGCGTCTTGGCCAGCGCGTCTCGCGCCGGTTTGCGTGCACTGCAACCTGTGTTGCCGGCACACAACGCGCACAGGAGCAGGGAAACAAAGACCCCGACTCTCATCCCTCCTCGCCGAGCAATTGCAGCAATTCCCACTCGGTCTCTGCGGTGCGCCGCCCAATGGTGGCGAGTTCGACGTTGTTGCTGGTTCCGTCCAGAAAGCCCCTTGCCTGCAAAATGGTGATGATGCCCCATTTGAGATTTCCCAACACTTCCCAATAGCGTACGCGACGGGGATCGACAGGGTGGCCGCTGGCGCGCTCGTAGGCCCGGTAGAACTCTTCACGCTGCGCGAGCCCGGCAACGGGCAGCGTATCTTGCCCGAACCGCCAGGAGCGCACGCAAAGCCAGCCTAGATCTTCCATCGGGTCTCCGATGTGCGCCAGCTCCCAGTCGAGGACCGCGCGTAAGCCGTCTTGGCCGACCAGCACGTTGCCGAGGCGGAAGTCCCCGTGCACAAGCGTTCGGCGGTCCTCGTACACGGCGTGTTCCCGGAGCCAGCAAAACGCTAGCTCGAAGGCAGGATGCGGGTCGGGCGTCACCGCCCGGTACAAGTGCTCGAACCGTTCGAGTTCGAACAACGCCGCTGGTTGTTCGGCGGCAGGGCAGGGCAGGAAGTCAAGGCGGCGCGCTTGCCAATCCACCGCATGGATGCGGGCCAAGGCCTGCGCGAGTTGGTCGGGTAGCGCTTTGCGTGCTGCTTCGTAGCTTTCCTCCCGCAGGAGCCGGCGCGGAACCGTTTCCCCTTCGAGCCACTCCATGAAAAACCCCGGCGTGCCGAACGCGCTTCCATCGGAAGCGAGCCAAAAAACGCGCGGCACAGGCACGCCGCAATCGCGCACCACCTCGAGCAGGCGATACTCATCCCGTCGCTGACCTGGCAGATGGGAGCCCGGTGGATCGCAGCGCAGGACCAGTTTGTGCGGCAACTCGCGCGCGCTGGCCGGGTCGAGCGCAATCACCCAAGTTTGTCGAGACGCTCCTCCAGGAAGGCGCTCAGCGCGCTCGATCCTTACGCCCGGGCACCGGGAGCAGTGCGCGATCCATTGCTCGAGTCTGCGCTCGAAGTCTGTTTGCTCCGCGCTCACAAACGGGCGTGCATAGCAGGCCGCAGGGAAAGTGCATCGAGGCGAGATGCGACGTGGTGGCACGGGCCGTTGGGGCACTCCGGTGGGAGGGCGAGTGCCTGGTGACTCGCCGCGGAGCGCGCCCAGGGCGGGTCCGGTAGGCCGCTTAAACCTCGCGCCGGCAGGGTGGACAAACCCGGGCGTTTTGCACCTCTCGCACGTCTTCCGAGCCCGGGGACGCGGAGCGCATCGTAACCGAGATCGCCGCCTTTTCAGTCAAGCGGGTATCGCCGGCCCTCACGACACGCTCGGGCCGGAAAAAGAGGAGTGGGTCGGGCTCGGACGCTGGTTCGTAGGGATTGCCGGTCGGGGCTCCGAAGTGCAATGCCCTCCGGGTCCAATGATCCGTCGCTGGCGCGGGATGCGTTCGCTCGGCCGCCGGGTCAAACATAGGCCACCACAGCCGGCGGCCCTGGTTTAAAGGCGAAGCGGTAATTGGCAAGGTGGTATGCGGCACTCAGGTGTTTCCGGAAAAAGCCGCGGTCCATCTGCTCGATAAAGTCGGGCACGTAGTCGTCGGCGACAAACTGCACCGTACAGCCGCCGAAGCCCGCCCCGGTCAGACGCGGCCCCAGTGCGCCTGCTTGTTTGGCCACCCGCACCAGATCTTCGAGCGCCGGACAACTGATCTCGTAATCGTCGCGGCAACTGCGGTGCGAGTCCTCCATGAGTTCGCCCACGCGCCGCACGTCGGCCGCGTGCAGGGCCTGTTCCGCGAGTTCCACCCGCGCCGCCTCGCTCAACACGTGGCGCAGCCGGCGGACCGGCCAAAGTGGGTCTTCGGGCTGAATTTCGAAATGGCCGAGCGGCTTTATGTCCGCCTTGCTCACCTTTAGGCGGCGGGCCAAGTCAGCAATCGAAACGGGTTCCTCCGGAATCACGCTGCGCAACGCGTCGAGTAGCTCTTCTGCCGTGCTTTGCGGGCGGTAGCGAAAAAGGTCGGCCACCCGGTAAATGGGCACGCTCTGCAAGCCGAGTACTTCTTGCAGTACCAGGGTGGCCACGTTGCACTCTGCCACTCGGCGATTGTACGCCTCACGCGCTCCCGCCGCTTTACGCGCAGGCACCAGGCTATGGCACACCACAATTGAATATCCCGGTGGGAGCGGGACCAGGCGGGTGCGCAGCGGAAAGAAATCAATGCGTAGCGCGTGGTTCTCGCGCCCCAACAGGCAAATGGCTTGATCCATGCCACCGCTGAGGGTGCCGACAAAGCGTTCCGCCACTGCCATTTCTTCGGCCAGGCGCTCCGCGTTCCAATCCCCCCGCTGGGCGGCGATCAACGCGAGCGCCGACGCCACCACCAGGGCAGAGGAGGAAGCCAAACCGGCGCCCCACGGGATGTTGCCGTCCACTAGCAGCCGTGCGCCCGCAATCAGTGGACGAATGCGAAGCACGCCCACCACGGCCGCACGCACATAGTTGCTCCAATCACCCAGCGGGGCAGGGGAGAGCTGCGGATCGAGCGGAAAGCGATGGGGAGGGAAGCGCTCATCGAGATTCTTCAGGATCACCTCGCCGTACCCGAGGCTCGCGCCTGCGATCAGCACGCTCCTGCGCAGGGTCACGGGCAAGACCGGAAACCCGTTGTAGTCGGTGTGCTCCCCGATCAGGTTGACCCGCCCGGGGGCACGCACGATGAACTGGGTGCCGCGTCGGTGGCGAGCGAAGAAGTAGCCATTGAGGCGGCTGGCGCGATCGTGTTCCTCTGCGGGGAGCGGATCATAGTTGGTGGCTCGCTTGAGCGTATCCATACGCTGCCTGGTGTGGTTACCCCGCTCGGTCACTGGGGTCAAACGCCACTTCTGCTTCTGCCAGGGCCTCGGGCGTGCCGAGGTCGCTCCAAAAGCCCTGGATGGCGCAGGCTCGCACCTCGTGCCCGGCGCCAATCATCTGCTGCACCGCTTGTGGCAGCTCCTTTTCTCCGCGAACCGAGGGCGCAACCTCGCGCGCGTAGTCGAATATCAAAGGCCGGTAAATACCGAGCCCGGCGTTGTTCCAACGGGTGGTGGAGGTTCCCGGCGCAGGCTTCTCGACAATGCGCTCGACTCGACCGTCTTCTGCCAGGTAAACCGCAGCCCCCGCACAGGGGTCTTCCACCTCGTTTACCGCGATCCATCCGGTACAGGGCAGAGCTTCGAAGCGCTCGCGGAGTCGGCAGTAGTTGTAACTGCTGGTTACCACGTCCCCCCAGGAGAGAAAGATCTCCTGGGTTTTGATGTGCGGCTCAGCCAGGAGCAGTGCGGCGGCCGTACCTTCCGGATGCTGCTGCCACACATAGTCAAGGCGTAAGCCAAGCTCCCTACCGGTGCCGAAGCGGCCCACGATCTGTTCGCCGAGGTATCCGACGACAATCACTACGGTTTCCACACCCGCACTGGCCAAGCCGCGAAGCACATGGGCTAGAATAGGTTCCCCACGCAAGGGTAACAGTGGCTTGGGAGTGCTGGCGGTAAGGACCCCCATGCGGCTGCCGCGCCCTGCTGCCAGAACCACACCGATCACGGTAGCAGAGGAAATAGAACGATCCGCCGCGGGTACGGAACCGGCGACGCTGAGAATGACACCGCGGGAAGGCGCCTCAGCCGTGCGGCCCAGGGCGCCGCGGTGGGCGAGTTGGCCGTGGCGGCCTCGGCGCTCGTACGGGCCGGCGGATGGTTGGGGTGGGCGTTCGTGTCGGAGCTAACGTGGGGGTGTTGGTCGGAGGAGCGGCTGAGCGTGTCGGGGTTGCGGCCACCGGAGGTTGCGTTGGCTGATCCGGGCACAAGCCAGGAACACTGGGTGGCATGTTGCCGACACGCGCAGGTACCGAAATGCTCACCACACCGGCGTTGGACTGCAAGTCATCCCGTTCCTCGAGCAAGATACGATTGGGGTTCGCCACGTTCACCAAGAAGTATTGCCCAGGAGGCACACCGCCGTCGGTCCGGCACAGGTCCAATTCGATGAACTGATCCGGGTAAAAATCGTCGTACACGTCTGCCCAACCAGGAGAAATCCCTTGCACTCCCTCCTGTACGCCACAATTGGCGAATACCTGTCGCTGCGGAAACGGCGCGCGCAGCGGCTCGATGTCAATCAGACAAAACGACACTTTGGGGGCTCGCGCGACGATGGGGCCGGTGAACGGATCGTCCCTACGCAGCTGGTACTCGGCAAAGTCGTTGACGTGGAAATGGTTGTGGCTCTTGTGGAACTCGAACGTGCCAGCGTCGTGTGTGCACTCCGTGCCGTCCGACCGCCGCACGATTTGCGTGGCGCGGGTGACCGGACCCGACGGAGTTTGCTCAGTTTTCCCTTGTACAATCAGCGGTCCTTGACCCAAGTTCGCGATCTTGGTGGTAAAGTAGAGTCGGCGTACCCCCTGCCGCTCCACCACTCGGGCACGCAGCGGCGGGAGGGCTTGCAAATCGGGTTTGAGCAAGCGCGGATCGTTCGGATCGCAGGGTTCCGCCAGTGCCGTGGTGCCCACGGCACTCACCGAAGCGAGCCAAAGACATCCGAAAAGCCCCACCCGAACCAAACCTCTCATGCTGTTTCTCTCCTTGCCGTTGATCTGCACTCGCGCCGTGACGAAGCAGGGAGTGTATCCCATGACACGCCGGGTTTGGCAAGACCAATTCGCCACCCGTGCTCATTTTCGCCGCGCAAGGCGGAGCAGGCGGTCGATGCCGCCCGCCGCGCGGTGGTAGGGATCGCCTTCCGTGGTCTCGACACGGGGTAAGCCTGCGGGCATAAACACGCTGCCATGGACAAGTTCCTATCGCTGACCTCGGAGCTGTACCGGTACCTAGTCGGGCACTGCTCGCCCAGGCCACCGGTGTTGGACGAGCTGGCGCGCGAAACGCAAGCCCTCGGTAGCATCAGCATCATGCAAATTGCTCCGGAGCAGGGCGCGCTGCTGACTTTGCTCGTGCGCGTGGCGAACGTGCGCAGCGCCGTCGAGGTGGGTACGTTCACCGGTTACAGCTCCCTTTGCATCGCGCTGGGGTTACCGCTGGAGGGCCGGTTGCTGTGCTGTGACGTGAATGCGGAGTGGACTACGATTGCGCGTCGCTATTGGGAAAAAGCTGGAGTTGCGAATCGCATCGAGCTCCGTCTCGCTCCGGCGCTGGACACCCTTCGCACCCTACCAAAGAGTCCCTCGATCGATTTCTCGTTTATTGATGCGGATAAGGCCAATTACCGCGCGTACTACGAGGAACTCTTGCCCCGCACGCGGCAAAACGGGCTGATCGTGTTCGACAACGTGCTGTGGGGAGGTACCGTGGTCGACCCCGTACAGCGGGGCGAAGAAGTGGAGGCACTGCGCCAACTCAACGATTGGCTCGCGCAAGACCCGCGTGTCGAGGTGGTGATGCTGCCCATTGCGGACGGTCTTACACTGGCACGCAAAAAGTGACACCGCGAGTCTGTGGCCCGCGTCGAAGGGACTCGCACTTGAAAAGCCGTAGGGAGTCGTGTTCGTATCCGGGCGGAAGAGCATATGCGCAGCTTGGTGATTGGAGCATCGGGATTCGTGGGAGAAACGCTGTACCGCCAGGCCCTGCCGGAGGCTGTGGGTACGTACTGCTCCCATGCTGCTCCAAATCTGTGGCCGCTCGACATCCGCGACGCGCAGGCGGTGGCCCGGGTGCTGCGCGAGGCCGGTTGCGAAGTCGTTTTCCTCCCCGCCGCCCAGCCGCATGTGGACTGGTGCGAAGAGCACCCTCAGGAGTCGGCCGCCGTCAATGTCGAGGGAACCCACACCGTGGCCCGGGTTGCTGCGGAACTGGGTATGCGCCTCGTGTTTTTTTCGACCGACTATGTCTTCGATGGTGCTGCAGGACCGTACCGGGAGGACGCTGTGCCGAACCCGATCAACGAGTACGGTCGGCAGAAACGTGCGGCCGAAGAGGGTGTACTCGCGGCGAGCGAGGACCATTTGGTGGTGCGGGTGTGCGGGGTATACGGATACGAGGCGGCAGGAAAAAACTTTGTCATGAGCTTCGTGCGGCGTGCACGTGCTGGGGAACGTCTGCGGGTGCCATCGGATCAGTGGGGCAACCCCAGCTACGTTGAGGACGTGGCGGCGGCCGTGCGCGCACTCGCCGCTGCCGGTCAGCGCGGGGTGTGGCACGTGGCAGCTCGCGACTACCTGTCCCGCGCCGATTTCGCTCGTTGCATTTGTAGAGAGTTCGGGGTTCCCGAGGAGGCCTTCGAAGCGGTATCGAGCGAAGCGTTGCAGCAGCGCGCTCCGCGTCCCAAGCGTGCGGGGCTGGATGCCACGCGGCTCCGCAGGGAGCTGGGGGTGCGGCTGCGCGGCGTCGGGGAAGGTTTGAGGGAGGCACGCGAGCGCTGGGAGGCGGCAGAACTCTCGGCCGCGAGGGAGGCGCAGCCGGGATGATTCGCGATGTACGTTTGATCGAACTCAAGGCACGGGTGGATGACCGGGGCTACTTGGTCAAGATGTTGCGCGCGGACGACCCGCACTTCGTCAAGTTCGGCGAAGTCTACATCGTCGGGGATTTTGCGCGCGGCACGGTACGTGCCTGGCACAAGCACCGCGTACTGTGGGACTATTTCCACATCAGTGTGGGAGCTGCCAAGTTTGCCCTGCGTGACGACCGGCCTGACAGCCCCACGTACGGCGAACTAAACGAGTTTGTGTTGAGCGCTCGCAATCCGTCTACGTTGGTCGTGCCGCCGGGGGTGTTTCACGGTTGGGTGGCGTTAGAGGATGGAACCCAATTGGTCAGCGTGGCGAGTGAACTCTACGACCCGGAGCAGCCAGACGAAGAACGGGTCCCCTGGAACTCGTTCGGGTACGACTGGTCCGTGCGTTTCCGTTAGGAGCTTCGGTAGTGTCGGCAACGATCGTCATTCCCACGTATAACGAGCGCGAAAACGTGCAGCGCTTGGTACCAGCGTTGTTGAACGGGCGTGAGGGCGTCCGTGTGTTGGTGGTGGACGACAACTCGCCCGACGGCACGGCCGAGGTGGTGCGTACGCTGGGGCGTAACGAGCCACGTGTGCAGGTACTGGTGCGGCAGGAAAAAAACGGCATCGGTCCCGCTTACCTGGCTGGTTTTGAACACGCCTTGTCCACGGGTGCGCGCCTGATTGTGCAAATGGATGCCGATTTTTCGCACCCCGTCGAAATGGTTCCGGAGCTTCTCAGCGCGGCTGCCGATTACGATCTCGTGCTCGGATCTCGGTATACCAAGGGCATTACTGTCGTGAACTGGCCAATGAGCCGGCTTTTGCTCAGCTACTATGGCAACGCGTACGCCCGGTGGGTGACCGGCCTGCCGGTGGCGGATGTGACCGGCGGCTTCAAGTGCTGGCGGCGGGAGATTCTCGAGCGCATTCCCCTGCGCGAGGTACGCTCCAACGGCTATGCGTTCCAAATCGAGATGACCTTCCGCGCGTGGCGGCTCGGGGCACGCATTCGGGAAATCCCGATTTTGTTTGCTGACCGCACCGTCGGCGATTCGAAAATGAACAAGCGCATCGCTCTCGAAGCGTTGTGGATCGTGTGGTGGCTGCGCTGGCAACAACTGCGGGGCAAGGTGTGAGTCGCACCGGGCCATGGGTCGCAAACTGCTCATCCTGAACGAGCGGGATCTCAAGCACCCGTGGGCTGGAGGCGCCGAACTCCACATCCACGAAATGGCCCGCTGGTTTGTGGCGCAGGGCTACCGGCCCGTGTTGTTGTGCACCCGCCACGCTCGGGGCGCCGCGGAAGAAGTCACCGAGCACGGGCTCCGCATCCGCCGTTTTGGCAACCGGCTTACCTACTACCTGCAATTGCCGCAGATGGTCCGCGAGGAGGCTCGGGAACCAGGTACCGTGATCCTCGAGCACTTGAACAAGATCCCTTTTTGTACCCCGCTTTACAGCAGGGCGCCGGTGGTGTTGGTCACGCATCACTTGTTCGGTGCCACCGCGTTTGCGCAGGCTGCCTTTCCGGTGGCAGCAGCCGTGTTTTTGGCCGAGCGCCTCATTCCTCATGTATACCGGGGCCGCCCCTTCATCGCAGTTTCGCCGAGTACCCGTGACGACCTGATCGCCCGCGGTATCCCTGCGGAGTCGATCTCGGTGATTCCGAACGGACTGAATCACGATCTCTATTATGCGGGCGGAAGGAGCCCAGCCGAGTGCCCCACGATTTTGGTGCTGGGGCGGGTGGAATTTTACAAGCGGATCGACCTCGTGCTGCACGCACTGGTGCGGGTCCATCGCGCCTTACCTTCGGCTCGCGTGCTTGTGGTGGGGGACGGACGGGCACGCGAGCGCCTGGAGAAGCTCAGCCAGCGCCTCGGTCTCGAACCGTACGTGCGCTTTACGGGCTTTGTGCCCGATCGGGAGAAGGTGGAACTCATCCGCAGCGCGCATGTGGTAGCCAACACGTCGGAGAAGGAGGGCTGGGGCTTGACGGTTCTCGAGGCGAACGCCTGTGGCGTGCCCGCGGTGGCCAGCGACGTCCCGGGCCTGCGCGACGCTGTGCGTCACGAGGAGACGGGTTTGCTCGTCCCGCATGGGGACGTGGATCGTCTGGCCGAGGCGCTCCTGCGAGTCTTACAGGACTACCCCCTACGCGAACGGCTGAGCCGCGCCGCCGTTACCTGGGCGCAGAGCTTTTCCTGGGAGAGCGCCGCGCGGCAAACGCTCGCGCTGGTGGAGGCCGTTGCGGCACGGCGAGGCTGAGGCGCAGCCACCGGTGAGCTGGCGCCCACAGTCACTTCCGCTACCACCCGCCCCCCCGGTGTGGAGCATTGTTCTGTTGGGGGTTTTGGCCGCGGCTTTTTTTGGCTCGCTCGCTTGGTACGGGCTGAACATCGCAGAAGAAGGTGCCACTGTGCACCTGTTTTTTCGCGTGGCCCAGGGGGAGCGACCCTATCTCGATTTCATCAGCGGTTACGCCCCCGCGTATTTTTACTTCCACGCCGCGCTGCTCCTCCTTTTCGGCGAATCCATCGTGCCTTTGCGCCTGGTGCTAGCGGCTGTGCACACAGCCAACGTTTTGTTGTTGTACCGTTTGGCTGGCAGCGTGCTGCCCGCACGCTGGGCAGTGCTGCCAGCACTCGGGTACATGGCCTCGCTGCCCGTGGTGGAAAGCTCGGAATGCTCGTTTAACGTTCCCTACCCAGCCTGGTACGCGCTGCTGTTCTCGTTGCTGGGCGTTTTTGTTGTGCGCAGTGCCGCGCGTGGGGCGGCGCTCCGCTGGAGCATTGCCGCCGGTGCGCTCGCCGGTCTGGCGTTTTCGTTCAAGCCGAACAGTGGTCTCTTTCTGCTTGCGTTTTCGGTGTTGGCGCTGGCGCTGCTCGGCGGTCCTCCACCAGGCCGGGGTGCCGGGCGCGCCGCGGTGGTGGTCTCGGTGCTCGCTGGAGTTCTCGTCGTTTTGCGCCACCATTGGGCGGCACGAGAGATCGCGGTGTTTTTCTTGCCCTTGCTCCTCTCGATCCTTGCGCTCGCGCGGGCGCAGGGTGCGCGGCTTGCTCAAGGAGAGGCCAACCCGTGGGCAGTCTTCGCCCCGTTGGGCGGTTTTCTGGTGATTACGGCACCATGGTTAATTTGGGCCTGGAGCCAACTGGGAAGCGCGCGCTTTCTGCACGACGTTCTGTTTGTGGGCACGGGTTACGAGCGGTTTTTCTTTGAGCGATACCGGGCCTCGCTGCTCGACCTTGGGGCCGCCCTGCTGATGGGCGCCTTGCTGTGGTGGCTACCCACACGCGCGGCGGTGGCGCCGAAATGGCGTCCCCTGGGCTGGCTGCTGCTCGGCGGCGCAGTCGTTACTGGGTTGGAACTTGTGGGCAGGGCGACGATGCCCGAAGGGCCGCTGGTAGCACTCACTTCGGCCGCGCAGCGCGGTGCGTTTTTGCTCGTACCGGTAGCCCATACCCTGGCGGGGGTTTGGCTCTGGTTAGCGCGGCCAGCCGGAGACTATGTTTCGCTCGCCGTCTTGATCCTCGCTGCACAAGCCTACTGGCTGAATGCGTACCCGCGCAGCGATTACTTTCACGTTGCGTACGCTGCACCGCTGAGTTGGGTGTTGGTGGTGTGGTTGGGACGAGAAGTGGGCCGACGTTGGGCCGACGTGTTCTTTCCGCACTGGCAGCGAGCACTCGCAGCGACCTCGTGGCTGGCGACGGTGAGCTTGCTCGTGCTGCTCGCGTTGCCCCAAGTCCGGCTGGTGACGCGGGTGGTGGGGACCAGTCTCGGCTGGTCGAGCGGGTTGCAGTGGTTGCCGGTAGAGCGAGCTCAAATACTGGTACAGGAGGGGCCGGCCGGCACACGCCAGCGGACTCTGGCCGAAGTCGTGTGGTACTTGCGGGACCGAACCGAGCGAGGAGAGTGGTTATTTACCTTTCCGGACTTGGAGCTGGTCACCTTCCTGTCAGGGCTCCGGTCGCCGGCTCGCATCGGTTATTTCAAAGCGGGCTGGCCAGCGCACGCGGTCGAGGCAGAGGTGGTGGATGCGCTCGAAGTTCGCGCCCCGCGCTGGGTCGTGAGCGAAGATCCGGCCTCGTTGTTTTTCTTTGACTCTCCTAGTTACTTCTTTCTGCTGAGCGACTGGGTGCGGAGGCACTACCGCGAGCATGCTCGCTTTGGGTCGTTCGTGCTGTTCGAGAGAGCCGAGGAGGGGAGTATACGAGCAGGCCCAGCCTCGGGGCCTGTTCCCCCGCCGCTGGCGACGCGCCTACCCGCGGTATGCGATCGGGACGCCTTGGCGGAGCTGCGCCAAACGCGGGATGCGGCGGCGGCGCTCGCGTGGGCGCAGGCGTGGGTGAGCGGCGGCCGCCGGAATTGGCAGGAGCCCTGCGCAAAGTTTGCCCTGCGGATCCTCGGGGAAGTGGGAGGTGGGCTGGTGGCCCGCCTCTTGTTCTCCGGCCCGCCCGCGGTTGGGAAACTCGAAGAAGAGTGGCGGGGTTCGCTGTGGAACTTGGCGGTGCGCGGCATCTTACGCCCCGCTCATTGGGGAGGGAACCATGCGTGGGCCGAGCAGCGGCAAGCGTGGCGGGAGTTGCGAGGTGACGAGCGCGAGCAATTGAGTTCGTGGCTAGAGTCGTGGCAGCCGCAGCAATACCGTTTGTTTGCAGCGTGGGCGTTGGCACGAAGCGGCCAGAGCGAGAGCTTGTCCTTACCAAAAGGGGAGGATGTCGCTGCGATTGTAGCGCGTGCCGTCATGATCACGGAACGACGCGGAGCCGCTGAGGCGTGGGTGGAAATCCTTCTGCACGAGCCTGCCCTACCAAACCTGATCCCCGCTTTGTTCTTGCAGTGGGCCGAGCGAGATCGGGAGCAAGGTTGGGGCGTTGTGCGCCGCGTGTGGCCCGAAGCCAACGCCGAGGTACGCTCCACCCTTGCGTACTTGACGGCAGTGCTGGCGGCCCCGGAGTCCTGCTCGTGGCTCGCTGAGCAGGAACGAAGCGAACCCGTGGCCGCAGTGCGCCGTGCACTCGGATGGTCACGGCGCCAACTCTCCCGGCGCGGGATCTGTACTCATCAGGCAGTTTCGGGATAAGAGCCCTTTAATGTCGGATCGTGAGTGGAGGCGGGTGGACGCACTGCCGTTCGTGGCGTCGTGGGCGTACTTCCTGGCGCTGGCTCCCTACGGCCTCAATTTGGACGATGAGGGCACGCTGCTCTACCAGATTTACCGAGCAGCGGTCGGACAGCTTCTCTATCGCGACTTTCACGCGGGCTACACGCCAGGGGTTTACTCGCTGAACGCGTTTCTGTGGAACAGCTTCGGCGTCAACGTGCTCTACGTTCGCTGGCTGCTGTCCGTGGTCAACGCTGCTTCGGTGCAACTGATTTACTTGTTGGGGCGGCGTGCCGGTGCCGGGCGCATCCCCGCTGCGCTCGCAGCCGCCAGTTACGTTGCCTTGATTCCGTTCTACGACGGGAATTTTCTGTCCGCGAACATCCCATACCCCATTTGGTACGTGGTGTTTTTCTGGCTCAAAGGCCTGTTCGTGCTCACCCAGTGGTGGCGCAGCGGGCGCCCGTGGTGGGTCTTTGCTTTGGGAGTGCTGGGCGGCTTGGTGTTTTGGTTCAAACCCAACAGTGGTGTGCTCGCTTGTGGAGGCTTCTTGACGGCGCTGGTTTGTCTAACCCACTTGGCCGACAACGATGGGACGCAAGGGTGGGCAGAGCGCGCGGCCGCCTGGGTGCACAACTTGTTGCCATGGGTCTTTGTGCTGGGTGTGGTGTGGATGATCTCCAGCGCTGGCAGCTTGCGTGAACAGTTGGTGCTTGCGCTTCCCGTGGCAGCGTTCGTTGTGCTGGCTCGGCGCGGGGCGCCGGCACTTGACCAAAAACTGCCTGCGGCCCGGCTGTGGGCATTGGTGGGAAGCTTTGCTGGAGGCTTCTTGGTCGTGACCATGCCATGGACCCTGTACTACTGGAGCGTGCTCGGCACGCGCTGGTTCCTACGTGCTGTACTGTTCATCGGCACGGACTTCGAGCGTTTTTACTACATTCCTTATCCGCACTTGAGTGACGCGGGGCTGGCCACCGGTGGGGCCATCGCGCTGCTCGCCGTCGTGGTTGCCGTTGTGCGCATCCGCCTGCTGCCCCGCTGGCTCGTTTGGGTCGGGGCGGTGGTGGCCTTGTGCGGGGCAGCGGTGTGGCTGTGGCGTAACCCGCCGCCCATGATCGAGGGCTGGTCGGCTTCCGTGATCATGCGGGTACGTGACCTATCCTTTGCCTTGGCATTGTGGACCTTGTGGTCGGGCATCGGCCTGTGGTGGCTGCGGCAGCGGCGCCTGGAACGGGCGAGGAAACTGTGGCCGGGTGAGGGCGCGCTGCCGGTGCGCTTGCGGCGCGAGCAAGCAGTCCTGGTGATCCTGTTGCTGGGTGCCGTGGCGATGCACGTGCAACTCTACCCGCGCGCGGACTTCATGCACTTGGTTCCGGCTGCTCCCGGTTTGCTTGTGGTGGGCGCGTGGGTCCTTTCGCGGGGGACAGAGCGGGCGGCTGTGGTGCTGGTTGGCCTGCGCCGTTGGGGCCGCCGGCTGGCTGCGGCGAGTTTGTTGCCGGTTGTTGTGGTCGTGGCGAGTATGGTTGCGCCCGCGGTGCAGCGCGCTGCGTATTTACTGCGCGCGGAGTGGACCGGCGATCGCACTGCGTTAGTAGAGCTGGCGCACCCGCGTGCGCCACTGCTGATCGAGCCCGCCGCGGGGCGCCTGTTCCTCTCGTTGCGTGATACTGCGCGCTTTCTTGCTGAGCGGTCCTCTCCCGGGGAGTTCGTGTTCACGTTCCCGGTGCTGGATGTACTCTTGCTTCTCAGCGATCGCCACAACCCAACGCGTCATGGGTACTTCTACCCGGGCTGGCCGGGCCACGCCGTAGAGGCGGAGGTGCTCGACGATTTGCGGACCCGCCCACCGCGCTGGATCGTGTTGTTGCACGAGCATCCGCTCTTTTTTGCCACTGCTCCCGTGTATTTCTTCAACCTCCGCCGGTACGTGACCGAGGCTTATGCACTCGAGCGCCGCATCGGCATGTTCGAGCTGCTGCGTCGGGCCGATGCTCCAGGCCAGCCTTTTGCGGCGGAAGAGCCGGAGCCCATGGGTTCGCTGTGGCGGCGCGAACTCGCCAGCGGGCACGGAGCGACCCGGCGAACCTTGCTCCGTTTGCTGGAAAACGCCGACGCGGGCCCAGGCGGGAAGGAACGCCTTGCTGCGGCGCTTCTCGCTGCTGAAGAGGAGGTACGCTGCGAGTTCGTGCGGCTGGTGCGCAAGAGCCGCAGTCGCGAGGGTGCCGTTGTGCTGGCGCTTTTGCTGGAAGCCGAAGAGAACGGCAGCCGGTGTCAGCAGCTTGCCATTCGGGCCTTGTCGGAAAGCGCCCGGGAAGAATCGGTTCCGGCGTTGTTACGCGCCTATGAGAGCCGGCCCGAGCTGCGGCCTTGGGTTGCTGGCATCCTGTTCAATGTCGGTAGCAAGGTTGCGTTCGAGACGTACTGGTTCAGCAGCGACGAAGTGGAGCGCGAGCCGCGCTTTCGCATTGACTCCCGGACCCTGGCCGAATGGATGGACGACCCCTTCCAGTCCTACGCCTTGCGCTCGTTTGCCATTCGCACGGCCGGACTGTTGCGAGATCCCGCGGGAATTCCCGTGCTGGTGCGCTTACTTGGCGACAGTGGTGATTGGCGCGACTTAGCGGCGCAGGCAGCCGACTCGTTGGCTGCCCTGGGCTATGCCCGCTGGTATTTACCTGCAATTGTCTCGCTGATCCCGGTCGACCCGTTGTGGGTGCCTGCGGTGGTAGCCCAGCAGTGGAACCCCAAGGATTCGCTAGCGCGCGCCCGCCTCGAAGGTTTACTGGCGCTCGCCAGTGGCAGTCCGCGCCAAGTGGCGTTTTGGATCGCCGCTGGGGTCCGTGATCCCTCCTTCCAGCCCTGGCTCGAGGCTGGGGTAGCGGATGCGGATCGCGAGGTGCGCATCGCCTCGGCGTGGGGTCTCGGTGAGCTCGGGGAAAAGAGCGCGATCGAGGTATTGGAACGGGCGCTCGAGAACGAGCGCAACGACGAGGTGCGTCGCTTTCTTCTCGGCGCCATGCGCAAGCTCGGTGCCGGATGACACAAGTTGCACCACGAGTTTGACAATTCGTGCGAGTTCGACCAACTTGCGCCTCCATGCCAGAATTGGGCGAGCACGGTGGGTTGTTCACGGGCGAGCGCTTGCACGCGGCGGATCCGCTTTTCCAAGCCGACCTGGCCCGGCACTTGGTGGCTTACCGCTACGCCCAGCAGCACGCTTCCGGCAAGACCGTGCTGGATGCCGGTTGCGGGGATGGATACGGGAGTGCTCTTTTGGCCGAGAGCGCGACATTGGTCGTGGGCGTGGACCGCTCAGCCGAGGCGATCGAGCTTGCGCGCCAGCGTTACCGCCGGTCGAATTTGCGCTACGACTGCTTGCCTCTCGAACAACTCGACACCTTGCAGGAGCGCTTCGACCTCATCTGCCACTTTCAAGTGATCGAGCACCTGACCGATCCGCGCCCATTTTTGCGCGCTGCGCATCAGGCGTTGCAACCCACTGGCGTGCTCCTGATCACGACCCCGAATCGGCCCTTGTCACGGGTCGAAAACCCCTACCATGTCCGCGAGTACGAAGCCGACGAACTGCTTGCGTTGTTACGCGAGGTTTTCCCCCGCGTGGAGTTGGAGGGGGTGTGGGGAAACGAGGCGGTGATGGCCTTCGAGGAAGAGCGCGCTCGGCGCGCGCTCCGCGTGCTGCGCTTGGATCCGCTGGGAGTGCGCCGTCTCCTCCCGCGCAGCGTGATCGAATGGGCTTACCCGCGCTTGGCACGTTGGGTGCGCCGAGGCGTTTCGGCGGCCGGGAAAACGGCGATTACCGAGGCCGACTTTTCGATTCGCCCGGAGGCGGAGGGCGCCCTCGATCTATTGGCTCGCTGCTACCGGCAGTGAGGGGTCGGCAGACTTGCCGGGCCGAAGTGTTGGCACACGCCCATGGCGAATTTGCTGCGTCCTTTGCTTGCGGGCCAGAAAACACAGGCGGGTTCGCGCCCGAGGTGCAATCGGGGTACAGGACGAGTCTTCGTCTTAGTGCTGGTGGCCATTGCGGCTGCGACCACAGGGTGCCGCGGTGGGGCGGATCTGAGACAGACGCTGAGGGACTGGGTAGCCGCCTGGAACCGGCGCGACCTCCCGACTTTAAATCGCGTCTTCCTGCCGAACGGAACGTTCACGGGTTTCGACGGGAAAACCGGGCCGGCTGTTGTGCAGCGAGCCGCCTTCGCGGGGCTTTGGGCACTGGTTCCCGACGCGCAGCTCCGGATCGTCCGATGGCTTCCCACCGAGCGCGGAATGGCCGTGACGTGGATCATCGAAGGCAAGAGCGTGTCTGGGCTGGCTACGAGCCTACGCGGTCTGTGCGTGGCGGAAGGTTCCGGGACGAAACTGGCTGCGCTGCGCTGCTACTCCGATGTCACCCCGCTGTTGCGCCTGCTTCCGCCGCGTCCGTCCTCCTCGACGTAACCGAACGGGCACCTCGGGAGGGGCGATGCGAAACCTGTGGCGCGCCATCGTCGAGGGTGAGGGAGAAGCGGTGAGATGAGCACCGGCGCGCCGCCCCGGTGGGGCGTTCGCTCAAGAGGAGGGAAGGGAGCCGGGGGGATCTTCTGCGCTGCGACCGGTGAGGGACCCCGGGCAATGAAACACGCACTGCGCGCGAGGTGGAGTGGACCGCCCCGCAAGCCTTGCCGCAACGTCTACGCGAGCGCCACCGTGGCCAAAGCCGAGGGCTGTGCGAACGCAACGCTCCCCAACCCCCTGGGTGGGTTGGGCTCCGGAGAGACGTGAGTCGTCAAAGCTCGCCTTTGCGTCCGGCCTTGGAAGACGACCGATGGGTGCGAGAGACCACAGCGGCACGGATCTCCCGTGCAGTGGGCTCACGGCAAGAGCAGGTAGAGCAAGTCCAAGGCGACAAAGGAGCCGAGGGTGGCGGCGATGAGCGCCCAAAGCAATTTGCGGCGGGTGCTCGGTGTCATCAGGTAAGCACCTCTTTTACCAGCCGGACCAAGTTTGCGGTGTGAAACCCCAGCTTCTCGAGCACAACTTCCCCTGGTGCGGACGCTCCGAAGCGGTCGAGCCTGAGGACGCGACCCCTTTCCCCGACCCAGCGCTCCCAACCCAGAGCCACTCCCGCTTCCACCGCCACGCGAGCGTTCAGCTTCGCAGGCAACACGGCCTCGCGGTAGTTTTGATCTTGCCGCGCAAAGAGTTCCCAGGACGGCATGGAGACGACTCGCACGTAGATCCGTTCCTTCTCCAAGGCGGCCTGCGCGGCGAGAGCCAAGTGCACCTCGGAGCCACTGGCAAGGATGACGGCGTCCGGCTTTCCGGACGCAGCCTCGGAGAGCACATAGGCGCCACGTTCCAGCAGGCCGGCAGGGGCGAATCGTTGTCGATCGAGGACTGGCAGTTTCTGGCGCGACAAGATCAAGGCTACAGGTCCCTCTCGGTACTGCATGACCCAGCGCCAGGCAGCCGCGGTTTCATTGGCGTCGCAGGGGCGAACCACCACCAGCCCAGGGATGGCCCGCAGCGCCGCCAGGTGTTCTACCGGTTGGTGTGTGGGGCCGTCTTCGCCGACACCGATGGAATCGTGCGTCCACACATAAATCACGGGCAGGTGGCTCAGTGCCGCGAGGCGAACGGGCGGGCGCATGTAGTCAGAAAACACCAGGAAGGTGGAGACAAACGGGCGCAAACCGCCATGGTAACAGAGCCCGTTTGCGATCGCACCCATAGCATGCTCGCGCACACCGAAGTGCAAGTTGCGGCCAGCGCCAGTTTGCCCATCGAAGTCCCCGGCACCGAGGAGAGCCGTGTTTGTGGAAACGGAAAGGTCCGCGTCGCCTCCCACCAGGAACGGTACGCGTTTCGCGATCGCATTGAGGACTTTGCCTCCGGCTATGCGTGTCGCCTGCGGCTCGCTGGTCGAGAACTCCGGGATGTCCTTGCCCCAGCCCTGCGGCAACTCGCCGAGCCAGAAGCGGTGCCATTCTTCGGCCAGGTCGGGGTACGCGTGGGCATATTCGGCAAAGCGTTCGTCCCAATGGGCCTGTGCTCGCCGCCCGCGCTCGACCGCTTGGCGGAAATGCTGCAGGGCTTGCGGCGGAACCAAGAACTCCTGATTTGGGTCCCAGCCAAGTGCCTCTTTGGTTCGCCGGACTTCGTCTGCTCCTAAAGGGCTGCCGTGTGCCTCGCGGGTACCTGCCTTATTGGGCGAACCGTAACCGAGCGTCGTATGCACAATAATGAGGGCCGGAGCCGAGGTGTCGCTTTCTGCCTCCGTTAGGGCTTGGTCAATGGCGGCGGTGTCATAGTTGCCGTGAGCGACCTCGAACACCCGCCAGCCGCATGCGCGAAAGCGGGCAGCGACGTCCTCAGAAAAAGCGAGCGAAGTCGGCCCATCCAAAGAGACTCCATTGGAGTCGTACAAAAAGATCAGTTTCCCCAAACGAAGGTGGCCGGCGAGCGACGCAGCCTCGGCGCAAACGCCTTCCATCATGTCTCCGTCGGACAGGAGTGCATACGTACGGTGGTCCACGATGGGGAAACCCGGCCGGTTGAACCGGTGCGCCAACATCCGCTCTGCGATGGCCATTCCAACTGCGTTGGCCGCGCCCTGTCCCAAAGGGCCAGTCGTGGCCTCTACTCCGGGGGTCAAGCGAAACTCGGGGTGCCCGGGGGTGATACTTCCCCATTGGCGAAAGGCCCGCAGATCTTCCAGTGTGACGTCATAACCGGTCAGATACAGGAGGGCATACAGGAGCATGCTGCCGTGGCCAGCGGAAAGCACGAAGCGGTCGCGGTCGGGCCACAGGGGGTTTGCTGGGTTATGCCGCAAATGGTGCTGCCAAAGGACGTATGCCATCGGCGCGGCACCGAGCGGGAGGCCAGGATGCCCGGAATTCGCCCGCTGCACCGCGTCGATTGCCAGAGTGCGGATGGTGTTGATACAGAGCGTCTCAAGCTCGCGGTCGGTCGCCCTCACTCTTCCTCCTTTCCGGCTGCGCACGGCGTGCACGCGCAGGGTTCTGCTGTAGCCCAAGCGCGCGAGTCGTGCACGCAGCTCCTGTGCTTGTTTCAACGCTGCGCCTCCCGCATAGTGCCGGCCAGCGAGCGCCCCCGGGAGCGGGTGTGCGCCAGTGACGAGAAGGAGGACAGTTGGACATGGCCTTCGAATTTATTCGGTACGAGAAGAGTGGGCGCTTGGCGCGGATCACGATCAATCGGCCGGAAGTTATGAATGCGCTGCATCCACCTGCAAACCTAGAACTGTCGCAGGCGTTCGATGACTTTGCAGGCGACCCCGAGGTATGGGTGGCGATCATTACCGGAGCAGGGGACAAGGCATTTTCCGCCGGTAATGATCTCAAGTACACAGCCACGCATGGGATGGGTGAGATCGCTGTGGGCAACGGTGGCTTTGGCGGAATCACGGCTCGCTTCGATCTGTTCAAGCCTGTGATCGCAGCCGTTAACGGCGTGGCCCTTGGCGGTGGATTCGAGATCGCTCTTGCCTGCGATATCATCGTGGCTGCTGAGCACGCGCGTTTCGGTTTGCCCGAGCCGCGGGTAGGTTTGGCCGCTCTGGCGGGCGGCATGCAGCGCTTGCCCAGGCAAATGCCGATCAAAATCGCCATGGGTTACATGCTCACAGGCAAGCACATGACAGCGGCTGAGGCGCACCGCTGGGGAATCGTGAACGAAGTGGTTCCTGGAGCCGAACTCATGGCGGCTGCGGAGCGCTGGGCAAACGAGATTCTCGAGTGCTCTCCGGTTTCCGTGCGTGCGACGAAGCAAGTGGCGCTGCAAAGCCAGGGGCTTCCGCTCCAGGAAGCGTTGAGTCGCTCTTACTCGCTGGTGGGCGACTTGTTCCGCTCTGAGGATATGATGGAGGGCGTGCTTGCATTTGCACAAAAGCGCAAGCCGCAGTGGAAAGGCAAGTAGGCGCGCGATCGTCGCGTCGTTGGCCGGGGTCGAGGTCGGTGACGGCCTTCCAGTGCGGCTGATGGCGGCGATCAACGTCAGTCCGGAGTCTTTTTACTCGGGCTCGGTGGCCCGCGGCCAGCGCGCGCTTGCCGCACGCGTGCGCAAGCTGACCGAAGAGGGGGCCGACTTCATTGATCTGGGGGCGATGTCTACTGCCCCGTATCGGGCGGGATGGATCGAGGAAGAAGAGGAGCGAAAGCGCCTGGTGGCGGCGGTCAAGGTGGCCTGCGCGGAAAGTGCCCTGCCGATTTCTGTGGACACCCAGCGGGCTAGCGTGGCGGAGGCTGCGCTAGAAGCCGGGGCTCGGATTCTGAACGATGTGAGCGGCTTGTCTGCTGACCCCCGCATGGGGCGGGTAGCCCAATGCTTCGAAGGCGTGATTCTCATGGCAAACGAGCGAGGACCGAGCCGGCTGCCGCCGCTGGCGTTGGTGGGCCGATTGCTCCGCCAAGCCCTCGAGCGAGCGCGCCAGGCCGGCGTTGCCGCGGGACGAGTCGTGGTCGATCCGGGAATCGGATTTTTCCGCCAAGCGTTCCTGCCTTGGTATGAATTCGATGTCACGGTCTTGGCGGGGCTGGGCCGGTTGCGCCGGCTCGGCAGGCCGATTCTGGTAGGAGCGTCCCGCAAGTCCTTCTTGGGGAAGTGGACCGGCCGCCAAGATCCAAGCGAACGGCTGGCCGCATCGGTGGCCGCGGCTGCGGTGGCGGTTCTCCACGGGGCGCATATCGTGCGCACGCACGACGTAGCGCCCACGTGTGACGCTGTACGGATCGCCGAAGCGGTTCGTGCTGCCGCGGGTATGCGTTGACTTACCTCCCTTACCGCGTTTAACTTTGACGCGTGGTCATTACCGCAATCACTTTGGTATTGCTGCGCTGGTGCTTCGGGCGCTTTCACACGCGCGAGGGGGAGGTATGAGCGCACGCCGCGCCGGTGGGGCCACAGGCCACCGCAGTTCGATCATGAACGTCGGCAAGCGGGTGGATTATGCCGTGCGTGCCCTTTGTTATATCGCGGCGCAACCGGAGAACCGCTACGTGCCGCGGCGGGAAATCGAGAAACGGCAGCGAATTCCATCGCACTTCTTGTCGAAAATTCTGCGCCGGCTGGTGGAGTCGGGCCTGCTGGCTTCGGTTCCCGGAGCTCACGGTGGCTTTCGCTTGAGCCGCACCCCGGATCGGATCTCTTTGCGCGAGGTTTACGAGAGCATCGAAGGCCCCTTGAATTTAATTGACTGCGTCAAGGACGAGGAGGAAGCTTGTTGCTTCGCCTCCGTCTGTACGCAGATCCACGTTTGGCGTGGAGCCCAGCAGCTCCTTCAGCGGTACTTGGAGGACATCACGATTCAAACCATCGCGGACCGGGAAGGCTTGGTTGCCCGGTTGAACGAGAAAGAACACCCCGTGGCCGTGTGAGGTTTTGGGGAAACGTCAGGAGGAGGAAATGGCGTACGTGATCACCCGCTTGTGCATCGACTGCGTGGATACGGCTTGTGTTTCCGTGTGTCCGGTGGACTGCATTTACGAGTATACGGGGAGCGACCGCGAGCACTTTCCGAATCAGTTGTACATCCATCCGGATGAGTGCATTGACTGTGGAGCATGCGAGCCAGAGTGTCCCTGGCAAGCGATCTTCGAGGCGAGTGCGGTACCGGAGATCTTCAAGAGCGATATTGAATTAAATGCGCAGGTGGCGGCGAACCCGAGTGACTTCCAAGTGAAGAAGCACGAACAAAAGCCGAAGCCCACCCCGGAACAGGTTGAAGCGAACAAACGCAAGTGGGGTTGGGCGTAAGCCCCTTTTGCGAGGCTCTTTTCGGGATTCAACCTTCTAGGCTTGGAGCCGCTCGCGGGCAGCGGCTCCAAGCGTTTTTGCTGGCATCCAACTGCTCCTCAGCGGGTGGTCCGCTCCACTGCCTCTAAGCAGCGAGCGATCGTGCGCTCGCGGTCCGGTGGTGGGCTCCACCCAAACCGCTGGCGTAGGGAATCCGCTTGCGCGAGCACTAGTAGAGTACGGGCAATCACTTCTGGCTTGCGGAACGCCTCCTCAGGAGGTTCGAACATGTTGATCATGCGCAGGAAGGCGCGAAAGACCACCGGGTCCACACGCATGGCAACTGCGACTCCGTCGCGAAAGAATCGCTCCTGCAGGCGCTCGGTCCACCGGTGGGGCGGGCGCCCTTCGTAACGGCGAACAGCGTCTCGATCGGCGATCACAGAGGCCCGGTAGTACGGCTGCAGCAGAACGTGACTCGAGTGCTCGTACTCGAGAATGGCCTGGCGCCAGTCGCCCGCGTAGTGCTGGAGGATATCGGTGAGTAGGGTTGCTTGCAGGAATGCTTGCGCGCAGCCCCGCCCGTAGAGAGGGTTTGTGCAGTAGGCAGCGTCACCGGTGAGAAAAAAGCGCAAGGCGATCGGCCCCCCCTGATCCACTAGGCTGCGCCGGCGGTTCACGAGTCCTCCCATGGCTTCCACTGGGCGGGGTGAGTCACGCAGTGGGGTGGCGATACAAGGGTCGATCCAATCGCGCAGACCCGGGATCGCCGCTACCAAGGTATCGAAAGCGGCCGCCTTGGCTAAAACCTTGAGCCTCTGTTCAGCCACCGGGACCGCAAGTGTGATCGAAAAGACACCGTTTTCTGCTGGGAAAACGGCGTACTTCACCCAGTCGTAGTCACCGACCCAGGGGTCGCTCCCCGCTACCGGTTCCACGCTTTCCTCGCGCAGCCGGTAGAAGCGGGTGTAGTAAACGATCCCGGACGCTTCCTTTCGTTCGCGCAAGGGTCGGGCCCCGAGTTGTTGTAGCCACCGCTCCGCTTGCGAGCGGCGGCCGCTGGCGTCCACGACAAAGTGGGCGCGAACGGTCCGTTCTTTTCCAGACGCACTGCGTACGCGCACCCCACTCACCACCGGAGTGGAGCCGCTGACGCCAAGTAGAGATAGAACCTCTGTTCCATCCTCGAACTGCACTGTAGGTTCGGCCTGGACCAGTTGGCGCAAAACCATTTCGAAGGTCATGCGCCGGATGCCGATCGTGACCAGATCTTCGTCGCCCGGCTCCTGCCGAATCGGCCCCAAAGTTGGCGGAGGCCGATCCAGCGGGCGCATTTCACGAGCCCCAGCAGCAAGCAAAGCGGCGAGCAGGTCGGGGTAACGCTCGCACAGCAAAGCACGCAGGCGGCCCAGAAAGACGTGGGAATGTCGGGCCTGAGGCACGCCCGGCCGGCGCCACGAGGAGAAGGCAGCGTCTGGCCCTTCCGGAGGCGGTGGATCTTTCTCGAGAACCCGTACTTCCGCTCCGCTCCGCGCTAAAGCTAGCGCTGCAGCCAGGCCCGCGATCCCCCCGCCGATTACCACGGCACGGTAACCACTCAGCGTGCGGTGCAGCATGGCTTGCGGGCACTCCAACGTCCGCCCGGCTAGCCCCGCCTCGAGCCCGGCCATGAGGGAGTCAGCGCGGGTGCTTTAGCTGGCCAGTGGCAGCATGCTCCGTGCTTCGAACCGGTCTCCCCACAGGATACCGGCCTTGCGATATTTTTCCTCGGTGCGTTCGGTGATCAGTCCGAGCCGAATCAGGTTGGGGATCACTGTGTGCATGTACACTTCGCTGTTGATCTGTGCCCACTGCGGTAACGCATGCAGGGACTGCACGACGGCGTCAGGGTCCAGGCCGTATTTGGGTGCCGCCACCCGGAGGAAATCGAGCTGCTGATTGGCGTTGAGCGTTTCCAGGATATTGAAGGCGAAGTCCTCCATTTCCTCTAGTTCCTCTGGGCTTGCTTCTTTGACGACGCGGCGCATCGTCAGCACCCCGAAGGCCGCGTGGCGTGCCTCATCAATTTGCACCCGCCGCAAGATGTCCTTGATCAGTGGGTTCGAGGCCACACGGACGATCTGGTCGAAAATCGCTACTGCCATGCCCTCGAACAGGGTCTGCATGCCGAGCATTTTGAGCTTCCAGGTGGGGGCTTCCAGGAGTCGATCGAGGAGGACCTTGAGCGTCGGATCGATCGGGTAAACCGTGCCCAACTTGCGTTGCAAGAACTTGGACAACACTTCCACGTGCCGAGCCTCGTCAATCACCTGCGAGGCTGCGTAGAACTTTTGGTCCATCGTTGGGCAGGTATTCGTGAGCTGGCCGCAAAGCTGGAGGGCCGCCTGCTCACCGTGCAGCAACTGAGAGAGTAAGTGAGCGAACTCCTCGAAAGCGGCTTGCCGGCAGGTTTCTTCGTCCACGCCCATGGACGTCAGCAGTGTGGGCAGGAGCAACGCGTTCTCGCGCGGGACGAACCATTCGTCGCGAGGAAACGGGATCGACCAATCGACGTCAGTTTCCGCATTCCACTGGCCCTTTTTCCCTCGTTCGTAAAGAGCCCGCAGTTCCTCGACCTCGCTGCCGTACTCCCAACTCCAGTGCAGCTCGAGGGGGACGGGGACGTCGAGTTTTTTGCGCAGCGCAGCAATTTCCTGCTCATCCACGAACTCGACCACTTCGAAGTCGTCCCCTAGTTTGCGCCGGTGGTCCGCCAGAATCTTTTCCATCTCTTCCTCCCTTTTTCCTTTACGTGGCCTGGACTGCGGCCACTTGCGGCCGCACCAAGATGCCACCGTACAACAAGGCTTTCACGGCCTCGCGCCGCTTGCGCACGGCTGCGGGCGCAAACAGCGATTGGCGCAACAGCGTCTCTCCAAACTCCCCCGAAGCAAAGTGGTACACGAGTAAACCGACTAAGCTTTGCAAGGTGTGCGGAATGCTCGCCAGCCGGAAAACTCCTTGCTCCATGCCCTCGCGCAAAAGCCGCGCCACGTGACTGAACAAGCGCTCGATGGTCTGATCCACGGCTTTTTCTTCCTCGCTTTCTCCGGCCAAGTCATCATCCTCGAACAGCGAGCGAAGCAGAAGCCGGGCGCGCGTCGGTTGCTCGGCAAGAGTGTCAATCATGGCATCGAGCCACCGATCGAACCGCTCGAAGGCATCGCCCCCAGCACTGATTGCTTGCAGCGTGCGCTTCTCAAACTCGTGGAGAATGCGTCCGGCCACCGCCGCGTACAGCTCGGTTTTTCCTCGAAAGTGATGCAGCAGTCCCGACTTGCTGATCCCGGCTGCTTCTGCCAGCTCACGCAAGCCGACGCCGGAGAAGCCTCGCCGCGCGAACAATTTTTCCGCGGCGTCGAGAATCTTTTCGCGTGAATCAAGTTCGAGGGCGTTTACCTCGGCCATTGCCAACCTTCCGACCGACCGGTCGGTTGTCTACGTGGGTGGCGCATGCGAGTCAAGAGCAGAGGTGTACGCGGAGGGGTTCGTTGCGCGGATGAACGCCTGCGCGCTGCCGTTGGGCTTTGGGCGAACGGGCCATGCCGGGCGACTTCAGTTGCCTTCCCGCGGGTGCTTGCGGCAGCGGCGCCTCTCGGTCAAGCGCGCGGTACACACGCGGGTCGGGATCAAGCGCGAGCGAGGTCCCAACTCCCGAGTGCCCGGGTTGCAGGCCGGTTTTGTGCGGTTCCCGTGGGCGCGTGTGCTTTCGGTGTCGACGGCCCGTTAGGCTTGATCCCGCGAGGAGGGTGGTGGGCGGTCAGTGGGATGCCGCAGCGAATACGCTACCCAAATTCCGAATGCGGCGATCCCGACGAGCCACTTGAACCACGCCGGTCCGCTGAGCAGCAGGATGAGCCCAATCAAGATCGCCGGGATGCCGATGAGGACTGCGAGCAAGAAGAGAATCACCTGGTCGAGCAAGCGAGCCGAATCGCGAAATAGCTGTTCCAAGTCGCGCATTTCCAAGAGCCAGCGGAAAGCCAACCAACACTGCCCAAACGCCAGGCCACTACTTCGTGTGAGTACGGGCCCAATCGCACGGCGCCCGGCCCGGTGTGGTGCACAGTGGGAAGAAGCAGGAAGTTGCATCAATCGTAGTGTGCCGCGACTTGGGGATAGGAGGCAAGTGGGAGAGGGCGGAAGTGCCAAGGGCGGAGGTGGCCTCCTCCGGCCGCTTTTCGCCGCGGGCCGCCGCGTGTTCCCGCTGCAAAGTGGGCCGTCCTGATCCAATTGGTTCGAGGGAGAGGGACTCGAATCCTTCCGGGTGTGTGTCTGAGCCATCTCGTGCAGGTGCGCCGCGGAGTCGAGTCCCGTGGTGGAGCGACCTCGATGGCGAGTGGCCATACCGGCGGCTGGTTAGTTCCGGGAGATGATTCCCGGTGAGCGAAGAGAGGTAGCGATGCGGGTAAACTCCAGGCACGCGACCTCGGTTGGAGCGGAAGTCGGGGATCACAGGGTGATGCCCGCTGGTGGCGACACCCGTGGCGTCAGCTCAGCTTGCGGGGTTGCTGGAGCAGTCCTGCGCGTTGGGCTTCGGATCTCGAAGGCCGCGGTTCCTTGCCGGAGCGGCGCAGCCCTTTCGCAGCAATTCAACTGCATGCTGCGCCTCCGGCGCAACCACGGCGATCAGTCGGGTGTTTGCCCGCAAGCGGCTCGTCGCAGTCGGCACCCATTCACGCTTCCCGTCCGAGCAACGGGCGAGAATGCAACCAGGTGGCAGGCCGAGAGAACGAACCTCTTGTCCGACAAACGGTGCCCCCGGTTCGATGAGAAACTCCACCACGAAGGGCTCGGTGGCCCCCAGAGCTACGCCCCGAGCGCGTAACTCGCGCTCGAGCAGAGCCTCGTAGATGGGTAGCTCGCGAAAGCCTTCTGCAACGACGTACGCAAAAAAGCAGCTCACGAGAAGCGGAAGGATTTGGTCGTAATTCCCGGTCATTTCCACAATCAACACGATGCCCGTCAACGGGGCGCGTACGACAGCCGCGAAATAGGCGGCCATTCCAACGACACCAAAGAGTGCCGGGATGGGTGCCGCGAAGGGAACCATCCTGTGAGCCACATGTCCCACGGTCAGGCCGAGCAGTGCTCCGAGTAGGAGCAAGGGGGCAAAAATGCCCCCTGGGACTCCCGTGCCGTAACTGAGCATGGTCAGAACAAAGCGAAGGAAGAATAGCGCCACGATGCTGCTTCCGAGCAGCTCACCCCGCAAGCTGCGCTCGATTAGGGTCTGTCCGCTACCAGGCAACTCTGGCCAGAGCCATGCCAAGACGCCGATACTACCGCCAACCAGAGCTGCGGCAGCCACGCGCCGGCGACCAGGGAAACTGTCGAAGCAATCGAGGGTCGCCAGCAAGCAACGATTGAAGAACCAGCCGCCAAGCCCGGCGACAATGCCGAGCACAGCAAAAATCCCAAGAGCCGACAGTGGCGGCGCCGGGTAGGCTGGTACGGCAAACACGGGAAAGGGGCCGAATCCTACTCGCGCCACGACGTCGCCCACGATGGAAGCAACAAATGCGGCGCCGAACACGATCGGCTGGAAGTCACGCCGCACCTCTTCCAACACGAAAATTAGACCGGCGAGTGGCGTATTGAACGCTGCAGCCAACCCAGCCCCGGCTCCTGCCGCGATGAGAGTGAGACGCTCTTGCTCGGAAACACTGAGCCACCGTGATACAGCATCACCGGCAGCACCGCCCATCTGTACAGTGGGCCCCTCGCGGCCCAACGCCAAGCCTGCGCCGATCGCTAGAGCGCCTCCAGCGAACTTGACGGGGATAAGCCGCCGCCAGTTGAGGTTGCGGAGGCGGTGAAATACTGCTTTCAAGTGAGGAATCCCGCTCCCCGCTGCTTCGGGTGCGTAGCGGGTGAGCACGGCCGCAGCGAACGCTCCGAGCGCTCCCCAAGCGCAGGGCCAGAGCCAACCCCACACGGGAGTGTGCTGGGCCCAGCGCACCAGCTCGTTGCGGAGGATCTCCGCTCCACCCACCGCTGCTCGGAAGAGCAAAGCGATCGTCCCGGCCACCAGGCCCACCAGCGCGGCGCGGGGAAAAACCTGTCGGCGTTGTTGCTGTACCAGGAGAAAGTCTTCGAGCTCGGAACGCAGCCGTTCGTCTCCAGCCCCAGCCTCGCCTGTAGTGCGTTCGCTCATGAGAAGCACGGCTCTTCTAAAGTGTGGGAGAGCCAACGTAAACCTGTTCCGCATCGCCTGGAGCGTGAAGAGGATTGAGGAGTTGAACCGTGGTACGGGCTGCGCTGCACACCGGGGGACGTGCCGAGAATGGTGCGGAGCGAGCCGGGTCCGAAAATGCCACGAGGGAAGTTGGGAAGTTCTCTTGGTCGGGGCTCGGCCTCTTTGGCGGGTGAGGGAGGCGATGACTCGATCGCACCGTCGGTCCTGTCCCGTGTCTTCCCAGAGTAGGCGGAAGCAGATAAGTCCTGTGCACCGAAAGCGGTGAGTGGGATGATGAATGCCAAGAACGCTGACGCGCGCGAAATCTATGCGGCGAAGAAGAAATCCTTGGACGAGGCCATCCGTTTGGTCGGTGCTGCGGACACCTTGGCCTTGCCGATTGCAACCGGCCAGCCGACTGCCTTTTTGAATGCCCTCGGCAAGCGCGATGATTTTACCGATCTGGTCGTGTTCTCGGCCCTGTTTGTCCAGCCGTACGCACTACTGCAGAAATCAGGGGTACGAGTTGTCTCTGGCTTCTTTGGCCCGATCGAGCGGATGCTCAAGAGCTTGGGCGCCCGGGTGGACTACTTGCCCGCAGACTTTCTCGGATGGGAACGCTACGCGCGTCTGGCTGCCCCGCGCGTAATGGCAAGTGCTGTGGCGCCCATGGATGAGCACGGCTTTCTCAACTTTGGCCTGCACGCCGGCGCGACTTTCCATGCATTTCTCGCGGCTGCGCGCGACCCGAACCGAGTCGCCATTGCAGAAGTCAATACCAACATGCCTCACGTGTATGGCATTGCACGCTGCGGCGGGCATCGCATTCATATTTCCGAGGTGGACTGCGTGGTCGAGTCCGATGATCCCATTTTCGAATTGCCCTCGGAGCCGATTACCGAGGTGGACCGCGCCATTGCGGAGCATGTGGAGCGGTTGATTGACAACGGCGCCACGTTGCAGATCGGCATCGGTGGGGTGCCCAATTTGGTGGCGCAAATGCTCGCCCACGGGAAGAAGGGCGACTTTGGTGTCCACACGGAAATGCTGGTGGAGGGCATCATGCACCTGCACGAGGCAGGCAAGGTGAGCAACCACAAGGGTGTGTTCGATGGCTACTCGGTGGCGACCTTTTGCGCTGGATCCCGGCAACTCTACGATTGGGTCCACCGCAACCCCGAGGTCCGCATGCTCCCCGTGAGCTATGTAAACGACCCCGCCATCATTCGGCGCAATCGCTCGATGGTAAGCATCAACGGCGCCCTTGCAGTGGACTTGACCGGGCAGGTCATGGCCGACACGATCGGCCCGCGCCAATATTCGGGGGTTGGTGGCCATGAGCTGTTTGTGATCGGGGCGCATGACAGTCCAGGTGGCAAAAGCATCATTTGCATGCACTCCACGGCGAATTCTTCCGGCGAACGGGTGTCCACCATCGTTCCTGCGCTCCCGCCCGGCACTCCGGTGACCACACCTCGCCACCATGTGCAGTACGTCATTACCGAGTACGGTGTGGCCCACTTAGCTCTGCTTCCCGATCGTGAGCGAGCGTTTGCCCTGGCTGACATCGCTCACCCGGATTACCGAGAGGAGTTGCGCGCGGCGGCCCGGGAGCGGTTCGGAGGGAACTGAGGGGCTGCACGAAGCAGGGCTGGCGATCCACCGGAGGGAGGCGGTCATGTGGTATGCATGTCCTCGGTGTGGAGAAAAGCAACGTGTGAAACCTGCGGCAGGGACTTGCCCACGCTGTGGCGCTGCCCTGGTGTCGGAGAGCGAAAGCGAAGAACTCGAGCGGGACGCTGATTTGCCGCCGCCCAAGCGACGCCCGCTGTGAAGTGCTAGCGGGTTCGCTTCGGCCTTGGGACCCGCACGAGCCGTGCACCGGCGTGGGAGAACCTCTTTGGGCAGAGAAAGCGCCGGAGGTCCCGGCGCTTTCTCGCACGCGCCCTGGCTGATTCGAACAGCCGACCCCAAGATTCGTAGTCTTGTGCTCTATCCAGCTGAGCTAAGGGCGCACGTGACTGGCCGCTGAAAGCGGCAGCGCGCGTACCTAACACGCACTCAGAGGGCGCGCAACGGAACCTAACAAGCACCGATAGAGCGCGCGATTAGTTGAGGCCGGCTTGCCCATCACTGGGAGGAACCCAGGGTAGGAGCACGGGGTACGCTCGTAGCGCTTCCCCCCGACACTGGCGAGCCGCCCGAGCCGTACCAGAGCAGTGGGAGGACCTCCCGAAAGTACTCGATCCCTGACCACAAGCTCACGCCGAGTGCGAGCCACAAGAAGTACATCCCGATCGCAAAAAAATCGATGCCGAGCAGCGAGTAATGCAGAATGAGTCCGTGGAGCGCGAACATTTGCAGAATCATTTTGTACTTGCCGAGAGTCTCGGCCTCGACCACCAGACCGTGTGCCAGGGCCACAGCGCGCAGGCCGGTCACGGCAATCTCGCGCGTGATGACGACCACTGCCATCCACGCGGGCACATGTGGTTCCCGCTCCATTGCGACCAGCATGATGAGCGCGCCCGCCACGACTAACTTGTCTGCGAGGGGATCGAGAATCTTCCCCAGGGTCGTGGTCTGCCCGTACAACCTCGCCAAATATCCATCTAGAAAGTCCGACAGGCTGGCCAGGAAAAACGTCACCGCAGCGGCGATACCTGCCTCGATCCCCGGTTTCGTGAGCAGAAGGATGAGGACCGGGATCAGCGCCAGGCGAAGCAGCGTGAAGAGATTCGGTAACTGAAAAAGCTCCTTCCACAAAGCACGTTCCGCTTACTGCTGCGCGAGGCGCTCTTGCAAGTAGCGGTCGCGAAAACGCAGGACGCGCGCAACATAATCCCAGGTCTCCGGAAAGGGAGGAATCCCCCCGGCGCGATCCACCGCTCCTTCACCCGCGTTGTAGGCCGCGAGTGCCAGGCGTAAGTTGCCATTGTAGCGATCCAACAGGTAGCGCAGGTGGCGCACCCCCCCATCGATGTTTTCCCTGGGATCGAACACCCGCGCTACCCCGCGCAAGCGGGCAGTGCCGGGCATGAGCTGCATGAGGCCCAAGGCCCCCTTCGGTGAGACCGCGTCGGCTACGAAATCGGATTCGGCGCGGATGACGGCCTTGACCAGCGCCACGTCTACTTGATGGCGTTCCGCCGCTTGCCGCACGATGTGGTCGTAGGCCTGATAGCGCTTGGGGTCGACCCAACGTCGGCCCCAACTGGTCCAGCGGGCTGCACGCCACACGTCCTTTTCGGAGCGGTAAAAGCGAAAGTGCGGTTCCGCTGGGGCGTTCGAGAAATGCAAAACTCCGCGGCCGTCCCGGTACATGTAAATGTCGGCCTGCGCCCGCGTTCCGAATGCCAAGGCGCAAGCCGATGCGAGCCATAACCACCAACCTTTCCCTCGCATGGCTCGGTAACTACTAGGGTCGAAATCCACGGTCAACCAAAAACTCGCAACTTGGGAAACACGGGCGGAACGCCTGCGTTCGAGTTTGGTTGCGGTCCGACGTGCGACACCGAGGGTGGAGGAACACGTCGCGCCGGGTGCGGGCTTAGAACGAAAGCCCCGCGCGTACGCTCGGGGATGCGTCACGCCAGATCGAAGAGCAGAACCTCCGCGGGCCCAAAAGCGCCAATGGCAATTTGTGGTTCCGAGCTAATGGCGGCCCCGTCTCCGGCTTCGAGGCGGTAGTTGCCGACTTCCACAGTTCCACTCGCGACTTGTAGCCACCCAAAGCGGTGCGGCGCGAAAGCGTGCCGGACTTCCTCACCGGCTTCGAGCCATGCGGCGAAGACATGCGCGTCCTGATGAATCGTAACAGCCGCCGACCCTCCTTCCGGTGCACCGATCAGGCGCAAGCGGCCGCGCATTGCGTCGCGATCGATCCGCCGCTGCTCGTACCCGGGGGCAAGGCCGGTGCGGTCGGGAACGATCCAAATCTGCAGGAGATGAACCGGCTCGGCATCGGAGGCATTGAACTCGCTGTGAGTGATGCCGGTACCGGCGGTCATGCGTTGGATTTCGCCTCGCCGGATGAGCGATTCGTTCCCGAGACTGTCCCGATGCGCAAGGGTTCCAGAGAGCGGGTAAGTCAGGATTTCCATGTCACGGTGCTGGTGTGGCGCGAACCCACCACTGGGGGCGATCATGTCTTCGTTGCACACGCGCAGCGAGCGAAAGCCCATCCAGCGCGGGTCGTGATACGAGTCGAAGGAAAACGTATGGTGACTCACCAGCCAGGTACGCCGCGTGCAGCCACGCTCCTTGCCTTTTCGAATCGCAATCATGGATTCTGTTTGTGTCGAGCTGCTCCTCGGCGAAGCCGGGATGGGAATGATTTCCTAACCCAATCGCTTCCTGTTGCACAACTCGAAGCGTTCGTTGCGGCGGGCGGGCCGTCGCCCACGCAACGAACGCTGGCAGTTGCTTGCGCGCGCGGTCCGATGCCCACCGCGGCGGTACCGGACGATGTTGCCTGGAAGCGCTGGCGGGTAGGAATCAGGGTGCTTGCCGTCAGCGGCACGGATTTGGAGCTTGGGCAGAGTTTTTCCGGCGGAATCCCGGCGCTGTGTGCGCCCGCGCGGGGCCCGCGTTGACGCTGCTCGGCACCGTGCCGTACAGTACAAACCTCGCCAATGGTAACGACTCGTGACTCCCGTGTGTTTGTTTGCGTGCACGGCCACTTCTACCAGCCCCCACGCGAGAACCCGTGGCTTGGTGCAATCGAGCGCCAGCCTTCCGCTGCCCCGTATCACGACTGGAACGAGCGGATTACCGCAGAGTGTTACCAGCCAAACGCGCGCGCGCGGGTGTTGAATCGGGAAGGACGCATCGCGCAGCTTCGCAATAACTACGCGTGGATCAGCTTCAACTTCGGTCCCACCTTGCTGCAATGGCTCCAACGGAAAGCGCCGGACGTGTATAGCGCCATCCGCGAAGCGGATCGCGAAAGCCAAGCGAGGCTCGGTCACGGCAACGCGATTGCGCAAGTGTACGGACACGCCATTCTGCCTCTCGCCGGAGCGAGGGACCAGCGGACGCAGGTGCGCTGGGGGATTGCTGACTTCGAGGCACGCTTCGGGCGCAAACCCAGAGGTATGTGGCTTCCCGAGACCGCCGTTGACCTCGCTTCTCTGCGCTGCTTGGCTGAGGAGGGTATCCGTTTCACGGTCCTTGCACCTGCCCAAGCGGCACGCGTCTCGTTGGCAGGAGGGCCATTTCAGCCGGTCCATCCGCAGAGCCTCGACACCACGCGCCCGTACCTTTGCCGGGTAGGAGAAGGACGAGAAATGGTGTTGTTCTTCTACGATCCCGAACTGGCAAGCGGGATTGCGTTCGGTGACCTGCTGCGGGACGGCCGCGCCTTGGCCGCGCGCATGCTCGCACGCGGCCTCGGCAAGGGCGATCACCCCCTGGTGCACGTGGCAGCAGATGGGGAGACGTACGGGCACCACCATCGCTTCGGCGACATGGCGCTGGCCGCGGCGCTCGACGAACTCGAGCGGGACGCGCGCGTGGTGGTCACCAACTACGCCGCCTATCTGGAGCAGGTTCCGGTGGTGGATCGGGTCGAGATTCACGAACGCACTGCTTGGAGCTGTGCGCACGGCTTGGCCCGTTGGAGTGCAGACTGCCCCTGCCACACCGGCCACAGCAATTGGCAGCACCAATGGCGCGGGCCCCTGCGCTCTGCGTTCGAGTGGTTAAAAGATGAGCTGGACCGCCGCTTCGAACGTTATGCCAGTCGTTGGTTGCGTGATCCTTGGCTCGCTCGTGATGGCTACGTGAACGTACTCCTCCAGCCTGACGGCGAGGTACGGGAGGATTTTTTGCGGCGGCACGCGCGGCGTGCTCTTTCCGCACGAGAACGCGCCTCGGTGTGGAAACTCCTCGAGATGCAGCACGCGGGCCTGCTGATGTTTACGAGCTGCGGGTGGTTTTTCGACGACCCATCGGGACTCGAGACCACGCAAGTGTTGAGTTACGCTGCCCGTGCCACCGAACTGGCTGCAGAGTTCGGTACCTCGCTCGAACCGGAGTTGGTGGCACGTCTCGAGTCCGGCAAGAGCAACGTCGCGGAATTCGGCTCCATTGCCGGTGTCTACCGGCGTTTGGTGCACGCCCGGCGCTTCCCGGCAGAGCGGGTGGTGGCTCATTATGCAATGCTCGGAGCACTCGAACCGCCGCCGAAAATTCAGGAGACGTACACGTATCGGATCACGGCGGTGGAGCGGGCATTCGATACTGGGGCTACGACGAGCTTTGCGGCTGGTCGCGTGCTGGCGCGCCACCTGCCCACCGAGGAGGAACGAGACTACGACTACGTTGTGCTTCATTTCGGTGGCCACGAGTTTCGCTGTGCGGTCAGCTTGGCACGGCCAGAGTTCGTGCGAACGAAACCGGCGGAGCTGCTTGCCCGTTACCGCAGCCAACCCCTCGGACAGTTTTTGCGAGAGATGGAAGTATGGTTTCCCGGCGCCCCCTTTCACTTGGGAGACTTGTTCGACGCGGCGCGCAGAGAGATTCTCAACCGAGTCACGCACGAGATTCGCGAGCGCATCGCCCGCCTGTATGAACGGGTCATTGACGAGCAGCGCCGTTTGATCGAGTTCTTGACCTCGGAAGACTTGCCGTTGCTACCAGAGCTGCGCCTTGCGCTTTCCTTTGTGTTGCAGCGGCGTTGGGACGAGCGGGTGGCGCAGTTTTTGTGCGGCGAGGCGGAACTCGATGAGGCATTAGCCGTGGCGGACGATGCGCGGCGGTGGGGGATCGAGTTGGATAAGGAAGGAGCCGCGCGAGCGGTGGCTGAGGCGGTAGCCGTGGTGTTCTCAGCAAGCCCATTTTCCACCGCCATCGCCGAGCGGGCGCACGCGTTACTCGACGCGGGCGCGGGGATGGGACTGTTGGTGGACTTGCACGCCGCGCAGGACGGCTTCTATCAGCTGTGGCTGCGGGAGCAGCACGCCTGGCCGGAGGATTTGAAGCAGCAGGCCGCCCGACTCGCGGAGCGGCTCGGCTTTGCGTTGGCTAGTGGCAATGCTTGACCGCGGCGGCCGCTTGCGCCATCAGTTCGGGCCCGTTCCGTTCGAATCGAGGGAGAGCAAGAACGATGAGCCAAGGGGACATTCAATCCGTACTGCGAGAGGAACGCCTGTTTCATCCGCCTGCTGAGTTCAGTGCAAAAGCAAATCTAACGAAGGCGGAATACGAGGCGCGCATTCGCCAGGCGGAACAAGACCCGGAGGGATTCTGGGCAGATGTAGCGGCAGAGATCGATTGGTTTTCGCCTTGGAAGAAGGTCCTCGAGTGGAAGCCGCCGTTCGCCAAGTGGTTTGTCGGAGCGACGACGAACGTGTCGCACAACTGTCTGGACCGGCACTTACGGTCCTGGCGGCGCAACAAAGCGGCGTTGATCTGGGAAGGGGAACCGGGCGACACCAGGGTGCTGACATATCATGATTTGCACCGGGAAGTGTGCCGTTTTGCCAACGTACTCAAGCGCTTGGGTGTGCAAAGTGGGGATCGCGTTGGCATTTACATGCCGCTTGTGCCCGAGGCAGTGGTCGCGATGCTGGCCTGCGCGCGCATTGGCGCGACACAGAGCGTTGTATTTGGCGGCTTCAGTGCCGACGCGCTGCGCAGCCGACTCAACGACGCACACGCCAAGGTGCTGGTGACCGCTGACGGTGGCTATCGGAGGGGTGGAGTGGTTCCGCTCAAAGCAAACGCCGACGAAGCACTGCGGGATGCCCCTTCGGTGGAGAGCGTGGTAGTCGTGCGGCGCACGGGTGATACCGTGGCCATGAAGGGCGGGCGCGATCGTTGGTGGCACGAGCTCATGGAGCAGGTCAGCGGTGAGTGCCCGGCCGAGCCCTTGGATGCCGAGCACCCCCTGTTCATCCTGTACACCAGCGGTACGACCGGAAAGCCAAAAGGGGTGGTGCACACCACCGGCGGTTACTTGGTACACACCCACATTACCGCAAAGTGGATTTTCGATTTGAAAGAAGAGGACACCTACTGGTGCACGGCGGATATCGGTTGGGTCACCGGACACAGCTACGTCGTGTACGGAATCTTGTCGAACGGGGCGACCACGGTCCTGTACGAGGGGGCACCGAATTACCCGGAGCCGGACCGTTTTTGGCAGATCGTGGACCGTTACGGCGTAACCATTTTATACACCGCTCCGACAGCCATTCGCAGCTTCATGAAGTGGGGCCGGGACTGGCCGCGCAAGCACCGATTGACCTCGCTTCGCTTGTTGGGCAGCGTGGGAGAGCCCATCAACCCCGAAGCTTGGATTTGGTATCATGAAGAAATCGGAAAGAGCCGCTGTCCGATCGTGGACACTTGGTGGCAAACGGAGACGGGTGGCATCTTGATTGCGCCGATTCCTGGCGTGACCCCGACCAAGCCCGGTTCGGCGTCGCGGCCTCTTCCTGGAATTGCAGCAGAGGTGGTGACCCGGGACGGCAAGCCCGTCGGTGTAAATCAGGGCGGTTATCTAGTGATCCGGCGCCCCTGGCCCGGGATGCTTCGCACCGTCTACGGCGATCCGGACCGATACGTACAGCAGTATTGGAGCCAGATACCGGGTGCGTATTTCACTGGGGACGGGGCTCGCTGCGATCAAGATGGCTACTTCTGGATCATGGGCCGGGTGGACGATGTGGTGAACGTGGCCGGGCACCGCTTGGGAACGATGGAGGTGGAGAGTGCTCTGGTGAGCCATCCGGCAGTGGCCGAGGCCGCAGTGGTGGGAAGACCTGATCCCATCAAGGGTGAGGCAATCGTGGCTTTCGTGACCCTAGAAAGCGGGCATAAGCCGACGGAGGAACTGCGCATCGAGTTGAGGGATCATGTTGCAAAGGAAATTGGAGCGTTTGCTCGACCGGAGGAAATCCGTTTCGCTGAGGCTCTGCCAAAAACTCGATCCGGTAAGATCATGCGCCGCTTGCTCCGTGACATTGCGGCCGGGCAGGAGACCGTTGGTGATACGAGCACGCTGGAGGACTTCAGCGTGCTCGCGCGCTTACGAGAAGAGGAAGAGTGACCCGGTGTTGCGAGGGTGACCGCTAGTCAGGGAACGAGAACGACAGCCGTGAGCCTGCGCGTACACAACACCCTTTCTGGACGACTCGAGGACTTTGTTCCCCTGCATCCTCCGCGCGTGGGAATGTACGTTTGCGGGGTCACAGTGTACGACCGCTCGCATATCGGACACGCACGCGCGCTGGTCACCTTCGATGTGGTGTTCCGGTACTTGCGCTCGCTCGGCTACCAGGTGACGTTTGTCCGCAATTTCACGGACGTTGATGATAAGATCATCTCCCGTGCCCGTGAGCTGGGAATTCCGCCAAGTGCGCTGGTTGCGGAGAATCTGGAGACATTTGCTCAGGACGTTCGCGCTCTCGGCTGTTTGCCTCCTACCATCGAACCGCGGGCCACAGAGCACATCGGCGACATGATCGCGCTGATTCAGAAACTGTTGCAGCGCGACCTGGCGTACGTGGTGGACGGAGACGTGTACTTTTGCGTCGAACGATTTCCAGGGTACGGGAAGCTTTCGAAACGGCAGCTCAAGGACATGGTGGCGGGGGCGCGCGTGGAGGTGGACGAACGCAAGCGCCATCCGATGGATTTCGCGTTGTGGAAAGCGAGCAAACCTGGCGAGCCGTGGTGGGAGAGCCCATGGGGGCCGGGGCGTCCCGGGTGGCATATCGAGTGTTCGGCAATGAGTACGAAATACCTCGGCCAGCCGTTCGATATCCATGGAGGTGGTGCGGATTTGATTTTTCCCCACCACGAAAACGAAATCGCACAGTCGGAGGGAGCCCATGGGTGCGAGTTCGCGCGCTATTGGTTGCACAATGGGTTGGTGACAATTGGGGCCGAGAAAATGTCCAAGTCGCTCGGCAACTTCATGACAGTCGGGGAGGCAGTCGAACGGGCGGGAGGAGAGGCAACCCGCCTGTTTGTTTTGGGGACGCATTACCGCAGCCCGCTTGATTTCACCCCGGAAAGACTGGATGAGTGCAGTCGCGCGCTTGCGCGCTTATACGAGACGCTCGCTCGCATAGACGAGGCTTTGGAAGCCAGTGTGGCGGACGCGGATCCGCGTGTCTTGGCGGAGTACCGCGACGCCATGGACGACGATTTCAACACCGCGCGTGCGGTGGGACTGCTGTTCGAGTCGGTCCGCGAGATGAATCGGCTGCTCGATGCAGGGAAGGGTCACAAAGCTGGGCCACAGCGCGCAGCCGTGCGCGCGATGGCAGAGGTGCTTGGAGTGGGGGGTAGTGATCCGGTCCGCGTGCTGCAGGAGGAGCGCCAGCGGTTTTTGTCCAAACACGGACTGAGTGAGGAGCTGATTTTGGCACGCATCCGCGAGCGGGCGGAGGCGCGCAAAGTGAAGGACTTCACACGTGCGGATCAGATTCGCGCGGAGCTGCGGGCACTCGGAATCGCCCTCGAAGACACTCCGCAAGGAACCGTTTGGAAGGTAGAACGGGGGGCCTGACCCAAGGGCGCGGCGTGGCTCGTGGCGCGGACTAAGGGATCCTGTTGAAGTCGGTGCTTGTTTTGGAGCGCGGGCCGCTGTCGAGCGGTCGAGAACACAGCCAAAGCCAGCTCCGCCGGGGAGAGGCAAAAGAGGGGATTCGTCCGGATCCGCGCCAGACTTGCTGTACGTTTCGGACTGGGTAGTCGTTCCCAGCCGGGCAAGTGCGTGAACTGCCGCGCAGCTTCGCGCGAGACCCGCCGGCGTAGGTGGATTCGAAGCGAGATTGCTGTTTGCCGTACAGCACCGCCGCACCCAGCGGTGGCTTTTGTGAGTACCCCAACCTGCTTGCCAAAGTGCAACGTGCAAAAGCGCGCCCGGAGAGATTCGAACTCCCGACCTACTGGTTCGAAGCCAGCCGCTCTAGTCCAACTGAGCTACGGGCGCGCAACGCGGTTGCTGAAAGCCGAAAACCCGAAATTCTGCAAGTATCTCGCCGGGCCTGGGCCTTTGCCTTGCGCGCACGGGAGCTTGTTTGTATCGTGGCGGAAAATTTCGCTGCGCTTGACGGTACGAGGAGGTCCTTCGCGATGAGCTGGCGGGTTGCAATCAACGGCTTTGGCCGCATCGGCCGCATGGTGTACCGCATTGCCGCGGAACGCGGTATCGATGTGGTGGCAGTAAACGATGTGGTGCCCGCCGATAACCTCGCTTACCTACTGCAATACGACACCGTGCACGGCCGGTTTCGCTTGGAAGGGAAGCCGGCTCGCGTCGAAGTTCGCGAGGATGGTTTCCTTGTCAACGGGAAGCTGACCCGGGCGCTTTCGGTACGGGATCCGGCACAGTTGCCCTGGAAGGAGCTTGGGGTGGACTATGTTTTGGAGTCGACCGGACTGTTCACGGACTATGACTCCGCAGCCAAGCACCTGGAGGCGGGGGCCTCTCGGGTCGTCATTTCTGCCCCCACAAAGAGTTCCCCAGAGCAGGTGCCGACGCTGTGCCTGGGGGTCAACGGCGATCAGTACCAGCCCGGGAAGCACCGGGTGGTGAGTAACGCGAGCTGTACGACCAATTGTTTAGCGCCGGTCGCAAAGGTCATTCACGACGAGTTTGGCCTCGAGGAGGGCCTCATGACCACCGTCCACGCCGTTACGGCAACGCAACCGACGCAAGACGGACCGAGTAAGAAGGACTGGCGGGGCGGTCGGAACGCATATCACAACATCATCCCGGCGAGCACGGGGGCAGCAAAGGCCGTGACACTGTGCATTCCCGCTTTGAAAGGGAAACTCACAGGAATGGCGTTCCGGGTCCCGACGGCGGACGTGTCGGTGGTGGACCTGACCTTCCGCGCGGCGCGCTCGACGAGCCTTGCGGCAATCAACGCCGCGATGAAGGCTGCGGCAGAAGGGCCGCTCAAGGGCATTCTGGCGTACACGGAAGACGAGGTCGTATCTAGCGATTTCATCGGCGATCGACACAGCAGTATTTTCGATGCGAAGGCGGGCATTGAACTCAACGACCGCTTTTTCAAAGTCGTGAGCTGGTACGATAACGAAGCGGGTTACGCGGCGCGTTGTGTCGACTTGCTGAGCATGATGGCGGCGAAGGACGGCAAGTAGCGCCGCTTGCTGCCGCGCGCTTAGGGTGCATCCAGCGATGCCATCGATCGCGGCAGCGTCAGAACGAACACCCGTAGTCAGCCCTTTTGCGTGAGTTGGCTCGCTACCGCGGCTGTCGCCTGGGCCACGCGCTCCGGGTCACCCAGGTAATAGTGCCGCGCCGGTTTCAAGTTGCCGTCGAGTTCGTACACGAGAGGGATCCCGGTCGGTATGTTCAAGCCGACAATGTCCGTGTCGGAGATGCCGTCCAAGTATTTGACCAGTGCACGCAAGCTGTTTCCGTGTGCCGCAATGATCGTGCGCTCGCCTGCTGCCACGCGCGGGGCAATTTCCCCCTGCCAGTATGGAAGGAAACGCGCGACGGTGTCCTTGAGGGACTCGGTGCACGGTAGCTGATCGGGGGGCAAGGAACGGTAACGGGGGTCGTGGCGGGGATGCCGTGGGTCGTCGGGGTCGAGCGGGGGAGGAGGGACGTCGTAGCTGCGCCGCCATAGTTGGGTTTGTTCAAGCCCGTGCCGGGCAGCCGTTTCGGCTTTGTTGAGTCCCTGGAGCGCCCCGTAGTGGCGTTCGTTGAGCCGCCAGGAGTTGTGAATGGGGATCCACATTTGGTCCAGTTCTTCCAGGACGATCCACAACGTTTTGATGGCGCGCTTCAGAACGGAGGTGAACGCCACATCAAATTCGAAGCCCTGTTCGCGCAAGATCTGGCCGGCTTGGCGTGCTTCTTCGATGCCCCGTTCGCTGAGACCCACGTCGGTCCAACCCGTAAATCGGTTCTCCCGGTTCCAAACGCTCTCGCCGTGACGCAGGAGTACCAATCTTCTCATCGCTACCAAGCCTCGGCTGCGTGCTAGCAAGAGCCGGACGGTATGGGAAGTTGGCAAGGCACGGACGACAGCGTAATGGAGATCCGTGGTAAAGACGAAGGAGCCTGGGAGGATGTTATGGCGAATCGCGTGTTGTCCCGAGCGAAGCCCGGGGAGCCGGTGCCTGCGGGTGAGCTTGTGGACGTAAGCAAGTTGATCACCGCCTACTTCAAGCAGTGCCCGGATGCTGGAGAGCCGGCACAGCGCGTGCGCTTTGGTACCTCAGGGCATCGCGGCTCTTCGCTGTCTCTCTCCTTTAACGAGCGGCATATCCTGGCGATGACACAGGCGATTTGTGAATACCGGGCGGCAGCAGGAGTGAACGGCCCCTTGTTCTTGGGGCGCGACACGCACGCCCTCTCAGAGCCCGCTTGGGTGACGGCGGTGGAAGTGTTGGTAGGCAATGGGGTTGACGTTTGCATTGATTCAGGAGACGCCTTTACTCCGACCCCAGTGATTTCGCGGGCGATCCTAAAGCACAACCGGGGCAGAACCAGCGGGCTGGCAGACGGGATCGTGGTCACCCCCTCGCACAACCCCCCGGAGGACGGTGGCTTCAAGTATAATGGACCGCACGGCGGTGCAGCAGACACGGGAGCTACGGCCTGGATCGAGAGACGAGCGAACCAAATCCTCACTGCCGACTGCAGGGATGTTCGGCGGGTTCCCCTTCAGCGTGCGCGAACCTCGGGCCGCTTGCGGCGCTTCGATTACCTCAGCGATTACGTGCCCGACCTAGCTTTTGCCGTCCAGTGCGATGTCATCCGCGCCGCCAAGCTTCGGCTCGCGGTGGACCCGCTCGGCGGAGCATCGCTTCACTACTGGGGCAGAATCGCGGAGGACTACGCATTGAACCTGGAAATCGTCAACCAAACAGTGGACCCCACCTTCCGCTTTATGCCTGCGGATTGGGACGGGCGAATTCGCATGGACTGTTCCTCGCCCTTTGCGATGCGCGGGTTGGTGAACCTACGGGAGCGTTTCGATCTCGCCTTTGGCAACGACACGGATGCGGATCGCCATGGGATCGTTACCCGAGCGGCTGGACTGATGAATCCAAATCACTATCTCAGCGTGGCCCTTTCCTACTTGTTGCAAAATCGGCCTGCGTGGCCTCGGCCAGGACGCATTGGGAAGACGGTTGTCACCACCCAGCTCCTTGACCGCATCGCCTCGGGCTTCGGTTGCGGCGTCTTCGATACACCTGTTGGATTCAAGTGGTTTGTCAGCGGACTCCATGCGGGGGAACTGCTGTTTGCCGGAGAGGAAAGCGCCGGGGCTTCGTTTCTGTGTTTCGATGGTGAAGTGTGGACGACCGAAAAAGACGGTATCCTGCTGGCGTTGCTTGCGGCAGAAATTACCGCCCGGGAGGGCCGCGACCCGGCCGAGTTGTATCGCGACCTGACCCGTCGCTGGGGAACCCCCGCTTATGAGCGGATTGACGCTCCCGCCACGCCAGCGCAAAAAGCAGCCCTCGCGCGACTCGATGCGAGCAATGTACGGTTGGAAACCCTTGGGGGCGAGCGTGTGGAGCAGGTGCTGAGCCGTGCCCCGGGAAACGGAGAACCGATTGGTGGAGTAAAAGTGGTCACTCGCAATGGCTGGTTTGCGGCGCGACCCTCGGGCACCGAGGATGTCTACAAGCTTTACGCGGAAAGCTTTCTAGGGCAAGAACACCTGCGCGCGATTCAAAACGAGGCACGGAGATTTCTCGTGCAGGTTTTGGCAGACAGCGCACCCGAATCTTCGTAAGAATGATCCTCGCGGTAGACGTCGGCGGAACTAACACGCGCGCGGCCTGGTTCGAAAATGGAGACCTGCGCCGGTCGCTTCGTACGCGCACGGAGGCAACGTACAAAGTGGCCTCGTTGGAAAGTTGGCTACGGGCTCTCCTGGGGGAGGAACCTCGTGTGGAGGCGGTTTGTGTCGGTGTGGCGGGGCCGGTCTTCGGCGGGCGGAGCTTTACGGTGAACCTGCCGTGGTCGGTGGATGCGCAGGAGTTGAGCCGCGGGCTTGGCTCGATACCGGTTTGGGTTGTTAACGACCTTGAGGCAGCGGCCTACGGGGTTGAAGAACTCCGTCCAGAGCAATGGGCGGAGCTTTGCCCTTGTCGAACGCAACTCCCAAGCGGGCCGGGCAATCGCGCGGTGATTGCCGCGGGCACGGGTCTCGGTGAAGCGGGATTGTGTTGGAATGGGACCGAGTTTCAACCGTTTGCGACAGAAGGCGGCCACGCTTCGTTCGCCCCGACTGACGACTTGGATGTCGAACTCTTGCGGTGGCTGTGGAAACGTTTTGATCACGTCAGTTGGGAACGGGTGCTTTCGGGGCCAGGCATTAAGAACATTTACGACTTTTTGCTGGAGCGTAGCGCTCAGGAACCGCGGACGGTTTTCAACACCGCTGAGGAGATTGCCAGCGCGGCCGCGGCTGGGAAGTGTGCACTCAGCGTCGCTACGATGCAGCACTTTGCGCGTTTTTACGGAGCCGAGGCTGCGAACCTAGCCCTTAAGACGATGGCAACCGGCGGGGTCTACGTGGTGGGAACGATGGCGGTCAAGAACCGAATGTTTCTCGACAGCGACCACTTTCGTGAAGCCTTTTGGGGAAAGGGACGGATGCGGCCGTTGCTGGAAGCAATTCCGGTGCGCCTGGTCTTGCTGGAAGACCTGGGCTTGCTCGGTGCCGCGGTGTGCGCTCGGCGCCGACTTCGCCAACTTCGTTCCGCTTAGGCAAGCACTCCAGCGCCTCGCAGGGCTTTGTAGGTAGCGAAGCCGCCCGAGAGGTTGGCGGCTTGGTACCCGAGCTGGGCCAAGAAACGGGTCGCGTAGTAGGCTCGTTGTCCGACCCCACAGTACACCCACACGGGCCGCTGCCGCGGAATTTCATGGGCGCGGCGGCGCAATTCAGAAAGGGGGATGAGTACTGCACCAGGGATGTAGCCTGCTGCGTATTCGTCCGGCTCGCGTACATCGAGCAAGGTTCCAGAAAACCGCGGAAGTTCTTGCCAGTCGGCTATCGGCATATCCCCCGCCAGCACGTTTTGCGCAATCATTCCGGCCAAGTTCACCGGGTCTTTTGCCGCTCCGAACTGGGGTGCGTAGCACAGCTCTGCTTCGACTAGATCGGCAACCGTTCCGCGGAATTGGATGGCAGTGGCAATGACGTCAATGCGTTTCTCTACGCCTTCCCAGCCGACAGCCTGTGCGCCCAAGATGCGCCCATCTGGTACCGAGAAGAGTAGCTTGATGTGAATGGGCCGGGCGCCCGGATAGTAGCCAGCATGGTGGCCCGGGTGGAGGTAAATCGAACGAAAACGAGTCAGGCCAGCGCGGCGAAGCCCTTTCTCATGCGCTCCAGTGCAGGCCACTGTGAGGCCGAGGACGCCGACCACGGCCGTCGCCTGCACACCACGAAAGCGGGACTCGCGGCCCGCGATGGATTCGGCTGCAATGCGGCCCTGGCGGTTCGCTGGCCCGGCTAAGGGGAGAATCACTTCTTGGCCAGTGACCACATCGCTCACCTCCACAGCATCACCCACAGCCCAGATGTGCGGGTCGCTGGTCTGCATGTGTTCGTCCACTACGATTCCGCCGCGCGGGCCGAGCTTTAGCCCAGCCGTTTCTGCCAGGGCGGTCTCGGGTTTCACCCCGATGGCCAGAATCACCAGGTCGCTTTCGATCCCCGTACCTCGTTCGGTGCGCACGAGCAGCGAGGAGTTCGCTTGTTCGATAGCTTGCAGCCCGTCTCCCAAATGGAGTCGAATACCTTGCGCGCGCAAGTGTTCTTGTACCGGCCAAGCCATTTCCGGGTCGAGGGGCGGCATGAGCTGGGGGAGCTTTTCCACAATCGTGACTTCCAGCCCGCGGCGCTGTAAGTTTTCCGCCATCTCCAAGCCAATGAATCCGCCGCCAATGACGGTAGCCGACCCTGGCTGTCGTTCTTCGAGCCAAGCCCGAATTCTCCGAGAATCGGGGATGTTCCTGATGACGAATACGCCTGGCAACCGAACACCTGGGAGGGGTGGGACGACCGGAGCCGCCCCGGGAGCGAGAACAAGCACATCGTACGACTCCCAGCGTTCTTCTCCCGTCGGCAAGTAGCAGACAAGGATCCGACGCCTCTGCGCATCGACTGAGCGCACCTCGCTCTCAGTCTGCACATCAATGTTGAAGCGCGATTGAAACAGTTCGCGCGAAGCGACTAGGAGTTTTGTCTCGTCTGCAATGACGTTGCCGACGTAATACGGCAAACCGCAGTTGGCGAAGGAGACATACGGGCCGCGATCGAAAATCACGATCTCGCACGACTCGTCCAGTCTGCGCAGTCGCGCGGCACACGAAGCTCCGCCGGCCACCCCGCCAACGATCAGGACGCGCCGGCTTGCTGCCACGTTACCTCCAGCCGATCGGCTCGTAGCCTCGTTCCCGTAAACACCGCTCCACGAAGCCGACGAACACCGGGTCCACCCTCCCGCCAGCGCCGGCGCGGAAAATACCGCTCAGGAATCCTCCCGTGGCCCCAGTGGCCGCACCAACCTTTGCACCGTGCCCGGCATCTCCACTCACCGCCCCAGCCACTGCTCCCACAGCGGCTCCGGCCGCGGCCCCGGCTGCGGTTTGGCGAGCCACATCCTCGGCAGGCCGGTGCCCGGCGCGTTGCGCTCCTCCTAAAAAGGCACGGGCGCGGCTCATGCAAAGCTCTACGTCCTGTTCCGCCTGCGCTGGTCCGACTCGTTCATACGTCGGGTTCGGGTACAGAACAGGCCGCGGACCAGCGCAGCCGCTGACGATCCATGCGGAACTAGCGAACAATGCCCATACCAAGGCCTGCCAGCGAAAACGAGTTGCGTTAAATGGGCACGCCCCGATGACAGAACGCATAGCGAATGGGTTGGTGCTCAAAAATGCACCCTCATCCTCGCGGTTTGGGAGGCACCGTGGAGTGTATAGGCGACCCGCTTTTGCCGCCGGTCTCGGCCAAGCCACGCAGAATCGACTCGACCTCCTCGCGTAAGTTCCCACGCCGCGATCCGAAGAAAGATCGACTCTGAAGAGCCACTTCGCGGCCAACGATGTCCGCCATAACCAACTCGGCCAACACCTGGCAAATCAGTGACCTCATTGCGCGCGCTCGGGCGCGAAAGCGAGCTTGGCGTTCGCTTTTCTCTAGCTTGGCGTGCTGGACACTGACCACCCCATTGGGAAGCTGGGCCCGCAATACGCGGCGAAGTCGAAGTTCCCAAGCCGGAGGTAACTCCACGATGAATTCCCCCGGTTTGCGTCCGGGGCGGACAGAAACGTGGGAAGCACGGCTCATAAGGCGGTTCAGCAGTAGCAAGCCTCCGGCGCGTTGTCCAACAGAAATCTACAACGAGACTGTGAACGCATGACTTGGGAAGCTCACGCGGCAAAGCAGATGCGCAAACTCGCCGTTTCGAGAGGAAGAAACACGTCATCGGCTGGTGCAGGTGGCGGAGCGCTGGTGACAAACTTTGTCGCCAGCGTTGGAGATGCGACTTTCGAAGCAGCACAATTCGGCAGAAAAAGCCCCAGCTTCGGACTTTGGCACGAACACGAAAATTCTTGCACGAGAAAAAAAGACTCGGTACGAGGTTTGCTGTCGGCCGGCGATGGAGCGGGTCGTGGGAAAGAGAAAAACAAACGGGTTCACCTTAATCGAGCTTCTCACCGTGATCGCGATTCTCGGTGTGCTGGCGGCGATCGCGATCCCCCAGTTCATGCTGTATCGCCAGCATGCTTTCGATGGGCTTGCGCAAAGCGACTTGCGCAACGTAGTAACTGCCGAGGAGGCGTACTTTACCGCGAACGGGTCTTATGTGAGCTGCAGTTCGGCGGCGAACTGTCAAGCAATTTTGCACGGCTACACGAAATCGGACAATGGCGTACAACTCGCAGTGGAAGCAACGGCGACCACCTTCGTGGGCACCTCCAAACACATCCAGGGAGGTGGGGGAATCTGGAAGTTCGACAGCGAACAAGGCCGCTATATTTATTTAGAATAGCTGCTGATCCGCTCGAGGGGCGGGCGGCGGCCTGAATGTTGGCGGAAGCATCGATTGGTGGGGTTTCCTGACGGGACCGGCCGAGACGTGGGATGCCCGAAAACCGCTGGGGCGCCCGAGCGGGCGATGGCGTTTGCGGCGCATCCCTCCGTTTCGCATGCCGGTCGTCAGGAACCGAGAGGCTAGATACGCAGGGTTGCGAGGGGTTCCACGAGCGCGGCGTTTGCTGTGCCCCAAAGCCCCAATTTTTCTTCTCTGGCTGCTTGCCTCGCTCGGCCGCTACGCGGTAGGCGCAGCCCGAGCTGCTGAGCGGAAGGGGGGCGCGAAGCGAGCGCGCGGAACTCGCGGAAGGAGCGTCACAATGGCTCGTCAGGGGCAAGTGGAGCGAAAGATCGGGCTGGGAGGGCTTTGCGTCATTGCTGCGATGTTCGTGGCGCAACTTGGCGTCCACTCGGCGGGGGCAATCCAATGTAGCGGCGGAGAGACCGACGGATTTTCTTGCGACGATGGCAATCCCTGCACGGTGGGCGACGTGTGCTGGAACCAGCAGTGCCAACCGGGCTCTGTTGCCACAGGCAACGCGTGTGACGATGGAGACGTATGTACGATCGGTGAGAGCTGCCAGTCGGACGGTTCGTGCGGTGGGGGAAGCATCAACGGTGCGTGCGGTTGCTGCGAGTTCACCAGTAATACGGGGGGCGGTGAGTTCGGAACTTGCACCTCGCCGGTGACCGAGGAGGATTGCGAGCAGGAGCTAGGAGGGTTCTTTGAACAAGGGGGCATTTGCAATACGCAGTCAGGCGTTTGCCAGGCTGGCGGCGAGTGTGGGAACGGGCAGGTGGAGGGGTTCGAACAGTGCGACGACGGCAACCAAGAAAGTGGCGACTGCTGCGACGCGAGCTGCCAGTTCGAATCGCAAGGCGCAGCCTGCAAGGATGGCAACCCATGCACACTCAACGATTCTTGCGACGGGTCTGGCATTTGCACCGGGGGCAGTGCAAACCCGCAGTGTGGTTGCTGCGAGTTCGGTCTCCTTTCGAGCGTCTTCGATTCGTCAGCGCGGACGCTCGAGGGCGCCTGCGAGGCCCCGGTGGAGGAACAGTCTTGCCGCGATTCGCTGGGGGAGTTCTTCCAGGGGGCGAGTTGCAATCTGGAACTCGGCACGTGTGAATTAGCCGCGGTTTGCGGCAACGGGACGGTCGAGATCGGTGAACAGTGCGACGACGGAAACCTGGAGAACGGAGATTGTTGCGACTCCTCCTGCCAGTTTGAGGAGCTGGAAAGCCCTTGCAGCGACGGAAATGCTTGCACCGACGAGGACTATTGCAACGGCGAAGGGACCTGCGTCTCTGGCGTTCCCGTAAGCTGCAACGATTCCAACGAGTGCACGACGGACGTGTGCGATCCGCAGCAGGGGTGTACCTTTACTCCGAATAACGATCCGTGCGACGACGGGAATGCGTGTACGTTCGATGATACCTGCTCCGACGGCCAGTGCATTGGCACGCTGGTCTCCTGCCAGCCGCCGGTCCCGCCGTGCGAGTCCGGCGAGTTTTGCAACCCGAGCAGCGGCTTGTGTGAAGCTCTACCTGACGCGCCCACCACGGTTCCATGCGAACTGGACCAGAACGTCTGCACGGTAGACCGCTGTGATGGCAACGGTTCGTGTCAGTTCGTGGAAAACGCCGAGGCTGGCACGCCGTGCGACGACGGATTGTTCTGTAACGGCCTGGGCGACACATGCGACGGATCGGGTCAATGCCAGCATCCGGGGGACCCCTGCTCGGGTGGGAGCGAGTGCAGCCGGACTTGCAATGAGGCGGCGGACAACTGCTTTGACCCGGTTGGAACGCCGTGCAGCGAGGATGGGTTGGTGTGCACGGCGGATCAATGCGACGGGTCGGGGATCTGTGGCCACACGCAGGTGCCGGTGAGCCAATGCCCGAAGGGCTACGTGATCTTGGAGGCGCCTGCATCGGCAACAGTCAATGCGGAAGTTGCCTACACCTCACAGGTCAAGGGCGGTTCGGCATGCGCGGAAAACGTACGGCTCCGACAGGCGTCGCTGCTGGATGGAAACGCGATCGGGCCGAGTGGCGTGAGGGTCGGAAAGGATGCTGTGGCAAGCGGCATGTGTGTCACTGCCGGTGCGAGCGTGATTCTTGGCGTGAACGCGCAGTGTCTGGCGGGTACCGACACGAGTGGCACGCATACGTTGCTAAGCGATTGTTCAGGCGCATCGGACTTGGCGGAACAGCGGAGGCAGATGCTGCTCGCTCTGAGTGCGGATCAGAGTTTGGGGTCGGTCACCGTTGGAACGAGTGCCACGCATGACATCACTCCGTTCAGCACGGCACCTGGTGACGTGGTGGTGATTGACTACGATTCGCTTACGATCAAACCGAACCGTACCCTCACGATCAAAGGGAACGCGAACACGGCGGCGGTGGTCATTCGCATCTCAGGGAATCTGCGCGTACGCCTGAACGGGAAGATCGTTACGCAGGGCATCCCCGCAGGCCCGGGGGGATCTCCGGCTGAGCGCGTGCTGTTTTTGGTAGGGGGAACGGCGGAGCTTCGGCGGATTGCGGAGGTGCAGGGCACGATTTTCTCCCAAGGTACGCTCACCGTCCGCCGGGACGCGCAGGTGACCGGTGCGCTGGTCAGCGCTGCTTCGCCCTTGCGGGTGCGACCATCGGTGGAAGTCGTCCACGCGCCGTGGGTACTGTGGTAGCCGTCGCTCACCAGCGCCCGCGCGCAGGTGCATTCGGTAGCAGCGGCCTACCCCTCATGAGCTAGGGGTAGGCCGCCTTTGCTTTCCGAAGTAAGCGGCCGAAGTGAATGGGACAGAAATTGGCTGTAGCTTCGGACCGAAGCTTCTCCTCCAATTAGGCCGCCAAAGCCTCATTTGGAGTGGTGGGCCTGCGCGATTGTCGCCCTTTGGAGATCTCATGGTCTCTAAGCCCGAGCGAGGGCGTACTTCAGCGAGAGACTGCGTAGACCACTGTGAGTTGCCGCGTGGCAGTGGCCCGAGCTGTCCTCACCGTTTTTAGGTGAGAGCCAACTCGGGGGACACCGGTTCTCACGGTGACGGTTGTTAAAGCGGGGTCGCGGCTGCCAGGATCCACGAGAGGCAGGGTGCGCTTTTCGGCTGCCGCGAGTTCGGACGTTGTGGCTGGTTTGCTCGCTGCAATTCGTATCGAAGTTCGACCGTCGCGTTGGCGTTCCGCTTGTCGGGCCAGTAACAGCAGGCGCCAAAGACCGTGCATCGGCCCGGCAGAAATCCTGAAGAGCAGAGCGATACAACAACGAAGGAGAGCGCCGTCGGAAGCCCGATCTCTCCAAACGCGGGACGGTGCGAGCAAGGCGTCGAGGCCACTGCGATGGGGGCCACATTGTAAAGGGCTGTGCCGGAAAAGAGGGCCGTGGGTTAGGCGGAGCTGGCGGGGCTGAGGAGGGAGGGAAAAGAAGAAAGATCCCGATGTGGTGAAAATGATTATCAAAATCGTTACAGACCAGCTCCGATGGGCCACGAGAGGAGAAGAAAGAGAAGTTGGGGCTCGGTAATCGCATTTCGGGGAGGACAGCTACGTCGAAGCCGATTGCGGCGATTGCGCTCGGAGGCCGGTGCCCGGTGCGCGTGAGGTGGGCGGCTGTGTCGCCAACAGCGGTTGGGATTGAACGATGAGCGAGGCATCGAGTGGGAAGCGTGATCCTGCTTTCGTTGGCGGGCCGGGGGATGTCCGTTGTTGCTGCGGCAGTTTGCTTGCTCGGCTGCTGAAGGATGGAGTCGAGCTCAAGTGCCGCCGATGCAAGCGCATTGTGTTTCTGGATTTCAGAGGAGAGCTCGTTGTGAAGGAGCGTTCACCGCCGGACAGAGGCGTTTCTTCGACTTGACTTTGTTTCCGCGGCCCGAGGTCACGAACCCAGAGCCCACGTGATTTTCTGACTTTGACAACACATTTGGAGGGTTCGATGAGAGTTCGGAAAAGACCGTTCGTACTAAGTTTGTGGGCTGTGACTGTGATGCTTCTCGCGCCACAAGCGGAGACGCGCGCAGACACTCTGGTGATCGACGATCAAACCCCGGGCACGGTATATGATGCGATCTTGGATGGTTACCCTGGGTTTTTCACCCAGGACGGAATGCCGGACGCTGGCAACAACAATTTGGCGGTTGCCTTGAAGGCTGGCGCTACTGAGTTGCGCAGCATCGCCGAGTTTCCTCTTTCTCCGCTAGCAGGCCGGACCTCAGCGGATGTCTTGTCGGCGAAGTTGCGTTTTAATGTGGACGACGTTTTGGGGTTTCTGGGTGCACCGCTCAGCGGCTGCGCGCCTGAGAATATCGCGGTGTGGGTACGGGCTGGTGACGGTGCGATTCCTCTTTCCGACTTCATCGTAACGGGCCCGCCTACCGCTGTAGTGAACACGGGCCTGAGTTGCTCAATCACCGATACGACCCTGGGCAGCACGGGTCCTGTGATCTTTGAGGTCACGGTGACCTCCGCCTTGAAGGACCTCCTGGAGGCAAATGCGCAGTTCGCCAATGTTGTCTGGGCAACGAACTCTGACAACACAGGTGCCTCGATGGACGACTTGGGGCTGGACAGTTCTGGGCCTCCTGGGGTTCGCGGTGCCCGCATGCCCTATCTGGTCATTGAGTTAGCGGAACTGCCTCCCCCCTCGCTGGATGCGAAGACCCGGCGGTGCCAGCGGACTGTGACAACACACGCTCTAAGCTTAGAGAGTCTTGTGCAGCGGCAGCTCGCTGCGTGCAGCGATCGTGTGCTCAACGACTCCGCTGCCGGGAAACCGCTGACGAAGGCAACGGATTTCTGCGCTGCGCGCTTGTCGTGGATACCCGTTGACAATTCGCGAGTGTGGAAATGGCGCGGCGCGGCGGAGGCGGCGATCCGCAAGGCGTGTGCTCCGCCGGTCGTGCTGACCGATTTAGGCCCGCCTTGTGATCAAAATATCGTGGATGAAACTGCGCTGGCGACCTGCGTTTTGGACCAGGCACTGCAAAGTGCTCAGAGAACGTTCCGCCGCTCTAACGCGCTGATTTGTCGTACCTTGACGGCAGTGGGGCTGAACCTCCAGTACCCAAACGCTTGCTCGCTGAACTGAGTGAGCGCGTGCCGTCAGCCCCGGGGCCGTGTCGTGAGTGCGGCGGCACAGCCCCGGCTCCCTGATCCGGAGGTCAGAGATGAGAGGAAGTTTCGCCTTGGTTCTTGGGTTGTTGGTAACGGCAGTTTCGCACTCCGTCCATGGGGAAGCAGTGCGCATTGGCGAATCCGATGGTGCGTTGTATGATGGAATCTTTGACGGGTACCCTGGCATAGCGTTGTTCGACGGAACCCCTGATCTGACGAACAACCCCCCCTCCGTGGCGCTCAAATTTGGGGTGCTGGAAATGCGAACGGTAGCGGAGTTCCCGTTACCTGCAGTAGCCGGAAAACGCCTCAGCGGCGCCGACCGAGTCGTACTTCACTTCAACATCGACGATGTAATTCCCACGTTCGGGCCGGGCGCGGAATTCTCTGGACGAGCGGCAAGCACAATTCTTGTGCACCCGTATTGCGGCGACGGAGCCACTGCTCTCGATGACTCCCTACAGGTCGGCGCTGCTGCGTTCGAAGTGGATACTACACCCTTCGGAGTCATCACAGACGAGACCCTCGCTCGATCCGGTCCGCTGTTTTTTGAACTCGACGTCACCGAGGCGGTGGTTGATCTCTTGGCCGAAGGCTGCGCGTGGCTCGGATTTGTTTTTCGGACCACGACGAACAACACGGCGACTTCGATTGATGACCTCGGGGACGGAGGCAGCTACGGCGGCACAAAAGGAGCTGGGGGAGCCAGTCTACCCTCTTTGGAGTGGTTTTTCTCGGCGGAAGCGCCGCCAACTCTAACCACTACAGTGGAGCCTGTCGCCAGCCCGACACTCAGCCCTACGCCGACAGCGCGCAGCGAGGGACCGAGCGAAACACCGACAACAACGCCGGCGTGCGCCGGTGACTGCAACGGCGACTCGGCAGTGACGATCGACGAGGTGTTAGTTCTTGTTCGGATTGCCCTCGGCCTTGGGAGCCCAGACTCGTGCGTTGCTGGGGACCTCGATCGGAGCGCCGATATCACCGTCGACGAGATCATCGTGGCCGTGACTGCAGCGCTTTTGGGTTGCCAACCGTGACGGGGACGTTTCGTCGTGTTGGCTGGGAATTCGCTCCGCGGGTGTTGCCGGTGTTGTTGCTGTGGTTTGTGCACAGCCGCGAGGCCATTGGTGACCCGCAGCTCCGGCGAGAGTCGTATGTGTTGGAGGAAATCGTCGTGCAAGACGAAGCGGCAGCAGTTGAGGTGTCCCGCTCCGTGCTTCCGGCGCAGGAAATCACCCGGGACACCCTGGAGACGACGTCGGTAGTGGATCCGGAAGACGCGCTCGAGTTCGTGCCAGACTTGTACATTCGCCGAAACGAACCCTTTCGCCTAGGCGCGAGTACGGTTCGCTTGCAGGGTGCCGACCCGAACAAGACGGCCGTCCTCATCAATGGCAAGCGGATGCTTGGTGGGGTGGATGGCGTGGTAGACTTGAGAGACATCCCCGCCGTACTGCTCGACCGGGTTGAGCTGCACCGTGGTGTAGCGGGAGGGTTTGTGGATAGCGAGGCCATGGCGGGCAGCATCAACATCGTGACCCGCACCCCCAAGGAGCAGCCTGAGTGGACAGCCACCGCGGCAGGGGGCTCGTTCGACCGCATATTCGCCGGCGCTTCGCACTCGTACCGATGGCGCGGGCTCGCATACCTGGTGGCTTACGAACACGATGAACTCGCGCTCGCTCGGCAGTTCGGAGCGATCAGCCGCCAGTTCGAAGGTTCCGGATCGGATGCCAAACAGACGCGAGACAACGTCTTCTTGCATGCGGCTTTCGATGCGACTGACCGACACCAAATTTCGAGCACGATCCATTTTCTGCCAGTGCGGGAAGGACCGCTCAGTCGCCGCCTCAATGTGACTACGGATGTGGGCTGGAGAGGGCGCTTCCCCGGACCCACGGAGGTGCACTTGTCGGCTGGCCGCTTTGGGTTTGATCGGAGGAACGATCTGGCTGGATTCGAAGAAGACGTTGCCTTCGAGCAGTGGTTCGGGGAGGCCCGCGCGGCGCTGGCGCCGTGGATCGTTTTGGATTCGCATCACAGCATCGAGGCGGCCTACCGCTTCCGGCTCCCCAGTTTGCGACTCGCTGCCGGGGGACTTCGCGAGGCGGCGACTTCGCTCGCTTCGCCTCCCGGAGTGGCGGAGAGTACCAGCCTTCAGAGTTGTGCACTGCGTTATGATTGGTCGGACTTGGGGCAGTGGTCGGCGAGTGCAGGAACCAACTTCGATTTGCATTCCTTGTTCGGACTCGAGGTCAATCCAAGGGCCGTGGTCACCTTTCGCCCGACCGATCGGTTCCGGCTCAGTGTGGGAGTTGGGCGGGGATTTCGCGCTCCGGATTTACTGCAGTTATTCGACGCGGATTTGAACAACGCAGTGCCTGTAGGGAATCGTCCTATCGGTTACGCGATTCTCGGCGACCGCACCCTGCGGCCAGAAATCGATTTAGCAACCAATGTGGACTTGACTTGGTGGCCGGCCTCTTGGTTACGGGTACAATCGAACCTATTCCGCCACGATTTTCGCGACTTAATCGATGTCGTTTTGCGGTGTACAGGTCCCCAACAGTGCGCCGCCGGCTTCACGCATCCGTTCCCCACGCTGGTCGGACAAGTGTTCCAGTACGCCAACGTGTCCGAGGCAGAGAGCGCTGGTGCTGACCTCTCTTTGGAAATCTCTTGGAGCGCCTTTGGACGAAACGGTCGGCCGCCGCTGACGGGCAGTTTCGGCCTCAATTACGGGTACCTGTATTCACGGAATGACTCCGAGCGGCCCGGGGAGAAGGGGAAGGAGCTGCCGTTTCGACCTCCGCACCGTTTCATTCCAAGCTTGTTCGTTCGCGATGAAGGAAGCGGTGCGAGCGGGCGCTTTTGGGCGGAGTACGACGACCGAGTGTTCACGGACCTTGTTAACAGTGCAACTGGCATTGCTCGCGCTCATTGGATCCTGAACGCTCGGTTCGAATGGTCGCCCAGTCCTTGGTTCGAGGTTGGCCACGCCAACGGATTGAAGTCGCTGCTGGCTAACTCGAGCGTATTTTTGGAGGGGAGCAATTTGCTGGACACCGAGTTCGGAGCCCCGGTCCGCTCACGCGAATGGCGGGTAGACGTAGCCTCTTGTTCGGGATCCGCACACAACGATGACGTTTCGACTCGGTCGCCCATTGCCGTTTGTGCCCGTGTCCGTCCTGACCCACGCGTTGGCCTTGCTATGGCTGAGCAGAGTTGGGTTCGTAACTTTGCAGGCCTACGAGGACCCCATTCGCGTCATCATCGTCGCGGGAGGTACGCATCGAGAGCCTGAGCCGGCTTCCGAGACATTGCCGTCTGGGGATCCTCGGCTGCCCTCGTCAGACGGCGCGAGCGGAAACCTCAAGGCCAGTGAGGTGGTAAAGCCGGTGGCAAAGCCGAGAACGAAGAGCAACGCTCGAGATGCTCGAGTTGTCTCGCGCCGCAAGCGTGAAAAGGAAAGAACTTGGCAGGCGCCGGTTCCGGAAAAGACGGAAGGGGCATTGGGCAATGGAGTTGCGGACGCCATTGGGAGCACCGGTGGGGAAAAGACCGGGGGCGGTTACGGCCAAGCCGATTCGGGTCGGTCCGGAGAACCCACAGACGCGGTAGGTCGGTACCTGCGTGCGGTACGGGCTTTGATCGACGCGCGCAAGCGCTATCCAGAGGAGACGCGGCGTACTGGTATCGAGGGCGTGGCCGTCCTTGCCTTTGTGATCGAACAGGACGGTCGACTCGCGGATCTCAAGGTTCTGTCGGCTGATGACCGGCTGTTTGCCATGGCGGCACTTGCAGCAGTGAAGGATGCCGCGCGCTGGATCGGACCTCCCCCAGCGGGCCAGCCGATGCCCGTCCAAGTGTCTCTTCGGTTCGAGTTAACGGAGAGGAGGAGACGTTGATGTTTCTGGTAGTGCGCGGAAGAGGAGCGGTTGGGGTCGTTCTCTCGAGTCTTTCCTTGGTGGTTGCGCCGAGCCCCGCCCGTGGGGGTCAGCTCGACTACGTTCCGAGTCGGATCGTCGCGATTGGGCCGTGGGTCACGAAGATTCTCTTTGAACTAGGTGCCGGTGACCGAGTGGTTGGAGTGGACTCGGCAAGCACCAGTCCCCGGGCTGTGCGCGCGAGGCCGAAGGTCGGGTACTTTCGCAGTCTGACGGTGGAGGGCCTCCTGGCGCTCGAACCTCAATTGATCTTGGCAATCAACGAGGCCGGTCCTCCCGAGGTCTTCGAGCAGGTCCGCGCGGCAGGAGTTAAGCTTATGCAACTCCCTCCGCTAAAAAATGTTTCGGTTGCCAGCGAGGCTATTCGAAAGGTGGGGGTGGCAATCGGGCGAGAGGAGGAGGCCGTTCAGCTCGCCAAGCGGTTGGTCAGTAGGCTGGAGTCGCTACGAAAGCACGCTGACCGTGTGGCCGAGCGGCCGCGAGTGCTCCTGTTGTTCGCTCCCACTGCGCATACGTTGCTCATTGCCGGACGCGACACCGTGTCCGACCTTCTGATTCGTTTTGCAGGGGCGCAGAACGCAGCAGAATCGATTGTCGGCCTGAAAGCGTTAGGTGCCGAGGGGATCCTAGCCAGCAAGCCTGAGTGGATTTTAGTAACGGAGCACACCTTGCGTACTCTCGGAGGCGAAAAGGGGCTGTGGTCCCTGCCAGCGATTGCTCGCACCCCAGCGGCGGAGCAACAGCGCTTGTTCGTCGGCAGTGACGGGGGGCTGCTCGCTCCAGGACCGAGCTTTGTGCGGTGCGCGGAAGCACTATCCCACCGTTTGCACGGCGAAGCTAGCGGCAGCGATTCATGTACTGGGGGAGATTGAGATGCAATCTTTACGGATCCAGCGTTCGGTAAGGGCTGGAGCAATTTTGCTCATTGTGACCTTGAGTTCGCTGGCGGCGTCTTCGTTGCTGGTCGGTCCAAAGAGCATTCGTTGGCACGAAGCGATGAGCGCAGTGTTTCCAGGAGCATCCGGGAGGACAGGCAGTGATCTCGAATTGACCCGTTACGTTCTCCTGCACCTGTGCTTGCCGCGCACGCTTCTAGCGCTGGGCGTGGGCGTGGCGCTGGCCCTGGCAGGGACGGTGTTGCAGGCCCTATGGCGCAACGCTCTGGCGGATGCGGGGGTCCTGGGCATCAGCACCGCAGCAGCCCTCGGCGCGGCTACAACTTTGGTCGGTTTACCGCACTTAGAGAGCGTTCCGTTCGTGCCTGGTTACCTCCACGTAGCCCTCGGGGCTTTTCTGTTCGCGGCTGGTACCATCGCGCTTCTGTACCGATTGTCGCAGCGGGCCTGCGGCACGAGCCTCGCAACGCTTTTGCTTTTGGGAATCGCCTTCAATGCAGCGGGATCAGGCCTCCTCGGTTTGCTGCTGTTTGTTGCTTCGGACGCCCAACTGCGGGCTCTCACCTTTTGGACTCTGGGAAGTGTGGCCGGAGCCACCTGGACAGTGACTGCGAGCCTATGGGCAGCCCTCGGCTGTCTCGCTCCGCTGAGTTGGCGTCTTCGCTGGGCGCTCGATGCGCTCCTGCTCGGAGAGAGCAATGCGTTTTACCTTGGGTGGGAGCCGCGGCCGATCAAGCGGGCTGCGATATGGAGCGCGGCGACACTGGTTGCGGTTGCGGTGGCTGCGGTCGGGCCAATTGCGTTTGTGGGACTGATTGTGCCCCATTTCCTCCGGTTGGTGGTGGGGCCCAGCCATGCAGTGCTCCTGCCCGCATCCGCGATCGGTGGGGCGGCGTTCGTTCTCGGCTGTGATGTGCTTGCTCGGTGTATCGTGAGCCCGGCCGAACTGCCCCTCAGCGTGATTACCGCCGGTCTTGGCGGGCCAATGCTGCTGGTCCTTTTGCTGAACCGCTCCGCGGCGGAGGGCTTGTGATGCTGGAGGCGCGACAGGTGCGATTTGGTTTTGCTGCGAGACCCCTCCTATTCGGTGTGAGTCTCGAGCTGGGGCCTGGGGATTTGCTGGGGCTCGTGGGCCGGAATGGCTCTGGCAAGTCGACGCTTCTGAGGATTTGCGCTGGGGAACTTCGGCCATCTGACGGGGAGGTTGTGTTGGAAGGGCGCCCTCTCTCGCTATGGGAGCCGGAAGCGCGGGCGCGCCGGGTCGGTGTACTTTCGCAAGAACAGCCCCTCTCCTTCCCTTTCCGCGTACGCGAAGTTGTTCAGCTTGCGTGGGCTGCAAGAAGGATTCGTTCTGGCCCCGAGGCTGCCACCACCGTGGACATGCTGCTTGATCGTTTTGATTTAGGGGGGCTGGCCGACCGGCCGTACACACACCTTTCCGGGGGGGAGCGGCAACGCACGCACATCGCGCGCGTCCTGGCCCAAGTTTGTGTGGAGCGCCCATGGGAACGTCGCTACCTGTTGCTCGACGAGCCGACGAATCACCTCGACCTTCGGTTTCAGTTGGTTTTGCTGGAGACTCTGCGCGAACTAGCCCGAGAAGGCGTGGGCATTCTAGTCGTGACCCACGATGTGGTGTTTCTTTCGCAGTGCGTCGAGCAGGTCTTCCTGATGGAGTGCGGGCGCATTTTGGCCGCTGGGCCGCCGAGCGGGGTCCTGCAAAGCCCGATTAGCCAGCTCGTCTTTGGTGTTCGCTTTCTATGTGTCGAGCCGGCCCGATCGGATGGTAAGCGCGGGGAACTCGTTGTGCCGGATATGACCCGGGGCAAGCAGCCCTGGCAAAAAGGAGAAACGAATGCAGAGAGCGGAAACGTCTTGGGACTTGCGACAAGGATGTGAGGACGTTGTAAGGCGCGAGCGGTTGCGCACGATAGATGCGGCACAGCGCCTCGGCGTCTCTGAACTGGAGCTGCTCGATGCTTACCCGGAATGCGTCCACCGGCTGACTGGGGAGTTCAATCGAATCTTTTCCACTCTCGGAGAAATCGGGCCCTTGCTGGCAATCACACGCAACGCGCATGCCGTACTGGAATGCAGCGGCCTTTATACGCCATTTGCGTATTCGGAGGAGAACTCCCTCGTGCTCGGCGAGGCGGTAGACTTGCGCTTGTCCATTCGCCGCTTCGCTCATGCCCGCCTGGTTGACTGGCTGAACCCGTTTCGGATTCCTGCAGGTGTTCTTTTCTTCGATGAACCGGGCCGAGCCATCCACAAGGCCTTCTTTACGGCAGACACTTCGGCGGATGCGGCCGACGTCGTTCTTGAACGATTCGCCCTCGATCCGAGGGTCGCGGCGGCGCCCGGAGCGCCGGGTGGAGCGACAGCCAACACCTGAAGTGCCATCCCGCCCTTTGTCCGCTGTAGCGGTAGATGCAGAGGAAGTTCGAAAAGCTTGGTCCGAGATGCGGGACACGCACGACATTGCGCCGCTGTTGCAACGGTTGCGTTTGTCCAGGATCGAGGCCTTGCGGCTTCTTGCCCATGATTGGGCCTGGCCGGCCCATCCACATTCCATGTGGTTCCTCATACAGGAGCTGGCTGGGACAGGTTTGCCGATCATGGTCTTTGTCGGAAATCATGCAGTCACGCAGATTTACAAGGGGCCAATCGAGCGACCGGTGATGGCGGGGACTTGGTGGAACGTATTGGACCGTCGCTTTAATCTGCACGTGGAAGCTTCCGGGCTGGGCGAGAGTTGGGTTGTCCGGAAGCCAGTGCCAGAGGGAGCTGTGACGAGTTTGGAAGTATTCGATCGGTCCGGCGAACTGGTGTTGCTTGTCTTTGCGCGGCGTGGGGTCGGACAGCCTGAGCCCGAAGAGTGGCGGGAACGGTTACGGGCGATCGTAAGGGCAGTGGGCGACGGCGTTTAAACCGTCTCCCTGGACGCTCTAGCGCGCGCCGGTTGCCTTCTCTGGCGGAGGCGGTTCTGAGCCTTGAACTCCCAAGTGTACCAGAGCGCGCGGGATTGAACGTTTCCTCATTGCTCCGACACACGCTTGCACGGCGAGCGGTACTAGGTACTTCCTTTCCGGTTCAGCCGAGCGGTCCCTTGATTGCACAGCTGCGCGCGAGCGGGCATCAGGAAATGCTGGCTTTGTTTCAACCCTTGAGCCTCCGGAGCACTGCGAGGTCAAAGCGTAGGGCACTGAATACGTCCAAAGTGGAGCGAGCAGACTGCAGGCAGTGCTACCTTCGCGAGAATGCAGTACTAAGTGCATCATCTTCGGCACTCGCGCGCGGCAGGCATACCGCCCGCTTGGTGCCCGATGACAGCGAGACCAACAATGCTGCATGCGAAGAAAAACCGTCGAAGGCGACGCGGTGCGTCTTAAGCTCGCCTGCGCGCCGGGCCGTTCCTCCTCTTCGAGTGTGACGCAAGAACGGTGGGCTTTGTCGGGCAACTGCCGGGAGGATGCTCTCACCTGCTCTCTCTGCGACCGCCAGGGTGCGTCCTGATTCGGTTAGACCCGAGAGTTACGTCCGAGTGGGGAGGCGGACAACTGGCAAGCAATAGACCGGGCGACCTGTAGCGGCGGTACAAGGGGTTTGCGCCTCGTTTTGTTCTTTGGTCGTTGCCCCGGAGACGTAAATTCTAGCGCGGCTCCGTAGGGAAGTTTTGAGGGGTGCAGCCCGGGTGTGCTTTGTAGAGTCTGCAAGCGAATGAAGGGAGAGGCCTACGTCGGGCGAACTGCACGCACGATCGCGATCAGCTCCGATGCGGGATGGTTGTATGTCGTAATGTATGGAGATTCGGAGCTCGCGGTGGTTCCCACCTAAGACATGCAAGAGGTTGCCGATGTGAAGGTAGACTCCTATCCCGTCGGTATCTCTGTGTGTCTCCTGACGGGCGCGAAGTATGGCTGACTTCTCAGGGGGAAAGGGGCAGGGAGGGCAGCCGGTTTCCGTCTTCGCGGTCATACTCGCGAATCCGTGAATGCCGGTGCAGGCCGCAAATTTCGGTTCGAAGCCGAGTGCCGATGGGCGGTTTGAGGCGGCCCGTAGCCCCCGATCGCGCTTGGGTTTATTGCTCGGTCAGAGCTTCGGAAGGCCCGCTGGACGATTGAGGTGTAGGCTTGGTCCACAAGCAGGAGGGCGCGGTGGCAGCCACGGCGGAGAGCGAGCTGGCTTTCGGCGGTAGGACTGGCAATGAGCGTTGATCTTCGGCCGGCAGACCAGCATGACTCCGTTTTGCACGCTGGCGACGTAGGATCAGTCCGCGTTGCGGACGGTTTTCGAAGTCAGCGCAAAACTCGCTGTAGCGATGGGACAGCGGAGCGCACGAACCGAGAGCGAGAGAACTTGCGGACTGCGAGCCGTGCTTCGCGGTTGGTGAACGTCGCAGAGTTGGTTGCGGAAGGTTCGGAGCAGGAACGGTGGAAGTAGTTAGGGATGCCCACGTGCGGAGCTTGTGCGAGCGCACAGGTTGGCTTCGGGGCAAGCGCCGGTGGATTGAGGCACTCAAGGCAGATAAACGTGCACATACTGCGCGCGAGGAAGCGGTGATCCTGCTTGCATTGCGAGTATTCCTTCGCCGGGTGGGGAGACGGGGATGCCGGCGCCTCCGGATATGTGCGCTAAGCTGGTAGAACCACCAGTTTGGGCAAGATCTGTGAAGGCGGCAATGTGCTCACGTTGCGTTCAGACGGTAAGTATGGCGAGAGCGGATCGGGTGAAGCGGTTCTAGGAGAGGGCTGCGCCTCGGTCGCACACGTCGACGAGCAGCGCGTTAGGCAGTCAGAATCGGCGGATAGGAGAATGGCGGTTCCACCACGGTCCGCAGCCAGTGGCGGCCTGCGGTCCGCTCCTCGGTGTGCCCTGCGAGTCAGTGGCCCATTACAAGTCGCCGGCTGGACTAGTTGCCCGCTTTGGTGGGAGCGGTATTCGTGGCACAGGATTTCAGAGGCGAGTACGGTGGTTCGTCCGAGCTTAGGTTGCGCTCACTCGCGCTCGCCGAAAACGGCACGGTCGAGGGAATAGCGGCCAGGACCGGCAAGGATCAGCAAGATCGCGACGCAGAGATAAATCGAGGCAAGCTCGTAGGAAGACCCGCCCACGCTGACAAACGGGTCTCCCCGCAGGGCAGCGTGGTAGTACACAGCCACGGTCATGGTGCAAGCGATACCGAACGAGGCCAACGGTGTCAGGAATCCCACAATCCAGGCAAACCCACCGCCAAATTCGGAAAGAGCGGCCAACGCCTGCAAGATGCCCGGTGTCGGGGCATCGGGGCCCATCCAGCCGAACGGATTCTGAATCTTACCCGAGCCATGTATGATGAAAGCGAGGCCTGCGACAAGGCGGATGGGTAAGAGGCCGATCGAGGTTGTAACGCTTTGCTGTGTTATTTGGAAAACACGCCGAATCATGAGAAGACGCGTTTGCTGGTTGCCACGGTACGAGTCAAGTGCCGGGTGGAGAAAAAGCGTGGCCGTCTTCCAGCTCATGGCTCGGTGTGACTGGTGGAATTGTCCCGAATTGTCCTGGTCCACCCGAGAAATTTGGTTCGTTTGCATGCGCGCCCGTGGCTGATGGGTCGCTCCGTTGCGCAGCCGAGCGTACCGAGCGCGCGCCGATGCGGTCGGTATCTCTGGAGCCAGCGGGGAGAAAGGCCTTCTTCCTCTGAGTGCGCCAGGAAGCTGGCTTGAAGCGGTGCGCATTGGATCGGCCAAGCCGTGGTTCTGGCCGGAGGAGTAGGTTGAAAAGTCGATTGGGTTGGCCGGTGTAAGGGCGAAAGCTCACCGGCAAGTACGTGTCCCGAGGGTTGATTGCTTCGTTTCTGTCTTAAGGCGCAGGGATCCAAAAGACGCCCAGAGCCAGCGCGGGAGGATGCGCAAAAGTGGTCCCAAGGGGATTCGAACCCCTGTTACCGACGTGAGAGGCCGGCGTCCTAACCGCTAGACGATGGGACCGTGATTCTTGACACAGGAAGAGCCGAGCGACCGGCAACTGCCCGCCGCTCGGCTAGCTGAACTGAGGAGGTAGGACTCGAACCTACAATCGCCTGATCCAGAGTCAGGTGGCTTGCCAATTAGCCGACTCCTCAATGCTTGCAGTGCATTGTCCATTAAATCGAGCCAACCGGCGAGTCAAGTTTGCACAGGACCAGCGCTACTTTCTGAGGCAAGTCGGGCCACAGCTTGCAAGGCTCCGTCCAGACGCCGCAGGGTCCGTTCCTTGCCGAGCAACGACACCACTTCGAAGATACCGGGACTCACTGTACCGCCGGTGAGGGCGACACGAACTGGCTGAGCCAGTTGGCCGAGCGAGAGCCCGAACGTGGTCTGGACCTCCGCGAACGTAGTGCGCACACACTCAACCGTCCATCCTTCGAGTTTGGCGAACTGCTCCCGCAATGCCTGGAGGGCAGGCAACACCGAGGGGCTGAAGAACTTGCGCAGAAGTGCGGCAGGAGGCTCGACCTCACTCACGAAGAAAAAGCGGCCTTGTTCCACCATATCCACCAGTGTCTTTGCACGCTCCTGAAGCGTGGCAACAACAGCGGCCAGCCACTCGTCGTTGCCCGGGATAGGTAGCCCCTGAGCGTTAAGGTAGGGTTTGATCCGTTGGGCAAGTTCATGCGTAGGGGTCGCCTTGATGTACTGGAAATTGAGCCACTCCAGCTTCTCTGCGTTGTAGATTCCTGCAGACTTGCCGACGTTTTCCAGGCTGAACTTTTCGATCAATTCGTCCCGCGAAAAGATTTCCTGGTCCCCGTGCGACCAGCCGAGCCGCGCCAGAAAGTTCACGAGCGCATCTGGTAGGTATCCCATGTCCCGGTAAGCGAGCACGGAAGTCGCCCCATGCCGCTTGCTCAAGCGGGTCCGGTCCGGCCCGAGAATCTGCGGTACATGTGCAAACTCAGGTACTGGATACCCTAGCGCTCGGTAAATTTGGATCTGTTTCGGCGTGTTCGTGAGGTGATCATCGCCCCGGATCACGTGCGAGATACGCATGGTTGCATCGTCAACCACCACGCACAGGTTGTAGGTGGGGCTCCCATCCGAGCGCACGATGATGAGGTCATCCAGTTCTTCGTGTTCAAAGGCCACGGGACCTTTCACGAGGTCGTGCACCACCGTTACGCCGTCCGTGGGCATTTTGAAGCGGATTGCAAACGGGGCGCCGGTTACTCCCTCGGGTCGCGCCCGACAACTTCGGTCGTAAACAGGCTTGCGGCCTTCACGCAACGCCAGTTCTCTCTTCGCTTCCAGCTCCTGCGGAGAGCAGTAACAACGATACGCGTGGCCAGATGCGAGGAGACGTTCAGCGTGCTCGCGATAAAGATCGAGCCGCTCGCTCTGAAAGTACGGTCCCTCGTCCCAGTCCAACTTGAGCCAGCGCAACGCTTCGAGAATCGCTTCGATAGCCTCGTTGGTGGAACGTTCGCGATCCGTGTCTTCGATACGGAGAACGAACTTTCCCTTATGGTGGCGTGCAAACAGATAACTGAAGAGCGCAGTGCGGGCACCGCCCAGGTGCAAATAACCAGTTGGGCTGGGAGCGAATCGAGTGCGAACCTCGGCCATCGCGACGTGTTCGCCCGCCTAACAACGGCCCAGGGGGCTGTCAACGCGAAGGCGGCTTCATGGTTCGAACCGAGGTGCTGCAGCAATTCCCAAGGCAGCGAGCTGCTGGAGGAGTTCTTTGCGGTAATCCGCAAAGGATCGCTCTTGCGCAAGCCAAGACTCATCGTCACAGACCTCTGCGACGCCAACCGCCCAAGGTGCTTGCAGGCGCAAACAGAAGATGCGTAACCGGCTTGGGTCACGTTCATCGCCAAGCACTGCTGCTCGAAGTGAAGACACGGGAGCCTCTAGCCAGATGGGAGTGGCGAGCGCATCCGGATCGCTAGCAGCTTCGATCGACGGGAAATCAGCTTCCCACGGCTCGGGTCCCCGATCGGGCTCGACTCCTTCCGAAACCACGCGAGCGATTAGGGCTGCTGCTTCTTGCGGCGATAACAAAGGATTCAGACCGCGCCGCCGTTCACGATGCACTTCGATGGGAACGTAAGCGACGGCGTTCGGCATCGCCGGCGTCGCGTGCGCGAAAATCTGAGGCAAAAGGAGTTGCAGGCGCTCCCAATCCTCTGCTTGGATGGCTGCCAGGGCAGCAAGGTAGGCGGGAGTTTTCCGTTGTTGCTCCAGGCGTTCTCGCCAAGCCTCGAGCAGCGCTCGAACTCGCTCGGCGTAGAGCGGCAGGGCGTCCGCTTCGGGTTTTCGGGCTTCTTTGCCAGCGCGGGCGATGGTGCGTAGCTCGGCTCCAAGTCGTTGCAGTTCCGGGAGCAGGGTATGCTCCACCTCAGGAGCCAAGGGAGCGAACTGGCGTGCTGAGGCGTAGATCGAACCCAGGTCTTGCATTGCTTGTTCGAGTGCCCACAGGTCTTCGACGTTCACCACAGCGCGTTTTTAATAGCTTTGCTCAGGAGCCACATGCAGCTCGTTTGAGCCGACCAACCGCCTGCGTTAGAGGAGCTGCATGTCCATGCCTTGGGTAAGAACCGCGGTGGCGGCGATGACAGGCTACGTTCCGGGCGAGCAACCTCGCGGCGGGCAAGTGATCAAGCTCAACACCAATGAGAACCCGTATCCCCCGTCTCCGAAGGTAGCGGAGGCGGTGAGACGTGCGCTGGATACGGACCTTCGCCTTTACCCCGATCCTGAGGCGAATCCGTTGCGTGAGGCTGCGGCCCGGCAGTACGGATTCAGTCCTGAGCAAGTGTTGGTTGGTAACGGGTCGGATGAGCTTCTTTCGTTGATTCTCCGGGCCTGTGTGGATCCTGGGGACGTGGTTGGTTACCCGTGGCCCACGTACTCCTTGTACGACGTGTTGGTGGCCATCGAAGGAGGCCGGCCAGAGCATCACGAGTTCGGGGCCCTGGATCGGTTGCCACAGGGACTCTGGGGGAGCAAGGCGAAGGTTGTGTTCGTGTGCCATCCGAACTCTCCCACGTCCGTAGGCATTGAAATTGAGGACATCGAAAATCTCGTGCGGCATCGACCAGACGTCTTGGTGGTGGTTGACGAGGCGTATGCGGACTTTGCTGATTGGACAGCGCTCGGCTTGGTCAGAGAGTACGAGAACGTTCTGGTGCTGCGGTCGTTCTCTAAGTCTTTCTCACTCGCTGGTCTCCGGCTGGGACTCGCCTTTGCCGCCCCCGCGATGATCGCGGAACTCATGAAAGTGAAAGACTCGTACAACGTGGACCGATTGGCGATTGCTGCCGGGGTGGCTGCACTCGAGGATTACGGCTGGATGCAGGAGAATGTACGTAGAATCCGCGCGACCCGTGACTTGCTGACGACAGAGTTGCGTGCGCTCGGTTTTGAGGTGCCCAACAGCCAGGCCAATTTCGTTTTCGCGCGAATCCCTGGAAAGGACTTACGGGGCTTGTTCGAAGCCCTCCGCTCCCAGGGAATTCTCGTCCGCCATTTCGCGACTGAGGGGCTACGGGACGCAGTGCGCATCACCGTCGGCACCGACGAAGAAGTGCGAACTCTCTTGGCGGCGCTGCATGCAATCGCGCTGCGTTGAAAGGCCCTTTTCAGTCGATGGGTTCGTCCTCGAACGGCTCCTCGTCTTCCTCGGCCGCAGTCGGTGTCGGGCCTCCGGGAGTGGGGGTCGGCTTCTCGAGGAAGTCTTGAGGCTGCTTCTGCAGGCGGGTGACCACGTAGTCGCGGATCTTGTAAACAGTGGGGGACGCGGAACCTTGGGCGTAGTAGTCCTTCGTTCCTTGCTCGTTGGTTACCGCACCGATGCGGATGTCACCGAGCGGTTTTTGCTCCTGGCCGAACACGGAAATCCGCAACAGAGGTTCATGTAAGCCGTAGCGGTCGAGGTGTTCGGGGTTGTCGGTGGCGACTTCGTAGCCGCGTAGATCGTGCACGTCGTCAATCCACATCTGGAGCGTATTGCTCGCCGGATTTCCTTCCACACCTTCGATGCCCCATTGGTCCTTGTCTTTTCTTACCAAGCGGAAGGAAGTTCCGTCCCAGCGCGCGACGTGGATTTCGTATGCTTGCTCCTTTTCGAAACTCAGCACGGTTTTGTCCCGCAGGTCTGACAATGTCTTATTCACGTCGCGCCACACCCAGTCGCTAACCGCGTAGACGGTGGGGAAGGCGCTCGTTTGCAGGTAGATCTCTGTTTTTCTGTCAGGGTTCTCCGAGCCAAACCAAACCTGTTTCTCTGCTTGATCTTTTCCTAGGAAGAGAACAATCTTCAGCCTTGGCTTATCCAGCCCAAAACGCGAGAGATCGCTTGGCTGATCAGCTGGGAAGTCTACGGCGCGCATCGTGCGAAGCGTGGAGAGCAGCGAGCGCACGACGGTCGCGTCTGCCGGGTACTGAGCAGGCTGCTCGATCAGCCATTTGCCATCCTTACGAGTGACCGTCACCGTATCTTCAGGCCGCACAAGGGCGAAGCGTTGAACTTCGTCGTCTGCAAAGCTGAGGATGGTCTTGTCGCGGAGGTCCTTGACTTGCTTGTCCAGGCCCGAGCGGAAGGATGAGCTAACAAGTAGAACCTTTCCCGTATCGGCGCGACGAGCGTATGCGGAAAAGCCAACCGGCGCGTTTTTTCCCACGGCGATCGCGGGTAGCTCGCGGTCTTTGAGCTTCACAGTGACCGAGACGAAGGGCTGGTCTAAGCCGAACGGAGCAAGGTCGGATGGGTTTTCCTCGACCTCGCGCTTCACTTCGCATTCGGCGATCGCCTGGATCAAGTTTTTGACCGCAAGCTCGTCTGCAGCCGCATCGACTGGTTGCACGAGGCGCCAGTGGTCGCCCACCTTACGAAGAATGACTTCCCGATCCTGGTACTTCAGAAGGACTTCGGTAACGTCTTCCGAGTTGAAATCATACAGCCTTTTGGCCTTCTGCTCCGCGCGCTCGCTGGGGATCTCCCAATAATACAAGTAGGCGACCAATCCTCCGAGAATCAGCAGGAGAAATAATGTGGTCCGAAGCCGCATGGTTGTCGCAACCTTACGGAACTGCGCTTACCAATGCTCGGATCAATCCCTGCGCCACCAAACAGCGATCCCGGTGAGCATGATGAGTTGCGGGATGAGCAGGACCGTGAGGTAGAACACCGTCAGGCTTTGTTGCGCGGTGAACTGGACTCGGGATGCCCGGATGCCGCGAGGCCGAATCGACACCAGATCGCTTTCCCCGACGAGCCATCCGACCGCGTTGAGCAAGAGGTCGCGGTTGAAGTACGTACCGTCCAGCTCCCGATTCGACGCGAACTCAATACTGCCGAACGCAACCACTCGAACCGTTCCTTCCTTGTCCTTGCCTAAGTCTTTGAGGCTGGCTTCGGCTGCTGCGGCCACAGAGACCGGTCCCTTGGTGTCTGCGCTGGGATCGAGGCTTGCTTCGCCGCGCTGGAAGACTCCGTCCAGGTCGGTCTCTGCCCAGCTGGACGGGCTAGTCTTGACGAGGTCCACCGCCGTAATTCCGGTTTTCCCGGCCGCGTCCGCCTTGACCGTGCGCGTCATCGGGAACACAGTGCGTTGGCGAAAATCGCGAGTGATCTCGTGCACGCCGTAGGTATTTGCCAGCGGCGTCAAGCCCAGAGCCGGTCCCTGGAAAAGTCGCACGACCTGGTCGACGACAACGTCGTTGCCCAGCTTGATTCCCCACTTGGCTAGCAGAGGTTCGAACTGATTCCCGGTCCGTGGCGGCACCAGAAATAGAGCCCGACCACTGTTCTCGAGGTAGGACTCGAGCGCTTGCATTTCATGGTCTAGAAAAGGCTTTTGTGGCCCGGCAACGACAACCAGAGAACAGTCAGATGGAATCGTTGCCTCTGCGGCGAGTAACACCTTTTTGACTTCGTAGTTTTCGTTCGTGAGTGCGTTGCGGAAGCTTGCCAGTCCCTTTGCGCTCTGTACGTCGTCGAGGTCCGGCTCGCCGTGACCTTCGATGACGCAAACGACTTTTTTTGTCGTTCGGGTGACTTTGATGATCGCGTTCGTGAGGTTCTCTTCGGTTGGCTGGGTGACCATGGTGCTCTCGTTGCCGTATTCCACTCGTACCGTGTTGTAGGTGCGCACCTGGTACTTCTCAGCCAGTTCGGGCCGTTTATCGGGATCAATGAGTTCGAAGGAAACTTTGTCCGAGTAGCGGGCGTAATTTGCCAGCAAGTCCCGCAGTTCCGGATTGATTCCACCCTCCACGAAGGCAAGGAGCTTCAGGTTGTCCTTAAGGTTTTTGACGACATTCACGGACTGCTCGGACAAGCTGTAGACCTTCTGTTCGGTGAGGTCGAATCGCTTGCTATGCCGCACTCCTAAGTAATTCAGGACACCTAAGATCGCGAGAAAGACCACGGAGCCGATCACGACGTTCGTCCCGTATCGTGTCGAGCGTTCCGTGACCATAGTGCGGAACTGCTCCAGCCCCGCGCTCACGTAGGCAATGAGGCAGAAGAGACCACCGACTGCATTGGCGACGACATAAGCGAGGTCAATCGTTGTCTGTAGGCCGGTGAACGCGGCGGCCAGTGCGGCGAAGGTCAGCAATACCAAGCCAATCAGACCAAAGAGGGCGTTATTACGACGCACCGCTTACCTCCAGCGTACCGATTCCACGGAGCGATGGGTCAGGTACAGCGTTCCGACAATGAGGCTCGCGAAATACACCAGGTCCTTGGTTTCGATGACGCCGCGGACCATTTCCGAGAAGTGCTCTGTCACGGACAGGTACTTCAGCACTGCTGCCAACGTCGCTCCCGCTGTCTCGGCCGGCCAAGAGATCACGTACAGGAGTAGCAGGACAATGAGGCAGCTCACGGCGGCGACGATCTGGTTGTCAGTAAACGAGGACGTCAAAAGCCCGACGCTGGCGAAGGAGACGGCCAAGAGAAAGAGCCCGAGGTAACCAGAGAGGATCATGCCCACCTCCGGGTTACCCCAGAGCAGGAGGATGGCTGGGTAAACCGCGGTGAGCGACAGCATGATGACCAAGAAGGTTACCACCCCGAGAAACTTCCCGAGAACAATCTCGGCAATGGATAGCGGCGACGTCAACAACAATTCGTACGTGCCCGCTCGTTTTTCCTCCGCAAAGGAACGCATGGTGATGACCGGAATGAGGATGATGAGCACTACAGAGAGGTTCCCTAACAAGGGAGCCACGACCATTTCATTCAGGTTGAGGCGCATCTGCACTTCAGCACTGCGGAAACCCATGTAAATCTGGACCAAGAAGTTGAAGCGGTTCAGCAAGTTAAAGAAGAACCAACCGCCGAGCAGCATGAAGCCGGTCAACACGACGTAGGCGATTGGCGAAACGAATGCTGAGCGCAGTTCCTTGCCGGCAATCGTGAAGGCGTTCTTCATGATCCCGCCTCCTGTGCCGGGCCCTGTACCACCGCGTTGTCTTGCGTGATGTAATGCAAAAAAACCTGCTCGAGCGATGTTCCCCGCGTGAGCGTCTCCAGCATTTCCTCCACGACGATTCGTCCTTGGTTGATGATCACCACCTTGTCACATAACTGCGTGACCTCGGGCAGAATGTGGGTCGAGAGAATCACCGTGCGGTTGCTCGCCAGTTCTTTGATCAAGGATCGAATGTCGATAATTTGTCTCGGGTCGAGTCCGATGGTCGGCTCGTCTAAGACGAGCACGTCCGGATTGTGAATCATCGCTTGTGCGAGTCCGACGCGCTGGCGGTATCCCTTCGACAAGTGCCCGATGACCCGCTGCGGGACGTCGGTCAGGCCGCATGCGCGCAAGACCCGATCCACCGCGTCGTTGAGCTCCGCTTTTGCTACGCCCCTGATCCGCCCCACAAACCGCAGGTAACTCAGTACCGTCATGTCGTTATAAAGCGGCGGGTTCTCGGGTAGGTAGCCAATTCGCTTGCGGCACTCGTACGAGTGCTCGAAGATGTCGAAACCGGCGATTTTTACAGTGCCGCTGGTAGCTGGCATGAACCCCGTGATCACGCGCATCGTGGTGGTCTTGCCCGCACCGTTGGGACCGAGGAACCCGAGGATCTGGCCCTTGGCAGCAGTAAAACTGATGTTCGAGACCGCCACCAAGTCACCGTAGCGCTTAGTAAGATTCTTGACCTCGATCATGGGTGTTGCCCTATGACGACTTTTTCCGGAAAAGATTCAAGGGCAAAAGAAAAAATGCGGCGCGCTAAATAGTCACCACTTGGCGCGCTGTCAACGCTAGGGCGCGCTCTAGGCCGTTCCTGGGCGTCGCCGTTTAGATGCGTTTAGATGCGCAATCGCTCCCACCGGTTTCCGGCAAAGCGCCAGGATTTGAGCGCGGCCCGTGCCACGTAGTCACCGATGAGGGCGAACCAGAGCCAGAAGAGGTTCCATTCGAGTACGTGGGTGACCAGGTATCCACAGCCGAGACGTAAGCCGTAGAACCCGAGAAACACGGCGAGCAAGGGGAAACGGGTATCTCCAGCTCCCCGCAGCGCGCCGCCCAGCGTAAAATCAATGGCCATAAAGGGTTGCGACAGGCCCAGTGCCCAGATGAACCACACGGTGTCGCGAATCACCTCGGCTTCAGCAACGAACAGCGATGCGATGTGTGTCGCAAAAGCAATAATGATCAAGCCCAACGCAGACATAAGGTACACCGACAGCCAGTTCGAGGTCCAGCCAGCGCGCCGTGCCAGCGCGGGTTGGTGGGCTCCGAGATTTTGCCCGACCAAGGCGGCAGCCGCCGCTGCGAAGCCATATCCGGGTAAGAAGGACATGGCGAGAATGCGAACCCCGATGAAGTAAGCGGCAATGGCACTGGTCCCGTAACGAGCTGCGAAGACGAGATAGATGAAGAACCCGATCTGCATCAGGATTTGCTCGATCGCGGTGGGGTAGCCAATGCGTAGTACGCGCCGGATCAAGGTGAAGTCTGGGCGCAAGTGGTAAGGCTCTAAGCGTAACGCAAGTTCCCCTCGCGCCAGCAATGCGAGCGACAGAATCAGCCCTACGCTGAACGAGATTGTTGTTGCCAGAGCCGACCCGCGCACGCCGAGGGCAGGGAAACCGAAGTGGCCGAAGATCAGCACGTAGTTTCCCGCGACGTTGAGGAGGTTGACGATCGCGCCGATCCACAGCGGGGTGCGTGTGTCTCCAGCTGCGCGCAGGGCGGATCCGATCACAAACAACATCGCGGATTGGGGGATCGAAAGCATGACGATGCGCGTAAACGACGCAGCAAGTTCTCGCACTTCGGGCTGGATGCCGAACCAAGCCACGATGTGCGTGGCAAAGGCGATGACAGGTAAGATGCAAACAAGGGACAGCGCGGCACTGGCGAGAATGGATTGCCCCAGCACGCGCGCGGCGGCCTGGCGATCGCCCGCGCCCACGAAGCGTGCGACCAGTGCTAGCGTGCCGGTACCGACCGCCGTCATCGCAACGCTAACGCTGTTGAGCACCTGGGTCCCCACGCCGACAGCCGCGACTGCGTTCGCACCAAGCCGGCCGACCATGAGCGTGTCCACAAGGCCGACCAACGAGTCCATTAAGAAGGTCACGATTACTGGCCAAGCAAGGGTCCAGATGGTGAGAACAAGTTCCTGTTGGCTCAACTCCCGAGTGCGCTGCTGCGGGAGAGCCACAGAACTAGGGGGGAAATCGCCGTCCATTCCTGAATTGGTGGAGCAGAAGTTGAGGACTCGAGAGGGTTGGAATCTAACGCGGAGAAGCCAATGGCTCCCGCTGTGGCGGCCTCTTGCCGACGCTTCCAACGTAAGTCCAAGCGCGGAACGCACGCTGACGTCGGCCACCCAGGACTCTTACTTGCACGCGGTGGTAAAACTCACCTTCCTCTTCATAGGCGTCGAGCCGTTGCAGCGACTCGGGATCCACACCCAGGAGAAGCAGCCCGGCCACGAACTTCCCATCGGCGGGAAGGATGTAAGGGTAGCGGCCGGGCTCTTCGTACCGGCGGAAGCCAGGCAAGGTTGCTCGTACACTCCGGAAGGTGTGGCCCGTCACAGCTTGCACCACGGATTGGTTCGTCAGGGAGCCATAAACGAACACGTGAGCCATGGTGCTAGTAGCCCATGAAACGCAAAAAGTCCTGCAAGCGGCCAAATCGTAAAAAAGGGTTGCGTCGTTTCTGTTCGCCGATGGTCGAAGTTGGAGCGGAGGCGTAGTTATGACCAGGGTACAGAATCGTGTCATCTGGCAAGCGTGCGAGTTTGTTGACGAGGCTTTCGTACATTTGCGTGGGATCACTGCCAGGTAAGTCCACCCGGCCACAACTGCCGATGAACAGAGTGTCTCCGGAGATGAGGGAACCGTCTACGAGAAAGCACTGAGAGCCAGGCGTGTGTCCGGGCGTGTGCAGGAACTGCACTTGCAATGTACCGAGAGCCAATGTCTCGCCTCCTTCGGTCGGGTGGATGTCACTCCTGGACAGGCCCGCGATCCGATTCGCAAACTCGGCCTCTGACTTGTGGAGATACACCTTGACGGGGAAGTTGCGCTCTAACAGCTCCGCAGCTCCCTGAATGTGCTGTCCAAACAATTTGCCCCCGAGGTGATCCGGGTGAAAGTGTGTTACCAGAATGGCCTTCAGTTGTAAGTCGTGCTTGGCCAAAGCGTCGGTGATGAGGTCAATGTTCCAAGCAGGGTCGACCACAACCGCCTGACGTGTCTCTGCGTCCGCGACGATGTATACAAAGTTCTGCATGGGGCCAATTTCGAGCTGGCGGATGCGCAGATTCATGGACGGACTCACTTCTGTGCCTCCTTGCTGCCTCGCTTCTTATGTCGCTCGTGAGATTTTAACCCTCGCTGCCACAGGAACTCCGGCTCGCCGGCCTGTTTCCCGCTCCAGCGGGCAAGCACGAACAGCAGGTCACTGAGCCGATTCAAGTAACGCAGGGGCCAGTCGCCGACGTTTTCCTCGCGGCTCAATCGCAGAACGAGCCGTTCCGCGCGCCTGCATACCGTGCGCGCTTGGTGGAGGAAGGCGCTCACCTTTCCCCCACCGGGAAGCACAAAGGAGTTGAGCGGTTCGAGGTCCTTTTGCAGTTCATCCATGAGTTGTTCCAGAGCCCTGACCTCGCTTGGCCCGACACGGAACATCCCCTCGTAAGCAGCCTCATTGGGGGTGGCAAGTTCGCTACCCAAATCGAAGAGTTCGTTTTGAAGGCGCCGCAAAATTTCCTCGAGGCGATCACGCCCTTCTTCGCGCTTGCGATCCAAGTTAAACGCCCGCGCGATGCCGATGACAGAGTTGAGTTCGTCCAATGTGCCATAAGCCTCGATTCGAGGTGTGTCCTTCGCCACGCGCTTGCCGCCCACCAGCGCAGTTTCCCCGCGGTCACCGGTACGGGTGTAAACTCGTGTGATGCGGATTGCCATGAACCAAGCCCTCGTCGAGACGGTCGTCTAGCGAAAGCAGCAGCCTTCGCTCAATGTGGTAGTTGCAGCTCTACTCGATCATCCGGCCTCGCCGGTGGTACCGAAATGACCAGTGCGAGGGAGCCCTGGTGGTCCGTGTTGCGGAACGCGTGTGCCACGCCTCTCTCGATGAACACCACATCGCCAGCGCGCATGGGAAAAGATTGTGCTCCGAGCCGGATGACCCCTTTCCCCCTTGCCAAGAAGACAATGAGGTCGTGATCCACGTGTTTATGCAGCGTCTCAGCTCCGTACACGAAAATTCGTTGCAAAAGAGCTGTTTGGCTGCGCTGCAAGGGCAGCGCCACAATGTCTCTCCGCTCGGCGGGGCGGATCGGGGCTGCGCTCAGCTCGTGCACGGTAACCTCATTTGAGTAGGCGACGATGGCGCGTGGCTTGGCGCCCACGCAGCCGGTTACCGTACCCAACAGTAGTACCATTCCACACACGTACAGTACCTGGCGGACCCAAGGTGCCCTCGCAAAGATGGAGACCGTCGCGGTCCTGCGCGAAGTGCGTCGTCGGGCCATTGCTCGAATCAGCGGTACGACGGGTGGTTGTCTCGTGTGAGCTTTGTGTGCGGGGGAACTGATTCGACGATCCAGAGATTGCCACCGATCACCGAGCCCTCTCCGATCACGGTGTCGCCGCCCAAAATCGTGGCACCGGAATAGATTGTCACATTGTCTTCGATCGTTGGATGGCGTTTGCGGTTGCGCAACAAGACTCCGTCTGCGTCCCGCGGAATACTGAGGGCTCCTAGTGTCACGCCCTGGTAAAGCTTGACGTTATTGCCAATGACACTGGTTTCGCCGATGACCACGCCGGTGCCGTGGTCGATAAAGAAGCTCCGGCCAATGCGGGCCCCAGGGTGGATATCGATCCCGGTCTCGCTGTGCGCGTATTCGGAGAGGATACGGGGGATGATGGGCACTTGCTCCAAGTACAGCTCGTGCGCAATCCGGTGCGTCGTGATTGCCTGGATGCCAGGGTAGCTAAAAATGATTTCTTCAACGCTTTTGGCGGCTGGGTCGCCTGCAAACGCGGCCAGAACGTCCAGGTTCAGCAACTCGCGCAGGTGGGGAAGCTTGTTGAGTAAGCGCAGCACAACGTCCTCTGCCCAACTTGGCTCGCGGGGTACGCTTTCTCGCGCACACAGTTGTTCCCAGCGCTGCGCTCGGGCAATCTGTTCGACCAGGATCTCATAGGCTGGGTACAAGTGCTCACTGAGCGCGTACCGCAAGTTTCCTTTGGTTAGCGGCCGCGTACTGTAAAAGCCCATGTAGATCGCGTGCTTGAGATGCTGGAGAGCCTCGATCACGGCACGGCGGTTGGGGAGTGCGGCGCTCTCTAAGCTGTCGATCTCGTGGGTGCCGTCGTAACTGGCGACCACCGCATCCACGATGCGCTCAAGTTCGTCGTAACGCTTGGGCGGCACGGCCCCGCGAGTCATGCTCCGCACCTAAGGCAGCGGAATGCACAGTGCAAGTGGGTTGAGTTCACGGTCGTGGAGGTGGGTGCGGTCAGAAAGCGTCTTTCAGAGCCCGCACCTTGGCAAAGACCGCGACGATGTCGTCGCCCACGGTCGGATCTAAGCGCCGCACCGTGGCCCTGAGCTCTTCGCTCCAGCACCGCAAAAACGGGTTTGTCGCCTTTTCTTCCGCGATCGTCGTGGGCACCGTGGGCAGGCCGTGCCGCCTGAGTTCGAGAACACGCGCGTATTTCTCTTGAAGAGTACGATTGTGCGGCTCGAGGGTCAAGGCAAATTCCAAATTTTTTTGGGTGTATTCGTGGCCGCAGTAGACTTGGGTCTCAGGCGGCAGAGCACTCAAGCGTTCGAGAGAGCGCAGCATCGTAGCCGCATCCCCTTCGAAGAGGCGGCCACAACCGCCGGCGAAGAGCGTGTCGCCTGTGAACAGCACTCCGGGCCGTTCGAAATAATACGCGACATGCCCACTGGTGTGCGCGGGAATGAACAGCACACGTGCGGTCAAGTTGCCGATGGCCACGCATCCTCCGTCATCCACCTCCTCATTCGCCCCAGGGATGCGGCGCGACTCACCGCGAAGCGCGATCACTCGAAGCGGCTTGAAGCGAAGCAAATCGTTATTCCCCCCGACGTGATCGAAGTGGTGGTGCGTGGGCAAGATGGCAACGAGGTCCGCCTTTTGCCGCTCGACCTCGTCCAGGACCGGCCCGGCCTCGGCACAGTCGATCACGGCTGCTTGATTCGTTTCTCGGTCAATGACCAGGTAGGCGTAGTTATCGCGTAATTGGGGAATCGGGATCACTTTCATTCTGGGTTCTCGGACTCCTTTGATTCATCACTGGCCGCCGTGCGCCGAAGGCCCAGGATTTCCTCGACGTGCCGTACGCGTTGGAGGAGTTCGGGTAGGCGGTGGAGAGCAGCCTCTTGGCGGCGCCAACGGCGAATATCCACCGCCGGTGAGCCGCCCACCGTGCTGCCAGGTGGCACATTGCTGTGAAGGCCCGACTGTGCGGCGACCTGGGCTCCGTCCCCAACCTCCAAGTGGCCAGCACTGCCGACTTGACCGCCGAGGCGCACAAACCGGCCGACTCGGGTGCTGCCGGAAAGGCCGGTTTGTGCGGCAATCACGGATCCCTCACCGATTTGGCAGCCGTGTGCGATCATGACCAGGTTGTCGATCTTCACGGACCGTCCGATCCTTGTAGCCCCAACTGCTGCGCGATCCACAGTTGTGTTGGCACCGATCTCGACATCGTCCTCGATGATCACTGTTCCGGCTTGAGTGATCCGCCGGACGGACCCGTCAGCCCGCAACACGAAACCGAACCCATCACCGCCAATGACGCAGCCGCTCTGCAGGGTTACACGATTACCAATCACGACCCGTTCGCGCACGGTGACGTGCGCATGCGCTACGAAGTCGTCGCCAATCTGCACCTCGGGGTACAGAACGACGTGAGCGTCCAGGTAGGCACGCGCGCCGATCCGAACGCCGGGACCAATGACGGAATACGGTCCGATCGAAGCCTCCGGTCCGATGCTTGCCGTCGGATCAATCACGGCGGTTGGGTGAATACCGGAGAAGCGTGGCGGAGGAACATAAAACAGGTCGAGCGCGCGTGCGAAGGTTTCGTAAGGATCCAAGGCTCGCAGCGTTGGGAGGGAAACCTCACCTTCGTTTCGTCCGACGATCACGGCGGAGGCACGGGTCTGGGCCAGGTATGGTCGGTAACGCGGGTTGGCGAGGAAAGTGAGATCGCCTCGTTCAGCCTCTTGGATGGGCATGACCCGGTGAATTTCGACCTCCCCGTCACCTTGAAGTTCGCATCCAAGAATCTCAGCGAGATCGGCTAGCTTCATGCTCGTTCCTTCTAAGCAGAGAAGCCGTTGCGCCGGTAGCTACGCTCGCGGGCTCAGGCAAAACTTGTGTCCTGTCCCCGGTTCGATTGCTCCTCCGAGGGGGCTGTGTTACAAGCCGCCGCCGCTTATGCAACAGGAACCAGACTTTGACAAGCGCGGTGGCCTAGTGGTGGCGGTGGCGCAGGACGCGGACAGTGGCGAAGTCCTGATGGTTGCCTACATGAACCGTGAGGCATGGCAGCGCACGCTAGCCACGGGCCGAGCTTGCTACTGGAGCACATCGCGGCAGAAGCTTTGGGTGAAGGGTGAGACATCCGGCCACTTTCAAGAAGTCGCGGAAGTGCGGGTGGACTGTGATTCGGATGCGGTTCTGTTGAAAGTGCGCCAGCTTGGGGGAGCGGCTTGCCACGAAGGCTACAAGAGCTGTTTTTTTCGCCGGGTTGATCCGCAAGGGTGGACGGTGGTCGAGTCACGGGTAGTCGCGCCTGAGTAAACCCGTTTCCGGGGTGTTGAACGATGGAGGCACCTTCCGCGCAGCAGCGGCTCAAGCTGGGAATTCCAAAAGGGAGTTTGCAAGAAGCCACGGTTGAACTCTTTCGCCGCGCAGGGTGGAAAATTGCGATTTCGGATCGCAGTTACTTCCCGACGATCGACGACCCTACGATCCGGTGTTCACTGGTGCGCGCCCAGGAGATGGCTCGGTACGTGGAGGACGGCACCTTGGACGCTGGGATTACGGGCATCGATTGGATTCGTGAGAACAACGCCAACGTACAGGTGGTGTGTGATTTGGTGTATTCGAAGTCGAGTTTTCGCCCGACTCGCTGGGTCCTTGTGGTTCCTGAGGATTCACCGGTTCAAAAACCCGAGGACTTGCGCGGGAAAAGAATCGCCACCGAGCTCGTGAACTTTACCCGCAAGTACTTTGCGGAGAGAAACATCCCCGTCGAAGTGGAATTTTCGTGGGGAGCGACCGAGGCGAAAGCGGCTGATGGTCTGGTAGATGCGATTGTCGAGGTCACCGAAACGGGAAGTACGATCCGCGCAAATCGATTGCGTATCGTTTGTGAACTCTTTCAATCGAACCCGCAGCTCATCGCGAACGCACGCGCGTGGGAGGAAGCCTGGAAGCGTGCAAAGATCGAGCAGATTGCTTTGCTGCTCCAAGGAGCACTGGAAGCGGAGGGCAAAGTGGGAATTAAAATGAACGTTCCGAAAAGTCGGCTCGAGCAAGTGGTGGCGCTCATACCGAGTCTGACCGCACCCACCGTTTCGCCCTTGTTTCCGACGGGGGCTCTAGCCGGGCAAGAATGGTACGCGGTGGAAAGCGTGATTCCTGAGGCACAGGTGCGGGAATTAATCCCCCGCTTGATTCGTGAAGGGGCGACCGGGATTATCGAGTATCCGCTGAACAAAATCGTGGGCTAACTGTTCGCGTGCGGGTGAGACATGGCGCGAGTAATTCATGGCAAATGGTGGGCCCACTGTCTCGTTGCTGGACTCCTGTTTTTGGGAGGCTGCGAGACAGATACAGAGGCTCGGGCCCGCAAGGCCGCCGAGAAGATCAAGGAGTCCATACCGGACGTGCAAGCGCGAGCGTTGGCTCAACCGGTCACCGAAGAGGATGTTCGCCTGGCACAAACCGCGCTGCGCGCTGTGCACGAATACTTGGGCGAAATCAACGGTAAGTTGGATTCTGTAACGGTGAATGCGATCCAAGCGTTCCAGCGGTCGCGCGGACTGCGGGACGACGGGATTCTGGACGAGCGGACCAAACAGGAGTTGCGCGCGGTGTTAGAGAGTGGAAGCGAGGCGGCGCGCAAGGCTTCTGGCAGTCGCTGAAACAGCGTTCGCCCGAAGTGACCCAAAACTCTCGAACTAGCGACGTTAGCCAAGCCGGTGCTTCAGCGTCCGATAGGGGCAGGACGTGAATACGCGCAATCAGGTGGTCGCGTTTGGTCTGAGCGCCATGGCGGTCGCGTACTTGGACCGCGTTTGCATCGCGGCTGCCGCACCGAAGATCCGCGCCGACTTGGCGCTCAGCGATGCGCAACTCGGCTACGTATTCAGTGCTTTTACCTTAGCCTATGCGCTGTTCGAAATGCCCAGCGGGTACTTGGCAGATCGTTTCGGGGCGCGTTTGATGATGGCGCGGATCGTTGTATGGTGGTCTGGCCTGACCACGCTCACCGGCGCCGCAACCGGTTTCTTTTCTCTGCTCGTCACCCGCTTTTTGTTCGGTGTTGGAGAGGCGGGTGTGATGCCGACCCTGGCGCGAGCGTTCGGGCGTTGGTTACCGTGGCATGAGAGTGGGCGCGCTTTTGGTGCCACCATTATGGCGGGCGCAGTGGCGGGAGCCGTGACCCAGCCGCTTGCCATGGCCTTGTTCGAAGAGATTGGTTGGCGAGCTGGATTCGTTTGCTTCGGTTGTGTCGGCCTTGTTTGGGTCTGGTTCTGGTTGCGCTGGTTCTATGATGAGCCCCAGCTGCACCCGCGTATTCGTCCGGAGGAACTCCAGTTGATCTTGGCGCAGCGGGTAGGGGAAGGGTCAGGAATCCATTGGACGAAGACTCTGTTGCGCAATGAGTACCTAGGGCTCTGCGGGAGCTACTTTCTGGTGATTTACGGCTGGTACTTCTACATCACTTGGTTGCCGTCGTACTTGATTCGCGCGCGCGGATTCGGAGCTTTGGAGGCGGGAGGGTTCGCTGCCTTACCGTTGGTTGCCATTGCGGTCGGCGTCGCCCTAGGCGGCTGGCTTAGTGACGCACTTTCTAAGCGCTTTGGAGGGGTGCTCGGGAGGGGGTTGCCGGGATCGCTAGGACTCTTCGCGGCGGCGAGTTGCTTGGGTGGCAGCGTTCACGTGGAGCACGCGGTTTGGGCGGCGGCGTTGCTCTCCGTGGCTGCGGGTTTCGCCGCTCTGAGCGTGGCTCCTGCTTGGGCCGCGTGCAACGAGCTGGGTGGCAAGGACGCGGGTGTTCTCACCGGGGGGATGAACATGTGCGGGAACTTTGGGGGAGCGCTGAACGGTGTGGTGATCGGCTGGATGCAAGAAGCCTGGGGTTCTTGGGATTCGGGTCTGTGGACGATCGTTGTGGGGTACTTTCTTGGGGCTTTGCTCTGGTTATGGATGAGCTGTCCGAAGTACGTGCGCTCTCTCCCACGCGCAGGGAGGTAGTGGTTGAAATCAGTGCTTTGTCAGAAGCTCGTACCCGGATTGTCTGCCACGCTGGATGAGTAGAAGTACGGAGTCGCCTGCGCGGGCAAGCGCTGTCTCGCACGAGCGAACCGAGCTCACCGGCTGTTGGTCTACTTGCCGAATCACGTCTCCAGGCTGCAGCCCGGCTTGGTCAGCCGGGCTTGCAGGAAGGACTTGCCGGATCACGACGCCGCGCGTGCCTCGGGGGATACCGAGCCGACTGGCAAGATGGGGGGTCAAATCCGTGAGCACCAAGCCCCATTCCGCGGCGGCCTGTTGCCCCGTTCGACCACGATCTTCGAACCCAGGCTGATCGGCAATCGTGACTCTCGTCTGGAATTGTTTGCCATTCCGGATGTACGCTAGGGGCGCCTTCGTGCCCACCGGCAGTTCAGCGATCTTCGCGGTGAGCTGGCGGCTTTCTTCGATAGCCACGCCATTGAACTCCACCACTATATCGCCCCGTTCTAGACCAGCCTTTTCCGCTGGACTTGCGGGTTCGACCTCGACAACGAGTGCCCCCCGCGGCCGGTCCAACCCGAAGGCGTCAGCCATGTCCTGCGTGACATCCTGGATAGAAATGCCCAGCCAGCCGCGAATCACTCGGCCGTGCTCTTTGAGTTCGCTGATCACCTTGCGGGCGAGGTTGATCGGGATGGCGAACCCGATACCAATATTACCGCCACTACGGCTCAAAATGGCCGAGTTGATTCCTACGACCTCGCCCTTGAGATTGAGAAGGGGACCGCCTGAGTTTCCCGGGTTAATGGAGGCGTCGGTCTGGATGAAGTCATCGTAGGGCCCAGCTCCAATCGCACGATCTTTGGCGCTCACGATGCCGGCAGTAACCGTTGAGGCTAAGCCGAAGGGGTTACCGACAGCGACTACCCAGTCGCCCACTTCGAGCGAGTCAGAATCACCTAGTGTGGCGGCGGGCAGGGGGTTGCGGGGGCGGATCTTGAGCAGGGCAATGTCTGTTTTCTGATCCATTCCCACTAACCGGGCGTCGTACTCCTCACGCGTCGCGAGCCGGACACGGATTTGCTGCGCCATAGCCACGACGTGTGCATTCGTCACGACGTAGCCATCGCCGCTGACGATAAATCCTGAGCCGAGGCTCTGTTGCTTTTGGGCGAAATAGGGTAGCCCAGGACCGAAGAATTGGCGGAAAAAGTCCTCGACAGGATCTCCCGTACTGCCGGGCACGCGCACGACGCGCGTCGAAAAGATATGCACCACGATCGAGCGAGCTGCCCGGGCGACGGGTGCAAACGACTCTGGAACTGAATTCAGGGCCAGTGCGTGCTGTGTTCCCCACCACAGCGTGACTGCGGCCCCGAGGGAGGGGATGAGGGCGAGTTTGCTGCGCATGGATTTGTGAGCGCGGTTCGCTAGCAGCACAGCGGTGAAGAATCTAGCTTCGTAGCTGTGTGGCGGTTGCCGAGCGGGGAGCGGGAGATGAGCGAAAGACGCAGGCTTCGCCGGTTCGTGATTGCTGCGGCAACTGCGGCTCTCCTCGCTCTGGCAGTGCTCGTCTTGTTTTCGTCCCTGCGCGGGTACTTGGAGCGGCGGGTAGCAGATTGGGTGCGAGAGGTGCTGCCCCGTAGTTGCGCGGTTCGCATCCTGCGCCTGAGCATGATTCCTCCGCAGGTTGGAGCTGGCGGCGTAAAGTGTGGCGGTCCGTTCTTGGAGGCCGAGGAACTTCAAGTGTGGTTGGATGTTGCCTCATCGTTGAGGAACCGAGAACTGCGGTTCTTTGTGCGCGCCCACGGTGTTCTGCTCGACTGGCGCCTCGAGGGAGCGGAGGATCAGTCAGCGGGGGAAGTCGAGATAGCTGGTGAGGCGTGGGGGTTTCCGATTGTGGCCTCATTCGAGGTGGAAGGGTTAGCGATGCGGTTACCTTATCCCGGACTGCTCGATGTCGACCTCTCCGCGCAACGGGCCGAAGGATGGATTCGAGTACGTCCCCGATGGGATCGGGGCGAGATGCAGTTGGCGGCGCGTTTTGTTCGCTGGCAGCGCGGGAACGCGGGGATAAACGCCCGAGAGCTGGATGCAAAGGTTCAATGGAACATGGTTGCCGTGCAGCTGGAGCAGTTGCGTGTGCAGGGCGACGCGTTCTCGATTGCTGCTCAGTGGGACGGCGTAGAAAAGACCCTCTTCCGGTTGCATGTCCCAGTTTTGTTTGTCGGGGCGTTCTTAAACCTTCCTGAGGATTTCGGGGGCGAATTGGAGGCAGAGGGAAGTCTCGAGGGAAGCTTGTTGGATCCCCGTGTCGAGGCCGTCGTGATGCTTCGCAATGGTGTTTACCGAAATCGAGCGCTGGATCAATTTTCGACCGTTCTTCTGCGGGCAGGGGGCTTGGTCTCGCTCGAGCGCGCTCGCGGCCGCTTTGGTGAAGGCGACTTGAGTGGGGAAGTGCTGTTTTCCTTGACGGAACCACCGTGGATGCAGGTGGCCCTCAGTTTTCGTTGTGGGCACACAACGGAGTGTGAAGGGATCCAGTTGCTCGGTAGGACGGGGCCAGTGGTTCGACCCGTGGCAGGGGAACTTCTTGCGGTGGGCACCCTCGACCCTCTCGGCGTCGAGTGGAGTGCCGGTGGGGAGGTTTCTCTGGGTGATAGAGGGGAAGGCCAGTCGTACAACCTGACATGGGGAGCCGACGGTCACCTGGACTCGGACGGTGTCGCGGCAGGCGGAACGTTGAGGGGCGAATCCCTTGGAACACTGGGATTTCAGGCTCACTGGCGCGATAACGAGGTAGCTTTGTTTGGAGAAATCGAAACCGAACAAGTGAGAAATCTGATCGCCGTGTTCGGGGCTCGTCCGGCGCTTCCGGCAATCGAGGGGCGATGGAAAGTGGTTGGGCAGGCTGAGGGGCCAATGTCTGCCTTGGCTTGGCGGGCGCACCTGCTCGCATCCTCTGTACGTGTCGGGCAGCAGGTAATGGAGAGTTTGCGCTGCAAAGCCTCTGGGCTCGGGAGATCCTGGAAAGTCGAGGAGTGCGACTTTCTGCAGGACAGTGACAAACGACTCCAGCTGAGCCTGGTAGCGGCGGACAACTGGACCGAACGCATCCGGATGCGTGCGAGAGCAAACGCCTTTTCCTTGGATTTCGTTTGGCCGTTAGTTGGTTCCGTCGTGCCTTTGGGAAACCTGGTTTCAGGCGGCGTTGTCACGGGTGCGTGGGAGTGGCCGCCAGCGCGAGAGAATCGGATCACGATCGGGTCTTTGCGTCTCTTAGGAGAGCCGATCCGCGAAGCCCAAATCGTGTTAGGCCCGCTCGGAACATTGGGGCAGCAGGTGCATGCCGAAATCGAACTCTTGGAAGCTGGCAAGATTGTGCTCAGCGGCCAGATACTCGCGGATAGAGATGGGAGGTTGGAAATCAAAAGCGACGCGTTGGACGTGTCGCGCTTGCGACTTGCGCGTGATTGGCAAGTGGCAGGACGCGCGGAAGTGACTGGCGAAATGGACATGCAGTGGCCTCCGGAGCACGGTGCGTTCCGCTTCTTGATCCAAGGGGCCGGTTGGCGCGGTTGGGAGCTGGGAGAGGTAGATGCCGGGGTCACAATCGGGGAGAGAGAATGGAGGCTGGAAGCGAAGGCACTCGAGGGGCAGGTCGTCCTGAGCAGTACTGTGCAGCCCGGTGGGCCGCTGCCCTTCGATTTAGGTGTCAGGCTGAACGTGAGTCGGATTGTAGCCTTGGAGCGTCGAGGCTTGAGTGTGGCGTTACGAGGCGGGGCCTCGCTTCGGGGACAACTCGCACCGTGGGAGGTGCAACGCGGTGAATTAGAGTTCACGAACTGTGAGTTACGGAGGGGGTTTTTTACGATCCGGCTCAGTCAGCCGTTCGTAGCGCGGTTCGACGAAAAAGAAATCGCGGTTCCGACAGTGAATTTCGAATTGCCGAGCGGCCGGGCGAGCTTTTCTGCGTTTCGCTCAGGTAGAAACCGCTGGGAGGCGAAGCTCCGTGCAGATGCGGACATTTCGTGGATTTCCGGCGTATTTGCGGAGGGCCTGGCAGTTGGGGGACACGTCACGATCGCAGTGGATCTTGAGCGTGACGAAGGAGGTGACTGGCGGAGCAGCGGGGAAGCTCGACTCGTACAAGGCAGCTTCGAGCGAGATGGAATGCCCGCCATTAATGATGCGGCAGTGTTTGTAAGGCTAGAAGAAACGCAGGTTCCGCAACTACGCGCATCCGGGAACCTAGGCCGGGGTAGATTCGATATTCATGGCCGGGCCGATTTGAACGACGGTCCTGCGCTCGTTTGGGAGATCCACGACGTGGAACTAGAAGATCTAGCTGGATGGGAGGCCGTGCTTGAGGGTCGCGGAACGCTGAACGGTGGTTGGGACAGTCTGGTTTGGAGTGGTGACCTGGTGATCGAGCGAGCCGAGTACAGAGCAGATGTGGGCTTGCTGGACTTACTCGCGTGGCTTCGTGAGCGGTGGTTTGTGAGGCAACAACCCCCCATTCGGGCGGCTGAGTCAGTACCGCTGGCAATCGATCTTAAGGTGTATTCCAGTGGCGGGGTGGCGATCCGGAATAACATTGCAGACGTTGAGCTTTGGGTGGACACGTGGTTGCGTGGGCCGGTTGCGGCTCCTCAACTGGGCGGTCGAATCGGAGTGCTTGGCGGCCAAGTGAGCTTTCAAGGTCGCTCGCTGGAGATCACGCAGGGAGTAATCGAGTTCTTGGACCCAAATAAGCCGGACCCTTGGATTCACATCGTGGCCGAAACCGAGGTGAGGTCCGGGACGAACGACTACTGGGTCACAGTGACTGTCGAGGGTCCGTCCAGTGCCGTAGCCGTACGGCTGGCGGCCGACGATCCCTCCTTGGCTGAAGACGACATCCTATCTTTGCTGCTTTTCGGGCGCCCGCGCGCTGAGTTACAGGCTGGCGCAGCAGGGGTGAGCCCGTTGGGCATGGCGATTCGGCTGGTGCCCGCGAGCTTGATCGAGCGCCCGATAACGGAGTTTCTCGGAGTCGATCGCTTCGAAGTGTCTGCAGCCCCCGGACGGGACACTTCGGCGCTCGAGCCGCGCTTGACCGTCGGCAAGGCAATTACGGAGGAGTTGCTGGCTTCCGTGGTTTCAACGGTGGGCTTTCAGAGCCGGCAGTCAGTTCAGCTCGAATACCGGCTCGCCCGCCGTGTGTCGCTTCTGGGATCTTGGGAAAGCGGGACGACTGAAGCCGCGGGGGCTTTCGGAGTCGAGTTGAAGTTTCGCCTCGAGTCTTATCGAGTGCCGTTCTCGGTGTGCCAGTGAGAGTCTTGGTGAGGCGGCCTCAGTCACTGCGCAACGACGCAGCGTCGCAGGCATGCTTTCTAGGGCTGATCCTGCTGGTGATCGCCCCCCATGTTGTGCGAGCAGCAGAGCCGATCGAGTCCGTGAGAGTCGAGGGAGTGCAGAGCTGGGAGCGACGTGATGTTGTGGATCGTTTGGGGACCTTACGGCGCCAAGGATGGGAAACTGGAATGGAGCAAGCCTGGCGCGATGCCCTGCTGGCGAGCGGCGTTTATCAGGACGTAGAAGTTCAAGCCCGCGAGGGAGTGAGAGGCATTGAGGTTGTGGTGTCCGTGCGCAAGCGGCAGCGAATCTCCGCCGTCGAGTTTGAGGGAAACCGCGCTTTAAGGACGAGTCGTTTGCAGCGCTCTGTTCGATTGCTGGAGGGGCAGGCGCCGGACCAAAAGATCTTGGAGGCAGGGCGAGCCCGCATCTTGAAACTATACGCGGATGAAGGTTTTCCTGCCACCGCGGTGCAATTCCGCTTCGAACCGGTTGATGCCAATTTACTAAAAGTTCGTGTGAAAGTTGACGAGGGACCTCAAGAACGAATCGCCTCGATCCACTGGATCGGGGACTGGCCGGGTACTCACACACAGTTGCAAGCATGGAGCGGACTCGAGCGAGGGCAGCCTTGGACTCGCAAGCGCCGGGACTCTGCCCGCAGGGCTCTAGAAGAACGGCTGCGAGAGCGCGGTTTTCTTGCCGCGGTCGTATCGCTGAAGGGGGAGCGGCTTGAAGACGGGGCGGTTGACGTCTTCGTGTCGGTGAAGCTCGGCCCTCGGTTCGAGGTACACTTCGAGGGGAACGGGGCTATCTCCCTCGGTCGTCTGAGGAAACTTTTCGAATCACGTAGAGGGCCCGTCGTGGGTGTGGGTTTCTGGGAACGACTTCGAAGCCGCATTCGCGACGAGTACGAGCAGGCAGGATATCTAGGTGCCCAAGTTTCGTATGAAGTTGCGGCACCGGAGCCGCATCTCCGGTTAGTGACGTACCGGATCTTCGAAGGCCGCGCCATGCGGCTGTGCGGGGTAAGTTTTCAAGGCGTGAGGGAGATGCCGGAACGCGCGTTGCTGGACGCGATGGGGTCAGCCTGGAAGAGTTGGAAATTCTGGCGAAAACCTCGGCTGACGACTCCGGCGCTGGAAGAAGCGTTACGCCGCATCTGGTTTCTTTACCACCGTTCGGGCTTCGTGGAGGCGCAGGTTTTAGACCGACACGTGGTCATCGATTGGGAGCGGGGTTGCGTGTACCTCGGCGTACGGATTTTCGAAGGAACGCGGCTTGTCGTGCATGAGCTCGAGGTGCGAGAGTGGCCCGCGGCAGATCTTCGCGTGCCAAAGCTCGAGACTCGGATCGGTGAGCCATTGGATGAGGAAAAGCTCGAGCGAGACCGGGCTCTCCTGGAGCAGAGCTTAGTGGAGGCTGGGTATCGGGAGGTCGCGGTGGACGGGGGGTGGAAGGTCCTCTCGCAAGAACTGCCGGCGCGAGTGGGGATTGAGTTCCGTGTGAAGGCTTACCCTCCAGCTTTTGCAAGGGAAGTTGTGGTAAAGGGCAACTTTGAGACACGGACCCGTTCGATCCTGCGGGCTGCGGGTCTCCAACCGAATCAGCGTGTTACGCCTGCTTCGTTGGCGCAGGCACGGGCGAGAGTTTCCAATCTGGGAGTGTTTCGGAACGTGGAGGTGCGGCTCGGCGAATTGCATCGGGAGGCAGCGAACCCGCTCGACGCGGGAATTGAGACTGGTGCGCAGCCCAGTACCCTGGTTCAGCGGGTGGCCATTACGGTGGACGAACGTCCGCCGTATTCGTTGAGCATGGGTGGTGGGTACAGCACGCGAGACGGGTTCCGCGGTTTTTTTGAAGCAGCGCACGGGAACCTCGGGCATCGCGCAGTGCGGCTGGCGATCAGAGCAGACGCTGCACTGGATCCTGCCGAATCACTCCTGCCGAATGAATACTTGGGCGATTTGAGCTTAAGGATGCCACAGGCATTCGGCGCCGATTGGACATTTCGGGGCAACTTGCTTGCTCAGCGTTCGACCCGCTCGGTGGATCAGTTCAGCATCGAACGGTTAGCTTTTATCCCCGCCGTGGAATGGAAGGGCGCTCGCGGCGCGGTGGGCGGAATCGAGCTTCAAGCGGAAACTGCACGGATCTTTGACATTCGTCCGGATGTGCGAAATTTCAACCCCAGGGATGAGGGTCGCCTTTCAAGCCTTGGGCTCGGGCCGTTTTTTCTCCTCGACCGGCGTGATGATCCTTTCGCCCCGAGCAGCGGGTGGTCCCAAAATTGGCGCCTCCGAATCGTCCCAGACCTCCCAAACTCTGATGTCCCTCTGATCAAGCTGCAATGGCAGCACAGTCATTACCTTCCGTTGGGAAGGGGCTGGAGTTTGGTAGCGAGCTTGCGGGCTGGTTGGGCTCGTACCCTAACTGGAGAGGTCGTGCCCCTTCGTGAACGGTTTTTTCTAGGCGGGCGTACGACGGTGCGTGGTTTTTCTGAGAACAGCATTGGACCGGTGGGCGCACCGATTCTGGACTCATTTGGCCGAATTGTTTTCCCCGGGGGTAGCCCTCTCGGCGGCGATGTCTCTTTGAATTCGAACTTTGAGCTGCGCTTCCCGTTAGTGGGAGAGGCCTTGGGAGTCCTGTTTGCGGATGGGGGCGGGGTGTACCTCCAGAGTCGCGGAGTGGACTTGAGCGGTTATCGGCGCTCGGCTGGGGTTGGGTTGCTCTATCGGACACCCGTTGGTCCGCTTGCGTTGCACTGGGGTTTTAAGCTGGACCGGCGCCCAGGTGAGGACGTAGATCGGAAGAGCATCTCAATTGGCGCGCCGTTTTAGGACGAAGAAATCACTGCAGAATCGTCGGTGGATTCTCGCTTACGGATCGGACCTTCGATGCGAATCTTGCGGAGTCTCCGTCCTTCCAACACGACGACGGTCATTTTAAACGGGCCCTCGACAATCGCCTCGCCGCCTTTTGGGAAACGTTTCAGTTTCGCCAGAACTAAGCCGGCGACTGTCCGGTAATCAGGGGTGCTGCGAAACGGCAGGTCGTAACGGGCTGTGAGCTCATCCAGTGGTAGAGAGCCGTGTACTAGGAGGGAGCCGTCCGGCATTTCTTGCACGGGCTGCTCTTCATCGGTGTCGAATTCGTCGCGAATTTCGCCGACGATCTCTTCGAGCAGGTCTTCGATTGTTACCAGGCCGACGACGGTTCCAAATTCGTTTACAACGATTGCCATGTGCAGGTGCCGAGCCTGCAGTTCTCGCAGTAAGTCGCTGATTTGCATGGAATCCGGAACGAACAAGGGTGGGTGGGCCAGGGCTCGAAGCGGCCTCGTTTGAGCGCTCTGCAGTTCGCGGATTACGTCTTTGAGATGCAAGATTCCGACTACGTGGTCCAGATCGTCGTGAAAAAGGGGTAGACGCGAGAATCCGGTATCTAAATAGAGCTGCATTGCTTCATGAAGGCTGGCGTCTTCACGGACCGCTACGATTTCCGAGCGGGGTACCATGACCTCCCTAACAGAGGTGTCCGCGAACTCGAATACGCTGTGGATTAGCTGTCTCTCCGCCTCGTCGAACACGCCCTGGCGGGCACCCTCCTGAACAATGTGCTTGACCTCCTCTTCTGAAAAGAGCACCTCCCGTGTTTCTTCAGGAGCACCGAGCAATCGGAGCAAGGCGTTCGTCGAAAGAGTTAAGGCTCGCACCAGTGGCTGAGACACGCGGGCCACGAGGTGAATCATGCGCACGGTGAGGAAGGCGAACCGTTCCGGGCTCCGGAGGGCCAGAGATTTCGGCACGAGTTCGCCGACGACCAAGGACAGATAAGAAATAACGCTCACCGTAACGGCTAGGGCAAGCGTCTCGCTCGCTGCGTCAAGAGGACTGGGCAATAGTTTAGCGAGAAGGGGAGCGAGGCGAGTTGCCGCGATGGCCCCCGCTAGGACCGAGGCCATAGAGCCTAGAATGGTGACGCCAACCTGCACCGTGGCAAGAAACCGGGAGGGGTCGTGCTTTAGCTGAAGAATCAAGGCGGCTGTGGTTTTTTCCGACTGTGGTGCCTGCAAGAGCCGGCTTTCCCGGAGGCTGATGATTGCGATCTCTGCAGCGGAGAAGAAGCCGTTCAGCAAGATCAGCACGAGGATAGCGAGCAGGGGAAGCAAGAGGCCAGTGGAAGTCAGGGCCATGAGACAAACCTGGCTTGGCTTCGCTCAGTGGGCAGAGTTTAAACGAGGCGGCTCCCCACGGGCGACGTGCTTCGTAAAAAAGGAATCGAGTGGTTTGCCGGCCACCATGGAGCTCAGCGATTGAAACCGTTTTGAGGTTAGGAGACCCTGTGTTTGCGCAAGGAGCGCCACCACGTCATCTAGGCGCCGTGTTCCACCTGTCGATTTGAGGATGCGCTGATCGAGCACGTGCATCAGCAGAGGAGCACTATTGTTGGTGGCGGCATTGTCCCGTTGCTGCCGCAGGTCGACGTTCCACAGGCCATAACGGTGGAAGGATCGGAGCGCCTGATTGTACGTTTTGCTGTCGATGAGCCCTGCGCGACGTTGCAGCTCCACTGAGTAAAACTCGGCCAACCCTTCGACGATCCAGTCAGCGTCTTGCGCGGGACGGAAGGGCTGCAAGACATGAAAGAGTTCGTGCAAAACAGGGGAAGTCCGATCAACGTCCCGTAATGGACGGTCTCCGTGTAAAAAGAAGGAGTTGCGCCCGCTGATTCCTCCACGCCACATCGGGTCCGGCGCCGAGACGAGCAATAACTTTTGCGCTACTCTCGCGCGCTGGCTGCCGCTCAAGAGTTTCAACAGCGGCGGCAACGTGGCATCCAAAAATGTGAAGGTGGACTCTGCATCCAACTGGGAGCCCGGCACGCGTGCAATTTCGATGCGCACCCCGGCCACGTCTCTCTCGTCGGACTTTACGTGCCCTAACGCAAACCACCCACGTGGGACGGGTAGCCCCTTGCCAGGAGGAAGCCGGAAGGATTCAGCGGTTTCGACCGGGTATGCAGTGGTGGCAACCCATCCTCTGGGTAACCGGAATCTGATCGTCGCTTGCACGTCGCTACGAGAGTTGTGAAAGGAGAGCACGCGCTCCCGATACGCTATTTGTGCGCGCGGAAACAAGATGCGGCCACGAGTGACAATCCAGTTAGGGCCGGCGTAACTGTCATACTGATGCCTGCCGCCACGGTGTTGATTGACCTCGACCCGGTACGTAAGGTGCCCGTAGGGTCCGGAAAGTCGCCACTTCCATACCTGGTCTTCGTGGGTCAACACTCCGGAGGAGGATGGGCTCCTGAGTCTGCCCTCAGCGTCAGGCAACCTGATCTCCCGGATTTCGTCAGCGCCTACGAACTCCCACCTGACGACTAGCTCACTCGCTCCCGGACGAGGTACGGTTACGGTGTAGTAGGCCGAGAACGTCGCGTGCGCTGGCCGCACGAACAAAGCCGCGTCGCGACTACCGCTAAGGATGAAAAGGAGAACGGGGGTAAATCTCGCGAGGCGCTTCACGTTGAAATCACTCGTTTTTCGATGGCAATGAGGTGCCGAACGGATCTACCTTGGTTCCAGCGACTCCCGCAGATCCACCTTCCCGCAAAAGTGTTTGGAAAAAGTCGAGCAGCTCCTTGGAGTCCCACTCTTGCGGTCCAACGAGGTGACGGACAATCCTTCCGGCCGAGTCGATGACAAACGTCTCCGGGTAGCCCGTCACCCCGAACAGCTTAGGGAGGCGCATTTGCGGGTCCAGCGCTACCAAGAACGAAATCGAGTGAGCATCCACGACGGAACGAACGTTCGCCGCGTCCTCATCAACGCTGACTGCGATCAAAACTAGACCTTCAGGCGCCAGCCTCCTGTGTAAACGCTCCATGGAGGGAAGTTCTTCGCGACATGGTGGACACCACGTCGCCCAAAAATTCAGGAGTACAACGGAACCCTGTAATTGGTGTAGTTGGATGAGCTTCCCATCCAGCGTCCGCACAGAGAAGTCGGGGGCCTCGAAGCGGGAGGGAGTGGCAGACTGCTGTCTGATGAGCAGCACCAGGGACAACACCAATCCTAGGAGCAGAAACCCAGCAGCAAGCCATTGGCTCTTGGCCGGCGACGTCACGTTCTTCCCGACATTCGTACAGGATCGCCTTGCAAGCGAGCCCAGACAAGATGCGCGGCTGCAGCGAATGCCAAGGCGATGCTGATCAATTGGGCGAGGGACAAGCCCAGTGCAATGGCAGGGTTGATACGTAGGAATTCGATGAAGAAGCGAGCGATCGCTGCGAGAAAAAGGTACGAGGAGAAAAGCATCCCATCTGCCCGAGGGTGGCGTCGCTGAATCCACAGGAAGACGAAAATGGCTCCGTAAGCAGCGGCTTCGTACAAGGGAGTCGGGTGGACTAGGACGCCTTCCGGGTGCGGCCAGCCCACGATCGCGTTTCGGTAGGCGACTCCCCAAGGCAGAGTGGTGACTTTGCCCCAGTCACCATCTCCTGCGAGGTGGCAACCAATCCGACCGATTGCATGACCCAACGGGATCGCCGGGGCGGCGCAGTTAAACACGTCAAGCACTGACAGCCGTTGCCGCTTGATCCAAACGACCGCGGCCAAAATCCCTCCGAAAAAACCCCCGTACCAAACGAATCCCGACCCCGAGAGCAAAAAGTGGAGCGGACTGCGTAGGAACGATTGCGGGTTTTCGAGTACCAAAAATGCTCTAGCCCCTAACAAACCGCCGATGGCAGCCCAAACGGCTAGGCTCCAGGCCAGGTCTGCGTTCATACTATGGCGGGCAAATTCCTTGGCGGTCAAGAACCCCGACACCAGGAAAGCGAGAGCCATCATTAGGCCGAATGAGTAAATGGTCAGCGGGCCGATTTGAAAAATCACCGGATACATGGCCGTAAATACGTGTCTCTCTAGTGGACTCGTTAGACAGCTTCCAGGTGGGGTTCTTCGCCTTGTGCCTCGATCGCCCGCTCGGAGCCGCCGGGAATACCGGTGCCAGATGAAGAGCTTGAAGACGCGTGATCGGCCAAACGTGCACACGACGACTGCGGTTGACCGCGGGGAGGGTTGCTGCGATCAAAGCAGGAGAGTGTAGTATTTGGCTGGCGAAGCCCCGCCGCACCATGATTGGCGGGCCCAGCGAGCGTGAGCGATCGCATAGTGCTCTGCGGTCCCGCCCGTGGTCTTCGGGGACCGGTTGACAGGACGTCCTCTGTGCCCTTAACAGACTGATGTATCGGAGTGGAAAATCTCATGCGGATGGTCCTGCCTTCACGGAGAGAACGGCAAGCCATCTTGAAGGCGCTGGAGGACTTTTTCGAAACCCACCGGCAAAGCTTCTTTGATCAGGCGGTGCGCTCTCTTTGCCGCTTTTACCGTCTGAAGCGCCCAAAGGTGGAATGGTTCGAATACATCGATTGGGGACGAGTGGTTGGAAAGACTTACGAAGACGGGAAAATCCACTTGGTTCATCCTGAAAACTGGAAGAACGGCCGCAAGTACAACTCACGAAAACAGTGGGTTGATGCGGTGTTTCACGAGTTTGGTCACTACGTCTTTTGGGCGGACGCGGAACGTAAAGCGGATTTGTTCGCAAAACGCATGCTAAGCGGCATTGTGCGCCCAAGCCGTCGTGCATATCGAGGCGACAGAACGGGCAGCGTGCGCAGCCGCTAAGCATATGACGGAACGGGGGAGCATCATGGACTCGCAAAACCAATTGGGTAGTAAGTGGTGGGTCGATACTGGACGGACGGATCGGCCCCCCGCAAAGCCGGGAATAGCAGGTAGTACGTCACTGGCCGGAATGCGATTTTACAAAGTGGCCGACGGCTTTGAGCAAGAGAGCGCTCGGGAAAAGTTGACGGACAACAACCTGAAAGTCTTGCTTTCTGCCTCTCCGGAACCCGGCACTTGGAAAGAGGTCGCCTTGGTACCGCATAAACGCGCACCGAAGAGGGAAGTTGCAAGAGTGATTGACAGTGTTGCACTGCCGGCGTATGCGCGTGGAGTGATCGTCGACTGCGGCCAAGTCTTACGGTTGCTCGTTACAGGGACACCCATCGGCGAGCGCATTTTGGAACTCGCCCTTGTCGAGCCGCCTTCTTTTGATGCGTGGGTTGAGGATGAGTGGGTTGAGGAGCGATTGTTTCCCGGGCGCAGGCGAGCCTTACGCGAATTTCGTCAGCTCATTCGTGACTATTTGTCCCCAGACGCCATCGCCCTTCAAAAGAGCATTGCACCCGCCGTGTGAAGATTGGAACCTTCTTCATGCTAAGTTGCTCCCACTCGACCGGATTTAATTCGCGTCGGCCACAGGCCTGTGCTGTCAGAAGTCGGCGGCTTTGAAGCTTAAAGCAGGCGCCGGCCACGCAGACGGTGAAAAGATTTGCGGATACCGAAGTAGTAGCAGCAGAGTTCGTGATCCAGGTCATTGTGGAAAGTGCGCTGCTTGCCGTCCGCGAAATCAATGCGCACCAGGCAAGTGCCACCGTTGAGCGAGGACGTCATTTCCTCGACGACAACCCCTTCACCCCATTTGGCGTGCGCGAGGTGAACGACCCGGTCACCGACACGCAAGAATAAACGCGGGGAAGCCATGAGCTCTCTCCTTGGCCGAGTGAACAGCGATCCTCACATGTGCAACGCTCTTGTTTGCGCTTTAGCACGACTCTGCCTATCGGAGGAAGCGTTCAAGCTGTGACCAGTGGAAGTGAACTACAGTCTCGCGCTTGACTGGGGAGTGGAGGCTCCGTATTTTTTGGCGACGTTGCGGTGGTTTACCTCGTGAGTTCCCCTGCTCCTCCTCTGAACGAGTTTGTTCCCGTGGGCTCCGAGCCGAGTGGAGCAGCGGTGGTGTTAGCGGGTGGGAAAAATTCCCGCATGGGGGGCGTGGATAAAGCGTTCATGCGGGTAGAAGGGCAGCCCTGCATCGTCCGCATCCTCGCAACGCTCCGAAGGTTGTTCGCTCCGATCGTCGTGGTGACCAACCGTCCGGAAAAATACAGGGAGTTTGGCGAAATCGTGGTGGTGCGAGATGATTTCCCCGGATACGGGCCATTGGCTGGCTTGTACACTGGCTTGAGGACGGTTGTGGCCGAGGCTTATTTTGTAGTGGCGTGCGACATGCCTTTCTTGCGGTGGGAACCGATTCGGTACTTAGCGCGGTACATGCCCGGGGTGGATGCAGTCATTCCGTATTGGGAAGGCGACCTGGAACCCCTGCACGGTTTTTACGCCCGCTCAGTGTTGCCGGTCGCGGAAAGATTGTTGCGTGAGGGCAAAGCGGGAGTGCGTGAACTGCTCTCGCAAGTGAGGGTTCACTATGTTCCCGAAGCCGAACTGAAAGCAGTACCGGGAGCGGAAGAAAGCTTTCGAAACGTCAATACTCCCGCGGATGCGATGCGTTTTTCAGTGGAACTAGTTTCTTGGGGTTAGGTGTAGGGAAGACTTGAGAGAAGGAGCGGACCCCGAGTGCCAGAGGGGTAGGTACGAGAGAGCGGCTCCGGAAGCGACGAATTGTTTATGGATGATCGACTTCTGCAGAACACGCTAAGGGAGTGGACGAACGGTTTAAAAGACCGGGAAGCGCGGGTGCGGGTCTTTGAGCGGGTCCGGGATTTCCCGTACTATTACCCGAGTAGCAGGGACCCCGAGGAGGTGTTGCGAGCAGGTCGTGGCTCGTGTTCCGGGAAACATTACCTGTTGGCTGAACTGTTTCGGGGTTTAGGTGTTAGGGTGCGGCATCTCATTTGTACGCATCGTTTCAACGAGTCCCCAATAGGCTTCCCCGAAGAACTCCAAGCGATGCTTAGAAAGAACGAGATCGTGGACGTTCACGACTACGTCCAAATTCTGATCGACGAAAAATGGATTGATGTGGACGCCACCTGGCCGAGTGCGCTGCGAGAATACGGGTTTCCGGTAAATGAAGAGTGGGATGGGGTATCACCGATGCTCCTCAGTGTGGTGCCGGAAGAAATCTTGGTGGTCCAGGGAGATCCGGAGAAGAAAAAAGAGGAGTTGCTTGCACGCCTGACGCCTCGACAGAGGCAGTTGCGCAAGCAGTTTCTGGAGTCGTTAAGCGCGTGGGTGAACGAGATTTTGACGGATACCGGCCGCTAGTGCGGTTTGGCCCTGGGGAATTGGTCGCGTGGGTAGACAAACGGGACCGATTGCGTGGCGTCGTTCCCCGTGAGGAAGTCCGTAGGCAAAATCTTCGGCATCGTTCGGTATATGTCTTCGTCTGGGGGGCAAAAGGCGAGTTGCTCGTCCACCAACGGGCTTGGACGAAAGATTTGTATCCAGGGTACTGGGATTTGTGCGTAAGTGGAGTTCCGCGGTGGTACGAGTCGAATGACCAGGCAGCGCAGCGGGAACTTGCTGAGGAGATCGGTGTCAGCGACGCCGCGATTTTGGCACTATTTTCTTTTTCTTACGAGGATACCAAGAACAAGGTCCTCGGTCACGTATATTGGTGTGAGATTGAGCAGCCAGTGAGAATCCAAGGGGAAGAAATTCTAGTTATCGAGTCTCTCCGGAGAGACCACGTCGAACGGTGGATCGGCACACGTCAGGTGTGTCCAGATAGCCTCACGGCTTGGCGTATTTTGACGGGCCAACTTAAGTAGGGGCTCAATCTGTGCTTGTGAGATTTCTTATTCGTCGGGGTCAAAGTATTCTTTTGCCGGCTTTTTGGGTGGCTGGGCTTTCTGTGGCTTTGGCATGGAGCGCCAAAACTGTCGCCGCCGTTTTTCCATCTGTTTCACCCACGAAGGCCTGTTTGTGAGGGCCGCACCAAGCGTAGTACTTTTGCCGGAGGGCAGTCCCTCATCTAGTTCTTCGCCGCGTTCGTTTTCTTCGAGCCAGGCCACGTGCTCGGCGGCAGATCGGAACTTGAGGTTTGAGAACTCGCCGGCGGTCACGAGAAAGAACGAGCAGACCAAGGCGGTGACCATCGAGATTTTGAGTAGACTTCAAGCGGGTAGCGTGCAAGCTTCCGGCAATAGGCAGCAACTCTTCGGGAGCTGGCCTGAGGATCAGGCGCAATGCAACGATGGTTTGATTGGTTCTTCATGAGGGAAGCTTTGCGTCAAGCAGTTCGCGCGCAGGCAAGCCAAGAAGTCCCGATCGGTGCCGTGGTAGTTTCCGCGGGGAAAGTCTTAGGTGCTGGTTTTAACCGCACGATCAGCGCGATAGATTCCACTGCGCACGCTGAGGTTGTGGCGCTCCGTGATGCGGCAACGAGAAGCGGGAACTATCGGTTGGTCGGGTGCGCAATGTATGTGACCGTTGAGCCTTGTCTCATGTGCTTGGGAGCGCTCCTGAACGCACGGGTCTCCACTTTGGTATTTGGTTGCCGCGAACCTAAAATGGGCGCCTTGAGTAAGTATGGGATACGCTTTGGCTCTGGCACGCTGGAGATTATTGAAGGCGTTTGCGCAGAGGAAGCAGAGCAGCTACTAAAAACTTTCTTTGTCGCACGGAGAGGTGCGTGAGCCCGGTTGAAACGGCACGACTCGAAATCGTGTGACCCCAAAAGGGTCCGAGGGTTCGAATCCCTCCCTCTCCGTCTCAGTGCAGCTTCGCGGACTACTCCGTTCAACGTTGAACGGTTTCGGCTCGAGCGGCCAACGCTTTGTTTTTCCGCGAGCGAATCCGGCGCGGTCGTACTCTAAACGCGCTTCGTACGTTGTGTCGAACCCTGGGCAACTTTGCGGGCCGCAGCGTCCCTAGCCGCCGCATTGCAAGGAGCGCTTCGCGGGTTGCGGAAGGATCCAGGCCGAGGACTTCGCACAGCACAGGGAAGCAAAATGGGTTTGGGGAAGGACGCCCGAATACCCACGCTTCTGCTTCTGCGGCTAGGGTCGGCGAGGTTCCGAGAAAGCAGCGTACACCGTCCTCAAAAACGGCTAACATGAGCGCGCGTAATCCTCCATGATGAATCGCCTGTCGGCTTCTTGGCTCGCTGAGCTGGTTTACGCTGCTACGAGCTACTTCGGTGTTCGTGAATGAAATTGGATCGCCCATTCGCCTGTCCTCCCGGATCATTCATTGGCCGTTCCTCACGTCGCCGGGGGCATGAAGCCAAGATGGGGCCAAGCGGTTGATTCTTGGCCGACCTAACCACGGGGCACACGGAGGTGATGGTCCGCTGTTGCGATGGTGCAAGCCCTTGCGGTAGTGCAAGAGTGTGTCTTTCTTGCCTCGTTTCTCAAGGAAGGGGAGCCCTAGGCTGAGTTTCCGCTCGCAGGGCTCTTATCGCGGGTGCGCTTGCTCAAGAATCAAGGATGGCGGAGCCGCACTACGAAACCCGTAAACTACGCTGTTGCAGAACGGTCAACGTTTCCTGCAACCGGGCCCGTATGACGTGGGAGCATGATGACTTTCAGGAACTCCCTCATCCGTCTGCGTCGGCCTTCCACAACCGCCTTGAGAGCAGAGGGCAGATTTTCCGCATGAAGAAACGAGATCATCGACCAGAACGAATCCAAACAGGTGAAGCATTGCTTCCGATCCCTGTCGAAGCCGAGCCTGTACGGGTTGGTCGCATTCAATGCATCGCCGTACAAACTCACCCGTCTCGTTTAGGTCGACCCAGACCAAGCGGTCTGCCTGACAGACTTGGCACCGACCGAGCAGGTACTCCTTGACTGGCAACTGCAGGGTCACAGTTCGGAACCTTTTTCCAGAAACAGCCGTTCGACGTTTAATGAAATTCATATATCAAGCTTGTCGATGCGGGGCAAATCCTGCCTACCTATGGCGAGTGACCGCGAGGAGCGGCGATGATCCGACCAGGTTGCCTGAAAGCGCTGCTTGGGCGCACGTGATCATAGCCGTGCCACGAAGTTCAGGTTGCTCGTAAGAACAAGGGCTCTAAAACGCTGGAGGCGGAATCGCATTCGCGCGTATCAGTTGTCATGACATGCGTTGCGATCGGCTGGGGCAAATTGCTACGTGCTCCAACACAAATGCCGAATGGCGTGCGAGAGTGGCGGAACTGGCAGACGCGCTAGACTTAGGATCTAGTGGGTTTCCCGTGGGGGTTCGACTCCCCCCTCTCGCATAGTTTCCTAGAGACGACAGGTGGCGTCACGAAGCGACATCTGGAGCGTTGGTTCGGGGACGATCGAGTTGAAGAATGAATGTCAAAACACACTTGCGCACAGAAGATGAGGTTTCATGCGTTCTAGAGGTCGAGGTTTCGGCCGAAAACGTCAACCAAGCTTGGGATGCTACGATCCGACAGTTGCAACAGAAGGTCGCCCTTCCTGGTTTTCGCCGAGGGCGCGTTCCGCGATCGGTGCTTGAGCGGCGTTTTGCTGCATCGGTGCGAGACGATGTTAAAGCGCGTCTTGTGGAAGAATCGCTGCCTGTGGCTTTAGCTGAGCAGGCGAAACAAGTGGCAGCGTGGGAGCTGCTTGAGAACTCTGACGTCACATACGGGGGGCCGTTTCGCTACACGGCACGGCTCGAATTTTGGCCGCGATTCGGAGAAGTTCGGTGGAGAGGCCTGGTGCTGACGCGCCGGCAGCCATCCATAAGCGAAGAAGATGTTGACCGGCGGCTAGGCCAGTTGCGGGAGAGCCACGGGGTGCTTGAACCCGCAGCCGAGGATCATGTCATCGAACGAAATGACGTTGTTCTGGTCGAGGTTGAGCCGTCTGGGGGCCGCTCAGGTGGTGCCAATAAGCAAAGGGTTTTGGTCGACTTAACGTCGCGCGACGAACAGGTCCAAACTCTCGCGCCACTGTTGATTGGACGCCGGAAGGGTGAAGTGGTCCCACTTGATAGACGAGGAGAAAATGCCGCAGAGAGGGAGATGGTTCTCTGCCACGTGTACCGCAAGGTTCTACCAGACTTAGATGATGAGTTCGCAAGTTCGGTTAGCGGTGCTTCGACCCTAGCGGAATTGCGGGAGATCTTGCGGAAACAGTTGGAGGAAGAGATGCGGCGCCGCTCTGAGTCGGCGTTGAGAACCTCCGCGATTGAAGCGCTGATCGCTTTGAACGAGCCAATCATTTTGCCCCCAAGCGTGGTGCAGCAAGAGGCTTACCGCCAGGCGAAACGGGAATTACAGCGTGCCGGGTTATCAGCCGATGCTGCCGAGCGCGTGTGGTCCGAGCGTTATGAGGAATTGTTTGGTACCTTTCGAGCGGTGGCGGAGAGGGAGTTGAAAACGGCGTTGTTGCTTAGTGCGGTTGCTGATCAGGAAGGGGTACAAGTAACGGACGAGGATCTTCAAAAGGAGTTGGAACGCCAGCTCGATGAGATTGAGGACGATCGTTGGGAGGTTCGAAAGTGGTTAGAGTCCAAGACCCAACGGGATAGCTTGCGCGAAGCACTCCGGAGGCAAAAGGTGGTCGACCTCATACTCCGAGAGGCACAAGTCGTGGAAGCTTGAACGGCAAGTTTTCGTTGCCGATGGGTGTTGCAAAGGCTACGATCGCTCCAGAAAAGAACTGCACGAACGGAACGAAGATGACTTTGATACCGATCGTCGTCGAGCAAACGGGCCGCGGGGAGCGCGCGTACGACATTTATTCTCGCTTGCTTAAGGACAGGATTGTTTTTCTCGGATCGCCAATCACTGACGACGTAGCCAATTTGATCACTGCCCAACTGCTCTTCTTGGAATCTGAGGATCCAGAGCGAGACATCCATTTTTATATCAACTCACCGGGCGGTTCTGTGACGGCTGGGTTGGCCATTTACGACACGATGCAGTACATTCGGCCCGACGTTTCGACTTTGTGCTTGGGGCAAGCGGCGAGTATGGCAGCCTGGTTGCTGGCAGCGGGTGCGAAGGGGAAACGTTATGCGCTGCCGCACTCTCGAATCATGATTCACCAGCCGTTGGGTGGGATCCAAGGGGCTGCGGCGGATTTGGATATTCAGGCGCGGGAAATCCTGCGTATTCGTGAACAGCTCAATCAGATTCTAGTGAAGCACACTGGGCAAAGTCTCAAGAAGGTGGAAAAGGACACGGATAGAGATCTCTTCTTGACAGGAAAGCAGGCAGTTGAGTACGGCATCGTTGACGAGGTGATTGAGCGCAGACCAACGAAGCGCGGGTGAGGGAGTCATGGCCAAGCACGGTGACGATCGCGGCGGCAATTTGGTTTGTTCCTTTTGCGGGAAGAGCCAAGACGAAGTTCGCAAGCTCATTGCGGGGCCGACTGTGTACATCTGCGATGAGTGTATCGATTTGTGTAACGACATCATTGCGGAAGAGTGCGATCATGAAGAAGGGCTGGCATCAGCTTCGAACGTGCCGAAGCCAGCCGACATAAAACGCGTTTTGGACCAGTACGTGATTGGTCAAGAGCGTGCAAAGAAAGTTTTGGCTGTGGCCGTTCATAATCATTACAAGCGGATTGACAGCCAGCTGGTTTCTGGGGACGTGGAGCTTCAGAAGTCCAACATCCTCCTGATTGGACCGACAGGTTCCGGTAAAACGCTCCTCGCGCAGACTTTAGCGCGTTTCCTCCAGGTGCCGTTCACGATTGCGGACGCGACGAGCCTGACAGAGGCCGGCTACGTCGGCGAGGACGTGGAAAATATCATCCTGAGTTTGTTGCAGAATGCAGATTACGACGTCGAGAAAGCACAGCGCGGGATCGTCTACATCGACGAGATCGATAAGATCTCTCGAAAAGGGGATAACCCGTCGATCACGCGTGATGTCTCAGGTGAGGGAGTGCAGCAAGCACTGCTCAAGATCATTGAAGGCACTACGGCGAGCGTTCCCCCAAAAGGGGGTAGGAAACACCCGCAGCAGGAATTCCTCCAGGTTGACACCACGAACATCCTGTTCATTTGCGGCGGTGCCTTTGTGGGGCTGGAAGAAATTATCCGGCGCCGAATTGGGATGAAGGGGATGGGCTTCGGTGCGGATGTGCGAGCCAAGGACGACCGAAGCGTTAGTGAGCTGCTGCATGAGGTGCAAACGGAGGATCTTTTAAAGTTTGGGCTAATTCCGGAGTTTGTTGGCCGGTTGCCGGTTATCGCGACTTTAGAGGAACTGGGCGAACAGGATCTTGTTCGAATTTTGCGCGAGCCGAAGAACGCGCTGGTGCGCCAGTACCAGAAGCTGTTCGAAATGGAAGGCGTGCACTTAAAATTTACGGAGGGTGCTCTTACGGCGATTGCTCGCGAGGCATTGAAACGCAAGTCAGGTGCTCGCGGACTGAGAGCGATTTTGGAAAACACGATGCTCGATATCATGTACGAAATCCCCTCTCAGCCAGCGATCAAAGAAGTGTTAATTAATGAAGAAGTCATCACGAAAGGTGAGCCACCCATCGTGCTCTACGAGAAGGCAGCGGAGACGGCATAAGGCCCTTCGAACGACTCTGTAAGGAAAGATCAAAGCGATGTTATTCCGAAACGAGAAAAAGAGTGCCGCGGAGAGGCACGTTTTGGCCCTGCTGCCTTTGCGGGACATCATTGTTTTCCCGCACATGGTCGTGCCTTTATTTGTCGGGCGCCAAAAGTCAATTCGAGCCCTCGAAGAGGCGATGAAGCAACAGAAGTCGATCCTCCTCGCGGCTCAGCGCGACGCAAAAATCAACGATCCTGGCCCGCAGGATATTTACCCCGTAGGCACGATCGGAACGATCGTGCAGCTTCTGCGGCTGCCTGACGGGACTGTGAAAGTGTTGATCGAGGGTAAACAGAGAGCGCGCATTCTGTCATTCGTTGGTGAGGAAAACTTCCTCAAGGTTGAGGCGGAAGAGGTTGAGGAGTCTTGGCAGCGCTCAACTGAGGTAGAGGCATTGATTCGGTCGGTGCATGCCACATTCGAGGCGTTCGTGAAAGTGAACAAGAAGGTGCCCGCAGAGATGATTGCCTCGATATCCGGGATTCAAGAGCCTGGACGACTCGCGGATTCTGTCGTCGCGTACTTGGGGATTAAGCTGGAAGAGAAACAAGCGCTGCTTGAAACCTTCGATCCTGCAGAGCGCCTTGAACGGGTGTTGGGCCTTCTTCGTTCTGAGATCGAAATCTTGGAAGTTGAGAAGCGCATTCGTAGCCGCGTCAAGAAACAGATGGAGAAGACGCAGAAGGAGTACTACCTGAATGAGCAGATGCGTGCCATTCAAAAGGAGCTAGGCGAGAAGGACGAGTTTCGCAGCGAAATTCAAGAACTTGAAGAAAAGATTAAACAGAAGAAGCTGTCCCAGGAAGCGCGAGAAAAAGTCGAGAAAGAACTAAAGAAACTGCGCATGATGTCGCCCATGTCCGCCGAGGCGACGGTGGTGCGCAATTACATTGATTGGATCTTGTCTCTCCCATGGAACGAGTACACGGATGAAAAATTGGATATCGAGGAAGCCAGGAAGATTCTTGAGGAGGATCATTACGGGCTTGAGAAGGTCAAGGAGCGGATCCTCGAGTATCTCGCTGTGCAGGCGTTGGTTGGGAAGGCGAACAAGGGGCCAATCCTTTGCCTCGTAGGACCGCCCGGTGTCGGCAAGACCTCGCTGGGTAAATCAATCGCGCGCGCAACTGGGCGAAAATTTGTTCGCGTATCTTTGGGGGGAGTACGCGATGAAGCGGAGATTAGGGGGCACCGACGAACGTACATAGGAGCGCTTCCAGGCAAAATAATTCAAAGCATGAAGAAGGTTGGTTCGTGCAATCCGGTGTTCCTGCTGGACGAAGTGGACAAAATGTCGACCGACTTTCGGGGTGATCCGTCGTCTGCTTTACTGGAGGTGCTGGATCCAGAACAAAACTTCGCTTTCAATGATCATTATTTAGACGTGGATTATGACCTTTCACGAGTGATGTTCATCACTACTGCCAATTCCTTGGAGCGGATTCCCAGGCCGCTTCAAGATCGTATGGAGGTAATTCGGATTCCCGGGTACACTGACCTGGAGAAATTGAGCATTGCAAAAAAGTACTTGATCAATAAGCAGCGTGAGGCGAACGGATTGCAGCCGAACAATTTAGAAGTGTCTGATTCTGCGGTGCTTTCAATTATTCGTCATTATACTAAAGAGGCAGGAGTCCGAAATCTGGAGCGGGAGATTGCGGCTTTGTGCCGCAAGGCCGCAGTTGAGGTCTTACGTAAGGACCGGTCCGCGAGAATCGCAGTAAGCACAAAAAACTTACACAAGTATCTTGGGCCGCACCGCTTTCGAGTGGGGAAAGCGGAAGATCAGCAGCGAATCGGCGTTGCGACCGGGTTGGCTTGGACTGAGCTTGGTGGGGAGCTGTTGGCCATTGAAGTCGCCGTCATGCCGGGAAAAGGAAAATTAATCATCACCGGGCGACTCGGTGACGTTATGCAAGAGTCAGCCCAAGCAGCGATGAGCTATGTGCGCTCTCGGGCGCGGCAGCTAGGTCTGGCGAGCGATTTTTATCAGAACGTTGACGTTCACATTCATGTACCCGAGGGGGCTACACCGAAAGACGGGCCCTCCGCGGGGATCACGATGGCAACGGCAATGGTTTCTGCGCTGACGAAAATACCAGTGCGGAATGACGTCGCTATGACTGGTGAGGTAACCTTGCGGGGCCGAGTGCTGCCGATCGGGGGTTTAAAGGAGAAGGTTTTGGCGGCTCATCGGGCCGGCATTCGCACAGTTTTAATCCCGTCGGAGAACGAAAAGGAGATTGCGGATATCCCTCCTCCCGTAGTGAAGTCCGTTCAGTTAGAGCTCGTGGCACACATGGACGACGTGCTCAGGAAGTCGCTTGTGGTGGATTCTGAAACTTTTCTGCAGGGGCCATGGTCAGAGGAACACCCGTCGGAAGTGGAAGTTGCTAGCGAGGAGCATCGGACAGGGGCGTTTTAAAGGCTTCAGTTGACCGATTCGCGACGCGCTGGTATTCAACGGAACTTTCCGAATTAAAGGAGATGGCCATGACGAAGGCCGACTTGATCGAGTCTGTTGCAAGCAAGGTGGATTTGCCGCGAGCGACCGCAGAAAAGGCGGTGAACGTGCTTTTCGATGACATTGCTGCCGCGTTGCGGCAAGGAGAAAAGGTGAACATATCGGGTTTTGGCACGTTCGCTGTTTCGCAGCGCAAGGCTCGTACTGGACGAAACCCGAAGACAGGAGAAATCATTGAAATTGCTGCATCCCGCGCGCCGAAGTTTAAGCCAGGGAAGCAGTTGCGGGATTCGTTGAACTGAGCCTTGTTACGGCCGTTGTTGTGGGTGCCCTTGAGGAGAGCGGGTGGTTCGTTTGGGGCGGTTAGCTCAGCGGGAGAGCATCGGCCTTACAAGCCGGGGGTCATCCGTTCAAATCGGATACCGCCCACTGGAGCTGTAAGTGTTTGAGAATAGAGGCGCTCCGCCCACAAATTTGCAGGGTTGTTTCGCAGTGTCGGTATGAGTTTTGGGGTGGTAGTTCAGCTCGGTTAGAACGCCGGCCTGTCACGTCGGAGGTCGCGGGTTCAAGTCCCGTCCACCCCGTCAAGTTGTTGATCTCTACGAGGTGTGATCATGAGAATGACTCCAATGCCTACCAGGGACCATGCTTTGCGGCAGCGGCAATGGTACGTTGTTGATGCCAAGGGCCTGGTCCTCGGGCGAGTAGCAAGCCTGGTAGCTTCCATCTTGCGCGGAAAACATAAGCCAAACTTTGTGCCGTTCGAGGACGTGGGCGACTTTGTTGTTGTTGTTAATGCCGCACATGTGAGGCTGACCGGTCGGAAGTGGAATACGAAGTGGTACATTCGGCACACTGGTTATCCGGGGGGTGTGCGGGTGAGAACTGCGGCGGAGCAACGGCGTTTGGACGCGGTCGTGTTGCTTAGGAAGGCGATTGTCGGAATGTTGCCTAAGAATCGTTTAGGTCGGCGCTTGGCCACGAAAGTCAAGATTTATGCAGGTCAAAGTCACCCCCATGTTGCTCAATGTCCGGTTCGTCTCCCTGAGACCGAAAGGAAAGGAACAGCTTAGCCTTCGGCTGCCGCGAGGTGAGGACAGATGACCGAGTTTGTTGCCACAGGGAGAAGAAAGACTGCAGTCGCTCGTGTTTTCCTGCGCCCGGGGACCGGTGAGGTCCTAGTGAACGGGCGTTCCTTGGAGGAATATTTCCCGAGGGAAACGCTTCGGATGATAGTGGGGCAACCGTTTGAACTCACTGGTGCCAGGAATGATTTCCGGGTGATCGTTAATGTTTGTGGTGGCGGGATATCGGCTCAGGCGCAAGCGATTCGGCACGGCCTCACCCGGGCATTGGTGTTGTGTAACCCCGGTTGGCGTTCGATTCTCAAGCAGGCGGGGTTTATTACCCGGGACCCGCGCGCAGTGGAGCGAAAGAAATACGGGCGGCATAAAGCTCGCAAGCGCCCGCAGTACTCTAAGCGCTGAGCAGGGGTGGAATGTGTGCAGGGCAGCGACGAGCTGATGGCTGGGTAATGTCGACACACACGCGCGGTGACTTCCGCAATCTGGGGAGGCGCGGTTCTGTTCGCTTGTCGCTCGTTTGCGGCCTTAGCTGTTGGTAACAAACATCTCCCATCCAGAAATTGAGCCTTTTGGTTTGAATCCCGCGGATAGATCGCGAGGCTGGCCGAGGATTGATCAGAGGGCGGTCGCGTTGCCCTAGTAGTTACTGCGGCTCCAATGGGTAAGGTAGTTCCAGAATCGGCTGGACAGGATCACGCGTCGCTGGAGTGGTCGTCCAACCCCAGAAGGCGAAGGAGCCGAACGAAGTTGCTGGGCGTCATTCCTAAGATGCGGGCTGCTTGAGACCGTTTCCCATCAGCAGCAGATAAGGCCGCTTCTGCGAGGACTCTTTTGAGCACCAGGCATGCCTCCTGTAAACTAGGTCTAGGAAGTTTCAAATAAGCTTGCACAGCTTTCCTTAAGAGTTCCAAAAAGTTGTCTGCCGAGGTTTCCGCCATCGGTCCTAGGTCAAGGTCATCAGCATCCACCACTGAGCATTTTCGTTTGTAAAGGCATCGGCCGATAACTTGCTTCAGTTCGCGAATATTACCTGGCCAATTGTAACTCATTAAGCGTGCCCACGCGGCGTCTGTAAGATGTACCTCGGAAGGGTAGTGGTCCTTATCCGGGCCGCTGAGAAGCTCGCGAACGAAGTGTTCCACCAGCAGTTTGATGTCTTCCTTTCGTTCCCGAAGGGGTGGCAAGATGAGATACGTTGCTTCAAGTCGCTGCTTCAGGTCGGGACGAAAGAGCTTGGCGCGCACAAGATGATCCAGGAACACGTGAGAAGCCGTAATGATGCGAACATTTACTTTGTCGCTTGTGTCTTTACCCAGAGGAATTATGTGACCACCCTCGACCGCACGGAGTAATTTGGCCTGCACATCTGGTTTAAGCGAGTCAACTTCGTCAATGAAAAAAGTCCCTTGATCACAGAGGCGAAAGAAGCCATCGCGGGCCTGGTCTGCCCCTGTAAAGGCACCCCGAGAGTGGCCGAATAAAGAGGCGTCTACCAACGCATCGGGTATGGTGGCGGCGTTCCACGCGAGATACGGCCCAACCCTTTTGCTGAGGCGGTGAATCGCGGCGGCCAGTAGCTCCTTGCCGACACCGGTCTCTCCGTAAATGATTAATGGTAGGTCGCAGCGAGCCAATCGCTCTGCCTTTTGAAGGACTCGAAGAAGTTTTGGGTGTTCCCCTACTATTTCGGGGAATTGTGATTTGAGGCGCCGCATCTCTTCTGGCGAAAACTGTGGTTGTTTTTGATTCCCGCGCCTGAAGTTGAATTTTTTTCCGAGGTCGAGTTTTAGCCGTGATTTACGCGAGGCTTGAGGTAGAAAGGAGTGGACCACTTCCGATTGTGTTTCGCTGAGGGGCAGTCGCCTGAGGAGCTCTACGATCCGTTTAAATTTTTCAAGTTGCGAACCGTTCGCTCCGTTGTCGACGAAGACGATTATTCCCGAATTGTCCGCTTCGCGCCCTCCCTCCCAGAACCGGCTCAGGATGACCGATGGCTGTAACTCAGTGCTAGAGCTTGCGTTGGCCAGATTTGTTTCTTCTTGCGCGGCGCCACGAGAGCGCAAAAGTTGTCGGAGGTAGTTCTCAAGAGCCATTGTGTTCGAGACCTGTTTCGGCAAACGCATCGCCATCCCCACGCTGCTGACCATCGCGAACGACCTGGAACTCCCTAAACGCTGGAAGACCGCAACACCGATTGAGCGAAGCCAATCTTTTAACTCATTCATGAGCAGTTTTTCTGAATCAGATGGAGCAGCCGTGGATAATGCAGCCTGCGACTCGCCGTGCGACGAACTGGATGCTCGACTTGAGGCGGGCTGCCGCACCGATAAGGCGTAAGCGATCAGCGTGATCGCCACGACCAGGCTACATGTGATGTGCCGGACGGCCCACGTTACATCGGGGACGAACGAGGAAAACCAGAAGTATCCCCCGTCGGTAAGAATCCACAATGCCGCGCTTCCGAAAACCGCGTAGAAAGTCAACCGTAGCGACCTTGGAGGGATCTCGAACAGGTTCCAGCGCCAGGTGAGCTCAGCAAGTGTAACTAGGAAAACGCAATTGCCCACTGTGCCGAGGGCGATGGTCGGCATGTTATACACGGTCAGATAGTTCGTGATCGCAAATGGTAGAAAAACGGCGTTCAAAATCAGCCAAGTGCGGGCGCTGCGCCGATTCGGGTTCTCGGTAGGCGCCGTGGCTGCTCTCGTGCACCAGAACCCTCCGATCAAAACACTGGTCGTCAGAAAGAGTCCGTGAAGCAAGAACGTGTGCCCCTGGCTCATTCGTGTCGTGCCCCACACGTGATTTACGAGCGGGCCGAGTGCTTCGGGATGGCCCCAAATTGCGAGCGCCTGGAGAGTTGCGACCCCATACCCGACCCAAACAGCCAATCGGGATTTCCCGCAGCCATTCTGGCCCGACCACACGCACGCGGTGTGAAGTACCGCAGCTGGAATGAAGGAAAAGGTAGCTAAGAGAAGGTGCAGAATCGGCAAGGCTCGGAGTTCAGGGATGCTCTGAAACGTCAGGCCTAGCGACCAAGGCAGGAGCGCTGCTAGTAGAATAGCGCCGGGCAAGGCCTTGACCGTGTCTTTTGCCAGGAGCCCTAGGACGATGGCCCCGATCAAGTTCCCAAAGCCAGCGAACAAGGACGTTTGCAACAGCATAGACCTAACGAGTTCCATGGTCCCTCCTTTTTGCCTACTCAACTTTGGAAAGCGCTGACCGTTCAACCGTCTTCCGACCCCCCGGCCACCACCGCGAAGCGCCATTGCCATTAAGGAGGGTCAGTTGTCAAGAGGCATGGAGATAACTGCATTTGGTCCCTAGTTGTGTCCACACAAAATCTGTGACTTCCCAAAGGCACGGTGAGGTGTTTGGCTACTTTTCGGCACTGCGAAGGGGTGGAACTGACGTTGCGCTCAGGTACCCAGAGAGTTGAAGTAAAAGTTCGGGATGCTGCACCGTTGCGCGAGGTCGCGATCAGGCGGAGTGAAAGGCTGACTGGAGCAGTCGTGAGCCTGTTTTCGCAGTTGGCGAGACTACATGAAGCGATCGAGTACTTGAGGCAGACTGAGGCACTAGGCGCTAGCTGATCAAATCTGACACGGTGAAGGGAGCGGAGAATCACAGACAGTGTGTCGACGGGTGCGGCACCTCAGCTTCGACGCCGTTGGGTTAGAGACACTCGTAAGACTGGCGTCGGTGGCCGACAGTTCTTGCCTTGTTCAGCGAAGCCTGAGCGACAGCACCAAGCCGAGGAGAGCAAAGGCGATGTTAGGCAGCCAGGCGAAGAAAACGGCGGCTGCGCCCGTACCGGTGGGTAAGGATTGCATGAAGAGCAAGAGTACCCAGTACAAGAAACCGAGTACCATGGCCCCTAAGAGTGTCGTGTAGGTATGCTTCCGCCAACGATTGGCGGTGGCAAGAGGTACAAGCGTTAGGGTCAAGACCAGGGGAACGAATGGGATCGCCAGTTTGGCGTGCAACTCGGGCAGCAGGTGAGAGGCATCTAGGCCGCGCGATCGCAGGCGACGAATCTGTGAATTCAGTTCAGTGAAACTCAGTTCTTCAGTCTCCCGCTGTAGTTCCAAAAAGTCGGGGAACGGTTCGAGACTGATCGCCACGGCGTGCTCATCAAGGAGAGGACCGGGCGACGTACCCGGGTATCCGGTACCTGGCAGTCGTGAGCCTTTCGTCGGGCGCCAACGGTCGCCTGTCCACTCCACAACTGGAAACCAAAGAGCGTCTCTTAGCTGAAAGTTCTGGTCAAGCTGATAAATGGTGAGACCCCGCAGTGCGTGATTTTTCCGATCGACCATCGAGACGTGATAAAAGCCCAGTCGGCCACGCAACCACACTTCTTGTTCCGCCAGGAATGTGCGCCTGTCTCGCAGTTTGATTTGGGTCAAGTTGATTTGCTGGGCCCTGCTCGCAGTGGGAGGGACCAGGGTTTCGTTCCAAACGAGTAGGAAAATAGAGAATCCTGACATGGTGATGATCAGTGGTCCGAACAGGGCGGAAGGTCCGAATCCTGACGCGCGCAAGGCCAGGACCTCGCCCGACCGATTGGCTAGCGTAAGGGCAATCACAAGAGCTGCTCCGATGCTTGGTGGAGCCGTCTGCGAAACAATCAGGGGCAACTTTAGGCCGTAGTAGGCCAGCATCGTCGTCGCACTGACATTGTTCTTAACGACATAGGGTGCCCGCTCGAACCAATCGATGATCACGTACACGCCGACCCCAACGGCCTGAATCACTACGGCGAACGTGAAGATGCGTCGGAGAAAGTAGCGGGTGACCAGCCATGGGAAGCGACTAAAAGAGGAGGCGTACAGCGTGGCCTGAATCGGCTCCTGAGGATTGGACATTTGAGAGCCTATTTCAGTGGTTCCGCAAACGAGATCCTGAAAGCGTTAGGGAGCCTACTGTCAGTACGAACACGGCTAGGACCGGCATGAGGGCCCCAAGGGGAGGCGAGAGTGCTCGGTGCACGGTGAGCACCTCGCCGAGAGTGAGCGCCAGATAGTACACGATGGCTGCGGCTGCCCCCATCAGTCCAACGCTGCCGTACGAGACTTTCGTCCGGTTTAGGATCGGGGAAGTGGCGGCGAAGGCAAAAACAAGGCAGGCAAACGGCGTAAAGACGCGACGAAAGAATTCCAGGCGCATCGACATGATGCTTGCCTGACCGTCTTGTAAGCTCGGGGGTGCGCGATCCAGAAGTTGGCGCAAGCTCATTTCAGTAGGGCGCCGTTGTCCCAGCGCCTCCCCCGATTCCAGAGATGGGAGCCGCCAGTCAAGCTGCTTAAAGCTTGTGGTTTCAACTTCTTTGCTTTCTCGGCTAAGCGAAAGGATCGTGCCGTCTTCTAATCGTAATGTTCGCGCTAGACCCTGTGAGCCTGGTAAGATGGTACCTCGTTTCGCGGTAGCGACCTGGCGGCGTTCGGGAGCCCGGCTGTCCGACAGGAGAATCCCTTGCAGGACAGTTCCGTCCTGAGAAATGTTCGAGACGTAAATCACAAGATTCTTTCCAATCGACACGAACACCTGACTTTGAAGGAACGCTGTGGGATCCGCCACCGCCAGTGTAGCGAGTCGCTCTCGAAGAGATGCGAGTGCCGCTGGGCGCAATACGGATGCTGAAAAAAAGGTGGCAAATGCCACCAGCAAAGAAAGGACGGTGATTGGAAACAAGAGCACCGTCGGGCTGCCTCCGAGTGCATAGAGAGCGTGGAGTTCTCCCTCGTTACGAAGTCGAACGAGAACGGATGCGATTCCAACATAGAGTGCTAACGGCACCAGAAGTTCTAGGAGCGTTGGCATCAACAACAAGCAAATCGCCGCGATGTCGAAGAAACTAATTCCAGGCTGCCCTAAAATCCGACCGAAGCGGAGCAGGCGCAGGCTGAGAAACGTGAAACCGAGGAAGCCCGCCGCAACCGCTGAGGAGCGAACGACGGACCGGATGACGTAGTGATGAAGGATCGCCACCAAAAACGGCTAGTAACCCAAAACAGGCAACGAGAAAAGTCGAGGGGTAACGCTTCAGTCTGGTTGGACTCGTTTCACGCCATTGAGTCTTGGCTCCGCACAGCGCCCGGGCGTATCATACGCATTGAAGCCTCGCCTCCTCTCAGCGCGCGGGTCCGCCGCTTGCTTGCGATGGCGAGGACAATCGGCGTCCAGTGTGTGCTGCGAGCCGAGCGGGAACGCGAGAGGGGGACAGTAGGGCGGCTAGTGGCAGAGTGCCAACCTTTCCCATATCGAGAACTCGGCGAATTAGAACTTAAAGAATGCGGATCCGGGCTGGTCATTGCACTGGATCACGTGCTCGATCCCCGCAACGTTGGAGCCATTATTCGGACAGCCGAAGCCTTCGGTGCACTTGCTGTCATCTTGCCTGTGGATCGCGCTGCCCCGGTTACAGCCGAGGTGGAGCGGGCAAGTGCGGGTGCGACAGCTACCCTCCCGATTGTTCGGGTGGTGAACTTACCCAGAGCATTGGACGAACTGAAAAGGAAGGGATTCTGGGTGGTTGCCTTGGATCGGCGGGGTGAGGAAAGCCTTTTTAAGGCGCAACTCCCCCAGAGGATGATATGTGTCTTGGGTGGAGAAGAAGGCATGGGGCGCCTAGTCATGGCACGTGCAGATCACGTCGTAGCGATTCCAACCGTTGGCAAAGTGGAATCACTCAACGTGAGCGTCGCCGCCGGAATCGCGATGTTCGCTTGGATAACGCAAAATCCGCCGACTGGAAGCAACTGCTGAATTCCGAGCCGATACGACAGCTCTTTTTCTCTCGCAAGCCTTAAGCCTTTACTGTGCCGCGCGTGAGACTGTACCAACAAGTACTTGCGCCAAGAAGATTTCACCGTCGTCCAGGGAAGGGTGGGGCGGGCGGTAATAAACGAGGCTGAGGAGCCCGAGTCCCAACTTGCGTAAAAGGACAGCGAAGCCTGGGATCCCTACCGGGGGTTAGGCCGTCTCCGTCGGCAAGGGCTCCAACCGCCAACATGCCGCCCAAGGATCACTCGGATTCGTTGCAAACATGACCACAATTTAAAAAAGTAAGCTTTAGTTGATAGACTATCTTGAATAAACGTGATATAAATTTCATCCATGTTCATGAACTTAAAAAAGTCCAGAAAGGAGGCATGGAATGAGCAACCAGCGTTTTCCGAGCGCAGATGACTCTAAACGAGTTCAGAAGCGCCCTGGCTTGGTAAGCTCCTGGTGGGGACTGATCTCGGATGCTGGCGGTTTGGTGCCCCCGCAGGCAGCTGAGGGGAATGAACGACGCATCGCGGTTGAACCCGAGCTTGAGGCGATCACGCTACAACTACTTGGATCACTGAGGCAATTTTTCGAAAGTTGCCTTGAACGTGGAAACGTTGAGCTGGTTACATTGGCGCAATCGTTCACCGATACATGTCGCTCTCTCTTTTGTGCCGACGCGGCGTTGTACGTCATTTCTGAAAGTGGAGAGTTTGAACGGCGCGGCGAAGCGCCATTACCATCTCGGATTCGAGCTCGGGTGTCTGGAGAAACGGCTCCGCCAGGAATCAGGTTAGTCTCAGGCGTGGAGTGCTTGAGTCCTGTCGGAGAAAGCAATTATGAGCAATCGGGTAGCGTATGTTTTCCCGCCTCCGCATCGCGCATCTTTTTTGTTCCGCTTTGGAGAGAAGAGGATCTCATGGGACTTGTTCTTGTTCGACTCCCAGCGGAGGATCGGCTCACGCGGATTGAAGAGGAAATATTGCTTTCGCTGTGTGGTTACTTAGGGGCCTGGTGTCGACACGACCCACTGGTTGCCACAAAGCAGGAGGATCGCAGGGCGCAACTTGAGAACCCCGAGCATTTGGAAACCTTGGAACGACGGAGTGAGCCCACTTGTCATGACACGGACGGAGCACGGGTTCGTTACGAACGAGATCACGGGCTAGTGGGAAAGAGCGAGGTGTTTCTTGAGACGCTTGACCGTGCGGTCCAATGGGCGCAGGCAGATGAGCCAGTACTCATCGTCGGTGAAACTGGCACCGGCAAGGAGCTGATCGCTCGGATGATTCACGCATGTAGCAACCGGAACGGAGGCCCCTTTGTGACGTTGAATTGCCCGGCGATCCCGAGGGACCTCGCGGAGTCCGAACTTTTCGGACACGAGAGAGGGGCCTTTACTGGGGCGACTGATTCGCGGGCGGGGAAGTTCGAGCTGGCTGACGGGGGCACGCTGTTTATGGACGAAATCGCCGATTTGCCGTACCCACTACAGGCAAAGCTGCTGCGAGTCCTCCAAGAGGGCGAAATCGACCGAATAGGCGGCACGAAACCCAAAAAGGTGAACGTCCGTGTAATCGCTGCTACGAATCGCGACCTCAATGAGGCGGTAGATTTGGGTCAGTTTCGGCACGATCTTTTCTTTCGGCTGAGTGCGCTGCCCCTCGTGGTCCCACCCCTGCGCCATCGCCCGGGCGATGCGGAACATTTGGCTTGGCATTTTTTGCAAGAAGCGCGAAAACGGTACCGGAAGGATGTCCGTGGGTTCACTCAGGCGGCGCTCGTGATTTTGCGGCAACACTCGTGGCCGGGAAACGTTAGGCAGCTAAAACACACCGTTGAACGAGCGGTCCTCACCGAGCCAGGACCTTTTATCAATCTTCCGGATTTATCAGAAGCGAGGGCGTCGGCCGAGCCTCTTACGTTGAACGGCTTGCTAAAATTGGAGAAGGCTCAGCGGGTGACGGCCGTTTTGAAGCAGACGCGGGGCAATTGCGCTCAGGCAGCGCGGGAACTCGGCATGTCGCGAGGGAACTTCGCACGGCTGCTGAAGACGCTGGGGCTTAATCCTAGGTACTTTCAGCGGTAAAGCTGCCTACTGCCAGTTGATTGGAAAACACGTGAATACTCTCACGGCCGCTTCCTAACGTCCCGCAGTGGACTCAACGGCTCTGTGCCGTTGAGAAGGTTTCGAGAGGACAGTGGGAGGGGCAGCATCTGAGTTTTTTGCTGGGGGTTGTTTCTTAGTTTGACAGGGCCTTCCTTGTCGAGGCAACCCCTTTCGGCTTGGAGCGTTTTGCAGGTGTGAGCGTTTTTGGCCTCTAGAGCCTACGATCACCAAAAATGTGACGCGGAAGTGGAAGGCTGCGCTAGTGTCACCGCAAGGCATCGCGGGCTTATCACTTGGCTGGGATTTTAAAACGAGGCGCCGTTGACACGGAGCTTGGGTTCGACTAACGGACAAAGTTCCGCGGGATCATGGTCCTGCAGCGGTGAGGTGAAAGGTTAGGAGTAATTTCAGCGTGCGCTGGACCCAGGAGGAGAAAGAGTTCGGGTGGAGCCGATGTAGCTCAACCGGCAGAGCGACTGACTTGTAATCAGTAGGTTGCCAGTTCGAGTCTGGCCATCGGCTTCGTTATGCATGCGGTGTTTCGGAGAGGTACCCGAGCGGCCAAAGGGAGCAGACTGTAAATCTGCCGGCGCAAGCCTTCGGAGGTTCGAATCCTCCCCTCTCCATGTGGTGGATTAGACATGAACGCTTGCTACACGGTTGTACTTAAGGCAAAGTTTGATGGTGGATTTGCGGGAGTAGCTCAGTTGGCAGAGCATCAGCCTTCCAAGCTGAGGGTCGCGGGTTCGAGTCCCGTTTCCCGCTTCTATTGGTCTTTTTACGAGCTGACGCTCATCGGGAACGACACAGGCTGCGAGTCTGCGCCCAGGTAGCTCAGTCGGTTAGAGCACCTCCTTGGTAAGGAGGAGGTCGGCGGTTCGACTCCGCTCCTGGGCTCTGTGGCGTATGGTGGCGTAAGGGAGTGAGAGTAGTGGGTAGGAGGTAAGAGAGATGGCGAAGCAGAAGTTTGAGCGGAAGAAGCCGCATGTGAACGTGGGGACGATTGGGCACATTGACCATGGGAAGACAACGTTGACGGCGGCGATTACGCGAGTGTTATCGGAGCAGGGGTTGGCGCAGTTTACGCCGTTTGATCAGATTGACAAGGCGCCGGAGGAGAAGGCGAGGGGGATCACGATTGCGACGGCGCATGTGGAGTATGAGACGGCGCGGCGGCATTATGCGCACGTGGATTGTCCAGGGCATGCGGATTACATCAAGAACATGATTACTGGTGCGGCGCAGATGGACGGGGCGATTTTGGTGGTGGCGGCGACGGACGGGCCGATGCCGCAGACGCGGGAGCACATTTTGTTGGCGCGGCAGGTTGGGGTTCCTGCGATTGTGGTGTTTATGAACAAGGTGGACATGGTTGAGGATGCGGAGTTGTTGGATTTGGTGGAATTAGAGGTAAGGGAGTTATTGTCGAAGTATGAGTATCCTGGGGACGAGGTGCCTGTGATTCGGGGCAGTGCGTTGAAGGCGTTGGAGGGGGACAAGGGGGAGCTTGGGGCACAGGCGATCATGAAGTTGATGGATGCGGTGGATGAGTATGTACCGGAGCCCAAGCGGGACATTGACAAGCCGTTTTTGATGCCTGTGGAGGATGTGTTTACGATTAGCGGGCGTGGGACGGTGGCCACTGGGCGAGTGGAGCGTGGGCGTGTGCGGGTTGGGGATGAGGTAGAGATTGTGGGGTTGCGTCCGACGCAGAAGACGGTGGTGACTGGGGTGGAGATGTTTCGCAAGATTTTGGATGAGGGGCAGGCAGGGGACAACATTGGGGTATTGTTGCGTGGGACCAAGCGTGAGGAGGTGGAGCGGGGGCAGGTCTTGGCAGCGCCTGGGAGTATTACGCCACACACGAAGTTTGAGGCTGAGGTGTATGTGCTGACGAAGGAGGAGGGTGGGAGGCACACGCCGTTTTTTAACGGGTATCGGCCGCAGTTTTACTTTCGGACCACAGATGTGACCGGGGTGGTGAAGCTAGCCGAGGGAGTGGAGATGGTGATGCCTGGGGACAACGTGCGTTTAAGCGTGGAGTTGATCACGCCGATTGCAATGGAGGAGGGGCTGCGCTTTGCCATTCGTGAAGGCGGCCGCACGGTGGGTGCCGGCGTTGTGGCAAAAATCCTGGAGTGAGGTGAGGGATGCGCGAGATCATTTCGCTCCAATGCGATGGGTGTAAGCGCCGGAACTACACGACCACGAAAAATCGGAAGACCATGTCTGACAAACTCACGCTCAGAAAGTTCTGCCCTTTTTGCCGTAAGCATACGGCCCATAAGAAGGCCAAGGTTTAGAGTTTGACCGTCACCGTTCAACCCATCTATGGGTCAGTAGCTCTAATTGGTAGAGCACCGGACTCCAAATCCGGGGGTTGCAGGTTCGAGCCCTGCCTGACCCGCGTTCGTAGCGTTGTATCTCATGGCGTAGAAAGAGTTTGCGTGTGAGCCAAATGGCGGAGTTATTGCGTCGTTCCGTTCTTTTCCTTCGCGAGGTGCAAGTAGAGTTGGGCAAGGTGCATTGGCCATCGCGCAAAGAAACGTACGCTGCTACAATTATTATTCTTGTACTGACGTTTTTAATGGCTGCGTATTTGGGTGCTGTGGACTTTGCGGTCTCTCGTGTTCTCCGAATGTTTCTCCAGTAGGGTCGACTTGACATGGGAAAGCAGTGGTTCGCGGTGCAGACGTACTCCGGCCAAGAACACCGGGCAAAGCAGGCCCTGGAGGAAAAAGTACGGGCATTGGGGAAACAAGATTTGTTCGGCCCGATCTTGGTTCCCCAGGAAAAAGTGCTGGAGACCGTGCGGGGAAGGAGGCGGCTCGCGTCGAGGCGCTTCTTTCCAGGGTACATCTTGGTGAACATGGAGATGAATGACGAAACCTGGCACATCGTGCGTTCCACACCCCGGGTTTTAGGGTTTGTTGGTGGAGACGAGGGCGGGCGGAATCCGGCGCCCCTGCGGGAAGAGGAAGTTCAGGAGATTACTCAGCAAATGGAGGCCGGGGGACTTCGGCCTCGGGTGCGTGCTCAAGTGGAACCGGGTGACTCGGTTAAGGTGGTGAGCGGCCCGTTTCAAGACTTTTGCGGTGTTGTTGAGGAAGTAAAAGCTGAGAAAGGAAAGGTCACGGTCCTTCTGAACATGTTCGGGGGAAGATCGACTCCAGTGGAGTTGGACACCTCTCAAGTGGAGAAGATGTAAGGTCGGACCATGAGTTGGCGATGGATCATGTGCCTTAGCCATTGGCAAAACGAAAACGGTGGTTTGGGAAGACAATGAAAAAAGTCGTGGCTGAGATTAAGTTGCAGATTCCCGCTGGGCAGGCGAATCCTAGTCCGCCGGTAGGTCCGGCATTGGGCCAGCGCGGCGTGAACATCATGGAGTTTTGTAAGGCTTTTAATGCCAAGACGCAGGGCCAGCAGGGATTGATCATACCGGTTGTGATCACAGTTTATGCGGACCGGTCCTTTACCTTTGTAACGAAGACCCCACCGGCTTCTGTTTTACTGAAACGGGTTGCGAACGTTGAGAAGGGCTCTTCAGAGCCAAACAAAACGAAAGTGGGGCGAGTGACCGGGAAGCAGCTCCGAGAGATTGCCGAACTCAAGATGCCGGATCTAACCGCTGAAACTCTCGAAGCGGCCGTTCGGACAATTGCTGGAACCGCGAAAAGCATGGGGATTGATGTGGTCGAAGACTCTTGATCAGGGGTGTTGCTTTATGGCGAAGCGGGGAAAACGTTATCGCGAGGCGCTGGGGAAGGTAGACCGGACGAAGAAGTATACCCTGGATGATGCGCTTCGGCTAGCGGTAGAAAATGCCACTGCGAAGTTCGATGAGACCATCGAGATGGCGGTGCGGCTAGGGGTAGATCCTCGCCAGGCGGATCAGAATGTCCGCGGGACCGCTTTATTACCCCACGGGACGGGCCGAGACGTGAGAGTTCTGGTGTTTGCGAAGGGGGAGAAGGAGCGCGAAGCAAGAGAAGCCGGTGCCGACTTCGTGGGGGGAGAGGAACTAATAAAGAAGGTCAGCGACGGCTGGTTAGAATTCGATGCAGTCGTAGCTACGCCCGATATGATGGCGCAGGTCGGACGAATCGCCAAGATACTCGGGCCGCGTGGCCTCATGCCGAACCCGAAAACTGGGACGGTGACGTTTGAGGTCGGAAAGGCGGTACGGGAACTAAGGCTGGCAAGATTGAATTTTCGGGTGGACAAGGCTGGGATTGTTCACGTACCGATAGGGAAAAGGTCCTTTGGCGTCGAAAGGCTCGCGGAGAACGCGAGAGCGGTGTTGGGTAGTCTGCTGCGAGTCAAGCCTGCCGCTGCGAAGGGTGCATACTTCCGCAGCCTTGCGATTTCGTCGACTATGGGCCCTGGAGTTAAAGTGGATCCTGGCGTCGCGCGCGCTCTGAGTGCTTGAAGAGAGGTGTTCGAAGGTGGATCGTAACCAAAAAGCTGCTTTGCTGGGGGAGCTTCAGGAGCGACTCAGGAAGGCAGGGATTTTGATTGTATGTCAAGCCACTGCGTTGAATGCGCACAAGACTAGGGAACTGCGACGGGCGATTCGGAGGGCAGGTGGCGAACTAAAGGTGGCTAAAAACACGATCGTTCGAATAGCGATCGACGGCACAGCGTTTGCGGGGCTGACCCCGTTTTTGCAAGGTCCTACGAGGCTTGTTTTTGGTTACGGCGATCCGGTTGCGGTTGCGAAGGTGCTCGTGCAATTCGCTCGGGAGGAATCTGAACGGGTTCAGGTTCGAGCGGCGATTACCAGTGGCAAGCTACTGGACGCGCAGGCGGTGGATGAACTCGCGAAGTTGCCGGAGCGTCCAGTGCTTTTGGGCAGGCTCTTGGCGCTGATGCAAACACCGGCCAGCCTTTTGGTGCGGTTACTCCAGGAGCCCGGGGCGCAGGTGGTCCGTGTGCTAAGTCAACGGTCAGAGCAATTAAGGACTGGTTAGAGAATTAAGGAGGTTCGGTGATGGCAGAAGTTACTCGGGAACAGGTTAAAGACTTCATCAAGAATATGAGCCTGCTGGAGGCAGCTGCTCTGGTCAAGGAGCTGGAAGAAGAGCTGGGAGTGAGCGCGGCCGCTCCCGTTGTTGCCGCAGCGGTGCCAGGTGGCGCTCCGGCTCAGCCTGCAGCCGCCGCTGCTCCGGAGAAGGATGAGTTCGCGGTCGTCCTTACTGCCGCGGGCGACAAGAAGGTCGGCGTGATCAAAGTAGTGCGAGAGGTAACGGGGCTTGGACTCAAGGAGGCGAAGGACTTGGTCGATGCTGCCCCGAAAGTGGTGAAAGAGGGCTTGTCGAAGGCGCAGGCAGAGGAGTTGAAGAAAAAGATTGAAGAGGCGGGCGGGACGGCCGAGATCAAGTAGCAAATCCGCGGTTCAGGGTTCTCACCAAGCACGCTTTTGACGGAGTAACTATGGGTATCCGCCTCGGTAGCAACGTTCGTTTTCGCCGGAATTTTGGTCGCATTAGGCGAATCATTGACATCCCTAATTTGATCGAACTCCAACGCCGTTCGTATCAGGAGTTTCTGCAGCGCGATGTGCCTGAAGCAGAGCGCAAACTGGTGGGGCTGCAGGGGGTCTTCCGGTCAGTGTTCCCGATTTCCGATTACAATAAGACCGCGCAATTGGAGTTCGTGAGCTACGCGTTGGGAGAGCCCAAATACACCGTTGAGGAGTGCCATGAAAGGGGAATGACCTATGCTGCTCCTCTGAAAGTAAAAATACAGCTCATTTTGTACCACACATCCGGCGAGGGTGGGCGCCGGGAGGTGAAAAACGTCAAAGAGCAAGAGGTATACTTTGGCGAGCTACCCTTGATGACTCAGAACGGGACTTTCATGGTCAACGGCACGGAACGCGTGATCGTAAGCCAGTTGCACCGCTCACCCGGAGTTGTCTTTGATCACGATAAGGGGAAAACGCACGCTAGTGGTAAGCTCTTGTACTCGGCGCGGATCATGCCCTACCGCGGCTCTTGGTTGGACTTTGAGTTCGATCCGCGGGATCTGATCTACGTCCGGATTGATCGGCGACGGAAGTTTCACGCAACGATTTTGTTGCGTGCACTGGGTATGAGTGGCGAAGACATCCTGAACTACTTCTACCAGACCGAGAAAATCGTAATCGAAGGAGAAAGGCTGTTTCGTGAGTTCCGGCCGGAGGTCCTAAAAGGCTCCAGGGCAACAAAAGATATTCGTGGCCCGGGTGGGGAGTTGATCGTCCGCGAAGGTCGGATGATCACGGACGTCGTTGTGCAACAGATGGAGCGTGCAGGCATTGGGCGAGAGCCTGCCACAGTAAACGACGTTGTTGGCCGCATTCTAGCTCGTGATGTCGTCGATCCAGTAACTGGAGAAGTGATCGGTGAATGTAATCACGAGGTGACGCCTGATTTATTGCAGGCGCTTCGCAATCACGGAATTGATTCCTTTGAAGTCCTATTGATTGATGAGTTCACTGGCGCGGCGTTGCGAAATACTTTGTTGGCGGATGGCGTAGATAACCCCGAGCAGGCCATTCTTGAAATCTACCGGCGGATGCGGCCAGGGGAGCCACCTACGATCGAAAGCGCGACCGCGTTTTTCAATAATTTGTTCTTCAACCCGGAGCGTTACGATCTTTCGAAAGTTGGCCGGCTCAAACTGAATCACAAGCTTCGACTGAGTGTTCCTTTGGATCAAGGGACGCTGCGTCGGGAAGATATTCTCGAGGTAGTGCGGTACCTGATTGAATTGCGGAATGGGCGCGGTACCACAGACGACATTGACCATTTGGGGAACCGGCGGGTGCGCGCTGTTGGCGAACTGGTGGAGAATCAGTTCCGTTTGGGTTTGGTGCGAATGGAGCGTGCCATCAAAGAGCGGATGGGCATGCACGATGTCGAGACTCTGATGCCACAAGAACTGATTAACTATAAACCGGTCTCGGCGGTCGTTAAAGAATTTTTCGGCTCGAGCCAGTTGTCGCAATTTATGGATCAGACGAATCCCTTGTCTGAGATCACTCACAAGCGACGGCTTTCAGCTTTAGGTCCGGGTGGACTTACGCGCGAACGCGCGGGATTCGAGGTTCGCGATGTTCACCCTACGCATTATGGAAGGATCTGTCCAATCGAGACTCCCGAGGGGCCAAATATCGGCTTGATCGCATCGCTCTCAACGTACGCCAGGGTAAACGAGTTTGGTTTCCTGGAGACGCCCTACAGGGAAGTGGAAAACGGCCGGGTGACGGATCGGGTCAGGTACCTCTCAGCACTGGACGAAGAAGATTTTCCAATTGCTCAGGCAAATGCTGCAATTGATTCGCGAGGGCATTTTCTCAGTGACACTGTGCCAGTGCGTTTCCGAGGGGAGTTTACGGTGGTACGTGCGGACGCAGTACGGTTCATGGACGTTTCGCCGAACCAGCTTGTGAGTGTAGCTGCGTCTCTGATCCCTTTCCTGGAAAATGACGATGCGAATCGTGCCCTGATGGGATCGAACATGCAGCGGCAAGCGGTTCCTTTGTTGCGGACCGATGCCCCTTTAGTTGGCACGGGAATGGAAAGGATCGTCGCGCGCGACGCCGGGGTGACCGTGCTTGCCCGGCGCTCGGGCGTTGTTGAAAGCGTTGATGCTTCCCGTATTGTCGTCAAGGTGGACCGTCCGCGAGAAGGCGAGCCACCAGTGGACATCTACAATTTGGTCAAGTACCAGCGTTCGAACCAGAGCACTTGCGTGAACCAAAAGCCTGTCGTTGCCGAGGGGGACCATGTTGAAGCGGGCGACATCATCGCGGACGGGCCGTCAACTGAGCTAGGAGAGTTGGCGCTCGGCCGTAACGTCGTTGTCGCCTTCATGCCATGGGGAGGATATAATTTTGAGGACTCGATCCTCGTGAGCGAACGATTGGTGAAGGACGATTACTTCACCTCCGTGCATATCGAGGAGTTTGAGTGCGTTGCCCGCGACACGAAGCTTGGACCTGAAGAGATTACCCGCGACATCCCGAACGTTGGTGAAGATGCTTTGAAGGACCTGGACGAAAGCGGGATCGTCCGGATTGGCGCAGAAGTAAAGCCCGGTGACATTCTCGTTGGCAAGATCACACCGAAAGGCGAGACGCAGCTGTCTCCGGAAGAAAAATTGCTGCGCGCGATTTTTGGGGAAAAGGCTGGTGAAGTGCGGGATACTTCGCTGCGTGTACCTCCTGGTGTTGAGGGCATTGTGGTGAACGCGCGCGTTTTTTCGCGGAAGGGCGTGGCCAAAGACGAGCGAGCAAAGCGGATCGAAGAACAGGAGATACGCCGCTTGCAGAAGGATCTTGAGGACGAACAAAGAATCGTCCGTAATGCGGCGCTGAAAAGGCTGAAGCGGTTGCTGGTTGGTAAGAGGACTGAGGCCCGTCTCACCGACGACGGGAAAAAGGTGCTTCTACCCAAGGGGCACGAATTAACAGCAGAGGACTTGGAATCCCTGCCGGTATCGCTTTGGAGTGAGGTTCGTATTGGAGACGAAGACCTCGAGCGTGAGGTGTGCCAGCTAGCGGAGAGTGTGCAAGAACAGCTCTCTTTAATTCAAGCCGGTATCCAGGAGCGGATCGAGCGATTGCGCGGCGGGGACGAATTGCCCCCGGGCGTCATTAAAATGGTCAAAGTCTTTGTTGCCATGAAGCGACGGCTGCAAGTGGGGGACAAGATGGCTGGTCGCCACGGGAACAAGGGCGTTCTTTCGCGGATTCTTCCGGAAGAGGACATGCCCTACCTGGAGGACGGTACCCCAGTTGATATCGTTTTGAACCCTCTCGGCGTTCCGTCCCGAATGAATGTCGGCCAAATCCTGGAGACACATCTGGGATGGGCTGTGCATCTCTTGGGGCAGCAGCTGTGGACTCTTGCGCTCGAGGCCGAGAGAACGGGGAATACTGCGGAGCTGCGTTCTCGGATGAAAGAGCTTTACGGAAAGGAGTTTGCGGCCACGATCGACGGGTTGAGAGACGTGGATCTTGTTCGGCTAGCAAAGGGGGCAAGGCGTGGATTGCACGTAGCGTCTCCAGTGTTTGACGGGGTGTCGGAGGAAGAGATTCGGAGTCTGCTGCAAAAGGCTAAGTTGCCTGTGACTGGCCAGGCTGTTCTGAGAGACGGGCGTACCGGGGAGCCCTTTGCTCACCCTGTGACAGTGGGGGTCATGTACATGATGAAGCTGCATCACCTTGTTGACGATAAAATTCACGCAAGATCGACCGGGCCGTACTCGTTGGTGACGCAGCAGCCGCTTGGTGGAAAAGCACAGTTCGGTGGGCAGCGGTTGGGCGAAATGGAGGTTTGGGCATTGGAGGCTTATGGTGCTGCCTACACTTTGCAAGAAATGCTTACTGTAAAGTCCGACGATGTGGCCGGGCGGACGAGAATGTATGAAGCAATCGTCAAGGGTGAGAACGTTTTGGAACCTGGCCTTCCCGAGTCATTCAACGTGATGCTGAAAGAGCTTCAGAGCCTGGCACTAGATGTGGAACTAATCCCAGAGGAAGGGGCGGCTAAGGTTTGATCGAATCGGTGTGGACTCAAGCAACAGGGCGACCGCTAAGGAGCGAGGTGCGTGCCAATGGATGATCTTTTCCCTTTGTTCGAAAAGCCTAAAAACCCACTGCAGTTTGCGGCTCTGCGCATTTCAATCGCTTCCCCGGAAAAAATCAGATCGTGGTCGCATGGGGAGGTGAAGAAACCCGAGACGATCAACTACCGCACCTTCAAACCGGAGCGCGACGGACTCTTCTGCGCAAAAATTTTCGGGCCGACCAAAGATTACGAGTGCAACTGTGGGAAATACAAGCGGATGCGGCACCGTGGCGTTGTGTGTGAAAAATGCGGTGTCGAGGTGATTCAATCCAAAGTCCGCCGTGAGCGCATGGGACACATTGAGCTGGCTTCTCCCGTGGCACACATCTGGTTCCTGAAGAGCCTCCCCAGCCGAATCGGCACGCTTCTCGATATGACCTTAAAAGAACTCGAGAAGGTACTGTATTTTGAGCAGTACGTAGTCACGGACCCTGGGAAGACTCCGTTAACGTACAAGGAACTTTTATCCGAAACGCGTTATCGGAAAGCGCGGGAGGAGTTCGGTGACGGATTCAAAGCCGAAATGGGCGCTGAAGCAATTCGTACCCTTCTCCAACAGATCGATGTTGAGGAGCTGGCGAAACAGCTTCGAGTTGAGATGCGGGAGGTGGCCAGCGAGGCCAAGCGCAAGAAAATTGCCAAGCGCCTGAAAGTCGTAAACGCGTTCCGAAACTCGGGGAATAAGCCTGAATGGATGATCCTGGAGGTCATTCCAGTAATTCCGCCCGACTTGAGACCGCTTGTGCCATTGGATGGAGGACGTTTTGCCACGTCCGACCTTAACGATTTGTATCGGCGCGTGATCAACCGGAACAACCGACTTAAGAGGCTCGTTGAATTGAACGCGCCGGATATCATCGTTCGGAACGAGAAGCGAATGTTGCAAGAGGCAGTGGATGCGCTGTTTGATAACGGGCGGCGGGGTAGGGCGATCACGGGAGCTAACAAGCGGCCACTGAAGTCTCTTTCGGACATGCTGAAGGGAAAGACGGGTCGCTTCCGACAGAACCTGTTAGGTAAACGCGTGGACTACTCTGGTCGCTCGGTCATCGTTGTGGGTCCAGAGCTACGTTTACACCAGTGTGGTTTGCCGAAGAAGATGGCGCTCGAGCTTTTTAAGCCATTTATTTATAATAAATTAGAAGAGCGCGGCTTAGCGACAACGATTAAAAGTGCCAAAAAGCTGGTGGAGAAGGAGAAAGAAGAAGTTTGGGATGTCCTGGACGAGGTGATCCGGGAGCACCCTGTTCTCCTCAATCGCGCGCCGACCCTGCACCGTCTTGGGATTCAGGCCTTTGAGCCGCTGTTGATTGAGGGTAAGGCCATTCAGTTACACCCACTGGTTTGCGCTGCTTATAACGCAGACTTTGACGGGGATCAGATGGCCGTCCATGTGCCCTTGTCTGTGGAAGCGCAGGTGGAATCTCGTGTGCTCATGATGTCCACCAACAACATCCTCTCTCCGGCAAACGGCAAACCGATCATTGTTCCGTCGCAGGACATTGTTCTCGGTTTGTATTGGATGACAAGGGAGCGACCGTTTGCAAAAGGAGCCGGTCGTAGGTTCTCAAGCCCGGCCGAAGTTCGCGTAGCGTATGACCAGGGAGAGGTTGACGTCCAAGCCCGGATTTTTGTCCGGATTGACGGCAACATGACGGAAACCACTGTGGGGCGTGTGCTCCTGTATGAAATCGTTCCGCCGCAGATTCCCTTCCGCGAGGTCAACCGAGTTATGAAGAAGAAAGAGCTCGCGGAAATTATCGACCTCTCGTATCGAAATGCTGGGACCAAGGCGACGGTCATCTTTGCTGATCGCCTGAAAGATCTTGGGTATGAATACGCTACGCGTGCTGGGATCTCTATCTCGATCAAGGACATGGTCATCCCTCAAAACAAGAACAAGTTGTTACGTGAGGCGGAAGAGCGGCTTAAAGAGATCGATGAGCAATATAACCACGGCCTCATCACGCAGGGCGAGCGGTACAATAAGGTAATCGACCTGTGGGCTGAGATCACCGACCGGGTGGCGGCAGAAATGATGCGTGAACTCGAAACAGAGGAGGTAGCGGCCCCCGACGGTAAGCGGATCACGATTACGAGTTTCAATCCGATTTATATGATGGCCGATTCGGGTGCGCGCGGAAGTGCACAGCAGATCCGTCAGTTGGCCGCTATGCGTGGACTGATGGCGAAGCCATCGGGCGAGATCATTGAAACGCCGATCACTGCCAACTTCCGCGAAGGCTTGACAGTACTGCAGTACTTTATTTCGACCCACGGTGCGAGAAAGGGGCTTGCAGATACGGCTCTCAAGACTGCCAATTCGGGTTACCTCACTCGTAGGCTTGTCGACGTGGCGCAAGACTCCATCATATCAGAGTTAGATTGTGGAACCTTAGATGGAATTGAGATGACCCCCCTTGTGGAAGGCGGCGAGGTCATCGAGGGGCTCGGAGATCGTATCTTGGGCAGGGTGGCCCTTGAGGATGTCCGCGACAGATACACGGGTGAGATCATTGTTCGCGCCAATCAAGAAGTAACGGAGGATGTAGTTCGGAGAATTGAGGATGCGGGCATTGAGCGAATGAAAATTCGCTCCGTGTTGACGTGCCAGTCACGAAGGGGGGTCTGTGCGTTGTGCTACGGGCGAGATCTGGCACGCGGCCAGCTGGTGAACCTTGGCGAGGCGATCGGCGTGATTGCGGCTCAGTCGATCGGGGAACCGGGGACACAGTTGACGATGCGTACGTTTCATATCGGTGGGGCTGCGAGCCGACGCGCCGAGCAGACGACTTTAGAGGTTCGCACAGAGGGTGTCTTACGATTCGTGAACGCTCAAGTGGTCGAAAATCGCGAGGGTGACCTCGTGGTCATGAATCGGAACGCCGAGTTGTTGGTCGTCGAAGTGTCTGATGACGGCCGAGAGAGAGAGCGAGAACGATACCCCCTAGTCTATGGTGCGAAGCTGAAGAAGCGAGAGTATTCGCGGGTGAAACCTGGAGAGTTGGTCGCAGAGTGGGACCCTTACACGACTCCGATGCTTACTGAGGTCTCTGGTGTCGCACGGTTTGTGGACATTATTGAGGGTCAGACCATGGAGGAGAAGGTTGACGAGCGCACTGGTCTAGCGATGCGTGTCATCGTCGACTTCAAGGACCTCGATAAACAACCCCGGATTGTTATCGAACCGGAGCCCGGCCAAGCGACATCGGATGCGGAATCAGAAGGGGGGCGGCGTGTGTATTTGCTTCCAGTGGGTGCTCACATTGCGGTCACGCCCGACCGAAAGGTCTATGCGGGAGATGTGATTGCAAAAATTCCGCGTGAAACGACAAAGACGAAGGATATCACGGGTGGCCTACCTAGAGTTGCGGAGCTGTTCGAAGCGCGTAAACCGAAAGAGTACGCTGTGATTAGCGAGATTGACGGTGTGGTTTCGTTTGGCAAGGACACCAAAGGGAAACGTAAGGTGGTAGTTACACCAGACGTTGGCGAGCCGCGTGAGTACCTAATCCCAAAAGGAAAACATATTAGCGTGCACGAGGGTGATCGAGTTAGGGCAGGAGAGCCCTTGATGGATGGTTCCCCAAACCCGCACGACATTTTGAACGTGCTGGGAGTTAAGGCGTTGGCCAAGTTTTTGGTTGACGGAATCCAGGAAATCTACCGGCTGCAAGGGGTGCGGATCAACGATAAGCACGTAGAGGTCATCGTAAGACAGATGCTTCGTCGGGTCCGGATCAAGGAGGTGGGTGACACTGATTTCCTGGTAGGGGAGCATGTTGAAAAATGGCAGTTTGAGGAAGAAAACGAGCGTGTCAAGAAGGCGGGTGGCCGTCCAGCGACCTGTGAGCCATTGCTCCTTGGGATCACGAAGGCCAGCCTGTCGACGGAAAGTTTTATTTCGGCTGCATCCTTTCAAGAGACAACGAAGGTTCTCACAGAAGCGGCCATCAACGGGAAGATTGACCGGCTGGTCGGGCTAAAGGAGAACGTGATTATGGGGCGGTTGATTCCCGCAGGTACGGGAATGCCTAAGTACCGGTCAATGCAGCTGCTCATTGATGGGCAAGTTCCAGAGGCGCAGGAAGAAGCAGGCACGGCAACACCGGAAACGGCGCAGATTTAGTTGACATTAGCTTGCGCGCCATCTAACTAAAGAAGTTCCCGTTTGACGGGTTGATGGCTCCAGCTGGATCCAGCCGGAGCTTTCTTTTGGCTTTTTCGGAGTTTGTCTTATGCCCACAATCAATCAGTTGGTAAAGCGAGGTCGTGTGGTCCAGCGGCGGCGGACAACTGCGCCTGCCCTTCAGGGGTGTCCCCAGAAAAGAGGCGTGTGTACGAGGGTTTATACGCAGACTCCCAAAAAGCCGAATTCTGCGTTGCGGAAAGTAGCCCGTGTGAGACTCACCAACGGGATTGAAGTTACGACGTACATTCCAGGCATCGGTCACAACTTGCAGGAACACTCGGTGGTCTTGATCCGTGGTGGGCGAGTGAAGGACCTACCTGGCGTACGTTATCACGTTATTCGCGGGGCGCTGGACTCCGTGGGAGTTGCGGACCGGCGCAAGGGGCGATCGAAGTACGGGACGAAACGGCCGAAGTAGGGAGTTGGGTGTTATGCCACGCAAAGGTGAGGTGAAGATACGGGAAATTACACCCGATCCGAAGTTTCATGACCGGGGCGTCGCCAAGTTTATCAACGTATTGATGCAGCGAGGTAAGAAGAGTTTGGCGGAACGTATTCTATACGGCTCGTTCGAAATCATCGAACGACGTACGAAAGAAGACCCCTTAGCAGTTTTCCGTCGCGCGCTGGACAACGTGAAGCCGAGTCAGGAGGTTAGGTCCCGGCGCGTCGGGGGGGCGACCTACCAAGTGCCAATGGAAGTGCGACCCGTTCGGAAAAACTCCCTAGCGATGCGCTGGATCGTTCAGGCGGCACGTGCTCGTGCTGAGCGCTCCATGGTGGAGCGTCTGGCCGGGGAGCTGATCGAAGCTGCGAATGGCCGCGGTGGCGCGGTGAGGAAGAAAGAAGAAACCCATAAGATGGCGGAAGCAAATAAGGCCTTCGCCCACTACCGTTGGTAACTGCTCCCAAAGCAAAGCTGGTCGTAGGATATGGATAGTTATGGCTCGTAAAATCCCATTGGCGCGTACGCGTAATATCGGAATCATGGCGCATATAGACGCCGGGAAGACGACGACGACGGAGAGGATTCTTTATTATACGGGGGTTACGTACAAGATCGGTGAGGTCCATGAGGGTACAGCGACCATGGACTGGATGGTGCAGGAACAAGAGCGCGGGATTACCATTACTTCGGCGGCCACGACGTGTTTTTGGAGGGAGCACCGGATCAATATTATCGATACACCTGGGCACGTGGACTTCACGATCGAGGTGGAACGGTCGCTTCGCGTGCTGGACGGTGCGGTCGCGGTATTTTGCGCCGTGGGGGGGGTTGAGCCGCAGTCCGAAACGGTGTGGCGGCAAGCCGATAAGTACAGGGTCCCACGAATTGCGTTTGTGAACAAGATGGATCGAGTGGGGGCGGACTTTCCTGGGGTTGTTCGGCAGATTCGCGAGCGGCTTGGGGCGAATGCGGTTCCGGTTCAGATCCCATACGGCGTGGAGGATTCGTTCGTCGGGGTGGTGGATCTGGTGGCGATGAAAGCGATCGTGTGGGACGATGATAGCCTTGGGGCGCGGTTCCGCTCTACGGAGATTCCGCAGGACCTCTTGGCCGAAGCCGAGGCTGCTCGTGAGCGCTTGATAGAAGCGGCGGCAGATGCGGACGAGCACGTGATGGCTCAGTACTTAGAGGGCCGCCCGATCGCGGAAGAGGAGTTGCGCGCCGCGTTACGGAAGGGGACCCTGACGATGCAGGTCGTTCCTGTCTTATGCGGGTCCGCTTTCCGAAACAAGGGAGTGCAGCCGTTGCTCGATGCAGTCGTTGATTATTTACCGTCGCCGACGGACATAGCGGCGATTGAAGGGGTGAATCCAGTGACTGGCGAGAGGGAGAAACGGATCCCAGGTGATGACGAGCCGTTTGCTGCGTTGGCTTTCAAGATCATGACCGACCCGTTCGTGGGTTCATTGACGTTTTTCCGCGTCTATTCGGGAGTGATGGAATCTGGCTCATACGTTTTCAACTCTACGAAGGGAAAGAAGGAGCGTATTGGGCGACTGCTACGCATGCACGCGAACAAGCGCGAGGAGATCAAGGAAGTGTATGCTGGAGACATCGCCGCGGCTGTCGGGCTTCGGGATACGACTACAGGTGACACACTTTGCGACGAGAGCCACCCGATCGTCTTGGAGTCGATTGAGTTTCCCGAACCGGTGATCTCGATTGCGATTGAGCCGAAAACGAAAGCAGATCAGGAGAAGTTGAGCATCTCGCTGCAGAAGCTGGCCACGGAGGATCCGTCCTTTCGTGTGACGACTGATAAGGAGAGCGGGCAAACAATTATTTCAGGTATGGGTGAGCTGCACCTTGAAATCATTGTGGACCGCTTAATGAGAGAGTTTAAGGTGGACGCGTCGGTCGGAAAGCCGCAGGTGGCGTATCGGGAGACGGTGCGTAAGGCCGCTGATTATGAATATAAACACGTTCGCCAGACAGGAGGGCGCGGGCAATACGGGCACGTTGTGTTGCGGGTGGAACCGCTTGGTCGTGGGAAGGGGTTTGAGTTCGTGGATGCGATTAAGGGAGGAGTGGTTCCCCGCGAATACATCCCTGCAGTGGAAAAGGGCGTGCGAGAGGCGATGGAGCGGGGAATTCTGGCTGGGTATCCGCTGGTTGACGTGCGGGTGACCTTGCTGGACGGGTCTTATCACGAGGTTGATTCGTCCGAGATCGCATTCAAAATCGCAGCTTCGATCGCCTTTCAGGAAGCATGTAAGAGGGCGGACCCTGTTTTATTGGAGCCGATCATGACGGTGGAAGTCGTGGTTCCTGAAGAGTTTTCCGGAGCTGTTTTTGGGGACCTCAATGGGCGAAGGGGCAAGATCCAGGGAATGGAGATGCGGGGATCTGTGCAGGTAATCCGGGCAACTGTTCCACTGGCTGAGATGTTTGGTTATGCGACGGATTTGCGGTCAATGAGCCAAGGGCGGGCAACGTACACTATGCAGTTCTCCCACTACGAACCCGTGCCGCTAGCGATTTCACAGGAACTGACCGCGAAAGCGGTTGGGGCGTAAGGCCAAAAGGGTGGCGTATGGTGGCGTAAGGGAGTGAGAGTAGTGGGTAGGAGGTAAGAGAGATGGCGAAGCAGAAGTTTGAGCGGAAGAAGCCGCATGTGAACGTGGGGACGATTGGGCACATTGACCATGGGAAG
>JBBILD010000004.1:0-232691 GCA_037445065.1 Myxococcales bacterium
TTCCAGCGTGGCGCTCATCCAAGTGGTAAGGCATTCGAAAAGCGTCCCGAACCGGCTTCGCCGCATCCAGTCGAGCTGCGCCGTCGTCCAGAGCCCCGGGCCCATGAGTTGGACCTCGTCGATGATCCAACGGCAGTCATTGTTCAGCAAGCCAAAGTGGATAGGCCATTCGAAGCGGCTCATGCAGTAACCACGATTGAGAGCGCGCGACAACAGTTGGTCCTGCGTGCCCACGAGGACCCAGGGCTCTTCGGGCCTTTCCGCCCACTCCTTCTCGATTGATCCACCCATGAGCTCGTATACCCGGACTGTGCCAACAACAGGCTCAAGGTTCGTAAAGCACAAGCTGAGCCGCTGGACGGTCTGTCGGACCAACGTCCGCATCGGAAGACAATACACGAGATGCCGGGGCTCCGACTCGCGGCGCAAGACCAGTCGACGCCATGCCCAAGCCAAGGCAACTCCCTCGGTTTTGCCGAGACCCGTAGGAACCGGCAGGACGTCTGGAAATCCATTTTCTCCAAGCCAGGACTGCCACTTATACGGGCTAAACCCGGTTGCGCGCTTAAAAAATTCTTCGTAGGTCATCATGGCTAACTCACATTTGACCGGTGCCTAACTTCGAGGTCGCGGGATTTCGCCGTTTAACCACCACGGGAGTCAGGCGGCTGGTCCAACGGAAAGCGCGGCGGGACGACCGGAACATCGGAAGACCAACCGGCTGGCAGTGATTCGACCGGTTCATAACCCGCAACTCCGTCGCCGCCATGGCACCTTACTCCCCATAGATCGCCCGGCACACCCCATACCCCCGATACCGCCCCGCCCCGATCAACACCGGTCCCTCCACCGGCTCATCGAAGACCAAAATCGCATGCGCATGCCGCCGCTCACCGCCGTCCTTGCGCCTGAGTCTCGGAAACTCCAACGCCGGCGGCACGCCCAGATGCGCCGAAACCGAGGTGACGATGATCTCCCGCGGCCGCGGGACACGGGCACCGCACGCACGGGCGACGAGCGAAACTGCCATCACCGACGTCTTTCCTAGGCCAGTCGGAATGTCGATCCATTCTGGAACGCGCCTTCTCAGCATCCAGCTCAGCAGTTCCTGTTGCCAGGGAAAGGGGTGAACCCCGGTTCGAGGCCCATTGCGTTGCGCAGCAAGTCGGTGGCGTTGTTCCTGAACTCGCTCATCCCTTCCCCTCAGCTGCTTTGCCAGAGCAACTGCGCGAGCCATGGGCGCTGCTTGTCACGCCGCGCTGAGCCGAGCCCAAATCTGCCTGCACAGAAGCGGGTCGGCGAGCGAACTGCCCGATTTCAGCCAGGTTCTTCGTTGTCGCATCTGAGATCGTCCGTCGCTCAGCACCGACGAGCAGCCGCGCTCCCCTGACCGATTGCCAGCGCAAGTAGCGCCGATATGGCGCGACCACCACGCTTGTCGCGCTCCGGCCCACGTGCTTTCCAGAACTGCCTCTCCCACCCACGGCCGTCATTTCATACATAGAAAGGCCGCGGAGGCAAATGGTTTTCGCTCCACGGAGCGAATCGTCTGCCACTGCTGCTGCTGACGTGCCGCGAGCGGTAGGGTTGCCTTCTGCCGCGAGGAGGCATGGGTCGTGCCGCGGCCAGCAATGCTTTGCGGCACGAGTGCGATGGGAGGGACGGGCGGCCGCTCTGCGCCCTGCCTATGGGTTCCCTACAGTGTGCGCGCTCTCTCGCGCGCTAGGATCGCTGGGTTGGAACGGTAGATCGAGTTCGTTGCGCACGAGCGGGGAGAAGCGGGCCGCCGTGCAAGCGCCGCGGCAATGGGCGCAGTGGCTAGCGGCGTTTTTCTGCCACGGCGCGCTTGCGCGGCGTGGTTGGTTTGGCGCAGGCTCGGTGCCCGTGGTCCCAGGGTGTCCTATCATGGCGTGTGCTGCGAAAAAGGTGGTTGGGTTTCTTTGCTTGGCTTGGGCGATTGCGCCACCGGTGCGTGCCTTCAGCGTGTTCGTAGAGCAGGGCGAGAGTGCGGCAGAAATCGCTGCGCTTGCGCCACGCTGGTCTGCGCAACCGGATCCCTTCGGGGAGGGCAAGGGCCTGCACGACGGTTTGCAGGTGGCAGTGGATGCGGGGTTCCTCCAGGGGCTCGGCCTCGACGAGATCGCAGCGCTGTATGGTGCAAGCCGGGAGGATCTCGAAGGGCTAGCACGGGCCGCGTTGCGTAACGCGCTCGCCATGTGGGAGAACTCAGCGCTGCGTTTTGATGTGGACTTCGGTGGGCCGACGGAGCGGGGCCCGCTTGCCGGCAGCGAGATTGACTTGTTCGCGGAGCCTTCTGCCACTCGCTTTTTCGGCTTTACCGAACTCGCCTGGCGGCACTCAGAGGATCGCTGGCTCACCAACGGACAGCGCGTGCCGGGGCTCGTGATCCGCGGCGCCGACGTCTTCCTCAACACCACTCGCGTGCTGGAAAGTGCGCGCCTGCTCGCCCAGCTCGGCGTGCCGCTCACGGACCTGGCCCATGCGCTGCAAATCCTAGTGGCTCACGAAGTCGGCCACGCCATCGGCCTCGGCCACCCCAACGAAGGCACGTTCCTCGACACGGACTCCGATCCGTTCGATCCGATGGTGATCGACTTCGCGGATCCGTTTCGCGACTTGCTCGTCTCCTCGATTCCTCTCAACACTCCACTCGACCGGGTACCGATCATGTGGGGCGGCTTGTCGAGCGCCGACCCGGTGGCGCTCCTGCCTTTCCTGCGTCGCTTGCGCAACCCGGCCCTGACTTTCGACGACCTCGGGGGCCGCGATGTCTTGTATCCGGCGCCACCTCTGCCTCCCTCACCGACAGCGAGCCACACGCCGTCGGCGACCGCCACTCCGAGCCCGACTCCCACCGCTTCGCCGGCTCCGCCCCCTTGCCCCGGAGACTGCACCGGCGATGGCGAGGTGACGGTGGACGAGATCGTCCTCGCTGTGCGGATCGCGCTCGAGACCGAGCCTCGTTCCGCATGCGCGGCGGCGGACCTCGACGCCGACGGGGCGGTGCAAATTCACGAACTGGTGCGCGCCGTCGCTGCCGCTCTGTTCGGATGTGACCGCACAGGGCGGGAGTGAACGGCGGCACCCCGGCTCTCTCTCTGCTCGCATTTGTCCGCTCGACCCATAGGCGTGTTCGTGCCTCTCATCCGCTACCGATCTGGCAGAATCCCGGCAGCTCGGCTTCGGAGAGTTCCGCCAGCGAAAGCGTGGCATCCCATAGAGCCTTGTAGGCGTTTGCCGAGATTTGTTCGAAACCGTGTGCCAGGATGGAACGATTGCGGGCGGTCAGCGGCGAGGTCAGGCTGGCGAGCTGGGCTTTGTGAAAGCGCTCTCCGAGCGGATCCTGAAGCTCGCGGAGCAGCTCGTACGCGTCGCGCAGACCGATAGCGACCGTGCCTTGCGTTGCTCTGGGGGCCCAGCGGCTGCGCAGGGGCTCGGGGACCCGATCGAGGGGGATACGTTCGGTTTCCTCGAAGTTGTGCTTCTCGCGCAAGGCCGCCTGCGCGAGCGCTTCGACCGCGCGATACAGGCGGGCTACCGCGTCATCGTAGCGGCCTTCGGCAGCGCGCCGTTTGGCATTGGCGATGAGGTCTACCACGTAATGGCGGCTCGGCGGCGTGGTCTTGCACAATGCTTCCAGGTGCGTGCACACCTGGCGGATCGAAGACAGGGTGCGTTCCGCGCGCTGGGTGCCGAGGATCGCGGATAAGTCGTTGGCGCGCTTGAGGAGCGTCTTGAAGTGATTGAGGGCCGACTGGTGGTCGAAGCGATCCCACGCCTCGAAGCCGCGAGCCAGTGCCTCCAGGGCTGCGAAGGATCCTTTGCGGTCTTCACGATGTAAGCGTTTCTTGGTTTGCTCGGCCAATTGCCAAGCCGGCGCGAAGGCGAGTTGATCGAAGAGAACCACGAAGTCCTCCACAGCTTGGAAGCCGAGCGCGTCCCAGGGGTTGGCTTGGTATACGACCCGCTCGGAACCCGTTACCACCACACCCACTCCGCCTTTGGTGCGGGCGCTGCCACCGACGTACGAGAAGACACAAGGCCAGCGGCGCGCCTGCAGGGCGAGCGCGGCCGACATGCATTTGGTGCCGCCAGTGAAGTCTACCACCACGCGGTAGTTCCCCCCTCGCTCGACCCAGCGGAACACTTGTGGGGTCAGTTCTTGCAGGCGCTCCAGACACGAAGCGAGGTCCTGACCGTCGGCGACCTCGCAGAAGTCGTAACGGCCGCCGTCGAGTTCAAAGCCTTCCTCGTTGGCTTTGCGTACGATGCTCGGCTGGGTGGTGTCGCCGTCCACCAGCGTTCTCGTCTCCGGCGTGTGAACGAAGACCACCCGCTGGGGCTGCCAGTACTTGATCGAAGCCACTACCGGCTCGGGGCTGCCCCCCACCGTGCAAATCAGCAGTGTCGAAGCATCCGGATTCACCGCCACCGTCCTTACAGGCGCATCGCAGCGCACCTCTCGGAACACCGACTTATACCGCGCGTGCAAAGGCGGGTACAAGCGAGCGGCGAGGAGCGAAGGGTGACTGACGAACGCCCTGGACCTTAGGGGCCGGCTCGCACGGATACCCAGCGCACAGAGGCACCACGCAGCGGGCCGTACCCGTGGACACCGGCCATGGCCGGCGTAACACCGAGACCAGAGCCTGCAGGGGCGGCCCTTGTGCCCGCCCGGCTGCGAACGGGACATTCGTGATTCCTCAGGGCACAGGCAGACGCAAGGCCTACCGGTACACAGCCAACGCTCCGTAGTACGAAACGCGGCTGCGGCCGAAACCTGTCCCCACCGCCACGCCTGACCGGTAAGATGCACCCCGTCACCACCAAACATGCAGGGGCGGCCCTTGTGGCCGCTCGCGGTGCGGTTCGACGTGTGTGCCCCCGCGCGCGGCCCGGGCAGGCGCTGTCCGCTGTTTCAGTTGCTGCACTTCGCTTGCAGCTTTGCAGCGAGTTTGCCAGTTTGCGCCTCGCAATGGCGCTCCGTGTCGTGCTTGCTTCCGCTTCTCCCCGCCGCCGCGAGCTACTCGCCAGCCTCGGAATGGAGTTCGAGGTGGTCGTCCCCGAGGTGGATGAAACGCCGCTGCCGGAGGAGCCGCCGTGGGCGTGTGCGACTCGTTTGGCAAAGGCGAAGGCGCGCGCCGTGCCCGCGCAATACCCGCGCTACCTCACCCTGGCTGCGGATACGGTGGTGGCCCTGGGGCAGCGCCTCTTCAACAAACCCGCGAATGCTGCTGAGGCACGCTGGATGCTCGAACAGCTCTCGGGGCAGACGCACACGGTTTGGACCGCTGTGTGTCTGGCTCGGGAGGACCGCGTGCTCGAGTTGTTCGCCGACGTCAGTCGCGTCCGCTTTCGCCGCTTGTCTGCCGAGGAGATTGCTGCGTACGTGGCCAGTGGAGAGGGATTCGACAAGGCCGGCGCGTACGCAGCCCAAGGGCTCGGGCGCGACCTGATCGAACGGATCGAGGGTTCGGTGAGCAACGTGATTGGCTTGCCGGTGGAAGAACTCCAGCGCCGTTTGGCGCGCCACCTTCCAGAAGGAACTTGGCGGCAGGTGCCCCCACGATGAACGACGAAATTGCGCAAAGGGTGTGGCGCGTCCGCGAGCGAGTGGAACGCGCTGCGCGGCGCGCCGGGCGGAACCCAGAGGACGTCCGCGTGGTTGCGGTGAGTAAGACCCAACCGGTGCGCGCGATCGAAGAGGTGGTAGCTGCGGGCATTGTGGACATTGGTGAGAATTACGTGCAGGAGGCCCGCAGCAAAGCTGCGCAACTCTCGCGCCCGGCGGTGTGGCACTTGGTGGGCGCTCTGCAACGCAACAAAGTCAAGCAGGCGCTCCAACTCTTCACCTGGATTCATACCTTGGATCGCCCCGCTCTCGCGCACGAGTTGGAAAAACGTGCCGTGGCCGAGGGAAAACAGGCGGTGCAGGTGCTGGTGGAGGTCAACCTCGGTGGAGAAGCCAGCAAGGCGGGAGTGGCTGAGGCAGCGCTGGAGGAATTGCTCCGAGTGGCCTCGGAGTGCACGCGGCTCGAAGTGCGCGGGCTGATGACCATCCCGCCGCCGAGTGCGGACCCGGAAGAGTCGCGCCCGTATTTTCGCCGCCTGCGCGAGCTGCGCGATCGCTGGCAGACCTTGCGCCTGCCGCGGGTGTCGCTCGAGCATTTGTCCATGGGCATGAGCGACGACTTCGAAGTCGCCGTCGAGGAGGGGGCCACGATGGTGCGCATCGGCCGCGCGATCTTCGGCGCGCGGCTAACGCGGGGCACGAGAGCGGGCAACTGCGAAGGCGCGGAAGGGGCGCCGTTGGTCGAAAGGAGGTAAGGAAATGGCTGGCGCCACAAAGGCAAGCAAGCGCAAAGCTGGGCCCAAGAGACAGGCGCTTCCGTCGGTGGGCTTCATCGGCGCTGGCAACATGGCCGGGGCGCTGATCCGCGGGGTGTTGGCGGCCGGATTGTGCGTGCCGAGCAGCGTGTACGCCAGCGATGTCGAGCGCGAGAAGCTGCAAAAACTCAAACGCGAAACCAAAATCCATGCGCTGGCCGACAACCTGGCGCTGGTACAGGAGTCGCGGGTCGTGGTGCTGGCGGTGAAACCGCAGGACCTCGACGGTGTGCTGCAGGAAATTCGCGCTGCGGTGAGCCAGCATCACTTGCTGATCAGCATTGCGGCCGGTGTGCCGACAACGCGCATCGAGCAACTGCTGGGAGGAGAACCACGCGTGGTGCGCGCCATGCCCAATACTCCTGCGCTGGTGGGCCAGGGCATGACCGTCATTGTGCCCGGCCGCTACGCGCGCGCGGCGGACGCAGCGTTGGCCCAGCGCTTGTTCGCAGCGGTGGGCGATGCGGTGGTGGTGGGCGACGAGCGGGTGCTGGACGCGGTGACCGGCCTCAGCGGCAGCGGCCCGGCGTACGTGTACTTGCTGGCCGAAGGCTTGATCGCGGGCGGGGTGGCAGCGGGCCTCACGGCCAGCTTGGCCCAGCGCTTGACCTACCAGACCATTGCCGGCGCGGCGGCAATGCTCAAGGAAACCGGCCAGCCTCCGGAGGCCTTGCGCGCGCAGGTGAGTTCTCCGGGTGGGACCACGCTGGCGGGCCTCAGTGAGCTGCACCGGCGCGGCTTTAAGGATGCGCTGGTGGCCGCGGTGGTCGCCGCCACGCGCCGCTCGCAAGAACTGGGTCGCAAGTGAGGCGAAGGCTGGATGTTCCGCTCGCGCCGTGCCGAGGTTCGCGGTTTTCGCAGCCAGCGCTCACTGGTGATCGCGCGCACTGGCATGGTGTGCGCGAGCCAACCGCTGGCGGCTGAGGCCGGCCTGCACATCCTGCGCGCGGGCGGCACGGCAGTGGATGCGGCGATTGCCGCTCTGGCGATGCTCGCGGTGGTCGAGCCCTACAACACGGGGCTCGGCGGAGATTGCTTCGCGCTGCTCTGGTACGGGCCCGAGCAGCGGTTGTACGGGCTCAACGGTAGCGGCCGCGCGCCGCAAGCGCTGACCATCGAGGCGTTGCGTGCGGCCGGGCACGCGGTGATGCCGTTGATCGGGCCCTGGAGCATCACGGTCCCCGGCGCGGTGCAGGCTTGGCACGACTTGCACGAGCGCTTCGGGCGGCTTGCCTGGGCGAAGTTGTTCGAGCCCGCGCTTGCTTACGCCGAAGAAGGGTACGCGGTGAGCGAGATCATCGCGCACGAGTGGGGCCTGATCGTGGGGTTCGGTATCCTGCAGGACCCTCGTGCCCGCCAGGTGTTCACGATGGATGGCAGAGCCCCCGGCCTCGGCGAAGTGATGCGCCTACCAGCGCTGGCCCGCACCCTACGCGAGCTGGCAAGCGGCGGGGCGGATTGGTTTTACCGGGGCGACTTCGCGGCGCGGATTGCGGCGAGTGTGCAAGCCGCAGGTGGCGTGCTGGCACGGGAGGACTTGGCCGCGCATCGCTCGACGTGGGTGGAGCCGCTCTGCACCGAATACCGCGGGGTGACCGTCGCCGAACTGCCGCCCAACGGGCAGGGACTCGCGGCGCTGATCGGGCTGAATATCTTGGAGAATTTCGACTTGCCAGGCTACGGCCCCGAGGCGGTGGAGAGTCATCACTACCGCATCGAGGCCACCAAGCTGGCACTGGCCGATCGCAACCGGTACGTGGCCGACCCCGAACACGCGTTGGTGCCCACCGCCGCGCTGCTGAGCAAGGATTACGCGCAAGGCCGCGCCGCGTTGCTCTCTTCGCGGCGGGCGCTCGCCGATGTACACGCGGGCCTCGTTCCGGTGGGTCGCGACACCGTCTACCTCACCGCGGCGGACAGCGAGGGTACGGTGGTGTCCATCATCAACAGCCTGTTTTTCCCCTTCGGCTCGGGGGTGGCAGTGGAAGACACCGGCGTCGTGCTACACAACCGCGGCGCCGGCTTCGTGCTGGATCCTTCGCACCCGAACTGCGTTGCCCCGCGCAAGCGGCCTCTGCACACGCTGATCCCGGCGATGCTGCTGCAGGACGGCAAGCCACTCGTGTCCTTCGGGGTGATGGGCGGAGATCACCAGGCGCAGGCCCATCTCCAAGTCGTGTCGAACTTGGTGGACTTCGGCTTCAACGTGCAGGAGGCGCTCGACTTCCCGCGCTTCCACTGCCTCGATCGCAACCGCGTTGCCGTGGAAGAGGATTTCCCCGCACCGATCGTGGAAGAGCTTCGCCAGCGGGGGCACTGGCTCGTGGACCCTGCTGAGGTGCGTGTGCGCGGTGGCTTCGGCGGCGGGCAGGCGATCGCCGTGCATCCGCTGACGGGTGCGTACTGGGGCGGCTCGGATCGCCGGAAGGACGGCCAGGCTATCGGCTATTAGAGGAAGGGTCGGAAGGCGGCCGCCCCTACGACTCCTCAAATGGTTGTATTACCCAACACCTTCAGCGTTGCCTCGGTGGTGGCATGGTGGACGTTGCGCCGCGGTGCGGTGCTGCAACCTGCGCGGGCCAGTGGCAGCATGTTGAAGATGTGTTGTAGCGGCAGGTCTCGTGCCTGCCCGCGCGTCTAGGAACCACGCATGCCCAGACCGGGCCACGGGCGGCCACAAGGGCCGTCCCTACACCCCCAGGGGGACGCGGTCGCAGGGCCGGCGGGACTCCATCACAAGGTGGGTGTCCACGGAACATCGGTGTCCGTGTTGTGATGGGTCTCCGGTTGTGGCGTGGCACGGACCGGCGGCAGCGCCGCTGTCCGCGGCGGCAGGCTGGTTCGATGTGTTGTAGGGGCAGACCTCGTGCCTGCCCGCACGTCTAGGAACCACCCATGCTCGGACCGCGCCACGGGCGGCCCCTGCACGTCCGAGGGGTGGGGTGTTGCCGACGGCGAGGGTTCCCCATTGTTGCCGCCCGCGGTGCAGATCATCCGCGATTGGCCAGGCGCCGCTTACCTGTTGCTGACGACGAGGCGCTGGATGCCGTTTCACGCCCCGCGCCGAGCAAAGTTCCTTGCCGGCGGCATCCGTGCTTAGCTTGTCGCGACGGAGGAGAGGCAATGGCGCTCGATGCGAGTCGGTACGACACCGCCGTGGTGCTCAAAGATGGGGGCTCGATTCGGATTCGAGCGATCCGGCCAGACGACAAGGAGCGCTTGCTCGATCACTTTCACCGCTTGAGCGAGCGCTCCGTGTACTTCCGGTTTTTTAGCGCGAAGAAGCGCCTGACCGAGGAGGAACTGCGCCGCTTCACGGAGCCGGACTTCCGCACCCATGTGGCCCTGGTGGCTACCCTGCTCGAGGACGGGCAAGAGCGCATCATCGGTGTGGGACGCTACATGTTGCGCGCCGGTGGAGATCCGCACCGCGCGGAGGTGGCCTTCGCGGTGGCCGACGAGCACCAGGGCCGCGGTATTGGCACGGCCTTGCTCGAGCATCTGGTGCACATTGCGCGGCAAAGCGGGATCACCGAATTCGAGGCCGACGTGCTCGGCGAAAACAACCAAATGCTCGAGGTGTTCGCGCGCAGCGGGTTTCGCGTGCGGCGCAGCGTGGAAGGTGGGGTGGTCCACGTCTCCTTTCCGACCGAAGAAACCGAGGAATTCCGCCGCGCGAGTGAGAGCCGCGAGAGCTTGGCGGTGGCGCAAAGCATCCGGCCCTTCTTTTACCCGCGCGCGGTCGCAGTGGTGGGCGCTTCGAGCCGCCCGAACACGATCGGCAACGCCCTCGTGTGCAACCTGAAGCACTGTGGCTTTCGCGGCCAGATTTTTCCGATCCACCCCAGTGCCGAATTCATCGAGGGATTGCGCGCCTACCGTCGGGTGAGCGAGGTGGGGGAGCCCGTTGACCTGGCGGTCATTGCGGTGCCGGTAGCGGCGGTGGAAGAGGTGGTTCGAGACTGCGCCCGTGCTGGCGTGCGCGGGGTGGTGGTGATCTCTGCTGGCTTTGCCGAGTCTGGCCCGGCCGGGCGCGAGGCTGAGCAGCGGCTCCGGCAACTGGTGCGCAGCTCGGGCATGCGCATGGTTGGCCCGAACTGCATGGGGCTCCTCAACACCGATCCGCAGGTGTCGCTGAACGCGACCTTTGCTCCCTCCTGGCCTCCGCACGGGAACATCAGCATGCTCTCGCAAAGCGGAGCCCTGGGGCTCGCCATCCTCGACATGGTGCGCGAACTGGGCATCGGCATGGCGACCTTCGTGTCGGTGGGCAACAAAGCCGACGTCTCCGGCAATGACCTCCTTTGCTACTGGGCCGAGGACCCTCACACCAAGGTGATCGTGCTGTACCTGGAGAGCTTCGGGAATCCGCGCAAGTTCGGCCGCATCGCCCCGCGGGTCGCACGGGAGAAACCGATCGTGGCCGTCAAATCCGGCCGCTCTGCCGCCGGGCAGCGCGCTGCCTCCAGCCACTCTGCCGCGCTGGCCAGCGTGGACGTGGCGGTGGACGCCTTGTTCGAGCAAGCCGGGGTGATTCGCACGAACACCTTGGAGGAACTGTTCGATGTAGCCGCTTTGCTGTCTTTGCAACCGGTCCCACCGGGACCGCGAGTGGGCGTGGTGACCAACGCTGGCGGCCCGGGAATTCTGCTTGCCGATGCGTGCGAGGCGGAGGGGCTTACGCTGCCGGACCTCGATCCCACCACCCGCCAGGCGCTCAGCGCGTTTCTCCCTCCGCAAGCGAGCACCGTGAATCCCGTAGACATGATCGCTTCCGCGACCGCCGAGCACTTCGAGCGCACCATCGGGCTGGTCGGCAACGACCCCAACGTGGATTCCGTCGTGGTGCTCTACATCCCGCTGTTTTTGTCCGAGGTGGACAAGGTTGCCTCAGCCATCGCCCGTGGAGCGGGAGCGGTGCCGCCAGAGAAACCGGTGCTGAACGTTTTCCTTTCCTCGCGCGGTGCCCCGGCCGCCCTCGCTGGGGGTCCGCGTGGGCCATTGCCTTCGTTTCGCTTCCCGGAAGATGCCGCCCGTGCCTTGGCGCGCGCCGAGCGCTACCGGCGCTGGCGGGAGCGGCCGCAGGGCAATGTGTTTCGCTTCGACGCCTTTGCCGAAGCCACCATCCGTGCAGTCGTGGAGCGCGTATTGGCGCAGCGAGCGGAGGCCCAGTGGCTGGTGTGGGCGGACGTCGTCACGATCTTGCAAGCGGCGGGAATCCGGGTGGCAGAGGGCGAACTGGTGCCGCTCGAGGAGGTCGTCGAGGCGGCTGAGCGCATCGGTTTTCCTGTGGTGATCAAGGCGGTGGTGCCGGGTTTGGTGCACAAAACCGACGTCGGAGGGGTGGTCACCGGCGTGTTCTCGCGTTCGGGTGCGCGCGAAGTCGCAGAGCAGATGCGCAAGGATTTGGCTGCGCACGGTTGGTCGTTGCACCAGGTGCTGGTGCAACGACAAGTCTCTGGGGGCATCGAGGCCTTTGTCGGTGTGGCCGGCGACCCGGTTTTCGGACCGCTCATGGTGTGCGGGTTGGGGGGCGTGCTGGTCGAATTGTTGCGCGACGTCACCTACCGGCTCACGCCAGTGACTGACATCGCGGCGCAAGAGATGGTAGCGGGTTTGCGTACAGCGCCGTTGCTCGATGGCTACCGAGGCATGATGCCGGCCGACAAGCAAGCGTTGACCGATGCCCTTCAGCGCGTTTCAGCAATCGTCGAAGTCGTTCCGGAGCTGCGGGAAATGGACATCAACCCGATCAAGGTTTTGCCCCCGGGTCAGGGGATCGTGGCCCTCGACGCGCGCATCCGCATCGCGCCAGAGTGACATCTCACGGTTCGACTTCCACGCGTAAGCCGCCGGTCGCGGCCTCGACCTCGACCGCAACGGTGCGGTGGGCGCGGCGCAGCAGGAGAGTGAGCGTCCCGCCAGGCACGCGCAAATCCCGGATGCGCACCCAGGAAAGGAAGCCGGGTAGCCGGGGGCGACGCAGCACAACGGCGTGGCGGTGGGTGTCCACGGCGATCCCGAGCACCGCGCCGAGCAGGGCCCAGGGCACAGCCGCGGACCACGCTTGCGGGGAACAGGCCACCGGATAGAGCGTGGGACCAGCATCGCGGCGGCGCGCAAAGCCGCAGTAGAGCTCCGGCAGCCGGCGCAATTCCATGTGCGTGGCGGCGTCGAACAGCGCGCGAAAAACTTCGAGAGACGCTTTCTGGAACCCTAAGCGCGCGCATCCCATGGCAAACAGTGCATTGTCGTGCGGCCAGATCGAGCCGTTGTGGTACGACATCGGGTTGTACCGCGCCTCGCCCGCGGCCACCGTGCGCACACCCCAACCGGAGAAGAAGTGCGGTGCGATCAATTCACGGGCCAGCACCTCTGCGCGCTCCCGCGTGCAGAGTTCCGTGAGCAAGAGATGCCCAGCATTCGAAGTGCGTACGGCGCACGGCTCCCCTCCACCGTCGAGCGCAAGAGCGTAGAACGAGCGCGACTCGAGCCAGAAGCGGCGCTCGAAATTTTGCCGTAAGCGTTCCGCCTTTTCTTGTTGCACGCGCGCCAGCTCCGCCTTGCCGAGCGCGCTGGCCAGGGCCGCCGCCGCGCGCCGGGCCGCGTATAGGTAGCCCTGCACTTCCACCAGCGCGATCGGGCCGACAGCGAGCCGGCCGTCGGCGTGAAAGACCGCGTCTTCAGAGTCCTTCCACCCCTGGTTGCGCAAGCCGCGGCGCGCCTTGCCACTGTAGGTGAGGAAGCCGTCGGCGTCGGTGGTCGAGTCAAACCACTGCACCGCTCGCTCCACGTGGGGGAAGAGTTGCTCCACTGTGGAGCGGTCCGCTGTACGCAACAAGTACTCGTGCATGAGCCACACGAACAGCGGCGTTGCATCCACGCTGCCGTAATACGCGCCGAAGGGGACCTCGCCGGTAAGCGCCATTTCGCCCTGGCGAAGCTCGTGCAAGATCTTGCCCGGTTCGGCGTCCCGCGCGGGATCGGTGTGTTGCGCTTGGTGGGCAGCGAGAAAGCGGAGCACGCCGCGGGCGTACTCCGGGTTCGCCCACAGCACCTGCAGAGCCGTGATCAACCCGTCGCGCCCGAACACGGTGGAGAACCACGGGATCCCCGCGTACGGGTAGGGGCCGTGAGGGGTGTCGGTGGTGAGCATCACCAAGTCGGCAGTCGAACGGCAGAGCCACTCGTTGAAGAGTTCGTCCGAGGTCTCCACCCCGGGGAAGCGCCGGCTGGCCTCCAGGCGGGCGCGGTGGGCGCGTCGCACACCTGTAGCGGCAGAGACCACAGGCAGCGGGCGCCCGCTGGTGGCGTTGCAGCGAACAATCAGCGAGATGCGCTGCCGCCCGCCGCGGGGCAAGTCGAGCAAAAAGGTGGCTTCGGAGGTGGTCAGTTCCGCAGGGGCGGGACGGAACTCGATCTCGGTGGTTCGCTCGACCCCGTCCAAACCAGAGTACACGTGGCGAACCCGGCAGTCCCCCTCCACTCGTGCCCGTAGGGCGCCGCGGCGCGCGCGTCTGAGCCCCCGCACTTCGAAGATATCGCGAAAGTCAGCCGCGAACTGGATGTTGAGGGTGATGTGCAGTCGCCGGCCGGAGAAATTGCGCACGGTCAGGATCTCGTACGCCGCTCCTTCCCAGAGGAACTTGATGCGGCCGAGATGCACCGAGTCACGCGGCAGGATGAGTTCGCCGTTTTCCCAAAAATCGGGGTTCGCGAGGTCCACGTTCAAGCGCGCGTTGTTCCGCTGCACGTGCGAACTCAGGAATAGCGGTGCCTGTTTGCCGAAGCGCACCCGCAGGTAGTGCAAGTGGCGGGTGTCGCGGTGGTAGATGCCCTCCACTCCGCCGTCCCCGCCGGGCAAATCGCCCAGCAGGTCGAACACCGCAAAGGTGTCGCCGTGCTTGAGGATCCGCGTGCGCTCGACCCCGGAGCGGACCGAAGGGATGTAAAACGTCGGAGCGGGGCTATCCGATTCACTCATGCGGCTTGCTCGAGCAGGCCGTTGCGCTCGCAGCCGAGGAGCTGCTCGTAAACGCGCACATAATCGCGAGCCATGCGCTCTGCCGTGAACCGTTCTTCGAATCGCTGCCGGATGCGGCTGCGATCGAGCGCGGCGGCGCGTTCCACCGCAGCGGCGGCTTCTGCTTCGGAATCGACAATGCAGCCGGTGAGCCCATCTTCGAGCACTTCTGGCACCGAGCCGCGGCGCAACGCAACGACCGGGGTGCCACAAGCCATGGCCTCGATCATGACCAACCCGAACGGTTCGGGCCAGTCCACCGGGAAGAGCATGGCGAGCGCGCTCCCGAGCAAGGCGCTCTTCTCGTGCTCCGCAATTTCTCCGATGTACTCGACCCCGGGCTCGCGCAACATGGGGCGGACCACGGCCTCGAAGTACTCGCGATCGGCGCGGTCCACCTTGGCGGCTATGCGCAGCGGTAGCCCGACCTGCCGGGCGATGCGGATCGCTTTGTCCGGCCCCTTCTCGGGAGAGATGCGTCCGAGGAAAACAAGATAGCCGTCAGGCTTGGGGTGGAAGCGCAGGAGGTTGCGCGGCAAGCCGTGCGGTACCGTGGCGAGCCAGCGCATCCAGGGTAACGGATCGCGCTGCGCATCGGAGATGGAGACCACCGGCATGTCCCGGAACTCGCGCGCCAGGGGTACGAGGTCGGGAAGGTCGAGCCTCCCGTGCAAGGTGGTGAGGGTGCGTTCCTTGAGCGGGCGGAAGACGGGAAAATGGAGAAGGTCTACGTGGAAGTGCAGCACATCGAACTCGCCCGCCATTTGCCGCACCCGCTCGATCAACAAAAGGGTGTGCGGGATGGGGTCGCGAACGGCAGGGTCGAGCCGTAGGGCACGGGGTGCACCCGGGATCAATCGAGCCTGCGTGCGTGAGTCGCCGCTGGCGAACAGCGTGACTTCGTGTCCGAGATCGAGCAACGCCTCGGTCAAGTAGGCGACCACCCGCTCGGTACCGCCGTACAATTTTGGGGGAACACTCTCGATCAGGGGGGCAACTTGTGCGATCCGCATGACTCCTCCTTGCCTACTGAGCTGTAGAATCACCGAACCACGCAAACGCCGTCCCTCGCTTTCCAGCATTGGGCAGCGACTGGGCGGCGCCGTGCGTTGCCACCGGCCCCGAGGATGGGCGCGGCGCGCTTTGATAATCATCGTTGCGGCGGCGCGCCAGTCGGTGGGCAGAGCAGCCGCGGCGGCCAGCCTCTCGTCTGGAGCCTGGCAGCTCCGCAACCAAACCCGGCGGCTGCCCTCGGTGTGCAAGCAGGCGCGGGCAGATCTTCCGCGAAGCTCACCGGGTGCGCCGCTAAAGTGCAGCGATTGGGCCTGCTGGCACGCCGCCCAACCGGCTCGCACGCCGGGTGCGACTACTTGCCGAGGGCCTCACGATCCAGCTCTTCGGCAATTTGCTCGAGGGTTTTGCCGCGTGTCTCGGGTGCGTAGGCGAGCACCAAAAGTGCACCGGCCACAGGGCCAATGGCCATCACCCCAACGGCAAGCGGGATGCCGATGCGATCTGCGACCATGCCGATGAACAAAGGGGTCACGATTTCCGTGAGGCGCCCAAACAGGTTCGTGGTCCAACTGTAACCGGTAGCCCGGATCTCGGTGGGGAAGAGTTCGGTGGCGTAGGTGGCGGTGGCCGAATTGGCGCCCATGAAGGCCACAATGCAGGAAGCCATCAAGGCCGTTTGCACGGCGAGGCTCGTGCTCGGAACGATGAACAGGGCGAAGATGCACACCGCCGCTCCGAAGTAGTAGAGCGAGCAAGCCAGGCGGCGACCGATGCGGTTCATGAGATAACCGGCCAGAGGCGCACCCAACGCGAAACCAGCGATGTACCCACCGGCGACCACGAGCGTGTACTTGTCCGGCCCAAAACCGAGGTTGTGTTGGGCATGGATGGTCCAAAACGTCACCGCCGGCGAAGTGACTAGGTGGTTGCAATTCCAGATGAGGGTGACGAGCAGCGAGCGGGCTCGATAGCGCTTCTCGAACGGCACGCGTAGCGAGCGAAACTGCGATCGCCACGAGGAATGGTTGCCAGCGCCGCTTCCTTGCAGCTCCTTGAAACGGCGAGTCTCGCGCATGCCGAGCCGCACCAGCACCACCAGCACCACCGGGATCAAGCCGAGTAAGTACATCGTGCGCCAGTCGTACTGCTGCAGCACCCAGCGCGCGGTCAAAAAAGAAAGGATCGTGCCGAGGGCGCCCATGCCAGCGAGGAGCGAAATGCCCATACTGCGGAAGCGGGTGGGATACTCTTCGCCAATGATGATCAGCGCCAGGGCGAACTCGGCGGCGAGGAAAATGCGCGCGCAAAACTGCCACAGGGTGAACTCCTGAATGGTGGAGGCGAACGCGGTGAGCCCCGTGAACAGTGCGTAGCCGAAGATGGTGGCCGTGATGACCGGCCGTCGCCCGAGCCGATCCGCCAACATCAAGACGAAGAACGAGGCAACGGCACCGATGCGGATCACCAGATTGACCAGGCCCCACTCGGTGTTGCTCAGCTCGTAAAGAGATTTGATCTGCGGCGCCACTGTGGAGAGGATCGCTACGTTGAAGGCGTCGAACACCGTGGCCGACACCAGCATGCCGAGCAGCGCCCACAGATAGGGCGTCATATGGCTCACTTCTGCAGCAGGGCGCGCCTCCTGCTCAGCAGCGATTTTGTGCTGGTGGGAAACGGAGCGATTCACTGATGGGTCCAGTGGGGCGGGCGTTTTTCGAGGAACGCGCAAATGCCCTCTTGGGCATCGGCGGCGGCAGCGTTCAGACTCATCACTTCCTTGGCGTACGCGTACGCCTTGGCCTGATCGAGATCAATTTGGGCGTAAAAGGCTTGCTTTCCGATGCTCACGGTGAATGCACTCGCCTCCGCGATGCGCTGGGCGAGCGCCTCTACCGCACGGTCGAGTTCGGCCAGGGGAACGACGCGGTTGACCAGGCCCCAGGCGCAGGCCGTTTTGGCATCGATCGGGGTTCCCGTGAGCAGCATTTCGAGCGCCCGTTTACGCCCGATTGCACGAGTCAACGCAACCATGGGTGTGGAACAAAACAGACCGATCCGTACGCCCGGGGTTGCAAAACTCGCGCTTTCTGCTGCCACTGCCAGGTCGCAACTAGCAACGAGCTGGCAGCCTGCCGCAGTGGCGATGCCGTGGACGCGCGCGATCACTGGCTGCGGGATGGCTTGCAAGCCCTGCATGAGCTCGCTGCATACTTCGAACACTTCCCGGTAGTGAGCCAACGAACCGCCGCGCAGTTCCTCCAAGTCGTGCCCGGCGCAAAAGGCCGGGCCTTCCGCCGCGAGAACGACGACCCGCACCTCGCGATCGGCTGAGAGCGCTTCGAGTGCGCCGAGCAGTTCCCGCATCATGCGCAAGGAGAGAGCGTTGCGCTTCTCCGGGCGGTTCATCGTAATGCGTGCAATGGGTGCGTGCTGCACCCGGATTTGCTGGTAGTCCATGGGTCGCTCCTCCCAACGCGCGCTAGCCTATCAGAGCCGCGAGGTGAAGAAACGCGGGAATGCACTGGCCGGTCAGTGGCCGTGCCTCTTGTATTTGGCAAAACAAAACCGCCGAGCAGGTGGCGACCGATCTTTCGCCCGCCTGCCCGCGCGAGGCAGCCCTTTTCTGGAAAACGCGCGAAGTCCTGCGCTCAGCGCGAGCGGATCCGCCTTCGCTGCCCGTATAGCGCTGGCAAAACACGGCGCGCACCGAGGGCGAGAAGTGTGCTCAGCCAGATCCACACAGCGTTCTGCGAGCGCGGCGCGGAGGGGTCCACATCGCAACCGCAACCGTCACCGTTGCCGGACGGTCCCGGAGTCCGTGTCGGGGTGCGTGTGGCAGAGACCGTCGTGGGCGCCGCAAGAGTTGGAGTCGGGGTGGGAGAAACCTCGCCGCTCGGCAAGCAGGCGTTTTGTTCCTCGTCGCAGATTCCTTCAGTGCATGGATTGCCAGAGGAAGCGCAGCGGCGGTTTTGCTCATCGCAGCTCTCCGTCCCTGTACAGAACGCGCTGTCGTCACAGTTGCGCGGTTGCCCGCCGCCGCAAAAACCGCCCACGCAGGTCTGCGCGACGACACAGAAGGCGCCGGTGGAACAAGCGGTTCCATCCGGGCGCGGATTCGGGCACAGGCCCGTCGCCGGGTTGCACGCTCCCGCGTCATGGCAGCCATCCGGGCGCGAGCAATCGCGCGGTGTCCCCACGCAGCGGCCGGCTTGGCACTGGTCTCCCAAAGTGCACAGGTTGCCGTCGGAGCAGGCGGTGCCGTCGGGCCGTGGGTTCGGGCAAAGCCCGGTAGTTGGGTCGCACACGCCGATATCGTGGCAGCCATCGGTGACCGAGCAGTCGCGCGGACTGCCCACGCAGATGCTCGCCGAACAGCGATCATCCAGGGTGCACAGGTTGCCGTCCGAGCAAGCCGTTCCGTCGGGTCGCGGATTCGGGCAGAGTCCGGTGGTGGGATCGCAGGTGCCGGGGTCATGGCAGCCGTCCGCTACCGAGCAATCCTTAGGAGTCCCAGTGCAGATGCTTCCCTGACACCGGTCATTAGCCGTGCACAGGTTGGCGTCGTCGCAGGCGGAGCCGTCCGGGCGCGGGTTCGGGCAAAGCCCGGTAGCCGGGTCGCACACTCCCGGGTCGTGGCAGCCGTCCGCCAGCGAGCAGTCTTTTTCCGTGCCGACGCACAGGCTCGCCTCACAGCGGTCTGCGGTGGTGCACAAGTTGCCGTCGTTGCAAGGGGTGCCGTCGGGCCGTGGGTTCGGGCAGAGTCCGGTGGTGGGATCGCAGGTGCCGGGGTCATGGCAGCCGTCCGCCCCTGTACATTCGATTGCCGTTCCTGCGCACACGCCGCCGGCACATTGGTCGTTGCGGGTACAGAGGTTGCCGTCGTCACAGGGGCTTCCGTCCGGCAGCGGTTCGTAGGTGCAGCTTCCCGTCGCCGGGTCGCAAGCGCCGGCTGCGGCGCACTGCGGCGGGGCCGGGCATGGGATCGGCTCGAAGGAACAGAGGCCGTCGTCGCCGCAGCGGTTGGTGGTACAGAGGTCGTTGTCGTCGCAGTCGGCATCGGTGCGGCAGCGCGGAACCGGCGAGGTGGAGATGTAAATGTCGGCATGTTGGTTGAGGTCGCCGGGGGCGAGGTTACTGGCGGTGGAAGCAAAGGCAACCACAAGCGGTTGGCACGAGAGGGCGGGTGCGATATCCAGTACGCTGCCGTCGGCTTGGATGCCTTGGTCGCTGATGTCGAGCAAGAAGCTGCGGCCCGCCTGCAGGTCGCGCAGGAACATGCTGGGCAGCTGATTGAAGTCCTCGCGGAAGATGTTGTTGGCCTCGCTGCCGAAGGCGACGAAGCGGCCGCTGCAGTCAATGGCAGGTGCGTAGGAGGTGCCGTTGCCATCTCGGCCGAGGAAGCTCACGCTCACGCGCTGCGTGGTGCCCGCCACGCGGTCGCGCACGAAAACGTCCACGGTGCCGTTGCGGTCGTCATCTACGAGGTTCGAGGCCAACGACTTGAAGGCGACAAAGCGGCCGTCAGCGCTGAGTGCGGGTAAGATGCTGTCACCGTTGCCCAATTCGCCGCGCGAGTTTCGGCTCACCACTTCGATCCGCCCGGTACGGCGGTCGCACACGAAGACATCGAGTTGGCCGTTGGTATCGTTCTCGACCAAGTTGGTAGCTGCGGAGACGAACGCCACGATTTGACCGTCGGCACTGATGGCGGCTTGCGACGAGGGGCCATTGGGCTCGATGCTCCCGCACACCCGCTCGGTGGTCCCCGCCTCCCGGTCGCGCACGAAAATATCGGACACGCCGTTGCGGTCGCCAGGTACAAGGTTCGTTGCTTGTGATTGGAAAACCACCCAGCGCCCGCTGCCGTCCACGGCCGCATTGGTGCTGGCGCCGTTCCCTTGCTCCCCACTGGAACTCACGCTGATCAATTCGGTGGTGGCCTCGGCGCGCAGGCGAACGAAGACGTCTGCCTGCCGGTTGCGGTCATTGGGAACGAGGTTGGAAGCGGTGGAGTCGAAGGCGACCACGTTGCCATCGGCGCTAATGCTCACGTTGTCGCCGCTGGTTTGGCTCGGCCCATTGGCTTGCGCTCCGGTGTCGCTCACACTGACGCGCTCGGTCAGGCCGGTACTACGGTCGCGCACAAAGACGTCGCGCATCTCGTTCGTATCGCCGCGAACCAAATCGGAGGCAGACGAGAAGAAGGCGACAAAGCGCCCGTCCGCACTCAAGCTGGGGCCGCTGCTCGCGGCATTGCCAGCCGGCCCGCGCCAACCGGCGCTGCCCAGCTCGATTCCCGAGCTCTGGGCCCCTGCGGTAGCGGCCAGCAAGGGAACCACGAACAAGCCGATCATGGCTTGCCGGCCAGCGCACACATGAGCGAGTAGACTTCGCGCCGTTGCTCGCAACTGCATCTTACTGCCTCCTCCGAACGTCATCGATCCTCCCCGAAAGCAACCGCGTGCGGGCTTCTGCCCGTTCGGCGCGCTTCCTTTACCGTAAACCGCGGCGAATCCCAACTGCTTTTGTGCTTCAAAATGCGGGCATTGGGCCCAAAGCTGCCCGTGGGCGCAGCTCTCCGCTTGCAGGAGGCTCGGGCCGCTTTCGCGGGGCCAGGCTGGGCAGAGGGCAGTGCGCGGGAGGCGCCGTGCGAGCCCCCGGGGCGACCGGATTGCCAGCGCGGCTAAGTGGCAGTAGGTTTGAAGCTATGGCGCAACCGGCAACGGCAAAGTCAGAGCTACGCAAGAAGGTCCGGCAGGTCGGTCCCGCCACCTGGGAGATCCCCCGGGATGGCAAGCCGGGGATGCGGGTGCCGGCGCGTATTTACGCCACCCAGGAACTGCTCGAGCAGATGGACGACGGAGTGTTCGAGCAGGTGACCAACGTGGCTATGTTGCCCGGCATTGTCGGCTACTCGTTTTGCATGCCGGACGGGCATTGGGGTTACGGTTTCCCGATTGGTGGCTTGGCAGCCATGGACCCCGACCAAGGTGTGATCTCGCCCGGGGGAATCGGCTTCGACATCAACTGCGGAATGCGCCTCGTGCGCACCAACCTTGTGTTCGACGAGATCCGCGACCGGGTGAAGGACCTGATTGACGCGCTTTACCAGCGTGTGCCGGCAGGTGTGGGCGCGCACGGTTTCCTCAGGCTCACGGATGACGAGTTCGCGGAGGTCGCAGTGCGCGGCGCGCGCTGGTGTGTGGATCACGGCTATGGCTGGCCCGAGGATCTCGAGTGCACGGAGGAAGGCGGTGCCATTGCCGGGGCCGACCCGAGCAAGGTGAGCCGGCGAGCGTTGGAACGTGGGCGCACGCAGGTGGGCACACTCGGTTCGGGGAACCACTACTTGGAAATCCAGATCGTCAAGCCGGAGCACATCTTCGATCCGGAAGCAGCCGCGGCCATGGGAATCGATAAGCCCTACCAGGTGGTCATCATGTTCCACTGCGGCAGCCGCGGCTTCGGCCACCAGATCGCCAGCGACTACGTGCAGTTGTTCGCGCCGCTAATGGCCAAGAAGTTCGGGATTCACTTGCCCGACCGCGATTTGGCCTGCGCGCCGTTTCGTTCGCAGGAGGGGCAGGACTACTTTGCCGCCATGAAGTGCGGCATCAACATGTCGTTCGCCAACCGGCAAGTGATTCTGCACCGCGTGCGCGAGGTGTTCTCCGATGTCCTCAAGCGCGACGCGCGCTCTTTGGGTTTGGAGGTTGTCTACGACGTGTGCCACAACACCGCCAAGCTCGAACAGCACGAAGTGGATGGCAAACGCCGCTGGCTGCTCGTGCATCGTAAGGGCGCGACCAGAGCGTTTTGCGCGGGAATGCCGGATGTGCCGCCCAAGTATCGGGACATCGGCCAGCCGGTGATCATTGGCGGTAGCATGGAAACCGGCTCGTACTTGTTGCGGGGGGTTTCCACTGGGAAGGAGTCGTTCTTCACGACCGCCCACGGCAGTGGCCGCACCATGAGCCGCCACGCTGCCAAACGGCAGTTCCACGGGAAGGAACTGGAAAAGCAACTGGCAGCACGTGGCATTTACGTGCGCAGCGTTTCCTACGCTGGGCTCGCTGAAGAGGCCGGAGCCGCGTACAAGAACATTGACGCGGTCGTGGAAGCGACGGCAATTGCCGGGTTGAGTGCGCCCGTGGTGCGCTTCACCCCGGTGGGCAACGTGAAGGGCTAACGTGCCGTATCGCTGGCTCGAAGACGCGCCCGTCTCCGATGCCGGGTTCGAAGCGTGGGGATCGAGCTTGGGAGAGTGCTTTCAAGCAGCAGCCGATGCGCTGCTCGCTTTGATGCTGGGCAACCCCGAGTCGTTGCAAGGCAAGGAGCAGCGTGAGGTCGCCGTAGAGCACGACTCGCTGGACCTCTTGCTGGTCCGTTTCCTCGAGGAAATTCTCTATTTCAAGGACGCAGAGCAGTTGTTTCTGCGCGCGAAGCAGTGTGAGGTGGGTGAGCGTTCCGGGGCGTGGCAAGCGGTGGCACAGCTCGAGGGCGAGCGTGTGGACCCGGAGCGGCATTGGCTGGCCGCCGACGTGAAGGCGGTGACGCTGCACCGGCTTCGGGTCGAGCAGCGGGACGGCGTGTGGATTGCGACCGTAGTGGTCGACTTGTAGAAGGCGGCCGTTGCATCAGGGAGGAAGGGTGCGGCGGGCGCTAGTGCAAAATGTGTGGGCGATCGCGTTCTGGGGCCTTTTGCTGTGGGTGGGCTGGCCGTGGATTTGGGAGTTTGTGTGGGGCGTCGAAGTAACCCCCGCGGAACGTGGGCGGCGGGTGGCGGAGCAATCGGGATGCTTTACCTGCCACGGCCCTGAGGGAAGCGGCGGCGTGCCCAACCCCGGCAGTGAGGAGGGCGAGGTGCCGGGGTTCACCGGAGGCACCCCGATGATGTACGCGAAGTCGGAACAGGAGCTGCGCGAGTACATCCTCGACGGTGCGCCAGCGCGCAAGCGGAACGATCCGCACTATCGGGAGAAAATCCGAGGTTGGCTTTTGGTCATGCCGGCCTATCGAGACGTTTTGTCGCAGCGCGAGGTGGATGACTTGATCGCCTACATCCGGGCCGCCTCGGCGTTGCTGGTTCCGGAAGATCCACTCGCGGCCAAGGGGCAAGAGATCGCTCTGCGCGCCGGGTGCTTCCATTGCCACGGCCCGATGGGAGCCCGTGGGCCGTCCAACCCGGGCTCCTTCAAAGGGTATATCCCGGGCTGGTGGGGGAACGATTTCCGCGAGCTGGTGCGGGACGAGGCCGAGTTGCGCCAATGGATCGAAGAGGGGAACATTGACCGCTTGCGGGACCATTGGATTGCCCGCCGATACGTAGAAGGACAAAAGGTGTACATGCCAGCGTACAAGAACGTGCTGAGCGAAGAGGAGATCCAGGCCGTTATGGCCTACGTGCGCTGGGTGAACCGCGGCGAGTGGCAACGAACCCCGCTGCCCTTGGGGCAGTAACGGTTGCCGGCACAGGGGTGCACTGCATCGTACAGTGCGACCCCATGCCGATAACCGCGTCGCGTCCTGGCAGGAGGGGCATTCCCATCGGCGTGGCAACGGTGCGGCCCGCGAAGCTCGTGCTGCGCATGCCCATGCTTTTCGGAAACGTACGAGCCAGGTGCAAACCACGATCTCAAGTCTTCTTCCCCAGATTCCCAGCGTCGCCCAACCGACGTAAACGATCGCCACCGGTTGCCGCACGTCGGCGGTTCACGTGAGCTCTCGCGCGCCGCTTTTCGAGCGGCCCACCGATCGAACTCTGCTTTGCTCCGCCGCCAAGCGTAGTGCTGTCGAAGGAGGGTGCTGCGAATCGGTGGCGCCGCGACGGTCCGAGAATCGGGAGCGGTTAGCGCGCGCAACGGAAGCCGAAACTACTCGTTTGGAAAAAGAGGTTGAACCCCGCTTGGACGGCAAGCGGGCCGGCATCGGTTCCGTCCACAAAGCTTCCTCCGCGCACAAACGCAGCGGGTTCACCTGTGGTCGCAGCTCCCGCCAGGCACTGAGTATCTGTGGAGGCGCCCCAGCTCCCACAGGCCGTCGAGCGCGGCACCCAGTCTGCCACCCACTCCCACATGTTGCCGACCATGTCGAAGGCACCCCAGTTCGAAACGCAATTGCTGCGCGAGCCAGTATTGACCGGAGTGAAAGCCGCGGAGTTGCAATCTGTGATGCCGTTGTCCGATCCAGGGTCGGGCGTGCCGGCCGCCGCGAGTTGCCACTCAGCGTTCGTCGGAAGCCGCTTACGGGCGTTTCCACACGCTTGTTGTGCTTGAAACCAGGAAATGCATCCGGTGGGTTGTACTCCAGGAATAGACGCTGCGTAGAGCGGCGCCGTCCATTGGCCATTGGCAGGAAACGTTGTCGGAAAGTTCGCTGGTATACAGCCGGCCGCCGGGCTCACTTGCGTTGCCCCACCAGCGGTCAGGTCAGCCAGCTTGACCGTTCCGTTTTGGATTTTTTTGATGAGGCCTGCGTTGCTTTTGCCATTGGGGTTCGTTGCCGGAACTTGCCACACGCTCGCCTCATATTTGTCTATGCACACCGACCCAGCCTTGACCGCATCCGGCTTGCACTTGGCCGGGTCTCCCGGCCACCCTGCCCACGCGGTACTGGAGAAAAAGAGCGCGGCTCCCACCAGCATTCTGATCTCGTTTTTGTGTATGCCCTGCTTCATGTGACCCTCTCTCGCACTTGAGTCTTCGATGGATGTGGCTCTACCGTTCGAAACGGCTCCTTCTTGCGACCGGATCTGAGCGGGAGGGCTGCGTGCCGCTGGGTCCGCACGTGAGGGCATACCGGACGACTCCACAGTTAAGTACCTAGCGGAGACCCAAAATTGTCGCGTCGCCAGTGGGTTCGCCGAGAAGGGAGCAGTGTGCCGCGTAACGTCCTGGCTACCCTTGCGCAGGCGACGTAGAGGGTGGGTGCTTCTTGCCAGCCCAGGTATGGGTCCCGAGGCCGCGCTTCGGCTCGGCCGGGGGTACGTGTTTCCAACCCGTAACCCTGGGAAAGGCACCGCCGGGCCTGAGTTCGCGGCGTTCATTTGCCTGGCCTTCGCCAGGCATAACTATCCTGCACCTAGCTCCGCAGTCAAACAGTGCCCTGGGAATTTGTGAAATCATCCCGCGCCCTCACCAACAAAGGGCACCCATTAAAGGACACCCATCACAACCTGCACGACAAGGGCACGAATGTGCTCGGGAGACCCAGCACAACCGGCACCCGCGGTTCCACAGACAGCCGCCGCAAGTGGGTACCGCGCCGCAACCCGTTCCGTGAATACCCGTGACGGCAGGCAACGCGATAGCCGGGATCGGTAGGGGCGGCCCTTGTGGCCGCCCGTGGTGCGAATGGTGAGCCGCGAGCGGCCAGCAGCAGCCGGTAAACGGCGAATCGCGAATGGCGAATGGCATGCCCGACCCGGTACGTGGTCGGTGCGGGCGGTGAGAATTGCGCATTCAGTCCGATTTGGAATACGGGCAGGCACGAGGCCTGCCTCCATATCCTCTTCAGAACAGTCCGTGACACGAGGCCACGCATGTCCCCTGCGTGGTGTAGGGCGGCCCTTATGGCCGCCCGTGGTGCCGCTGGCACCGTGTTTCGGTCGTGCACGTGCGCCACCCTCACGGTGCTGGCGGTTCCCAACCGCGCCATCGCGGCAGGGCCGCTTCCCTCAGACGTGGTTGCGCAACATCAACTCGCGCGGATGGGGCTCGAGGTAGGTCTGGCCGAGCAAGTATTCTACGCCGAGGCGGCGTGTGTAGTGGTGCAGAAGCGTCAGGGGCACGACCAGGGGAACAAGCCCGTGGCGGTAATCTTCGATCAGGCGCGCGATCTCTTGCCGCACTGCCGAGTCCAATCCCTCGCGCAAGTATCCCGCAATGTGCTGCAGGACGTTGGCGTGCCGTCTTGGAGTGGCCAGCACTTCGAGGGCTTGCATGAAGCCATCGCAGTAGCGCTTGCGAAGCTCCGCCCGCGGGTAGTCGCGCGCGTGGGCCACGAGCCGGCCCAGCTCGGCATACAGCGCCGGAGCGTGCGAGAGGAGTTGCAGCTTGTGGGCGGTGTGGAAGCGCACCAAATCTCCAACCGCCCACCGCTCGTGAAACAAGGCGCGCAGTCTCTGGTATGCGAAGACGCGCTCGACGAAGTTCTCGCGTAGGCGCGGGTCATGGAGGCGGCCCTCTTCCTCAACCGGGAGGTGCGGGAAGCGCTCGCGTAGCGCGGCGGCGAACAGGCCGGTGCCAGAGCGCGCGGGCATGCCGCCTTCGGGCCGGTACACCTTGACGCGAAAGACACCACAACTGGGCGAATCCTTTTTCAGCACGAAGCCGGATAAGTCCTCTTGCTCCAGTTCGGCCGCGCGCTTGTGGGCCCAGCGCCGCATACGCGCAGTGAGGTCGGCACCGGTGCTGGGCACGACCAGGCGGGTCTCGCCGTCTTCATGCTGCAAGCGCAGTGTCGGCCGTGGCACGCCGAGCCCCACCTCCACCTCTGGGCACACCGGTACCCATTCGACGAAGCGCGCAAAGGTCTCGACCAAAAACGGGTCCCGCTTGTGCCCGCCGTCGAAGCGCACGGCCTGGCCGAGCAGGCAGGCGGAAATCCCGACCCGTGGCGGCCGTTGTTGCTCGTCCCCAGCCAAGTGTCCGGGCGGCGCTCGCATGCCCTGCAATGTAGCCCGGCCGGTGCCCAGCTCAAAAACCCACTTCGGTGAAGCCCAGCACCTCCACAGTTGTGACAAAGCGACCGTCGGTGCGTCGGGGTAACGGCGGATCAATGGCCAGTTCGAGTCGGTAGTTGCCGCCCGCAGGTACCTGTTCGGGAAGCGTGTAAACGTGCGAGCGGCCGGGGTTGTCCGTTCCCGGGCTGCGCTCGTTGCGCCATAGCCATTGGTGGCGAATCAGTAGGCGAACATTCTCCAGGGCACGCGGAGAGTGGTTGACGAGGGTAGCGCGGATCATGTTGCCCTCTACACGTACGTCGCGCACCTCGAGGATCGAGGCGACGTTCGCCGGCGGGACAACCCTGCCCGTCACTGGCTGCGCCCGCGACGCAAGGGCCGGTAGAATGCCTCCCAGTAACGCGACCCCGGCAAGCAACCACCGCAACTTCCGGATCATGCAGCGACCTCCTTTTTGCAACTCCCGCACGGGCCCCCTTCGCAGGGGACCAGTTCACCGCTTGCCGTGTCACATCTGCAGGCGTGTTGCAAGGAAAGGCTGCCGAATGCGGGAACAAAGCGCCAGGTTCCGGCTGCCGCGCTGTGCAGCGAAACCTGGCGCCGTGAGTGGAGAGGCCCCCTTAGGGCGGGAGGCAGCCGCTTAGCGAGTGAATAGATCGAAGCTGCAGGTCACGTTGCCTGCCACTGGGAAACCGCCGCTGTCAGAGGCACCGGTGACCTGGCAGTCGAGCGAATCGGCTCCGGGATTTGCGCCCGCGGGACAGTCCGCGTCGATCTCCAGCAGGGCTCCGGTGGAGAGAACAGCGGAGGTGAGGTACGAGATGCGCAGCTCTTGGTCGAAGGCTCCACCAGGGCCTTCCACCAGTTGTGCATCGAAGAACCCTCCTGCCTCGCTTACGTCTCGGACCCGATCTGCGACGGCGTCGGCCGGGATGGTGAGCGAAGCCGAGGAGAAGGGAACCCTGAGGCTCACGCCGGCCAAGTCGAGCACCGCATTGGGATCGAAGGCGAGGGAGAGTCGGATGATCGCTTGCTCGCAGCCTGATGGGCAACCGGCCAACGCGAAGTTTACGCCTTGGATGATCTCGTCAATGGTGATTTCTCCGTCGCCGTTGGCATCGCCAGCGCTGCAAGATTGCAGAGGCAAGGCACCCAGAGCGATGTTCACCATAGAGATGAGCTCGTCTATGGTGACCTCTCGATCGCCGTTGCAGTCTCCGGTGCAGGCCTGTGCGGGCGCCGCCCAGCTTGCACAGCCGAGGCTCAGCAGTAAAGCGGTTAGGATCCAGCGAAGATTCATCGTACTTCCTCCTTTCTCGTGTCGTTGCCGTGTTCTCCTTGACCGTTCATTGGGGAACGACCGTGCAGGTCACTCCACCCACGGGTTGAAAGCCGACGTCGTTGGCTTCCAGCACGCGGCACGTGAAATCCGTGGGAGCTGGTGGTGTCGCTCCGCGGCAAAGGTCAAAGCTGACTCGGTAAAGCGAATTTCCGCTCAAAGCGCGCGCTCCGACGAGCGCCACGCGCAAGGCAAAGTCGAAGTCGAACCAGTCCGCGAGGAATCCGCTCGGGCGGTTGGTCACGCGGCTGCCGACGGACGCATCGCTGGCCGTCCCGGGAAGTTGGACCACCCCGTCGGGGTATTCGATCAAGGTGGCGATGGATGCGATGTTGGTCCCACCGCTGAATTGCACGGACACGACAAAGCGCTGCTCACTGGGCGAACAGGTCTCGATGCGGCAGTCAGCTGGACAGACATCTTGTGGGGGCGCGGTGACTTGGTTGCCGTCGTCGCAGCTCTCCCCGGCTTCCACCTGCCCGTTCCCGCACGCCGCGGCGAGTGGCGTGGGCGACGCAGTCGCAGTCGCGGTCGGTGAGGGGGTGGGGCTCGCCGTCGCCGTTGCTCCCGCTGTAGGCGTGTAGGTCGCGGTTTGGGTCGGAGAAACGCTCGGGGTTACGGGTGGCAAGCTCGGCGTGGGGGAAGCGGTGGGCGCTGGCGGGCAGCCGTCGTCGTAGCGCAGAACGTTCTGGATTGCTGCGACAAGGTCGGGCACTTCGATGCGACCGTTGCCGTCCGCGTCGCCGGCGAGACAGCTCCGGCTCTGCGCAGGACAGCCGCTGGGGGCACCGTCGCAAAGCAGGATGAGAGCCACCAGGCGCGTGATTTCGGCCGCGCTCACGCGCTGGTTCCCATCGCAGTCTCCGGGGCAACTCTGTGCCCACGCGACAGCAAGGTGGCCGGCGGTGATGAAGGCCAGAGCTGTTCGTCCAAACGTGCGAAGCTTCATGAAAGTCCCTCCGCGATCAAAACGTGTACCCCAGCGATAACGCCACGCGTGTTCCGGTGGTGAAGCGTTTCTGCGCGAGGTCGGCCTGCGTAAAAATGAACTGGTCGTTGAGCAGGTTTTCCGCGCTGAGCTTGAACTTGATGGGCCGTGCGAAGATCTCGACTGTACGGCTGTATGCGAGGTCGAGTTGGTCGCGCCGTTCCGCGAACACTTCGGGGATGAGCGGTCGCTTGGTCACGGGATCTTCGTCCGGCGGCCCTGCTGCTTCCACTTTCCGCCCGGATGTGTTGTACAGCAGCCGCAAGTTGCCCCAGCGGGAGTTTTCGTAATCAAGCGCTGCGTTGACGATAAACGGCGCTTGACCCTGCAACGCTCTCGTGCGGACCGTACCTGAGTCTTGCCGGATCTGGGTCTCGGAGTCCGCCCAAGTGACGTTGACGGAGAAGAAAAACGGCTCCAGCGCTGACCAAGCCCTGCCGAGCCGAACGCGGGTCTCCAACTCGGCTCCCAGCACGGTCGCTGACTGCGCATTGCGCGGTTTGAAAACCCGGTTCGCTCCTTCGTAAAAGATCACTTGCTCGATGGGCTGATCCAGCTCCTTGTAGAACAGTCCCGCGGAGAGCAACTCGAGGGGAGCGAAGAACCACTCGAGCCGCAGGTCGTAGTTCTGGATGCTCACAGATTGGAGTTCCGGGTCACCCGCTTTGGTTTCGAGAGACCCTTGCTCAGGATACTGGGTGGGGGAGAGTTCGCGTAAGTCAGGCCGAGCCAGTGTTTCGCTCCAGGCCAAGCGCACGTTCCACTGTTGCGCTGGCCGGTAGACGATGCTGACCGCCGGCAGTGGGTCGAGTGTGGTGCGCCGGAGTGGGCTTCGCTTTCCGGCGGCGTTCGCGAACTCCTCCTGCAAGTGCCAGTACTCCAGGCGTACGCCGCCGTTCAGGTCAACGCGGTGGCGGTCGTCGCTGCCCTCGTAGAGCGGAACTTCCAATGTGGTGTAGCCTGCCAGCACTTCTTCCGCAGCTTCGAAGAAATCGCGAGGCTTACTCTCCTCGCGGAAACGCACGCCCGGACGAGAGGGATCCAGAGAGAAGTTCTCGGGCGCGAAGATCTGCTCGGTTGGTAAGGGCTGCAGATCGGGCACGTCTTTGACGTCGAACAGGAACTGGCGAAGGCCCTGTTTGCGGGTGCGGTAGAGGTAGGAGGGGCCGAGTCGTACCCGAACGGTCCGTGTGGTCGGAACCATGGGCAGGGCCCACGGCAGCTCACGCTTAAGGTCCACAGAAGAATCGGTGACCCGTTCGCGCAGGGAGCCAAAGAGACGCCGGCCACCGAAGTTGTTGTTCACGAAGATGTTCCCCTCGCTTAGGTTGCGGGTTTGTAGGCGTCCGTCCGGCTGTTTTTGTTCCGTGTACCCGAACGCAGTTCGCCACTCGACCTCTATCCAAGGCAGGCGGTGTCGTCCGACCAACTGTTCGAAGGCGAGTTGGTCCACGGTGTACAAAAACTTGGTAAAGGCGAGTTCTTGCCCGGTGGAGTCCTCGGTACCTACCGACGTGCGCACTTGGTCAGTGGCATTGCGATGGTAGAGCGCGCGTGCGGTGAGTTGGTGGTTGGCGGAGAACTCGTATCCAGCGGAAACGAGCCCAGCGAGGCGGGCTTCGAAGGTGTTGACCCGGCTCGAGAACTGGTCGGCGAATTCGGGCTGCTCGCCTGCGAACAAGATGTTCGAAGTAAAAAGGTTTTGCCGCTTGTATTCGGTTTTGTACAAGCCGGCGAGGCTCAGGCCGAAGTTACCCCAGCGGTTCCCCGCACTGAAGTTGAGCCCGAGGTCTGGTGGTGCGGAGATCCGGGAGACATCCCAAATGTTGTCGAACGAACGAGCGACGGCGACGGCACGTTGCGGATCGCGGTTGACTTCTTGCGCTGTGGCAGGAACGGCATCGGGAAGGCGGCGGAAATGCGCGCCAAATCCAAAGTAGTCGGCTGGCCCGGCGGCGCGATACGTGGAAAATGTTTGAAACGTGGCGTTGGTGTTGACTCCGGAACTAAGCGACAGGGAGGCGCTTCGTTCTTCTGGATAGGGCTTGAGCGCGATGTCCACGAGCCCTCCGGAGAAGTCCCCGGGAAGGTCGGGAAGAAAGGTCTTGACCAGCGATACAGATTGCAGGAACTCGGCGGGGAACACGTCGAGTGGCACGACCCGACGTTCGGGGTCGGTGCTCGGAAGGCGGCTCCCGTCCAGCCGCGCAGTTGAATAGCGCTCGTTCAAGCCGCGCACGTTGACGTAGCGATCGTCCTTGAGCACCACCGCCGGGAGGCGCTGCACCGCTTCGCCTGCGTCGGAGTCCGGACCTGCCTGGATTTCTTGCGCGCTGATGTTCTCGGTCACCACGCTGGCTTCTTGCCGCAGTAAGAGTTGCGCGGTGGTGCTGGCCCGATCGGCCCGGCCGATCACCTCGACCACGTCTACGGCGGCTTCCCCTTCCGGCACCAGCAACGCATCTACATTCGTGACTTCACCGGGCCGAACCCGTACGTTTTGGACTCGCTTGCCTTGATACAGCGGGGCGAAAAAGCGCAGCTCATAGGCGCCCGCCGGAAGTTCAATTCGATACTGCCCGTCTAGATCGGACTGGGTCTTCCGATTAGTCCCGACCACTTCGATCCCTGCCTCGATGATCGGCAGCCGCGAGCGCGCGTCTCGGATCACGCCCGTGATCGTCCCCTTCGCTTCCTGCGCGGCTGGCTGGCCGGCACTTTCCATCGGCAGGGCGGAAACAACGGTGGCCACGATGGCCGCCGCCACCCAACGGAGCAAAGTGGCGAGGGGGCGAAGGGGGCTGAGCGAGCGCTTGTCCTGATTTGTTGCAGCGGCACGCAGCGTCGGAAGTGCACGGCCGAGAGTTTGTGCGTTCGTAGCTCGCTGAGTCACGCCGCGCTTTCAAGCAAGCGACTGTTGGCGCGCGGTTACAGCCAAATGAATTCTTGGTGAAGCTCCTTGTCCGCAAAACTTCACCGAAGCTTTGCTGTGGTGTGACCCGCGCTTCACGAGCGCCCGGTAATCTGCGGCGCCGATGGAACGAGAACAACGCTTAGGTGCCGCTGGCCGGGGGATGGGAACGTGCTGGGGTACGCGGCGCCAGAAGGAGGTGACTGTATGCGGGCAACTGAGTTCGTTTGATGGCAGACCATTGGTACGCGCGAGCGATGGGCAAAAGTCCAAGCGCGCAAGTTTGGAGCCGCCCGAAGCAGGAGAAGTGGGCGGTCGATCGGACAACACAACAGCTTTGACGGAGGTTCGACAACATGAACGATTCAAGAAATACGAAGCGTAAGCAATGGGCCACGCGCCGGGCGGTCCGCACCGTTGCGGTGGGGATCGTCGTGGGTGCAGTAGTGGGCCCCTCCAGTGCGCAGGACGCGCCAAAATGTGCGGCCGCAATTGGCAGAGAAGTACGTGCCTTAGGGAAGTTGGCCGCGCAGGGTCAGGATAAGTGTCATGGCTTGGCGAATAAGTTCGCGGTGCCTGGGGGCTTCTGTAACGACGTCGAGGGAGTGCCGTTCACCGTCCTGGACGGTGGTCGGTTCGTGAAGGCCAAAGCGAAGAGCTTAGCCAAGTTGCACGGGCCCACGGGCAAATGCCCGTCCCCGGCTGCCGACGCGGTCTTGGATGTCTTGCCCGGTGGAAACCTCGTTAACAAGCTTCCGTCGGTTCAGGAGCTCGTGACTGAGCGAGCGAGCACGATCCTGGGCGCGGCGAATCTGAATGGAGACGTAGCCAAGATCCGCTGTTTCAAGGCGATCTCGGCGACTCGGCGGACCGTTGCGGATAAAATGATGAGCAAAGCGGTCGCTTGCCAGAAGACGAAAACTCCCGGAAGCCCGCTCGACCCTACGTGCCTGGACGACATGTCGCTCGCGAACTTCCTTGCAGGTCGGGCGACTGCTTTGCAGACAGCGTGTACTGGACTCACGGGATCTGATGTCGGGGCTTGCGACCCACTGCCGCAATGCGTCATTGAGGCGGCGCTGGCTGAGGGCAAGGCGCTGGCCAGCCAGGCGTATCCAGGGCAGAATTGCACGAAGGGAGCGCCGAGCCCTCAGGCCCGCACCGCTTCAGTCTCGATCTCAACTCCCACCGAACTCGGCGGGGTGACGGTGCTCATTCGTTACCCGCGCTTCGATGCTGGTATCCCGGACAATGGCAGTGACATCCCGTCCACGACGCTGGATAACGTGGTGCCTGCCTTCACCGACGCGTTCGACCTTGACGACGGAGTCCGAGTGTCGGCTTTGGACAGCAATGGGATCCAATCCGGCCACGTGTTCGACGTAAAGTTCGATGTGTGTCGCCCGCTCGTTCCGGAGGGTCTGTGCAGCGTGACGACGAGCCAGACGTGCACGGCTGGAAATCAGTGTCGGCCACCTGCCTGCCCGAGCTGCAAACCGGCGAACCAGTGCACCATTAGCAACGCGGCCTGTACGAGCGACGCAGACTGCGGACCGGCGGGTGGAACTTGTGGCGAGAAATGTCTCCCGCAGGGGCGCTCGTGTAGTTTGAGTCAGTTTTTGAATTGCCAGACCGACCAGGATTGCCCCCTCACTGAGACGTGCCTCTCGCAACGGGCTCTCACTACCTGCACGGTCGAAGCCGCTGCCGACACCAGCGGGAATCCGGTGGAGGGGGTCAGTTGTAGCGTCGTGATCAGTGAACCGTAGCTTGTGTGAAAGAAGGAGAGAGAACCATGAGACAATTCGAGAAGCGATGGATCTTCGTAGCAGCCACACTGCTCACGTCCGCATGGGTGGGCCGGCCAGCAGGAGCTGCCTGCACTGGTGACCCGAACGGAGGCGGCATTTCGCTCGCCGACGTGTCGTTAGTTCTGACCTGCGTCAACAATCCTGGGGCGGCGGCCTGCGCCAGTGCGTGCGGCGGGCAGGGAGTGCTGGACTGCGCGGACGTCAACCTCGACGGGCAGTTGAACATCAGTGACGCGGTGATTTTGCTCAACGAGACGAGTCCGGGTTGCAACCGTAACGTGGTGCCGATGTGCCAGAGTGCGGGACCGACCCTGCCCTGCGGCAGCACGATTGCGAGCGACATCACCAGTAATGTGACCTTGGCTGGGTGTGAGTATTTCTTGGATGGCACGGTCTTCGTGCAGCCCGGCTCAGTAGTAACCATTCGCCCGGGTGCCGTAATCAAGGGAAGGAAGGTCTCTTCGGACGGCAGCCCGAGCGCTTTAGTTTTCCTGCGCGGCGACTGCGCGGATCTCGATCCGTTCACGGCGCGCATCAACGCGGCCGGTACGCCGAGCAGCCCAATCGTGTTCACCTCCGATCAGGCTCCGGGCCAGCGCGCCGCGGGTGATTGGGGGGGTGTGGCGTTCATGGGCTGTTCGGAAGTCAACTTGCCAGGCGGACAGGGAACTCCGGAAGGACTCGTGGGTGTGATTTTTGGTGGCGGGTCTACGCCACAATTGAATGACACGAGCGGATTGGCACGTTACGTTCGGGCCGAATTCGCGGGCCGCGAACTCTCGCCCGACAACGAGTTGAATGTCTGGACGCAGAACGGACTCGGCAGCTGCACTCGCTTCGACTTTCTCCAAGCCCACATGGGGAAGGACGATGGCTTCGAGTGGTTCGGTGGAACGATCAACCAGAAGTACCTCGTGGCTACGGCGAATGCGGACGATCAGCTCGATTGGCAGCTCGGAACGGTTAGCAAAATTCAGTTTGCACTCGGTGCCCAGTTCGCGGGAAATCTCGATACTGCGGGAAGCCACGGGTATGAGTCGGACAACAACGAAAACAACTTCGCAGCCACGCCTGTTTCCGATCCGCGCTTCTGCAACGTAACGCTGATCGGCGCTGCTGGCCAAGCGGGTCATCCGGCGGGCGACTTCTTCGGCTTCTTCCACCGGCGCGGTACGGGCGGGCGGCTTGCCAACCAGTTGGTTGTCGGGTTCCAGGACGCTGCCGTTCAGCTCCGCGACGCGGCCACTGGCCAGCACGCTTGCTCCGGGACTTGCCTGGTGTCGGGCAATCCGCGTACGGATGGCGTGACCACCTGCGACGGGTCACCGTTTACCCTGGGAGGCACGGCGCCGATCTTGCGCCACTATAGCCTGGTCCTCTTCAACAACGGTACCGGCGGTACGGAACTCTGCCGCAACAAAACCGGTTCCGGGAATACGGGTGCTGCTTGCAATTCCTGCGAGTACACGGCGCTGTTGCAAGCGGCGGGTGAGATCTCGACGAGTGATCCAGGTTTCAACACGGCGGGTCCGTTCCCCGCGCCGGGCGTGGTGGACCCACGGCCGACGAACCCTGTGCCAGGGGTCGACTGTGGTGCCCTCTTCAACGACCCGTTCTTCGACAACGCGCCCTACGTCGGGGCATTCGATCCGAACGGTCCGAACTGGATGATTACTCCAGGCGGATGGATCAGCTTCGTGACGCAGTAAGTAATGGTCGCACTCGGGCAGGGGCACGGCGACGACTCGCTCGCCGTGCCCCTGCCCAGTTTCTTTTTGGAGGAACGATCCGTGAAGAGATTCTTGGTGGGTTTCCTAAGCCTCTGCGTTGCAGTGGCTGCGTCGTATTGGGTGGGAGCCTCAGGAGCAGTGAAAGAAGGCCCCGCTCGGCCTCCGGCTGCGCAGGCCGCCCGCGGCCCGGAGGACGTGCTGCGCCAAATGTTTGCGGCACTGCAGCAGGGGGATTTGCAGGCTTTGGAAGGACTGTTGGTTTCGGACCACGAGTATCAGGAACTGATTCTTCCTGGCTCCGTGCGTCCCGGAGAGCCCGCGATCCGGATGCCGACCGAGAAGGCGGAGTTTTACACACGGTTGCACCGCACGAAGAGCCAGTACGCGCTGGCGCATTTGATGAATTCGGTACGGCAGGCCGGGGCGGAGCTGAGCGCTGTGCGGTGGGAAGGATCGGTCAAGCATTACGCCACTTACACCTTGCTCCCTAGGCCCGTGTTGCTGGTTCATGGGCCAGAGGGAAGCGAGGAACTTCGGCCCGGACTGCTTGTAGAATTGAACGGCCGAGTACGCGTCCTTTCGTACTTCAGCGATGACTGAGAATCGGACCCGCGATCGGCGGGTGGGGCAGGATTTTCACGCACTGGTAACCATTTCGTCACTGCTGCGTAGCCTTGGCATGTTAGTTTGGCCGCCAGTTTGGTTACCGTGATGGAAGCGGCAGTGCAGATTTCCGGTTGGGGTGGCCTCGGTTTTCCAGAAGACCAGCAGCAGCAACAGCGCTGGTTGATTGCAGCGGTTGTCACCGTGACGCTCTATGCGCTGGCAGTGGTGCTGGTCTGGAGATTTGGCTCCGCACGGACGCCAGAGAAGAAAGAGCCGCCGCCAATCGAGGTAACGTTCCGGCAGGAGGTCCTGCCTCCTGCGCCGCCTGCTCCCGCGCCGGTCGTGGCACCGCCGCCGGCGGCAGCGCCGGTGGTGCCGAAGCATCTGAAGGTCCGCAAAGTCGAGCAGCCGCGCCCACCGAAGCCCCTCACGGCGCCGAAAGAAGTGCCGCAAGCCCCGCCGAAAGAAGCGGATCCAAGCGAAGACAAGGGCGTTGAGGTGGCTGGTGACGCGACCCTTGGCGGCGACCCGGCAGGACTGGAGGGAGGATTGGCGGGAGTGCAAGCGCCGGTGGAGCCGATTGCCCTACCCGAAGATGCGGACCCGCCTGTGCCACTCCCCTCTAACCCAATCCCGGAGTACCCGGCACAGGCCAAAGCCGAGGGTAAGGGCGGTCTTGTCGTTCTCAAGGTGGTGATTGGAGCGGATGGGTTTGTGAAGGACGTGCAGGTGCTGCGCGGGGAGGAGCCGTTCGCGAGCGCGGCGATTCAGGCGGTGCGGCGGTGGAAGTACCAGCCAGCCCGATACAAGGAGCAGGCGATTACGGTGTACCGGATTATTCAGATTCCGTTCAAGCTGAAAGCTTGAGAGAGCACGGAGGAGAAAACAACATGCAGTGGAATTGGCAAGAGATGTGGCAACACATGGGCCTGCCGGCTCTGATCGTGGCAGGCGTACTGGCGACGATGGGCTTCGCCTCGCTGTTGGTGGTCGTCGAGCGAATGGTGCTGTTTACTCGGGCGAAGTCCCAGCGCTCGCGCTTTCTGCAAGCGGTGGCCGAGGACTTAGCCGAGGGCCGCTTCGAGCGGGCCGCCGAGGTGGCGCAGTCTTACCCTGGATCACCCGTGGCACGGGTCATCGGGGCAGCGTTGCAAACCCACATCCACGCGCTTCGACATCACGGGGTAGGAAGCTTGTCGCCGGTGGAGAAGACGCAACGGCACATGGAGCGGTACATCGAGCAGTTGGGTGCAGAACTCCGGCGTGGCTTCGCGGTGCTCTCCGCGGTCGGTTCCACTGCTCCGTTTGTCGGTTTGCTAGGCACGGTGCTGGGGATCATCACTGCCTTTCAAGGGATCGCCGAGAGTGGTTCTGGCGGGCTCTCCGCGGTCTCCGCCGGAATCGCTGAAGCGCTGGTCGAGACGGCGTTGGGCCTAGTCGTCGCGATTCCTGCCGTGTTGGCGTTCAATTTCTTGACGACTCGCGCCAACGCCGAGGAGACCGCGGTGAAGAACGCCCTCGGGGAAATTTTAGACCGGCTGGAGGATTTGGAGGACGTCGGGCCCGTAGCGGTTGCGAGTGGCGCAAGCCCGGTGCGCCCCGATCGCCGGCCATCCTGGGAGTCTTATGCTGCGGCGGTGGAGGTCGCAGGGTGAAACGCCGCAGCATCAAAGGCCACTTCACCGCGGTGGTACCAGAGATGAACGTGACCCCATTGGTGGATGTCGTCCTGGTGCTGCTCATTATCTTCATGGTGGTGGTGCCGCAGTTGCAACGCGATATCCCGGTGAATCTGCCATCGGTTCTCAATCCAGATCCGGATGTTCCACAGTCCGTGGAGCCGTTGGTGATCACGCTAGCGAGAGACCAAAGCTTCTTCGTGGGCGAACGTCGCGTAAGCGAGGGAGAACTCCAGGACATCTTGCAAGAGACCCGTGTTGCCTCGCCGGAGCGGCGCGTGGTGTTGCGTGCCGATCGCGAGCTGCCCTGGCAGCACGTCCGTTCCTTCTTGGCCGTGGTGCAAGAAAGGGGCTTCCGCGGCTCTTCATTGATGGTCGGGGATCGCTCGCAACGAACCGGCGACGAGGCAAAGGAACGGGAGGAGGACCGCTGACATGGCGATGACCGTTGGCTCCGGCGCATCGTCGGGTCGAGTACCTGAACCGAGCATGAACGTGACCCCGTTGGTGGATGTTGTGCTCGTGCTCCTCATCATTTTCATGGTGATCACACCTCTCATGAACAAGAACTTCTGGGTCCATACCCCGAAACAAGAAAAGGTCGAAGTGGAACAGATCTCGCCCGACAACGCACCGCTTGTTCTCCAAGTGCGCTCCGACCTTAGCCTCAACGTAAACGGGGCACCCGTGGAGCGCGGAGAGCTAGCCGGGCGCCTGCGGCGCATGTTCGCGGCTCGTGATGACCACGTGCTCTTCGTGGATGCGGCGGACGAAGTTCCGTATGGCCAGCTAGTCGCGATCTTGGACCAAGCCCGCGAAGGCGGTGCGGTGACAATCGCTCCGCTGACCACACCTTTAGCTTCGCACGGGGGAGCGCCAGGAGGGGGTTGAACGATGAATCGAGTTCACGGCCCGGAACTCGGGCAGGTCAAGCGGATGCCCACGGCTTCGCGCGTGCTGGACTTCGGTCCGATCAAAATTGATCTCGACGCTTACGAAGTGGAAGTGTGCGGCGAGCCCGTAGGGTTGTATCTACGGGAGTTCCAGATCCTCGCGCTGCTGTGCCAGGAGCCACGGCGGGTGTGGACCCGCGAAGAAATCGTACGTGCGATTTGGGGGGAAGAGTCTGCCGTGGATGTGCGCACAGTGGACGTGCACATCCGCCGCTTGCGCCAACACATGGGAGGACTGCGGCGAGCGGGCGCAGCGGTGGTGACTGTTCGTGGAGTCGGGTACAAGTTCGACCCGCGCAAGCTGCGTGATCTTTGAGGGCGCCGCGATTGTGGCGGGTGCTGGTCCGGGAGCACTGCGGTGCGATCGGGCGATGGTGGGATTCGCGGCGAGTGCTCGCCTCGAATCATACTGCAAAGGATCTGTTCGGAGGGGCGCACGACCGTCCGCCCCAGCGGTCTATGCGAACGGGCTGACTGGAAGCGCTCGCCTGTGTTCTTTGAGCCTCCCGTAATCCCGCTCCCGGTCCGGATGGGCTGTCGGGGCGTGTTTTCGGAAGCCGGCAAGGCCATCACACTCGAGGGCCTGCGAAAAAGTTAAGATTGCTGCCGCATGAGTGGGATCGCAGGGCCTCTGGTAGCCCTTTTTCTGCACGGTACGAGGGAAGCCTCGAACTCTCCTTATTCACGGAGCCATGATGGTTGCCACCGATGCTTCCTGCGAAGGCATCGCTGAAAGAATTCCCGCGCCTAGCGCGAGCTGGGGGCTCCACCTTGCCTGACACTCGGGCGACCGCTCCATGGTTCGCACCGGTGCTGCCGATTGCAACGTGTGAGCCCTAACCAGGGCTGGCCACTCACCGGCGATCCAGCCGCGTTGTGCTGATGACCGGCTGGCCGATATCGGTGGAGAGCAGCTCGGCTCCCTGTTCACGGAGTCCGATCGAGCCCATCCGGCCCTGCTCCTGTACCCTGGTGTTTCGAGGGAACGCCGCTCGGGCCCGATCGGGAATGGATGGTTCGCCTGTCTCCCGCTCGACACGGAGCCGGTGGGCCTCATGGTCTGCGGCTCCTCGGTGTGCCTACTTCCCCGAGACCCACGCTTCGCTTTGCGGCTGCGGGCGGCCGCTTCGGCCTCGATTTCGTCCGTCACTTCCAGTCGCCGGCGACCTCGTACGAGTCGTTGTTCGACAGGTCGGTGATGAACGAGCCGTTCGCCTGCATACGATAGATCTTCGGGCGCCCGTTCACGAACGGCCGGAACACGATGTAGTTTCCGTCGGGTGACCATATCGGATGTTCGTCGTCCGAACGGTCCGCCGTGGAGGTGAGCTGCACCGGGTCGGACCCGTCCACGTTGGCGACGAAGATGGCAAGTGAGCTGGTTCCCTCGGCGCTGCGCCCGGCGTAGACCAGCTTCGTGCCGTTAGGGGAAACCTCCCCGAGCTGCTCATAGGCCTCGTTTGTGGTGATGCGAACTACGCCCGAGCCGTCGGCGTTCATCCGGTAGATTTCCCCGAATCTGCTGTCCCGATTCGATGTGAAATAAATGTAATCGCCATCCGGGGAGAAGGCCGGGGAAGCGTCGGTCCAGTCTCCCGAGGTCAACTGCGTCACCTGCCCACTGCCAAGTTCGTAGCTGAACAGGTTTGTCCTTGTGAAGTCGTACTCCGCGTAAACGATTCTCGCGCCGTCGGGCGAGAACGTCGGGTAGTATTGGAAGTTTTGCGTTCGCAGGGCGGTGACGCCCGAGCCGTCCGCGTTCATGATGTGCAGCCGGCGGTCGCGCGTGAAGGCGATCTTCGTCTTGTCGTGGTTCCACTGCGGCCACTCGTCAAACCCGCTGCCGCTGGTCAGTTGAATCACGTCGCTGCCGTCTGCGTTCATGACGAAAATGTGGGAAACGTTCCGATCCGACCCAGGCCGGGAGGACTTGAACAGGATCTGTCCGGTGAGCACCGGCGTGGGTAGGATCGTTCCTGTGATCGTGGGCGTGGCCGTGGCTGTCGGGCTCGGGGGCCGCGTCGGAGTGTTGGTGGGGGTCGTCGTTGGGGTGTGCGTGAGGCCGAGCGCGGAGGGAACGACGTCGGCGAGGCGCTGGTCAATCGCGACGAACTGTGTACCCGGCGCGCCGCCGGTGACGGTCGTGAACCTACGGCGAATGTCGACCGAAACCTTGTAAGTCCCCGGTCCCGCGCCGTAGGCGCTGACCGGGATCGAGAACGGCGAGGTCTTGTCGCCGTCGTCGCTGTTGAAGGCGGGAGTGAAACTTGGCGTAAAAATGGAGATGCGCTCGTTATCGCCCTCGTACTCCCAGGAGACCTGCGAGCCGTCCGGAGCGACCGTGATGCCGCCCGGAGCCGTGATGACCACCGAGGCGGTACCGATGGAGGTCACCGTCGTCACGGTGTAGGTGGCGCCGGGCACGTACGCGAGGCTGAGGTTGCTGCTTTGGTATTGGGCAAAGAAGCGACTGTCAAACGTGGTCTGGCCGGTATACGGAATCGTCACCGTGCCCCCTGGTCCCGTCAGCGTAACCTCGGCCGTGCTCTCCGGCACGCCGTCAACGGTGAGCAGGAGCGAGAAGAAAGAAAACTCGGACGTCGGCGACACGCTGTGCAGGTAGGCGCTGTTCGGGTGCCAAAAAATCCCGTTCGGAACTCCGAACGTCGGCGTTGCGGTGGGGCTTTCCACAGCCGAAGGAGTCGCCGTCGGCGTGCTCGTCGGACTCGGGCCGGGACTTCCCACCGGGCAACCATTCAGGGCGTAGTTCACGGCGACGATGATTTCGTCAATGGTCACGGTGCCGTCGCCGCTGCGGTCCGCGCCGAGGCACGTCTCGGGCATCGCGGTTCCGAGCGCGATATTCACCGCCTTCACCAGCTCGTCAATCGTCACCTCGCCACTCCCGTCGCAGTCGCCCGCGCAGGTCTGTCCGCGGGCTACGATCGGCCCTGCGAACAGAACCATTGCGAGTAGCACGAACCAGAGCACGGAAAGCCGCACGGCGCGGCGCACCCTCACGCTTTGCACGGTCAGTCCCTCCTTGAACGGGCGCGCCGGCCACCCCGATTCGGGGATCAGGCGGTCCATTCGGGCGCGGCTAATTCGCACGGCAGAGCGAGGCTGTCAAGGCGCGCGTAGCGACGTTGCGGAGAGCTGGGTGTGTTTTCGCCGGCTGTTGCCGCCCCACGCGCGCATGAGTTTTCTCGGCAGTTACGTGCGGACAAGCGCGCGCCGACAGCGATCTGTCATCGAGAAGGAGACGTCGCGAATTCCAGGACAGCGCCCGAGTTCGGCGGCATCTGTGGTATCCATCGCAGACCTCTGCACTTCTTGCTCGATCCACCCGCCGAATGCTCGTGCGGCGACCCACGAACGCTGTGGGCGCTTGCTGAACGAGCGGGTCGGTGCCGCATGCTTCCGCCACGTCCACCGGACAGGTTCTGGCTCCGGAAGGCCGACAACGGCGCTCGGAACGAAGCTAACGACCGCAACACTGCCCAAGTTCCGAGGGACACGGCCTGCTTTCATCCACGGCAAGCCGCCGAAAAGCGGTGAAAGGGTTCCTCGCTTAGAAGGGGAGAGCGGTTCGGAACGGGGGAATTCGTCGGGTGGTCCTCGCGACTGCTTCGGCGGCCGCTCGGCAATTTTTTCGATGCGGCAGGAGTCATTCGGTTCACCCGGTTGCGCAGGATGGCATTGGCGTGCTTTTGCGAACGCGCAGCGACTGCGAGGGTGCGCACAGCTGCGACTTCGCTGTGTGGTGATCCATGAGCGCACGTCCAACGCATGGTGCCCAAATCGGAGCGGTAGCCTTCTGCGGATGCGGTGCACCCGACAACACAGCTTCAATCAGTGCCCCCGTCTGCGGGCGCGCCTTCGTGGCCCAAGTGATTGAGCGCGGGGGCCCCGCTCCACATGTCTTTGGGTGAACACTCAGCGTGCCGGCCTACTCGGTAGTGTGGCTATCTCAGGACGCAGGGTCGAGGACACTTCTCCGACAACGCATGCGGGTTTAAGGCTTCCACCGTGCCGACCTCGATTCGCGCGGTCAGGATTGCCTTGGGCGCCGCACAAAACAGCGCTTGTCTCCCTGACTGCCAGGGCAGTCGTGCTTCACGTGCTGGCGAGATGTTGCACAGCTCCTTCGCCAGTGGCGCTGCGGCTAGGTCGCCCAGAGGCATACGGCCCCAGGTCCCGGCGAAGGTCCCCCCCGGGTCCTGTTGTCCAGCTCGGCGTCACGGAACGGTGCGCGCGGGAATGGGTGAGGTTGCCTCAACAGCGGCGCGCGAGTAGGCAGGGGAGGCATGTCGGATGCGTACTGGCTGCGTGCGTGGGGACCACCGGGCCGCCCGACCGCGCACCCGAATTGTACGTGGATCCTGCCGGAGTTGATCGTCGGCGAGTACCCGCGCCCGGATGACGCCTTTTGGCTTCGCGCGCAGTTGGGTGTGCAGGCTGTGTTGAGCCTGCAGGACGACGGAGACCTTGCAGCCAAGGGGCTTTCCTGGACCGAATTGCTGCGCGCATACGCTGAGGTGGGCATCGTGGCGGAGCGGATCGCTGTCGCCGACGGCAACCCGGAGGCGTTGCTCGCGGAGCTCGACCGGGCAGTGCAGTGGCTGCAGGTGCACATCGCACGCGGATGGCGGGTTTACCTGCACTGCAATGCGGGGCTCAATCGCGCTCCGACGGTCGCGATCGCCTACTTGCACGCCGCGTGCGGCTTGCCGCTCGAGCAGGCGCGGCACAGGGTCACCTCGCTCCGAACCTGCGTACCGTTCGTTTCGGTTCTGGAGCGGCGCTACGGCACGGGCTCCGCAAAGAGGTAAATCCGCGCCGCAGGCGCGCGCAGCCATACGGGCGCATCTTTGGCGAAGTTCTGCATCCCAGGGAGGCGCGCCACCCAGCGCACGGAGAGTTCTCCGCGGATTGCGGCGTACAGGAGAGTTTCGTGGCCGAGGTGCTCGACATGGACCGCGAGGGCTTCGACGGTGTTGGCTCCAGGTCCGCTGGCAAGTTCCAAATGCTCGGGCCGAATCCCTACGGTGAGGGTGGGGGGGATGTCTTCGTGGCCCGCAAGCCGCCAGTGGCGCGGCGCATTTGCGAGTAAGCGGTGCGGCCCGATGCGCAGGCAGACCCCCTCGGCACTGCCCTCGGCGTGCGCCGCGAAGAGGTTCATGGGTGGGTTGCCGATGAAGCCGGCAACAAACGCGTTGGCTGGGTTCTCGTACAGTTCCGCGGGCCGCTCGACTTGCTGCAGCCGCCCCCGATCGAGCACCGCCACACGGTGGCCGAGGGTCATCGCCTCGGTCTGATCGTGGGTGACGTAAATCATGGTCGTGCGCGTTCGCTCCTGGATACTGGCGATCTCCGCCCGCACGGTGACGCGCAACTTGGCGTCGAGGTTGGAAAGAGGCTCGTCGAGCAGCGACACCGACGGGTCGCGCACCAGCGCTCGCCCCATGGCGACGCGTTGCCTCTGGCCGCCGGAGAGTTCTCGCGGGTAGCGGTCGAGCAAGGCTTCGAGTTCGAGCAGCTTGGCGACTCGCTGCACGCGCTCCTGGATCTCGGTTCGCCGCAGGCGGCGCATGCGCAAGGGAAAAGCGAGATTGTCGCGTACGGTGAGGAACGGGTACAGCGCGTATTCCTGGAAGACCATGGCCACGTTGCGTCGCTGCGGCGGCCAGTCGTTGACCAGCTCTTGATCCAAAAACAGCTTGCCTTCCGTTGCTTCCTCGAGGCCAGCCACGATGCGCAGCAGGGTGGACTTCCCGCAACCCGAAGGCCCGACGACCACGAGCAGCTCGCCGTCTTCGACCGCCAGATCGATTCGATCGAGCGCGAGTGTGCCGTCAGGGAAGCGCTTGCTGACGCCCTCCAGCCGAACCCGAGCCATGCAAGGAGGCTACGGCTTGCAGCCTCGCGCGCATTCGTCAAGCCGAAGGTGCGGCCGACTGCGTGAGTTGCTGCAGGCGTTCGACTGCTTCCAGGTACTCCTGCACGAGGTCGTAAATCACTTCTTTGACCGTGCGCACTCGGTTGAGCCGGCCTACGATTTGTCCGACCGGGTTGAACATCACCCGTTTCGACTTTTCAGCGTAGCGATGCGTTCGCGCCACGGCGTCAGCGGTCACCATGAACTGCAGCGGCATGCCGAGCGGCTTCGGTGCGTCGGGCCGCTCCCACGCTTCGGTCCAATCGTTGCGCAGCATGCGGCACGGTTTGCCGGTGAAGGAGCGGGAACGTACCGTGTCTTGGCTGGTGGCTTGCAGGTAACACTCCATTTGCGCGGGTGGCACGTCTGCCTCCTGCACGGTGAGCCAGAGCGAGCCGGTCCACACTCCCTGCGCGCCCATGGCCAAGGCCGCAGCGATTTGCCGGCCTGTGCCGATGCCGCCGGCGGCGAGTACGGGCGTGGGTGCTACCGCGTCAATCACTTCTGGCCACAGCACCACACTGCCGATTTCTCCCGTGTGGCCACCGCCCTCGGTTCCCTGCGCGACGATCAGGTCCACCCCGGCTTCTTTGTGGCGTAGGGCGTGTTTCGCGGATCCGCACAGCGCTGCCACCCAGCGCCCAGTGGAATGGATTCGATCGATCACGTCACTGGGTGGTGTGCCGAGAGCGTTGGCGATCAAGCGCACTTTTTCATGTCGCAGGGCAACTTCGACTTGTGGGGTTGCGGTGGCGGCAGTCCAGCCGAGGAGTTGTCCGACCGGTCGCTCACCCTCGGGGAGCTTGGGCACGCCGTGCTCAGCAAGAATGCAGTCGGCGAACTCGAAGTGCTCGCGCGGGATCATAGCCTTGAGTTGTTCTTCCAGTTTGACTGGATCGAGTTCGCCCATGCCTCGTACTTGCCTGGAAATGACGATGTCCACGCCGTAGGGCTTGTCGCCGACATACTCGTCAATCCACTTGAGTTCCACCTCGAGCTGGTCTGGTGGAAATCCGACTGCGCCGAGCACTCCGAAGCCGCCTGCCCGGCTCACCGCGGCCACCACGTCGCGGCAGTGGCTAAAGGCAAAAATCGGTAGTTCGATGCCCAACTGGTCGCAAATCGGCGTGCGCATGCTCCCTCCTCGGTAAGTGAACAGTTGTTCACTTACTTGTATGCCACGCCTGCGTCAAGCGGTTGCCCAGCTTGAAAGAGCGCGTCTTCGCGCAGGAGCGGGAGAGCAGCCTGAACGATGGGATCGGCGGCAAAGTATCGTTGCACGCAACCCTGACAGAGGAAGTTGGCGGTGGCGAGGAAAGTCATGGCTTGATCCAGAAACAAGTAAGCGGTTGCCACTTTGCCCGAGCGGGGATCCACGGCGTCGAAGAAGCCGAAGTCCCCGTAAATCGGGAAGCGGCGGGCCATCTCCTGCAGGTTGGCCAGGGCTGCCGCGGGGTCAACCAAGAGGGCCAGGGCGGAGGCGTGCGGGGTCACCGCGCCCGGCTCGTAGCCGCGGGTTCCCAGCACGGGGATGCCATACTCGCGGTATTCTTCACCGTTTGGATCTAGGCACGGCGACTGGCCCCAAAACGGGCTGTGCAGCACCTCGTGGCTGTAGCGCTGCTGGACTTGCACGTGGGCGCGGGCGTTTGCACCCAGGCCGCGTGGTGCGAGCGTGACTTCGTCGAGCAGAAGAAGGGGCATCAGCGCCTCGAACATGCTTCCCCCCCAAGAGGGCACGTAGTGGATACCCTGCCAGTGGTAGTAGCCGAGATAGAGAGGGACGCTGTTGCGTTCTTCCACTCGCGGTTGCACCGGTGCTTGCCGTTGCCATTGGCAACCGGGCGGATAGGTGCGCACGGTGGCAAACCAGTGCTCGCGCGGGACATCTCCTTTGCCGATGGCGAGTAGGCTTCCAAGGCGGGCCTCGGTAAACCACATACCGTAGTGAAAGGGAGAAAACGTACGGGTGTGGACAAAGTAGCCGTGCCGCATCTGGTGGCGGGTGCGGTCGTAGAAGAAACTGTAGTCCTCGGCTTCGAGCAAGCGGCTGGCGCGCGTGCGGAGTTCTGGCATGGCGCTGCGGAGCACGATCAAGCCGGCAGTGAACCAAGAAGAGTCTACGAACGAAACCAGGTTGCTGGTGCGCTCCAGCGAAGTGGTGTCGTAGTAATTGAACAAGAAGCCCCGGTATGTTTCGAGTTGCTCGACGGTGTCGAGCACGCGGCGGGCAAGGTCGAGGGCTTCTTCTGGTCCGACCAGGCCGAGTTCGCGCGCCGCAACCAGCGAGGCCAAGAACAAGCCGATATTGGTGCTGCTCGCATAGTCCCCGATCTTGGCCTGTTCGACAGAGTAGAGCGGTCCGAACCAGCGCAGGTGGTCAATGGGGAGAGCGTGCTCGCGGTCGCGCATGGCGGCAAGGCCGCGCCACGTGTCGCGCAACAGTTGGAGGGCAAACTCGCGCGCTTCCGCGGGGAGGCGGATCGCTTCCGGCGGGCGCTCGGGCCAGCCGGCCAGGCGCGCCCGCAAGGCACGGCTGAGACCCGGCTTGCCCCCATGCGCCTTCTCCCATGCCTCTTTGCGCCGGGCGCGCACTTGCTCGCGCAGGGCCGGGCCGGCCATGTCCACCCGGATTTCCCCGATCGGACAGCGCTGCAAGAGACGTTGCTGTGCAGGATCGCCTGCAACAGGAGGCGTCACCGCGGCCGGCTCGGCTTTCGTCTCCGCGGCTCCAACCAGCAATGGTAGGAGCAGCGAGCTTGCCAGCAGAATACGCCTCAAACGTGGTGCCGGCGCCTTCCCCTCGACCCTACCCCGCCAAGCTCGCATCCGCGCCGAGCCTCTAGCAGCATCGCCGACTGCGGCAACATGGGGACTCCGTAGCCGCTTGCCGGGCGGCTGTGGTAGCAAAGGCGCATGCGATCGATCGGGTTGATCCTTAAGCACGGGCAGCCGCGCGCTTACGAAGTCGGCCGCACCGTCATCGAATGGCTGCAAGCGCGCGGCTGCGAAGTGTGGGTGGAGCGGGATGCGGCCGCTCACCTGCCCAAAGCGCGCGTCGCGGGGCGCGAAGAAATGGCCGGCATGGTGGAGCTATTCTTGGTACTTGGCGGTGACGGCACCTTGCTCAGCGTGGCTCGTTTGCTGGTGACGCGCGAGGTCCCCATTCTCGGCATCAACCTAGGCGGCCTCGGGTTTTTGACCGCGGTCACGGTGGAGGAGGCGCTACCGATGCTCGAACGCGTGCTGCGCGGCGAGCTGCGGGCGGACCGCCGGATGATGCTCGAGGTGCGCTGGCGGCGAGGCGAGGAGACGCTGGCGCAACGCTTGGCTCTCAATGACGCGGTGATCAACAAGGGTGCGCTATCGCGCATGGTGGACTTGCGGGCCACGGTGGATGATCAGGAACTGTGCGTGTACAAGGCGGATGGGTTGATCGTGACCACGCCGACCGGCTCCACCGCTTACTCGCTTTCTGCGGGGGGTCCGATCGTGCACCCGGCCGTGGACGTGCTGGTGCTTTCGCCCATCTGCCCACACACCTTGACCAACCGGCCCATTGTGTTGCCGGAAACCAGTGTGGTGCGGGTGGCGATGGTGGCAGCAGGGGAGGACGTGGTGCTCACCATTGACGGACAGGAAGGCTTCCCGTTGCAAGTGGGCGACAGCGTCGAGGTGCGCCAAGCTCGTACCCGTGCCCCCCTCGTGCAACTGCCGGAGCGCAGTTACTTTGAGGTGTTGCGAAGCAAGCTCCGCTGGGGAGAGCGCTGAGCGCGGAACAGGAACATGCTGCGGGCGTTGCGCATCCGCCAAATGGCGGTGATCGACGAAGCAGAGCTGGACTTCGAGCCTGGGTTCAACGTTCTGACCGGGGAAACCGGAGCAGGCAAGAGCATCATTACCCGTGCCATCTTGTTGCTCTGTGGAGCGCGCGGCAGTGCGGAGTTGGTGCGCGCCGATGCGGAAGAGGCCGTGGTCGAGGCGTTGTTCGAATGCCCGGGAGAGGAGGAACGGCTCGCGGCGCTTGGCTTTCGTGCCGCGGATGAAATCGTGGTCCGCCGGACCCTGCAGCGCAGCGGAAAGGGACGCATTTGGGTCAATGGTGAGCTGGCGAGCGCGACTCAGCTCGCCCAACTGGTGGGCCGCTGGATCCACTTGTACGGGCAGCACGAGCAAACGGACCTGTTGCGCAACGAGGCGCACCTGGGCTTGCTCGACGAATTCGCCGGGTTCAGGGCGGAACGAGCGCAAATGGAGGAACACTACCGCGCCTTGCGCTCGGCCTGGCAGCGCTTGCAAGAGGCACGCACAGATGTGGAGCGAATCCGCAGCCAGGCGGAACTGCTGCGCTTTCAGTTGCAGGAACTCGAACAGGCGGCAGTGGAAGCAGGCGAGGAGGAAGCGCTCTTGGCAACGCGCAGTCGCTTGCGCCACGCGGAGCGCCTCGGGCGCGTGTGTGTGGGTGGCGAAGAACGGCTGCACAGCGGCGAGGAGGCGGTAAGCTCCGTGCTCTCCAAACTCGAGCACGAGCTTGCCGAGGTCTCTGCCCTGATGCCCGAACTTGGGGGGGTGCGCGCGCTGATCGAGCAAGCTCGCTCGTGGCTCGAGGAGGCGGCCTGGCAGTTGCGGCGGGCGGGGGAGAGTGTGCGCGCCGACCCAGAGCGGCTTGCCGAGGTGGAGGAGCGGCTGGCGCTGATCGCACGCCTCAAGCGCAAGTACGGTTGCGCGGCGGACGAGTTGCCGCAGCGCCGTGCCGAGGTCGCCCGCCAGCTCGCCTTGCTGGACGACGACGAGCACGAGTTGGCTGCCTTGGAGCGGCGCGTGCAGGAGGTCGCGGCGCAAGCGTGGGGCTTTGCCCGCGCGCTTTCCGAGAAGCGGCGCGCGGCGGCACGCAAACTCGAAGAACTCATGCAGCGGGAACTCCGCGTCTTGGGCATGCGGGATGCCCAGTTCCAAGTGTGCTTTACACAAAGCGCCAGCGACGGGCCGCAGCGGGATGCCCGCGACAGCCAAGCAGCGGAGGGCTTCGGCTTGTCCCCCACCGGCGCGGATCGTGTGGAGTTGTTTTGGTCGGCCAATCGAGGCGAGGCACCCCGCCCGCTGGCGCGGGTGGCTTCGGGCGGGGAACTGTCGCGCATCATGCTCGCCTTGAAGACGCTGGCGGCAGGAGACGAGGCGGTGACCTTCTGGTTCGATGAAGTGGACGCCGGGATCGGAGGCACCACGGCCACTGCAGTAGGGAAGCGCTTGCGCTCCCTCGGGAAGACGCACCAAGTGCTGTGTATCACCCACTTGCCGCAAATCGCGGCGCTGGCCGACCATCACCTGGCGGTGGAGAAACGCAAGCAAGGAAACCGCGTCGTTTCGCGAGCCCGCGTGGTCGAAGGCCAAGAGCGGGTGCGCGAGTTGGCCCGCATGCTGGGTAGCGTGAGCGAGGAAACCGAGCGCTATGCGCGCGGCTTGCTGCGCGCCTTGGATGAGAGCTGAAAGGACGACGCCCCCTGCCTGTCACCGCGCGGGTGGCAAGTAAGCGGCTGTATGCCTCCTCCCTCGGGGCCGGGAGCATGCAAAGCGGCCGCGGCAAGCGGGGATCACCGCTCGCGGGCAGCGTGGCGATCCCCCGGGGGACGGGCCCCTCTGCCTGCGTCCTGCCGTCGCGAGTTCCGGTTTTGCGCTTTGCTTAGATCGGAAGAGCACAATTTTGCGGGCAACAACGTAGCATCGGCCGCGATTTCAGGCGGAGGCGTGCCGATCGGCAAGGGAGGCACGCAGCCAAAAAATCCGGGAAGGTGAAAAAGGAGGGGTGACGATGGTTGGCGCTGGAAGAAAGGTGGCGGGACTCCTCGCGGTGGCAGGGTTCATTGCCTGGGGTCGGGTGGTGCAGGGCGCGGAGATGAGCGAGGCGATTCGCTCGTTCAAGAATTTCACGCGCGACGCGGCTACGGTCGAGCAAGGCCGGCTCCGCTTGGAAGTGCAGGGTGTCAAGATTCAAGACAAAGAGAAGACTCGCCTCAATCTCATCGGATTCCGGATCAAGGCCGACGAGATCAGCGCCGGGGCCTTTACCTTGTTGGGCAGCTACGGCCTATCGAAGAACTCGGAGATTGGTTTCTCGCTGCCCGGTTACATTGAAAGCCGTACGGTCAGCGGGCAGAAAACCACAAAGGAAGACATGGGTGACGTCACGTTGTACGGCAAGTTCACCCAGGGTGTGAACGACAACCTCAAGTGGGCGGCCGGCGTGGAAGTGCGCGTGCCCTCGGGCAGCAAGTCGAAGGAATTCGGCACCGATGAGGTCGGCCTCAACCCCTTTCTTTCCGCACGGTACGTCTACAAAGCCTTCGGGATGGGCGGCCATGTGGGGTACGAGTTCACCACGGGTGACGTGCCGGACGTCTTTAACTGGAGCTTCGAACTCTTCCTGCGTGGCAGCAGCTTTTACACCATCCGCCACGAGTTGACGGGGCGGGTCTTCCACCAGGGCGGTTTCCGCAACCACGATTTGACCCTGTGGCCGGGTGTGGACTTGCATTTCGCCGACAACTTCACGATCCGTCCCACCGGGATGGTGGGGGGCACCGATATCGCCCTGGATTACGGAATTGGCTTAGGCCTCGCTTACATTTTCTGAACGCAAGCCGCGGCGCAGTGCGTCGTGGTAGCGGACCGCGCTGAGGCAGAGGCCGTGCGCGGGAGCGGTAGGCCCGGCGTGGGTGCGGTCGCGGCGTTCGAGGATCATCGCTAGGGCCTGCGGCTCGAGCTGGCCGCGGCCGACCTCGACGAGTGTGCCGACGATGTTGCGCACCATGTGGCGCACGAAGGCGTTGGCCTCGATGCGGTACAGGATCATGTCTCCTTGTCTCTCGACCTCGCTGCGCACCACCCGCCGCACCGCGTGCGCAGCTTCGCAGCCGGCGGCTTGGAAGGAGGCGAAATCGTGCTCTCCGACCAACGTAGCGGCGGCGGCCTGCATGGCGCGCTCGTCCAGGGGGTAAAAGACGTGCCAGGAAAAACGCCGCCAAAACGGCGAGGGCACGCGCCGATTCCAAATGCGGTAGAGGTAGGTGCGGCTTGTCGCGTCACGCCGCGGGTCGAACGAATCCGCCACCTGTTCTGCCTTGGTGACCGCGATATCGTGCGGTAGCACCGCATTGAGGGCTCGGAGCAGCGACTCAGTCGGCCAGGCGCGCTCGAGTACGAAGCTCACCACTTGTCCACTGGCGTGCACTCCGGCATCCGTACGGCCGGCAGCGGCCACCCGAACCTCTTGCCCGCAAAGTTTGCGCAGGGCCGCCTCCATTTCACCTTGGATTGTCGGACCGTGCGGCTGCACCTGCCAGCCGAGGTAACGCGTGCCTTCGTACTCGACGAGCAGCTTGTAGCGCATGGCTCAGGCTTGGCTGCGCAACAGCACCTCGGCGATTTGCACCGCGTTGACCGCGGACCCCTTGCGCGTGTTGTCGAGCACGAGCCAGGCGTCGAGCGCGCCGCGCTCGAGGTCCAGCCGCAGCCGCCCAGCGTGCGTTGCGTCGCTGCCCATCACGTCGGCGGGGGAGGGGCAGACAAGCGGCTCGTCTTCGACCAACAGCCCGGGTGCGGCGCGCAGGTGCTCCCGGAGGCCTTCCAGCGCTGCGCCAGGTTCGAACTCGACGTGGACCGCGACCGCAGTTCCGTAAAACAGCGGCACTTGCACGCGGGTCAGGAACAGGGGCAGCGAAGGCTGGCGCAGCACGCGCCGCAGTGCCGCTACCGACCGCTCCTCTGCCTCGGTGGTGCCGTCTGCGCGCATTTCCCCCACGCAAGGAAAGAGATTGAAGGCCACGCGTTCGGGGAACAACTCGTTGTCTTCCGGCTCGCGCCCATTGAGAAGTTCGTACACTTCTTGCTCGAGGATTTTGAGCCCACGCCGCCCGCGCACCGAGACCGGATCGAAGGCAGTGGCCACCACGCTGCGCAGAGAGCCACGCTGGCGCAGCGGCTCGAGGAACACCGCGAGCGCAATGGTCACGGGATCGGGGCTCGCGACAATGCGGCTCGCCGGCGGCTGGCGCAGCTCGCCGGCATTGACCTCGGGAACCACCACGATCACGTCTTCCCGGGCACTCCACGCTCTGCTGGTGTCAATGACCCAAGCGCCCGCCGCGGCGGCTTTTTCCGCCCACTGCTTGCTGACTTCTTCCCCCGCCGCGAGAAAAACAAAGTCGAAGCCGGTAAGAGAAGTGTTTTCGTGCAAGGGCTCGACCAGCACTTCGCTGTCTTCCCGAGTCACTTCTTTGCCGACCGACTCCGCGCTGGCCCAGGCCTGTAGGCGACTGGCCGGAAACCCCCGTTGCTCGAGCGCACGAACGATTTCTTCACCGACCACACCGGTGGCTCCAATTACTGCCACCGCGTATGCGCTTTTTTTCATAGGTTTCCTTGCCGCAGGGCACGCACCACTTCGTCTCCCATGGCGCGGCAGCCCACCACCTTCGTTCCGGGCTGCTGGATGTCCGCCGTGCGGAACCCTTGCGCGAGCACTGCCTCGACCGCGCGTTCGATCGCCGAGGCAACCTCAGCTTGTCCGAGCGAGTAGCGGAGCAACAAGGCGGCAGACAGAATGGCAGCCAGGGGGTTGGCGCGGTCTTGCCCGGCAATGTCCGGAGCACTGCCGTGAATGGGCTCGTACAGGCCGCGCGGGTACCCCGCTCGGTTTTTTGCCGCCCCCAGCGATGCGGAGGGCAACAGCCCCATGGAACCGGCGAGCATGGAGGCCTCGTCGGTCAAGATGTCCCCGAAGAGGTTCTCTGTGGCAATGACGTCGAAATCGCGCGGGCGGCGGATCAGGTGCATGGCCATCGCATCTACCAGCACGTCTTCGTAGGCCACATCCGGGTAGTCGCGCCGGACTTCGTGCGCCACTTCGCGCCACAGCCGCGACGAAGACAGCACGTTTGCCTTGTCCACCGAGCTGACCTTTTTCCGCCGCTGGCGTGCCAATTCGAAAGCGGAACGCATCAGGCGCGCGATCTCTTGCTCGGTGTAGATCATGGTGTCGAGCGCCTCGCGGCCGTGCGGGCCTTGCCGCCGCTCGCTCGGCTTGCCGAAGTAGACGCCCCCCGTCAGTTCGCGAACCACGACTAGGTCCACGCCGCGCAATACCTCCGGCTTGAGCGTGGAGGCATCGAGCAAGCTTTCCAGAGCGCGCACAGGGCGGAGGTTGGCGAAGAGGTCGAGGGCTTTGCGCAAGCCGAGCAGCGCTTGCTCAGGCCGCACTGCCGCTTGCGGGTCGTCCCACTTGGGGCCGCCGACAGCGCCGAGCAAAATCGCGTCGGCCGCTTGCGCCGCCGCGAGCGCCTGCTGCGGAAGCGCCGTGCCAAAGCGATCAATGGCTGCCCCACCGACCACCGCTTGTTCGAATTCGACGGGCAAGGCGAAACGTTCGCTCGCCACGTCGAGCACTCGCTGTGCTTGCTCCACCACCTCCGGGCCAATTCCGTCGCCCGGTAACAACAACACCCGAAACCGCTCTCCCATGGAATCTCCTCAAGGCTCTTCGCCTCGGATCTGGCGCAGGCGTGCCTGGCGGTGGCACAACTTGTTCAGTGCGTTCAGGTACGCCAGGGCGCTGGCATGCACGATATCGGTGTGGGCTCCCTGTCCGGTCGCCGTAGCGCCGTCGAGGCTGATCAGGCAGGAGACCTCGCCCATGGCGTCGGTGCCTCCGGTGATGGCCTTCACTGCGTATCGCTCGAGTTTCGGGGAAAGACCGGTGGCCTCGCCGATTGCCTTGAAGCAAGCGTCCACCATCCCGTCTCCGGTGGCGGTGGCCACTCGCTCGCGGCCGTTCGAACGCACGCGCACGCGAGCACGCGGCTCGCTCCCGGTTGCAGCACCCACCTCGAGTTCGAGCAGCTCGAAAATATCCGGCCCCCGCACCGCTTCTTCGGTGACAATGGCGAGCAAGTCCTCGTCGTAGACAAACTTCTTGCGGTCGGCGAGTTCCTTGAACTTGGCGAAGGCCTTGTTCATGTCCACGTTGTACAAGTCCACACCGAGTTGCTTCAGCCGTTCCGCGAAGGCGTGCCGGCCCGAGTGCTTCCCCAGCACGAGTTTGTTGCTGGGCAGCCCGACCGATTCAGGCCGCATGATTTCGTAAGTGAGTTTGTCTTTGAGCACGCCGTCTTGATGGATCCCGGCTTCGTGCGCGAAGGCGTTGTCACCCACGATCGGCTTGTTGGCAGGAACGACCAAGCCAGTTACCTGGGAGAGCAAGCGGCTCGCCGGGTAGATTTGCTCGGTCACGATGTTCGTGCGCAGGCCGAAGAAATCGCGCCGGGTGTGCAAAGCCATGACCACCTCTTCGAGCGAGGTGTTGCCAGCGCGCTCGCCGATGCCGTTGACCGTGCATTCCACCTGCCGCGCTCCGTTGCGCACGGCAGCCAGCGAGTTCGCCACTGCCATCCCCAGATCGTTGTGGCAGTGCACGCTCCAACGCACCCGCTCGCTCCCCGGGGTGTGTTCGATCAAGTACCGGAAGAGAGCCCCGAACTCCTCCGGCACGGCATAGCCGGTGGTGTCCGGCACGTTGATGACCCGTGCTCCGGCGCGGATCACTTCCGCGAACACTTGTACCAGGTAATCGCGGTCCGAACGCGACGCGTCTTCTGCGGAAAATTCGACATAATCTAGATACTTGCGGCAGAACTCCACCGCCCAGCAGGCCGCATCCATCACTTCTTGGCGGCTCATCATGAGCTTGCGCTCGAGGTGCAAGTCGGAGGTGGCGATGAAGACATGAATCCCAGGATTGCGGGCCTTCTCCACCGCGCGAATCGCTTGCACCATGTCGTTTTCGCGCGTCCGCGCCAGGCTCAGGACCACCGGACGGGTGACCGTTTGCGCCACCCGCTGCACGGCTTCGAAGTCGCCCGGCGAGGAAGCCGCAAAACCGGCCTCGATGACATCCACTCCCAGCCGCTCGAGCTGGCGCGCGATGAGGACCTTTTCCTCCACATTCATGCTCGCACCCGGCGACTGCTCTCCGTCGCGCAAGGTGGTGTCGAAGATGTACACGACGTTTGGATCGTTCTGCATGTTGTTTCCTCCCTTCTCCGCGTCTTTCGAACCGAAAGGGGCCTTCGGGGGGAGTCGCCCGTGGCCCAAACAAAAACGCCACGGACGGCTCGATTCCGCCCGTGGCGTCCTGCGGTTCCGCGCTGGACTTACGTCCCCGCACACACCCCGGGCGGGCAGCGAAGCAACAGGCTAAGCAGCCCGAGCGCACCGAGCAGTGTGTTGCGAGCAACGAACATTGCCTCCGGAACTAATCGAGCCTGGGGGCAGTGTCAAGCGCAGATTTGCGTCCGCGCACGGCGAGGGCGAGCCCCGGCCCGCCGCGCCCAGGAAGGCGGCCGCGGGCTCAGGCATCCAGCCCGCCCTTCACAAGGGCGAGGGCGCGCGCCACTGCTTCTCGCGGGGTTGCGGCGTGGGCGATGTCGCTTACCCCCTCCCAGGCTCGGCACGCAACCACAGGCCTGCCGAGGACGCGCGCGAGGTGGATCTCCGAGGCCGTCCCGTGCTCGCCCGCAAGCGCAATCACTGCGTCACCGCTGGCGACGACGAGAATGTTGCGCCCATGACCCAGCCCGGTCGGCACCGCGATGTCCACCCAGGGATTGGCGGCCGCTCGCTGGTAGCCGGGTAAGATTCCGACCGTAGTCCCACCTGCACGCTTGGCGCCGCGGCACGCACCTGCCATGACCCCGCCGAGCCCGCCACAAACCAGCACTGCGCCGCGGCGCGCCAGCTCGGCGCCCACTTCTTCGGCGAGTGCCTCCACCTCTCCACTACACGCTCCGCCGCCGATCACGGCGACTTGCACCTGCATCGCTGCACCTCCTTCGCGATTCGTGATCCTCCTGGCCGCCTTCCGCAAAAAGGATGCGGTGACCGTAGCGATCAGCGGAATCGAAAGGGACGACCGGGACAAAGGCAGCAGGACGATGGACAAGGCAGCCCGAAGTCCGGGCAACTCGCGCTCTAACGGCGGCACGGAAGGGTTGAGCCACGGTGACCCCAGGGGAAAGTCTGGGCCCTCGTGCCGCGACAAGCGCAAGCAAGGTTCGAAGTGGGCCCTCCCCCGGGCCTTGTGCGAACCATCGTTGGAGGACCGAGATGTGAGTGCGACCGCGGTTGCACGGGAGCGTACCGCCGAGGGTTGCCTGGTCGCTGTTCGTGATTCGCCTGTGCTGGCCAAAAGGCTCCTGGGTGCCGTGCGCGCTTGGCCAAAAACGATCGCCTGCGCGCCTCCGCCTCTGGCGGCTTCTTAGGGGCCGTCTGGTTGGGACCTAGGGGGTTCGCGCATGAATCCGCGGCGCACTAACCGCGCCCCCTCGGGAGTATGGTCACGGTGTCCTGGGGGGGCGAATTGACGAATCGCGCCGCGCGTATGCGGCCGATGCTATGCAGGCCGGCCCACAGGAGGAGACCAGCGAGCAGAAGAATCGCCCGTCCGCCAAGGGCCGGTGCAGGAAGCGCTGGGGTGAAGCTGAGATCGTCAAAGCCTTCTGGTTCTGTGGTCGTTTGAAACAAGGCGTAGCGAAACGGCACTCCGCCAAGATTCACCACGAGCGTGTCCGCCGGGGCGCTGGTCGCATTGTCGAAGCCCGCAGCAATGCCGATCACTTGAAACTCGTTCGGGTTGGCCGTTGGCCTCAACGCAAGCAAGCGCACCACTTCGGCCGATTCGGGAAAGAAGTGATCGGTTCGCAGGCTGACTTCGGTGACCGGCGCACTGAACCCGATCAGCAAATCGTTGAGCCCCGCAAGATGCGCGGTGACAAAATTCGGAGGAGACACGGCGTTTGCGGGTTGCGCAAAGACGTCGAACTGGGGATCCGGACTTGCCAAGGTGACCGTGCCACCAAGCGTCACTGTGTTTGGGATGTTCCCGGTGGTGAACGTGACTCCCTGCGCCACGAGCGCATTCCCTGGCTGCGTCCCCGCCGTAAGGGTGTCGAAGTGGATCGTCACCGCGAAAACCTGCCCGCTAAGCGCGGCCAGACTGCAGGCGGCCAGGAGACAGCGGGCCGCTGCCAGCCCCCAAAACCTCGTGCCCATTGCCCGCCCTCCTTTCGCAGAGCCAAGAAAGCCTACCACGAACGGGTGGTGGCTTTCAAGTGGAAAGGCGCTGGGCTTTTCGACTACTGAATTGCCACGAAGGGCAAGAGAGGGGTTTCGAGGACTCTGACTGAGTGTTTCCGGCCGCGATCGCTCACTGCGCGTGTCGGCGCGGCGGTGCGCACCGGCAGCGCTCGCTGGGTGACCACTCGTTCTGATCCCCGCATACCCTCCAGCAGGAAGCTCCCGCGGTTTGCAACCCCGTGCGAGCGTGGCTGCCTGCGCGTTTGGGGCTTAGTCGTGCTTGGGCCCATCCGCAGCGGGAGGCTTTGGGTGCAGGTGAAGCCACACCGGTGTGCCTTGGCTTGCGCTTCTGTTGGCAACAAGGGAGAGATTGGGCATGACTCCGTTACGAGTTGCTCTACAGTTTGGGTCGGGAAGCCACGGCCAAACCTTTGCCGAGCTACCGGCCGAGCTACGTGACCGCATCGCTGCTCGCTTCAACGAGGACAACCGGTTTTTCCCCGGGCACTTAGGGCTCCGGGTTGTTGACTTGCGCCAAGGCTACGCGCGGCTCGAGGTAGAGAATCGCCAGCACTTGATGCAGCCAGCTGGGGTGATGCACGGCGGGGCGAGTTTTGGCCTGGCAGACACCGCGGTGGCGGCAGCGCTCGCCACCTTGTATCCCGAGGGCACGTTGCTGCTCACCATCGAGATGAAAATCAATTACTTGGAACCCATCCCGGCAGGAGTCGTCACCGCGGAGGCGTTCGTCTTGCGCGCCAGTAAGCGCAGCGCATACGCCGAGGTGGATATCTGGGCAGCCGGGAAGCTCGCCGCACGCGCATCCACCACGTATATGATCCGGGCGGCCAACGAACGCGGAGCACCGAGCTAGCGAGTGCGAGCAGCAGTGAATTTTACGCACTGCGTCGGCGTCCATGGCTGGCACCGAAACAGACGGTGTGGGAACGAGGAAAGGACTCATGGACGGGAAACTGACTCTGTACGACGTGGTGCGCGTGATTCAGGACCTCGCTCGCTCGGACCACGAAGTGGTTGCGGTGTTGTGGCACATGCTGCGAACGCGCAAGTTGCGCTTCGCGCGCCCGCTGCTCTCCTGGTAAACGCTTCTGCTTGGAAGGGGAACGGGCGGCTGCTACGGCTGGCGACCGTGTGCTCGCGAAGGCTGTGGTTGGCGCTTGCCCTGGCATGTGCGGCTCCGCTCCTCAGCCTACCTGTGCGCGCGGGCGCCCTGGTGGTGGTGCAGCGCGATTTCGCGCAGCTAGTGTCAGGCGCCGAACAAGTGGTGGAAGGCACAGTGGTGGCGGTCGAAGAGGCACCCGACGCAAGCGGGATTCAGCGCACGCTCGTGACCCTGGCGGATCTGCTGGTCTTGAAAGGGCAGGTGGCTGGGGACCGTTTTGTGCTCGACGTCGCCGGCGGCGAGAAGGGCGGCCTGCGTTCTTCCGTCCTCGATCTTCCGGAGCTGCGTTTGGGTGAGCGTTACGTGCTGTTCGTAGCGGCCAATGGGCGGGCCGTGTTTCCGGTGGTGGGAGTGTGGCAAGGTGTGTTTCGCGTCGTGCGAGATGACGAGCGGCAAGCCGAGGTCGTGACCACGTACGACGGCAGCGCGGTGACCGGACGCGCCGGCAGGAATCTCCTCCGCCGCAGGCAGCCTCGTGGCGGTGAGAAAGCCGTCTCCGTGCAAGAGTTTCGTAACTGGGTGTTGGAGGAGGCGTCATCGCCAAGCCGATGAAATCTTGGCAGGGATCCCTCTTCCTGGTGCTGCTGTTGGCGAGCGCCTCACCGAGCGAAGCGTGGGACTGCATCCGCACGCGCCGGGGGGATGCTGCGAGTCCGTGCGTGCGCTGGCGCAGCTCGCCCGTGGTGGTGCGTTCGTTTTTGGGGAGCCCACCGCGCTCACTGGCCAATGGCACACGGACGTGGGACGACAATGCGGTGCTGGCAGCCGAGGAGTGGAACGGCCTCGGCGGCCCGGTCCGCATCTCGCTCGAGATCGGTGGCACGTTCCGCTCGCCCTGTGGTGCACAAGGGCCCCGGCATGCCTGTGACAACACGGGGCCAGCAGGAGACAATCCCATCCTGTTCGCCAACGACTTCTGCGGGCGTGATTTTGGCGACATCATCCAGCTTACCAACAACTGCTTCCGCCCAGATACAGGCGAGATGATTGCGGCGCCGGTGTTCATCAACGCCGGAGTTCTGTGGAATGCCTATGATGGGCCCATCCGCTTCGACCTCTCCACTGGCACCCCCGTACCTGTCTACGACATCCGACGCGTGTTGCTGCACGAACTCGGGCATGTGTTGGGCCTTGCTCATCCGGACGAAGCGGTGCCGCCGCAGCAGGTCACTGCCATCATGAATTCCCGGGTCAGTGGCATTGACCGCCTGCAGCCGGACGACATCAACGGGTACTTTTCCATCTATGGCAGTGGCCCTCCCGGCCCTGCCCCCTCGCCTTCCCAAGGCTGCATGCTGGTGGCCCCGTCCGGGCAGCTTCCGGCCCCCTTGTGGATCCTTCTTTTCCTCGCTGGACTGCGACTCAGGCGCTCCGCCGGGATGAAGAAAACCGGGACCACGGGGAAAGTCCAAAGCCAAGGGCCCTCTGCCTGCCGGTCGCTTTAGCCGAGGTACGCGATCAGCCCGCTGCCGGTGGCAATGACGGCGGCGCCGGCGATGCGGTAGCGACTTTCACCTTCGTGCAGCACGAGACGCGCTAGGAGGACTCCGAACACGATGCTGCTTTGGCGCAAGCCGAGCACATAGCTCGCCGGAGCGCTCGCCAGGGCCCACAAGATAAGGAGATACGAAAAGCCCCCGAGTGCTCCGGTAAGAACCATGCGGGTGGAGTTTGCCGTCCACGCGGCTCGCAGGCGTGCAAATGCGGAGCGTCTGAGCAGCACGGCGATCACGCAGGCCTCACCCAAGCCGAGGAAATACAAGAAGACGATCGGGTGCAGGGCGCGCACCCCTTGTTTGTCGATCACCGTGAACAAGGCGACAAAGCACGCGGTCAGCAGCGCATAGCGGGTCACCGGGCTGGTCAGCGTGGCGAGCCATCCGTGGCGACGAAGCGAGGGAAGCTGCAGGAGCAGTGCTCCGCTTCCTGCGAGCAACACTCCGGCAAGACCCGCACTGCTGATCGGCTCGCGTACCACCAGCCCATCCCACAACGCGAGCAACACCGGGGCAGTGCGGCTGAGCGGGTAGGCGACCGAGAAGTCGCCCGCATCGTAGGCCTTGAGCAGGTATACAGCGTAGGCAGCGTGGGAGAGGGCAGAGAGGGCGATCCAGGGAATGGCGGCCGCTGGGAGCCCGTGCCGATGAAGAAACCACGCAGCAAGGGGCCCGTACAGCACCGCCATGACCATGCCTTGGCCGAGGAAGAAAGCCCAGCGGTCCGCGCTCCCCTTGTTGAACAGGTTCCAGAGTGCGTGCAGAAAGGAGGAACACAAGACCGCGGCTAAGGCATCGCCCGCCATGGCGCCCTGCTAAGCTGGCAAGCCGCGTCTTGCAATGGAAGGGAGCGAGCCGATGAAGGACGCACAAAACCAAGGGCGGCAGGGGGCACCGCCGGTCGTTCGGATCACGGCGCTGGACCACTTCGTGTTGCGCGTGCGCGAACTCGAACCTGCGCTCGAGTTTTATCGCGACACGCTCGGCCTGCCGGTGCGTTTTCTCGAAGAATACGAGGCCGGGCAGCGCCCGTTCGTGTCGGTGTGCATCGGGGACCAACTCCTGGATCTGGTGCCGGACTCCACCTTTTCGTCTGCGCAACCGGATCGCAGCAGCGGCTTCCTGCATTTTTGCGTGCGGATCGCCGAGCGCTTGGAAGACGTCGTGCCGCGGCTCAAAGAACGCGGGGTTGCTTTGCTCGAGGAAACCCCCGTACTGCGCATGGGTGCTGCCGGTATGGGACGCTCGCTCTACGTGCGCGATCCAGACGGCTACGTGGTGGAACTCAAGGAGGACAGAGCGTGAGGCTGGCGCGCGTCAGTCTTTGGGTGTTGCTTTGCTGCGCCGCCGCTGGATCCGCTCAGCCTGCCCCGAAGCCATTGGCAGACGAAGCCTCGGACCTGCTCCGCCAATATTTGCGAATCGATACGACCAACCCACCGGGAACCGAACTGCCAGCCGCCCAGTTCTGGTACGAACACTTCCGAGCCAACGGCATCGAATCCTATTTGTTCGAGCCTGTTCCCGGCCGAGCAGGCGTGTGGGCCCGCCTGCCGGGCAAAAAGCGCGGCGCTTTGGTGTTGCTCCATCACCTGGATGTTGTGCCCGCGCGTGCCGAGGACTGGAGGCACCCGCCGTTTGCCGCCGTGGAGGACAACGGCTTCATTTACGGGCGCGGTGCCCTTGATGCCAAGGGCTTGGGCACGGTGCAAGCGCTCGCCCTTCTGACCTTGCGCCGGCAGGGCATAGTTCCGCCGCGCGACATGATTTTCTTGGCGACCCCGGATGAAGAGACCGGCGGGCGGCTGGGCGCGGGCTGGTTCGTGGAACAGCGACTGAGCGAACTCGGGCCGATTGCATTCGTGCTGAACGAAGGGGGACACATTCGCCCTGCTGCTTCGGGTCGACTGGCCTTCGAAGTTGCAGTATCCGAAAAAGTCCCTTTGTGGCTTCGCTTGACGGCGACCGGCAAAGCAGGGCACGGCTCGGTTCCTCCCCCTGACACTGCCGTGACCCGCTTGATTGACGCTTTGGCCCGTCTCCAGCACCGGCCGCGAACCTGGCGCGTTGTCGAACCGGTGCAGGCGTACTTTGCAGCACTGGCCCCGCTCCAGGTCGGGACGCAACGCGAAGCATTCCTGGACTTGCGCCGCGCACTGCAGGACGACGAGTTTCGCGCCCAATTCCTGCTCGACCCGACCCAATCTGCACTGGTGCACGACACCTGCACGCCGACGGTGCTGGCGGCGAGCGAAAAGACGAACGTAATCCCAGCTACTGCCAGCGCTGAGGTGGACTGTCGCTTGCTCCCGAACACGGATGCAGACCAGTTTTTGGAGGAACTACAGGGGCTCCTGAAGGAATCCGGCGTGCACGTGGAGGTCCTGTTGCGCTTTGCACCGTCGGCGTCGCCCGCCGACACTGAGCTGTTCCACGCTCTTCAGTCGGTGGCGGAGCGCGAGGGAGGAGTTGTGGTGCCGAGCGTGCTGGCGGGCTTCACCGACAGCCATTACTTCCGCGAGCGCGGCATTCCCACGTACGGCTTTGCTCCGTTCGTGCTCACCGATGCGGAACGGCGTACGGTGCACGGCGCGAACGAGCGGATCAGCGTGGACAATCTGCGCGCCGGTACCGAGCGCTTGGTGGCGCTCATTCGGGCTCTACCGTGAGCCGTCCGTCGTCGAGCGGCCGACACGGCTCTGCGAGCGCTCGCCGCGACCATCGCTCTTTCGCAGTTCACGCAGGGCTTCGATCCACGCTGCGCACAGCAGCGGGAAGAGAATCTCGTGGTGGCCGGTGATGTGGTAACCGCGCCCATCGGGCTGGGTAGGACGTTGCAGGACGTTCATTTGCGGCCGGTAGTGGCGCAGAAAATCCAAGTTGACGGTCAGCAGCTTGCGGGTGCGGTAGCCGAGGTTGCGCGCCAAGCTCACTGCTTTGACAAAGACCTCGGGGAGGATCACCGCCGAGCCCAGGAGGAGAAACGCACCTCCCTCCAGGGATGCGGCCAGGCGCACCAACGTGTGAAAGTCAGCCAGGCTGGCGCGTCCGATCGCGGCTCCGTCCGCACTGGGGTGCATGTGAACAATATCGGTCCCGATGGCCACGTGCACCGTGATGGGAATCTCGTAGCGGTGTGCGGCAACGAAGATGCTGTTCTCGCGGTAGGGAAGCTTGGCCGAGGCCATGGCGCGCGCCAGCGCACTTCCGAGTCCCTCGCCCGCCGCCGCCTGCGCGGCGGCACGGTTGAGAAACTCGGCTGTCTCGCGCGCCATGCCGAAGCGGCCGTCCAACAAGTGCGCGGCGACGTCTTCGGAAGTGCGGCCCGCAAACGCCAGTTCGAAGTCATGCACCATGGCTGCGCCGTTGACCGCCAAGCCGTCAATCAGCCCGCGCCGCATGAGATCCACGATCACGGGGCCGAGGCCGACTTTGATCGGGTGCGCTCCCATGCCGAGCAAGATACATTTCCCGGCGTGGTGCCGGCGAGCCAGTTCGCGTGCGATCGTGCGCAGATCGGCAGCAGCCAGAAACGAAGGCAGGGAGTCGAGAAAGGACCGTAGCGACTGCCCCACCCGGTACGGCCGCGCCAGCCCATCCACCTGTACCAGAGAGGGGCGCCGCGACAACGGGAACGTGCGCACCCGCGACAAGTCTATATCCGGAAGAGTTTTTGCGCGCCGCCGTTTTGCGGTCATCAAGCTGGCTCCGGGAACAAGCGCGATTCGACCAAGTCGCACAAGGTATGGGCGACGACGATGTGCGTTTCTTGGATGCGGGCCGTCTCCCGCGTGGCGCTCGCGCAGAGGACCAAGTCCGCAAGCTGGGCCAGCTTGCCACCGTCACCGCCAGTGAGAGCGATCGAGTAGATCCCCATGGCCCGGCACTGCCGTACCGCGCGCAACACGTTTGCCGCATTGCCACTGGTGGAGATGGCCAGCGCCACATCGCCGTTCTTGCCGAGCGCCCGCACTTGTTTGGCGAACACGTCGGCAAAGCTGTAGTCGTTGGCGATACTGGTCAGAGCCGAGGTGTCGGTCGTGAGGGCAATGGCGGCCAGTGGCGGACGCTCGCGTACGAACCGGTTGACCAACTCGGCGGCGATGTGCTGAGCGTCGGCGGCGCTTCCTCCGTTGCCGAACACGAGCAGTTTGTTGCCCGCGCGCAGGGCATCTGCAATGCGTTCGGCCGCTTCCACCAACCGCCGCGCGTTGTCGCGCAGAAAGGCGCGTTTGACGCGGATGCTTTCCGCAAAAATCTCTCGCACGCGGGCTTGCACGGCGCGCTGCTATAGCGCAGCCTGCCGGGCAGAACCAAGCTGGGTAGCCAGAGCGCGAGAAACTACGAAGTGAGGGAACGCAGCATGCGTGTTGGAGCGGGAAGAGCCGTGCTGGTTGGTTTGCTCCTTCATGTGGGTTGGCCGCAGCGCAGCGTGGCTGACTCTGTCTGTGTTTTCGACTGCGACCGGAGCGGGGAGCTCAGTAGCGAGGAACTCGCCCGGGCGCGGGCAGCGTTGTTCGACCCGCAGGTGACTGCGGACTGCGGGGACAGACCAGTTCAAAGCGAGCCGCGTGTAGCGGAATTGGTGGAGGCAGTGGCCACGGCCGTACTGGAGCAGCCGCTGTGCGGGGCCGGGGCCCGCAGCCGTTGGGTACGCTTGCCCCCGCTCGCTTCCGGGCCGCGGCAAGAGGTGGGCGTGGCCGCGTTGCGCGGGGAGATTTTTGTGGTGGGTGGGATCACGCCAACTGGAGTCGGGGTCACCCTGGTGGAGGCGTTCGACCCCGAGGCGAATCGGTGGCGGCGGGTGGTGGATCTCCCGCGGCCGGTGCATCACGTAGCCGTAGCCAGCGACAATGCGGCTTTGTACGTGGTCGGCGGGTTTGCGGCTCCAGGGTTTCGCCCGGTGGCGGATGTGTACCGTTACGACCCCGATGCGAATCTGTGGCAAACCCTGCCTCCGCTGCCGCGCGCGCTCGGTGCAGCCGCGGCGGCGATTTGCTCCGCGCGCCTTCATGTTGTCGGGGGAAGTTCGGGCAGCGGGTCGGTGGCTGACCATTTCGTGTACGATCTGGTGCGCGGGGAGTGGTCGAGTGCGGCAGCGCTGCCGGTGGCGGTGAATCACCTGGCCGCAGTGGCGTGGGAAGGAACACTGTACGTTGTCGGCGGCCGCCGCGACGGCAGTGGCCTACAAAATCACGCTGGGTTTTACCGGTATGACGCTGAGCAGGACCAATGGTTGCCTGAGCCGCCCCTGCCGACGGCGCGCAGCGGGCACGCTGCCGCCGTGCTGGGTAACTGGCTTGCGGTGTTCGGAGGCGAGGTCGCGCTCGTGCATCCTCCTGAGCTCGTGTACCCGCACGTCGAGGTGTACGACTTTCTCTCGGGGAGGTGGCTCTCGGACTTGCCCATGCCGGTTCCGCGCCATGGATTCGGTGCGGCGGAGCTGGGCGGCCGTTTGTACCTGCCAGGAGGTGCAACCCGCGCTGGTTTGGGAGAAACGGCTTGGGCCGACGCCTGGGAGGTCGAGGCGGAAAGTTTTGCGCAGGTGACTGTTGATTGAAAGCGCCACCGTGACCCCTTGCCGCAGTTCAGGGGAAGGGCTGACTCTTCGTTGTTGGGCGCAAACTCAGCGAGAAGCTCGCGGCTTTGCTTTCTTGCTGGAGCGCGCAGGGTTCGCCGCCTTTTGCCGTGCGCCCGGTTTTTGGGATGCAGCAGCCACCCGCATGACCTTCGCGCCTCGAGGTGGGGCCGGAGCAAGCCTGTTTTTTGCTTTCCCCTGTGCCGCCGGGGCGCTCGGGCGGCACACAGTACGCCTGCCCCGGCGGGAGCAACGCTTCGTCGGAGGTGGGAGCGCGATCCGGCGCAATGCCGCCAGTTCGGACTGGGTCAGCGACGCGTAGGCGCGTTCGACCCGTGGTTTGGTTCCATCCGGCACGCGGATTGTGTAGCCGCCGGGAGGCACCACACCGCGGATCAGCGCCGGATTGAGTTCCTTCACCTCTTCGAGACTTGTCCCGGCCCAACGCGCCACCGTGGAAAGCGGCATCGGATCGGCAATGGAAACGAGGTCGTAGCTCAGGCTCTCTTTGCGTGGGGGAGAGAAGCCGTAGGCTTCGGGATGGGAGGCGATTTGCAGAGCAGCGAGGAAGCCGGGCACGTAGTCCCGAGTTTCGCGGAACAAGTAGCCGCGTTCGCTCAGCTCCCAAAAGTCTCCCGCATCCGAGGTGTTCAGCAGCCGTGCGATCCGGTTTTCTCCGGTGTTGTACGCTGCCAGACTCAGATGCCAGTCGTTGAACATCCCGTACAGGTCCTTCAGGTACTGCGCGGCTGCTTTGGTGGATTTGATCGGATCGCGCCGCTCGTCCACGAACGAATCAATCCGCAAGCCGTAACGGCGTCCCGTATCCGGGATAAATTGCCACAGCCCGACTGCGCGTGCGGGCGACACGGCGTGTGGCTGGAAGCCGCTTTCGATCAAGGGCAGGTACGCCAGCTCGGTCGGCACGCCCTCTTTGCGCAAGATGGATTCGATCCGTGGCAGGTAGCGGCCGCTGCGTTCGAGGGCGCGGCCGTAAAATCCTCGCAGCTCGGTTTGGAACTTACTGACAAAATCATTCACCCGCGGGTGGTCGAAGCGCAACCCTAAGTGATCACCCTGGCGGCGCTTCCCTAGTTTCCCTCCCAAACCGTACTGCTCGGGCAGGGTCAGAGGCGGAGCAGTCTTTGCAGTTTGCCATTGCCACCAGTGCTTCTCTTCGTCCGCGGGGCGCCGGAATGCACTGCAACCGCTGACGATCGCACACCCGAGAACCACAACGATGATCGCCGGCGTTGTTCTTCGCACCGAACGTCCTCCCCGTCCTCCTTTTTCGAGCAGCGCGCCGGCGACGCAGGTCGGAGCCGCCGGGGTGCAAACGGTCTTACACTGCCTTCAACCTCCCGCCCGGGTCATGTCGGCACCCGCCAGCAGCGAGCCACAAGCCTGCAGCGGGAAGACTGCAGAGAAAAACGCATCCGTTTTTTGCCGCTCCCGCTGCGGCCGCACCCAAGCGAAACCACACATCATTCCGCACAACCTACAACCAAATGTGCGGCCGCTCGTATCACGCATGGCACCTTGGATCAACCCAAAGTCGTGCCTTTGCAGAGCCCAGGTTTGGCTGGTTTGTTGTTGCACCGGGATGCCGGCGAGGGGGGAGGTGGTGGAACGGAAGCAAGAGCCGGCCGTTCTGCCCGCGAGAACACGGGCGGGGTTTGCGCGCGAACGAAATCAGCTACCGCGGCTCAGCTTCTCGATCAAAGCGCGGGTCAACGCTTCCTCGTCTTGCAGTTGTTTCTTGAAGTCGCGCGTTGCTGCCTTGTGGATCTCATGCGACAGCTCGAGCGCGTGACGTTCGAGCAACCGGATGAGAAACTGCCTTTCTTTTTCTTCGAGTTGCATCATGCGTGCATCCGATCCGTAGCTTCGTCTATCCGAAGTCGAGGGAAACTGTAAAGCGCTCAGGCGCGGGCGCTTTGACCCGGAGAGGTCTCCAGGTGGGCGCCCTGTACCCGCACGCGCGGGCGATACGAGGCATCGCGCATCAGGTAGAAGACCCCGCCGCTCAAGGTGGGAGCCTCCGCAACCCAGAAACCCAGCGCGGCCGAGAGGATCGAAGACTCGGCACCGATGCGGTGTGCGAGCAAAAGGGCTTGCACGATTTCGCGCACCCCCTCGCCCGCAATCGTAAACGGACTCATCACGGTGGCGAAGATTTGAATCGTGGAGGCGAACGCCACTTCCCAAAACGCCGCGTGGTGCGCCCCGACCGCGATGGCGGTAAAGAAATACGTGACCGCCGTGAAGAAATGCACGCCAAGGCTCAACAGCGCTGCCGCGATCAGTAGCCATGGCTGGCCGCGGTAGGCAGCAGCGGCCTGATGGAGGCGGGTGAGAAACCCGCCGATTCTCCCGCTCCGCTGCAGGGGCAGGCGTTCGAGCAAGGTGCCGAAGAGGACAGGATGGAGCAGGACGAGGAAGAAAGCGCAGGTAACAATGAGCGCCAGCGGGATGGTGACCACTCCCACGATTGCTGCCCGCTCTCCGAGCAGCGAGTGGCCGAGCGGGAAGGTAACGAGGAAGCACAGAAAGATCCCAATGAGCCCCATCCCTTTTTCCAACACCGTGGCTGCCGCCGCCTCCACGGTGCGGCCCGAGTAGCGGGCAGCGTCGTAAAGCTTGTAGCCATCGAGGCCGATGGTCGAGGGCAGAAACGTACCGAGGAAGCGCCCGATGAGGAAGGTGGTGACGATGTGCCAGGCGGGGAAGAAAATGCCCTGGCCGCGGAGCAGCACTGCCCAGCGCGTCATGGAGCAGGCCACCCCACAAGCGCGAACCACAAACGCAATGAGCGAGAAGCGCCAAAAGACGTCCCACTCGATGCGCGGCAAGTAATCCAAAATAGCTTGCAAGGCGACCACGCGCGCGCCGTCCGAAGTGCGCACAGGGTGCTGCAGTAACAGGTAAAACGCACCCGCGGTAACGGCGAGTTTGAGGGTAAACGACAGGACGCTACGCCAGCGAGGGCGAGTGCTGGCGGGGGCCGTCACGGCGCACCCCCCCGCTTTTGTTCCAGTTGGCGGACGCGGAATTCGATTTTACGAAGTCGTTCTTCGATGTCTCGCCAGCGTGCTTGGTCGTCTCCCGCGCCGCTTCCTCCCGTGGCCTCCGCTTCCTGCTGCGCGGAGGGGGCGGAGGCGCGGCTCTCTAAGGCTTCCAAGCGTTGTTCCAAGGAGCGGATGCGCTCCGTCTGGGCAGGCGGTGCGGCCGCTTCGCCGATCGGGTTTGCGGTGCCCGTGCCCAGCACAAGCAGGTTTGCTGGATCGCGAACGATCATTTCTAGCCTGCCGCGGAACTCGCGAATCTTGCCGCTCACGCGAATCGTTTTGCCGGGGTAAACCTGTTCTGCGTCGGCGGGAAAGCGGTGCAGCAACCCTTCGACCAGGGAGACTTGCAAAGTATGGGGTGCTTGGCCGATTTGGAGTTCGACCACGTTGCCGCGCCGTCGTGCGGTTTGTACGGGAGCTTCGACCGTCACCTCACGGCCCGTATAAAACCCAGCCACGCTGGGGTCGATGAGAGGCGGTTGCGCAAGGGCCGGCTGCGTTCCCAGCCCATGAGATTGGAGGAGGACGGCTGTACCCACGATCCGCACCGCCCTCAGCAGGCGGTGACCGCGCGTCGGGCTAGAGCTTGAACTCACGTTCTCCCTCCTCGTCATTGGCGGGTGGCGCAAGCTCATTGAGCTTGCGGAAGACGACCTCGATGAGTTTATCCAGCCGCCGGTATTCGCCAGAACGAGCCGCGGCACGAGCGACACTGACTGCCAGCCGGAGTTTTTCGTCTCTGGTCATCGGCAACGAACCTCCTAATCCCGGCGGGCCTTATAGCGAGCGTTGCCGAGCTTGTCGCGAAAGCCCAGCGTTTGCCTGTGCCGAGCGCCAGTGGTAGGGTCGTTGTACCTTCGCCAGGAGGGTCGGTCGAGGTCGAGCCGGTGGGGGTGCGAAGCCGAAAGGAGCAGCGCAATGGCAGGCGGTAGGACATTCAAACGAGATCAAAAGCGGCGCAAAGAGATGGAGCGAAAACTCCGCCAAGAAGAAAAAATGCGCAAGCGCCTGCAGCGGCGAGAGGAAAAGAAACTCGGAATCGTCAAACAGGAAGAGGAAATTCCGCTCCCTACGCCTCCAGTGGAAGTGTCCTGAAAACTGCCCGCGGTAGGTTGCGGAAACTGGACTCGAGCGCGCTGGCAGGGCAGTTGTTCTGAGGAGGGTGACCCGGCGCTGGCTAGCGAATCTCGTAGTGGTACCCGACGTCAACGCGGCCGATTTTTGCGCACTCCGCGCCGGGTAGCCCCGCTACGCAACCGGGCGGGCAACAACCCTCGCCGATACAATCCGCCTTGTTGTCGGTTTGCGTAGTACGCTGCCGCAGGTGCTCGAGAAGTGTTGGGTCAATGGCATCGTCGCCAGCATCGAGTACGACGCTGCCCCCGACGCATTCGTCCGTGGTTCCCGGGATGCGAAAGCCGTCTTGCGTTCCAGGTGAGCGCCAGAAGGGATCGTCAGCAAAATCATCGGGCCCAGCCACTTCCGAGGGCTGGTAGCCGTCGCGGTTCAAATTGAAGTTCGAATCGAAGCCAACTGTGGTCGGGTCCACGAGAATACCCGGCAGGCGGTTGGCAACAAAGATGTTGTTGCGCACGAAGAAGTTGACAGACGGCAGCAGGTTGTCGCCGACCACGAGCCCACCGCCGCGATTGCCGTATACCGTGTGGTTGATCACCTGCACCCCGTCGCTACCCACGCAAAAAACCCCTGCTCCGTTGTTGTTGAACACGAGGTTGTTCCACAGGCGTACCCCTGCGGAGCGAACCACCCGCAGGCCGTCGCGCTGATTGTCGGTGGCGATGAAGTCGCGCACAGTGACGTTGTTGCTGTCACGGATTTCAATGCCGGCTACCACGCCGCCTCGGACCGTAAAGCCGCTCAGGGTGAGGTCGCTTACCCCCTGCAAGGTGATCGCCGCGGCCTGATTTCCCGCATTGATCACGACGTTGCCTGCAGGCAGACCGGTGATCGCACCGGACGTGTCGGCGAGGATCGTGAGCGGTCCTGCGAGGTCTGCCGCAGTGATGGTCAGTGCGGGGTATACCCCAGCCGGCACCGCAACCACTGAACCCGGAGGGGCACTCCGGATCACTGCCAGCAAATCGGTTCCACCTGGCGTGGGTTGCACCTGCACCGCGGTCGCTGTGGGGATCGGAGTGGGTGGGACGGGCGGAGATGTCGGCGTGAAGGTGGGCTCACCCGGGCGCAAGGTGCGCGTGGGCGTGCGCGTCGCCGTGCCGCTCGGCCCGCCTCCTCCGTCGCCCCCGCCACCGCAGCCAGCGGCAAGCAGCCCCGCGACTGCTGCGGCCAGAAGTCCGATCCCGTATCGTCGTCCTCGCATGGTTGCCTCGCCGAGACGGAGCCTTTTAGCCACAGCGTGTTGGTAATGTCCAATGGCCTTTGTGCCCGCGTGCGAGCGCGGGCTTGAGGCGACGCGCTGTTCGGTAGGACAACTATGGCGCACGCCGCGCCGCGGGGCCACCTCAGGTCAGCCCGATTGGGCGCGGAAGCGCACAGGTGCCGGCGCCCTGTGTGCCCCGCCAAGGGCAGAACCCATTGAGCGGAGAACGAGGCGCTCGTGTGCGCGAACCCTGCCGAACGGCAGGCGGGCGGTTGGCGGGAGGAAAATCAAAGTAGAGTGAAGGCGGGGACGCGATCTCGTTGCTGGTGGTTGTGGGCTCGATCTCGCCGCAGGCGCCAGGGTCCGCAGAGCGGCGCCGGGTTTGCGCCACCACATGCTGCCGGAGGTAGCCCCTGTGTCTGCGCTCCACGTCAAGTGCCGTGGCCTGTGCCGAGGCGTTGATCAGGAAGACCCTGATGATCGCGGAGAAGAAGTTCCGGCGCCTGAACGCGCCGGAGATGTTGAAGGAAGTCTGGGAAGGCAAGCAGTTCGTCAATCGAGTCGCTGAGAAGAAGGCAAGCAATGTCAGAGGAAGCCTTGCTGCCTGATTTCGTTGACACAACTGTTGACATGACCTCTCCACGAGGCGTCACGATGCGGATCAAACCGGGGCCGGAGAAAGCCGGAAGCATCCATGGGATATACAGCTGTTCGACTGCTCGCCGCCGAGACCAGGAGAACCTGAATGTCGCAGCTAGAGGAGGCGACGGGCGCAGCGATTGAGAGCCCCGCAGCTTTTCTAGCACTCGCTCTCTCGGTGCTCGCACCCATCGTCCGCAGAATCGCCGACCCCAAAGACCATCCAGGCGCAAGGGAGGTGAGCTGTTTAACCCGACCGACGTCGGCACTCAGCGCCCCGCCAGGCGAATCGCCGACTCCCGCGTCGTAAGCACGACGGCCTTTCTGTGGTATGAGCACGGAAGGCGCGGGTACCACCAGCACCTGGCTCGCTTTAGCGCTCTTGACCCCAGGCGCGTAACCGATTCCTTCGTGTTCGTCGACACACGCCACACCACGCTCGCATAGCGAGTCCGCGACGAGGACTGTCTCAAGCGACACCGTGCCAGGTCCACTGAACTCTGAACACGTCCCTCGCTGAACACCATGAAGCCGTGGATGCCCACCGCCTCCCGAGTCGAGTCGCGCCGCGTCGCAGCCGCCCCTGATCATGACCGTTAGCTGGACAGAATCACCGATGAGCCCGAGGATCGGCGGAAGCTATCGCTCGCGGAGCAGGCTCGAGAAGCCGCGCGGGTCTACGACGGGAAACGGTGCGTTGGAACCCAATTTCAGCAGGTCACGATCGCACGTCACCAAAACGTTGGCCTCAGCGGATGCGGCAGAAGCGAGCACCCACCCGTCGTCGGGATCTCGAACCACGATGTCCGCGGCCTTCTCAGGCTTGGGCACGACTTCATGCTCACGCAACAGGTCCTCGATCGCATCGATCGTCTTGGTCGGGAGCTTGATCCGGGTCCGAAGAACGCGCCGGAGTTCCTTCTGGACGACCTCTCCGGGTACCAGCGTGTGCTCGGCCAGGACGTGCCGAAACACATCGGCACAGAAGCCCCGGGTGGCCAAGGCGCTCACGAGGACATTCGTGTCCAGGAACACCCTCACGAGACGTCTTGAGTCACGTCCTCATCGGTGAGGTATCCGCGGGCTTCTGCAAAAGGTAGGACCTGACGGCGCAGCTGTTCGAAGCGGAGGAGACTCAGTGAACGGCGCAGGGCTCGCCGCACGAGGTCGCTTTTGGTGCGGCCGGTTTGACGACAGAGCTGGTCGAGGAGTTTCTCCGTTTCAGGGTCCAAGCGAATGGTGACGACTTTGCGCATGGATTACCGCGGACTACGCTCAGGCTCGAGTCGCAAGTGCCGGCGAACCACCGGATTCAGGCGACGGCGGGCCGGCGCGAAGCTGCTGGAAGTCGCGTCGGGAGCTCGCCGGCCGGGCCTCGTGCGGAGCGTTAGGAAGTCGCCGGCGAACAGTCGTACTTGGTTCAGGTGGAGATGATGCTTCCCTATGTGATCACAGCGACCCTCTGCCTCGCACGGTTCGCAGTTGTGGCGACAGCGATCTGGGCCCGATCCCGCATTATGGGTCGTGCGGCTGGATATCTAACGAGCCGGATCGTGTCGACGCGGCGGTACACTGGTTGGGACGCGGGTCTTGTGTTCTGCTCTTTGTCGGACTCGTTGTCGCGTTCGCGGGATACGCAATTGCCAGTCCTCCTTGGGAACCTTCCTCCCCTTACGCTTCTGATCCATGCGCCGAAGATCGTCGTCGCTCGGCTTCTCGATTCCCGCTTCTTTGGCGAGCTTCAAGAGGTACTGCCGCCAGGTCTTCTGCGAGACCTTGTGCACCATGGATTCCATCGCCGCATTTGCCTCGAGCATCGTGGAGTCCACGGGCAGGGTCTTTCCCCGCAGGATGTCCTCCGCCCCCGGCGTGATCTCCAGCACCATCTGAAACCCTTGCACGAACACCGTCAGGGGCAGACGTCCCCGGACGTAGGTCCTGCCCGAGTGATCTGGAGCATCGCGGGCAGTTGCCAGTCCCAGAAACTCTCGCGCCGACAGGCTCTCTGAACTCTTCCATGCGATCGCCCTCTGGGGACGACAGCCCTGCGAAGAAGCCCACGAACAGCATGCGAAAATATACACCCGACGGGATACCCGGTCGGCCGAGATCGTCGGCATCGTACGGCTCACACAGGGCCTCGATCCGGCGGTCAACGTCCGCATCGGCCAGAAGCACGTTCCGCTTGCTGTAAAACACGTGCGCACGGGATGGTGGCAGATCTTTCGCCCCCACGAACAACTCGGTCTGCCACAACATCCGGGCGGTGGGTGAGGTGTTGTAACAGGCTGGCCGGGCACTCGGTGCGGAACGTGCCTGACGAACGGCAAGAGAGTCTTGCCGCTGTGCCTGAGTGAGAGTAAGCGAACCGCCGATGTCGTGGCGCTTGTTCTGGGATGACGTGCGCAAGCTGGGCCCGTTCCTCCGCTTTGGTTCCGCACTGCGGCGTTGCGGGCCGGATGGCAGGGAAACGCTCGGCACGTTGGCGCGAGAGCAAGCTGCGCGCCTGGGAGAGAAGCCGTTTTTGCACTTCGAGCGCGAGACGGTGAGCTTTGCCGGCTACAACGCGCAGGTAAACTGCTGGACCTCGGTGCTGCGCACCGCAGGTGTGCTGCAACACGAGCCGGTGGCCATCATGATGGAAAACAGCCCTGCCTTCCTTTTTGCGCAGGGCGCCGCCGCCAAGCGCGGTGCGATCGCGGCGCTCATCAACACGCATTTGCGCGGCCAGCCGCTCGAACACGTATTGCGCGCCTCCGGGGCTCGGCATGTGCTGACCGACGAGGCGTGCCTGCCGGCGCTGGTCGAACTGCCCGGAGCCGCCGCCTTCACGGTGTGGTCCTTGGGCGACCCTGCCACACTGCCCCCGCATGTCGAGCCGCTCGAGCAGGCGGTAGCACAAGCCGAAGAGAAGGAACCGGATCTTCCCGATGTGCGCGGCCGTGATGTGTTCTTGTACATTTACACGTCTGGCACCACTGGTCTGCCGAAAGCAGCGATTATTCGTCACGCTCGATTCATGCTCGCGGGGCTGGGCCTCTCGGCGTTGTTGGGCTTGCGGGCGGACGACGTGATTTACGCACCGCTGCCCCTGTACCACGGCGAGAGCAACTTTGTTGGCTTCAGCGTGGCTGCCCGCTTGGGTGGCGGGTTTGCCTCGCGCCGGCGTTTTAGCGCTAGCGCCTTTCTTGCCGACGTGCGCCGGCACGGGGCCACCGCCTTTGTATATGTGGGTGAGCTGTGCCGGTACCTCTTGCGCCAGCCGCCCACGCCGCAGGATCGCGAGCACCGCTTGCGCTTGGCAGTGGGAGCAGGGCTGCGGGCCGACATTTGGGTCCAGTTCCAGGAGCGGTTCGGAATCCAGCGGATCGTGGAGATGTACGGCGCCACCGAAGGAAACATCAGCCTCATCAATCTGGAGGGGAAAGTCGGTTCGGTGGGGCGCGCCCACCCGTTTCAGCACCACAACCTCAAGCTGGCCCGTTACGATGTGGTGCAAGGCGACCTGGTGCGGCAGCCCAGCGGGCGACTGATCGAATGCGAAGTAGGCGAGGTGGGCGAGTTGCTCGGGCGGATTTCCAAGCGGAATATGATGCCGTACGATGGCTACACCGACCGCGAGGCGACCGCCAAAAAAATCGTGCGCAACGCCTTTGCCACGGGCGATGCTTGGTTTCGTAGCGGCGACCTGCTGCGCCGCGACGAGGATTATTTCTACTACTTCGTTGATCGGGTGGGCGATACCTTTCGCTGGAAGGGGGAGAACGTTTCGACCCAGGAAGTTTCGATGGTGCTGGATCGCACGCCCGGGGTGAGCGAGTCCAACGTGTACGGTGTTCCGATTCCGGGGCGTGAAGGCCGTGCCGGCATGGCGGCGTTGGTTCTGTATCCGGGCGCGGAGTTCGACGGGCGGGAGTTGTACCGCGTGGCGGAGGAGCTGCCGACGTACGCGCGTCCGCTGTTCGTGCGGATCGTGGCGGAGATGGATGTCACCGGTACTCTCAAACAGCGCAAGCTCGAACTGCAGCGCCAAGGCTACGATCCGAGCGCCATTTCGGATCCTCTGTACGTGCGCGACGATGAAGCCCGTGCTTACGTGCCGCTGACGCCCGAGACCTACCGCCAGATCGTGGCTGGCGAGCGCAAACTCTAAAGCGTGCCCGCGCCACCTTGCCGATCTGCGCCGGATACGGGCGGCTTGCATCTGGGTTCTCCCGGAGCATTGCCCGCACGGAGTCCACGGGCTAGCGTGGCGCAAGCGGAGGACTGGCTATGAAGGTCATTTTGGGTGCCCTCATTGCGATGTGCCTGCTCGTAACCCCGCTCGACGTGCGCGCCGAGGAAGGGGGTGCGGGCCAACCGGTAGTGCCCGCGCAAGAGAGTGGCGCAACTGGGGCTGAGAACATGCAAGGTTGCATGCCGGGTGGCGGTTGCTGCGGGGCGTGCCAGGCCGTGCAAGCAGAAGCCAAAAAGGCTGAGGGAGAGGCGCAGCCGGCTCAGGCGGTGGGCGGTTGCCCGTGCGGGCGAAAGCAAGAAAAAACCATGTGACACTGCTGGCAGTGGTTCACCACGGGCGCGGCAAGAAGCGCTCCCAGGGTTGCGGCGTGGATCGCGGCGCCGTGACCGTGGCCGGCGCCGGCAGGGCGTGAACGCGGAGTGTGCCACCCGCGCTCTCTGTGCTCGGCAGCTCGAACGCGGGGAGCACGAGCGAAGGTTCGACCAAATCGGAAAAGCGTTTGATCTGCCAGAAACGCAGCCACCACTCGTCTGCGCTCCACAACCCGCGCGGCTCGGCTGCGGTACGGAAGATAGAAAAGAGTGGAACGACATCCCCCGCCCAAACTGCAGGCTGGCGGGGTAGGCGCACCAACGCGGCAAGCGTTCCGGGGGTCGGGCCCCTGGCCTCCGCGAGGATCAACGACCCGTCGCCGAAGAGGTCAATGGCCATGGGGAACGTCGCCACCGGCTTGCCTGCCGAGAAATCTACCCACTGCCAGTTCGTGACTTGCCGTAGGACTTCCGCGGCATAGCCTGGCCGCTCTCGCTGCAAGGCAAAGTCGAACTCGGCACGCGAGGCAACCACACGCGCCTGGGGGAACGAGGTCAAGTAGCCGGTGCGAACCGCTCGAAGGTTGGTCTGCACGATCCACCGTACTGCTTGGGGGCGAATTCCTGCTTTTTGCAACTGCTGGAGGAGCGGCTCCGCAACACTCACGCGGATCGGCGGGGCTTCGAGCAAAGGCAGCACTTGCGGCCAGATTCGTTCTTGCGGCGTGGCCTCGCTCACGCCACTGTCCAGCAAAATCACGCCCTCGCGGGGATGCTGCAGCGCGAGCACCACAGCGGCAAGCGCCCGCGAGCGGGTGATGTGGCCCCCGTGCACCACCAGAGCCTCGGGGACCTCGAGGTGTGCGGTGACGAATGCGTGCGCGTGTAGCCCGGGGACCCCACGGTACGGTTGCGGCCAGTTATGCAGGGTGGGGGGGATGTACGGTAAGCGGCGCGGCGGTGGTTCGCAGGCGGCAGCACTGCAGAGGGCGAGGAGCAGGCCGGCACAACAGGACGCGCGAACCCGCTGATCTAGGTTCCAGCCCCGTTGCTGCCAGCCGCGCGCAGACATGCGCGATCAAACGGCCCCTGATTTCGAGGCGTGGGGTTGTGCGCGTAGCGGCCGTAGCCATTCTTCGAAACGGTCCGCGGTGAGCTGGTCGAGATGGGCCAGGAACGCCACGTTTGGCGGGAACGAGCACAACCGTGTGAACTCGTTCGGAATCGCGACCACTGCCAAGCCATTGGCGCGTGCGGCTCGCACACCGCGCGGTGAGTCCTCGACCACCAGCACCTCCGCCGGCGCAAGCCCGAGTCGCTCGAGTGCCACGCGATACGCGTCCGGTGCAGGTTTGGCACGCGGGTAATCCTCCCGTGCCACCAGTGCAGAGAAAAACGGGCGCAGCTCGAATCGTTCGACGATGTAGTCTACGTCCTCGCGAGCGGAATTGGTCGCCAAGCCGAGCTTGGCCACGGCTGCGAGTCCTTCGAGCGCCTTGCGCGCACCCGGCATGAGTCGGGCCTCGCGCAGGAGCAGCTCGCGGTAAAGCGGAGCCTTGGCGGCACGTAGCTCCGCGGGCGAAAGCGGCAAGCGGTAGCGCTCGACGGCGTATTCGGGCCCGTGTCCGGCGCAAATCCAGTGTTCGGCGTACTCTTGGCGGCCAACGCTCACGCCGTAGCGAGCGAGCACGGTGTTGTATGCCCGGTAGTGGAGTGCTTCCGAATCGAGCAAGACACCGTCGAGGTCGAAGACAACGCCGGGCATAGCGTGCGACCGTGCTGCGCTAGCGCTCGACCACGCGCACGGATTCGATCACAACGGCTTCTTTGGGCACCGCTTCGTGCATGCCCACGCGCTGGGTGGGGACCTGGGCAATCTTCAACACGACGTCCATTCCGTCCACCACTTTGCCGAACACCGCGTAGCCGTAGCCCTGCGGGGTTTCGTCGCGATGATCGAGAAACGCGTTGTCCACGACGTTGATGAAAAATTGCGAGGTGGCACTGTCCACCACCGCAGTCCGGGCCATCGCGATAGTGCCTTTGAGATTCTTGAGTCCGTTTTTCGCTTCGTTGCGCACCGGCGGTTTGGTGGGTTTCGGCTTCAGGTCCTTGTCGTATCCCCCGCCTTGGATCATGAAATTGGGGATCACGCGATGGAACACGGTACCGTCGTAAAACTTGTCGTTCACGTAGGAGAGAAAATTCTTCACAGTCTCGGGAGCTTGGTCGTCGAACAGTTCGATCTTGATCTCGCCGAGCGAGGTTTTCATGAGCACCATCGTATGTTTCCCTTCCGCGGCCATTCCACTGGCGGGAAGGACGAGCCATGCAAGCCAAAACACCCATCGCCACGCAGACATCGCGCACTTCCTCCTCTCGAACGGCTGCCGCTCGCACATAGCACGAGACGCGGGGTGAGCAACGCACTGGGGCGGAGGGAAAGACATGGCGGAACGGGTGAGTGATCTGGCTGTCGAAGTCCGTGGCCTCACGCGCGTCTTCGACTCCTTCGTGGCGGTGGACCACATTGACCTTTCCGTAGCGCGTGGCTCGGTTTTTGGTTTCCTCGGACCGAACGGCGCGGGCAAATCCACCACCATCCGCATGTTGTGCGGCATTCTCCAGCCCACCTCAGGGGAGGGGCGTGTCGGCGGCTTCGACATCGTGCGCGAGAGCGAGCGGCTGAAGAGCCACATCGGCTACATGTCGCAGAAGTTTTCTCTGTACGAGGATCTGACGGTTCGAGAAAACCTGGAATTTTTTGCCGGGGTGTATGGTCTGGTTGGTTCGCGCCGGCGGCAGCGCATTTCCTGGGCGCTCGAAATGGCCGGGCTCACCGGCCGGGAACAGGCCATGACCCGCGACCTGGCTGCTGGTTGGCGGCAGCGCCTCGCGCTCGGCTGCGCGGTGTTGCACGAGCCCCCGATCTTGTTTCTGGACGAACCGACTTCCGGTGTGGATCCGCTGTCGCGGCGGCGCTTCTGGGAGATGATCGCCGACTTGGCGGGGCGGGGGGTGACGGTGTTCGTCACCACCCATTACATGGACGAGGCCGAACACTGCGACCAGCTCGCGCTCATCTTCGCAGGCCGCGTGGTGGCCTGCGGTAGCCCGGCGGAACTCAAGCGCGAGCATGTGCCGCACGCCATGCTGGAAGTGGCCGTAGAGCCGCTTATGCCAGCGTATGCGCTGCTCAAAGAGGTTCCCGGCGTGCTCGGGGTGGCACTCTTCGGGGATCGCCTCCATGTCACGGTCCCCGACCGCACGTTGATGCAGGCGGAACTCAGGCGGGTGCTGGCGGCGCAGCATTTCACGGTACAGAGCATCGAGCCCATCGAACCAGCTCTGGAAGATGCCTTCGTGGCCATTATCGAAGCGCGCAGCGAGGCTCCGGCATGAGTGCCTCCCCCCGCAGACGAGTTTCCTGGCGTACCATCCGTGCCATCTTGCGGCGCGAGTTCACGGACGTGCTGCGCGACCGGCGCAGTTTGCTGCTCACCTTCTTGTGGCCCATCAGCATGCTTCTCCTGTACGGGTACGGGATCCGGTACGACGTCAACAACGTCCCCTTGACGGTGCTCGATTACGACCGCAGCGCGGAGAGCCGCTTGCTGGTCGAGCAAATGGTGAGTTCTGGCTACTTTCGCCTGGTTCGCGCCGTGTCTAGCTATGAGGAGCTTGAACGCGACCTGGTGACCGACGCCAGCCGTGCCGCGGTGGTGATCCCGAGCGATTTTTCGCGGCGCTTGCGCGCGCGGGAACCGGTAGCCGTGCAGACCCTTGTGGATGGTTCGGACGCGAACACGGCCACCATCGCGCAGAGCTACGTACTAGCCATCGTCGGGGGGTTTTCCGCGGGGGTACAAGTAGAAGGCCGGAGGCTCGGAGAAGCCGGACCGCCGATCTCGGTGCGCAGTCGAGTCTGGTACAACCCGGAACTGGAGAGTGTGAACTTCATCGTTCCGGGCATCATCGCCGTCATCATGATGATCGTGGGCGCGATTCTCACCGCCCTCAGCATCGTGAAAGAAAAGGAGCGCGGCACGATCGAGCAAATCCTGGTCTCACCCATCCGACCGCTCGAGATGATGATTGGCAAGATCGTTCCCTATGTGATCATCGCGCTGCTGGATCTGATGGTCGTGGTGGCGGCGGGGTACGTGATTTTTGGCGTGCCGATTCGCGGCAGTTTACTCCATTTGGGTCTGCTCGCCGTGCTCTACTTGACTGCAGCGCTCGGCACCGGGGTGTTCGTTTCCACGCTGGCCGACACGATGCAGTCGGCCATGCTGGCCGCCATCTTCATTTCGCTATTGCCTTCGATCCTGCTTTCCGGCTTCGTGTTTCCCCTCGAGCACATGCCGGTGGGCATTCGCTTCCTGTCGTATTTCTTTCCCGGCCGCTACTTCGTGACGGCCATTCGCGGCGTGTACCTGAAGGGGGTGGGCTTGGAAGTGCTGTGGCCGGAAGCAGTGATGCTGGCGTTGTTCTCTGCCGGCATCGTGTGGGTGAGTGCGTGGCGGTTCCAGGAAAAGCTCGGATGAAAGAGTCTGCACTGCGCATTGCCCATATTGTGTGGAAGGAGCTGCTGCAGATCAGCCGCGACCGGCGCATGTTTTCCCTCGTCCTCATGATGCCGGTGATCGAGCTGTTCATCTTTGGCTATGTGGTGGCCACGGATATTACCGACATTGCGCTGGCCGTGTGCGACTACGATCGCACCGCACCGAGCCGAGGCTACGTGGAGCACTTGGTGCGCAGCGGGTACTTTCGCATCGGTGCTGGATGCGAGCAGGTGAGCGACGCGAACCGCTTGTTGGATCGAGGGGTGGTCAAGCTGGTGCTGATCGTTCCGCCTGACTTCTCGGAACGACTGCGGCGCCAGCAGACGGCGGAGGTGTCGGCTCTGATTGACGGTAGCAACTCCAACATCGCCATGATTGCTGCCGCGTATTTGGAACAAATCACGCTCACCGAATCGGTGCGGGTGCGCTTTCCGGATCGCGAGGTGGGTGCGCGCAGCGTGACCCATCCTATGGTCTCGGTGGAGCCGAGGGTGTGGTTCAATCCAGAGCTGCGCAGTGTCCGCTACATGGTCCCGGCCATCATTTGCGTCTTGCTGATGGAATCCCTGGTTGTGCTCACGGCCATTGCCATCGTGCGCGAGAAGGAGCGGGGCACGATGGAGCAGTTGATCGTCACCCCCATCCGACCCGGTGAACTCATCTTGGGCAAAGCCATCCCCTTCATTGCCATCGGTTACATCAACATGGGGGCGGTCATGCTTGCAGGCCGTTACTGGTTTGGGGTCGAAATGGTTGGCTCGCTGCCCCTTCTCCTCGCGCTGAGCTTTCTCTTTATTCTCACATGCCTCGGGATGGGACTTCTGGTCTCCTCTTTGTCGAATACGCAGCAGCAGGCGTCCATGCTGGGGCAATTCATGCTGCTGCCCAACTTGTTTTTCTCCGGCTTCATTTTCCCGATCTCGAGCATGCCGGAAGCCATTCAGTACCTCACCCACGTGATCCCACTCCGGTACTACATCACCATCGTGCGCGGGATCTTTCTAAAGAATGCAGGCTGGCCGGAACTGTGGGACGAAAGCGTGATTCTACTCGTGTTCGGCATCGCCATCCTGACCCTGGCGAGCCTCACCTTCCGCAAGCGCCTGGGCTGAAGCGGAGATCAGTCCGGCTGACAGCTCTCGACCCCCGCCAATCGGAAAGGGCGGCAGCGGTCTTGCCGGTCGGGCAACGCGGCGCGGACCGGCCTGCGAAAGCGTGGCAAGGCCGAAGGACAGCGTCCGGGCGACTGGGCCGGCGCGCCGCCATCACAGGCGTGCGTGGGCGCAGCAGGGGGCGATGGTGGAGGCGGTGCAAACCTGGAGGTTCCGCGAGCAGGTCCTTGTCGGCCGTTGCGCGACGGGTGTGCCACGTATGTTCGAGGGGCGGATTGCGCCGTTTGCAGCCGGGAAGAGCGAACTGGGGCAGCGCGGCGGTGGAGCTCCGCTCGAGGCTTTGTCCGTTCGTGCCCGGTGCGGGCGGCATTGGCCACCCCACCGATCCGATGAACCCGGTGGAAGCGCGAACTTGCTGAGACTATAGCCTGTATGGTAGGCGCGCAGATGCTGGCCGTGGTACCGGGTGCGGCGAATCGGGGCGAGACAACCAACGGGCGGCGTGCAAATGGATGAACAGCCGGAACAACCGGGCACCGTGCCGTGTCCGTTCTGCAAGGAGCCGGTTCTCTTTGGTGCGATCAAATGCAAGCACTGCGGAAGCGATTTGGCCGCTGCAAAGAAATCAGATCTCGCGGCCGGTTGTTTGGGGCTCCTTCGTGGGCCTATGGTACAAGGGCCATTGGGCAGCCGGCTTTGCGTGGCTCGTTATGGCAATGCTCTTTGCCCTCGGTTCCGGGGGTTGGCTTTTACCCTTCTTCTGGATCGGCATGGCCGTACATGCCGCTCTTGCCAAACCGAAGGGTTGATTCGGTCGGCAGAACCCCAAACCTGGGTTGCGGTAGTAGCCCGCGTGAGCCGGTACATTCGATGATCAAGCGCGCCGCTGCGAGCGGTGATTCGGTCTTCCAGGTGAACCGGCCGAAGGGGTCGTTCGCCCGCTCGCAACGAGGCAACCGAAGTTCGCGTCATGGCCGCGCGGACTGTGTGTCGGCCATGCGCAAGCAGCCGTAAGGTATGGGCAGTCCGAGCGGCCCCGAACGTGCGTCGGTGCGGTGCCTCGCAGCACCTGTGTGCAGGCACCGGCGACCTGGGCAAACTTGGCCGCCTTGAAATTGCCAAGAACACCTGCGGCCCCCGGGGGGCCCGGCGCGGCACCCCTTTGGAACATCCGGACAAGAACCGGGAAGCGTTCCGCCGCCAAAAATGGTCTCGGCTTGAGTGTCGCCGACCACCTAGGAAGGCGTAGGCACACGGTTTCCCCTGGCGTCGCAGCGGCGACCGAATCCGATCGGACAAGGTGTCTGCCGCTGTGGCTCCACCCGGAGAAACCCGGCCTGAGCTTCGGGTCGGGGCTGCGTGCCCCAAAAAAAATTCAAGAGTTGGGAACTTTTTGTTCCGTTTCAGCGTTTAATAGGGCGAAAGAAACCCCGCAGCAGGGGAACGAAGGAGGCTTGGATGCGAGGAAGGTTATGGTTGCTTTCGATCGCGGCGGGCGTGATGCTGGCGAGCCAAGCGAGCGCTGCCGTCTACTCGGTGGATCCCGAACACACCAGTGTCACCTTTACCGTCCGGCACTTGCTGACCAAGGTCAAAGGAAGGTTCGACCGCTTCGAAGGCCGCATTGTTTTTGACCCAGCCAAGCCGGAGGCCACGGTGGTCACCGGCTCGATCGATGTGGCCAGTATCAATACGAACGTCGAGGAGCGCGACAAGGACCTGCGCTCGCCGCGTTTTTTCGACGCCGACAAGTTTCCCAAGATCCGGTTTCGCTCGCTTAAAGTGACCGACCTGAGCGCCGACAAGAAGAGCGGCAAAATGCATGGCCTGCTGACCATTCGAGACGTCGAGCGTCCGGTCGTGCTGGATGTGAGTTATCTCGGTGAGGTCAAGGACCCGTGGGGAAACGTGCGCGCGGCATTTACCGCGTCCACCATGATCAACCGGAAGGACTTCGGCCTCACCTGGAACGAAGTGCTCGAGACCGGAGGCGTGCTGGTCGGTGACGAGATCAAAATTGAACTGGACGTGGAAGGGCTGCGCCAGGATTGAGCCATGAGGCACACGAAACGCACTGTGCGTGCGGTGCCACGCGGCGGACCCCCCCCCCCCAGGCTGGCGGTACGGGGTCCCGATCCAGCGTGGCCTGATGGCCGGCAAACGTGCGCTGCCACCCAAGAACGGGCGCCGCCCTGCCGCTGACCGTAGCGATGGGGAGGAATGGTAGCGAACTCGTAGGAAGCAAAGCGAAGAACGGAGGGACTTTTGATGAACCGGGAATCGAAGACAGCGAAAGTGTTGCTGGCCTCGGCGGTCGCTGGGCTGCTGGCGGCGGGAAGCTTGGCCACGCCAGCGCGGGCTGCCGAAGAAGGCAAAGTCAAATGTTACGGCGTAAACGCTTGCAAGGGGCAAGGAGCTTGCGGCGGGAAAGGTCACTCCTGTGCGGGCAAAAACGCCTGCAAGGGTCAGGGCTACCTGGAGATGAGCAAAGACGAGTGCCTCAAGAAGGGTGGGCGGCTCACCGAGGAAGCGGAGCAAAAGCCGGCTGGGAAATCGAGCTGAACGGCGGCTCTCGATGGGTAGTTGGCCGAACTTGGGCTTTGGGGTCGGTTTGCGGCCGGTCCATTACGACTCGGTGATCGACGCGCCCCGCCAAGTAGACTGGTTCGAGGTGATCACGGAAAACTATCTGGACACCTCGGGCCGCCCGCTCTGGGTGCTGGAGCGGGTGCGCCGCGACTACCCGATTGCCCTGCACGGCGTTGGACTCTCGATCGGTTCTGTGGATCCGTTGGACCACGCCTACCTGCGCCGCTTGCGCTCCTTGGTACGGCGCATCGATCCTGTGCTGGTGACCGACCATCTGTGCTGGACCGGCGTGGATGGACATCACCTCTTCGACCTGCTTCCCCTGCCGTACACCGAAGAAGCCTTGAAGCATGTCGCCGCCCGAGTCCGCGCCGTGCAGGAGATCCTCGGCCGCCGCATTTTGCTCGAAAACCCCTCGACCTACATCGCATTTCGACACTCGACGATGCGGGAATGGGAGTTCTTGGCTGCGGTCGCAGCGGAAGCGGACTGCGGCATCCTGCTCGACGTCAACAACGTTTACGTGAGTGCCTTTAATCACGGCTTCGACCCGCAGGAGTACATGGACGCCATCCCGCCTGAACGAGTCGGGCAGTTTCACCTCGCCGGATACACCGACATGGAGGACTACCTGTTCGACACCCACAGTTGCCCGGTTTCCGGGGGAGTGTGGGAACTGTACGCGCACGCCGTGCGCCGCTTCGGGCCGGTGTCCACGATTGTCGAGTGGGACGCCGACATTCCACCGTTCTCCGTCGTGGTCGGCGAAGCCAGGCAAGCGAAGACGATCGCGCAGAGGGTGTATGGCAGTGAAGAGCAACGCGCCGCCGACGCTGCGTGAGTTGCAGCGGTGGATGTGCGCGGTGATCCGCGCGCCGCAGCCAGCCGACAGGAAGCGCTCGCCACGAGCGGACTGTAGCGCGTACGTGCTTCCTGCGGCTCCTCAAGCCGCGGCAGTGCGCCTCCAAGTTTATATCGGTGGATACCCAGCGCGTATCCGCGAGTCGCTCGAGGAAAGCTTCCCAGCCGTAGCCAAAGTCCTCGGCCCGCGGCATTGGACCCGCTTGGTCGAGCGGTACACCCGTTGGGCGCCGCAGCCTTCGTACAACCTGAATCACGCTGGGGCGCTGTTGCCGAAGTTGCTGCGCACCGACCCGCTTGCCCTGGAGTTCCCGTTTCTTCCCGACTTGGCGCGGCTCGAATGGCAAGTTGTCAAGGCGTTTCATGCCCGCGCGATGCGGCCACTATCTGCCAGTGCCGTGGCGCAGTGGTCGAGCGAGCAGTGGGAGCGCGCGGTCATCCGCTTCCAGCCGGCAGTGTCGGTTGTGGAGTCGGATTGGCCGGTCCGTAAAATCTGGTGGAGCGCGCTGCAGGGCAAGCTGCGCGGCCGAATGCCGCGGAGTCGCCAGCGCAATTACGCCCTGGTGTGGAGGGCAGGTTTCCGCGTGCGCTGCGACGCAATCTCGGCTGGAGAGGCGCAAGCACTGGGGTTGCTGCTTCGCCGCTGTACCCTAGGGGAGCTGAGTCGGCACCTGCAGGGTCGCGTCGCGCCCTCGGAAGTGACGAGGTGGTTCTCGTCCTGGATGGCGGCGGGAATGATCGTGGGATGTACAGCAAATGGGCTTGGCGAGCAGGCGGCCGCCTTGGAGAAGGGGACATGCAAGCGGTAGCTGCACAACCCCGATCTCAGGCAGCCATTCCAGTCGGCGCGTGCAACGCGCTGGGTCCACCACGAACGCGCAGAGACGGTCTTCGAACCAGCCTGCACGGCCTCCGGCGTGAGCGCGAACTATGGTCGACCCCAGATGGCAACGGTGTTAAGCGAGCACGCGTGTCCAAGGGAGCTGGCGCTGAGCGGCCGCACTTCGAACGTACCGCGCTACCTCACATGGAGTCAGTTTACAGTACGGCGGTGTACTTGTGCGGCAATCCGGACGAGGCAGCAGACCTCATGCAAGACACTTTCCTGCGCGCCTATCGGGCTTGGGACCAGTTTCAGCCGGGCACGAATTGCAAGGCCTGGCTTCTCAAGATCTTGTACAACACGTTTTGCAGTCAGTGGCGTCTGGCGCGCCGAAGCCCTCCCGTGGTTGCCCTGGAAGCGGCTGCCTCGGAGCAGGGACTCGCGGGAGAATCGGGTGGGTCGGCGGATGATCCGGAGAGTTTGCTGACTGCGGGGTCGTTCGGGGAAGACATCCGCTCCGCCTTGCAGACATTACCGGAAGAGTATCGTCAGGTTGTTGTGCTCGTGGATATCGAGGAGCTGAGCTATGGCGAAGCCGCCGAGGTCTTGCAGTGCCCAGTTGGCACGGTGCGCTCGCGGCTCGCGCGAGCGCGCACGGCTTTGCGCAAAACGTTGCTCGCTGCCAGGGAACGGAAGGGACGTTTTCGCTCGGGGTGACCATGGACTGCCGCGCGTACCAGGAATGTGTTGCCGCTCACGTGGACGGGGCGCTCGACCCGCAAGAACGGGACGAGGCGGAAGCTCACGTTCGTGCGTGCTCGGCCTGCGCAGAGCTGCGTGCCGAACAGGAAGAGATGAAAGCAACTCTGCGCGCGAGTGCGGCCCGCTACCCACTGCCCCCAGAAGTGCGAACCCGCGCGTTGCGCGCCCTCGATGTCGCCGCAGGTGTGCCGGTGGAGCCGCGCAGGCCCGGTTTCCTTCGACAGCGGCGCACCACTTGGCTCGCCCTCGTCGGTGCGGCTGCAGCACTGTTCGCGCTGGTCATTGCTAGACTCGTGACGGCCCCGGGAGATCCGTTGCTGTCTGCACTGGCCGAAGATGTGCGGAGCGCCAACGCGGGGCGATTGCACCTCGAGGTTCGCTCGCGCGACGTGGAGGAACTCCGCGCTTACTACCGGCAGGCCGGGTTCGAGTTCGAGCACACGGTGGGGGACTTTCGCGACGCGGGCTGGTCGGTCGTGGGAGCTACTGTGGGGCGGATCGGCAAGGTGCGGACCACACTCACGCTCTACGAGAGCAGCACCGGTAAAATCATTTGCCGCCGTTTTCTGGTGGGCACGCTGCCATTGCCACCGGGCGGCGAACGATTCGGGGATTACGCCGTGTATTCCGTGGGCGACGTCACGATCGTCATCCACCGCATTGGGGATGTGCTGTGCGTCCTTGCCTCGACGATCCCTCGCGCTGAGTTCTTGCGGAACGTCGCCGGGGTGGACCTCTGAGCTGGCGCGGCCGTTGGGGTTCTCCGTGCAGGGCAAGGCTGGGAATGGGTTGGGATCGGCCCTGGGTAGCGGCCATGGAGCGGCGTCGTTTGGAGTCGCATTCCCCCTGTCCGTGGGGTTGATCCGAAGCCGCGTGAAAAAAAATTTCTTTTTTCGGGAACTTTTTGCCCCGCCAAAGCGTTTATATAGGCGTGTTGCGGATACGGCGATGGTGGTTCGGCAGGGAGGCGGCAGCCAGGGCCTCCGCTCGTCCTTCGCGACGACTGTGCGCGGACGGCGCCCCGCTCGCCGCTGCCACCGTGGCGCCGAACGCAAAAGCCAGGAGGCTGCAAGGGAGCAAGGCGCTGCGCGCTTGCGCATGGGGAACGGTAATTTTGCTGATGGCGCCTGCCGTGCGGGCATTCGATGTGTCGCGCCGGAAAATCCCGCTGGAGGAAATCGTCTCGGGTGGTCCGCCGAAAGACGGGATTCCCGCATTGCGAAGCCCGAAGTTCGTCCCGGTCGAAAAGGCAACCTTCCTCGCTCGCGACGACGAAGTTGTGGGACTGGTCGTGCAAGGGGAAGCGAGAGCCTATCCGATTCGGATCCTCAATTGGCACGAGGTGGTGAACGATCAGATCGCGGGCAGGCCCGTGGCGATCACCTACTGCCCGCTGACTGGCAGTGCGGTCGTGTTCGATCGGCGCGTAGGCGAGAACGTTCTCACCTTCGGCGTGTCGGGCAAGCTCTACCAAAGCAACGTTTTGATGTACGACCACCAGACCGAAAGCCTGTGGTCGCAGCTCGCGCAAGAGGCCGTTACCGGGGAACGAATGGGGACCCGACTGCAAGCGGTCGCAGCAGAAGTGACTTCTTGGGAGGACTGGCGCTCCCGGCACCCGAAAACCTTAGTGCTTTCACACGAGACTGGCTTTGCCCGCGATTACGGGCGCGATCCGTACCGCTGGTATCACGAGTCACCAGAAGTCATGTTCCCGGTCACGCGAGTAGACCCCCGCTTGCATGCCAAAGAATGGGTTCTCGGGATCGAGATCGGTGGTGCCGCGCGCGCTTACCCACTGCCGTCGCTGTCGAGGCACAGCCGTCTCGATGACGAGCTGGGAGGGGTTCGCATCCGTATAGAGTATGAGCCGCGTACCCGGCGCGCGGCCGTACGACGCCCCGACACGAGCGAGCCCCTCCCATCTGTGCTTGCGTACTGGTTCGCGTGGGCGGCCTTTCACCCGCGAACCGAAGTATGGACTCCCAAACCGGCCGCGCCAAACCAGCCGTAAATTGCGAGCAAACGATGCGGTTCACGACGACTTGCCTTGCTCGAGCCGAGTGCGGCGCCCTTGCAGGTCAAACGGTCGCACGGGGCACGCGGCGAGTTGGGTTGGCGAGGAACCACGAGCACTGCCGATGATCACGAGCCCCTGCGCACGATCCCACAGAGATGGTCGTGACCGTGCGGGTCGGCGGTCGGCGTCGCGAAAACGCTACGGGCTTGGTTTCTGGGCAGAAATTCTAGGGCGAAACTCAGCGTTCCTGCTCTTTTGCGTGGCGGGAGTACGACCAGCGACTCGCTCCCATTTCGCGGCGGCAAGGCAAGTGGCGCCGGTTGTTGGCCTGGCTTCGGTTCATCACCGCAGGGCCCAGGCTGGCGGCGCAGTGCAGCGAGTTCCGAGAAAACAAAGAGTCGAGGAGCACCGATGAGTTTTGCCGCTCACTTGCTGGCCCAACCTCTTTGGGTGGTGGTTTGGGTTTCCTGGCTGGGGACGATGAACGCGGTGAGCATCTTTTTTCTCCGTCATCGCGAGGCACGCTGGGTTCTCGCAGCTTTTGCGAGCGCGGCCGTCTTCATGCACGTTTTGTTCGCCGTGAACGGGTTTAACCGCTTGCTCGGCCTGGCCCATCTCGTGTTCTGGACTCCCCTTTTGGTTTACCTTTGGAACGCGCTCGGCCGAATTGCCGCCACCTCGGGCTACGGAGTGTGGCTCCGCCTCCTGTTCGCCAGCAACGCCATTTCTTTGCTTTTCGATTTCACCGACGTCGTCCGTTATTTGCTCGGCGAGCGTTGAGCGGGGCCGCTGTGCACAGGAGCAACCCGCACTGCCGTAGGGCACCGTTATTCAGCCACTGGCGAGGCATAGTCGCACGTGAAGTCTCAGCGGCTCGCGGGCTTTGCGGGTCTGGAAATCTGGCGCCGTGCGCGACGCGGCGAATGGCTGAGCGGCCGACGCGGTGTCGCATCCTTGCCGACGGAGTAGCGGGAGGGAGGCGGGTAGCGCTGGGCCGTCCTGCGGGCTTGCGTGTGTTGTGGCCGTGCCCAGCAAGCCATTCGCCGAATCGCCTCCAGGAAGTCCGGCGTTGCTCGGGACGGGAACGTCTCGAGGTCACTGTGCAGGTGCGGCCAACGAATGCGTCGAGCCGCCCGGCCAGAGGTGGCCCACTTCTCCCGGCACGACCCTCCGTGTTCCGGGGCGGTGTGCTGGCAATTCGGCGCAACCCACTCGGGGCCCGTCCCGAGCTGCGGAGAAGGAAACGAAAAAAAGCGGGAACTTTTTCGCGAGGAAAAGCGTTTAAAGGGTTGGTTTCGGATTTTTCGCAGCGCTCGAGAGCGCGGGAAGGAGACGGGAAAGATGAAGGAGTTGGTACTTTCCGTGGCGATCGCCTTCACAGGCGTCGCCTTGGCGGCGACGGCGCTCAAGCAGCCTGAATCGAAGGGGAAGTTCGTTGTGATTTTGCAGGCGGGACGCGAGTCGCATGAAGGACTGGCACGCGCGGTCCATGCCCTGCTGTACACCATGGAACTCAAGGAGCACGGGCATGAAGTGGTGCTGGTGCTCGACGGCGCTGGTACGGAGTGGGCGGAGGAGTGGACGAGAGCGGAGTCCACTCACAAGCTCACGCCGGTCTACCGCAAGCTGCGCAAAATGGGGATCACCGAGGTCATTTGCGACTTTTGCGCTGGCGCCTTCCATGTGAAGGAAGCGCTCAAAGAGCGCAACGCGCCGTTGCTGGCCGAGTACGAAGGTCACCCGAGTGTGGCCAAGTGGGCTGACCGCGGGTACCAGTTGATCGTCCTCTGAGGGCGCTCGGTGTCGGGTAAGCATAGGTGCGGGCGTCGCTCGTGTGGGATCTGGCGCTGTATGCAGGCGAGGCTCCTAGGATGCCGGGTTTTCTTGGGTCGTTGACTCCGTTCTTGCAAGGAGGATTCGCACATGAGAAAGACGGTCCTCGGGTTGTTTGGGTTCGTTCTGATCCAACTCTGTCGGAACTCCCCGAGCCACGCACAGGTGGTGCTGTTTTTCGAAGGGATCGGCGCCGAAAGTGGTGTGACGGTACCAGGGGCGACAACGTTTTCGTTCATGGGGTCGAACTGGTCGGGCGGCGTGGTGGCAACCGAAGGCATCAGGTCTTTGTACGCTTCTGGGCGGTTTTCTTACGAAGTCCGCGAGGGGCCGGCGCAAGTCGTGTTCGAGAATCCCGTGGACTCTGTAAGTTTCTTTTACGTCCACGGCCTTGGGTTTTCATCCGGAACGGCCAGGGCCTTCGATGACGCTGGAAGTGTCATCGCCTCGGTGAACAGCCGGGAGGCCACCTTCTTCGGGGATCCGAACAACGTCGTGGTGCTGGATCCGCAGGAACCGATTCGGCGCATCGAATTTTCTGCTGGCGTTATTGACGACTTTCGTTTCGTGCCGATCGGTGCGCAGCCGCCAGCAACGGGGACACCGACGGATACGAGCATCCCTTTGGCTTCTCCCACCCCCGAGCCTCCTGCCACGGCTACGGAGGTGCCCCCGGAAACGCCTACGGTGACGTACACGGCCTCACCCGCCGCGACCTCAACGCCGACGCCGAGCCCAGCGCCCTGCACCGGCGATTGCGACGGCAACGGCGAAGTCACGGTGGATGAAATCGTTCGCGGGGTAAACATTGCTCTGGGCAACTTCGCTTTGTCGGAGTGCCCAGTCTTCGATCCGAACCAAGACGGGGAGGTAACCATCGAGGAGCTGATTCAGGCTGTGAACGTGGCACTCAACGGCTGCGTGTGAAGCGCGCGGACTGTGCTGCCGGTGAGGAACGCGGATCGTTGCGCCGTCGCACGCGCCGCCTCGCCCGCACTGCCTGCAGTGGGCTTCGCGCGTTTTTGCCCTGTTGTGCGCATCCGGGGCAAGATGCGCACACATCTGTGCCAAAATTGGCCTGGGTGAGAAGCGGTGTTCCTGTCGAGCTTTTGTGCTTCCGCTGCGCTTTTCGCCCGACGACGCAACGACGAGGCGAGGTGGCCAGCCGGAGGGAACGGTCGCAGAGGTTCACGGAGGTCCGTCGAGAAGCCGCTCATAGTCCAGGGTTCTCTGCGCAGACTTCGCGGTCCCCGGGATTTTTACACTCCACCGCTCAAAGCCTGTACGATTTGCACCTCGTCGGTCGGGCAGAGGGGCGCATCGAGTGCGAACACCTGCACCCCGTTGACGAAGAAGCGAATGTGCTTGCGAATTTCGTTTTGCTCGTCGACCACGCGGAAGCGAATCCCAGGGTACTGGCGGTCGAGGTCGGTGAGCAGTTCGGCGAGGTTCGCGCCGCTGCCCTCCACCTCTCGCTTGCGCGTGTAAGAACGCAACGGGCTGGGAATCCGTACCCTCATGGAGCGATGGTCTCTGCTTCGACCGCGTAGACCTCTGGAAGGTCGCGCGCCACGCACCTCCAGTGCTCGCCTTCGTTGCGACTTGCCCACACCTCTCCTTGCGTGGTGCCGAAGTAGACGCCCACAGGATCGCCCGCGTCCGTGCACATTGCCTGGCGTTTGACCGTCCACCACGCATGGCGCGGCGGTAGCCCGGAGTCGAGCCGGCGCCAGGTCTTCCCGCCGTTTCGGCTTCTGTAGACTGCGGGCCTGCCGCCCGGGCTTGTTCGCGGCCATACGTCACTGGCGTCCATCGGGAACACCCACAGCGTGTCGGCGTTGCGCGGATGCACGGCGAGCGGGAAGCCGATGTCACCGACCTTGTGCGGCATCGCTTTGCCGATCCGGACCCATTTCTTCCCAGGGCGGTCGAGGCGGTAAATGCCACAGTGGTTTTGCTGGTAAAGCCGGTCCGGGTCGCTCGGGCAGATGCGTACACAGTGGGGGTCGTGAAAGGCGAGGTTGGCAGGGTCGAGCTGCTCGACCACTTCGAGGCCGCGCACGAGCGGCCGCCAGTGGCGACCCCTGTCGGTGGATTCGTGCACTCCGCCGCTCGACATGGCGACGTAAAGGTGGGCCGGGTCGCGCGGGTCCACGATGATCGAATGCAGCTTGGGCCCGTTCGGAGTCCCGTCTTGCTCATTGCCCATCCACAGCCGGTACTCCGGATGATCGTTGAGTCCGCTCACCGGTTCCCACGTGTCTCCCGCGTCCTCGCTGCGGAACAGTCCTTGGGGCGATGTTCCCGCGTACCAGACACCCGGCTCGCTGGGATGCCCCGGCGTGAGCCAGAACGTATGGTCCACGACTCGCCCCTTTTCTCCCACCGCCGCGGGCGGAAAGGCTGGCGGCCGCGTTGCTTCCCGCCATGTTCTGCCACGATCGTGCGAGCGGAAGATGGTCGGCCCCAGATGACCGGTGCGGGCGGCAGCGAGCATCGTGCGATGGTCCCGCGGATCGAGCACGAGATGGTGGACGATGTGCCCGAGGAACACCGGGCCGCGGAGCTGCCAGGCCCGCCGAGTGCGATCCGACTGGAGCACGAACGCCCCTTTTCGCGTGGCGACCAGGAGCAGGGTTCCGCCGCTGCTCGTCCCTCGACGCTTCCGAACCTGCCGCGGTTGCGACATGACTCCCGGCCTCCTCCGCCGGAAGCGTACCCCTATCACTGGCTGTTCCGGACCGGCAAGCGCAGATTTGTTGCTGCTGGGCGAAGAATCGCTGCGACACTGGGTCCTGGCGTGCCACAAGGGGACACATCCGTGGCTCGAGCGAGTCCGACGTCGGCAGGGGTACGCTGTCGCGGAGGGGCGGTCCGCCTCCTCGTGCTGCGGTGTTTGCAGGGATCTTTGGTACGGGCGCAGGTCGCGCCCCGGAAACGCAGCTCAGGTCGCAGCCGCTTCTGCCTCCCGCCACAGCTTCCGTAAGTGGTGGGCGGTGGCGGAGTGTTTGGCTTTGCGCAGGAGGTCGTGCGGGGTTCCCATGGCCACTACACGGCCGCCGTGCTGGCCGCCCCCGGGCCCGAGATCGATGATCCAGTCGGCCTCTTTGATGATGTCCAAGTTGTGTTCGATGGTGACCACAGTGTGTCCTTTGTCCACCAGGCGATGCAGGAGGTCGATCAGGCGCTCGATGTCGGCGAAGTGCAGCCCAGTGGTGGGCTCGTCGAGCACGTAAAGGGTGTGACTGCGCGCGGGTTTGGCCAGTTCGTAGGCGAGCTTGAGGCGCTGTGCCTCGCCGCCGGAAAGCGTGTTGCTCGGTTGCCCGAGGGTGAGATACCCGAGGCCGATGTCGCGCATCAGGGCGAGGGGTGGGCCGATTGCAGGCAAGTCGCGGAAAAACTCCGCCGCCTCCTCGATGGTCATGGCGAGGATGTCGGCGATGTTCTTGTCCCGGTACCGTACGACCAGCGTTTCCTCGTTGTAGCGGCGCCCGTTGCACACTTCGCAGACCACGAACACGTCCGGCAGGAAGCTCATTTCCTTGCGCAGCAAGCCCTGGCCCGCGCAGTTCGTGCAGCGCCCTCCCTGCACATTGAACGAAAAGCGGCCTGCCGTGTAGCCACGGGTGCGGGCTTCGGCTGAGCGAGCGAAGAGCTTGCGGATTTCGTCCCACACTCCCACGTACGAGGCAGGGACCGAGCGAGGCGTGCGGCCAATGGGAGTTTGGTCCACCTCGACCACGCGCTCGACGCCCTCCGCCTCGATCTCCCGGTACGCCCCGGGCCGCGGCGCGACCAAGCCGAGTTGGCGGCGCAGGCCGCAATACAGGACGTCACGCACCAGTGTGGACTTGCCCGAGCCGGACACGCCGGTGACGCAGGTCCAAGCGCCGAGCGGGATTTCCACGTCAATGTTTTGCAGGTTGTTGGCACTTGCGCCGCGCACCCAAATGCGCGGGGCTGTAGACACGTTGCGCAGCGGGCCTAAGCGGCGGCGGGGCGCCCCCAAGAACTTTCCGGTGAGCGAGTCGGGGTGGTGTTTGAGTTCGGCGGGGGGTGCAACAGCGACCAGATGGCCGCCGTGCGCTCCCGCGCCGGGGCCAAGATCTACGACTAGATCCGCTGCTTCGATGGTGGCCTCGTCATGCTCTACCACCACCACGGTGTTGCCGCGGTCGCGCAATTGCACCAGTGCGTCCAGCAGCTTCGAGTTGTCGCTCGGATGCAGGCCAATGGTGGGCTCGTCGAGGATGTAACAAACGCCGCGCAAGTTGGAGCCGAGTTGGGCGGCAAGACGGATGCGCTGTGCCTCGCCCCCGGAGAGGGTGTCGGCGCTACGGTCCAGAGTGAGATACCCGAGCCCCACCTCTTGCAGGAAGGCGAGGCGCGGGCGAATTTCCTTCAGCACCGGATCGGTGATGGCTCGCTCTCGCTCCCCGGGCCGCAGGCGGCGGAAAAAATGGTCGGCATCCGCAACCGCCAGGGCGGTGATGTCTGCGATGCCCATGCCGTGCCACCGCACTGCACGCGCGCGCGGGTTCAGGCGAGTTCCCTTGCAGTTGGGGCAAGGTTTCTCGCTGCGCAACGCCGCCTGCCAGGGGCTGTCCCCATTGGCATCTTCACTTGCCGGCTCGGTGAAGCGGTCGCACACCAGTGAAAGAATCTCTTCCTGAGCCGACGGCGGCAGCTCTCGCACTGTTTGCTGCCACCAGCGTGCATGCCGCTTACCCCAGCTTTGTGCCTTCCGCCACAGCTCTGGCTGATCGCGGAGCAGCGACTGCAGTGAGTCTGCGAGCGCTCGATCTGGCTGCAGCAGGGAGCGGATGTCGTAGCTCACAATGCTGCCCAGACCTTCGCAGTCGGGACAAGCTCCTTGCCGGCTGTTGAAGGAAAACAGCCGCGGGTCGAGCGCCTCGTATCCGAGACCGCAATCGGCGCAAAACAGGCGCTCGCTCAGAACCTGTTCCGTATCGTCACTGGCGGCGATCACCGTGCCGCCGCTCAGCCGCAGCGCTCGGTCGATCAGGGCAGCCAGCGGCTGGCGCTTTCGTTCCTGCGGCCAGGAGCCAACGACCACGTCAATGTTGTGCTCTTTGTACCGAGCCAGGGCCCCGACTTGCTCGATGGCGAGCCACTGGCCATCCACCCGTACTTGGCGGAACCCCATCCGCTTCAAGTTGGAGAACAGTTCCACGTACGAGCCCTTGCGGCCTCGCACCAGCGGTGCCAGCAACCTGACCGGACCGCTGCGCGCCGAGCGCTGGATGCGGCTTTCCACTTGCGAGCGGCTCAGAGTGGAAAGCGAGCCGCCGCAGCGGACGCAGTGCTGGACTCCCAGCTTGGCGTACAGTAGCCGCAGGTAGTGATAGATCTCCGTCAGGGTGGCGACGGTGGATTTCTTGCTGCCGCGACTCAACCGCTGCTCGATCGCGACCGTCGGAGGGATGCCCGCAACCAAATCCACGTTCGGCCGCGGGAGCACTTCGACAAACTGGCGGGCATAAACCGAAAGGCTGTCCAAGTAGCGGTGCTGCCCTTCCGCGTAGAGGATGTCAAAGGCAAGGGTGGATTTACCGGACCCACTCAGGCCGGTGATGACCAAAAAGCGGTCACGGGGGAGCTCCAGTTCGATGTTTTTGAGGTTGTGCTCGCGCGCGCCAACGATGCGAATGTGTCCCGGGCGCTGTGCTGCAGAGGAGCCGATCCGAGCTGGCTGCACCCGAGGCATCGTGGGTGCGGTCGGCGCGGCTTGCAACGCAGCGGCAAGAAAGCGCGCCGTGTGCGATCCTTCCGCCCGCGCCACTTGCTCGGGCGTTCCCTGTGCGATGACGTAGCCGCCTTCCTCACCCCCCTCCGGCCCGAGGTCAATGACCCAGTCTGCCGTCTTGATGACGTCGAGATTGTGCTCGATGACCACCAGCGAATCGCCCCGCTCCACCAACGCGTGCAACGCCCGCAAGAGCTTCTCGACGTCGCGGAAATGGAGCCCGATGGTGGGTTCGTCGAGCAGGTACAGGGTGGGTCCGTGGTACGGGTTTGCCAAAGCCGCGGCCAACTTGAGCCGCTGTGCCTCGCCACCCGAGAGAGTGTTGAGCGGCTGGCCGAGCGGCAAGTAGTCTAACCCCACCTCGGCGAGCGGCTCCAGGCGGTAGCGGATTTCCCCGTGCGCCGAAAAGTACTCGAGAGCCTCCCGCACCGTCATGCGCAACACCTCGGCTAGGTTCTTCCCTTGATGCGTGACTTCGAGGATCTCGGCGCGGTAACGCTGCCCGTTGCACTCCGGGCAGGGAAGAAAGACGTCGGACAAAAACTGCATCTCCACTCTCTCGAAGCCGTCCCCTTTGCAGCTCTCGCAGCGGCCGCCGGACACATTGAAGGAGAAGGTGGCTGCGCTGTAACCGCGAAGCCGCGCCAGCGGAGTGCGGGAAAACACCTGCCGGATAAAATCGAAGGCTCCCGTGTAGGTGACCGGCATGGCTCGCGGCGTAGTGCCAATGGGGGATTGGTCAACGAGGACGACGCGCTCGATGCGCTCCGCACCCTCGATTGCATCGTGATCGCCGGGGCGTGCGGCCGGCTGTCCTAAGGCGCGGCGCAAGCCTTGGTAGAGGATGTCTTCGATGAGCGTGGACTTGCCCGAACCGGAGACCCCAGTGACGCACACGAATGCTCCCAGGGGGATGGCGACGTCAATGTTTTTGAGGTTGTTTTGGCGCGCCCCTCGAATCACGACGGCGCGGTCGAGTCGAACCGGGCGTCGCTGGCGGGGCGACGGAATGGAACGGCGGCCGGAAAGGAAGGCTCCGGTTGCGGAAGACTCACTCTCCAGCAGGCCTGCTACCGGGCCGCTGTACACCACCTGCCCGCCTTGCGCGCCCGCGGCGGGCCCGAGGTCAATGACGTGGTCGGCGGCGCGGATAATTTCCGGGTCGTGCTCGACGACCACCACGGTGTTTTCCTTTGCCACCAGTTCTTTCAGGATGTGGACCAGCCGTTCGCTATCGCGCGGGTGGAGCCCGACGGAGGGTTCGTCGAGGATGTACAGCGTGTTGACCAAGGAAGAACCCACGGCGGTCGTGAGGTCAACCCGCGCTAGCTCTCCCCCGGAGAGCGTACGCGAGGGGCGATCCAAGGTGAGATAGCCGAGCCCCACAGCGAGCAAGTAGCGGAGGCGGCTGCGGATCTCTTCGAGTACGAGGTGGGTCACTTCTTCCTGGTTCGGGGGCAGCTTCAGACTGGAGAAGAACTCGTGAGCTTCGCGCACGCTCATGCGTTGTACGTCCACCAGCGAGCGGCCCTGGATGCGGTACCAGGTGGCTTCCGGTTTGAGGCGGCCGCCGTGGCAGTCGTTGCACTCGCGGTAGCTGCGGTAGCGGGAGAGAAACACGCGCACGTGCATTTTGTAGGTGCGCCCTTCGAGCCACCGGAACCAGCCCCGTACTCCGAAGAATCGTTGATCGCCCTCGACAATCGCTTGCCGCTGCTCGGGGCTCAGTTCACTCCACGGAACGTTGGTAGGAATGCGCCGGCGCTGGCAGAAGCGCAGCAGTTGCTCGCGCTCCCACTCGGTGGATTTGGTCGTCCACGGCTTGATGGCGCCTCCTTCGATGCTCTTGCTCGGGTCGGGAATGACGAGATCCAGATCGACGTCAATGACCCTGCCGAAGCCGCGGCAGGTGTCGCAGGCGCCGAGCGGGCTGTTGAACGAGAACAAATTGGCCACCGGTTCGCGGAAGCGGAGTCGGCAGTGGGGGCACTCGCGCTGGGTCGAAAAGCGCTCCACCCGTTGGGCAAGGTCGGGAAAGATCGCCAGCATGCGCCCCTTGCCAAAGGCGAACGCTTGTTCGATCGAGCCCAGCAAGCGAGAGCGGTCTTCGGCTCGCAGGACCACCCGATCCGCCACCACCGTCAGCGGCGACGGCAGCGGGCCACGGAGTTCGTCAACCGAGAGAGTTTCGCCGCTGATCCACACGCGGCGAAAGCCCGAGGCTTGCAGACCAGCGAGCGCCTCTTCCCACGGCAGACCAACCGGCAGCACGACCTCGAAGGCAATGAGGGCCCTGGTGCCTGGGGGGTGTTGGAGGATGCGGTTCGCAACCGAGTCGGCAGTGGCAGGAACGACACGTTCGCCACAGTTCGGGCAGTACAACTCGGCTGCTTTGGCCCACAGCAGTTTGAGATGATCGTGTAGCTCGGTCATGGTGCCCACGGTGGAGCGAGAGGTCTTCACCGTGTTGCCTTGACTGATGGCAATGGCCGGCAGGATGCCTTCGATGCTCTCCACCTGGGGCTTGTCAATGCGATCCAGGAACTGGCGCGTGTACGCGGAGAACGTCTCCACGTACCGTCGCTGTCCCTCAGCGTAAAGCACGTCGAAGGCCAGACTCGACTTGCCGGACCCAGACGGTCCGGTAATCACCGTGAGCGCGTTGATGGGCACGCGGACATCGATGTTCTTGAGATTGTTTTGGCGTGCGCCGCGCACCACGATCGCTGCCCTCTCCGCTCGCTGCTCGCCAGCCGCGGCTTCGGTTGCTGGTGAAGGCGGCTGGCGCTCGGCAAAGCGTTCGGCGGGAAGCACAGATTCCTTACTGCTCATCGCTCGTACTCGGGTGGGTGTGGGTCATCGCCGTGACAGCGCAAGCGTAGGAAGTCCGCTTGCGCGCGGGCCCAGGCGCGCCGCTTGCCCGCGTTCGCTGCTGGTAGCGCAGGCTCTGTGCAGGGGCACGGGGTTCCGGGTTCACAAGGCACGTTCCTCGCAACCAGTGTCATCAAGTCGGATGCCGCGGGCGAGTCAAGAGGACGCCGGCGGTGTCTCCCCGACGGCGGAGGCTAGCAGGGCAGCGCGGATTTGTTCCGCCAATGCGCGGGAGACGCCGGGCACTTGGCTCAGCTCCTCCACGCTCGCCTCGCGCATGGCGCGCACGCTGCCAAAGTGGCGCAGGAGCCGGCGCCGCCGAATGGGTCCCACTCCCGGAATTCCATCGAGCAGAGAGCGGAGCTGCTCGCGGCGCCGCAGCTTGCGGTGGTAGGTGATGGCGAAGCGGTGCGCTTCGTCGCGCACGCGCTGCAAGAGGAAGAGCGCGTTCGAGTGGCGCCGCAGGAAGACGGGATTTTTGCGGCCGGGCAGGAAGACTCGCTCCTCACTGTGGCGGATCGTTGGCGAGCGGGGGGCGCGTTCGACCCGGTCTTTGGCCAGTCCGATCACTTCGATCGAGTCCAAGCCCAATTCTTGCAAGACCGTAACGGCTACGCCGAGCTGGCCTTTGCCGCCGTCTACCACCAACAGGTCGGGGAGAACCCCTTCTTCTTTCCCTCGGCGCAGGCGCCGCTGCAGTACTTCGTACATCATGGCAAAGTCGTCAGCCTGGGGGACGGTTTTGATGCGGTAGCGGCGGTACTGGTCCTTGTCTGCCTGGCCCTCGATGAAGGTGACTTGCGATCCGACCGCGATCTGCCCCTGAAGGTTCGAAATGTCGAAGCACTCGATGCGCTGCGGATAGCGGCGCAGGCGTAACGCTTTCTGGAGTTCGTCGCACATGCGCTGGCGTTGTTGTGCCGTATCCCGGCGAGCGCGGAAGTTTTGTTCGGCGTTCTCGCGCGCCATGGCGAGCAGCCGAGCTTTGTCACCGCGCTGCGGGCAAAGGATACTGACGCGGCGTCCTTTGCGTTCCGAAAGGTATTCGGCTTGCGTGTCCAGGTCTTCGGGCTCCACGGGGATCAGGATCTCGTCCGGAACGTAGCGCTCGGCTTGGTAAAACTGAGCGAGCAGCATGCTCATCACTTCAGGGTCCGGGAACTCGAAGTCATCGAGGCTGTACGATTGATGGCTGGTCAGTTTGCCCTGGCGGATGAACAACACTTCCGCCTCGATAAAGCCCCCCTCGCGGTAGAGGCCCCACACGTCCGTATCCCCGCCGTGGTGAGCCACCATTTGCTGCCGCTCTTGGGTGCGCTCGATGGCGCGGATGCGATCGCGCAAGCGGGCCGCGTCTTCGAAGCGCAGCTCGGCGGCAGCTCGTTCCATCTCGCTGTGCAGTTGGCGGACGAGCTGTTGGCTCTTGCCCTCCAGCAGCAGCATCGCCTCGCGCAAGTGCTGGCGGTACACCTCCGGGTCTACCGGCAGGCAGCAGGGCGCCAAGCAGCGCTTGATTTGGTACTCGAGGCAGGGGCGGGTGCGGTTGCGGAACACCGCGTCCGGGCAGGTTCTCAGTGGAATTGCCTTGCGGATGGTGTCGAGCGTTTCGCGCACGCTCGCCGCGGAATCGTACGGCCCGAAGTAGCGGCTGCCGTCTTGCACGATGCGGCGGGTCACGAAGATGCGTGGCCACCGGTCTTGCACGGTGACTTTGACGCTCACGTACGACTTGTCGTCCTTCAGCCGGATGTTGTACCGCGGCTTGTACTGCTTGATGAGGTTGTTTTCGAGGATGAGGGCTTCTTTGTCGGTGAGCGTGACCAGGGTTTCGAAGTCGGCGACTTTTTGCATGAGAAACTGCACTTGCGAACGCTCGTCGTCGCCGCGGAAGTATTGGCGCAAGCGGGCGCGCAGGTTCTTCGCTTTGCCGACGTAAATGACCCGCCCGGCAGGATCCTTGAGCAGGTACACTCCCGGCCGCGGCGGGACGCTCTGCAGCCGTTCTTCGAGCTGTGCTCGGGTGGGGTCGTTGGGGAATTCCGGGGACGAAGGCACGGTTGCAAAGTATAACACCCGGCACACTCGGGAAACCGGACGGAATGGTCCCCCTTGGTTGGCAGCGCGGCGGTGACTGTTGCGTCGAGGGGACAAACCCGCAGCGAGATGGATTGGGGCAGTACAGACCGGAGCTCGTAGCATGAGCAGTCGCGGGCGGCGCAAGAGGCGATTTAGAATGCGCTGACCATGGTTGTGGACGCAACCCTTCAGGGTTGCGCTGCGACGTGGGCCAGAGTCACTGGCCCCCGGGGATAGGCGCTGGCCGCCAACCCCGGCCTGCAATGCGCAATCGTTACGCGGTTGTTTGTGGTGGCAACAGCGGCGCCGTTTGGTGGTCGGAAGGCAGGCACACTAGGAGCGCGTTGGCGGCATCGGTGCGTTTGCGATCGAAGCGGCTTGCGGGTGGCTCCACGCACGCCCACCAGGGGCGCCCCGACGAACTGGCGAAAGCGCGCGATCGGCTGGCGCCTTCGGCGTTGATCGTAGTGCTGAGGGCTGCGCGGAACAGGGGAGGAGTTGCGAAGGTGGTGGTGCAGCCGGAGGCGATCAGTCCCCTCAGGACGCAAGATTCAAGTGGGTGTCCACGGAAGGCCTCATGCACGGAAGGCCTCAGGGAACGACGTCCAAATGGGTGTCCATGGACGGCCAGTGGGTGTCCACGGACGGCCGGCGCGGCCGTGTCGTCACGTCTTGGGCATTGTTGGCGGTGGTGGCAGTATGGATGGGCTGTGGCGCGGTGCGCACCGAGGCGCCGCAAAGGCTCAATCTCGCGCCGCGGCGATCTGGGTATCTATGATGTGGCGACTTGTTGGGGGCAGACCTTCTCCCTGCCCGCGCCTCCCGAGGGCAGCAGCGGGCAAGCTGCACGACGAGCAACCACGCGAGTCGGCGCTACGCATGGTCGAGGGGCCCCGCCCCCTGGAGTGGCTGGTATGTCACGCATTGCTGCGCGGTTCAGGCAGGTGTGGGGCATCGGGGTGCCCAGCGAATCACCGTGCGGAACACCGTCGCGATGTGGTCGCGGCCGTTTGCGCCAGGGAATCCCTGGTTCGTGCCCTGCCGCGTGCCAGTCGAGGCGGGTATGGTCGCTAGTTGCGCGCCGTCCTGCTCCACGGCCAAAGGAGGCGGATGGAAGGCAAAGGATGAAGCGTTCCTGCTCTGAAGGAGAACTGGCGGTAGATCAGCACGCGGTCGTGCATGCTTTGCGTCGCCGTGGGGTGGCGGTCGTGCGGGAGCGTCACGAAGGGGTTCTTCTACCAGCCCCGCCCCACAGGGATCGCTGGTACGAATTGCTCAACCACTATTCGTTTCGCCTGTTTTTGCGCGATCTCATTCGATTGCGAACGGGGGCGCGGATCGAGCAGTTGTCGCGCTATTGCTCGGCAGAGGTAGCGGCCGAGTTCGTGCGCCACCTGCAGCGTTTGGGGCTCGCGAAGATACGCGCAGGGTTGGTTTCGTTTGCCGGGGAACCGCCCCACTCCTTCGGCCCCACGCTCGAATGGTTCGTTGCCGAGGTGGTGCGCCGAGAGTTCGGGATGCAAGCCGCCTGGGGCCTGCGACCCGCGAAGGCGGCCGGTGGTGGCGATTACGACGTCGTGGCTTTGGCGGATGGCGCGCTGTGGTACTTCGAGATCAAGTCTGCTGCCCCGCGCAACATCGAAGTCGCGCAAACACGCGCCTTTGTGCGCCGCTTAGCGACCTTGGCCCCCGATGCGGCTGTGTTTCTAAACGACACCAAGCTGCGCATGCTCGACAAGCTCGTTCCCGCAATCCAGCAGGAACTCGACGCCACCCTCCCGCACTTCGGCCAGTTCCGCCGCTTGCGCGGAGAGGTATTCGTGGCGGCGGATCGCTTGTTCGTCACCAACAGCGATCCGGAGCTGGTGGCCAACGTCGGTACCTGCCTCGCCCACTTCTTGTGGTCGCGCGCCGGTTACCGCCGCAATGGTGAGGAGAAGTAGTGACGAGCTGGGCCGTTGTTTCTGGGTGCGAGCCGAGTGCTGGGTTGGATGGTGGCGGCTGGAAGAGCGTTTGCAGCGGAAGGGGCCTATGACGTGTTCGACGGAACGTCTCTCGCTCACAGTTCCAGCCGGGGTGCAAAAGCACGTTGAGGTTGAGGACGCGAGCGGTGTTGCGGCCAGTGCAGCAGGAGGTCGTGCGGCGCTGGTGAACCAGAGGGCGAAGCTGTTCGCAATTAGCGCACGGCGGTTCCTGCAGGCCAAACTGGCAAGCGTGTTTGCCGAACCCCCCGAATGCCCAGCCTCAGGCCCGCCCGCGTCACGGGTTCGTTACCCGAGGGGCACCCGATCGGGTTTCGCTGTTCCGCGAAGTTCATCGGCCTGAGTCACTGCGGGTTTCTTCCGGGCCGCTGCCATCGGGCGCAAACGAAGCGTCGCGAGTGAGGAGGATGCGGTCCACAGCGAAGCCACCGCTGCGCGCACGCAAGTTCAGCACGTGCCGCCCGGGTGCCACCTGGAGGGGCCGCTCGCTTGGCACCCAGGTCCACCTGTCGGGGACTTCAGCAAGACCGCTTACGACACCCCAGGCCGGTGCCCCGTCGAGTCCGACCCATGCTGAACTCGAGCCGGTTCCTCCAAGGCCGGCGCCAGCGCGGCCCCACGAAGACGGGACAAAAGTTCGTAGCCAGGCGAAGTACGAGCCACCCTCGACCTCCACGGCGTACTCGAGGCCGAGCGTGTCCCCGAACGCACGCGGTTCGCCGCGCGTTGAGTTGAAATCTTGCACGTAGCCTTCGCCCGCGTAGCCGTCGTAGCGGCTGAAGATCACCCAGGTTGAGTCCCGCCAGTCGGTGTGGTGCTCGGCTTCGATCACCACTCTGCCCGCGCGTTCACGGAAGGCGTACGGCGCCTCGTGCAGCCGGTTCTCGAACCACACGACGCCCACGCTTTGTGCGTTACGGCGCGGATCCCACCAGGCCAGAGTTTCGATGGCATCCGCCCACCACTCCTCGCAATTCGCCACTGCGTCGAGATCGCCGTCACCGTCTACGTCAATGAGTTCTACCTGGTCCCACTTCTCGCCGAACGCTGGCGTTTCCATGGGTTTGCCCGAGCCCCACTTGATGACGTGTGTGATCCAGTTGTCACTGCGCGGGGTGTCTCCGACGTATTCCATCCAGAACGCGGCTGCGCGGTCGGCGGGCAGGACCCCGTTGTCGTGAAGATTCATGGCCAAGATATCGAGGCGGCCGTCGCCGTTTAGGTCTGCGACCCGCACGGGTCGCGTGAGCTGGCGCGCGACCGGATCCTTCGGGATCACGACCCGTTCGAATGTGACCGGCGCGCGAGCAGTCTTGCGGTACCAGTAGATTGCGTCCTCGACAGCGGTGACAAAGTCCTGAAGTCCATCGCCGTCCAGGTCTGCCACTCCGATCTGCGGCTTGTGATAGAAGGCCGGATCCGACGCGATCACATGCTTGGGCCAAGGAGCCTTTTGCGCTTCGCTGCCTGGGCCAGGGTTTTCGTACCAGTGTACGGTGATTGCCTCGGGCGGCGTATCGAAGTCGGCATTGATGTCGAGCACGTCGGCGTCGCCGTCTTCATCCACGTCCGTGAGCACGAATCCATGGCCGTCGAGCTGCTCAGGATCGAGATTATGAGCGCGCCAGAGTGTGAGGTCCCGCCGCAGCGCTGGGTCGCGCGGCGCCTCGAGCCATTGGATGCTGCCCTTAGCGCCGTTCTTCCACAGAACACGGCCGCCGTAGAACACGTCCAACGCACCATCTCCGTTCACATCGTGTGGCACGGTCCAGAGAAAATGGCCGCGCTCGACCGTGTCGGGGAACAAGCCGCCGTCAACCCACGCCTCCGGGTCGAGTGCGCGCTCCGGTGGCGGACCCCAGATCACGCGGATGCCGGGCGCGTCGCCCTCAAAGAACCGGGTAATATGGCTGCCTTGCGCACCAATAATGTCGAGGTTGCCGTCTCCGTCGAGGTCCGCCAGGCTCGCGCTTTCAGTATCTATGCCGGGCACACCGCGCCCACCCTCTTTCAGCTCGAAGGCCACGACGGACGGCCAAGGTCGGCGTGGGTCGACGCCGCGCGGTGGGTGGAGCGTAATCACGTAACGCTGGTCGAACTCGTAATTGGTCACGTAGTCAGTATGCCCGTCTCGATTGACGTCGCCCGTTCCGAGTGCATTGGCGCCGCGAAAGCGGCTGTCGATCGGGTGCATGGGCCATGCCGCATCGTTCACGTTTTGGCGCGAATCCGGGTCAGAGCAGGCGGTGAGCATCGCAACGGAGCACGCACCGGCGAGTTGGAACAACGACGAGCAACGACTCGGCCAGGTCTTCGTGCCGAGCCGCGCGAGCCATTGGGGCGTCATCAACATGAGTGGAGTCTATACGGCCCCGGTAAAGTTTCTGGCAAGCACGAATTCCGGCTCGCACGCGAGACTTTCTGATCTAAAGGGAACCAGGACCGAAGCTTCTCAAACCGGTTCGAGCAGAGATGGTTCCTGCTCGCGCTGGCAAAGCCGATCGTGAGGAGACTTGCCGAACGGAGGATTAGAGGAATTCATTTTTCTGCCCAGCTTCACCCGACCGGTGCGCTCACGACCCGAGAGGAACGCACGTTTACCGCATGGGGATCCGGCCCCGATGTTGCCGCTGCGCAAACCGATGACGTGGAGGAAGTTGGCAACTGGCACGATGTTCAGAGGGAAACCGCGCTACGCACTACTGCTCCGGCCCACGCTCGTCCGGGATCGTCAAGATCACTCTCGTGCGACGGGCCGGAGTCTCGCGGGCAACGGGTTACCGTTTACGTTGCGCGGGGTGCTGTTCAACCTGCCTGGCGGGTATCTGCTCCGCCGCGGCAGGGTGTCCGCCGTAAGTCTGCACCGAGCTTAGCGCTCGTGGCGCGGGTTTGCGCGCAGGGTGCCGCTGGCCAGGTTTTGCAGATGGAATGTCTGGCCTCGTTAGCGTCTATTCTCCGCCGAAGCGTTGGAAACAGCGGAGAGCGGCGTCGGTCATGGTCCAGCCGCAGGCGCCGTTTGCCTGCGGCTCGCAGACTGCGAAGCGATAGCAGCCGTACTCGGGCCGCCACTCGCAGGTGGTAATGACGCGCTTGCTCGCGCATACCTGACTGCTGCACCCGGTCCGCTGGCAGGGAGCCTTGTCTCGCGGTGGCTCGGGAGAGGGTGGTGGGGGCGTGCGTGCGGGTGGTGGGGGAGAAGTGGGCACGGGCCACCACGGCAGGCAAGAGAACGGGTTCGCGCACACGCAATCGTGCTGGCAGCCCTGCGGAGTGCAATAATCCAGGGTGCAGGCGCGCCCGTCGTCGCAGTCTCGATCGGCTGCACAAGGTTTTGCCTCTGAGCACGGGCAGCGGAGCGCAAAGAAGTCACAGACCTGCCCGGGCTGCGAACAAGCCTGACTCGGGCTGCAAGGCTCGCCTGTGCAACGACCCGTGCGCAGGTCGAGGCATTGGCTCGCGGCACACGCGGGTTGCATGCACTGACACGAGCCGCCGGGGAGTGGGGGCAAGCAGATCCCGGCCCCGCCCGCCGCGGTCGTGCATTCGGCGCCGCAGGGGCAACTTTCCAATGGGGGGCCTTGGCATGGTTCGAGGCAGGCGCGGAACTCGGCAAAGCAGGCGCTGGTTTGCTGGCCGAGGGTGGCGGCGCAGTCTTGCCAGCAGCGTACCGGCTCTTGGCTCGAGCGGCACTGGAGCACACACGTGCTCGGTCGTGGCGCGCGTGTTGCCACGCAAGCCCGCAATTGGCTGGCACAAGAACCAGCGCATTCGGTTCGGCCCGCTACCGCCGAGCTGAGGCAAGACCCGCCGCAGTTGGCGCGGGCTGCAGCGCAGGTTTGCCGTGCCTGCCGCCACCCTTCCCGGCAAGCGCTCAGGCAACTCGCACGCTCGGCTGCCGTCGTGTGCGCATCGCAAGCCGAGCGACAGGCTTGCAGTGCCACCCGGGCGCTGCGCACGCAGCTCCTTTGCTCCGCGGCGCATCCCAGGAAACAGTCTTCGCCGGGTGCCGCCTCGGGGTACAGGAGCAGCGACACGGAGATTGACACGGCCAACGAAACCGGAACACGGAGTGACAACCGCATAACCCCTCCGAGCCTACGCGAACGGACCAGGATTCCGACGAGTTTTGTGTCATCAGTATTGCCCCGTAGAGACGGCCGAGGCAAGACAGAAACAGTGGTTGCGGTCCGGATGTGCTATCAGCGCGGCCATGGAGCAGAAGGACACCACGGCGGGAGAATCAGCGGAGAGCTGGCGGGTGCGGCGGGCACAGCGGAGGGACTTTGCGGGGGTTGCCGAACTTTGCAGCCGGCTCGGGGTTGGGGTGCTGGGGACGGACCGGCGCACGATTCGCCGCTTCCGCCGGATCGTGGCGGACTTGGGGAACGATTTGTATCTGGCAGAGGTAGGCGAGTCCCTATGCGGTTTGGTTCATATTGTGTACGCGCGGGAGCTGCTGGGACCGCCGCGCGCGGAGGTAGCTTTGCTCCTTGCTGATGACCCCACCGGGACCGGGGAGGTTCGCGCCCGCCTGCTGGCGTGCGCTCTCCAGCGCGCGCGCAAGCGACAGTGCTCTCGAGTGGTGCTACGGATCGGGTCGGTCCCCACCGACCTTGCGGACCTTTTGCAGCGGGAGGGGTTCCATTGTGGCGGCGAGTGGTACGCGCGCGACTTGGCCGTCGAGCCACAAGCACAGGTACAGGAGCGAGAGACCGATGCCTGAGTTGACCAAAGCCATTGCCCAGTTGATGGCGGAGCGAGAGCGAACGCAGCAGCCACAACCGGAGCGCGTGGACTCGCCCCAACTCCGCGAAGTGCTCGATCGGCTGCGGGCGGCGGTGGCCCCGGGTGAGCGCCCCATTGCAGAAGGCTTGGCGCGCCAGTGGCTGGAACGCTCTGGGGCAGACCTGCTCGACACCGCAACCGTAGAGGAACTGGTAGCGTGGCTGCTCGGGATGCTCCGCTTCGTCGAGCAACCGGCCAGCGAGGAGCCGCGGGTGGAGGCGGACTGGTTGAACCAGGCGGAAGGCATCGTGGTGATTCGGACCTGGATGCGCGACCGCCCGTTTATTGTGGACACAGTGCAGGAGGCACTGCGCCAATCGCGCGTTCCCATCCGGCGCCTCTTGCATCCCATTTTCGTCGTGGAGCGGGATTCCACCGGGGCGGTGCGCGCGATCTCCATGCCGCCGGAGTTCGGGCAGAGGGAGTCGGTCCTGCACGTGGAGGTGGAGGGAATCACGGACCTCCAGGCAGTGGTGGAACAGCTGCGCGAACGACTGACCAAGGTGGTTTGGGCCACGGACGACTACGCCGCCATGCGCAACAGGGCGGAAGAAATCGCGGACGAGTTACGCAGTCACAGCCTGCCGCGCCCATGGTCGGCGGACGTGGACGAATTGGCCGCCTTTCTCGACTGGCTGGGGCAGAAGAACTTTGTGTTTCTCGGTTACCGCGAATACGAGTTCCGGGGCTGGAGTAGCGCTCGCGTGGCGCAAGTGCGGCGGGGCAGCGGGTTGGGGATCCTGCAGGACGAAGAACGCTCTCACTATTACGAACCTCGGCCTCTTCCGGACGGCTTGCGCCGCCGCCTGCACGAGCCGCCCTTGTGGCTGTTCTCCAAGACCAACGCAGAAAGCCCGGTTCACCGCAGCGGCCACATGGACTACATCGGCATCAAGCAGGTGGACGCACAGGGCATTGTGGTCGGCGAGCGGCGTTTCCTGGGGTTGTTTACCGCGCGGGCTTACGCCCAAGAGCCCATGGGCATCCCGCTCCTGCGCATGAAGCTAGCGCATATCCTGGAAGCGGAAGGCGCCGAGGAAGGGTCGCACTCGTACAAGCAAATCGTGGCGTTGTTCAACAGCATGCCACGTATCGAGTTGCTCGCGCTACCCGCGGAGCAATTACGCGAGCGACTGCGCGCGATTTTGGCGGTCGAAGGACGCGACGAGGTGCGCGTGTGCTTGCATCTCGATCCGCTCGAGCGGGGAGCCTTCGTGTGCGTCGCCATTCCGAAGGCCCGTTTTTCCAACGAGCTGGGAGTCCAAGTCGAAGGTGTCCTGCTGAATCAACTCTCCGCCCAGAGGCCGCTCGAGAGCCGGCTGGCCTTGGACGAATTCGACCACGTGCGCCTGCATTTTTACTTGGCCCCGCAAGCGCAGGCGATCCGCTTTGTCCCGGCGGCGGAGATCGAGGCGGCGATTACGGCGTTGCTGCGCACTTGGCAGGACCGGCTGCGCGCCGCGCTCGCCGACCGCTACCCGCGCGAACAGGCTCGGCTCCTCGCCGAAACCTACGGAAACGCCTTCCCGCCAGAATATCGCTCTTCCACCGAGCTGGAGCTGGCGCTGGCGGACATTGCGAACTTGGAGCAGGTGCGCTTGAGCGGGCTACCGCAGGTAGACTTCCAGCGGGCGGCACCAGGGAGCGAGTATCCAGACGCCGCGGTCGTAAAACTGTACCTTCCCGGTCCGCCGCTGGTGCTGAGCGACTTCCTGCCCCTGCTGGAAAACCTGGGTTTGCGGGTGCTGGCGCAGGACCTGGTTCGCGTCGAATTGGAGCCAGTCGGCCGTGTGCAAATTCACTCGTTCCCGGTGGCCGACCGGCGCGGGTTGGCCATGGATTTCGAAGACCTCGGGCCGCGCCTCAAACCGGCGATTGCGCTGCTGCACGCTGGCAAGCTCGACAACGACGCGCTCAACGCTTTGGTGACGCGGGCTGGCCTCACGTGGAGGCAGGTAGACCTGCTTCGGGCCTACGCGCGGCATGCCTTGCAGCTCAAACTGGCGTCGAGCCGGGAAGCGATCATGCAAGCTCTGGTCGAGGCGCCTGCCTGCGCGCGGGCGCTGTGGGAGTACTTTCGCGCCCGCTTCGATCCGGCGTTGCCGTTGGACTTAGCGGGCCGCGAGAAGGGCCCGCTGCGAGAGTGGGCGGAGAAATTCGAGGCTGCACTCGAGGCGGTGAGCAGTGTAGCCCAGGATCGGTTGCTACGTGCCCTCTTCGCCTCCGTACAGGCAACCGTGCGGACCTCCTACTTCCTGCCATTGAGCGAGCCCGCTGAGCCCTTGCCGATCGCACTCAAGTTCGATGGGCGGCGGCTGCCCGGAGGTAATTCTCCGCAGCCGCGATTCGAAGTGTACGTGCATGCGCCGCAGGTCGGAGGCATCCACCTGCGCGCCGCCAAGGTCGCCCGTGGCGGCATCCGGCACAGCGACCGGCCCGACGATTTTCGGAGCGAGATTCTTTCCCTCATGGCCACGCAAAACGTGAAGAACGCGGTGATTGTACCGAGCGGGGCAAAGGGCGGTTTCATCGTGCGCCAGCGGCGCTCGGGCAGCGCGGTAGACGTAGCCACCGCGTATGCCACCTTTATCGAGGCACTGCTCGAGATCACAGACAACGTTGTGCGCGGCCGCGTCGATACGCCGGGGCGCGTACTGGCATACGACGAGCCGGACCCGTACCTGGTAGTGGCCGCCGACAAAGGAACCGCAGGCTTCTCGGATCTGGCCAACGAGATCGCCGTGCGCCGCAAGTTCTGGCTGGGCGATGCGTTCGCGTCTGGAGGACGTCACGGCTACGACCACAAAAAACAAGGGATCACTGCCAAGGGAACTTGGGAATGTGTGCGCCAGCATTTTCGCGAAATGGGGCGCAGCGTGGATCGCGAAACCTTGTCCGTCATCGGAATCGGCGACATGAGTGGGGACGTGTTCGGCAACGGCTTGTTGTATTCGCGCCACTTGCGCCTGCTCGCTGCGTTCGATCACCGGCATATCTTTCTGGACCCGGATCCGGACCCGGAAGTGTCGTACGAGGAACGCGCCCGCTTGTTCCGCACTCCGGGTTCGTCTTGGGCGGATTACCGTAGCGACAGGTTGAGCCCTGGCGGAGCGGTGTATTCGCGTCAGGCCAAACGCATCGAGCCCTCACCCGAGGTGTGCCAAATGCTGGGTCTCGATGCGCGCCCGTATACCGGCGAGGAGCTGGTGCAGGCAGTGTTGCGCGCAAAGGCGGACCTGCTGTGGAACGGTGGCATTGGTACCTACGTGAAAGCCTCGGACGAACCGCACGCTGCTGCCAACGACCCGGCCAATGACTCGGTACGAGTGGATGCCCGAGAGCTGCGTGTGGCTGTGGTTGGCGAGGGTGGAAACTTAGGGTTTACGCAGCGAGCGCGAATCGAGTTCGCTTTGCTCGGCGGGCACATCAACACAGACGCCATCGACAACTCCGGCGGTGTCGACATGTCCGACCACGAGGTGAATCTCAAGATTTGCCTGCAGCCGCTGCTCGAAGCGGGCCAATTGACCATCGAGGAGCGCAACCGTTGGCTGGAGCAGGTCGAACCTGAAATCATCGCCCGGGTGCTTTCCCACAATCGCCGCCAAGCTCTGCTGCTCGGCGTTGACCAGTACCGGAGCCAGAGTCGCTTGCACGAGTTTCGTGACTTGATCTCCCAACTGGAAGGCGAAGGGGTGCTCGACCGGCGGGCGGAACAACTGCCGGACCGCGAAGCACTCCGCGCTCGCCGTGCTGTGTTCCTCGGCTTGACCCGTCCCGAGCTGGCCCTAGTCGTAGCCCACACCAAACGAGCTTTGCAGCAGACCTTGCTGCAGAGTGCGTTACCCGACGATCCGTTTTACGAGGCCTACCTGCGCCGATACTTCCCCGCTGCCGTGAACGAGCGCTTCAGTCTGGCAGTGCGCAGCCATTTGCTGCGTCGGGAAATGATCGCGGTGGAATTGGCCAACCTGGTCGTAGACCGTCTCGGGGCGACCTTCGTACACCGCGTCGCGCGCGACAGCGGGGCAAGCCCCGTGGATGTGCTGCGGGCAGTGAGCTTGCTCGGCGCTCTCCTCGAGTGGGACGAGCTGTGGGCAAAGGTCTTCGACACGGCTTCGCTCGGTTGGGAAGTGCAGAGACGCTGCGCCCTGGTCCTCGAGGAAGGGATGGAGCGTGCGGTACGCTGGTACTTGGAAACACAGCCGTCGGAGGTACCGGCTGGCGAGATGTACACAGCGATGGAGCGTGCCGTGCGACCGTTGTTGGCCGACCTCGGCGCACTGTTCCCCGAGGATGCGCAGGCGCGTTTCGAAGAAGGAATCGCGGGCCTTGTGCGGCAAGGCTTGGATTCGGCTGCCGCCCGCCAGTTGATGGTGGTGGAACGTGCTGCAGAATTGCTGGACATCGCCGAGAGTGCAGCAGGGCTCGAGTTGGACGGTGCCGTTGTAGGTCGGGCGTACTACTCAGTGGGAGGGCGGCTGGGTCTAGCTTGGCTGCGCGACAGCGTGCGGGCTCTGCCCGCTGAGGATCGCTGGGAGCGGCGTGCTCTCTATGAGGTGTTGCGCGACATTGATGCGGCACAACGAGAGCTGACGCGACAGGTACTCGCCTGCGCGCGCGCGGGCGAAGGGGTAGAGCAGTGCCTGGCTCGCTATGCCGACTTGCGGCGTGATGGCTTGGAAGCGGTTGCCGCCTTGATCCGCGACTTGCAGGCAGGGCGCAGGCTCACACTGGCCGCTGCCGTGGTCGCTGCTCGCGAGTTGCTGCGCTTGGCACAGCAAGGACAAGGGGCATGAGCGTGGCGCGGACCGAGTCCCTCGGCACGCAGGTGCTGTTCTGCGGTACGGCTGATGCCTTTTGTAGCGCTGGGGCGGCGCAATCAGCGTATCTGCTGCGCGGGGAAGAGGGGACGATCTTGCTCGACTGCGGAGCCACGTTGCTCGCCTCGCTCAAGCGGCACGGCGTACAGCCGGCTTTCATTGACGCTGTGGCCATCAGCCATTTGCACGGAGACCACTTCGCAGGACTCCCATTCCTGTTCTTGGAATTCGTGTACCGCTCGGAACGGAAGCGGCCGCTATCGGTGTTCGGCCCGCCCGGTACGGCAGAGCGCGTGTCGCAGTTGTTTGCCACGTACTATCGTGACGTGGGTACCCGGCCCTTACCGTTTCCGGTGGACTACGTCGAAGTCTTGCCTGGGCAAGAGGTGGAGTGGCAGGGCGGTACGTTGCGCGCCTTCCGCGTACCCCATCAAGAGCGCGAAGTCTCGCTGGGCTATCGCGTACGGATCGGCAGCCGCCAGGTGGTGTACTCTGGCGACACAGGCTGGACGGAAGACTTGGTCCTCCACTCTGCGGGAAGCGATTTGTTCATTTGCGAGTGCAGTTTCTTCCACACGCGCGTGCAACATCACCTGGACTACCTGCGGCTTGCCGAGCACCGGCACGAGTTCTCGGCCCGCCGCATGGTGCTCTCGCACCTCGGCGACGAGGTGCTCGCGCGGCGCGAGGAGGTAGAGTTCGAGCTCGCACAGGACGGTCTCTGCATCCGCCTGGAATGAGGCGCCTCGGTTCGTTGCCGCACCTCTTCGGGCCACTTCACCGCGTTTTCTTGGTAGGTGGCGGCCGCGGTAGCGCCGTTTTCCCCAATTGGCGGGCCGGGCGCCGGCAGCTTGCCGTGCGGCGCCAATGTCACTGTGGCGCGCTCAGCGCCGGAACAGATGGAGGAGCAGGGTCAGAAGCAGGCTCAGGATCAGGCTGGTCATGAGCGGGAAGTAAATGCGCACGCGCTCGCCCTCGTAGTAGAGGTCGCCAGGAAGGCGGCCGAGCCATGGAACCTTCCCGGCCAGAGTCAGCAGCAAGCCCAGCACCAAGAACACGACTCCCAGCAGGATGAGCAAACGACCGAACTCCGACATCAGAGTGGACTCCACGATACGATGCGAGATGCCACGATGTGAAATTGCAACCTAGTCGAAGAGCGCCCCTTGGCGAGGGGAGGCGCGGTAGGGTTTCCCCAGCGCCTCATAAGCAAGCCGAGTCGCCACCCGGCCGCGCGGAGTGCGGGCCAAATATCCCTCCTGGAGGAGAAACGGCTCATAGACGTCCTCGATCGTGTCGGCTTCCTCACCAATGGCCGCAGCCAGCGTAGCGATTCCGACTGGTCCGCCATCGAATTTCTCCACCAATGTGGAGAGAATCGTGCGGTCCATGGCATCGAAGCCACGCTGGTCGACACCGAGCAGGCTCAGCGCTTGGTCGGCGACGCCGGCCGAGATCGTTCCGCCGGCGCGTACTTGAGCGTAGTCGCGAGCCCGGCGCAGCAGGCGGTTTGCAATTCGAGGTGTGCCGCGTGCGCGTCGCGCGATCTCGAGTGCGCCATCCGGCTCGAGGCCCACGGCAAGAATGCGGGCGGAGCGACTCACGATGCGCACCAAGTCGTCTGCGGAATAAAAATCCAAGCGAAAGGTAGCACCGAAACGGTCGCGCAAAGGCGAGGTGAGCAAGCCGGCGCGGGTGGTCGCCCCGATGAGGGTGAAGCGGCGGAGGTCGAGGCGCAAGCTGCGGGCGCTCGGACCTTGTCCGACGAGCACGTCAATCTGGTAGTCCTCCATGGCTGGATAGAGAATTTCTTCTACCACTCGGCTCAAGCGGTGGATCTCGTCAATGAACAAGACATCGCCGTGGTCGAGGCTGGTGAGCAGCGCGGCTAGATCGCCCGGGCGCTCGATCACAGGGCCGGAGGTGACATGAATCCGCACGCCCATCTCGCGCGCGATAATATGTGCCAAGGACGTTTTCCCGAGGCCTGGCGGACCGTAGAAGAGCATGTGCTCGAGGGGCTCCCCACGCCCCTTGGCCGCTTCGATCATCACTTGTAGGTTGGCCTTCACGTTGTTTTGGCCGACGTATTCGTCGAGTGTTCCGGGTCGTAAGGTGGCGTCGAGCCAGGCATCGTCCCACACCGGCTGCGCAGTCGTCGCTTCCGCGCGCGCTGTCCCTGGGGCCTCTGCGGTAGCCCGGTTAACAAACTCCGGCTGGCGCTCTTTGCCCTTCATGCAGCCATCCTGCGCAGAGCGTTACGAATCAAACCCTCGAGACTATCCGCGCCGGCGGCGCGTGCTGCGGCCACGGCCTGCTCTGCTTCCGCGGCGCGATAGCCGAGATTCACCAGGGCCGACACCGCTTCGGCCTCCAGGTGGCCCATTGCAGGAACTGCTGACGGTTCTTCCGAGCGAAGTCGGCCAATTTTATCCCTGAGTTCGACCAACAGGCGCGCAGCAGTTTTTTTCCCGACCCCGGGGATCCGCACGAGGTGTGCAGTGTCTCCATCGCGAATCGCTCGCACGAGGTCACCCGCCGGACAGCCGGAGAGAATATTGAGTGCGAGGCGAGGGCCGATGCCTTGTACTTCCAAGAGAAGCTCGAACAGATCCCGCTCTTCAATGGCGAGAAATCCGTACAGTTGCAGAGCGTCCTCGCGCACGTACGTGTACACGTGCACCCGCACCGGCTGGCCTAGCTCGGGCAACTGGCAGTAACTGGGGACGGACAAAAACACCTGGTAGCCCACCCCGTTGACGTCAATGACGGCGAGCGAGGGGCTTTTCGCTGCCAAAGTGCCGCAGAGATACGCGATCATGAACGCATTCTTTTTATCCGACCTCGCCGCCAGAGCAAACCACGAACCGATTGCGGCAGCTTTTGCGCAAATGGCGATGTTTGCAAGTGGCAGAGTGCCAGAGCCAAAGCATCGGCAGCGTCGCTCGAAGGCAAGTCCGGCAAGCTCAAAAGCCGCGCCACCATGGCTTGGATTTGTTCCTTCGAAGCGCGACCGTTGCCTGCTACCGCAAGCTTGACCGTGGCCGGGGTGTATTCCACCACGGGTAGCCCGTGCCCTCCAACGGCTGCTAGGATCGCCCCCCGGGCCTCGCCGAGGCGCAACGCACTTTGCACGTTTTCCCCGGAAAAGTTGCGCTCCAGCGCGACGAGCTGGGGGGAGAACTCGGTGAGAACTGCTTCGAGCCTGCGCGCGAGTTCGGCTAACCGAGCGCTGAGGCTTCCGCGCAAGTGCCACACCCCATGGGCCACAGCGCGCGCATCGCGCAGGGGCCCTTGCACCACTGCCCAGCCGGAGACCCGCGTGCCTGGATCGACGCCCAGCACCCGCACCGCATTGTTCCCCACCGCTCCTCCTCGCGCCACGCTGCGGTGGAGTGGGATCCCCGCAGCCTTGCTAAGCGCTCAACCGTTCCAGCTCGTCTTGGTCGAAGTCTGCATTGGAGGCAACGCTTTGCACGTCGTCGTGGTCTTCGAGTGCCTCCAGCAGTTTCATGGTCTGCTCTGCCTCCACACCCACTACCCGAACTGTGCTTTCCGGAATCATCGAGACGTCGGCGGCCTGGATCGGAATTCCGGCAGCTTGGATCGCTTGCTTCACGGCTTCAAACGACTCGGGTGCTGTCAGCACCTCGAAGCTCCCATCGCCCTCGCTGACGTCCTCCGCCCCGGCCTCGAGGGCCACCTCCATCAAACGATCCTCGTCCACTTGCGTTTTGTCCACAGTGATCACGCCGCGCTTCTTGAACATCCAGGAGACGCACCCGGTACTGCCGAGACTCCCTCCCGATTTTTCGAACAAGCGCCGGATTTCGGCCACGGTGCGGTTCCGGTTATCCGTCATTGCCTGCACCAAGATGGCCACGCCACCAGGGCCGTAGCCCTCGTACTGCACCTCCTCGTAGGCGACACCCTCTAGTTCGCCCGTGCCGCGCTTGATCGCCCGCTCGATGTTTTCGGCAGGCATGCTGTGTTCGCGTGCGGTTTGCACGGCTGTTCGCAAGCGCGGGTTTGCATTCAAGTCGCCTCCGCCCAAGCGAGCGGCGACCGTGATTTCCTTGATCAGCTTGGTGAACAGCTTACCGCGTTTCGCGTCGCGCGCCGCCTTTTTGTGGCGAATGGAGTGCCATTTGGAATGCCCGGACATGAACCTTAGCCCTCCTCATCGAGGCCATGATCGGTCGAGTAGGCTAGCCGCTAGCACAGGCACCTGGGGGTGTAAACCGAGGTGCCCGTCCTCGGCGGCCTCACGGACCCGGCGCCGAAGGCCGGGCGCCAGCTTTGTGCTCTGGGTTGGCAACCCCACTTCGCTGGCGCCCGCGAAGGCGGCGGCCCAGAACCCAGGCCACCCGGGCCGGGCCGCTCAAGGCGTAGCCGTAAAAGCCGAAGAAGAGGAAGAGCTGCGGCTCGGCGATGAGAAGCTTGAGCAGCAAGATGGCGACGAGGAGACTCCAAAACGGCTGGCGCCGCAACAAATCCGTTTCTTTGAAACTGAAGTAGGGAACGGTGCTCACCATCAACCCGGCGAGGACGTAAGTGACGAGCAAGAGGAGCAGATGCTTGTCCGTCGGCCCAATCGCACCAAAGCGGTAAAAGAGCAGTACGGTCGCGGCGATGACTTCTGCTGCCGCCGGGATCGGCAAGCCGATGAAATGCCGTTTCTCCATCGAGTCGAACTGCACGTTAAAGCGGGCCAAGCGCAGCGCTCCTGCGGTGAGGTACAAAGCCGCAGCGAGCCAACCCCACGAGCCCCAAGGTTCCAAGGCCCACCGGTAGATCAAGAGAGCGGGCGCCATGCCGAAAGCGACCAGGTCCGACAGCGAGTCGTACTCGATGCCGAAACGGGTAGTCGTGCGCGTGAATCTGGCCACGCGGCCATCGAGCATGTCGAACACATTGGCAATGAGGATGGCCACGGCCGCAGCGAAAAAATCCCCGCGCAGGCTCGCGACGATGGAGTAGAAACCAGCGAACAGGCCGCCGGTGGTGAGCAGATTCGGCAGGAGGTAAACGCCGCGGTTGAGAGGGGATCCGTCCTCCAGCGGCACGAGCACGCGAGAAGGTTTGCGTTCTACAGCCATCGCGCGATCACGGTTTCTCCTGCACGTGTCTTTTGCCCGACTTTGACCTCGGCCGCAACCTCGCGTGGCTGCAAGTAGACATCAGCGCGCGAACCGAACAGGATCATGCCGTAACGCTGCCCGCGCACGACCTGGTCCCCGCGTTGCACGCGGCACACGATGCGGCGGGCGATAAAGCCGGCAATCTGCACCACCCACAGCCGCCGCCCGTTTTCGCTTTCCAGCAGAAGTGCGTTTTGTTCGTTATCGAGAGACGCCTTATCCGCAAACGCCCGGAAATACTTCCCAGGGTGGTAGCGCACCTCGCGCACCGTGCCGTTACAGGGAATGCGATTCACGTGCACGTCGAGGGGCGACATAAAAATGCTGATGCGCAGGACACGCTGCTCGAAGAAGCGAGGGTCGTCCACCTTTGCCACTTGGATCACGCGCCCATCGGCGGGCGCTACGATGGCGTGCGGATCGGCTGGCGGTCGCCGCTCCGGGTCGCGGAAGAAGTTCACCGTAAACGCGAAGGCAAGCCCGCCGAGAACGGTTCCTAGCCAACCGAATAGCCAAGCGAGCAGCGCCCACAAAAAGATCGTAACGAGGATGTGGGGAAACCCCTCCCGCGCGATGGGCAGGAACCGCGGCGTGGGAGAGGCTCCGAGCTGTTCCGCCATCCTTGCCGTGGGGCTTTGCCGGTCTCGTTGCGCTTAGTTCTTGCTCTTATCTACGAGCCGCTGGCTAGCAAGCCACGGCATCAGGGCCCGCAGTCGAGCCCCGACCGCTTCGATCGGATGCTTGGCTGCTTCTTGTCGCAGCTCCCGGAAGCGGGGCATCCCACACTGGTACTCCGTAATCCATTCTTTGGCAAAGGCGCCGGACTGGATGTCCTCGAGAATCTTCTTCATTGCCGCGCGGCTCTCTTCGGTGATGACCCGCGGGCCGCGCGTCATGTCACCGTACTCGGCCGTGTTCGAGATCGAATAGCGCATGTTGGCAATGCCGCCTTCGTAAATCAGGTCAACGATCAATTTGACCTCGTGCACGCACTCGAAGTACGCCATTTCCTCCGGGTAGCCAGCCTGCACGAGCGTTTCATAACCAGCACGAATCAGTTCCGTGAGCCCGCCGCACAGCACCGCTTGCTCGCCAAACAAATCCGTTTCCGTTTCGTCTTTGAAGGTGGTTTCGAGCACGCCGGCTCGCGTGCCACCGATCGCCTGCGCGTACGCCAGACCTACCTCGCGAGTATCGCCACTCGGGTCCTGATGAACCGCGAGCAAGCAAGGGACGCCGCGCCCCTTTTCAAACTCGCTGCGCACCAAATGCCCCGGCCCTTTGGGTGCGACCATAAAAACGTTGATCGAGGGGTCGGGAACGATGCGCCGAAAGTGAATGTTGAAGCCGTGGCCGAATGCAAGGTACTTCCCGGCGCTCAGGCCCGGAGCGATTTCACTTTCGTAGAGGTCGCCGGCCACCTCGTCGGGCACCAGCACCATGACAATGTCACCCCAGCGTGCCGCTTCTGCCGTTTCGCGGACCGTAAACCCGGCCGCCTCGGCCTTGGGCCACGAGGAGCCACCGCGGTGCAGACCAACCATCACCTCGATGCCGCTGTCGCGCAGGTTGAGCGCGTGAGCGTGCCCTTGGCTGCCGTAACCAATGATGGCCACCTTTTTACCGCGCAAAAAGCTCGGGTTGGCGTCGGAGTCTTTAAATACGCGCATCATGCTACTTCTTCACTTTCTTCCGTTTCTGGGGGTTGCACGACCTTTGCGCCTCGGTGCATGGCTACCTTGCCGGTGCGCACGATCTCCAAGATGCCAAGCGTGCGCAAGAGGTCGATAAACGCCTCGATTTTCTCGTCGTCCCCGGTCACTTCGACGATAAACGACTTAGGACCCACGTCGATGACCTTGCCCCGGAAGATGTCCACCACGTTCATCAACTCGGCTCGGGTGGTGCTGTCGGCGCGCACTTTGACCAGCGCCATCTCCCGTTCCACGTGAGAGGAGCCGGTAAAATCGGTGACTTGGATGACGCCGATCAGTTTGTTGAGCTGCTTCTCGATTTGTTCGACCACCCGGTCATCACCGCGAGTCACGAGCGTGATCCGCGACACGGTGGGGTCGAGCGTGACCGCAACCGTGAGGCTTTCGATGTTGAAAGCCCGGGCGCTGAACAAGCCGGCGACGCGAGACAAAACGCCGAACTCGTTTTCCACCAAGACAGAAATCGTGTGTCGCATCGGGTCGTAAGGGCCAGGTCAGGCAGTGCAGTGAGCGCGCCGGGGGCGGCTCAGGCACTCAGGGATTTGCCCGCTTGGCGGTAGCGGGCCAGGATTCCCATGATTTTGTCTTTCCCGGCCAGTTTGAGTTTTTGCAATCGCTTGCGCTCTACTTCCTGGGCTGGGGTGAGATAGAGGCGACGATTGAACTCTGCCAGTTGCTGCTCCAGCTCGAGGTGCTCCAGGTAGTAGTGCCGGAGCTCCTCGTCCTGATCCATCAACTGGCGAATGAGTTCTTCGTCTTTTCGATCCATCTTGGCCACCCTCCTGCCGTTCGTGTGGGCAAGCGATAACGGCACTCGGATAGCCCATCTGGGCAAACCTGTCAAACCAACTGGCGCTGGCCTTCTCGTAACTTTTTCAGCTTTTTCCGGAACGTTTCCTCGGCCTCGCTGGCGCGAACGTAACGCGGCTCGAGATGTTCCGGGGGGTGTGGTCGGCCGTGTTGCAAGGCCAGGCGTGCCACCGCCACCGCGCACGCCCCATCCTCCGGGAAGGGGACCATCCTTGCCTGTGTCCCCAACTCTCGTTCCCACTCGGCCCCATAGCGATCGCAAGCATCCCCGATGATCGCGACGGGTCGGGGCAGTCGCGCCAGTAACGACCCGGGTGACAGCAACCACTCGCCGCCGAGTGGGAAGCATTGCTCACCCTGGCGCTCAAAAAGGCCCGCGTACACCTCTCCCCCCCGTGCATCCAGTACCGCTGCCACCGTTCCGCTCTCGACCGGTGCGGCCAGGGCCAGTGCTTGTAACGTGGGCACAGGTAGGACCGGCAGGTCCACGGCAAAGGCAATGGATTTGGCCAGGCTCAGCCCCACGCGTAACCCGGTAAAAGAACCTGGGCCAGCAGATACAGCGATGGCGTCCAGCGAGCGGACCTCGCAGCGCGCTTCCCCCAGCACCTCTTGAATCATCGGCAACACGTGCGCGGTATGCTCACCGCGGGTCGTGCGGCAGCGCACCACCGAAGTGTCTGGCCCGGCCACTAGGGCCACGCTGGCTCGCCAGGTCGCTGTGTCAATCGCCAGAATCCGCATCGAATCGTTGCTCTGAGCGAAAGTCCGAAGGCTCCGGGATTTGCTCGGCCAAAGAGTAGGGCTGTTCACCGAACTCGGCTAGGACCGCTTCCTTACAGCAGTTTGCGGGCGGCGGCCGCCTAGCCCCACCGTTTCAGGACGCGAGCGATGTCGTTGTAAAAGGCAAAGACCATGAGCAGGAGAAGGAGCACCAGGCCAACTTGCTGTGCAATTTCTCGGTAGCGGATATCAATCGGCCGCCGGCGGATGGCCTCGATCAAGAAGAAGAACAGGTGGCCACCATCGAGAACGGGGATCGGCAAGAGATTGAGCACGGCCAGGTTGACGCTGATCACCGCCATGAAATGCAGCAAGTACTCGAGGCCGAGCCGCGCTTGCTCTCCGGCCGCCTGGGCGATGAGGATGGGTCCGCCAATTTCACGCGCGGGGATCTTGCCGGTAAGCATTTTGCCGATGCTGACCACGATCGTTTCTACCCACCAGGCAGTTTGTTGCACGGCCATCCAGGAGGCACGCAGTGGCCCGACGACTTGTACATCGAACCCCCGCTCGATCCCGATCACGTAGGCGGTTCCGGTGACTTCGCCGAACAGGTTTTTTTCTTCCCGTGGTTGGGGAGTGACCGAGACCTCCAGTCGCTGGCCAGCGCGTTCGACGGTGAGGACCACGGTTCGGCCACCGCTGCCACGGATCGCCTGGGAAAGTTCGTCCCAAGTCGCAACGGGCTTACCGTCCACCGCCAGCACGGTGTCGCCACTTTTCAGACCGGCCGCCGCAGCCGGCATGTCCGCCATCACGTTCCCCACTTTCGCATGCTCGCTCGGTACGCGGGCGCCGTAGGTCGCGAACACCAGAGCGAAGGCCGCGACCGTGAACAGCAAATTGGCAAAAGGCCCGGCGAACACGATTGCAAAACGCTTCCAAAGCGGTTGTGCCTGGAAGGATGCGGCGCGTTGTTCTTCACTGACGGCCTCTTCCGGATCCTCACCCACCATCTTCACGTAACCGCCTAACGGGATGGCACTGATCACGTATTCGGTCTCACCGATTTTGCGACCCACCACGACAGGCCCGAAGCCAATAGAAAACTTGAGCACGCCGACACCGCTCCACTTGGCCACCAGAAAGTGGCCCAGCTCGTGGAAGAGGATCAGCAAGCCGAGAACAACGACAGCAGCGACAATGGTCACGATCATGAGACGGCACGACCTCCGGCCTAGCGGCCCGTGAATAACTCTACGTAGTAGTAAACCAGAACCACGGGGAAAAGCAGACTGTCGATTCGGTCGAGCACGCCACCGTGTCCCGGGAAAATCCAGCCCGAATCCTTGACGCCGAAGGCGCGCTTGAAAAGCGACTCGCACAGGTCGCCCACCTGGCCCAAAACCCCCATAGCCGCTGCCAACGCCAGCATCTCGGCCAACGGCACGGAACGCAGCACGATCCAGTGGCACACCCAGCCGGTGAGGATGCTGAAAAGCAGGATCGCAAGCGCCCCTTCGATGCTTTTCTTGGGGCTGACGCGAGCGGCGAGTTGGTGGCGACCCCAGGTGCGGCCGACAAAATAACCGGCCGTGTCCCCGACCATGCCGACGGCGAGGACGAAAATGACCCAGTAAGGGCCGACCTCCGGGACACGGTGCAACCAAAGAAAGTGCGGCAGCAGCAGTGCGACATACGCGGCGCCGAGAAGAGCGAGACCAAGGTCCCGTAAAGCGGCTTCGAAGTCCGATCGGGAAAGCAGGATCCAGGTCAGCCCGAAGCATACCGCCGCGCTGGTGCCTGCGGCCAGCCACGCGCCTGGACCCGGCATCGCTCCAGCCAGCACCAGGGTGCCGAGCGCAACCACCAGCACCTGCTCGGCCAGCCTGCCGCCAAAGCAAATCAGTGCGATTTCGGACAAGCCCACTAGGGCGGCCAAAAAGACCACGGTTCCGATCGGCCAGGACACTGGCGCTAGGATCACAAGCAACAGCAGCGGAATGGCCACCGCTGCTGTTGCCAGCCTAGCGCGCAACACGTAGTGGCTCCTTCTCCCGCGGGGACGGCACTCGTCCGAACCGGCGCTCCCTTTGCTGGTAAGCGAGCAAGGCGTCGTAGAACTCGTCTTCCCGAAAGTCGGGCCACAGTGTTTCGGTCACGTAGATTTCGCTGTAAGCGAGCGGCCACAGGAAAAAGTTGGATACGCGCAGCTCGCCGCTCGTACGGATGAGCAGGTCGGGGTCCGGGATGCCCGCTGTGCTCAGGTAACGGGCGAACATGTCAGTGTCGATTTCTTCCGGATTGATCTCGCCCGCCCGCGCTGCCCGTGCCAGCGCACGTGCCGCCTGCACGATGTCTTCGCGGCCGCCGTAACTGACGGCGAGCACCACCGTCATGTCTTGGTTGTTCCGGGTCGCCTCCATCGTGGCTTCGAGGTCCGCTTGCAGGCCGTACGGCAGCCGCGCCAAGTCGCCCACCGCGAGCAGGCGGATCCCATTCTTCATCATTCGGTGCAGTTCGGTGCGCAGGTAGCGGCGCAGCAAGCGCATAAGTGCATCCACCTCGCGGCGCGGGCGTTCCCAGTTTTCAGTCGAGAAAGCAAACAGGCTCAAGTACGGAATCCCGACTCTGCGACTGGCTTCGACCACGGCGCGCACGGAATCCTTGCCCCGTTTGTGCCCCTCGATACGGCTTAGCCCGCGCCGTTGGGCCCAGCGCCCATTGCCATCCATGATGATGGCGACGTGACGGGGAAGTCGGCCGAGATCGAGGTTTTCCGGAAGCGGCCGTGGCACGACGCTTAGACCTCCAAGATCTCCGCCTCTTTGTTCTTTAACGCCTGGTCGATCCGCTCGATGTACGTCTTGGTCAAACTTTCGACTTTTTCCAGCGTTTTGCGCTCGTCGTCCTCGCTGATTTCTTTGTTTTTGAGCATGGTGCGCAGCCGCTCGACCGCATCGCGTCGGTGATTGCGCGCGGAAACGCGAAATTCCTCGCATACTTTGCGTACGTGCCGGACCAGCTCCTTGCGCCGCTCCTCGGTCAGTTCGGGGATCGGCACGCGGATCACTTTTCCGTCGTTGATGGGGTTGAGCCCGAGGTCGGACTGTTGGATGGCCCGCTCGATCTCTGGGATGATGCTGCGGTCGAACGGTTGGATCACGATCAACCTCGGCTCGGGCACGGACAAAGTCGCTACCTGGTTCAAAGGCGTGCGCGAGCCGTAATAATCCACCGTGATGCCATCGAGCAGAGCGGTGGTGGCGCGCCCGGTGCGCAGCCGCGTCAGCTCCCGCCCCAGGGCTTTTAAGGTCGCTTCCATTTCTTGTTTGAGTTTGTCCAGCACCTGCTCCGTCATGGCCCCGCCCTCAATGCACGATCGTACCGATTGCCTCTCCTAGCACAGCACGTTTGATGTTCCCGCCTGCCCGCAAGTCGAATACCAAGATCGGCAGGCGATTGTCCATGCACAGCGAAATGGCAGTGGAATCCATGACTTTCAAGTTACGCTGTAGACACTCGATGTAGGAAACCTGAGTGAACTTTTTTGCTTCCGGGTGGAGTTTCGGGTCCATGTCGTAGACCCCGTCCACCGTGGTCGCCTTGAGGATAATGTGTGCACCGATTTCGACGGCACGCAGGCTGGCGGCCGTATCGGTCGTGAAAAAGGGATTTCCAGTCCCCGCGGCGAAGATCACCACCCGGCCCTTTTCCAGGTGGCGTACTGCCCGCCGGCGAATATACGGCTCTGCCACTTGCTGCATGGCAATGGCGGACATCACTCGGGTCTTCGCGCCCAGCCGCTCGAGCGCGTCCTGCAGCGCCAACGCATTGATGACGGTGGCCAGCATTCCCATGTAGTCCGCCGTGGCGCGGTCCATCCCGCGCGCGCTGCCCATCATGCCGCGGAAGATGTTTCCACCGCCAATCACGATGGCCAGCTCGCAGCCGAGATCGCGGACCTCCTTGACCTCCGCGGCGATCCGCTCGAGCACCTGCGCGTCAATGCCGTACGGCTCGTCTCCGAGAAGGGCCTCGCCGCTCAGTTTCAGCAGCACCCGGCGGTAGCGGAGTGTGCCAGCCGTGGAAGCCGCGGACGCCTCGTCCACCATGGGACCGCGCCTCAGCTCGTGGCTTCCGAAAGCTCGCCTAACTGAAAGCGCGCAAAGCGGCGAACGACAATGTTCTCGCCGATACGCGCCACAGCGTCCGTGACGAGTTGTTGCACGGTACGGTCGGGGTCTTTGATAAACGGCTGCTCGAGCAAGCAAGTGTCCGCAAAGAACTTCTCTAGCTTGCCCTCCACGATTTTTTCGATCACGTGCTGGGGCTTGCCCGAACCGGCGGCTTGGGCGCGGTAGATTTCCCGTTCCGATTCGATCACTTGCTGAGGGACGTCCTCACGGCGCACCCAGCGCGGATTGGCGGCGGCGACTTGCATTGCCAAGTCTCGCACCAACTCCTGGAACTCGTTGGTGCGGGCCACGAAGTCGGTCTCGCAATTCACCTCGATTAGCACCCCGATCTTGCCGCCTGCGTGGATATAAGAGGCCACCAGACCTTGGCTTGCCACCCTGCTTGCCTTCTTTTGCGCAGTCGCGAGCCCCTTCTCGCGCAAAATTTGGATGGCCTTCTCCATGTCGCCACCGGCCTGGGAGAGGGCCTTTTGGCAGTCCAGCATTCCGGCACCGGTGCGTTCGCGCAGTTCCCGTACCTGTTGTGCGGTCACCGTGCTCATAGTTGCGCTCCCTCTTCCCCTCCCTGCCCTTGTTCGTCGAACGAACCTTCGCTGTTGCTCGTCGGCGTCTCCATTTCGGCTGCCTTGGCGTGCTCTTCCTGGATCCGCTTCCCTTCGAGGACGGCGTCGGCAATGGCGGCGCAAAACAGCCGTATGGCGCGAATCGCGTCGTCGTTACCGGGGATTTTGTAATCCACCACATCGGGGTCGCAGTTGGTATCCACGACCGCCACCACCGGGATGCGCAACTTGTTCGCCTCGCGCACGGCGATTTCTTCTTTCTTCGGGTCAATCACGAAGAGGGCATCGGGAAGCCGGCGCATGTTTTTGATACCGCCGAGTGCCGCCAAAAGTTTGTCCCGCTCGCGCTCGATCCGCAGCATTTCCCTTTTGGTCAGCGCTTCGACCATCGTCGGGTCGGCGAGGATTTCTTCACATTTTTTCAAGCGTTCGATGCTTTGCTTGATGGTTTGGAAGTTGGTGAGGGTGCCGCCCAGCCAGCGATTGTTCACGTAGAACATGCCGCAGCGTTCCGCTTCCTCCTTTATGACCTCTTGGGCTTGCTTCTTGGTACCTACGAACAGGACCGTTCCCCCGCGCGCCGAGAGGTCGCGCACGAATTCGTAAGCGGCGCGAAACAGCTCCACTGTCCGTTGTAAGTCAATGATGTGGATGCCATTACGCGCCCCGAAGATGTACGGCCGCATCTTGGGGTTCCAGCGGCTGGTCTGGTGCCCAAAGTGCACGCCGGCTTCGAGCAGGTTTTTCATGGTAATTTCCGTCATAGGCAAAGGTCTCCGAAATGGACCTGCCGTGAGTATCAGAAAGGGGCAGATGCGCGCAAGGCAGGGGCTCTGGGGCCGAATCTACGGGCGCCGCGCGTACAACGGGAGCGTTCGACCAAAACGGCTGCTCATTTGCTCGGCCTTTAAGGGCGAGGGGTTTCTGCGTTGGCGGAGGAATCGGGCGCGGCCCGCGTGTAAACCAGCCTCCGCCCCTCCTCTAACTCGGATTCCAGCCGCACCCACTCCGCTTCAGGCGTGTACCAGAGGTCAATCCGGAAGTTTGGTCCGAGCAAGGAGTAGCGTTTGGCTCGAACCTGGGCCGAGCCGAGCGGTACGAACTCTTCGCCTCGTTCTTCGGTGCGGACCGCAACCCACTCTGCCGTTTGCGGGTTCAAAAGGTAGCCCCGCTGCAGGATCTCTGGATTCCAGTAAGCAAACGTCCACACGCAGCCCTCGAGAGAGAGCTTGGTATTCTGGTCCTTCTCCACCAAAAAGCGGTTCCCGCTGCGTTGGGCGCGAACCTTTGTTTCTTTCCCGTTTTCGACAGTTGCGGATTCGAGCGAGGTAAGGCAGCCATCTTGCCACCGTTCCACCGCTCGATGCCGATACCGGTACACCGGCACAATCCAAAATTTCACTTCGAACTGCGCTTCGCTGATCAAGGTTCGAGATCCGTCGCCGTGGTTTTGGAGTTCGAAACGGTGCTGGCCAATCGGTTGTTCGCCGAGGATAACCTGAAACTCCCAGGTGCGAGTGGTGGCCCCAGCAGGAGCGCAGGGAATGCCGAGCAAGAATCCGAGTAGGATGGCGGCCGGGAAGATACCCGCCTTGCCTCGCCATCGGATGCGCGGCACAAACGCCGGGACCCTCTGGCAGTACTGCGCATACGCCGGAGTGCGCCTTTTGAGATCGGCCTCAAGCAGTGGGACCCCGGAAAAGCGCGTGAGTAGCCAGGTCATCAGCAGCGGGCTCGCGATCGTCCACCAGCCACCGGCGCTGAGGGCAATCAGGAAAATTCCCCACCACACACAAGCTTCTCCGAAGTAATTCGGGTGGCGGCTTAAAGACCAGAGCCCTCGATCGAGCACTTGCGTTGAACTGGAGCGAGTTTTCCGAAAGCGGGCGAGCTGGTAATCTGCGACCGCCTCGAAGACGAGGCCAAATCCTGTGAGGCCGGCGCCTAGAGCTGCTAGCGTAGGAGAGGACGGCGCTCCCCAACAAGCGGCGAGAATGGGTAGAGAGACCAGCCAAGCAAGCACTGCTTGGAAGCCGAAGACGAGGTACAGGCTCTTCCAGGCAAAACCGGGTTCGTAGCGTTTTTGCAGGGCAGCGTACCGCCGGTCTTCCGGTTTGCCCCAGTTCCGCCAGGTTAGATACGCGCTGAGGCGCAGCGCCCAGGTGCCCACGAGGACAAGCACCAGCGGTTCAGTCCAAGGTGTCCCCGGGCTGCTGGGCGCGTATACGAGGGCTGCGACGAGGAAAAAGCAGGGCCACAGGCTGTCCACGACGGAGACCTTGTGGGTGACCCGGCTCAGTAGCCAGCCGCCGAAAGCCAAGGTGAGGATGGCAACGAGGCCAGCTCCTGCCGATCGTAGCACGTCAGCGATGGGCATCGGCATCCTCCAGGGCTGAGACCGGCCGTTGATCCTGTGTTCTGTCGAGGATTGCCAACAGCAGGGGTAGTAGTACTGCCCAACCGGTGGCGAGGATGGCGAGCGACCAGCCAGGGTGCGGGAAGGTTGCGGCACCGAGCCGTGCCCCGGCCCAATACGAGAGTGGCCCCAGGGTCGCACCACAGGCAACCGCCGCGATCCGCTGCTGCCGTATCCACGTGGGGGCCACCCGCAGTGTGCTTGCGAACAGTGCCCACAAGCTGATGATCCAGGCAGGAGCCCAACCGATACGGTACCCAAGATGCGGGAAGTCCAAAGCCCCAACCAGCACAGCAAAGTTCTCCCAGATGGCCCCAAAACCCAGCCCGAGACAAAGCGCTCGCACTTCCTCGGTCCGGCTCTTGGAGACGGCGACATGCAGAGCGGCAAAAGCGCACGCCACGACCACGGCAGCCTCGGATGAGCCGTGTGCAGCGAGAAGCACCAGTGTAAACCAAGCCACGTAGAACCAGCCCACGGTCCACGCAGTGCGGCCGAGAGACTGTTCTTGCATCTGCCTCACACTTTGTCCCTGGGCGCCAGTAAGTAGTGACTGACCCACCATTCCTGTCCGCCCCGATATTTGAACAGTTCGGCGCAAGCGAGAAAAAAGAGCTGCCAGCGCATCCGCCACACACGGGGGTTCTGCCCGTACACGGATTTCAGAATGGGTAGGATCTCGCGTTCGTTTTGCCAAAAATTTTGCAACCAAGCCTCGCAGGTGCGCGCGTAGTGCCTTCCAGACCACCGCCACTGGCGCAGGATCTGCAGGTCTTGCTGGCAGTGCAGGGGCAAGGAGTCACTGGGCATCATGCCGCCAGTGAAGAAGTACCGGCTCATCCAATCCGAGGGGCCGGCTGGGGAGTATTCGTAGGGGACAGAGCGGTGCACGAAGACATGCATCAGAAAGCGCCCCTGGGGCGTAAGCCACGAGCGTACGTTGCGCAAAAGACGCGGCCAATTGCGCATGTGCTCGAACATCTCCACAGAAACGATGCGGTCAAAGCGTTGACCCGGATCAAAGTCGTTCATATCGCCTCGCTCGGCCTGCAAGTTGCGCAAACCGCGACGCGATGCTTGCTCGCGAAGGTAGTCAATTTGGCTTTGCGCATTGGAGACCGCTAGCACCGTGGAGCGGGGATAGCGGCTGGCGATCCACAGGCTGAGCGAGCCCCAGCCACAACCCAAGTCGAGCAGGGAGTGACCGTCTTCGAACTGCGCGTGGTCGCAGGTTCGCTGTAGGGCCTCTGCCTCTGCATCGGCGAGCGTTTGTGTCTCAGCGCTCCAGTAGCAGCAGCTATATTTGCGATGCGGCCCGAGCACTTTCTCGAAGAACGCGGGTGGTAGTTCGTAGTGCTGCTCGTTGGCCTTTTCCGGAACCAAGGCAATGGGCGCCGAGGCCATCTGCTGTAGAAAAGCGGCTTGGTGCTCGGCGCAGGTCTCTGGATCACTGGCACCGATCTGGCGGAGGCGTGCGCGCAGTAATTGGCGAATGCCGGCCCGCAGAAGCGGTACCGGTACCCATCCGGTCTCCGCGAGCTGAACGGCAAGATTCCACATCGAAGGTCATAGTGAACGAAATCGAGATTGAGTCCAGGCCGTAGCGTTCGGCGCCGCGGGAACGATCCCGGGCAGGGGTTTTTGGGGATGCGCCCGCGAAGACGGCGAGCAGCGGTACTGGCGTTCTGGGCAGATCCTTGAGAATGAGCGCGCCGTTGGTGCACAGCAGCGTCACAGCGCCCCAGCTGTGCTGAAGGCTTGTTCGCGCAGGGATCCGGGGTCCGGGAAGGGTCAATCGCTCCCCGGTCCTCGGGGCTTGCGGGATCGCGCGAGTTTACTCCTCACCCGCGCTGGCGAAGGGGATGCAGAATTCCCACAATGGTACGAGGTCGGGTGGTAAAGGCGAGCAGAAATCCAAGGGTTTGTTCGAGCGAGGGTGGGGGAAAGCCAAGCGGTGCGCGTGCAGCGCTTGGCGGGTGGGTTGAGGGACGTGTGGGGCTTTGCGGGCGCGGCCGTAAGTAAGGTCGCCGACGATGGGATGGCCGAGGCTCGCGAGGTGGACCCGGATCTGGTGCGTGCGGCCGGTCTTCGGCTTGACGCGAAGCCAGCTGACCGAATCTCCGACACGAATTAGTTCGTACTCCGTCCATGCGGCTCGCCCTTCGCGGCGGATGGCCATTTTTTTGCGGTGAACGGGATCTCGCCCGATGGGTGTCTCGATGGTGGCGTGCACCCGGTGGGGCTTGCCCCACACCGCGGCAAGATACTCCTTTTCCACCGTGCGAGCGTGAAACTGGCGGGCTAGGAGGGCAAGGGTTTCGGGATCCTTCGCAATCACCAGCACCCCGGAGGTGTCCTTGTCGAGGCGGTGGACGATGCCGGGGCGCAGCGGATCCAAGCCACTGGGTTGGCCCTGCCAGCGATACAGAAGGCCGTGCACGAGAGTGCCTCGCGCATGAGTCGGAGCAGGATGGACCACCAGGCCAGCGGGCTTATCCACAACCAGCAACCACGCGTCCTCGTACAACACCTGCAAGGGAATCGGTTCCGGAACGAGACCCGGTTCGTCGGCTGGGGGCGGTGGCAACACTTCAATGCGGTGCCCGGGCCGCAGGCGCTGGCCACACCGTGCGGGTTGCCCGTTGATGCGCACGTAGCCCGCCTCGATGAGCTTTTGCACGCGTGCCCGCGACCCCCAGCGGCCGATCTGGGCCAGGAAGCGATCGATCCGCTGCGGCGGGCCTTGGCTCGGGCTTTCGATAATTTCCGGCGTTGACTTCATCCGTTTCGTAAAATTTCGCGTGCCCGGGCGACATCGCGAGCGATTTGTTTGCGCAGGGCTGTCACCGACGGGAAGCGAAGTTCCTCTCGGAGTTTTTCGAGAATCCGGACTGTCAGCCGGCGTCCGTACAAATCGCCTTCGAAGTCGAGAATATGAACTTCGAACTGCCGGCTGACATCCCCAAAGGTAGGGTTCGAGCCGAGGTTCGCAACGGCTGGCTGCCAGCGATCGTTCCAGTACACTTCCACTACGTACACTCCGTCAGGGGGAAGCACTAAGTCGTCGGTGCGGAGGTTGGCGGTTGGGAACCCCAGGGCTTTGCCGCGATGGTGGCCATGCACGACTCGCCCAGCAAAGGTGTGCGGCCTGCCGAGCATTTCTTGGGCGAGTTTCAGGTTACCCTCGCTGATCAGTGAGCGAATCGCGCTGCTGCTCACCAGACGCCCCCCCACCTCGATCTTGCCCACGATCTCGACAGTGATTCCGAGTTCTGCCCCGAGCCTTTGCAGGAGTGCGGCATCCCCGCGGCGAAAGTGGCCGAACCGCACCCGGTGACCCACAACGATGCCGCGCGCGCCTAGGGTCCCGACCAGCCAGTCGCGCACGAAGGGTTCGGGCTCCAGTGCAGCGAAGGAACGCGAAAAGCGCTGCAAGAGCACGCGGTCAATGCCGGAGGAGAGGATCGTCCCGATGCGGGTATGGAGATCCATGAGTTTTTTCGGAGCATGAGTCGGCATCAGAACCGCGGCCGGGTGGGGCTCGAAGGTCAGGGCCAGAGACGAGCCTCCAGCCTGGCGGGCCAGTGCGATGGTGCGCTCCAAAATCGCCTGGTGGCCCTGATGGACTCCGTCGAAGTTACCCAGCGTGACCACCGGATTGGTCACGTGTTTGCTGCAGGAACCAAAGTGGCGAAAGATCTTCATTGCGATCCGCCCGCTCGGGTGTGGCTGGCCGCGAGTGCTCGACTGGCCCCGCAAGTCATAGTACGGGCGCCGCCCGTGCGCACGCCGTTCGGGCAACCGTCTCGGGGTGCCGTGCTCGGGAAACCCCTGGCGCTCACAACCGGGAGGCGGAAGCCACAGGCCCCCTTGCACGCGCGCCGGATGCGCATCGCTCCTCGGTTAGTCGCCGAGTTCCCGCAGCTTTTGTTTGGCCTGTTCCGCCTCTTCCGTGCGCGGGTACTCGGTGGTTAATTTGCGCAGCACCAGTTTGGCATCGGTGGTCTCGCCGCTGGCAGCAAAGGAGTCGGCCAGGAGCAGCAGGGCCGCAGGCGCCTTGTCTCCCTTGGGGTAGCGCATCATGACGTCACTTAACTCCCGCGCGGCGAGGCCGTAGTCCCGTTGATAGAAGTAACAAGCGCCAATCCAATATTGGGCATTGTCGGCCAAATCGGACTTGGGGTTCTTGCGCACAAACTCCTTGAGCCGAGCTGCGGCTTGGGCGCACTGGCCCTGGCGCACGAGGTTGAGCCCCTCCCGAAAATCTGGCGTGGATCCGGCACTCGCCTCTTCCCGGGCAAGGGCGACCTCGAGTGGGCTTTGCGGGCGGGCAGTCGGCACGGGCTGGATCGCCGACCCGGGCTGTGCGGGGGAAGGCTCGCTTGCCCCCGCAGGCGGAGCAGGGAGCGAACCCATGGCCAGCCGTTGCTCGATAGCGGTGAGTCGTCCGTCGAGTTCATTGAGCCGTTGCTGCAATTGGGCTGGGACCGGGCCGCCGCGCGCGGAGCTGCGCTCGGCGAGTTCCTGGCGCAAAATATCGAGGCGGCGGCGTAGCCCTTCGATGGCGACGTTTTGGTCCGCTACCATTGCCCGCATCTCGCGCTGTTGTTTTTTGAGGCGCTCCACCTCGGCGCGGCTCGCGCAACCCGAAATGGCGGCGCTGAGAAGCCCGAGCGCCGTGAAGCTGAGCAGAAAGCGCCGCCGCACCTTATTCGCCCAGGACGACGAAGTGAGCCCGCCGATTTCGTGCCCAGCAATCCTCGTTGTGTTCTGTGCACAACGGCAGTTCCTCGCCGTAACTGATAGTGGTCATGCGATCTGCGGCAATGCCGAGGCTCACTAGATAGTCTTTCACAGCACGCGCCCGCTTCGCCCCGAGCGCCAAGTTGTACTCGACCGTGCCTCGCTCGTCACAATGACCCTCGATTTCCACCTTCTCGCGCGGGTTTTCCTGCAACCATTCGGCGTTTTCGCGCAGCACGGCCCGCGCCTCTTCGTCCAGCTCATACGAGTCGAAGGCAAAATGCACATCGCGCAAGGGGCCACCATCGGCCGCAGGGCGCTCACCGGCCTTGAACCGTTCCAAGCTCCCGGCCGTGTCTACACCCTTTTCTTCGAGGCCCGCGGCTCCGGCCGTCTCGCCCGGCCCTTTTTTCCGCGAGGGACACCCGGGGAGAACCAGCAAAAGAGCAAGAGCGGCAAACACCCCAGCTCGACCTAGCATTCTCATCCTCCTCGGCCGCATGACCTGCGCAGGAGACTCAACCTGACTTCACTCCAACCACCGCGACCAGGCCGGACTGGTATCATCACCACCCCCGTGAGTCAATTGAACTTGGCTCACGCCGGCCGCGTCCATCACGTAGAGCTTCTTGGCGCCACTGCGGTTCGAACTGAAGACCAAATAGCGGCCATCCGGCGACCAGCTCGGGTCTTCGTTGTTTCCAGATGCCTGGGTAAGCTGCCGTACCTCACTGCCATCCGGCCGAATCGTGAAGATGTTGAAGCCGCCTTCGTAACGACTCACGTACGCGATTCGGTCGCCCTTGGGGGACCATGCGGGGGACGTGTTGTAGTCCCCCTGGAACGTGAGCCGCCGCGCTTGCCCGCCGTCACTGCTCATAATGTAGATTTGCGGTGAACCTGAGCGGTTCGAACAAAAGGCGATTTGCCTCCCATCGGGAGACCAGGAGGGGGAGACGTCAATGGCCCAGTGGTCGGTGAGTTTGCGGACCAGGTCGCCAGCCCGGTCGAGAAGCACGAGGTCAGAGCCTGAGGCATCATCCACAGTCAGCGCAATCGTCGAGCCGTCGGGAGAGAATCGCCCTCCAAGGTTGAGGCCGAGACGACTGGAGATGCGGGTTTCCCGCCCGCTCAACAGGTCGAGCAAGTAGAGGTCCGGATTGCCCCGCTTGTACGAGGTGTACAGGAGGTTGCGGTTGTCTGGTGCCCAGGATGGGGAGACGGTGATGCTCGAGGCTTTTGTCACTTGCTGCAGATCGCCACCGTCCAAGCTCATCACGTAAACCTCTTTGAAACGACCGTCGCGATTCGACACAAAGGCGATCCGCGAGTCGAACGGGCCCCGCTCGCCTGTGAACTGCAGGAGGATTTCATCCGCGAAGCGGTGGGCCATGCGGCGCAGCAGGTCCACCGAACCGCGATAGCGGCGGCCCGTGAGCTGGCGCCGCTGCGGAACGTCGAACAACCTGGCTTCGAGGGTCAGCACATCGCCGTCGAGTTCAAAGGCTCCTTTTACCAGAGCCAGCGCTCCAAGAACGGTCCAGTTGTCGAACTGGATCGTTTCGACATCCATTCCTGAGGTCTCGGGTTGCTCGATGTGAGCGGAGCGCTCGATAATCTTGAAGTAGCCGGAGAGCACCAGGTCGCGTTCGAGGATCTCGGCGAAGCGGCGGCCTAAGTCACCTCCCGCTCCTCCAGGTGTCAAGTTTTTCGGAGGTGACACTGCGATCGGGTAGTTGCGCAACCCCGGACCGAAAATGGTTCCTCGCACCTGGCCCCTGGCCAGCGAGGGGAGCAGGAGGAGCAACCAAATTGCGCAGGCTCGCCAACCTAAGGTACGTGCTCGCATCGTGGATCTCCTCTTACGGCTTCATCTGTGCCGCGTTGAAGGTGAACTCTACATCGGAAAACACCGACCGGTACTTTTCGGGGGGAGGAGGCATCGGGTTGATGGCGCGCACGGTGCGCTCCACCGACAAGTCGAAGCTACGATCGCCGCTTGGGCGTACAATGCGCACGTTGGTCACTTCTCCGGTTGGGGTGATGCTGAAGGCCACGGTTGCTTCCAGGCTTTCGTCTCTCCCTGCCCAGGCCCAGTTGTCCTGCAGCCGCCGTTGGAGTTGACCCAAGTAGAGAACGTAATCGGGGTCGGCGAGCATGCCTCCGGGACCTCCCGTTCCTGGACCAGCCGACAGCGGCCCGCCGGGCTGACTTCCTGGCTTGCTGCCCGTGCCTGCACCGCGCTCTCCTAACTGGGCCTGCAGGCGGCGGGTCGCCGCTAGGATCTGGGCGTCCAAAAGTTCTTTTTCCTTTTGCTTGGCCTGCTCCGCGGCCTTCTTGCGGGCTTCCTCCTCCACCCGCTTGCGGGCCTCTTCTTCGGCTTTCTTGCGCGCCTCTGCTTCGGCCCGCAACCTCGCCTCTTCCTCTTTCTTCTTGCGTGCTTCGGCTTCGGCCTGGCGGCGTGCTTCCTCGGCTGCTCGCTGCGCTTCCTCGAGTGCTCGTTGCGTGCGCTGCGCGGCTGCGGTCTGCTGCGCCAGCTTCTGCACATCCACCGGAGGAGGGGTTGGCGTTGGCGCCTGAACCACTACGGCGGTGGTACGGGTTGGGGTCGAGGTAAAGGCGGGACTGGGCTTCTCTCGGATCGCGACGGCCCCTGGATCGGACTTCGTTTCCAGGGCTGCCTCTGCCTTCTCCAGGACCGCGGGCTTGGCCTTTTGCGGCGCGGCTTCATCCGGCTTGGGAGCGGCTGCCATCGTCTGCCCTTGAGTTCGCCCGCGGCCGCCCTCGATCAGGTTGGTTCCCCCAATTTGATCGGGCGACACGAGTTCGACGGTGTACGAGCGCATGGGTTCTGGGCTGCGGTTGAACCAGCCACTCGGGAAGAAGAGCACGGCCAAAAACACGAGCGCATGCAGCAGCGCCGACAGCAGGAGCATGGGGAGGAAGCCCCGGTCGGGACGCTCGCCATAGGTGCGCAGTGGGTAGTCGGTCACATTTGCTCGCCAGGTCGCCTACGATTTGTCCTTCTCGGGGACGGGCTCGGTCACCATGCCGAGACGCTCTACGCCCGCTGCCTTGATCGCTGCGATCACCCGCATCACCTCTCCGTAGCGCACGTTTTGGTCGGCACGGAGGAAGACTTGCTTGTCAGGCTGCAGTCGCAGCACCGCCGCCAATTTAGCGCCGAGCTCCTCGGTGCGAATCGGCTGGTCGTTCAGGTAGACCGCTCCTTGCGGGGTAATCGTGACCACGAGCTGGACTTCTTCGCCCGGCAGTGCGGCGGCTTTTACCTTGGGAAGATTGACGCTCACCCCTTGCTGCAAGATCGGCGCAGTGACCATGAAGATCACCAGCAACACCAGCATAACGTCCACGAGGGGCGTCACGTTGATTGCCGCAATCGTTCCGCCAGCGCCCCCGTTGCCCGCAGAAGAGTCGTCCATCGCCATGGTTTTCCCTCACTTTTTCAAGAAGTGCCGCTCCGCGATGTTCAGGAATTCAGAGGCGAAATTTTCCATTTCGGCTACCAACACCCGGATCTGCCGGGCAAAATGGTTGTAGCCGATCACAGCAGGAATGGCGGCGGCCAGACCAGTGGCGGTTGCGACCAGTGCTTCGGCAATTCCAGGGGCCACAGCTTGGATACTGGAGGACTGGGTATGACTGAGGCCGAGAAAGGCGTTCATGATTCCCCAAACCGTGCCAAACAAGCCGATGAACGGGGTGGCGCTTGCAGTCGTGCCAAGGAACGTGAGGGCCCGTTCGAGCCGTGTGGTTTCTTGCCGGATCGCCCGCCGCATGGCTCGCTCCACGTTGTCGACTCCACCTAAGTCGGTATCTTCCAAAGACTCGACTGGATTGGAGCGCCGCGTCCGCGTCAGCCGTAGCAGCTCTTGGTACCCGGCACGAAACACTTGCGCCACCGGGCTCTCGCGCAGCTCTTGGCTCGCCGTGTGAATCGAAGTGAGGTTCTTGGTGTCCCAAAAGATCTCGATAAAACGAGCCGTCTGTCGGCGGGCGATGCGGATTTGCCGGGCCTTGTAAAAAATCACGCCCCAGGACGCGACCGAGAACGCAAGCAGGATGTACAGGACGGCGGTCACCACTGGGCCCGAGCCGGTAAGAAAGTGCATGACACTGGGCTCGGCTCGCGGCAGCGTGAGCGGTTGTTGGGCCACCAGCGTGGTTGTCCAAAACAGCATGCACCAGCCCATCCACAACCAGACCATGATCGTCGCTAGAAGAGGGTCTCTTGAGAGTCAACGCAAACGCGCCCGCTCATAACAATCTTTGTTCGCCAGTGCGACTTCTCAGAGCGGCCTGTTCTTTGTAGTAATCAGTGCACTCTGACGGGAGGGTGGGATCGTGCGTGTGATTTCGGACTTGTTCCTGAGCGGCCAGCGCACCTTCGTGCGAGTGGACTTCAATGTTCCGATCCGTGATGGGAAGGTGGTGGATGATACTCGGATCCGCGCCTCCCTCCCCACCATCCGTTACGCAATCGAGCATGGTGCACGGGTCATTTTGGCTTCCCACTTAGGCCGCCCCAAGGGCAAGCATGTGCCAGAACTGAGCCTGCGCCCCGTAGGGGAGGCTCTGTCCCGCCTGCTTGGGCAAGAGGTGCGCGTGGCGCCGGACTGCGTCGGAGCCAGCGTCGAGGCCGCAGTGCAGGAACTCTCACCGGGGAAAGTCTTGCTGCTCGAAAACCTGCGCTTTCATGCCGAAGAGGAGAGGAACGACCCCGCATTCAGTCAGGCTCTTGCCCGCTTAGCGGATGTCTACGTAAACGACGCCTTCGGTACGGCACACCGCGCCCATGCCTCCACCGTCGGCATGGTGCGCTTGGTTCCCCAGCGCGCGGCCGGGTTCCTGATGAAAAAGGAATGCGACTTTTTGCGCCGGGTGATCGTTCACCCGGCGCGACCTTTGTTTGCACTGATCGGGGGTGCCAAGGTTTCGGACAAACTTGGGGTGCTGCGCAACCTGCTCCGCGTGGTGGACGGATTGTTGGTGGGAGGCGCCATGGCATACACCTTTTTGAAGAGTGCCGGGGTGGAAGTGGGAAACTCGCTCGTCGAGCCAGAGCTGCTGCCCGTGGCTCGCGAACTCCAGGAGCAGGCGCGGGCCTCGGGCAAGCAACTTCTGCTTCCCGTGGATCACCGGGCTTCGACCGCGACGGACGGTTCAGCGGAAGTCAGGGTGTTCGCTCCCGGTATCCCCGCTGGCTGGATCGGGGTGGACATCGGACCGGAGACCGAGAAACAGTTCGCGGCCGCGTTGCGCGGCGCGCGTACGATTTTTTGGAATGGCCCGATGGGAGTTTTCGAAGTAGAAGCCTTTTCCCACGGCACGATGGCCATGGTAGATGCGGTAGTGAGTTCCGGTGCGGAGGTCACAGTCGTTGGGGGTGGGGATTCGGCCGCGGCCGTGATGCGCTCGGGCAAGGCGGACCGCCTTTCCCACGTCTCGACGGGAGGGGGCGCAACCCTCGAGTTTATCGAGGGACGCGAACTTCCCGGAATCAGCGCTTTGGAGGACTGACCTGTGCGCCGGCCGCTGATCGTTGGCAACTGGAAAATGCACGGCACGCGCCCGCAGGCGGCGGCGCTGGCCGCCGCTATTCGAGACGGTTTGACGAGCGTCGAAGACCGCGAAGTGGCGGTCGCCCCACCGTTCACGGCAATCGAGTGCGTGGCGCACGTGCTCGGCGATGCACCGATTGCTCTGGCTGCCCAAAACGCCCATTGGGAGAAGGAAGGTGCGTTCACGGGCGAGGTGTCCCCCCTGATGCTGCAAGAGCTGGGCTGTCGGTACGTCATTTTGGGCCATTCTGAGCGCCGCCAGTACTTCGGCGAGTCGGACGCCATGCTGCAGCGCAAGATCCGTGCGGTGCTGCACGCTGCATTGCGGCCGATTTTGTGCGTCGGGGAAACACTCGCCGAGCGAGAGCAGGGGAGAACCCTGGAAGTCATCCAACGCCAACTCGAAGGAGCGTTGCTCGACTTGGACCCTGTTGCTATAGGCGCGGTCACTGTGGCGTACGAGCCGGTTTGGGCGATTGGCACGGGGAAAGTGGCCACGCCGCAGCAAGCCCAGGAAGTCCACGCTGCCATTCGCGCTTGGTTGCACGCGTGGATCGGTGTGGCGGCGAACGACATTCGAATTTTATACGGCGGCAGCGTGAAGCCTGAAAACATTGATGATTTGATGGTCGAGAAGGATGTAGATGGTGCCTTGGTCGGCGGCGCGAGCTTGCAAGCAGAGTCGTTCCTGCGCATCGTGCAGTTTCGACACCGGCAGTAAGGCGGCCTCGAGGAAGTGGAAAATGCACACAGTCTTGATCGTCATTCACGTCATTACGTGCCTATTGATCATCGGCGTGGTGTTGATCCAACAGGGCCGAGGGTCTGATATCGGTGCCGTGTTCGGCGGGAGCTCCGCCACGGTTTTTGGCAGTTCGGGTGCCGGAAATTTTTTGACCCGCCTGACCGCAAGTCTCGCCGCTGTGTTTATGGTCACGGCGGCGACACTGACGTATTTGGGCGCGTACGAAGTGACCGGTACGGTCTTCCACGAGTCGTTGCCCCAGCCGCCTCCCCGTCAGGCGCCTGCTGCTGCCGAGCCAGAGGCCCAAGCGCCTCAGGCGGCTCCCGCAGCGGTAGAGGGCGAGCCGGTGCCTGCCGCCGAGTCGCAGCAGCCACCGGCGGCAGCCGAGCCACAGGAGGCGCAGGTTCCTGCAGCCCCGCAGGCGCAGGATGCGCCGAGCGGGCCGTAGCCACTGGGCGTGCGTTTCTGGTAAGTCGGAGCCGAGAACTACCCTGTGCGAGGATGGCGGAACTGGCAGACGCGCTAGTTTGAGGGGCTAGTGGGGTAACACCCGTGGGGGTTCGAGTCCCCCTCCTCGCACTTCCCAGACTTCAGCCTCCCGTTCCTCGGACGCTTGCGTTGTAGCGGTGCGCCCGGCTGCCAGCGCGCAGCGGAGGTTGCCTTAAGGCACTGTTACGGGCTGGTTCTGGCCTACGGAAGGGCAGCCACGGTGGCTGGCCTTCCGGTGCCGGTGCGCGAAGCAGGTGGGTGGAATGCTGGCGCAAGCAGGCAGGACTCTTTGCCCACAATGGAGCGCTGCACGCGTAGCGAGCGAGGCGCCTTGTGCGAGCCTGTTCTCGTTTCAGCCGCTCCGGTTCACCCGGAAGCAACGATTTGCGGCACGGAGTGGCCTTTGAGGTCGCCGAGCAAGGTGAGAGCGATTTGTCCTTCGCAAAACAGCCGCTCGGCCAAAGCGACGATGTCGTCGTTGGTGGTGGAATCGATCCGCGCCGCCACTTCGGCCGGCGAGACGTCATGACCGAAGTAAATCTCGTTTTTCGCGATCCGTGTCATACGGCTGTCGCTGGTTTCCAGGCCGAGCAGCAGGTTGCCTTTGAGCTGATTTTTGACCCGCCGCAGTTCGGCCTCGGTGACCCCTTCCCGTTTGAGCCGGCGCAGCTCGTGCAAGATGACCTCCACCACCTCACTTGCCCACTCCGCGCGCGTGCCCACATAGATCCCGAGGTAACCAGCGTCACTGTACGAGGACAGGAACGAATAGACCGAATAGGCACGACCGCGCTTCTCCCGCACCTCTTGAAACAAACGCGAACTCATCCCGCCGCCGAGAGCGGTGTTCAACAGGTACGCGGCATAGCGCTGCTCGTCGGTCTGCGAGATTCCGGGCAGTCCCAGGCAAAGGTGCACCTGTTCCAGCGGCTTCTCGACGTAGTGCACCCCCGCTCGGGGCCACGGCGGACTGCCGTCCGCATCGGTAGCACTGCCGTACAGGCTCCCGAATTGGGATTGCGCCCATTGTACCATCGCCTCGTGCTCGATCTGCCCGGCCGCAGCAATGAGGATTCGGTCCGGCTGGTACCGCTCGGAAAGGAAGCGCAAGAAGTCCTCTTGCTGGAATTGCCGCACTGTTTCTTCGCGGCCGCACACAGGCTGTCCGAGTGGGTGATCCGGCCAGTAGCGGAGAACGAAGAGGTCGTGCACGTAGTCGTCCGGCGTATCTTCGACCTGCGAGATCTCTTGCAGCACGACGGTGCGTTCCCGCTCCACTTCTTCCGGGTCGAACCGAGAGTGTAGAAAAATGTCGGCGAGTAGGTCCTGGATGACCGGCAGGTGTTCGGCCAGGACCTTTCCATAGTAGCAAGTGTACTCTTTACCGGTGAAGGCATTGAGAACGCCCCCGACCGCATCCGCCTCTTCAGCGATTTGGGCGGCGGAGCGCCGCTCTGTCCCTTTGAAAAAGAGGTGCTCCAAAAAATGCGAAATGCCAGCTTGTTCCGGGCGCTCGTGGCGCGAGCCGTTTTCTACCCAGATCCCGAGCGTAACAGACGGGACACCCGGAACGTGCTCGGTGACCACGCGGATGCCGTTGTCGAGTCGGGTACGTTGTACCGAACCGTTGCCCATTCCTTGCTCACGAAGTGCGCTTGCCGGCAGGCCCCTGGCCCGAACCCGTGCTCTTCTTCTCCGCCTCCTGCAACACTTCCCTTCTGCTGAGCCGGATCTTCCCGGTCTTGTCGACTTCGAGAACCTTGACCAGAACTTCTTCGCCCTCGCGCAGCACATCGCTGACCTTGGCAACCCGCCCCGGCCCGATTTGCGAAATGTGCAGTAACCCGTCTACGCCGGGCAAAATTTCTACGAACGCCCCAAAATCCACAATGCGCCGCACGATGCCCTTGTAAACTTTTCCTACTTCTGGCTCGGCCGTGATCCCTTGGATCAGTTCGATGGCACGGCTCATTGCCTTTTGGTCAGCAGAGGCGACGATCACCGTGCCGTCGTCCTCGACGTCAATCTTCACTCCGGTTTCCTCGATGATGCTGCGGATGACTTTGCCGCCAGGGCCGATCAGGTCGCGGATCTTGTCCGGCTTGATTTTGAGGGTCACGATGCGCGGAGCATGCGGGGAGATATGCGGCCGCGGCTCAGCGATCGCCTGCGCCATTTGTTCTAAAATGAACAGCCGACCCTCGCGGGCTTGGTAGAGCGCTTCTTGCATGATCTCGCGCGTGACCCGCCCGATCTTGATGTCCATTTGCAACGCTGTGATGCCGCGGGCGGTGCCGGCCACTTTGAAGTCCATGTCCCCGAGGTGGTCCTCATCGCCGAGAATGTCCGAGAGAATCCGCACCTCTTCGCCTTCCTTGATGAGCCCCATGGCGATGCCGGCTACCGCGGCCCGAATGGGCACGCCTGCATCCATCAGCGACAGCGTCGCCCCACACACAGTGGCCATGGAAGACGAACCGTTCGACTCGAGGATCTCCGACACCACCCGGATGGTGTACGGGAACGCTTCTTCCGGCGGCAGCACCGCCTGAATCGCCCGTTCGGCAAGTGCTCCGTGCCCGATCTCGCGCCGCCCTGGGCTGCGCAAGAAACGAACTTCCCCCACGCTGAACGGCGGGAAGTTGTAATGCAGCATGAACTTCTTGAAGTGTTCACCAATGAGGGCGTCGATCTTTTGTTCGTCGGAAGAAGTACCGAGCGTGGCAGTGACCAGTGCTTGGGTTTCCCCTCGCGTGAACAAAGCCGAGCCGTGCGCACGGGGAAGCAAGCCCACCTCGCACTGAATGGGGCGGATGTCTTTGAGCCCGCGGCCATCCACGCGCCGGCCTTCGCGCACGATCGCCTCGCGCATGACCCGAGCCTTGATCTCCTCGCACATGCTCTTGCATTCAGCGAGGCGCTCCGGTTGCTGCGCGGCGATTTGTGCAAGAACCCCTTGTTCTGCTTCTTTGACTGCCTGGGCCCGCTCTTGTTTGGTCGGGATTTGGAACGCCGTGCGGAATTTGGGCACAGCCAATTGCTCGAGGGAGCGGAAGAATTCTTCATCGAAGCTTGGCGCTACGAAATCTCGCTTGGGCTTGCCAACCGCTGCCCGCAACTCCTGCTGCAGTTCGATCAGCGCTTGTGCTTCCTGAAAAGCGTAAAACAGGGCGTCGAGCACCGCATCTTCGCCGACTTCCTGTGCCCCACCTTCCACCATCACGATGCCGTCGCGGCTGGCTGCCACCACCAGATTCAAGTCGCTCTGCTCGAGCTGGCTTACCGTTGGGTTGATCACCAGTTGGCCCTGAACTCTGCCCACTCGCACGCAGCCTATCGGCCCGAAGAAAGGAACGTCCGACACCTCGAGAGCCGCGGAGGCGGCGGTGACCGCAAGGACGTCGGGATCGTTTTCCTTGTCGTGCGACAGCACAGTCGCGATCACCTGGGTTTCCGAGCGGAAGCCGTCAGGAAACAAAGGCCGAATGGGACGGTCGATCAGTCGCGAAGTCAGGGTTTCTTTTTCCGTCGGCCGTCCTTCGCGCTTGAAAAATCCGCCGGGGATTTTGCCGGCTGCAAAGGTCCGTTCCTGGTAATCGCAGGTGAGCGGGGAAAAATCGATTCCCTCGCGTACCTTCCTTTCCGAGACCACGGTCACCAGGACCATCGACTCGCCGTACGACAGGACCACAGCCCCGTCTGCTTGTTTGGCCATACGCCCGCTCTCGATCCAAAGCGGGCGCCCGTGAAAAGTGGTCTCGATTCGTCGGTACATGTTTGCCGTTCGGGCTGGTGCTCCGCAGCGGGAGGAACAAGCTGAACGAGTTCGGGCAGCGTTACTTGCGCAAGCCCAAGCGCTCGATCAAGCTTTTGTAGCGCTCGAAATCTTCGTGCTTGAGGTACTCGAGCAGGCGACGGCGTTGGCCGACCAGCTTGAGCAGCCCCCGCCGAGAATGATGGTCCTTTTTGTGTACCTCGAAGTGCTGCGAAAGATGTTCGATCCGCGCAGTCAGCAGGGCAATTTGCACTTCCGGTGAGCCGGTATCTTTCTGGTGCCGTGCATTCGCCCTAATCAGCTCCTTCACCTGTTCGGGAGCCAGTCCCATTCTTCCTCCATCTTCAAATTCGCCGCGCGTGCTTAACACCCTGCCGAAAGCCCTTCAACCCCGCGCGGCGCATCGGAGCGCCTGTTGGAGAGGCGGACCGCGGCCTACACCGCGGAGGAGGCGCTCCCGGTTGGTCGCCTGCCCGAACTTCTTCCCACAACGCCCGCGGACGACCATGTGGCGGAAGGCGAGGGTCTTCGTCTACGGTTCCCGGCGATGCACATCGTTCACGTGAGCCCGTGGAGGTTGCCTGCCAGCGCTTACGGCGGATCCCAGAGGGTTTTGTGGTGGCTCGCGCGAGCGCAGTTGGGCTGCGGCGACGAGGTGACCCTGTTTGCCCCTGAAGGAACGTGGGTGCCGGGGGCGCGTTTGCTCGCGGTCCCAGATGGGGTTGCGGGTGACGAGCAGAAAATGGTTCCCTGGGTGCTCGCACACCTGCCCCGCGAGGTAGATGTCATTCATTGGCAACGCATGCCGCCGGAGATGCCGCAGGCTCCGTTCGTGGTGACCGTGCACGGCAACTCTGCCGCCGAATTGCAGCCGCATCCGAACAAGGTGTACTTGAGCCGCAACCACGCGCAGCGTGCTGGCGCGGCAGCGTTTGTCTACAACGGCTTGGATCCCTCCGAGTACAACTTCCGAGAGAAAAAAGACTCCTATGTGTTGTTCTTGGGTAAGCTGAGCCGGCGCAGTAAAGGGATCCGCTGGGCGCTCGAAATTGCACGCAAGAGCGGGGTGGAGTTGGTGGTTGCCGGGGGAACCCGGTGGGGTTTGCGCAAGACTGGTGGTTGGTGGGCGAGCCTGTCTCGCCGCGTTCACTTTATCGGCGAAGTGGCGGGCTGGAGGAAGGCAGAACTCTTGGCTGGAGCACGGGCGCTGCTCTTTCCTATCCAGTGGGAAGAACCATTTGGACTCGTGATGATCGAGGCCTTGGTCAGCGGCACCCCTGTGCTGGCGTGCCCGCGTGGTGCAGCGCCGGAGATCCTCACTCCGGAGGTTGGCGCGCTGTGCCGCACGGTGGATGAGTTTTGTGCAGCGCTTGCCCAACTGCATCACTTTTCTCCCACCGAATGCCGCCAGCGGGTGTTGTCGCACTTTACCGCCGAGCACATGGCGGCGGGCTACCGTGCGCGTTACCTGCGTGCCATGCAGGCTGCCGACGTGCACGCTTGCCCATCTCCGCAGTCGTGAGAGGATGCAAGGGTAGCGTTGCCTTCGGGTTGCTCGGGACGTGCAGGAACAAGCAGTGGGAACGGAAAACCCGCAGATCTCCGTGCTGATCGCGACACGCAACCGTGCCCAGTCGCTCGAGCGCGCGCTTACGTCGTTGCTGCGGGCTCTGCATGGGTGCCCGCTGAGCACCGAGGTCATTATCGTAGATAACGGTTCTAGCGACGCCACGCCGCGGGTGATCGAAGGCTTTTATCGAGCCTGCGGGGTCGCGGGAGTTCCGTTGCTTGTTCCGGAGCGAGGGAAAGCGCGGGCGCTCAACGCGGGACTTGCGCGCGCTCGCGGTGCGGTCGTTGCCTTCACCGACGACGACGTCGAGATACCGGAGCAGTGGCTCGTTGCCGCGGCTCGCTTCTCGAAAGAGTACCCAGAGTACGCCGCTGCCACCGGCCCGGTGTGCCTACCGCCCGGGGAGTACGATCGAGAGACCTTGGCGCGGGTGCGGTTGTTGCGGACGCTACCCCTCTTGGATTTGGGCAGTGCGGCCTGCGAAACCAAGCACCTGTACGGCTGCAACATGCTCGTGCGGCGCGCTGCCTTGTTGCGTGCGGGCGGCTTCGACGAGCGGCTCGGGCCGGGCGCCAGTGGTTTGCATGAAGACGGGGAACTGGCTCGCAGACTGCGCGCATCGGGTGAGCGAATCCTGTATTTCCCTCCGTTGCGCATGTTCCATACCGTGGATCCGGCTCGTTTGACCTGGGAGTTCTTCCGGGAACTGCATCGTGCGGACGGGCGCAGCCGGTTCGTGCGTGATGGGAACCGGGGCTTGACCCATGCCGCACGCCGCTGGCTCGGCGCCGCTTTGGTGTGGGGCTGGTGGGCGGTTTGCGGGCAGCGCGGGCGGCGGGTACGGGCTTGGGGCAGGTTGGTGTCGCACTCGGAGTATCTGCGCCTGTGCTGGTCGGCCGCGCAGGCGGCGGAGCAAGGCCCGGAGTGAGCAGGCTGGTCGAAGAACGGCATCTGCTCTGGACCGGGCTTTCCACTGCCAGAGCTCGCGCAGCGCCTGCCGGAATGGAGTGCCTGCTGGCGAGCTCCAGCCTCGGCCGATACGCCGCAGATTGGCCGGAGAATCCTCAGTCTTTGAGTTCGATATAGTTGCGATTTTCGCCCAAGCGGAAGCCGAGGACGCGGTTCTCGAGGAAGGTCAGTAGGCGAATACGCAGAGTGTCATGCCGCATCCGAGTTTTGCCGGGCTTGACCTCCCAGTCCATGGCGGCGATGCGCTCGCGCATGACCGCTGGATGCGTGCCTGTAAAGCGTGCCCGTCCGTACAGCCGACCGTAGTCGAACGGGCGCTCGAGGTCGGGGAATCGCTTGTTGGCCTCTTCCGGCCCGAGGTGTAGGGTAAGAAACGAATGGGTCTTTTTGGTCATACGCTGCGGCGGGCGGACCCAGCCATAGTGAAAAATGCGGCCACCAGAGGGCTTCACGTGCAGCTTCTTGCCGTCACGCCGAAACCCCTGCGCGCTTTTCCAGGAGCGCACGCCAATCCGGGTGCGTACGATCCGAATCTCTTTCCGGTACCAGCCGTGCGCCACCATGTAGTGGTCGTAATCGCCAAAGAAGTGCAGGTAGTCGAAGAGCAAGCCCTCCACGCGAGGGTCGGGAAGATACGTCTCCATGGCTTTCACGATCTGCGGCAGGTCGTCTTCGTGCACCACCTCGTCGGCCTGCAGGTAGAAGGCCCAGTCGCCTGTGCAGGCATCGAGCGCGACGTTAGTTTGCTGCGCGTTGGTGCGGCCGCGAACGAACTCGTTGGGGTCCCAGCGAGTCTCGATAATCTGAATTTTGGGGTCACCAATGCTACGGATCAGCTCCGTGGTACCGTCGGTGGAATCGCCAGCCGCGACGATGAACTCATCGCAGATGGGGAGGATCGAGCGGATCGACTCCACCACTGGGTAATACAGATCGATTGCGTTGCGAACGAAGGTAAAGCCGCTGACGCGCATGTTCGACGTTGATCGGGACTTTTTGCCGCTGAGTCAATGGCTGCGCAGGCGGACGCCCCGCATCCTCTTGGTGCGCACCGACCACCTCGGCGACATGCTGCTCACCTTGCCGATGGCAAGCGCCATCAAACGGGCCCTGCCGGAGGCTCGCGTAAGCGTGTTGGCATCGCCTGTGAATGCGGAAGCGGCTCGCCATCATCCGGACGTGGACGAAGTGCTGACTGACTTTTGTGAGGCCAAGGGCTCGGGTTTGCGGAACGTTTGGCCCTTGATCAGGCTGTTGCGCCAAGCGCGCTTCGATGTGGCGATTGTGGTCCACCCCACGTTGCGCTTGGCGCTGGCGCTGTGGGCGGCGCGGGTTCCGGTTCGCATTGGAACGGCATTTCGCGTCTATTCCCTCCTCTGGAATGTTCGCGTGCGCCAGCACCGCCGCGGCCGGCGCGAGCACGAGAGCGCGCTCAACTTGGAATTGTTAGAGCCGCTGGGGATCCGGCCGCAAAAGCGTGGGGCGGAGTGCAAGTGGACCACCCGGCCCGAAGAAGAAATCCGCGTCGCAGAGCTGTTGCGGAACTTGGCGATTGCCCCCCCCTACGTGGTCGTGCATCCGGGAAGCGGAGGCTCGGCTTGGAATTGGACACCGGAGCGGTACGCCAACCTAGCCCGCCGCTTTGCTGCCGCTGGGTATCACGTGCTGGTGACCGGAACGGCGCGGGAACAGAATCTGGTGGAAACGGTTGTTCGTGGCGCAGGCCAGGCTGCCTGGAGCTTGGCGGGCCAGCTCTCTCTCGGCGAGCTTGCTGTGTTGTTGCGTGGCGCAGCGCTGTTCGTGGGCGCCTCGACGGGCCCGACACACCTCGCGGCCACCCTCGGGACAGCGGTGGTGGCGCTGTATTCGCCACTGCGCTCGCAGTTACCGGCGCGCTGGGGTCCCATCGGCCCTCGCGTGGCCGTCGTGCAACCGGATGTGAACCAGGTGTGCCAGCGTTGTATCGGAGCCGGATGCCCGTTCTTCTTTTGCATGGACCAGCGGCTCGATGTCGAGCGAGTGTGGGCGGCGGCAACGAGGTTGCTTGGCGCAGGCGATACCGGCGGGCAGCGAGCCGCGCGTTGATTCCTATGCTGGCCTCCGTTAATGCGGCGCCGCATGCAGGTGCCTTTGGCGCGCCTTGCGGCGCAGCACGAGCGGTTGCGCGAGGAGTTGCAAGCCGCATTCGATCGGGTCCTCTCCACCGGCGCGTTCGTGCTGGGCGCAGAGGTGGAAGCCTTCGAGCAGGAGTTTGCCCGGTACTGCGAGACGCAGGAGGCCGTGGCCGTCAACAGTGGTACGGACGCGCTGATCCTGGCGCTGCGCGCCCTCGGATTAGGCCCGGGGGATGAGGTCATCGTTCCGGCGCTGACCTTTGCGGCCACCGCGGAGGCAGTGTGTTGGATCGGAGCTCGCCCGCTGGTGCTCGACGTGGAGGAGGAAACGCTGACCTTGGACCCCGCGGCGGTGGAACGGGCTCTGGCCGAGCGAGCCGTACGGGCGATCGTCCCGGTGCACCTATACGGCCATCCGGCTGCGCTGGAGCCCATTTGCCGCCTGGCGCGCTCGGCTAGGGTTCCGGTGGTCGAAGACGCTGCCCAGGCGCATGGCGCTCGCACGAACGGAAAGCGGGTGGGATCCTGGGGAACCCTGGCTGCCTTTAGTTTCTACCCGACTAAGAATCTCGGCGCGCTGGGCGATGGCGGCGCCGTGACTACGGACGCTCCGGAACTTGCCGCGGCACTTCGTCGTCTGCGCGATCACGGCCAGGAGGGAAAGTACCGGCATGTGACGTTGGGGACCAACTCCCGGTTGGATGCCCTACAGGCGGCCTTTTTGCGTGCCAAGCTGCGCTGGTTGGAGACTTGGAATCAAAGGAGACGAGAGCTTGCCGAGCGCTATCGCCGCCAGTTGGCCGATTCAACTGCGGTGCGGCCGCTAACAGTGCGTAGCGAAGCAGAGCCCGTGTACCATCAGTTCGTGGTGCGTTGCCTGCGCCGCGAGGCGCTGGTGGAGCACCTCGCCGAGCGCGGGATCCAGACGGCAGTCCACTACCCGGTGCCCATCCACTTGCAGCCGGCGTTTGCATTTTTGCGGCAAGGGCCGGGAACCTGTCCCGTGGCGGAACAGGCGTGTCAGGAAGTGCTAGCCCTTCCCCTCTACCCGGAACTGGAAGAGCACGAGGTAGATTTTGTTTGTGCCGCTGTGCGGCAGTGGAAGGAGTGAGGTCGTGAGGCCGTTGTCCGTGCGCAAGGTTCGCTCACTCTTGCGCCGCTTTTCTGGCGTTCGCTTGCTGGTCATCGGTGACCTCATGCTGGACGAGTTTCTGTGGGGCAGCGTCGAGCGCATCTCGCCGGAGGCGCCGGTTCCCGTGGTTCGCGTCGAGCGCGAGTCGCTCTGTCTCGGCGGCGCTGCCAACGTGGTCGCGAACGTCCGCGCTTTGGGGGCGCATGTAACGGCATGCGGTCTGATCGGTCAGGACGCGGCGGGTGGGCATCTCTTGGCCGAACTCCGCCGTATTGGTGCGGGCACGAGCGGAGTGGTGCGCAGCTCGGACGTGGTGACGACGCGTAAGACTCGCGTGATCGCCCATCATCAGCAGGTGGTTCGTTTCGACCGCGAGCAACCTGTAGCTACAGACGGCGACGGCGAGCGACTTGTCGCCTTCGTTGAGCGCAACGCAAGCCGTTACGATGCGGTTCTGGTCTCCGATTACGGCAAAGGTGTCGTTTCACCCGCCTTGCTCGAGGTGTTGAACCGCTTGCATCGAGAGCAGCGGGTGCAGGTAGTCATTGACCCCAAGAAACCGAACTTTGCTCATTATCGGGGCGCGGCATTGATCACCCCCAATCAGCACGAAGCGGCCGAGGCGGCGGGAATCGCCGTGGGCGACGAGGCGAGCCTCGAGCAGGCGGGTGTTCGCTTGCTGGAACGCTGGCAGGCTGATGCGGTGCTCATCACTCGGGGGGAAAAAGGAATGACCCTATTCCGCTGTGGTCGGCCAGGGCGACATTTCCCGGCAGTGGCGCGCGATGTGTTCGATGTCACGGGTGCGGGCGACACGGTGGTCGCAACCTGCACAGTGGCCATGGCTGCGGGAGCGACGCTGGAGGAGGCAGCCTGGCTTGCCAATCATGCGGCTGGAGTGGCCGTCAGCAAGCTGGGTACCGCCACGGTGAACCAGGCCGAGCTGCTAGCGGCAGTACGGGCAAACAGTGGTGTGCGAGCGTGAAGGGGGATGCGAATGCGGAGCATGACGGGGTACGGCAGTGCGCGCCTTGAGTCCGGAGCGTGGCGGTGGACCGCGGAAATTCGCTCGGTAAATCACCGTTTTCTCGAACTCCGCATCAACTTGCCGCGCGACTTGGCGCGTTACGAGGCGGAGTTGCGCAAGCTGGTGCAGGCGGAAGCGCAGCGCGGCAAGGTGGATGTGAGTTTGAACGTCAGCGGGCGGGCGCAGTCCGCCGTGCAAGTCCAGGTCAACTTGCCGCTGGCGCGCGCCTACGTGGCTGCCTGGAGGCAGTTGCAGCGCGAGCTCGGGGTGCCGGGAGAAGTGGACCTGGGCATGCTGGTGGAGCGGTCCGATCTCCTGTCACTGAGCGAAACGCCTCGGGAGAGTGAGGAGGATGCATGGGCGTTGCGCGAGGTGCTCGGCCGCGCGTTGCGCGCTTGGAACCGGGAGCGAGCGCGCGAGGGGCGCGTGCTGCAGCGCGATATCCACCAGCGGGTGGCCCGCTTGGCGACGTTGCAGCGACAGATCGCTGCCTGTGTTCGCAAGCTCAAGCCTGTGCTGCGCGAGCGCCTGCGCAAGAGGGTGGCAGCGCTGCTGGATGATCGCGCGCTCGACGAGCAGCGCTTGCTGCAAGAAGTCGTGCTCATCGCCGAGCGTAGCGATGTGACCGAGGAGCTGGTTCGCTTGCAGTCTCACCTTGCCGCCTGCCGAACCCTGCTGCGCGAAAAGGGGCCGGTGGGGAAGCGGCTCGAATTTTTGCTGCAAGAGCTCCATCGCGAGTTCAACACAGTCGCCAGCAAGAGCAGCGACCTCACCGTCACCCAGCTTACGATCGAGGCGCGCAGCGAGATCGAAAAGCTCAAGGAGCAGGTGCAAAACGTGGAGTGAAGGACGGTGCTCGTTTACGCAGCCGATCCACGGGGGGTACGCGGGTCCGTTCGAGCGGGGGAAGTGTGAGGCTAGTCCTGTTGGGCGTCGCCCTCGGGGTGCTGGTGGAAGGCTTTGCGTGGCTGCTTCGCTGGTGGGAATTCCGCCGCAAGCTCTTTTTGCTGGTGCAGGTGGTCGGTATGTACGGGTTGGTCATGGGCGGCCTGGCGGCGTGGGTGCCGCGCCTGGGGCCAGGCCCAACCTTCGGACTGGCCTGCCTCCTTGGCTTGTGCAGCGAGTTACTGAACGTCGCTTTCTTGAAGTGGTGGCGTTTCTGCGACGGGCGCGACGATTCGAGTTGGGGCCGGCTGGTGGTCCTTCTCGTACTCGCCCTCGCCTGGGGAGCGGCGCCGCTGGTAATCGCGCGCACGGATACGGCGCTTGTGGGTGCCTGGCGTGCAACCGGTGCCGCCGACCCGTTCCGCGAGTTGGAGGCACGCAAGCGGCACTTGCTTGTAAAACGAGAAGCGCTCCTCGCCCGCTTGCGCGAGGTGGACCATCGCCTGCGCGCCCTCGACCGGCGCGAGCAGCGCTTGCTCGAGCGTCGCACGCGGCGCACCCCTGGGCGACCCCGCCCGGAGCAGGAAGGCGAGATGAGAGAACCGGGAAAGGAGGAAGGCACATGAGAGCCATTGTGTGTGATCGGCCAGGCAACGAGGACGTGATGCGTATCGGCGAGGTGCCCGCGCCGCGGCTTGGCGAAGAAGAGGTCCGCATCCGGGTGTATGCGACCTCGGTCAATCGTGCCGATCTCTTGCAGCGCCAGGGGCTCTACCCACCCCCACCCGGGGTGACGGACATCCTCGGACTGGAGTGCGCGGGCGAAATCGTCGAAGTGGGCCCGCGTGCGGGGACTTGGCAGGTGGGGCAGCGGGTCATGGCTCTTCTGCCAGGCGGGGGATACGCCGAGGAGGCGGTGGTGCACTGGGGCAGCGTGTTACCGATGCCTGAGAGCTTCACGTGGGAAGAGGGTGGGGCGTTTCCGGAGGTGTTCCTCACCGCGTTCCTCAATTTGTTTTTGCTGGGCCGCATCGCCCCTGGTGGAACTGCGCTCGTGCACGGCGGCGGCAGTGGCGTCGGGACGGCGGCAATCACCCTGCTCAAGCGCGCGGGGGTACGGGTCGTGGTGACTGCCGGTGGAGAGGAAAAGTGCCGCCGTTGCCTTGCGCACGGCGCGGATGTGGCAATTGACTACCGCACCGAGGACTTCGTGGCGCGAGTCAAAGAGGTCACCGAAGGCCGTGGCGTCAACGTCGTCTTGGACCACATTGGAGCCCGCTATCTTGTCGGGAACTTGGAGTCGCTGGCGAGCGACGGGCGCCTCGTCATCATTGGTTTGATGGGCGGGGCCAAGGCCGAGATTCCGCTTGCGCAGTTGCTGATCAAACGGCTGCACGTGATCGGATCCACGCTGCGCACCCGCTCTCCCGAAGACAAGGCGGCCATCGTACGTGATTTCTTGGTTCGTTTCGGAGAGGATTTGCGCCGCGGCCTCCTGCGGCCCGTGACTGACCGAGTGTTGCCTCTGGAGCAAGCGGCGGAGGCCCACCGGGTCGTCGCGGCGAGTGCGCACTTCGGGAAGGTGGCCCTGCGCGTGCGTTAGGAGCGGGTTGCAGCGGCGCTGAGGCGGAGCGTTGTGCCCACGCTCCGCACGCAAGGACGGGCACGCAGCGGGCCTTTCTGGGCGCCGGCGACTGGGAAGGTGGCTACGCAGACGGGGGCGCCAGTCGGTTTGGAAGCCACACCCGAAATGTTGACCCTTTCCCAGGCTCTGACTCCACCTGGATCTGGCCGCCCATCATGTCCACCAGCCGCTGTACCACGTACAGGCCCAAACCCACTCCGCCAAAACGGCGCGTCGAGGCGCGTTCTCCTTGTCGGAACGGTTCGAAAATGACCGGCAGGATTTCGGAGTCGATCCCGATGCCCGTGTCCGCAACCGTAAACTCCACCCCGCCTTCTGCCGCGTGCACGCGGATTTCGATCCAGCCGCGTTCCGTGAATTTGATGGCGTTGGAAAGCAGGTGGTATAAAACCGTTTTCAGTTTTGCCGGGTCCGTTCCGATTTGTTCGGCGCCAGGCGCAATCTCGCTGCGCAGGGCCAGCCCCTTTTTGCGGCAGCTCTGGGCCATTTCTCGTTTGAGTTCCTCCACCAGTGCCGGAATCGAAACGCTTCCCAACACCAGGGGCTCGGTTTGTTGCTCGAAACGGCTTAAATCCAGGGTTGTGTTGATCAACGTTAGAAGTTCCCGTGCGCTTTGGTCCATCCGCTCGAGGACGTCTCGCTGCTCAGCGTTCAGTGGGCCGAACTCTCCCAGGGCAAGCAACTCCGTGTAACCAATGAGCGTGTTGAGCGGGGTGCGCAACTCGTGCGACATGGTGGCAACAAAGTCCGACTTGAGCCGCGTTGCGTCCTCGAGTTCACGCAAAAAGCTCGCATGGGCAAACCATACGGTGGCTAGTCGCTCTACCGCCTGCAGATCGCGCGGCCCGGGTCCTTGCCCAGAGCTGGGTCGGTTCCGCAATACAACTAAGCGGCCCAGTCGCCCTTGGCCGCGTTGTAACGTGAGCTGGATGATGCCCCGGTGAAATGCGGGGGATTCTTCCTTGAAAGTCGATAGGTCGGCTGCAGCGCGGGCAATCGTATTGGGCAAAACGTCCCGCGGGAGGACGGCCGCGTGGAGGGCCTCTGCTTCCTCTCGGGCCAGTCCCCACTGCGCCAGCAAGCGCAGGCCTAGACTGCCGCAATCTTCCCAGAGCTGTGCCCAACGCGCGGCGAGCGCTTCGGCCACTGCCGCGCACAGTTGCTCGAGCGAGTCCGGGCGGTCGAAACTGGTGAGGAGCCGCTCGATCATGAGCGCCAGTGCCGGCGCGATCACCTCGCCTCGGTCCACGGCCGCGAGGTGCAGGCGCGTCCTGTCGCCCAGGGTGTCCCTGCCGAGCGCCACCCGTACCCGGTGGAGGCCGTGATGCGAGTCGCGCAAGGCCAGTTCCCCGGAAACGGCGTGCCCAGCGAGGGCGTCAGAGAGGAGCCGCCGTGCTTGCGGCCGGCTCGCTGCATCCACCCACACGAGCCAGCTATCCGGAGCGAAGTTGGGTGGGATGGCGTGACCGAGAAACGTTGCTGGCGCCGCGCCTTCGAGTTGCCATGGCTCCGCGCCCGACTGGTACCAGGTGCACTGCCAGTCCGCCAGCGCCGTAGCCAGCCCAGCGCCGCCGGGATTCTCGACCGGAGGTGGTTGCCGCTTGCGACTTCTTTCGCGCTTGCGCTTCACGAATCCCGCCATCAACTCGCTGATTCGAACCGCGCCCCGTTCCCCCAGCCGCTTACCTCTCGATGCCTCAAGTCAACCTCGCTCCCAGAACCCCCCTTCGTCTTTCCTCCTTGAGCTTCCCTACAGAACGCCGACAACCATCCACAAAGTTGGCGGCACTTCAAGTGGAACGTTTCTCCCACCATGGGACGTGCCGGACCAGCGAAGGCAGGTCGCGTTCCGACCAGGTTTGCTCGAACACGCGTCGGTAGCCGGTGACCAGAATCGACCAGTCGCTACCTTCCTTGATGTACTCGTCTTCGTAATACGCTGCGCCGCGCAAAGCTGTGCCAGAGTCTAGGTCGTATACCCAGTCGTCGAGCGCCCAGATGCCGTTGGCCCGCGAGGGGGAAGCGAATGTGATCTCGGGGTGATGGCAGCGGTGTAAGCTCAGGCGGCGCGTGCTGCCGAGCACGCTCTTCAGAAAGTCCAGGATCGCGTCGCGGCCGTCGAACGACAGGCGGCCGTCGGCATAGGCCGCGCGCGCTTCGGGATGCAAACACTCCTTGAGCCCGTCCCAGTCCTTGAGGTCGAGGCAGCGCAAGTAGCGGTACTTGAGGTGTTCGATGGCAACCCGCTCCTGCGTAGGATCCCATCCGTTCCTCTGGTTCATGAACCTGAGTCTGCCTGCGTTGCAGCCCTTACTCAACGCGGGCGAGGATGCCTTTCAGGTACGTCCCCTCCGGATGGGCCACCAGTGTCGGGTGGTCGGCCGCAGCGCCGAGAAGCTGTAAGACTTGTACTTGCCGCCCCGTGTGCGCCGCCGCTTTTTGCAGCGTGTACGCGAACCAGGGCGGGGTGACGTGCTGTGAGCAACTGAAGGTCATCAAATACGCGCCCGCCCGCGCCCGCCGCAGAGCCCAGGTGTGGAGGTCGTAGTAGGCTCTTCCACCTCGCGAAAGCTCGGGCTTGCGCTTCACCAAGGCAGGTGGATCGAGCACAATGAAATCGAAGCTGCGATCGGTCTGGCGCAGGTAGGAGAACACGTCGTCCGAAACGACCTCGTGCGGGATGGAACTTCCAGCCAATTCCCAATTTCGGCGCGCGAGTTCGCAAGCACGGGCAGAACTCTCTACCGACACCACACCGCGCGCCCCGCCGGCAGCCACGTGTACGGAAAACGCAGCCGTGTAAGCGAAGGCGTTCAGCACCTCGCACCCGGAAGCCAATTGGCGCGCCAAAGCGCGATTTTCTCGCTGGTCGAGAAAAAAGCCGGTTTTTTGCCCGAGCACGACGTCTACCCAGAACGGGAGGCCGTTTTCGCGGATTTGCATCGGCTGCGGAGGAAGAGACCCGGCGAGCACACCGAGTTCGTCTGCCAGACCTTCCTCGCGGCGCACGGCGCCGACACTCCGTTCGTAAACGCAGCTCGGCGACAAGAATTCCTGCAATGCCTCCACGAGCAAAGGCTTCAAACGCTCGGCGCCAGCGGTCAGGCACTGCACCACGTGCACAGAGCGGTACACGTCCACGACAAAACCGGGCAAGCCGTCGCCCTCACCGTTGATCAAGCGGAAGCTGTCGGTCTCTCCGTACCGGCTGCAGACCCGTTGTCGCAATTCGAAGGCGTGGCGGAGGCGGAGGAGGAAAAACTCCCGGTTGATTTGCCGGCGAGCGCGCGAGAGGAGCCGCACGGCGATCGTACAGCGCGGGTGTGCGGTACCGATGCCGAGAAAGGAGCCGTCGGCTGCGTGGACTTCCACGAGCTGACCCGGTTCCTGAATCTGTGCTCGGTCTTGGAGCGCCCCGGCAAACACCCAGGGATGACCCAAGCGGAGAGCGCCTTCGCGGCCGGGGCGTAAGGAGACGACGGGGTACTCCATGTGCGAGCGCTGCTAGCAAAAGCGGACGGGGCAATGCGAGGAGTGCACCGCGGAACGCTGTAGCACAAGGCGAGTGTTCCGCGCCGCACCGGCGCGGCCCTAGTTCGGAGTCTGACTGGACACCTTGCTCACGGCTGTGCTAAGGGCGGGGCGCGTTTTTCCTGCAGGTCGCGGCGGCACGGGGCCGACTCGGTCGGGCAAGAGAAAGGCGGGTAGAGATTTTGGAGAAGGAGTCGGACCATTAGTACACGAGTGTTTGTAGGGAACCTGAGTTACCGCGTTACCGAGCAGCAACTGGCGGACACCTTTGCCGAAGTGGGTCAGGTACGCAGCGTGTTCATCGGCATGGATCGGGAGACTGGCCGCCCGCGTGGGTTTGCGTTTGTCGAGTTCGACAGCAGCGAAGAAGCCGCCCATGCCGTTCGCCGCTTCGATGGCCAAGAGATCGACGGCCGAAAGGTCCGCGTGAACCCGGCTGAAGAACGGGGTGCGCGCGGGGGAGGTCGGTCGTCCGGCCCCCCGAATTGGAGCGGCTCGGGCGGAGGCGCCGAGCCCTTTGGTGGCGGGGGGCGTGGCTTCAAGAACAAGGGAAGCCGGAGAAACCTGCGGGCGCGCAAGCGCAGCTTGAACTTCTGAGCTGCGTTCCGGTCTCGCTGGTGGGGCTCTCATCCCCCGGCTTGACTCCAGGCGGGTTGTGGGGTCTCGCTCTGCTGGGAGGACCCAAGCATGATCGTGCTGTACACTGCGCCCACACCCAATGGCTGGAAGGTGTCGATTGCGCTCGAGGAACTTGGCCTCCCGTACGAGGTACGGGTGGTCAATCTTCTGGCGGGAGAGCAAAAGTCGGCTGAGTATTTGAAGCTCAACCCAAACGGCAAGATCCCCACAATTGTAGACCGGGACGAGGGCGACTTCGTGGTCTTCGAATCCGGCGCGATCTTGTTGTACCTGGCGGAGAAAACTGGCCGGCTCATTCCTGCGGATCGCAAGGGGCGCTCCCGGGTCGTGCAATGGCTCATGTTCCAGATGGCGGGCATCGGCCCAATGATGGGCCAAGCCAACGTGTTTTATCGTTACTTCCCCGAACGCATCCCCTCGGTCATTTCCCGCTACCAAAACGAGAGCCGCCGCTTGTTCGAGGTGTTGGACCGCCGGCTTGCGGAGTCGGAGTGGCTGGCCGGTGATTATTCCATCGCCGACATCGCCAACTGGGCGTGGGTACGTACTCACAAGTGGTCGGGAGTCTCGGTGGACGGCCTTTTGCATTTGCAGCGCTGGATGGAGCAAATGAGCGCCCGCCCGGCTTGCCAGCGCGGGGTGCAAATACCCGCGCCGGTGCCGAATCTAACCGACCCCGATAACGCCGAGGCGGCCAAGGCCTTTGCCGAAGCGGCGGCCAAGCTGGTCCAGCGCTAGGTGCCGGTCTGGGTGGCGGCGGGAGGCTGCGCCCTCGACAAGGACTTGAGAAACGGCGCGGGTTAGAAGTAGGGTTAGCGCGTTGCAGGCGGGAACGCTGGGCATGACAAGGCTGGCATGAAGGCGTTGGTTTTGACTGGAGGGGCTGGGCGCACCCTCGTCCCATTCTCTGCCACGCGTCCCAAGGCCATGACAGTGGTCGCGGGCGGTTCTTTGCTGCGACGCACCCTGGGGCATCTGCGTGAAGCTGGCATCGCCGATGTGACCATTGTCCTCGGCCAGCATGGGGAAAAGGTAGAACAAACCTTCGGCGACGGCAGCGCGGTAGGGCTCAACCTCTCCTACGCTCGCCAGCCGAGTGCACGCGGCATTGCCGATGCGATTCAATGTGCTCGCCAGCGCTTTATCCCTGGCGAGTATTTTGTACTGGTGTACGGCGATGTCGTAACTTCCGGGAATCCGTTCCTGCAGTTGCTGCAGTCCTTCAATACCTTCAAGGCGCCAATTGCGGGTGTGTGCCTACCCGGGCCGCCAACCGCGCGTTACGGCAACGTGTACCTGAGCGGAACGCGGATCACCCGCGTGGTCGAAAAACCGCGCGAGCGGGGTTTGGGAAACTACGTTCTTTCGGGCATGTTCGTTTTGCCCGCCGAGATTTTCTCTTGGTTAGAGACGGCCGATGGCGGGATGGAAGATCTCTTTGCCCGGCTGATCGCCGAGCGCGGTTTGCACGCCTCGATTTGGGAGGACGGTTGGATTGACGTCGAGTTCCCGTGGGACGTGCTGGCGGCGAACCGGATGGTGATGGATACCTGGGACGAGGCGCGCATATCGCGCGAGGCGCGGCTGGACACGAATGTGACCATCACCGGCCCGGTGCGGATCGAGGCCGGATCGGTGATTCGCTCCGGAGCCGTGCTGGCTGGCCCCTGTTATATCGGTCCGAACTGCTACGTCGGCAACAACGTCTTGGTGCGCAGCTACTCCTCGCTGGGTGCTGGATCCACGATCGGCTACGGTGTCGAACTCAAGAACTGCGTCCTGTTCGGAAACTCGCGGGTGGGGCGGCTGTCGTTCATCGGCGACAGCGTCATCGGAGAAAACGTAGATATTGGCTCGGGGACGATGACCGTGAACGAGCGGATGGACCGCTCCCCGATCGCTCTCCAGATCCGTGGCGAGCGGGTAGACTCGGGGTTGACCAAGCTCGGCTCGTTTGTCGGGGACGGTGTGAAGATCGGGGCGGGGAATACGCTTGCGGCTGGGACCATCCTCGACCCGGGAGCGGTCATCGAGCACCACACCACGTTGCCGCCGAAGGTGTGAAGTATGTGCGGGATCAGCGGGGTCGCGAGCTTTCATCCGATTCGGGATCGGCTGTATCAGGGGGTGCATCAGCTCGAATACCGCGGTTACGACTCCTGCGGCATCGCTTTCCTGGAAAACCGCCATATCGAGGTGCGCAAGGATGTCGGCACGGTGGACGAGGTGGACAGCAAGCAGTGCTTGCGGGACCTGGCCGCGAGGGTAGGAATCGCACACACTCGCTGGGCCACGCACGGCAAGGTCACGCGGGAAAACGCCCACCCGCACCTAAGCTGCGCTGGGGACTTCGCCGTGGTGCACAATGGAATCATCGCGAATTACCGGCAGTTGCGCGAGCGCCTGACACAGGCCGGACATCGCTTTCGCTCGGAAACCGACACCGAGGCGATTGCGCACTTGGTTGAAGAGCACTTTCGCAATACCGGTGATGTCGAGAAGGCCTGGGTGGCCACCCTACGCGAGCTGCAGGGGAGCTACGCCCTGGCCATGATTTCCGTACACGAACCCGAGCGGATTTACTGCGCGCGGCACGAGAGCCCGTTGATCATCGGCGTAGGAACGGAATCGAATTACGTTGGTTCGGATTTCAATGCGTTTATCGAGTACACAAGGAACACCGTGATCCTCGACGACGGCGAATACGGAATCGTTGCCAAGGATTCCTACGCGGTGAAGAGCTTGCGCACCGGCGAGGTAGTGGAAAAGCCAGTCACCGTGATCCCTTGGGATCCGGAACTCGCGCGCAAAGGCGGATACCCGCACTTCATGCTCAAGGAGATCCACGAGCAGCCACAAGCGATCCGCAACGCTCTGGCCCATGCGCGCGACTCGCTCGCGGCGCTGGCGGATGCGGTGGCGCAAGCACGGCAAGTGTATTTGCTCGGTGTCGGGACGACGCATTACGTGGCGCTCTACGGGCAATATGCCTTTGCCGGCCTGGCGGGGTCGCCGGTGCTACCGGTGAGTTCGGATGAGTTCCGTTACCTCGACTGCACAGAGGGGGATTCGTTGGTGCTCGCCATCTCGCAATCGGGCGAGACGTACGACACGTTGGTGAGCCTCCGGCACGCCCGCGAGCGTGGCGCCAAGACGGCTGCCATCGTGAACGTGGTGGGCTCCTCGATTGCACGTTTGGTGGACTACCCGGTCCTGCAAGGCTCCGGCCCAGAAGTGTGCGTGGTGAGTACGAAGGCAGCACTCGTGCAAATGGTGCTGCTCACCGTGCTCGCCGCGGAAGTGGGTATGCGGCGGGGAGTGCTGGCCGCCGAGGAGCGCGCCCAGCTCGACCAAGCCCTCGCAACACTGCCTGCGGAGATCGAAGAGCTTCTGAACGAGCAATCGGGTTTGGTACGCGCGGTCGCGTACCGGCATGCACACCAACACAACTGGCTTTTTCTCGGGCGCGGCGTCTACTACCCGATTGCCTTAGAGGCGGCGCTCAAAGTGAAGGAAGTTGCGTACCTGCACGCAGAGGGGATGCCGGCGGGCTTCTTGAAGCACGGTACCCTGGCGCTGGTGGATGAGAACCTCTCCACCCTGGTGTTCTTGCCCCCTCGGCAGAGCGGCGAGCTGTACTCGCTGACCCTGTCGAGTGTGGAAGAAGTGCGGGCGCGGGGCGGCTTCGTTCTAGGCTTTGCCTTCGAGGATGAGCGCGAGGTGTGCGACGAAGTCGTGCAGCTAAAGGCCCGCGACGTGCACACGGCTCCGTTCTTAGCGTTGGTCGGAGCCCAGCTCTTTGCGTATTTTGCCGCCACGGCACTGCGGCGGAATGTGGATAAGCCTCGCTCTCTGGCCAAGTCGGTGACCGTTGCGTAAGAGGCGCAGCGCGTGGCGGATCTCAGTGGGAAATTCGCGTTGGTGACCGGTTCTTCACGCGGCATCGGGCGCGGCATCGCGCTCGAACTCGCACGTGCCGGTGCCCATGTCGCGGTGCATTACCGACGCGAACGAGAAGCGGCAGAGCGCACGGCAAGCGAGATCGAAGCCATGGGCCGGCAGGCCATCGTGGTGGGAGCGGATGTGGCGCGTTGGGAAGAGGTCCAAAAGATGGCAGCGCAGGTGTTCGCCCACTTCGGCCGCTTGGACATCGTGGTGGCCAATTCTGGCATCGCCTCGCGCCCGGCCCCCGTGTGGGAACTCGATGTCGAACACTGGCACAGGGTCCTTGCGGTGGACCTGCACGGCGTTTTCTACACGTGCCGGGCGACGGTCGGTGAACTGGTGCGGCAGAAGTCCGGTTCCGTCATTCTGGTTTCCTCGGTCGGTGCTGATCTGTGCGCGCCGTTCGGAGCGCCGTACTACGCTGCCAAGGCCGCGGTGAACGCGCTCACCAAAACCCTGGCCCGCGAGTGTGCTCCAGCGGGCGTGCGAGTCAACGCTCTCGCTCCCGGCTTGATTCACTCCGACATGGGCGACCGTATGATCAAAGCGTACGGCGAGAGCCTTCTCTCCACCATCCCGCTCGGGAGGGCGGGGACCCCGGAAGAGGTGGGCAGGGCAGCGGTGTTCTTGGCGAGCGACGACGCTGCCTTTATTACCGGAAAGATCCTGCGCGTTGACGGCGGCGCCTGGATGTAAGGCGCTCTACTTGCCCCGCGTTTCATTCGAGGCCAACGATTTTGCCGTCGTGGACTTCGATTCGCTGTGCTAGAGGTTGGCGTGGTAGGCCCGGCATGCGCAGGATGTCACCGAGCAGAACAACCAGAAACCCGGCGCCCGTGTTTGGCTGAACCCGGCGAACGGTGACCTCGAAGTCCTTCGGGCGGCCGGTACGTTTGGGGTCGTCGGATAGGGATGTCGGCGCTTTGGCGAGACATACGGGCAAAGTGTCCCAGCCGAAGCGGTGCACGAGTTCCAGATCTCGCTCGGCTTCGCGCGTATAGGCGACGCTTCGTGCACCGTACATGCGCCGAGCGACGGTGGAGATCTTTTCCTTTGGCGCTGCCGCCCAGTCGTACAGTGGGCGAAACGGCCGGCTGGCCTTCTCGGCGTGCGCCATCACCGTACGAGCCAAAGAGACGCAGCCCTCGCCCCCACGTTGGTACGGGTCTGCCACCGCGCATGGTACCTCCAGCTCGGCGCAGCGGTCCCGCACCAGCTCGAGCTCTTGCTCCGAGTCTCCGGCATGGCGATTGATGGCCACCACGGGGGCTTCTCCAAACTCGCGGATGTTCTCGACGTGTTTCTCGAGGTTCGCCATCCCCTTCCGTAAGGCCTCCAATCCCTGCGGCCCGCGCGCATCGGGTGAGCCGCCGTGTACTTTGAGGGCGCGGACCGTCGCCACGAGCACGACCGCAGCCGTGTCGAGCTGGCCCGTGACGCACTTGATGTCGAAAAACTTCTCGGCTCCGAGATCGAAGGCAAAGCCAGCTTCGGTGACCACCCAGTCGGCACGGCGCATGGCGAGCTGGGTAGCGACCAAGCTGTTACATCCATGCGCGACGTTGGCGAACGGCCCTCCGTGGACCAAAGCCGGAGTTCCAGCCCGCGTTTGCACCAAGTTCGGCAAGAAGGCATCGAGCAATAAGGCGAGCAGCGCCCCGGTTGCGCCCAGTTGCCCTGCCATCACCGGTTCCCCTCGGGTTGTGAAGCCGATCAGGATTCGCTCGAGGCGGGCACGCAGGTCGGTAAAATCTTTCGCCAAGCAAAGGATTGCCATGATCTCCGAAGCGGCCGTGATCTCGAAAGCGGCTTCGCGGGGAACGCCATGAGCCGTCCCACCAAGCCCGGTGACGATGTGCCGCAAGCTACGGTCGTTGATGTCCAAGACCCGCGGCCACACGATGCGGCGCGAATCGAGGCCGAGCGCGTTGTCGAAATAAACGTGGTTATCAATGAGCGCGGCGAGTAGATTGTGAGCGGCGGTGACCGCGTGGAAGTCACCGGTGAAATGCAGGTTGATCCGCTCCGCCGGCACGAGCTGCGCTTGCCCCCCACCCGTGCCCCCGCCTTTGATGCCGAAGCACGGTCCAAGAGAGGGCTCGCGTAACGCTACGCAAACCCGCTGGCCGATCAGCCGGAAAGCATCGGCAAGGCCAATTGCGATGGTGGTTTTCCCTTCCCCCGCGGTTGTGGGTGTGATGCCGGAGACCAGTACGAGCCGCGCTTGCCCTGGCCGCTGGCGTGGCTTCACCACGGCTTCCCAGGCGATCTTGGCGATCTGCCGGCCATAAGGAATCAAAGCGTTGCCCGGCAGGTCCAGTTCCGCCGCGACTTGTTCGATCGGTCGTACTTCACTTGGTTCGTCCATGATCCCCATGGCCGATCTCCTCCCAGGCGCCAGAGTGGCAAACATCGCCTGCAAGCTGGGTGCCGATGGCAGCAGTAGCGGTTTGTTTCACAGGTCGAAGGCGTAGCTGCTGCAAGCGTAAGAACGCTTGCCCTGCCACGTGTGTGCGGAGCGAGTGTACGAGCCGGCTTCGAGTTCGGATGCGAGATTGCCCAGTGGCTTGTCGCTGGGGCGACGAATCAGTCGTCGGCTTGGCTGGAGCTAGGGATGGTGACGGTAAAGGTAGCGCCGGCGCCGACCGTGCCCTCGGCAGTGATGCGACCGCCATGCCGCCGAGCGACGAGCGCTGCGATTGCGAGGCCGAACCCAGCTCCTTCGTATTCATGGCGCGAGTGGAGGCGAGACAGTGGCCGGAACAGAAGATCGGTTTTCTCTGGGGGAAACCCGACCCCCGAGTCGCGAACAAAGAAGGTGACCGGCTCTGCATCCGGGATCGGACCGACCTCGATGTGCGCAGAGCGCGTGCCGCGCGTGAACTTCCAAGCGTTTTCTAGCAGGCTGGTGAGCAAAAGTTCACACAGCTCAGGATCGGCACAGACCTTGAGGTTGGGGGCGACGCGGATCTGGACGCTGCGGTGGCGTTCGAGCCGGTGCAAGCGCGCGAGGATCTTGGCTGCGAGTGCGGAGAGGTCGAGCGCTTCGCGCTGCAGCGGCTTTTGACTGGCCCGGCAAAAGCGGAGCAGGGACTCGAGGAAGCCGCGCATCTCGGCCACGCCGTCCAGCAACGCGGATAGGTAGCGCTGCGATTCCTCGTCCCACTGTTCTGATCGCTGCCGGAGCAGTTGAGAAAAGGCTTCCACGTGGCGCAGCGGCGTTCGCATCTCTTGCACAACGGCGTTCGCAAATGTCGCGAGGCTTTCGTGTCCGAACGGGCCACATGCGGCGCTTCCTGTGTCCGGCGCTGCAAGGGACTTGTGAGCAGTGCTGTGCTCCGCTCGCTTTCGCTTTTCCATTTCCCAAAGCACCTCTCTCAAGGGGTTTTCTTGCGGCTACCTTGCCTTGCCTGGGGCCCCGTAGGGGAAGGGCTTTTGGGTGGCTCGGGAAGCCACGCCAGGAGAGCTGGCAGGGCGACCGGTTTGGCGAGAACTTCATTGGCCCCGGCAGCGAGTGCCCGTGCACGGAGGGAAGGCCCGGTCCCGCCGGCGATCACGACCACCGGAATATCTGGGAACCGGCCACGTGCCAAACGAACCACTTCCTCTCCTTCACAACCGCCTGGACGGAGAGCCCAGTCGGTGAACACGGCCACGTATTTCCGGCGTCGGAGCCAAAAAGTCGCTTGGTCTAAAGAGCTCGCGTGATCCACCTTGTAGCCTTTGGTGGTGAAGAACTGGACCATTCCGAAGGCGGCTGCGGCGTCGTCTTCAACGATCAACATTCGCTTCATGAGGGAGCCGCCATTCTGGCGTCTCCCGGCCGGCCCTTGTCTTGCGCCTCGCTTAGCAAGCGGATGAGGGTTTGCATCTCCTCGGCGAGGCGGAAGCCACTGCTCGCTTGGTTCGTGCACCCCGGCTGCAGGTGCAGGCGCAGGTGGCCTCTGGCGGACTGCCTTCGTTTCTTATCTAGACAGCCTCCGAGCATGCCTAGGACCGCCCATGGTTGGCGGCCAGCAGCGAACCGCAGGGTATCTCGAACCCCGGAGGAGTAAATCCAATTCAGCGCGCGGTGCGCCACAACCAACGCGTAGGAGCGTGAATCCAGGTACGCGAAGGCAACGGGTAGAGTGTGAGTGAGATCCACGATGCAGCCTCGCTCCGCAAGGCAACGAGCGAGAGCCCGTATCGTGTCACAGGCAGGAGCCACGAGCGGAACCCGGTGCGTTTCTACCGGTGCGTTCGGTTCGAAGCCGTATGATTGGTCGTGCATGCCCGCGCTTCGAGCTACGAGCGTGCCAGCGACGAGACGTGCGTCAGGAGCTTTGCCCCTCTCTTCGCACGTTCCGAGTTCCGGAATCTGGACGTCTTCCGTCCATACGTCAGAACGTACCGCTACCAACAAAGGCGCTGGGCAATCCCGTCCTCTGTGCATTCGCGTATGGATTCGCGCAGGTGCTCCTATCGGGGCGGCTTGCGGCCGAAGCGGCGCAACTTTTGGTATAGCGTGCTGCGCGGGATCCCCAGAACCTCTGCTGCCCGCTGTACGTGTCCCCCCACTGCCTCCAGCACCTGTTCGATGTATTCGCGTTCGACTTGAGCCAATGGCTTGAAGGAAGCTGTGGGGAGGGACGCTAGCCTACTGGTTGCTTCCGGGGTAGGGGATGCGCCCCCCGGTGCATGACCGAGGAGCAGGTCCTCCGCATGCAAAACCCGAGAGCGGCTCAGGAGCACGGCGCGTTCGAGCACGTTCCGCAGTTCGCGGATGTTCCCTGGCCAGTCGTGTTGCACGAGCCTGGCAACCGCATCGGGGGCGAGTTCGCGGTGGTGCGCAGAACTCGTTGCCAACGAGGCGAGCACCGCTTGCGCCAGGTCCGGAATGTCCTCGCGGCGCTCGCGCAACGGCGGGAGCTCGAGGGGTAGAGCGGAAATGCGGTAATATAAGTCGGCGCGAAACCTGCCGTGCTCTACAGCACGGTTCAAATCGCGGTTCGTTGCGCTGATCAATCGTAACTCCACGGGGATGTCGGTCGTTCCACCCACGCGCCGCACGCGCCGCTCTTCGAGGACCTTGAGCAACTTGGCTTGAACATCCAAAGCGAGGTCGCCGATCTCGTCCAAGAACAGGGTCCCCCCATGCGCGAGCTCCACCATCCCGAGCTTGCGTTCCAGGGCCCCTGTGAACGCTCCTTTTTCATGTCCGAACAATTCCGATTGCAGGAGGTCCCCGCCGAGACTGGCGCAGTTTAAGTCCACAAAGGGGTGGGCGGCGCGCAAGCTGTGCTCGTGCAGCCAGCGGGCCAGCACTCCTTTGCCGGTGCCGGTCTCCCCTAGTATCAACACCGTTACGTCGCTGGCTGCGACGCGGTGCGCCGTCTCTTCGAGCTGGCGAATTCGGCGGCTCTTCCCCACGAACGGGTTGCGAAGGCGGCGTTGCGATTGATCCCGCTCGAGTCTCTCGTGCAATTCGGCGCGGTGGGCGCTGGCCAGCCGTTCCACCATCGTGGCCAGGGCGGGGAGGTCCACCGGCTTGGTCAGGAATTGGCTCGCCCCCGCTTGAATTGCCTGCACGGCAAGGTCGATGGACGCGAAGCCCGTGAGGACAATGGTGGGCAGGATCTTTCCCGCGTCTCTCAGCCGGGCGAGCAAATCCAGTGCTGTGGCGTCGGGGAGTCGGTGATCCAAGATCATCACGTCGGGTGTCGCCTCCCCCAAGCGAGCCCACATTTCGCGGCCGTCGCTCGCTTCGACGACGCGCCAGCCTTGCTCGGCCAGAAAGTTGCGTACGCCGAAGCGGATGGCAGCGTCATCGTCAACGATCAGCACCAGGCCTTTCATCCGGTTCGAGTTCTCCTGCCCCGGGCAGCCAAATTTCGACCACTGCCCCGCCTTCCTGTCGGTTCGCTGCCTGGAGCTGGCCGCCGTGCTCGCTGACGACTCGCGCCACCATCGCCAAGCCCAAGCCGGTGCCGCCAGGACGGCGGGAATAGAACGGTTCGAAGGCGTGCTCGAGAACGGCCGCGTCGAACCCAGGCCCGCGGTCTGCGATGCGCAGGAGTACCCCGCGTTTGCCCGTTCTGCTCTCGGGGTGAGCCTCTAAGGACACCACCGAGCCTTGCGGCGCGTAGGCGATTGCATTCTCGAGCACGTTCGTGATCGCCTGGACCATCTGCTCGGCGTCGGCTGTGATCGCCGACAGTCCGGGACTGCAGGTAAGCTCCATGCGGACGGCTTTTTCCCGTGCGCGGGCCTGGCAGTGTTGTATGGCCGTTGCGAGCAAGGTTTTTACGTCCTGGAGTTCGCGCCGGCTTTCTGCTCCGGCGCGCGCGTATGCCAGAAGCTGTCCGACCACTCGGTTCAAGCGGGCCGCTTCTTGGCGCATTACCTCGAAAAATTCTGCGGGTGCGGCCGCACCGAGCCGGGCCTCGAGCGCATCCAGAGTCGAGGTGAGGCCGAACAGCGGGTTGCGAAGGTTGTGCGCTACACCGGCCACCAGCTTGCCCAGCAAAACCCAAGGCTCTTGTGCCGCCATTGCAGCTTCGGCACTGGCCCGTGCTTCGCGTTCCCGCGCTAAGCGCGATTCGAGTTCCCAGGCCTGGTGCGGGTCCCATACCAAGTTGAGCCACCGCGGCGGGCGCGCGGACAGCGCGCGGGAACACAGCACGCATTGCTTGCCAGCATGCGGCCCGCGCAAAATGCACAAGCGGCCTGTGTACTCGGCCCCCCTTTGATTCGGTTCGGGGCGTGGCGGGTCCAATCGCGCCAAGGAATCCAAGTGCACGGGCGGCACTTTGCGCGTCGAGCGAATCGCAAAGAGTTCGTTTGCCTCCCGGTTCGCGGCCACCACCGAGCCTCGCTCGTCAATCCAAGCCGGAAGCGGAATCGCCCTCACTTCCACCGTTTTCGAAGCGCTTGCCCCTTTGCGAACCGACACCAACGCCTCCGCGTGCTCGCGTGACACCCCTTTTCAACCCCGCCCGACCTTCCAGAAGCCTGCCACGGTCCGTGGGCCTTTTCAAAAGGAAAATGGTTCGCACGCGGACCCGAGGTACAAGTTCTGCGCAGTTGCTTTGCTCTCACCGCGCGTGATAGCGCGCACGGTTTAGAAGAGTTCGCTTCGGGGGAAGAGCAGCCGGTACGAAAGGGGGACGCGGCTTGTGTTGAATGGGCAAAGTTTCGCGGCCCTTGGGCCGATCTTCTGGATCGCCCTTGGGATCCTGGCGGCTTATACGGTAGCGCTTTGCGGTCTCCTTTGCCGAGAATCGCGCCGCACTTGGGTTGGTTTGCTCGTTTTGGTGGGGCTGGTCTCGGTGAGCCGCCTGGTTTGGTACGAATCGTACCCGCCCGGTTCGCACGAAGACGAGCCGAAGCTGGCGATCTGCTCCTACCAGCAATGGAAGGGAGGAGTCTGGCGCCCGAAGGGATGCACGGGGTTGCCTGCGCTGCTCTGGGTTGCTTTCCGAGCGCCTCTGCTCGAGTGGTTCGGCCCCAACCTCTGGGCTTTGCGGGCCTACAGTATCGTCACTGGGGTGGCGGCGCTTCCCGTCGCCTTCGCACTGGCTCGGCGCGTGGGATTCGGGGTTGATGGCGGCTTTGCCTTTGCCAGCCTCATTGGCTTTCTCCCCAGGAGCCTATTTTACGGCCGGGTGAATTTTGGTGGCGAACTGATCTTCCACCAAATGCTGTTGCTGTGTGGCTTGGCGGCGCTGGTGTTCCGCCGCGGATCTTTGCCCTTTGGCCTGTTCCTGGGTGCTCTCGGACAGACGCTGTTGCTCTACGATTACTTTGTCGGTCGTTTCTTCGCTCCGTTTGCTCTGGTCAGCGCCGTGCTCGCTACCGGCTGGGCGCGGGTTTTCTGCCTCCTCGTCCCCCTGTTGTCCTTGGTGGGCTGGACCCCGTTTCTCACTGCCAGGCCCGTTTACGTGTTGGGCCCGCTGGGTGTGGCGGCGTCGCCGCTGGACGTGCTGTTGTAGCTGCCGCAGCGACTTTGGTCAGTCCTGAAAGTGTTTCTCGTTCCTATTTGTACCGAAGCGACCGCCATCAGCCTGCGGGCTGCCGCGGTCCATCCAGAACTCGTACTCGCACTGGCGTTGCTCGGTGTTGCGCTCGGCTACCGGCGCGAGCGAAAACTGGCGGCGTTCCTGTTGGGCGGCTTCCTCGTGGGGATCCTTCCCGGTTTGGTGACCGCGCATCAGGGTGTGAGTAGCCATCGCATCCTGATTTCTTACCCATTTGTTGCGTTGGCGGCGGTTAGCGCTTTGCAATCACTTACGGTTCCCGCTGCCCGCCGTTTGGCACTCTTGGTCCTTGGCGTGGTGGCGAGTGGGCAAAGTGTGCGTTTCTTCTTTTCCCCGCGTTTCTGGTACGACTCTTCTCGGGGCCACTACGGCTGGGAGATGACGGCCGCAATGAATGCGATTCCCTATCCGGTTCCCGGCAAGGCGTTTTTAGCGAGACAGTTGTCTTATTGGGGTGGCTTTCGGATTGTCTTTGACCCCAACGTTCACTTCCTCTCAATGGCCGACTGGATCCCGCAGCCGAACGGGCTTACGTTTTACGCGTTCTGCGCGCACTCGGAAACGGCGAAAGAGTTCTACAAGGAGTGGGTGGGTCGGGAAAGAGTGCGAGAGGCGGGGCGAGCGTTCACCGTGCAGATGGAGCCGGGCGACTTGGTTGCCGTGGCAGGCCGCGGTTGGTCCTTCAGCGCAAGTTGCGGCAGCGAGGCGGTCTTCTTCGAAGTGCCGCATGTCTTCCAGCCGCAAGCCGAGTTGCCATTTCGCCACTGCATGTCCGAGCACGTGCAGCTTTGGCGGGGGAAGTGGCGCGGGCCGAGGGCCTCACTGCGGGTGAACGTGGTTGATTTCCTCGCTTGGGTTCGCGTCGGAGAAAAAGTCTTGGCGCAGCTGAGGCCCGGGCTTTCTGGCATCTCGTTCGAGGTCGAGCCCGGTGATGTGGTGGAGGTGGGTATTCGCCACCCGCCGGCGGCGGTGTGGCTCACCCTGCAGCAAGTGCAGGGCAGCACGGTTCGCCTTGCCCCATTTGCACCAGTGGAGCCGGCACTGCGCTGCGAAGATCCGTGGCTCGCGGTGCCCGTGCGATCGGGTTGGGAATAAGCGCGTGCGGGCGAGTCGGCACGCTCGGAACACCGGTGCTGGAACGCTCGCAGCGGTTCATCCGTTCGGAGTCTTGCGCTCGCAGACGAGCACCTTGGCATCGAAAATGGCACCCACCACGATCGTTTGTCCGAGTACCGCAGCCGTTGAGGCGGCGGAGATCAGCTTGCCGTCGTCCAGGAGAATTTCCTCGACGCTACCGCTGTGTGGGTCAATGCGCAGCACTTGTGAGGGAGCGAGTTTTTCCGGGTCGGCGGAGTGAGCGACCAGGTCGAACAGTTTTGGGTGCGCAGCCACCCACAGGCGGCCGTCGCTGTCCACCTCGATGTTGTCGGGACAGGACTGCAGCGGAATCGTGCGCTGCAAGGCGAGCTCCCCGTTGCTCGGGTTGCGCTGATACACGTGAATGGAGCGTCCCAAGCACTCGGCCACGAAAATCGTTTTGCCATCGGCGCTGACGTTGATGCCGTTGGCGAACGAGAGGCCGCTGGCCGCGACGCGGCTACGGCCCGCCGCAAAGTGCGACACGTTCGACCAAGGCAGTTGGAGGTACGCTTCGAGGGTTTGCTGCCAGCCAGGTTCCACGTAGTAGCGGTCATTCGTTGCGTAGAACTCTCGCGGACCAACGGCCACCAAATCATTTGGCGAGGTGAGTTCTGGGTATTGGATGGATTCGAGGTGCTGGAGTTCAGCGCCCTCGGCCGCGAACACTTCGACCCGGTGCGAGCGGTGAGACAAGTGGTTGATGGCGAAAAGACGCCGCTCTCCGTCGGCGCTGCGCCACAGCGAAATCCCGTGCGGGTGGAATTCCTTCGGTTCGTTCGGAGTCACCAACACAGGCTGGGCGCCCGCGGTGCGAAGATCTAGCGAGTAGATGCCGCCCCGCTGCGGGCGGCCAGCGAGGGTGGCGCGGCGGTCATCAGCGGACAAATACGCAATGCCTTTGTCGGGATCGATCGTGACGTCCTCGGCGCCTACCACTCCTCCGACCACGCGGCAGGAACCTGCGAAGTGGGGTCGGACTTCGAACAGCATTCCCGAGCGGGTCACGATCCGGTAGGCCAACCAGGCAGCACCCAGCACAAAGACCAGCGCCACTACGAGCAGAGCTTTTCGCATTTCGGTAACCGTCCTTGTCCGCGCTTCCTGCGCGCCGGGAAAACGCCGCGCCACGGCACCTGCTGGCTATGCCGCAAGTCGCGCCCTGTTTTCCAGACGGAGCCGAAGTTTTTTCCGTGCGGGAAAGACCTTGCGAGCGTTCAGCCGCGTTAAATCAAGCAGTACTGGCACTGGCAGAGGCAGACACACCCGCGGGCTGCAGAGCCGCCGGGCGTGCCCCTGTGAGGCGCCGCCCAAAGTGGAGCCGGGCCTGAAAGGCGGGCAAGACCTGCACGAGAAACGGCGTGGCGCCATTCAGGCCGAGAGCGGCGAGATCGCGTGCCATGCGGTGCGTGTCCGTCCCCACCTGCAATCGCAGTTGCGGGCCCCGTACGAAACGGGCGAGGCCGAGATAGTCCACCCGGGTGGCAATGAGTTCCTGGTTGAGGCGGCTATACAGGAGGATGGCGCGCAGCGGCAGACTTCTGCCTCGTCCGAGTTCGCCTTCGAGGGTGCACAAAGGCGCTGAGGAGCCGGGTGCGAGCACTGCGGCGCGGATGTGCCCCTCCTGCCAGTCGATCGGAATGTCGGTCACGAATTTCGGCAACCCCCAGATCTCGCGCCCTGCCGCATTGGCGATGGATGTGGTTACGGGCAGGTGAAGGATGTACATGCCGACCCGTCGCCAGCGCAGGGGCAGAGCCATGTCGAGTGCAGGCCGGGCGGGCACGCCGAGCGCCTTCGGGGCAACGAAAGTGGCCACCGCGGCTTCGTGGTAGGGGCCGATGCTGGTTTCCTCGTATGCGAAGAACGCGACCGCCACCGCCGGTTTTCCCCCGGCTAGCGGTACAAGCTCGAGTTCAGGATCATGCAGCAACGCCTCGAGTGGTTGGCGCTCCGCTGCGAAGAGAGCCATCACCGCCCTGGCTTTCCGGTAGAGGATGGGCACGCCGACGTTTCCTGCCGATGTCGCTACCAGTGCCTGGGGAACATCTAAGAATCGCAACATGTCTGGACCCTCCTCGGAAACAACCAATGCAGCCCTCAAACAAACTGCGGCCACGAGAGGGGCCGCCCCTGCACGGTACGTTCGAAGACAGCGAAGCGATTGATCTCGTTGGTACCTTCGTAAATCTGGGTTAGGCGGATATCGCGGTAGAGTCGCTCCACCTCGCTGGCACTCGCTGCTTCTACCCCGACGAGGTCGAGTGCCCGGCTTGCAATGTACATGGCCGTGTCGGTGGCGACGAATTTCGCCATGGCGGAGAGGTCCGGGAGCGGCGGAAAGCGCTCGGCGGCGCGGCGGGTGAGAGCATGGGCAGCTGCGTACCTGCCGATCAGCTCGGCTACTTCGTGGGCGACGTCGCGCTGGCCGAGGTCGCCACGGCGGTGCAAGTGTTCGAGCACGTGGTCCAGCACCCGCCGCGCTCCGCCGAGTGCCAGAGCGCCGACGAGCGGGCGAGAGGTGTCCAGGGTGAGCCGGTTGAGCCGCCAGCCATTGCACTCGGCCCCCACCCGGTGGGTTTCGGGGACGAAAACGTCGTCGAAGAGAATTTCCGCGGTTGGACTCACTCGCTGCCCCATTTTGTCTTCCACGTGCGAGATTTCGACGCCGGGCGAATCCCGGCGAACCGCAAAGCAGGTCCAGGCTTGCGTGCCGCGTTGCGGGTCCAGGGTGGCAAAGACGGTGATCAACTGCGCCAGGTTGCCTCCGGAGATGAAGCACTTGCGACCACTCAAGCGATAGCCGCCGGCTACTTTGCGCGCGGTTGTGCGCAGCCGTGCCGTGCGCGCCCCGACCTCGTCTTCGACGTCCGAACCAGCCTCGGGCTCGGTGATTGCAAAGGCACAGATGGCCACTTCTCCTTGCCGAGAACGGGCGCACAACGGGGCCAACAGCCGCCGTGCCTGTGCCAGGTCAAAGGACAGGAGGATCGGCATTGCGCCGAGATAGTGGGCGCCGATCAGGGTGGCCAGCCCAGGCGATGTTTCTGCCAGAGCTTCGATGACTTCCAGCATGGGCAAATGACCGAAACGCTGCGTGTCACGCAGCCACCCGTCGCCTCCCGCCCAGCGCGGAATGAACTGGGTGAGCAGCCCCCGCTTGCCGGCTCGCGCCAGGATTTCCTTGGCAAAGGGTGTGGATTCTTCGTGGCTCCGATCTGCATGCTCAACCAGCGGAGCGACCTCGCGGGCGAAGGCACGCGCGTCTTCGACCATTGTTTTGAGCCGTCTGGGCAGCGCCGCCCGCTGGTGAAGTGCGCGTTCCGGCTCTAGCCGATTGAGCATCCACTGTCCGAGTGCTGCCGACCACTGCGTTACGGCCATGGCAAACGGTTCTCCCAGGCGCGGCGCAGCGCGCCTTGAATGAGCTGGCGGCTGTTGCCGATGAGGAGGCTGAGCAGCTTGGCATCGCGAAGTCGGTGTTCCAGTCCGTAGTCGCGCATGTAGCCGTAGCCGCCGAGCGCTTGTTGCGCCGCCCAACAGGCCTCTTCCCCGGAGCGTCCGCTGGTTACGGCGCACCAGAGGCGGAATTCCGGGCGGCGAATCGCCTCCTGGAAGAGTGCCTCGCTCGCTAGCAAGCGCGCGTACGGTTCGCCCAGCAAGCTTTGGATGGTAGGATGGCGGCTGAGCACGTCTCCCCCCTGGTAGCGAGTCATGGCGTACGCGGAGGCAGCGTGCAGAGCGGCGCGGGCGTTGGCGAGGGCAATGGCGCTGCGCCAGAGCCAGAGACACTCCTGCCAGCGGTCGAGTTCATCCTGTTCGACGTTGCGGAGCGGTTGCGAGGAGCTGGCCTCGACCGAAACGGATACGCAGGCGCAGCCGCGCAGGCCGAGTGTGCGCTCCACTTCTACGTCTGCCGGCGAGCGAGCGAGTGCAAGCTCGAGTTTGCCATCCCTCCAGGCGCTCGCGTACACCACCCAGCATCCCGGAACCCAGCCACGCACGACTGCCCGACACTCCCCGCTTTCAGTTCCCTCTTTTGGCGGGAGGGCGAGCCCCCAGCTCCAGCCGTCCGCAAGCGGTTCGCGGGGGAGCGGGGAGGAAGAGCCGCAGAAGGGCAGGCTGGCGAGCATGCGCGCCAACACCCATTCTGCCAAGCAGGCATCCACCGTGGCAATTTCTCGCAACAGCGCACTGGTAGCCCCCATCTCATTGCCAAGTCCTCCTTGTGGCTCCGGCAAAGCGAGCAAGTGAAAGCCCGCAGCGCGGATTTCCTCTTCGACCGCGGTCAAAACTTCCATGGTGACCGGCGGGCGGTCGAGCACATACCCCCAGCGGCTGGCGATGCGATGCGCGACTTCTGCGGCGGTCCGCAACATCGGCACGAGCCAACCTTCGTGCTCCAAGCGCGCAGTTGCGCGCGAACTCTGCCCGCCTTCCCAGTCCGCTGAGTGCGCTCCGGGCATTTCCTGGAGAAAAGCAGGCGTGGTTGTGGCCTGATGGCGCCGAGGAATTTCCATTCGCCGAAACGCGCATGCACCGTGCGTGCCTTGACGCGGCGCGCCACCCATTCGAGGTTAGCTGTTCGTTGCTTCTCGCCGGTGCGCTCGTGCTCTGCAGCGCTTTGCACGGACGGGAAGCAAACGCAGCCCTACTCGTTGCAGGTGGTTCGCCTCTCACCATAGCCGGCGCCGTTCTTCCCTATCTGGACTTACAAGGGCGACGGACATAAGCTCGGCTCCTCGAAAGGAGCGGAGCCGATGCAGTGCACGCGATGCGGCCGCGAGGCCGAGGCACAGTTCGTTCAGATTCGCCGCCGGTGGGTTTGGCTGTCTTATCTGGTTGGGTTGGCACTGGCCTGGTGGCTTGGCGGCAACCTCCTGCACGATCTAGTCGAGGGCGTGCAGAGGAGCCTGCTCCCTTGGTGGCAACTCGCGGTGCCGATTGCCGCCATTGCCATGGCCGCCGCGTTGCAGGGGCTACACTGGCAGATGGCGTTTTGTTCCCGCTGTGGCCTGGATCGTTACGCCACTTGGATCGAACCCGCGCGCTCCCTCAATCAGGCAAGCCCTGCCGAGCTAGGCCGGCGTCGCGCTCTCAAAGTGGTTGCGGCAGCCGGCGGGGAAGTGGCGGCCTTGGTGGGTGGTGTCGGTGCGGCGGTTGCTCGCAACCGCGGCTGGATCCCGGTGGCGCAGGACTTCTTTGCGGCCAAGGTAGAGAATATCGCTCCCCAGGCCCGTTCCAAATGGGCTGAGGCACGCGTGCGCAGTTATCGGCGGCTCGGACGCACAAATGCGATGGTATCGGACATCTCCCTGGGCTCGTCGCGCATCAACGATGTGAACGTCGCGCGTTACGCGATCGAGCGGGGCATCAATTACTTCGACACAGCTCCCGATTACGCAGACACGAATTCGGAGCGCGTACTGGGCGAGGCCATGAAGGGGCAGCGCGAAAAGATCTTTTTGGCCACCAAGTTCTGTGTCGCCGATGGCCATCTCCCGAACGACACGCCTGTACCGAAGATCATCGAGGCTGTGGAAGCGAGCTTGCGCAGGCTGCAAACCGATTACGTGGATTTGATCCACATCCACTCTTGCGATCGTCTCGACCGCTTGTTCGCTCCGAACATTCACGAAGCTTTCGATCGGCTCAAACAGCAAGGCAAGGTGCGGTTTCTCGGTGTCAGCACCCACACCCCCAATCTCGAGGAGGTAGCCAACGCGGCGATTGATTCTGGCCGCTTCGACGTTCTGATGCTGGCCTACCACTTCGGTATGTGGCCCAGCTTCGACCACCTCTTGAAGAAGGCCAAGGAAAAGGATGTTGGGATCGTGGCCATGAAGACTCTCAAAGGGGCGAAGCACACGAATCTCGCGAACTTCCGTGAAGAATCGAGTTCGTACGCGCAGGCTGCTTTCCGCTGGGTACTCTCGAACCCGAACGTCTCTTGTCTGGTGATTTCGATTTACGAGCGCCGGCAGGTGGATGAGTACCTGTACGCTTCGGGTACAGCGCTGACCCAGCGAGACGTAGCCCTCTTGAAGAAATACGACCGCCTGGTGGCAGGGGATTACTGCCAGCCGCATTGCGGTGTCTGCTTGCCTGCGTGCGAGGCCGGGCTGCCGATCAACGACATCCTCCGCTACCGCATGTACGCCAAAGACTACCACTGGGAATACGAAGGTCGCCGGCTCTACGCACAGCTCGAGCGCAATGCCTCGGTGTGCGTCAACTGCGCGGCGCCGTGTGCGGGGGCCTGCCCGCACGGCGTGCCCATTCAGGAGAAGCTCACCGACGCCCACCACTGGCTTGCGTGAGCGCTGCGCGCTAGGTCTTCGACGGTGAAATTCATTTTCAACTTGCCCCGGTCGCGCGGGACCCGGGCAAGAGGATGAAATGATCCGGACGATGACAGCGCGAGACTCTGGCAAGCGAACCGCAGGGAGCGGCATCCCGCTGCGGCAATTAGCGGTGGGGCAATGGGCGAAGCTTTGCGAGCTGGGGTCGCGCCCGGTCTCCCACCGCCTGCTCGATTTAGGCTTCGTTCCAGGGACCCGTTTGAGGGTGGTGCGCCGGGCTCCCCTCGGGGACCCTGTGGAAATCGAGATTCGCGGCACGCGCCTTTGTTTGCGCGCCGCCCAGTTGCGGGGGCTACGCGTGCTTCCGGAGAACACCCCCGACCCATGAACGCAGCGGTGTTGCATGAGCGGCGCGAGCGACCGGTTCGCATCGCGCTCGTGGGTTCGCCCAATGCGGGCAAGACCACGCTGTTCAATGCGCTGACTGGCTCGCTGGCGCGGGTGGGGAATTACGCAGGCGTCACGGTGGAGCGCCGCGAGGGCGAACTGCGTGGCAGTGACGGCAACGTTTTGATTCTCGATTTGCCCGGAACGTACGCTTTGCGGGGGGAAGCGCCGGACGAAAAAATCGTGGAGCGAGTGCTGGACGGGAAACTCGCGGGCGAGCCCGAGCTGGACGGGGTGGTCGCAGTCGCCGATGCGACCACGTTGCGGCGCGGCCTGGGCCTGGTGCGGCAAGTCCTCGCACGCGGACTCCCCACCATCCTGGTGCTCACCATGATCGACGAGTTACGGGCGCGCGGCGGCAGGCTCGATGTGGGAAAACTGTCGCGGCATCTCGGGATCCCCGTGCTGGGCGTCGTCGGCCACCGCGGTGTGGGTATCGAGCAAGTGGTGCGCCTGTTGCCGGAGCCTTGGCGATGGCCGCGCCCGAAACAACTGCCCCCTCGCGACGAAGACCCGATTCAGCGCTTTGCCTGGGTGGATGCAGTGTGCGACGCGGTGGGCGCAAGCAACATGCGCCCGGATACGCGCACCGATCGCATTGACCGCTGGCTTTTGCATCCGGTGTTCGGCCTCGCCACGTTAGCGGTGATTTTGTTGGTGTTCTTTCAGGCGATCTTTTCCTGGGCGGCTCCACTCATGGATGCCATCGATGCTTTTTTCACCCAGCTTGCTGCCTGGTCGCGAGCGTTGTTGCCGCCGGGGCTTCTTACCGAACTGTGGGCCGGAGGGGTGGTCACCGGAGTGGGGTCGGTCTTGGTCTTCCTACCCCAACTGGTCATCTTGTTTACGTTCATCCACCTGTTGAATGACCTCGGCTACATGGCGCGAGCGGCGTTCGTCGTGGATCGAATCATGGGCTGGGTTGGCCTGCAGGGACGCAGCTTCGTGCCACTGCTCTCGTGCTTTGCCTGTGCGGTGCCCGGAATCATGGCCACCCGTACGATTGCGTCGCCGCGCGAGCGCCTGGCCACGATCCTAGTGGCACCCTTCATGACCTGCTCAGCGCGACTACCCGTGTACACGTTGCTCATCTCGGCTTTCGTTCCTGCGCGCCCGGTGTGGGGGCCGATCGGGTTGCAAGGGTTGGTGATGTTCGGCCTGTACCTCCTCGGGGTGCTGACAGCGCTGACCTCGGCCGCGTTGTTCAGCAAGACGATGCTGCGCGGCACGCCCTCGGTGTTTTACATGGAACTTCCCCCTTACCGCTGGCCGACGGCCAAGTTGTTACTGCGCCAAGTGTGGGGCAGTGTCGCCGCCTTCTTGAAACGGGCGGGTACGATCATCCTCGCGGTCAGTTTGGTGATGTGGGCGCTACTGGCTTTTCCGCGGGTCCCGCACGAGACGGGGCTGTCCGAGACAGAGCAGGCGCGCCTTCAGCTCGAGCAAAGCATCGCCGGCCGCATGGGCCGCGCCATCGAGCCAGCAATCGCACCGCTGGGGTTCGACTGGAAAGTGGGCGTTGGCTTGATCGCAAGCTTGGCCGCGCGCGAAGTGCTCGTTGCGACGCTGGCGCAGATTCATTCGGTGGCAAATGCGGACGATTACGATGGCTTGCGCGATGCGCTGCGGCGCGACGTGGACCCGAAAACCGGCAAGGCGGCCTTTACGCTTGCCATGGCGTTGAGCCTGCTCGTGTTTTTCGTCTTTGCCCTGCAGTGTACCTCTACGATCGTGGTCATGGCGCGCGAGACCGGTAGCTGGCGCTGGCCGGCGTTCGCGTTCACGTACATGCTCGCTTTGGCTTGGTTGGCGAGCTTCTTGACGTTTCAACTTGCGACCGCTGCCGGCGTAAGCTGACGCACGGACTCCCGCCAGACAGCGAAGGTGCCAGCGGTCCGGCATGCCGCCGAACCCAGCGCCAGGGTTACGCGATGCTTCCGGGTTCGTCTGTTGGGACCGCGGTCGCTGCCGCCCTCGTCAGGGCCGCGTATACAGGGCCACCACGCAGGCTCCACCGAGGCCGAGATTGTGCTGCAGGCCGACGCGTGCATTCTCGACCTGCCGCTTTTCGGCCTGCCCACGGAGCTGCCACACCAATTCGGCGCATTGCGCCAACCCCGTGGCACCGAGCGGGTGCCCCTTGGAGAGCAGACCGCCGGAAGGATTCACCACCCAGCGCCCGCCGTACGTGGTGGCCTCGTCTTCGACGAGCTTCTCGCCCTCTCCCTCCGCGCACATGCCCAGACCCTCGTACGTGATGAGTTCGTTCGTACTGAAGCAATCGTGAAGTTCGATGACGTCCACGTCCTCGATCCCGATGCCTGTCTCTTCGTAGACCCGGCGGGCTGCCCGTTCGGTCATTCCCATGCCCACCATCCCGATGCGACCGCGTGCCCAGTCTTCCATGCGGTCCGTGCTCATCGCCATGGCTTTGATTTCGGTCGCCCCAGGGTGGGGATGGCGTTTCAAGTAGTCTTCTGAGACCAGCACAGCCGCGGCTGCGCCATCGCTGGTCGGACAGCACTGCAGCAGGGTGAGAGGATCGTACACCATGCGGGAGGCCAGAATTTCCTCCAGGGAAAACTCTTGCCGGTACTGGGCCCGCGGGTTGTGTACCGAGTGGCGGTGGTTTTTGACAGCGATCTTGGCAAAGGTTTCCGGCTTGGTGCCGTACTTCTCCATGTGGTCGCGCCCGGCATCCCCAAACATGCGAGCGGCAATCGGCGGCTTGTTCTCTCTCTCCGCTTCTTCTTTGAGCTGCTCGAGTCCCTTGAGCTGCTTTTCCAGCGGGCCCTTTTCCATTTTCTCGAAACCGAGTGCGAGGACGGCCTGGTTCATCCCCGTGCGAATCGCATTGTACGCCAGGTAGAGAGCGGTGGACCCGGTGGCGCAGTTGTTGTGCACGTTGTACACGGGGATTCCGGTCATCCCGATGCCATAGAGCGTGAGCTGACCAAGGGTGCTCATCCCATTGATGTAGCCGCAAAACGCTTGCTCAATGTTCTCGTATGGGATGCCCGCGTCCTTGAGCGCGGCCTGTGCAGCTTCTTGGCCGAGTTCGCGAACGTCTCGCTCGCAACGCTCGAACTTGGTCATGCCCACCCCGATGACAAACACTCGCTGACCCGCGTTCATCTGTGCTCCTCCCGCAACGGCTTTGGACTGTGGCCGTTTTAGAACGATCGCTTGAACTGGTAAAGGCCGACGGATCGCGGAGCCTCAGCCGAGAAGCGGGTCAGCCTGGCCCCGCCAGCCGGCGGAACTCCGCTGGAATCCGCACTGGCCGGCCCTGTTCATTGAGGATCGCGTGCACAGTGAAGCCGGAGGCCACGACTTCCGCCTCACCTCCCCGCGTAATTTCGTAGTCAATGGTCAGGCGCGCGCGACTCACCTCACGCAGGCCAGCACGGATCGAAAGCACGTCGTCGTAGCGAGCAGGCCGGTGGTAGCGGCAATGAACTTCTACCACTGCGAGGTACAACCCTTCTTGGATGTACCGGGGAAAAGGATGCCCGAGAGCACGGAACAGTTCGGCCCGGCCGATTTCGAACAGGCGCAAGTAGCTGCCGTAGTACATGATGCGCATCGGGTCGCAGTCCGCGAACAAGACCCGATAGCGAGCCACTTCTCGCAGAGAGGACACCGCAGGGGCAGATGGGGTCACAACGCTGGCCACTCGTGCCTCCACGGGCGAAGCTGTTCGTACTCGGCTGCCAGCTGTAACAACAGGTCTTCGCGCAAGCGAGGCGCGACGAACTGAATTCCCACGGGGAGTCCATTGTTCGTCTTTCCGGCGCGCAGGGAGATGGCCGGATGGCCGGTGAAGTTGAACGGGTACGTGAACGCAATTGCGCCGCCAGGGGTGCTCACCGGGACCCCGTCAACCTCGAAGGGGATCGGTCCCTCCGCAGCAAATGGTTCGGTGGCGGTGGTCGGTGTGCAGAGGAGATCGAAGCGCTCGAAGTAATGGTTGACGGTGGCGGTCAGTTGGGCGCGCAGCTTGAGTACCTCGCCGAGGTCGGCAGGACGGAGCTGGCGCGCCAGTTCCACACCCACGCGATAGCCGGGATCGAGTAAGTCCTCGTTGTGAAAATGGGCGCCGTGGAAGGCATAATCCTCGACTGCCATGAGTCGAGCCCAATCCAGTACGATGTCCTGGAGTGGTGGTTCCACGAGTTCGACCCGATGGCCGGTTCCCTCGAGAGCCTGCAGCGCGCTTTCCACGGCCTCGCGTACCGCGCGCGCGGGACGCGCGTAGCCTAGGGTGGCAGAGTAGGCGATGCGCAGCCGCGCCGGCGGTTGGCAGATGATCTGGCGGTACGAAATCCCTGGATGGGGCAGTGAGAAGGGGTCTTCAGGGTGAGGGCCCACGGTGACGTCGAGCCATAACGCCGCATCCTCCACCGAGCGGGTCAGGGGACCGCTGACAATGCAGTGCGAGAAGCGCAACGCGTCCTCGGGGCCCCACGGGATCCTTCCCTGGCTGGGCTTGAGTCCCACGAGCCCCGTGTATGCTGCCGGGATGCGCACCGAACCGCCACCATCGGAGGCTGTGGCGAGTGGAACGATGCCGCCCGCGACCGCTGCCGCCGAGCCCCCCGACGAGCCTCCGGGTGTCCGCTCGAGGTTCCAAGGATTGCGGGTCGGGCCAAAGACTCGATTGGTCGTAAACGCTGTGTAGCCGAACTCCGGAGTATTGGTTTTGCCGATCACGATGGCGCCAGCTTGTTTGAGGCGAGCGACTTGGATCGTATCCCGCTGGGACACGTGGTCTTTGTAAATGAGCGAACCGTGCGTGTTGGGCAGGCCGACGGTATCCTCGAGGTCCTTGACCCCGAGCGGCAGACCCGCGAGCGGGCCAACGTCTTCCCCACGTGCCAAGCGTTCCGCGACCGCGCCGGCTTCACGCAACAGTTCTTCTTCTTCGCGTAGGCTCACGAACGCGTTCAGCCGCGGGTTCACGGTCGCCAGGCGATCCAGCGTGAAACGCATGAGTTCGACCGGCGACAGCTCTTTGCGCCGAATCGCTGCTGCCAGCTCGGAAGCAGAGGCAAAACGAAGATCCATGCCGTGCTCCTTTCTCGGTGGTGTGCGCTGCCTAGGCGCAGAGCCCGTGGTGTGCAAGCGGGGTCGCTACGAAGCAAGTCGGGGCACTCGGCGGCGTGGTGGGTCAACGCGTCGCTGCTCTGGTACGGTGATGCTGCGCAAGCCGAACGCTGCCGCCAGAGCAGCAGGTCGTTCGTCCGCCCCAGGGGAAGCGGTTGCTCCAGGCCGGACCGCCATGGTCGGGGGCGCCGAGTACGGTGTGTCCCTCGGCTTGCGCAGCTTTCGGCGGGCGAGCCGCTGAGACACGCAGCCTCGGTTGAGGCCGGTTGCGGCCTCCATTATGAGCGGCCGGCCATGGTAGTGATCGTCTACGGTTACGAGGGCTCAGGTCCTGGCCATTGGCAGCGGTGGCTCGAGAACGAACTACGCTCGCGCAATCACGCGGTCGTATTCCCCGAGCTCCCCGCACCGCAGGCGCCGAGTTGCGAGGTGTGGGTCGAAGAACTGGCCAAAATCGTCCATGCCGCGCCGCAGCCTGTGACCTTCGTTGCTCACTCGCTCGGTTGTTGGGCGGTGGACCATTTCCTGGCCCGGTACGGAAGCAGCCGGGTACAGGCCGCTTTGCTGGTGGCGCCGCCCTCACCATATCTCCTGTTCGAGCCCGTGCAGAGTTTCTTTCCACCGCCGCAAAGGCAAGAGGCATGGTCGCCGATTGCCGCCGCGAGCTTGCTCGTGGGTAGCAACAACGACCCGTACATCGAATTGTCAGAGCTGCGCGAAATCTCCGCCCGCCTGCGCGTTCCTCTCGAAGTCTTGCCCGGATCCGGACACATCAACATCGAGTCCGGTTTCGGTCCGTGGCCGTTCGCGCGGGAGTGGGTGGAGCGGCTGGGCGGCTCGGCCGCCGGATGATTTGCACTTGCAGCTCGGCCACGCGAGTCGCCCTCGCGGCTCCCGGTGGCGCCTGGCTTACGCAGTGCCTGCCGCGGTGCGTTCCGTCGCCAGCCCGCCAAGGAAGTCGAGCACCGCGCGGTTGAATTCGTCCGGCATCTCCAGGTTAAAGGCGTGGCTTCCGCCTGGGATCCGCACCAGCTTTGCCCCTGGGATCTTTGCTGCCAGGAGCTCGGAACACACTGGGGGCACGAGCTGATCGGCGTCTCCAGTGATCACGAGCGTGGGGACGCGGAGCTCGGCCAGCCGGTCTTCCGTATTGTGAGCGAGTACGGCCGCAACTTGGCCGAGGATTCCTTCCGGCGAGAAACCGAACTGGATGCTGGCCGAGAACAGCTCGATGAGCTTGGGCAATTCGCGCGCGAGGAAGTCGGGGTTGAACACGAGCGGCATCAACGTCTGGAAGAAGCGCAGAGGATCGATCTGGGTGAGATCGATCCGAATCGAACCGTCGGAGTCGGTCGAACCGCCGAGTTGCGCGACCAGCGCGTCGCGGCGTGCCAAGATCGCGTCGTCGGCCTTCGCATACGTGCAAGCCAGCACCAGGCTGCGTACCGCATCGGGAAACTGCAAAGCAAGCTCTTGCGCGATCATGCCTCCCATCGAAACTCCGAGCACGTGTGCCGCAGGGATGGAGAGGGCGTCGAGCAAGCCTTTCGCATCCCGGGCCATTTGTGCGGTCGTGTACGGGCCAGGGGGCTTGCTGCTGCGCCCCACACCGCGATTGTCGAATACAATGGTACGGTAGCTCTGGGCGAAAGCAGGGCGCTGGTAGACCCAGGCGAGGGAATCTGCCGCCAGTCCCATGATCAGCAGCAGTGGCTCCCCGCCCCCTTCCTCTTCGTAGTACAGTTCGATGTTGTTGACGTTGACCGTGGGCATGAGCGCGCTTTTGCGCGTTGCCCGCGGCTAGCGCAAGGGTGGCCGCCGCTTCATCCACTGCTTCACGGCAAGAAATGAAAGCCGAGGTCGAGAGCGCCGGTGTCTCGGCCGAGCCCGGTGGTCGTGCGGTCGCGGAGGATGCGCCGCAACTCGACGCGGTCGTTGAGCGGATCGCCCGCGTCAAGCGCCGGGCTAGCCGCACGAAGTCGGAAGTCCCCGGTGATCGGATCGGCAAACAGCGCGTCGCGGGCGATATCGTGCGGCCCTTGCACAGTTGCAGGCGAATACGTGGGCGGAAATACCAGGTTGAAGTCGCCGCGAAAATCGGCCGTGCTCGGCGGTGAGGTGCTGACCTTGATATTTTCCGTGACTCCTGGGTTCAGCGCGTTTTGCTGCACGATGTTATTGAGCACGAGCGCCCCGGGAGATGCTTGCTGCGAGTTGCCGATCTCGATGCCTCGCCCACCGTTGCCGAAAATCGTATTGTGCAGAATCTGAGCGTTGCGCGAGCCGCCGCTGGTTCCCCCGATCCGAACTCCGGTGCCGCCGTTTCCCGTGATCAGATTATTGAACACGAGGACGCCTGCTGAATCGGTGACCCGCACGCCTTCGCCTGGGTTTGCCACGATCGTACAGTTGCGCACCACGGCGCTGTCGCTGCCACTCTTGAACGCCACGGCGGCGTCCGCCGCTCCGGTGATGGTAAAGCCGTCCACAATGGTTCCATCCGAGTTTGCCAAGCTAAAGCCGGCCGCTCCCTGCTGGTTGCGCAGGTCGATCACCACCCGGCCCTGCGCAAGGAAGGTGAGTCGCTTGGGGGCTTGGCCCACAGCGGCGGTGGTGACTGGGTCGCGATACGTGCCGGGGGCGACGATGATCGTGTAGTCGTCGCGGGCAATCTGTGCTGCGCGGCGGATCGAGGCCAGCGGAACAGACGGATCGGCGCCGGAATTGCTGTCGCTGCCGATTGGGCTCACGTAACAAATCTTGTCTGCCCCGTTGCACGGCGGCGGAGCGGGCAACACCAAATCACCTCCGCCCCCACAGGCATGGGCTGCCAGGGACACGACGGCCAAGAACCATTTACCGCGAGGAGAGCGCATGCGCTGGCACCTGCGATAACCGCGTATCATGCTGTGCTGGCGCTCTCCAGTAGGGTTTGTAGACCCCAATGGGGAACCTGGATCAGCAACCTGAATTCCATGCAGCAGTTCCGTCCGCCGTGCTGGCCTCGCGGCCCCCCGCCTCCCCTGCGTCACTGCCCCGCGCCGCTTCCGAGGCAGGGCGGAAACGAGCGGCAGGCGGGGGCAACTACGCGGCAGCGGCAGCCCGGACAAGGTGCCCGTCAAACCCTTTGCGGCGAGAAGCCGAAGGGTTGCCGTGCGCGAGGCGGCATGCCACTGCCTGTGTCGTTCGCGTCTGGGCTCGGGAGGATTAGAGGCTCGATACCGGTGCGAGGCGCCGTTCTGGGCGGAGCGTTGCGCGGCGTTGGCGCCATTTCTTTTCCAGCGCGACCACCAGCGCCGCTCCAAGACCGATTACGACCGTGCGCAACCAGGCCGCAACCGACAGCGGTGCGGTGTGGAACAGGGCGTTGACGGGCGGCCAGTGGGCGAACAGAAGCTGCAAGAGGACGATGGCGACCACGCCCGAGTTGGCCCACGGGTTGGAAAACAACCCCACGCTCCACACCGATCCACGCAGGCGCCTGCAGTTGAACAAGTAGAACAGCTCCACCATTACAATCACGTTGGCAGCAGCGGTGCGCGCTTCCGCTTGCGGGGCGCCGGATGAGAGTTCCCACAAGAACACGCTGAACCCGCCCGCTAGCATCAGGGCGGCCACCAAGACGATGCGCAGCAGCAGCTCTCGGGTGAGAATCGGTTGCGCAGGATCCCGCGGCGGCCGCTGCATGATATCCGGCTCCTTGGGCTCGAAGGCCAGCATCAAGCCCAGGCAGATCGCCGTGGTCATGTTGATCCACAGGATCTGTACAGGCAGCACCGGGAGTGCCGTGCCGAGAGCGATGGCTGCCAACAAAATCAAACCCTCCCCCATGTTGGTCGGCAGGGTCCACACGATGAATTTCGTGAGATTGTCAAAGACCGCACGTCCCTCTTCGACCGCCGCAACGATAGAGCGGAAGTTGTCATCAGTCAGCACCATGGCGGCGGCCTCTTTCGCCACCTCGGTGCCGCTCCCCATGGCTACCCCAATGTCGGCTTGGCGCAGAGCCGGGGCGTCGTTTACTCCGTCGCCGGTCATTGCCACGACGTGGCCGCGTTCCTGGAAGGCCCGCACTAAACGCAGCTTTTGCTCAGGAAGCACGCGGGCGAAGACGTGGGTTTGCTCGACCACCTGTGGGAGCCTCGCGTCGTCAATGCGCGCGAGCTCTCTGCCTGTGAGGACAGCGGACTCGCTGTCCGCTGCACTCATGAGTCCGAGTTTGTAGGCAATCCCTCTGGCTGTGGCCGCATGGTCGCCGGTGACCATCTTCACTAGGATGCCAGCTTGACGGCAGGCTCGCACCGAGGCGATGGCTTCTTCGCGCGGCGGGTCGAGCATTCCCTGCAACCCGAGAAACACCAAATCGCTTACCTGGTCATGGCTGAGGATCGCGGGCTGCGCGCGCAATTTGCGGCGCGCAAAAGCCAGGACGCGCAGGCCTTTGGCGGCAAGCGTCTCCGCTGCCTGAAGGATCTCTGTTGGCTCGATCCGCTGTTCCGCGCCGTTTTCGTCCAAGGCCGCTGTGCATCGCGGGGCCAGGGCCTCGGCGGCGCCTTTGACGTAGAGGACGAGTTCCCCGCTCGGCGTGCGATGCAACGTTGCCATGTATTGCCGGCTCGAATCGAACGGCAGTACCTCGAGGCGCGGATACTGTCCCCGCACAGCGCCCGCCTCGATCCCCGCTTTCATCGCGCACACCAACAGCGCTCCCTCGGTGGGATCGCCGATCACTTGCCAGCCGCCTTCGCGTATGAGACTCGCTTCGTTGCAGAGGGTTCCAGCGAGCAGGCACTCGGTCAACGCTGAACCCGCTCGGCTGACAGGACAACCGCTCTCCTCATCGAGGATTTCCCCGCGCGGCTCGTACCCGGAGCCGGTGACCGCGAAGGGTTTGCCGCCGGCCACGACCGCTTGGACCGTCATTTTGTTTTCCGTCAGCGTGCCGGTTTTGTCGGAACAAATCACGGTGGTGCTGCCCAGAGTCTCGACCGCGGGAAGCTTGCGGATAATCGCGTTGCGACGTGCTATACGTGCCACCCCAATGGCAAGGGTGACAGTGACCGCCGCGGGAAGCCCTTCTGGGATGGCCCCTACCGCAAGCGCCACGGCTGCCAGAAACACCTCGACCGCGGGTTGCTGGCGCCACAGACCGAGGGCGAAGGTGAGGGCTGCCAGGCCCAGGATCACCGCTGTAAGCTGCTTGCTGAAGCGCGCGATCTTACGCATGAGCGGCGTTTGCAGAGAGACCGCCTCACCCATGAGTTGATGGATGCGCCCCAGCTCGGTGGCCGCCCCGGTAGCCACCACGATGCACGAGGCGTGTCCCGCGCTGACGAGGGTTCCAGAAAAAACCATGTTCACACGGTCTGGCACGTCCGTCTCGGGCGGAAGCTCGGTGGCTTGTTTGGCGACGGGCACCGACTCGCCCGTGAGCAGAGACTCGTCTACTTGCAGCTCGCGGCTCCACACCACGCGCGCATCGGCGGGAACTTTGTCGCCCGGCTCGAGCAAGACGAGATCACCAGGGACGACTTGCGAGGAAGGAATCCGCCGGCGTTTGCCGTCGCGCACGACCGTGGTTTCGGTGCGCGTGTAGCGTTGGAGGGCCTCCAAGGCGCGCTCGGCGCGCCATTCTTGCACGAAGCCAACGACGGCGTTCACCAACACGACTCCGAAAATCACACTCGAGTCGGGAAGCTCGCCGAGCAGCAGTGTGATCAGCCCCGCTGCGAGGAGCACGTAAATGAGCGGGTGGTGAAATTGCAGGAGGAATCGTACGAGTGGTCCGTGCCGCCGCACGCGCGGGAGTTCGTTCGGGCCCAATTGCGCCAGCCGAGCCCGCGCGGCTTCTTCACGCAGTCCGTGTGTACGGTCGCTCTCGAGCAGCAACAATAGCTCGTGCAGGGGTAGATGGTGGGCGTGGGGGTGAACGGTTCGGCCGAGGCTGCGCTGGCTCATTTGGAACTATGTCCCACGGGTGAGAGCGGGCGACAAGGCCGAATTCGGTAGTTGACCGCTGCGCCGTAGATGTTCATGCAAGGCAAACGCGCGAGAGAAACGTGCTCTGGCGCGGTGTCGAGTTGGTTCAGGAGCGAGGACGATGGGAAGATTCGAAGGAAAAGTGGGATTCGTTACCGGTGGCGGAACAGGCATTGGCTTGGCGTGCGCGAGAGAGATCGTCGCCGGCGGCGGTAAGGTGATGCTCGCGGGGCGCAGGGAAGAGGTGCTGGCTTGCGCGGCGGCGGAGCTCGGAACGAGCGCAGCATGGGTGCGTTGCGATGTTACGGACGATGCCTCGGTCGAGCAGGCGGTCCACGCTGCGGTCGAGCGTTGGGGTGGGCTGCATGTGGCGGTGAACTCCGCCGGAATGGGGAGCATTGGCTCGGTGCTGAATGCGGATTTCCAGGAAGTCGTGCGCACGATTGATACGAACCTCCTGGGAGTCTTTCGCTGCTTACGCCATGAAGCTTGCGCGATGAAGGCGAATGGCGGCGGCAGCATCGTCAACATTAGCTCGATCGCCGCCGTTTTGACCCACCGCTGGATGACCGCGTACTGCGCTTCCAAGGCAGGGGTGGATATGTTGACTCGCTGCGCTGCAGATGACTTGGGCGAATACGGAATCCGTGTGAACTCGGTGCTGCCCAGCCTCGTAGACACGGAATTGGCCGCGCCGCTCGTGAATGTCGAGGAAGCCCGCCAGGACTACCTTGCCTGTATGCCAATTGCCAAGATCGGCAAACCGGAAGATGTGGGCAAATTGGTTGCCTTTTTGTTGAGCGACGACGCCAGTTGGATCAGCGGGCAGTGTATCCCGGTGGACGGCGGCCACACCCTGCGGCGGGGGCCCTATCTGGTGGAGCTGTTCAAGCCGTTCTTGCCGCCGGAGTGAGTTGCTGGGCGCGTCCTCGGTGTCTCAGGCGGCGCGAGCTTCGCGCACGGCCTTGAGCACTTGCTCGGGGTGTTTTTCCGCGTTGGCCACTTTGGCCCAATGCTTGCGCACTTTGCCATCTGGACCGATCCACACCGTGGAGCGAATCACCCCCACGGTTTTTTTCCCGTACATGGTCTTCTCCCCATAGGCGCCGTACTTTTTCATGACTTTGAGATCAGGGTCGCAGAGCAACGGGAATGGCAAGCGGTATTTTTGCGCAAACTTACGGTGGGACTCGGCATCGTCTGGCGAAACGCCAATGACCTGCACGCCCAGTTTTTGCAGCTCTTTCCAGGCGTCGCGAAACCCACACGCCTCCTTCGTGCAACCGGGAGTGTCGTCCTTCGGGTAGAAGTACAAAACCAGGTCCTTCCCTGCGAAGTCAGCAAGGGAGACGCGGCGGCCCCCCGCGTCTTCGAGCGTGAAATCGGGTGCGGCTTTTCCTTCTTGAATCGCCATGTCCACCTCCTCGCTCCCTTTCCTGCCACAGCGGGGAAACGAATCAAGGCGGTGCCGCTGTCGGGGCCAATGGAAGCTGGAGCAACCAGGGTTAATGCGGGTAGAGCAGAACGGATGCGCGTTCTTGCTCCCACCTTTGCTCGTCGGGCTGCGCAAGCGCGTCGAGATCGTGTGGGGTAGAAGCTGGGTCATCCACCCAGGCGCGAACCTCCTCTCCGCCATGGATCAGGTCGATGGCCAGCCGCTCGTATTCGTACTCGTAGGGAAACTGGCGCCAGAGCGGATCGTGTGGGCGCAGGGAACGCAGGGCTTTGAGTAACAGGCAAACCAGCCGCCAAGGGCGGAAGCGCTCCGGATCGTACCAGGGTTCGTCTGTGTGAATGTGGATTCCCGCACAAAGGAGCCCGCTGTGCTTGTGAAAGGTAGGGCGAAAGTAACAGGGGCGAAGACGACACCCAGCAAGCCAAGCTGGAGCGAGCCGTTCCATGGTGGCTAAGAGCTGCGGAACATCGAGTTCGGGAGCCCCGATGACTTCCAGCGGGCGAGTTGTACCGCGGCCTTCCGAGAGCACGGTTCCCTCGATCAGTACCGTTCCCGGGTAGCAGCGCGCCATCCACAGGTTGGGCGCGTTTGGGCTCGGGTTTACCCAGCTTCGGTCTCCTAACGGCCAACCGTACCCGGGACCCCGCTGTGGCTCCCACCCGCGCATGGGTACGACGTGGTAGTCGAGATCGAGTCGCAGGGTTCGGACGAACCACAGGCCCAATTCGCCGATGGTCAGCCCGTGTCGCAGAGGAAAATTGCCGGCCGCCACGAAACTCTCCCACCCGTCTTGCACGCCAGGTCCCTCGACGGTGCGTCCGATGGGGTTGGGGCGATCCAACACCCATACGCGCTTGCCCGCTCGGGCAGCTTCCTCCAGCACGTACCGTAAGGTGGTGACAAAGGTGTACACACGGCAGCCGAGGTCCTGCAGGTCCACCAACAACGTATCGAAACTGTCCAGCATCTCGGTCGTGGGACGGCGCGTCTTGCCGTACAAACTGAACACCGGGATGCGGTGCACCGGATCGAGGTAGTCGTCGGATTCTTCCATGTTGTCTTGTTTGTCCCCCCGCAGGCCGTGTTGGGGTCCGAAGGCCGCGGTCAAGCGAACGTTTGGTGAAGCGGCAAGAGCATCGAGGGTGTGCACCATCGTTTTGGTCAGCGAAGCTGGGTGGGCGAGGAGAGCAACGCGCTGCCCCGAAAGGCGCCGCTGCAAGGTGCGATCGGCGAGCAGGTGGTCAATCCCGAACTCCATGCCCGCTCTTTACCGGAGAGGGCAGGGAGAAAAAACCGCCGCGGCTCACAATTGCCGCCGAGTTTGCTCTGCTGAGCCGGAGGGGAACCAGGCCGGCAAGGCCGGGAGTCGAGAGACAGTGCGGAGCAGGCTCTCGTGCGTCCCGCAATCGGTCCAGCCAAGTTCCGGTAGCCGCCACACGGCCAACTGCGAGGTCGCTTGCGCGAGCAGCTCGCGCGAGAAGTTCCAGGCTGGGATTGCGCCAAAATCCTCTGGCCCCGGCCTTGATCCGGTGCAGAGTGGGCGCAAGGCGCTGAAACGGTGCGGCAAGAGGCGCTCTGTCAGGTTCAGCCGGGTTGTGAGCCGAAAGACGAGCACAAACGAGTTCCAGAGCGCCCCGCTTTCGATGAGTTGGACGCTCTGTTGGGCGGAGGGCTTCTCCGCGAACTGACGAACGCGAAAAACGGGGGCATCCGGGTCCCGCTGCCGGAACTTGCGGCCGGGAAGCACATACCCGAGTTCGGTGTCGGGGCGGTCGGGGACGACCCCGAATAGGAGCAGGAACCGCGGGTGCCGCTCGACGAACCGAGCTGCCAGGTCGAGTTGCTGTGCAAAGCCAGTGTCGTCGCTTACGTAATGGTCGCTCGGAAACAGGCCGATCGTTGTATCTCCCACGGTCTTCTTCAAGTGCAGGAGAGGGAGGAGAATGCCGGGCCCGGTGTCGCGGTTCACCGGCTGGACGAAGATGTGTGCGGGAGAGACCGGGGCCAGTTGCTCTTCTGCCCACTTGAGGTGGTGCTGGGTGATCACCACCACGGTTTGTTTCGGGGGGCGCAAAGAGGCGGATGCGGTCGAGAGTCATCTCGAGCAAGGAACGGCTTCCCAATAGGTGGCAGTACTGTTTCGGAACTGGCTCCCCGGTGATGCCTTTGGTCAACTCCTGCAAACGGGTTCCGTCGCCGCCAGCGAGCACAATTGCCCAGCGGCCTTGGTTGCGACTCACTGCCATCCATACTTCTCCTTTGGCTGCTTGCCCCGCCCCCGCCGCATCCCCGCTCTGCCGCTTATGCACAGCCGATGCCGAAGCAGCCGACGATTGGTTTCTGCTGTAGGGGCCGCTGCCTTTTCGCAGCGATCGCCAACTGGCGTTGACGGAGTCGCGCGTGTGCGAATCGGCGTGGTTGACAATTTGGTTGCTCGGTGCCAAGCCGGGGGACCGTAGGCACTGCTGCATGCTCCGCGATCAAGCCGCCTCAGTAAATGTTTCGAGATTGGCTCAGCCATCCGGGCGGGCCGCTCCGGTGTGCCTTCGAGGGCCGATTTTGACGACTCTCCTGGCTGCGGAGATACCCCTGGTGGCCGCGCCCTTGGCTTTTCGCAGTGAAGCCCTTTAGGAGGGGGAATGAAGTCGAACTTCCTCGAGTCCTTGCGCGATCCGAACCGCTCGCGGAAACCGCGTGAGGTCGGCCTGACGCACGTGTTGGACAAAGGGCTTTCCCTGGCCGAGGTGCGAGGGATGTTAGAGGTGGCAGCCAGCTACATTGACATTGTGAAGCTGGGGTGGGGCACCGCGGTGGTGATCGAGAACTTTGCCGAGAAACTCGAACTGTATCGGGAAGCAGGCGTCGAGGTGTGTTGTGGAGGAAGCCTCTTCGAGGTGGCGTTCAGTCGCAACCGGTTCGAAGAGTACGTCGCCTTCCTGCGTGATCAGGGATTCCGGCTGGTCGAAATTTCCGACGGCGTGATCGAGATTCCTGCGAAGCAAAAGCTTGGGATCATCGAAAAACTCGCCAAAGACTTCCGGGTGCTGTCGGAAGTGGGCAGTAAGGACGCAAATGTGGTGGTGGCTCCTTACCGGTGGGTGCAGCAAATCCGCGCCGAGTTGGAAGCCGGCGCGTGGAAAGTGGTCACCGAGGGCCGGGAGTCAGGCACGGTCGGCTTGTACCGCCAAAGCGGCGAGATTCGCACCGGTCTGATCGAGGAGATGGAGGTTCAGATTGACACCTCCCGCTTGATCTTCGAAGCGCCCCAGAAAGCGCAGCAGGTGTGGCTGGTCAAGCACTTCGGCTGCAACGTGAACTTAGGGAATATCGCCCCGCAAGAGGTCATCTCGTTGGAGACCATCCGGCAGGGTTTGCGCGCGGACACGATGAGTCCCAACGTCGCGTCGTGAGATGGTGGCGCGCGCTCTCCCGTGCCGTTTTGCATGCGAGCCGGATTTCGTCCGCCGCCTCGCTGTGGTTCCTGGTCCCCTCAGCGCTCAAGTTTGCGGCCCGGGACCTGCACTTGGCGCTTCCATGCCTCCACTCCGATAAGCACGCCAGCGAAACTGCAACGCGCGCCAAGGCTGGATGGCAGCGGCATACAGGCGGCGAGCCACGCGAGTGAGTGCGTTGCCGTGCCGGTACACGTACGTGTAAGGGCGCTCGATCGTGCCGAAGGTTTGCTTGAAGCGCGCCACACCCGGAATCCCGGCGCCAACCATGTCGTACTCCTGTAACCCCCGCGCAGCAGCCCAGCGGATGACTTCCCAGTGCAGTAAATTGTTAGGACGTAGGCTTTGCGCAGCTCGGTCACTGACCCCGTCCAGATAATACACGGTGCGGGAGTCGAAGGGAAAAATCCCCGCCGCCACCACCTGCCCCCGGTGGAGAGCCGCCAGAACTCGTGCATTCGCACCCGCTTCGATGGCGCGGTCCATCCTGAGGTAATCCTCTTTGCGGAGGGGCGGTGCCCGGTGATGGCGGGCGAACACCATCTGCGCGAGTTCGTAGTAGCGATCGGCGACTTCGGCAAGGCGCACTTCCTGTATCGTGACTCCTTCTCGTTCTGCTTTGCGGACTGCCCGCCGGCACGCCGGGTCCAAGGCCCGTTGCCATAACTCCCGCTCCCCAGGGCGGAGGTCGAGCACATGGGTGGCTCGTCCTTCCCGTTCGAACCCGGCTGGCTCCCATACCTGCGCCGGAAGGTCGGCGGCGATCCGCAGCTCGAGGTAGGCGACACCCTGAGCTTTGGCAAAGTGAGCCAGAGCGGTGAACACTTCGGGCAACAGTTCGGACGGTACCACCGGGCCCAGATAGGGCGTCGCCGCAAGCGGCGGCGGGGATGCAAGAATGCGAAGCGGGCCACGCCGGAGCTGGAATAGGGGAAGCAGGCCAAGCATGTGCCCATTGTCTTCGATGCGGGTAGGCCGAAACGTGGCACGCGCCAGATCAGCGATCAGATCCAGCCAAACTCGTCGGTGAAACACGCTTGCCGGACCAAGCTGGCAAAGCATCGCATCCCAGTCTTCTCCCGAATCTACCTCCACGACTTGCAGCATAATCCGACGCCAGGCTCGAGAACGCCTGCACCCTAGCCCGCACAAGCATTGGCGCCAAGCACGGCGGGGCAACAGGTTCGCGCCCAGCGGGCTGGCGTACATCGCATGCAGCCTTGCCTGAAAGACACCCTGTGCAGATTCCGCGGCAGCAGCACGGAGAGCCCCTTGCTTCTTGCCGGCACTGCGACGCTCTTCTTCTCCCAAGGGCCTGCATGGTCAACCGTGGCCCGCTTGCGTGTTTTATAAGCTAGTGACGGGACGGGTTTCGCGCCTGACCTTGGGACGCGCGCAGCCGGATCTTCATCGCCAAAGGCGCCGTAACTGGTGCCGCCGGGAGCGGCGTTTCCTTCGGCCCGTAGCGGTCCCCTGCTTCATCGTCGTGCCCGCTCGAGATCCTGCGTGTGGCCGGTCAGGTTAGGGCTCGCAGACCAAGATGGAGTGCCACCATTTGCACGAGCCTGCCGAGCCCAGGCGGTCGATGGCCGAACCCATGTGGGTCCAAGTCACGGTGACCGGACCGGAAGAAATCGCAGCGAAGGTGCGTCCGCGGCACTGCAGACGCCAGGAGTAGCTTCCCGACACCCCGCGCGCGGGGCGCACGACCACTTCGCGCATGCGGTCGGTGCTGACACAGCGGACTCCACCCCGGCGCAGGGGTGCGCACTCGCCCGGGATCCAATCATACGTTTCCGCGAGCGACCCACTATCCTCAACCCGAATCCGCAGCCCGGCGGACACATCCAGGGCGGCGGGGTCCAGCGCCACGTATTGACCTCGGGCGCGCACGCGGCCATTGTCGGTGGCAAGGCTCGTGTCGGGGCGGAGGGAGACCCGATTTACCGTCAAGGGTGCGTCGCTGGCGTCGCAAACATCCCCTGCACCGTCCGAGTCGAGATCCTCTTGAGCGGGATTGGCGATGGTCGGACAGTTGTCAGACACATCTGGCACACCATCGCCGTCCGCATCTACAGGTGCGGAGGATGTCGGGGTAAGGCTCGCTGCCGGCGTGTTCGAGGGAGGAGGACTCGTAGCGGTCCTTGTCGCCGTGGCGGTGAAAGAGGAAGTGGGTGAGAAGCTTGGCGCTGGGGGAAGCACGGTGGGCGTGAATGTGGGCGAAGGGGTGAGGGACCACGTAGCGGTCCGTGTCAGCGTCGGCGTTGCGGTAGGGCCGCCCACCTGAATCGTGGCACCGCTGCGGTTGCAGGGAAACAAGCCCCCTCCGTCCCTCTGCAATTCACAAGCGGGCACACCGCTCGAACCGCAGAACACGGTGGCGAACTCGAGTGAGGTGACTCCGCTACCCGCGCCTTGGAACTGGATGGTGGCCAGGTCTGGGTTGTTGGCCGGGAATTGGTGATTCGGGCAACTGATCGCGATACAGATCTTGCCTGCATCCGCCCCGTTCGCTTGCGCCATGCACCAGGGGGGTGTGTTCATCGTCAGGCCCTGCAACGAGAGGACGTTGGGGTCGTACGTGAGTCCAAATGTATAGTAAATGATCTCGTTGGTGTCGTTGATGTGAAGTTGGACGGAGATGTTCTCGCCCGGGGCGATGGAAGCACTCGCCGGAACCAGGCTCACAGAGCGAGCGGGTAATGGCGTCGGTGTTGCGCAAGTGTTTGCGTGGCTGCACACTCCGGTTTCCAACTGGCAGGTGTCTGTGGTGCAGTCGAGGCGGTCATCGCAGTCCGCATCTGCCGTGCAAAACGGCTTGATGAACTGTCCGAGGCTCCACGGCGAGGCGCCGACGGGGATCGTTGCGATCACTGTGGCAGTTTGAACGTCAACCACGGACACGGTGTCGCTCCCCGTGTTTGCGACGTAGACGCGACGCCCATCTGGGTGGGCGGCGACGCCGCGCGGCTGGAGTCCCACGAGCACAGTCCCCACTACCGTATCTGAGGCGATGTCGATGATCGAGAGCGTGCCAGAACCGGTATTCGTCACGTACAACTGGGTGGAGTCGGGACTCACCGCGACCCCGTACGGCTGGGTGCCCACGGGAATCGACTTGAGATACGGGTACGGGTAGCGAGTTGGGTCCCAGGACCGAACTGCATCCGCACCTTCGTCCGCAAAGTAAACCTGGCGATGACCGCCGCCCGGGCCGCCGGTGACAGCGATCCCGTTCGGTGAAGTTCCCGGAGCCACCATGTTCCACTGCAAGTCCGGCGGAGGGGCAATCTCAGCGTAGCCAGGTCCATTTGCACCGCTCCCCCCGGGGCCGGCATGCACGGAGACGTAGACGTTCCCCTCCGCGTCGGCCACCACACCGAGCGGGACGCTGGCAAAGTACCCGATTCCGGCAAGGAAGCTCAGCCCCACGGCGTTGTACGCGAAAACCGTGTCGCTCGTCCGGTTGGTCACGTAAAAGTATGCGCCATCTGGGCTCACTGCTACGCCGAAAGCACCACTTCCGACCGCAGTTCCTGAAAGCGGGGTGGAAACGCTCAGCGAGGTGAGGTCTACGACCGATATGGACTGGCTTCCCGAATTGACGACATAGCCCTTCGTTCCACTGGGATCGACGGCAACGCCCGTTGGCGCGGCCTGAACGTTTACGGTTGCGATCACTTGATCGGTCGCCGTGTCGATTACGCTGACCGTATTGTCCCCGGAGTTGGTAATCAAAGCGCGCGGAGCCGCGAGTGCGTTGCCGCTAAAACAACAAAAACACACCAGCCCGACCCAATGTCGCGAAGCCCGTTTCATGTCCCCTCCCTTGTGAAAGTTTCTGGTAAGCGACGCTAAAAAGCAAGCTTTTATTGCGAGGGCTCGTTCGCGGAGGGTGGTGTGAGTGCCCAGGAGGCCGCAGGTGCGAAGTCACCGCGGCCCGCACGCTGGGAACTCCTCGAGGTTTGCGGGCATACAACGACTCTCGAGCGCGTGTTCCGATGCCGACGTGGATGGCCTCGACCCACCTCCGTAGCCGCCCTGTGCGTGTGATCGAGAGCGGCCGGCCAAAACCGTTCGCTCATTACGGATGAGGGACATGGGTGCGCCGGGACCACCGCAGGGAAACGGCCTGGGGTAGGGGTTGGAGGTGGACGCTGGTACGGAGGCTGTGCGGCGGGGGAGTATGGGAGCGCGCGCGGTTGACCAGAGGGGAAGCCTGCGTTGCAAACGTTGCGCATCGAGATTAGCTAGCCGGCGCATGGCTACCGGCTTATCGCGAGCGCGCCTTTACCTCGTAGGTCGCCTGGCTGCGATTCCGCGCGATCACTTCCTGAAGCGTTTGGCCCGCTCGCTTGGGGTTGGGCGTTGGCTGGGCTTGTCCGACAAGTACTATTCGGAGCTTTCGTGGCAAAATCGCTGGGCCCCGGTCTTCGCCAAAAACCGCGAGAAAGTACGCGAGTACTGGCAGAAGTACCGATACTTCGATGAGATCCTGGCCATGGTCTCGTTAGACGAGCACAGTAGGGTGCTCGACGTAGGCTGTGGCATCAGCACCGTGCTGCATTTCTTGCCTGGCCAGCGCTTTGGGATCGATCCACTCGCCGACGAGTACAAGCGGATCTATTCGTACCCTGCAGGCATCGAAGTGCGCCAGGGCTACGGCGAGCAGATTCCCTTCCCCGACCAGTGGTTCGACGCTGTCTTTTGCTCCAATGTGCTGGATCACACCTCGGAGCCAGACCGGGTGCTGGCGGAGATCCGCCGGGCGCTGCGCCCGGCAGGGTTTCTGGTCCTCACCGTGGAAGTGTTCCCGCACGCGCAAGAGCGCGATTTGTCGCACCCGCATGCGTTTACCCGCGAGGAAGTGTTGGACAAACTCTCTGCGTTCCAGGTTCTGTTCCAGCGGGAAAGCCCGTGGATCATGCTCATGCATTACGTTGACGGTTCGATGCGCGTCGAAGGAGAGCAGCTCATCCTGGTGGCGCGGAAGAAGTGATGCGCAGACCTGTGCGCGTGCTCGTGCTGAACCAGGAAGCGCATCGGGAACTCCTCGTGCGTTCCTGTGCGAATCTGCCAGTGGAACTCGTGTTGCATGACTTCCCGGTTCCGTGGGCCGAAGTCGCAGCGCGGCGAGCTGGCAATTGGCAGGACGTGCCGGAGCCTCTGCCTACAGAGGCCCTGCGCAGTGAGTTGGCGCGGGCCGAGGTGCTGTTCGCATTCGCGCCCCCGCGCCGCACGGCTGAGCTTGCCCCGCACCTGCGCTGGGTCGAAACCCCAGCCACTGGCTACGACCAGTTGAACGGCACCGGCGTCTTGGAGGCTCCGGGGGTGCGCGTGACCACGGTGGGCGGTCTGTTCGCCGCGTCGGTTGCGGAGCACGCGTGGGCGCTCATCCTTGCCCTGTTGCGGCGCTTACCTTTGTTTCTGGAAGCACAACGGGGGAGGCGCTGGGAGCAGGCTCCGGTGGGGGAGCTACGCGGGCGTACCCTCGGCATCGTGGGCTACGGGAACATCGGCCGCGCAGTGGCGCGGATGGCGAGGGGTTTCGGGATGCGGGTTCTGGCGACCCGCTCCTCGCGCCCAGGTGAGGAAGAGAATGTGGATGAGTTTTTTGCCCGCCACGACCTGCACGTGTTGCTGGCGCGCAGCGACATCGTCGTGGTTACGGTTCGCGGCGAGCCGGCCAACGATGCTTTGTTCGGGGCGCGGGAGTTCGCTGTCATGCGCGACGGGGCGTGGTTTATCAACGTGGCGCGCGGCTCGGTGGTTGACGAGCAGGCCCTGTGTGAGGCGTTGCGCTCTGGGAAGCTCGCTGGGGCAGGTCTCGACGTGTTTCGTAAAGAACCTTTGCCGGCGGACCACCGCTTGTGGGCCATGCCGAATGTGGTCCTCACGCCTCATGTCGCCATGCATGTGCCCGACCGTATGGAACGGTGCGTTCAGCACTTCTGCCAAAACCTGCGCCGTTACTGCGCGGCGGAGCCACTGCTCGACGAGGTGCCGTTCACGCAGCGGACAGTAGAGGCAAAGCTGTGAGTTGGGTGACCTCCCGGATCACCCACTTGGCCGGCGGGCGCTCCGTCTCGCCGGCAGCCGTGTGAATCCACACTGCGTCCATACCAGCCCCAGTGGCCCCCAGCACGTCTTCCTCCCAACTATCGCCGACGAATAAGGCGTGGCTGGCGCCAACGCCAGTTGCAGCGAGGGCTTGGTGGAAGATTTCTGCCCGAGGCTTCCGCCAGCCGGCTTCCGCGGAAACCACGACGGCAGAAAAAAAACGCGTGAGGCCGGAACGTTCGAGCAGTTGTCGAACGGCAAGCGGGTCGTCGAAGTTGGACACCACTGCAAGCCGGAAGCGCGCTGCCAGGCTCTTCACGAGCTGCGGGACGCTCGGGTATGGCTGGCAGTTCTGGACCACGTGCTGGCGGTGAACCGCAGCCACGATTCGACCGCATCGAGCAATGTCGGACTGCGAGTAACCGAGACGGCTCAGCGCTGCAGCCAATCGTTCCTCCAGGCGGCGTTCGCGGCAGCTAGCGACCGCTTCCCGCCGGAAAGCTCGGGTGACTTCTTCGAATGCAGTGAGGAATGCGTCGCGGTCGAGTTCCGGCAAGGAAGGAGCCACATCCGCTAGCACCGCTTCCACAGCAGGCCGCCAACCCGGTTCGTCGGCCCGCATCATCGGTGCGGCAGGGCCGACTTCGAACAAAGTACGAAAACAATCGAACAGAATCGCTTGGTAGCCCATCGCTCTGAACACCCTTCCGGCGAAGGCAGGCTCTGTAGCGAGTCGCGGGCGACAAGGCGAGGCAAACGATGCGCGCGGCAGGGGGTAGGCAAGCCTGCTTGCCCTGTCGTTGCGATCAGGGAAGAAATGCACGACAACCAACGACAACCATGGGACGAATGCTTCGCAATCCGGCAGTGGTCCTGAACTGCGAGACCGGTGGGATCGGTATCCTGCACTCCCTGGCTGGCAGCGGGATCGATATTGTCACGGTGGAGCGCGACTGGCCGCCCGCTTTCGGCCGTTGGTCGCGTTACCCGAAGCTGCGCCTCACCTACCGGCCGTGGCGGGGGGAGTCGTTGGTGGATGCTCTGCTCCGCTTGCGCGGTTCGTTCGAGGGCCGCGGTGTGCTGTTTCCGAGCACCGATGCCGACTTGGCGGTCCTCATCGAGCATCGCTCTCAGCTCGAGCCGGCGTATCACATCCCAGCGGCGGAACCCATCGGCATGCGGATCTTCGAGAAGAACTGGCAGTACGAGCTGGCCGAGCAGGTTGGAGTCCCGATGCCCCGGCACGTTCGCTTCAGGGCCGGCGAGTTTCCGAAGGTGCAAGGACTGCGCTTTCCCCTCGTCGTCAAACCATCGGCGCGTGCGAGCGGGGCGCGGGCAAAGACGTTCCGATTGAAAGTTTGCCGCGATGAGCAGGAGCTGGGCCACACTTTGCGCGAGCTCGCGCGCGAGCACGAGGGGCGTGCCTTCCAGGTGAGCGAAAATATCCCGGGAGAGCCAACCCGGTTGGTCACTGTGGGATCGTACAGCGACCGCAGCGGCAAGGTCCTACGGTCGTTCATCGGGCGCAAGGTCACGCAGTTTCCGTACTATTACGGCGAGGCTAGCGTGGCTGAAGCCCTGAGTCCGATTCCTGAAGTGTTAGATAGCGCGCGGCGACTGTTGGAGGCCGCGGGGTTTCACGGGATTAGTCAAGTCGAGTTCAAGTACGACGAGCGGGACAGTACCTACAAGCTGATCGAAATCAATCCCCGTTCGTGGTCGTGGATCAAGCTGGCGACGCGTGCTGGGGTCAACTTGCCCTTGATCCAGTATTGGGACCTCGTCGGCGACGCGCGACTGCAGGAGGCGCTCGCCCAACCGCAAGAGGATCGATGGTTTTTCGTGTACTACTTTTACGTGCGCCGCAACCGCCTAGAGAGCGAACGCCGCCAGATCGCGGAACTGGCGCGCAGGAAAACCATGGTACCCGCAGTGGACGATGACGGGGAGCGCTGGCTACCGTTCGTGCATCGCGCTGTCTCTTTGGTCAAACTGTTGCGGCGGCACCGTGCCTCGATCTCGGCTCCCACGCCGTAAATGGGGCTAGGCCTCGGCGTGTACGCCCTCCTTGGTCGCCACCCGGAATGGACTGCGCGCGGCCTTCCACAAAACAACCAGCGCCGTAGAAGAGCGATCCTGCCGGTCGGTGCGAGCAGGAGGCGGCGCTGCACGTCCCCTTGCGTGGCTGTAGGCATACCGGTAGCAACTTGGCCTATGTCGCAGAAAGATGGATTTCAGCGTTTCCACGGAACCCCGGGCTACATTGCTTCGCCTGCGTTGGTGGATGCGGTCAATTGCGCAATTGCCTTGGAACGCCCTCTGTTGATCAAAGGGGAGCCGGGAACCGGTAAGACGATTTTGGCTCGCCACGTAGCCGAGGGGCTGGGGCTGAAGATGCTTGCCTGGCATATCAAGTCGACTTCGAAGGCGGCGGAGGGCCTGTACGTGTACGACACGGTGCAGCGGTTGAATGACAGCCGGTTCGGTACCGGCGATGTTTCCGATATCCGCCGCTACATCAAGCTGGGTCCGCTCGGGCAGGCGTTTGCGTCGCCCGATCGGGTGGTGCTGCTGATTGACGAAATTGACAAAGCCGATCTCGAGTTCCCGAATGATTTGCTGCGCGAACTCGACGAGATGCGGTTCACGATCATCGAGACCGGCGAGGAAATCGTGGCCCGCTACCGGCCGATCGTGATCATCACCTCGAACAACGAGAAGGAATTGCCGGATGCGTTTTTGCGCCGCTGCATTTTCTATTACATTGATTTCCCCACTCCCGAACTCATGCGCCGCATCGTGGCGGTCCACCACCCTCATCTCGACGCCAAATTGCTGGACCAGGTGCTGATCAAGTTTTACTGGCTGCGCGAGCAAAGCGAGCTGCGCAAAAAGCCCTCGACCTCGGAGCTGATCGATTGGATCACCGCCTTGGTGCGAGCAGGGGTGAGCCTGGAGACGGTGGAACAACACATCCCGTTTGTCGGGGCACTGCTCAAGAAGGAGCAGGACGTGGACGCCCTGCTCCGCTACGACGCGGCCGGTGGCCGCTTCCCGAAGAGCTGGGCGGAACTCGGCCCGCGCTATCAGCAGTAGGCCCGGGGGGAGTCTGCGAGCGAGGCAAAAGGATGTTCCTGGATTTCTTTTACGGGCTGCGCGAAGAAGGCGTACCGGTAGGCATTCAGGAGTGGCTGACCTTCATGCGCGCACTCGAGCTCGGCCTGCACCACTCCAGCTTGCTCGGCTTTTATCACTTGGGTCGCGCTTGCTTGGTCAAGAGCGAGACCTTCTTCGATGCCTACGACCGGGTCTTCTTGCGTGTCTTCCGCGGTGTGGAGGGCGCCGTGAGCGAGGAGACCGTGGAGAAGGTCCTTGAATGGCTGCGCGATCCCAAGAATTTCCCCCACCTCTCCCCAGAGGAGTTGGCGCAACTGGAACGGCTCAATCATGATGAACTCATGCGCCGCCTCCTCGACACGCTGGCAAAACAGAGCGAGCGCCACGACGGCGGCGACCGGTGGATCGGCACGGGTGGCAAATCCCCGTTTGGGCACAGCGGGCAGCACCCGACCGGGATCCGCGTCGGCGGCCCTGCGCGTGGCCGCTCAGCCATGAAAGTGGCAGAGGAACGGCGCTTTCGCGATTACCGCACCGACCTCACGTTGGACGTGCGCCAACTGCGCGTGGCCCTGCGCCGCTTGCGCCAGCTCACCCGCTCGGGTGAGGCAACCGAACTGGATCTCGACGAGACTGTGGACGAAACCTGCCGCAACGCGGGGGAAATCGAACTGGTGTTCCGTCCACCGCGGCGCAACGATGTGCGCTTGCTCTTGCTCATGGACGTCGGTGGCACGATGGACCCGTATTACGAGCCGGTAAGCCAGCTTCTCACTGCCCTCCACGAAGAGCGGGGCCTGCGTGCCTTCGAAGCGTACTACTTCCACAACTGTATTTACGATCACGTTTACAACAAAGCCCGCATGTTCCGCTCCGATGCAGTGCCGACCGGCGATTTGTTGCGCCGCCTCGATCGGCGCTGGAAAGTGGTGATCGTCGGTGATGCCTCGATGCACCCGGCGGAACTGCTGGAGCCTTTCGGGAACATTGACCCGCGCCGCGTCTCCCCGACGCCAGGCATCGTGTGGCTGCAACGCATCGCCAACCATTTCGAACGGAGCGTTTGGCTCAATCCAGAAAAACCCGCTTACTGGGAGGCAGATACGTGCCGTGTGATCCGCCGCTTGTTCCCCATGTTTCACTTGAGCATTGACGGCATGAGCGAGGCCGTACGTACCTTGGTCGGGGCACGGCCCGCCGTGCAGGAAAGGAGGTAGGGAGATGAAACTTTGGAGCGAGAGTTTCCCGGACCGCGGTCGCATCCCGGAACGCTGCGCTTTCGGCAAGTACGATCCTCGAGCGCACGTGGCGTTGAGCGAGAATCTCAATCCCCACTTGGCGTGGGCGGATTTGCCTGCGGGCACGCGCTCGCTGGTGCTGATCTGTCACGACTCCGACGTGCCCAGCCGCGCTGACGACGTCAACCAGGAAGGGCGGGTGGTGCCGGCTTCCCTGCCGCGAGTGGATTTCTTCCACTGGGTGTTGGTGGACCTGCCGCCCGATGGGCCGCCGATTTCCGAGGGAGAGTTTTCGCGCGGCGTCACACCTCGAGGCAAGCCGGGCCCGGAGGGTCCGCGCGGCACGCGACAGGGGCTTAATAATTACACGGATTGGTTTGCATCTGACCCGGATATGAAGGGCGATTACTTCGGTTACGACGGTCCCTGCCCGCCGTGGAACGATGAAATCGTGCATCATTACCACTTCACGCTCTACGCTGTGGACCTGGCGCGATGCCCGTTGGAGGGGCGCTTTGGCGGGCCGCAAGTGATCGAGGCGCTCAAGGGACACGTGCTTGCGCAAGCGCGCATCACCGGGCTTTACGCAATCAACCCACAGGCCCGCGAGGTGCAAGTCTGAGGCGCTGAGCTCGCGATCTGCTCGCCGCGGGCACAGGCGCACGAGGCGGTCCCGCCGGATATGCCGGTTCGGACTATGGCGCCAGACCGGCCTTGGGCGGAATCCGGAACCACAGGGAGTAAAGAGCGGGAAGCAGCAGCAAGGTGATGACCGTGCCCGCGGTCACGCCGCCCATGAGCACCACCGCCATGGGGCCCCAGAAGGTGTCCGTAGCCAGCGGCACGAAGGCGAGCACAGCCGCAGCCGCGGTCAGAACCACTGGGCGCGCGCGGCGAACGGTGGCTTCCACCACGGCTCGGTAAGAATCCATCCCGAGGGCGAGGTTGTCGTCAACTTGTTTGGCAAGGATGAGGGTATTGCGCATGAGGATCCCGGCCAAGCCAATGAGTCCCAGCATGGCGACGAAACCCAGAGGCCGCTGGGTGACAATCAAGGCCGGCACCGCGCCAATGAAGCCGAGCGGGGCGGTGGCCAGCACCAGCAACATGCCCCGGAAGGTCCGCATCTGCAGCATGATGACCGCCATCATGAGTAGCACCATCACCGGCTGCAACCGTTGGATCGACCGCTCTCCTTTGCTCGACTGCTCCACGGAGCCGCCGATGTCGATGCGATAGCCGGGAGGCAGCCGCCGCCGCACGGCGTCGAGCGCATCCCAGAGTTGCCAGGTGACATCGCTCGGCTGCGCGCCGCGTACCTCGGCGTTGACGGCGATGAACGGCTCGCGATTGTACCGTTTCAACACCGGCTCCTCGAATTCTACCTGTAGCGAGCCCACGTGATCGAGGGCGATGGAACGGCCGTCGAGGGTTTTGATGTGGATGTTCGAGGGGAGCAGCTTGGCCTCCGCGCCGCGCAGGAAAACGGGCACATGGCGGATGTCTTCGCGCAGTTCGGTTGCCGGAACACCGCCCCACTCGTATTGGAGCTGCTGGGCCAAGTCGCGCGGTGTGAGCCCGATCTGGCGAAGCCGCTCGAGGTCCGGGCGCAAGACCAGCACCGGCGTACGCTCGGACCACTCCAGGTGCGGATCCATAACGTGGGGGTGCCGGGCGAGCACTTCGCGCACCTCGCGCGCGATGACACGCAGCGTCCCGAGGTCGGGACCCACAACGCGAAACGAAACTGGCCACACAACAGGCGGACCGTAGAGTAAGGTGTGGGCACGCACCCGAGCCTCGGCAAACTCGCCGTTCCGAACGTGGCGCTCGATCTCAGCGATCAAGTGGTTGCGCTCCCTTGCCGACCCGGTGATCGCCAGGACTTTGGCGAAGGCTGAGCTGGGTTGCTCGGGGTTCAGAGCCAGGAAGAAGCGCGGCGCTCCGGCGCCGATGAACGTTGCCAACGTGTGCACTTCGGGACGCGCGAGCAAGAGTGTTTCCATTCGCTCGGCGACCGAGCGCGTCACCCCGATGCTGGTTCCCTGCGGCAAATACAGGTCCACGATCACCTCCGGCCGGTCGGAATTGGGGAAGAACTGTCGCGGGACGAAGAGTTGAAGCCCTACGAGGCTGGCGCCGAGCGCCGCCGCGCTGACCGCTGTCACGGTTCGCCGGTGCTGCACGCACCACTCGATCAAAGCGCGCAAGCGCTGGTAGGTCGGGGTTTGGTACAGCGCCTCTTCCTCCTGACTCTCGGCCCGGTGCGCGGCGGGCAGCAACTCGAAGCCCAAATAGGGCGTGAAAACCACCGCCACCAGCCAGGATGCCAGTAAGGCGATCGCGAGAACCCAGAACATGTTCCCTGCGTATTCGCCAACTCCGGAGCGGGCAAAACCAATGGGGAGAAACCCGAGTGCGGTGACCAGGGTGCCGGTGAGCATAGGCGCTGCGGTTGCGGTCCATGCGTGCGAGGCTGCCAGAGCCCGCTCCCAGCCCTGCTCGAGTTTCACCTTCATCATTTCGATGGCGATAATGGCGTCGTCTACCAGAAGGCCGAGGGAGACGATCAACGCCCCGAGCGTGATGCGGTCGAGATTGATCCCGCGCACGAGCATGACTGCGAAGGTGAGACCGAGAGTCAGCGGCACCGCCAATCCGACCACGATTCCGGCGCGGATTCCCAAGGTGGCGAAACTCACCAGCGTGACCACAGCCAGGGCAATGAGAAACTTGAACTGGAAGAGGTGGACAGCGGCGGAAATCGCGTGCGCCTGATTGGTGACCTCTTTCCATTCGAGCCCGAGGGGCAGCTCCGCCCGTAGCTCCTCGGTGAACGCGGCAAGGCGCTCGCCGAGGAGCAAGCCGTTTTCCCCTGCCTGCATGATCACGCCGAGTAGGACCGCGTCTTGCCCGAAGGCACGTACAAGGTAAGCCGGCGGATCTTCGTAACCGCGGCGGACGCGCGCTACCTCGCCCAAGGTAAGCCAGCGTCCTCCAACGCGCAGGGGGATGCGACTCAGGAGCTCGGCGTCGAACGTGTCGTCCACCGCCCGGAGGTACAGGCGCGCCCCGCTGCCTTCGATCCACCCGGCCGGCAGCAAGCGATTGCTGGCGTCCAGCGCTTCCCGCACCGCGGCGGGCGAGAGACCAAGAGTGGCCAGGCGTGCGTTGTCGAACTCGAGGTACCAGCGCTCTGGGCGCTCGCCGATGAGATGGACTTCCTGTACGCCGGGGATGCGACGCAGCCGTTCGCGCAGGCGCTCTGCCTCGCGCACGAGCTGTCGCGGCGTAAGGCCGCGAGCGGTGAGAGAATAGAGCGCAAAGTACACATCGGAGAACTCATCGTTGACAAACGGTCCGAGCACTCCCTCAGGGAGGCGCGGCGCTTCGTCCTGCATCCGCTTGCGCACCTGGTAAAACAGCTCCCGCACTTTGTGCGCAGGCGTGTAGTCGTGAAACTCGACCACCAGGTCCACGCGACCCGGGCGCGAGGTTGTTTCAACTCGGTAGAAATACTCGACTTCTTGCACACGCTTCTCCAGTGGGTCGGCCACCAAGCGCTGCATTTGTTCCGCCGAGGCTCCTGGCCAGAGCGCGGACACAACCATCGCGCGCACCGTGAACGCTGGATCCTCGGCGCGCCCCAACTGCCAGAAGGCGAGCAGTCCGCCCAGTGCCGACAGTAACAGGAAGAACAAGGTGAGGGAGCGCTCGCGAACCGCGAATGCGGAGACGTTCCAGTCGAGCTGAGTCATGGCAGGGGGCGAACGTTCTCACCGGGGTGCAGGAGGTGTGTCCCCACCGCGACCACTTCGGCACCGACTTCCAAATTCGCTTCGACGTAAGCGTCCTCACCGTCTGTTCCGGCGATGCGGACTGGCACCGGCTCCACCTGACCGTTCCGCACCCGCCAGACCATCGGTCCGCTGCCTTCGTCATGAATGGCACTGAGCGGGACCCGTTGTTGCCCTGTCCTGCTGTCGGAGAAGCGCAAGCGTGCCGTGCCGCCGAGTTCGAGAGCGGAGGAATCCTCGCCCAAAAGCCGAAACCGCGCTCTCCAGGTGCGGGTGACCGGATCCGCCGCTCCCGCGACTTCGCGCAACTCGGCGGAAAACGATTTGCCGTTCGGGACAACGCCTTCCGCCCGCGTCGGCACGTTGCGCACCCGGTTCTCCGGCACGAACACCTCGATTTCTCGAGCGCCCTTCTGTGCCAGCACCGCAACAGGTTGTCCTGGAGCCACGACTTGCCCGGGTTCCCCGGTGACTTCCACCAACGTGCCGGAATGCGGTGCGGTCAAGCGCGTGTACTCGCGCTGCTGGAGGGCTTGCTGGTGTTGGGCGCGCAGCGCAGCCAGCCGCTCGCCCGCCGAACGAGCCATCGTTTCCGCCAGTTCGTAGGCTTGCTGGCTCGCGATTCCCTGTTCGAGTAGCGCGGCCAGCCGCTGCCGCTCGCGCTCGGCGTTTTGGGCTTCTGCCTCGGCAGCCCGTACTTGCGCAGCCGCCGCTCGTTCCAGTTGGTCGACGTCGCGCGGGTCGAGCTCGAAGAGCAACTGGCCTTGGTGCACCTCCTCTCCCGCTTGCACGAGGCGGCGCAGGATTTGCCCGCCGATGCGAAACGCGAGCGGCGTCTCGTAGCGAGCCCGCACTGTACCCGTGAGGCTCCATTCCCCGCCGCCCGCAGCTTCGACTTTCACCACGCGCACCGCCCGTGGCTGCACCTCCTCACTCCCATGCTCTGCCTGCCGGCATCCCGCTCCAAGCATCAGGACCGCGCAAGCCACCCCGAGCCTCAGCAAAGAGGCCAGCTTGTGGTAAAACCGGGACTTGTGCATGCCTCGTCAATATGTGAACGAAGGCGTTCAGTAAATGGGGCGAGCAACGACGCGGGGAACGCACTCCTACTCTCCACCACGCGCTCGCGTGCGGCGCGGGCGCCCGGTTGATCTGCACAAGCGGCGCGCCATTCTTGCTGCTGCACAACAGGTGTTCTTCGGCGCCGATCCGCGGCGGCTGAACATCGAAACCATCGCCCGTACCGCAGGCGTCTCGAAGGCGACGGTGTACGCCCAGTTCGGTAGCCTGACGGCTGTTTTGCGCGCGGTGATCGAAGAACACCGTGAGGACATGGCGCGGGCTTTGCGAACGCTACCCGAGAGCGGCACCGATTTGCGAGCCTCGCTGGTGGCCTTCGGCGATGCCCTGCTCGACTTCCTGACAAGCCCGGCGGCCGTTGCCTTGCAGCGCATGCTGGCGGCACGCGTGGGCGCGCGCGCCCGCTTGGGGCGGCTGGTCTACGCGGAAGGCCCGCTGGCGCTGCGCCGCCGCCTGGCGACCATTCTCGAAGCGGAGCAGCGCCAGGGGCGCTTGCGCCGCCACGATGCATTGGTCGTGGCGGAGCAGCTTCTCGGCATGTGGCAGGGTTTGTTGGTTCCCGGACAGGTAATGGGGGGCGTGCCCCGCCCGAACAGGACAGAGCGGCGCAGACGCGTGCGGGCCGCGGTGGACACGATCCTGCGCGCGTACTCGGTTTGACAGCAGCCGCACAACGGAGTATCAAACAACCGTTTGTTTTGGGGAGGTCGGCATGCCGCAAAACGTTCCTGAGTTCGGCTTCAGCGAGGATGCTTTGCGCTTGCGGCAGTTCGTGTACGAGTACTGGTGCGAACACGGGCACGGGCCGAACTTGCGGACGGCACACGAAGGCACCGGCTTGAGCCGCGAGCGGCTGCTGGCCGCGTATCAGGAACTCGATCTGGGAATCATGTGTGTGGTGAATCTCGACACGCAGAATTTCCATTTGCTCAAAGCCCCTCCCTTTTCGAGTTACCCGAGCCAGGCGCAGGTGTATTTGGACGGTCGCTTCCACTGCTACGCCGGCTGCGCCATGGAGTCGCTGGCCATCTCCATGATGCCTCCGTTTCAAGGCAAGGAAGTTCGTATCGAATCGTACTGCGCGTGTTGTTTGCGGCCCGTGCAGGTGGTGACGCGCAGTGGAGAGTTGCTGTCCTACACGCCGGCAACGGCGCTCGTGCACGTCAGCTCGAGCCCGTGGGAATGGAACCGGACCAGCATTGTTTCCATGTGCGACACGATGAATTTCGTTCTCGACCGCGAGCACGCGGCACAGTACGAGCGCAAGATTTGCCGCCGCGGCGTGCTGTTCACGATGGAACAGGCGCACGCCTTCGTCACCCCCACTGGGCGAGCGCGGATGTGGAACTATGAACGGCCTCCGGACTACTTGCGGCCACCGAAGGTGATCGATTTTGTGCGTTCCTTGGGCGTGGACGTGAGTGGCTGGGGCGCGTGACCGGCGGTAAAGCGGACTTGGGGAGAGGCGGATGGCAAGTGCCTGGTGCGAGAAGCTCTCCGCGCAAGACCGCTCGTTCCTGCTGTTCGAACGCCGCACCACGCACATGCACTTGGGGGGTGTTACGGTTTTCGAGTTGGGCCCGCTCAGGAACGAGCACGGTGGGGTACGGATGGAGCAGATCCGTGCCTACATTGCTTCGCGCTTGCATTGGATTCCGCGTTACCGGCAACGGCTCGCGTTCCGCCCCCTGGATGGGGCCCCATTTTGGGTGGACGACGAGCGGTTCCACCTCGACTATCATGTGCGGCACACCAGCTTGCCGCGGCCTGGTGATGATCGCCAGTTGAAACAGCTGGCCGGGCGTATCCTGTCCACGCCGCTCGATCGGTCTCGCCCGCTGTGGGAAGCGTGGGTGGTCGAGGGTCTGGCCGGAGATCGCTTTGCCATGGTGCTCAAGACCCATCACGCGGTGGTAGATGGAGTTTCCGGGGTGGACCTGATGTCCACGCTGCTGCAGCCGGAGCCGGTCAGCCACGTAGAGCCCTCCCCGCCCTGGCGTCCCCGTCCGGCGCCGAGCGTCTGGCGGATGTGGGAAGAAGAGATCGAGAAGCAATGGGAGCTGCCCGCGAGAGTGTGGGCCGAGCTGCGCGGCGCACTGGAGCAGCCGGGTGCATTGTGGCAGCGCTTGCAAGACAGCCTGCGCACGACGTGGGGCTTCTTCAGCGAAGGTCTGCACCGTCCCTCGCCGACTCCGCTGAACCGAGCAATTGGCCCGTATCGGCGGTTCGATTGGCAAGAGCTGGCGTTGAGCGAGGCCAAAGAGATCAAGAACCGTCTCGGAGGAACGGTCAATGACGTTGTGCTCGCCACCGTGGCCGGTGCAGTGCGCCGATTTTTGCTGCGCCGCGCCGCCCTTGCGGAAGAGTTGGACTTCCGCATCGTCGTGCCGGTGAGCATTCGCAGCCCGCAGGAGGCGGCGCAGCCGGGTAACCGAGTGTCGGCGTGGATCCTCTCGTTGCCGGTGCGCGAACGCGATCCTGAAGTCCGCTACCGAGCGGTGGTCGAAGCCACCACTCGCTGCAAGAGTTCCCATTTGGAGCGAGGCATCGAAGCGTTCACCACGCTGGCGGAGGTGATGGATCCGCTGCTCACGCTCGGCGTTCGGGTTGCGGCGCGCGTGGCACCGTACAACTTGATCGTCACCAATGTCCCTGGGCCGCAGTTTCCTTTGTTCTTGCTCAACGCGCGCATGCTCGCCGGGTACCCCACGGTGCCGCTGTTCGAGTACCAAGGGCTCGGGGTGGCCATCTTCAGTTACGACGGGCGACTGTTTTTCGGGCTGAACGCGGATTGGGACATTTTGCCTGACGTCGCCGATTTTGCTGCGGACCTGCGCGGTGCCTTTGTGGAACTCTCGCGGGCCGCCCGCGGGTGGAGCCCGGCGGCGCGGCCGGCGCAACGAGTTCGCAGCTCGGCGCGCAGGCATTGAGAACAGGGAGGGAGATGCATGGAGTTCGGATTGTTCGTACAAGCGCACGTGCCCAAGCACGAGCAGGAGCGGGATCCGCAAGGAGCGGAGCATTCGCGGTTGATGCGCGAACTCGACCTAGCCATTCACTGCGATCGCCACGGCTTCAAATACGTGTGGTCGGTGGAGCACCACTTTCTCGAAGAGTACTCGCACATCTCCGCCTCCGAGGTGTTCTTGCCGTATATCGCCGCGCGAACCGAGCGCGTGCATGTCGGTTCGGCGATTTTCAACATCACGCCTCCGGTCAATCATCCGGCGCGCATTGCCGAGCGGGTGGCCATGCTCGACCACCTGAGCGAGGGCCGCTTCGAGTTCGGCGTCGGACGCGGCTCGTCGAGTACCGAGTTCCGCGGTTTCGGGATCCCGGATAGCGAAACGACGCGTGCGATGTTCGACGAGGCCTTCCCGGAGATCCTGCGCATGTGGCGCGAAGAGAAATACAGTTTCTCCGGGAGGTTCTTCTCGATGCCGGAGCGCAACGTATTGCCGAAGCCTTATAGCAAGCCGCACCCGCCTCTGTGGATGGCATGCGGCAACCCCGCCACCTTCGAGAAAGCCGCGCGCTTGGGTGTCGGGGCGTTGTGCTTCAGTATGGGCTCGCCGCGCGACTTCGAACCGCTCATCGAGACGTACAAGAAGCACATTCGCAACGCCGAGCCGATCGGCGAATACGTGAACGACAACGTCGCTTGCGTCACCCAACTGGTATGCGCCGAGGACGGCCAGGAGGCACGGCGGATCGCCTGCAACATGGGCAACATGTACCACGTGAGCCTCGTGTTCCGGTATCTGGATACGTTTCCGCGTCCGGCCAACATTCCGCCGTGGCCGCAGGTGATCCCCGAACCGACTCTGGAGCAACTCGAAGAGCGGATTCGCAGCGGCCAGCGAATTGTGGGCGACCCGGAGGAATGTGCGCGCGCCGTACAAAAGTACGTGGATGTCGGCTGTGACCAGATCATCTTCGGCATTCTGGCTTCCAGCCAGCCGCAATGGGTAGCGCGGCGTTCGGTTGAGCTGTTTGGCCGCTTCGTGATTCCGCGTTTCGACCGCGATCCGGTTCACTCCACGACTCGCTACCGCTTAGCCGCCTTGGGCCAACAGCCAGAGGCCGCCGCCACCGAAGCTGGTGGCTTGCGGGGCACGGCATGAGCGAGGTTCGGGAGTGGGTCGCCATCTGCCCACGCGATTACTTGCCGGTGGGGATGCAACTGCCAGTCGCGGCGCAAAGCCGCATCTTTGCTCAACCCTGGGAGGCAGGCGCCGGGCGTGAGGAGATTCTGCGAGTCGCTCGTGCTTGCGAGCGCGCGGGGTTCTTCTACCTCGCCGTGTGCGATCACATCGCGATCCCGCGCACGCATGTCCCGCAAATGTCGGCCGTTTGGTTCGACACGGTAGCGACGCTCGGGTTCTTGGCCGCGGCTACGGAACGAGTGCGGTTGCTGTCCTACGTGTTCATTCCAGCCTACCGGCACCCGCTCGCGGTTGCCAAATCGTTTTGCACGCTGGATGCCCTTTCTCACGGGCGCTTGATCAGCGGCCTCGGTGCGGGCCACTTGCAGGCCGAGTTCGAGGCCCTGGGGGTGGACTTCTCCCGCCGTGGTGCATTGCTCGACGAGGCGGTCGAAGCGTTGCGCGCGGCCTTTTTGGAGGAGTTTCCTTGCCATCGCGGGGCGGCCTGGAGTTTTTGCGACTTGGCCATCGCGCCTCGGCCTGTGCAAAAGCCGCGGCCGCCCATTTGGATCGGAGGCTCCTCTTTGGCGTCGCTTCGGCGAGCGGCGCGGCTCGGCGATGGTTGGCTGCCGCAGGGTCCTCCTGCCATGGGAATGGAGCAGGGCGTGCGCTTCCTGCGCGGGGAAAGGCGCAAGCTGCACGGGGATGCTCCGTTCGAAATCGGCATGAACAGCCCATTTCTGTATCTCGGCCAGCCAGCTTTCGATCTCGGTCCAAATTCCTTGGCTGGGTCTGCGGAGGAGATCGCCGCGCTGCTGCGCGCCTACCGCGAGCAGGGAGCGGCGCACGTGCAGGTCCGCTTCCGCAGCCGTTCTTGTACAGAACTAGAGGAGCAAATCCTGCGTTTCGGCGAGGAGGTGCAGCCACTGCTGCGGTTCTGAGCCTCTCTTTCTGCAGTTAGACCAGAGACAACTGGCAAAGGGCAGTGGTGGTGGGGCTGGCTACTGGCTGGATCCTTGGGGTCGCCGTTGGCTGGCAAGCGCTGGGTGAGCGGGGAGACCGCGCAGCGGGGAGAGCTTACGAGCCGGAAGCACGCAAGCGCGCACGTGCCGCCTCGATCTGTTTTGCTTCCTCCGGGTCAGCGGGGACGCACTCTTGGTAGCTCTGCAGCGCGGCGGTCCGGTTGCCCAACTGTTCCCAAGCAGCCCCACGAACGCAGGCAGTGCGCCCGGCAAAGGCGTCGTTGTTGGGCAGCTCAGCCTGCGTGCGCTCGAGAAACGCAAGCGCTGCGTCCGCATCGCTGGCGTGTACGTACAAGCTTGCCAGCTTGACGAGCAAGGCGGGATCCGGATCGTGTTTGGCCGCCTCGAGCACGATGGTTTCCACTTCTTTCACGAAGCGGGCGTTGGGCGGGTAGGGGCCGGTGGCTAACACTTCGACGAGCCCGCGCGCACAATCCACCAGGGGATGGGCGGACGGACAGCGGCTCGAGGTCAGAGCCTGAATGAGCCGCAGGCGGCGCGGTTCTGCGCGCAGGTACTGAGTGGCGGCCTTGCGGAACTCCGGACTCACAGGCGAACGTGCGAACCACGCTTGCAGGATGCGGATCGAGTTGGCCTGGCGCAGCAGGTCGAGCCGGTCGGTGTACGCAGCCCAGTCCACCAGTGCCTCGTGTGGCATCTGAGCCGCGGGCAGGAGATACCCGTCGCGGTCGTCGGTCGCTACGGATTGGAACAGGTCCGCGAAGTCTCCGGCGAAAAAGGCTTTGGGCGCCATGTACTCGAGCAAGGGGTAACGATCGCGATGCACGCTTCCGTCCCCCAGGAGCGAGCGCAACCGCGGTGCCGTTGCGAGTTCCAACGCCAGCACACTTTCCGCGCGCCGAAGCCCCAACGGTTCGAGATCGGAACGAGCCCGCTGGTACGCCAAGGTCAGAGCCTCTGCGCGGAGCTGCAGCGCATCCATGCTCGCGATCAGGAGTAGGTCGCCAAAGTTCGACTGGAATAGGTGCACGTGGGGAAAGGAACGCAGAACCGTGCGCAGCAGGGTGCGGACGACCTCGGTGCTCGTTTCATAGGTGTGGAACCACTGCACGAGGACCCCGCGCGGGGCCAAGCGAGCACGGATTTGATCAAAGAATTCCATGCTGAACAAACTGCTCACCCCGGCGACCCACGGGTTCGACGGTTCGCTGATGATGACGTCATACTGGTACGGCGTGCGAAATAGGAAGGTGCGTGCGTCCTCGACGTGTAGCGCCACGCGTGAGTCCGCCAGCACATCGCCGAGCCAGTCGCGGAAGTACGCTGCAGCCTCGATCATTTCGGGTGAGATCTCGACCACGTCAATGTGCGCGAATGGGTGGCGGGCCACGGCGGTAGCGGTCATGCCGCTGCCGAAGCCGATCAGCAAGGCGCGTTGCGGGTTGGCGACCAAGATCCCGGGCAAGTGGCCGAGGAGGAGTTGTGTCTCGCGGTCGCCGACTAGCGATGCCTCCGTTTTCCCGTTGGCGCGCAGGATCCGCTCCATTCCCGCGTCTTCGACCGAGATCGTGCCCGTGGCTCCGTCGCGGTAGTACATCAGGCCCGCCTCGAATCCGTTCTTGTACTGCGAGAAGGAGATGGAGGGCGGAAACCCGACGTGGCGGCGAAACTCCCCAGCGACGAGCAAACGCAAATCCCAGCGCGGGCTTCCCACAACCAGCGCGAGGAAGGCGGCGAGCGCGGCACTGCAGCGTAGAGCGAGGCTGCGCACGGAGAGGCGGCGGTCCGCGCACAACACCGCCAGAGCCGTGCACAGAGTCAGCCCCGCAGCCAGGTGGAACGTTCCCTCCAGGCCGAGCAAGGGCAAGAAGTAGAGGGCGCACGCAACCGTGCCGGCAATCGTGCCCAGGGTATTGGCGGCCAGCACGTAGCTGACTGGCCTCCCGACACCGCGGTGCACTTGCGCAGCCGCATGCGCGAGGGCTGGGAAAATCAAACCGTTGGAGAAGGTCAGTGGAAACATCACTAGCACCCACAAAACCAGGCTAGCGAGTTGGTAGGTGGCAAAGCCGCCTTGGCGGGCCCGCACTTCATACAACAGGCGCCCGAACCAATACGGGAGCTGCTCGTAGAGAGGCACACACAGCAGCACGACGGCGGCGCTGGCCAGTGCCGCGCGCACGAAAAACCGAACTGGCTCGCGCCGCCCAGGAACGACCAGCCGAAACACAAAGCTTCCCGTGGCGATGCCAATGATGAAGGCGGTGAGCATGATCGAGAACGAGTAGGTCGAGGAGCCCAGCACCAGGCTGCAGAGGCGGATCCAAGCCACTTCGTAAATCATCGCGGCGGCTCCGGTGAGGCCAGCAGCGAGGGGAATCACCCAGCCTGCACCGCGCACCGACGCCACGAACGCAGGTCTCGGCGGCGTGGTTTCCTCGCTGCTGGGGGGAGAAGTCACCCTGCCGCGCAGGCGACTGAGCCGGATGACCCATAGGCCCAGCAGCACGTTCACAGCCGCGGCAGCTAGAAACGGAGTGTCCAAGCCCCAGCGCGGCACGAGAACGAAGCCTGCAGCGGCAGCGCCGGTGGCGGCTCCGGCGCTGTTCAATCCGTACAACAAAGCCACGCCCTTCCCGAACCCGGCGCGGCTGAGGCCGAAGGCACGAGCCAGCACCGGCAGCGTGCCTCCCATGCACACCGTGGGCACCCCCATGGTCAGCACGCACGCCAGCACTTGCACCAGGCGACTGGCAACACTCGGCGGCGGGTAAGAAGCGAGTGCTCGCCAGTACCCCTGGGTCAGCAGATCGAAGCCTAGGGCAAAGGCTGCCGCGCTCAGCCCGATAGCGATTTCCAGCCAACCGTAAAGAGCCAATGGCCGGGTCGTGCGGTCAGCAACCCCGCCGAACAACGCAGCGCCGACTGCAAGGCCGCCCATGAACACGGCCAGAACGCCCATTTGAGCGTGGGCGGTACTGCCCAGGAGGAGGGCAAAGTACTTGGCCCAAATCACCTCGTAGACAAGCCCGGTGAGTCCGGAGACGAAAAACAAGACAGCGACAATCGCGAGAGAAGCCCGCGGCGGGGTCATGTGAGCCGGCTATCTATCCGAGCCGCCGGAAGAATCCAACTCGCGCATAGCGTTTGGCACAGCCAGAGCGTGCGAAGACGCAACCGGCACGCCCATCAGGCCGCTGCCCCGGCGCTACCGGTCCTACGCGCACTGGCGAGTGTGCCTGCCGCGGACCGCGGTTTTTGCAAGACGGCGAGCAGGTCTGCCTTGAGTCCATGCAGGCCCAAGCGCTCAATGAGCCGTTCGTGCAATAAGGACAGAATGTACAGAGGCCGTACGAAACCAAACGAATGAGCGAGGGCCAGGTGTTCCAAGCGTACCACTTCGAAACCCGCTCGTTGCGAAAGCGCGCGGAGAGCCCGTGCGGAGTTGGCGCGGTACCAGGTCGGGAAGACGTCGTCTTCGAAGTCGCGCCACTCGCCGCGATTCAGAAAGAAGGCGACGCGTTTGTACCAGAGGTGGAACGCATGCGGTGTCAGACGCGACACGATCATGGCGTAATTCCACTTGTTGGGAGTGAATACGACGAAGTGTCCGCCTGGTTTGAGCACCCGTGCTACCTCCCGAAAGGCCCACTCCGGATGCTGCAGGTGCTCGGCCACCATCGAGCAAGTCACGAGATCGAAGCATTCGGCCGCAAAGGGGAGCGCTTCGCCATTCGCAAGAACCAGATGGCGGATGGTAGGATGGCGCTTGAGGTGCGGGTCCAAATCGCACCCGACCACCAGGCCCGCGCGGGTGACCAGCTCGCGATCTAGATCTCGATTCGCCGTGATTGCGCGGCCACAGCCGAGCTCGAGCCAGACGCATCCGGGTTGCACGAGCTGGCGCAGCGCCCGCTCATAAGAACGCTTGGGCGATTCGTAGCTAGGGTGGTAACGGCGGATGAGGGCAGCGTGTTTCCCGTGCATGCTAGCCTCGTTGCTCTCGTTCGCTTTCTGTGCCCATGCCGGGCACCAGGATCTCGAAGTCGGAAGCCCGTCGTATACGGGCGGCAGCAGAGTGGGTCAAGCTGCTTGCATTGGGTCTTGCAAGCAACAAAAGAGTGCGGACGCGCAACTCGTGCACGGGCGCGGATGAATAGCCAGTGGTTCGAGCGAGCACGGGAAGGAGGAGCAGGTGCTGTTAGCAGGAAAGGTCGCGGTCGTTTCCGGGGTTGGGCCCGGCTTAGGGCGAAGTGCGGCGGTGGCGCTGGCCGGCCAGGGAGCGCGGGTCGTATTGGCTGCACGCAGCGCCGAGGAGTTGGAACGGGTGGCAGCGGAGATCCGAGCGGCCGGCGGGGAGGCTCTGCCCGTGGTCACGGATATCACGCGCAAGGACGATTGTGAGGCGTTGGTCCAGCGAGCGAGGGAAAGGTTTGGTCGTCTCGACATCCTGGTGAACAACGCCTTCAAGGGCGGCGTGGAGCCGTTGTTCGAGAACGCCGATCTGGATCATTGGCGCCAGATCTTCGAAGTGAATGTATTCGGGTCGTTGCAGCTCACGCAGGCCGCTGTTCGAGTGATGAAGCCCCAGCGGAGCGGCTCGATTGTGTTCGTGAACTCCATGTCCATGCGGATCATCGAGCCGGGCATGGGAGGGTACGCATCGTCCAAGGGAGCGTTGATGGTGGCCGCACAAACGCTGGCCAAGGAATTGGGTCCCTACGGGATCCGGGTGAACAGTGTGGTGCCGGGGTACATCTGGAGCGAAAAACTCGCGGGATACTTCCGCTATTTGGCCCGCCAGCAAAACCGCACCTACGAAGACGTGCACGCGGAGATCACGGGGCGAACGGCGTTGCGGCACATTCCAGAGCCAGACGAAATCGCCGGCGCGATTGTCTTCCTGGCTTCCGATCTTTCGCGCGCCATCACCGGGCAAGCAATTGACGTCAATGGCGGCCACTACTTCCACTGAGCGAACCGCCGGGCGCGAGTCGGACCCCTCGCCGCCAGCGCGCTTGTGGTGGGGCGAATCCGCGAGCGCTTGGACCGCACTCTTGGTGTGCGTGCTCGCCGTCAGCGCACATTCTGCCCTCTCGCTTGCTTTTGCCGTGCTGATGAAACCGCTGGTGGCGGCGTTTCACATGGACCGCTCCGTGTTTGCTTCGGCCATGACTGTGCGCATGTTCCTTATGGTTCTTTGTATGAGCTTGGCCGGGCTGCTGACGGATCGCTGGGGGGCACGCCCGGTGCTGGTGAGCGGTGCGCTCATGGTTGCCGTGGCGACGGCGGCGTTGGCTAGCGTGCCTTCGGTGGCTTGGTTTTTCCCGGCGATGGCAGCGATCGGTCCAGGGCAAGCAGCCATCGGGTCGGTGGCTGCTTCCGCACTCGTCTTGCGGCGCTTTCGCAAGCGCCGCGGGCTGGCCATCGGGATCTTGAACGGCGGGGACAACCTTTTGAATTCCTCCGTGCCGCTGCTCACCAGCTTGGTACTCGAAATGGGGGGCTGGCGCGGTGCTTTGTATGCGTGGGCGGGGGCCTACCTTGCGCTCGCTCTGTTGCTTCGAGCGGCGTTGCAGGAAGGGGAAGGCCGCGGTGGTGGAGCTGCAACTCTGGAAAGCGGAGCCACCTGGTACCAAGGGGTCCGCCACCGCGGATTCTGGCTGCTGGTGGCCACTTACGTGCTGACGTATGCGTTCATCACCTCTGTCCAGTTGCACTTGCATGCGTACTTGACCGATCGCGGGCACTCGCCCATGGCCGCCGGGCAGGTGTTGGGTTTACAGATTCTCGTAGGGGCGCTGGGTTCCCCCCTGATCGGGCGGCTGGCAGAACGTCTGGGAGCACGGCGCACCCTGTTGCTGGTGATTGTCGGGCTCGGGCTCGGCTCGCTCCTGCTGTGGAACCTGGAGACGCACAAGAGTTTTTTGGCCTGGGCCGTCTTTTACGGTACGGTCAACAGCGGCGTCGTGGCGGTGCTGGCGCTCGTTCTGGCCGAATTGTTCGGCTCGCGCGCGATCGGGCGGCTCATGGGTGTGGCGATGACCTTTTGCATGGCCAGCACGATGCTGGCCAACTTGTATTCGGCGGCCATGTTCGACACCTTCGGTTCCTACCTACCCGTCTGGCAGAGCTACAGCGCGCTCATGGCCCTGGCCGCCATACCCGCTACGTTGCTGGTGCGGACGAAGCCGGTTGCACACGGCTCCGAGCCGGAGCAGGTTCTGGGCGCAGGAGCCCATCCCGGCGGCTCAGCATAAGGCCTTCCCAGGTGGGTTTTCGTTCTCACCGCGCTTGTGCCGGTGGGGCAACTCCCGCGCCGCCTTTTGCCGCCTTTGCAACGGGCGCCGAGCGGGCAACGAAATCAGCGCCCCGATGACGCCGGCTGCCCTTGGGAGTCGGCGACCCCGTACGCCCTATCCGGGCTCACGGACTCTCAAGGCATAGTGACAATGGCAATGCCGCAGGTCTGCGGGGCGCCGCCCAAGTTGTGGCTGAGTGCCACGGTGGCGTTTTTCACTTGGCGAGGTCCTGCTTTGCCCTGCAACTGCTTGTAGTTCTCGTACAGCATCCGCACGCCAGTGGCGCCGGTGGGGTGACCGAAGCTCTTGAGCCCACCGTCCGTGTTCACCGGCAATTCACCGCCCAGCTCGAACGTGCCTGAGGCAATGTGCTCTTTGGCCGAACCCTTTTCCGCGAACCCCAAGTCCTCATAGGTGAGCAGTTCGGTGAGGGTGAAACAATCGTGCACTTGAGCCACGTGGATTTCTTTGCGCGGGTTGCGGATGCCCGCTTGTTTGTATGCATCCTGAGCGGCGTAAACGGTTGGCTTCCAGCGCAAGAAGTCGAATGAAGGGTCGGCCTGCGGGTTCGGGCCGAGTGCAATCGTGATGGCGCGGATCAGGACGTAGTCGTCGCGGAAGCTGCGTGCCAATTCGCGCCGGGTCAGAATGGCTACTGCGGCGCCATCCGACTGGGCACAGCAATCATAAAGGCCGAACGGCCACGAGATGATCGGTGCTTTGAGCACGTCTTCGACGGTGATTTCCTTCTTGATCATGGATTTGGGGGCGAGCGTGCCGTTGTGGTGGTTCTTCACCGCGATGCGTGCCAAATCCTCCCGTGACGCCTTGTAGGTCTCGAAGTAGCGGGCCGCGCAGAGCGCAAACCAACCGGCCGGTGTCATCGGCAGGCCGCGCACCCCGGTGGTCACCGCACTCGGGCCGCTCACGCCGCGGTCCTTCGGCTTGTCGAAGCCGACGACCATCACCGTGTCGTACATGCCGCAAGCCACCGCAAAGGCGCCGAAGCGGAGGGCATCGGTTCCGGTGGCGCAGTAGTTTTGAACCATGCTGACCGGACGCCCAAAAAGCTTGAGCGCGTCCGCAACTTCTGCGGTCCCCTTGGACGGGTAGACCGCTCCGCAGAACACGGCCTCGATCACCTTTTGCGGTTCGTCAATGCCGGCGTCCTCGTACGCCTCGAAGGCCGCTTCGACGATCATATCTTCGGGCGACTTGTCCCAGTTCTCGCCGAACTTACAGCAGCCCATGCCCACGATAGCGACCTTGTCGCGAATCGCTTCCGGGTTCATGCTCGACCTCCTCGTGCACGTGCCTTTACCGCTGCCTTTACAGCGGGTTTCGAACCGGAGTGCACTTCCAAAAGTAATTGGGCGTGCCTCCGTATTCGTGGATTTTGCGGAAGGTGAATTCGACTGGCAGATCCAGTTTGACTTCGTTCGGAGAGGCATCCGTCATTTGCAGATACACCCGCGCTCCACCCTGGGCCTCGATCGTAGTGACGATCAACGGAGGGTCCGGGCTCCCCGCGAAGTAATCGAAGGTGAAGGACATGACTTTGCCCTGCCGGTCGGACAAGCGAACTTCCTCGAAGTCATCGCGAGCAAAACATTGAAAGCACACTCGCTGGAACGGGAACTGTTCTGTGCCGCAGCGGCGGCAACGTTGACCGTGAAAGCTAATGTCTTCGTTGCGGTCGCGAAAATGCACGGTGGCCGATACTCCTTGCCCCCCGCGCCGATCCGCGTCGCTCGGGTACAGGTCGCGGAAGGCGAGAAAGCGGTCGTAATCCGAGAACTCCTTGCGCCGCGCCAAATGCCAGGCCACACCCCGCCGGCGCACGAGGCCGGTAACGGGTTCCTGCGTTTGCACCAAGAAGGCATCCGCTCCGTCACCATAATTCGCCCACAGGATGCGCTGCCCCGGCCGGGCTTCTTCGAGTGCAGCGGCGAGCAGCAGCGGCGCAAGCGCGGCGCCGCAGTTGCCAACGCGGCCAAAGAGAGGGTCTTGGATTCGGTTCGACTCGAAGCCAAAGCGGCGCAACACACCGAGGTGGCTGCGCGCGTCTGGGGAGTAAACGGCGACCTTGTCTAGCTCCGAAGTTTGTAAGCCGCTCCGCTGCAGACACCGGCTGATCGCGTCGCGCAAGTTGTCTCCGTACCCGTGTTCGACCACGAAGCGCTCTTCCCACGAGCGAACGAAGCGGTCGTGTTCCGTGCGCCAGATGTCCCGGATCTCGTCGGCGAGGCAGACGTGGATGGCAAAGTCTGCGGCCACTTCCTCGCGGGCGATAAGAAAAGCCACTGCGGCATCGCCGAAGTTCCGCTCCAGCGGAGAGCGAGGCGGGGCCGGCCGTGCATCACTGGCGATCACCAGCACTTGCTGCAGGCTGCCGGCCCGCACCGCGTCCAGCGCGGCGCGCAGGGCGATGGTGCCGGCGCGAGTCGTGTCGCAGAAGTCTGCCGTAAAGACGTCCCGCCTGAGGTCGAGAGCTTTCGCGATCAGGCTCGCGCCCTGCTTCTCGCGGTAGGGGTACGAAGTGGAGGCGAAGAGCAGCCCGTCTACGGTGCTGCGCTCGATCCCCTCGAGGCAGTTCGTACCAGCCGCCACTGCCATGGTGACGGCGTCTTCGTCGAAGTACGCCACGGATCGTTCCCCACTTCCGCCGCTGGCTTTGCGCCCCCCGCTGATGGCGCCGAGGGCGAGGCGAAGCATGGGGATGTACACGCCTTGGCTGCGAATCCCGACCTGACTCATCGCGGCTACTTCTTCTCGTCTTTCTTTTCTTCTTTCTTCTCGTCGCGCCGTAGCTGCGGGATCCCGATCGGCTGCAAGTGCTCCCCGAACACGGCATCGAACTGCGCCGCGATTTCCGCGGGCGTAAAGCCGCCCGGTTTGTACATCATGGCGATCGGGCGGATCTGCTGAAAGATCGTAAAGCCGAAACCGCGGCGGCCGAAGATCTGCCCGTTGACGTGGCCCGCCTTTTCCGAGGCCAAGAACGCCACCATCGGAGCGTTGCGATCCGGATGCATTTCGGGCGGTGGCTCTTTGTTTTCCATTCCAGGAATCGTACCCACCATGCGGGTCAGACCGGCTGGAGCCATGGCATTCACGGTGATTCCGTACCGCCCCAGCTCAAGCGCCCAGCAAAGGGTGAGCCCCATGATGCCGGCCTTTGCCGCTCCGTAGTTACTCTGGCCAAAATTGCCGCGCAGCCCGGCGCTGGAAGTGATGTTGATGATCCGGCCGTAGCCCTGTTCGCGCATGTGCGGGATGGCGTGGCGGCCGCAATTCCAGGTGCCTTTCAAGTGCACGGCAATCACTGCGTCGAAGTCCTCCTCCGTCATTTTGGTCATGGTTCGATCGCGCAAGATGCCCGCGTTATTGACCAGAATGTCGATCCTCCCGAATTGGTCGAGGGCCGTGCGGATAATGCGCTCCGCGCCGGCAAAGTCAGCAACCGAGTCGTAATTGGCAACCGCCTGTCCCCCCAAGGCGCGGATTTCGTCCACGACCTGCTGCGCCGGGTCCTCCGCCCGCCCCTGGCCGTCCACTTGGCAGCCAAGGTCGTTGACCACCACCTTGGCCCCTTCGCGCGCCAACTCGAGGGCGATTCCGCGGCCTACGCCGCGGCCCGCACCAGTGACCACTGCAACACGTCCTTCGAGCAACATGTGCTTCCCTCCACCGTTCCCAAGTTTGATTGACTTCGCGTACCACTTGGCATACTTCGGGTCAATCAACTGATCTAATCGCTGCATGGACTTTCGCCCAATCGAACGCATGGAGAGTACGCGCCGCGAGTTTCGCTCGTGGCTGGAGCGCAACTTGCCCCCTGCCGAGCAGTGGCGCGTGATCCGCCGCCGGGGTGAGCTCGCAGCCAAGGTGGAGTTCCTGCGCCAGTGGCAGCGCCGTTTGTTCGACGGGGGTTGGGTGGCTCTCCACTTTCCGCGCCAGTACGGTGGCGGGGGGAGCTCGCTGCTCGATCACCTAGCGGTTCAAGAGGAGCTAGCGCGAGTGGACGCTCCGCCGTTGATCAACGCTGCGGCAATCAGCATTTTTGCCCCGACGCTTCTTGTGTTCGGTTCGGAGGAACAAAAGCAGCGCTACTTGCCGCGGTTGTTTGCGGCAGAAGAGCTGTGGTGTTTGGGATTTTCCGAGCCGAACGCAGGGTCCGACCTCGCTTCTCTTCGCACCCGCGCAGAGCGTGTTCCCGGGGGCTGGCGAGTGAGCGGGCAAAAGGTGTGGACGACGTACGCCCACCAAGCCGACTTCGGGCTGTTTCTGGTACGCAGCGACCCAGCCGCTCCACAGCATCAGGGGATCAGTTGCCTGGTTGTCCCGATGCGCTCGCCTGGCATTACCGTGCGCCCGTTGCGCGAGATCACTGGCGAGGCCGAATTCAACGAAGTGTTTTTGGAGCAGGTGTTTGTACCTGAGGAAAACTTGGTCGGCGAGCTGCATCGCGGCTGGCAAGTGATCTTGACCGCGCTCGGTCATGAGCGCGGGACCTTGTTGTTGGTGGATCAGGTGCGGCGCCGGGTTGACCTCGAACGCCTGCGCCAGAGCTTGCGTGCGGCGGCACTCGCGCAAGATCCTCTGGTGCGCGACCGCTTTGCCCAGTTTTACACCGAGACTACGATCATGGGGCTGCATGGGTTTCGCCTGCTGAGCGATCTCGAGAAAGGGCGAGCGGCAGCCGACGTGTCAGTGCTCAAACTCTTTGGCTCGGAGATGGCGCAGCGCCTGTTCGATTTTGCGCTGTCGGTGCAGGGAGCGCATGCCCAGCTTGTCGAGGGTGACCCGCGTGCCTGCGAAGATGGTGCTTGGCAGCACCTCTGGCTCATGGCTCGGGCCATGACCATCGCCTCCGGCACCTCGGAAATTCAGCGCAACATCATTGCCCAGCGCCTTCTCGGCCTGCCGCGCGGGTAGGATTGGCTCCCCCCAGCCTAGCCCGGATCGCGGTGCCTTGGAGCCCTTGCATCGCATCCCGGACGTATACCGACTGGTCGAGGACGCCCCCGCGAGCGAGAGGTTGCGACCGCGCGGGTCCATCTCCCGGAGCCGCTGGCCGATGCGCACGAGCTGCGAGCGACCGGCATTGACCATCGCGATCGTGTTCGTGCCGGGTTGGCGGTAGATGGGAACGTAGACTTGGCAGCGCCGTTGACCCGCAGGATGTTCGTCTGGATCTGAGCGGCATCCTCCACAAGGCCCACGTGGCGGACGAAAATCGGCCTGTCGTCGCGCACGGCGATAGGGAGATCGTTGAGCTCTTCGACCTAGGCGGGCATGGCATTCGCAAGCATCTGGTAGTCCACTGCGCCAGCCTCGATGTTCCCCGCCGGAACGAAAACGGATTCTCGCTGGAGCGCGCGCGTGAAGTCGAGGGGACTCAGGTTTCGTGCCTCGAGCTTCTCGCGGTTCACGTACTCGATGATTCGCCCGATCACGCGTCGTCTCGCGAGGGATGCGTGCGTGCCAGCTACCGCATAACGCAAGGTGTGCTTCGAGGGCCAGCCGCTTCCCCTTTTCAAGCTCGCCGTCGGCATCGGAGGACGAGAGCTCTGCTGCTTCCGTGCAGGTCATAGCCGGCTCCTTCGCCCCGAGGGGGCTGCCAGGTGCTGGACGCGGATCTGGCGGCCGCGCCAGATTCGCGTCCGGACCGTCCCGAGAGGCACCCTCGTGACCTTGGTGGTTTCCTCGTACCGGAAACCCCATAGATCGCAGAGGAGGACGACTTCTCTTTGCTCACTCGAGAGCCGTCTCAGCGCCGCTTCGATCTCCTTGGCCGTCAGGCGCTCGACGGTTTCCGCCGAAATGGAACCCTGCGACTTGCCGCCTACGATGCGGAGCGCCTCTCGGCTTGATTCGCTTCTCGTTCGGTCGAGATGCAGATTGCACTTGATCCGCGAGAGCCACACCCGGTACTGCGCGGGCTTCCGCACCTCGCGCCAGTGGCCCAAGGCTCGTTCGTAGGCGGCCTGCACGAGGTCGTCTGCATCCCACTTGTCTGGCAAAAGCCGGCGCGCATAGGCCGTGATCTCCTACTAGAGATACGAGCAAGCCAGCCCGAAGAACTCCTCTGTTTTCACGCAGGCTCTCCAGCCGATAAGACGAGTGGTTGGCTCGAATCGTTCCATCCTTTTTTGTGGCCCCTGGAGAAATTCGGTGGGAAAGCCCGGGTTGGCTTGAGAAGGGAGACGCTGAGGGGACTGGGACTCGCTTTCGCGGACTTGAACAGCGTCATGCAGCGCGACGCCACGGCGCCCGGGGCGTGGGCAATTGGATTCGGTTGGCTTGCTGCTGCTGGTTGTCCAGCCGGTGTGGGTCGGAGGCCGGTGATCTGGGCCGCATCCGATTGGAGTCTCGAGAGCCGCGGGGGCGAGCGGTCGTGACGTGGCGCGCGGGAGCGAGGAGGCGCTCGCAGGTCCCTCGCGGACGCGCAGGTTTTGCTCGCGCTTTCCTTGCGGTGCGTGTTCGGTGGTGGCAGACTTCTGACTTTGCGGCCGGCGGGCGCTTTGTTCTGACCGCTCGTCGCAGAAAGGGACGGCCACTATGATCACCAACGCGACCGCCGGTACACGCATCGACGAGGTGGCCGACGGAATTTACCGGGTGAGTACGCCGCTGTTCTCGGCCGACGGTGACTTTTCGTTCAATCAGTATCTCATTGTGGATGAAGAGCCGCTGTTGTTTCACACCGGCCCGCGCAAGATGTTTCCCTTCGTTCGGGAAGCTGTGAGCGCAGTGATTGCCCCACAAACGCTCTGCCATATCGCCTTCTCTCACGTAGAGGCGGACGAGTGTGGTTCTCTCAACGAGTGGCTCGCACTTGCGCCCCGCGCCACACCGCTGTGCGGAAAGGTGGCCGCGATGGTGTCGGTCGCGGATCTTGCTGACCGGCCGCCGCGGGGACTGGCGGACGGGGAAGCGTTGCCGCTCGGCCGCCATCACGTTCGCTGGCTCGACACCCCTCATCTACCGCATGCTTGGGATTGCGGCTTTCTCATCGAAGAAGCAACCGCCACCCTGCTGTGCGGCGATCTCTTCACGCAAGGCGGAGCTGAGCTACCCGCGGTGACCGAGGGAGACATTCTCGGCCCGAGTGAAAGCTTTCGCCACCAACTCGACTACTTCTCCCATACGAAGAACGCGCGCAGCCTGCTCGAACGCTTGGCTGCCCTCGCCCCTCGCACCCTCGCCTGCATGCATGGCAGTGCCTGGCGTGGCGACGGGGCGGGGTTGTTGCGCGCCTTGGCAGATGCGCTCGAGGGCTGAGGTGCCCCACGTCTTCCGTGCAACGCCTTGCAGGATCTCCAACGCGATCAGCCCAGCCGGCCACAAATAGTCACATCGCTGGGCCGGGGGTGCCCGGCAGAATCGTTGGGGGAGGGTGAGGCACAGTGCGAACGCCCCGGTGGTGTGAGAAACTGAGGGGTGTGAAGAAAGAGCGCTCTGACTTCGCCTGCCCATCGTCCAAGGTGGGCGCTTGGTGGAGCGTCGAGCTGGAGCCATTCCTCGCGCAACTCGGGACGAATAAGCAAGGCCTGGCCCAAGCCGAGGCCGAGAGACGGTTACGGCAGTGCGGGTTGAATTCCCTAGGCCAGCGCAAGCAGTCCGCTGCGCTTCCCTTGCTTCTCCGCCAGTTTACTACACCGATTGTCCTGCTTTTGATCCTTGCCTCCCTGCTTTCGTGGGTGCTGGAAGACTCCACCGACGCATGGATCATTCTTGGAATCGTGGTTGTCAGCGGAATACTCGGATTCTGGCAGGAAAGAGGAGCCGCCGTAGCGGTCGAGAAACTGCTCGAAACGATCGAGTTGAAGGCACGGGTGGTGCGCGATGGGGAGAGCCGCGAGCTACCGGTCGTGCAGTTGGTACCCGGAGAAGTTGTGCTCCTTGCTGCTGGCGCGGCGATTCCGGCGGATTGTCGGCTCCTCGCCGCGCGGGATTTGTTCGTGGACGAAGCGGCCCTCACGGGGGAAAGTTACCCGGTGGCAAAGAACCCCGGGGTGGTGGCCCCTGAAGTTCCGGTAAGTCAGCGGGAGAATGCGGTGTTTCTCGGCACGCACGTGGTCAGCGGGTTCGGCACCGCGGTCGTGGTTTGTACCGGGCGAGCCACCGAACTCGGCCGAGTGTCTCAGCGGCTCCGGCGGCGACCGCCAGAGACCGAGTTCGAACACGGAGTGCGCAGATTTGGCTATCTGTTGCTCGAAATAACGCTGGTGATGACCCTGGCGGTCCTTGCGCTCAACGTGTTGTTGCAGCGGCCGGTACTCGACTCGTTTCTGTTCGCGCTGGCGCTGGCTGTCGGGCTTACTCCGCAACTGTTGCCGGCGATCATCAGCGTCAACTTGGCGCGGGGGGCACAAAGAATGGCGCAGCAGCAGGTGCTGGTCAAACGCCTTGCCGCGATCGAGAACTTCGGCAGCATGGATGTGCTGTGCTCGGATAAGACCGGCACTCTTACCGTCGGCAAGGTGCAAGTACACGCGGCACTCGATGTGTTGGGAAGACCGAGCGACCGCGTTCTCTTTTTTGCTTTCCTCAACGCGGCGTACGAGACGGCTTTTCAAAACCCTCTCGACGAGGCCCTCCGCACCTACCGCCCTTTTGCACTGGACGATTGGCATAAACTCGACGAAGTCCCGTACGACTTCGGTCGCAAGCGCCTCAGCGTACTGGTCGAGCACGGGGCCGAAACCATCATGGTGACCAAGGGTGCGCTGCGGAGCATCCTCGACGTCTGCACAACCGCCGAGAAAGAGCCCGACACCCTCGCACCGATTCGTGAGCTGCGTGCGGCCTTGCTGCGCACATACGAGGACCTCACCACGCAAGGCTTTCGCACCCTCGGGGTGGCGATCAAGCGACTGGATGGCGTGAGGGTCATTGATCGCGACAGCGAGTCGGAGATGACGTTCCTTGGCCTCCTTGCGTTTTCCGATCCCCTAAAGCCGGGAGTGGCCGAGATCGTGGCTTCCCTCGAACGCCTGGGCGTGCGACTCAAGATCGTCAGCGGAGACCAGGCGCAGGTAGCGGCACGAGTGGCTGGGGAAGTCGGATTCGCGACACCGCGGGTTCTAACCGGCACCGAAGTCCGTGGTCTGAGTGACGACGCTCTCGCCGTGCGTGCGGAGAAGACGGATGTGTTCGCGGAGATCGAGCCCATTGACAAGGAACGAATCGTGCGGGCTTTGCGCAAGCTCGGTCATGTGGTGGGCTATATGGGCGACGGGATCAACGACGCTCCTGCCCTACATGCTGCCGACGTGTCCCTCTCGGTGCAAGGTGCAGTGGACGTTGCCAAAGAGGCGGCGGACATCGTGCTGCTGGAAAAGGACCTCGCTGTGCTCGAAGCCGGCGTGCGCGAGGGAAGACGCACGTTTGCCAACACGCTCAAGTACGTGTTCATGGCCAGCAGCGCGAATTTCGGCAACATGTTCAGTATGGCGGGAGCCTCGCTTCTGCTCCCGTTTCTGCCCTTGTTGCCCAAGCAAATCCTGCTCACGAATCTGCTCACTGACCTCCCGGAGCTGACCATCGCGACCGATCGCGTAGACCCAGATTGGATGGCGCGGCCGCACCGCTGGGATGTAGGGTTTATTCGGAAGTTCATGGCCGTGTTCGGCCTCGCGAGTTCTCTCTTCGACTACATCACGTTCGCAGTCTTGCGCTATGGGCTGGAGGCGGGGGATGTGGAGTTTCGCACCGGGTGGTTTGTTGAGTCAGTGGTCTCAGCCGCCGTGATCGTTCTGGTCTTACGCACGCGGATGCGCAGCACGGCAAGCTTGCCCGCGCGGGGGCTTCTGCTTGCGGTGATCGCAGTGAGCGCGGTCGCGACTGCCCTGCCGTTTAGCCCCCTAGGAGCCCTTTTCGACTTCGTTCCGCTTCCTCCGGCCTTTCTCGTTGTGGTGCTGCTGATTGTGTTTGCCTACGGCGCCACAGTGGAAGGGATCAAGAGGTGGTTTTATCAGCGAATCGCTCAGAACGAATAAAGCCGAATGGAAGCGAGCCGGTTGTTACCGGTCCACGCGCGGCTCCTGGCCAGCGGTGCGTACATTCCCCGAGCACAAGAATTTTTGTTTCGTCGTGTAGCGCCCATCCGGAACGGATGCTATAGCGACCCGGCTCGCTGAGAGCGGGGGCTTTTAAAAGGGCGCGCCGGAAAGGAGGACGCGATGCCGACGGACCACGGCGAAAAGGCTGGGCGAGATTTGAGCGAGGACTATGTTTGTTGGGTGCTCGGGATTGCCCCGGATCCGGACAAGCCGAGCAGGCTCTCGATGAGGTACCTGACGGAGGGCATTCCCGACACAATCCGCAACGAGATGAACGAGTGGGGCCTCCGCGATTGGGTTTCCGGGGAGAGTTACCTGGAAGCCCGTGGGATGGCATTGCGGGGCGAGATCGAACCGTGGGACATTCCATTGCGGGCTATAGAGATCGAAGAAGCCACGGATTTCATGGGTGGTCTGTTCGGGCCGGACCGTACGCTTTCCGGAGCTCCGCCTTTCTATTGGACCCGGAAAGCGAGGGCGGAGCGCAAGGCGCGAAGAAAACGTTGGTAGCTGGTGATGGGGGTGTCGCCGGGAGCTGTGCAGGAATGAACCCAACGGGGCTGCCCCGTCCGAGCGGGAGCGGCTCTGCCTTGGCGGTGCGAGTGTCGGGCAAAGGCGACGGCGTGAAGGAGGACAATGCTTATAGGAAGCCGGTTTCCTTGCGGGCCGAGCACCGCCGAGCGCCGATGCACCGTTGCTATGGAGGAAACCTGGTGGTGGGCCCGGGAAGGAGGGCGTGGGCAGGCGAAGGGCACTGTTGCCGCACGACAGCCGCGTGGACGCCGTGAGTGAGCCGGCGCATTCCGGTAGGAGCCGCGGGCCTGCCGCAACCATGCATGACCGAGGGCAGCCTAGGGAAGGAGGTTCAGTTGGGCGAAATCGCGGGATACATTTTTTCTTTTTGGGGTTACGAGTTCAATTTTCTCGGTGAAATTTCGCGCTGCGCCAACGATAGAGTATTCACGACCGAAGTATACAAGGACTTGCGCGGAAATTTTTACGGTGGTGACGGCAAAGTCGTTGTCGCGGTGAACAACGGCTGGCCGAACGCGGAGCGCATCGGGTCCGCTCCGATCCACTTGCTCGCCCCCTTGGATGTGGACTGGTACGGTGGGGGTCGCTTTCCCGCAACCTGGTTTCGGTACGATGATCCGACTGCCATTCATGCGGAGCAGGCCGCTGTCTTGCATGGCGCTTTGCAGGTGGCGGTGGTGGACGCGTATGTGCGTCTGCGCGGGCAGACACTGGAGGTCATTCGTAGCTTTATCCGTTTGACCGAGCGCAACGTTGTCATCAGCCTTTCCCGGCAGGGGCTAGGCTTGGAGAACGAAGAAACCGCCATCGTGCTGAGGGTGGAGGACCCCAATCTGTGGGTTGCTCGCTGTGTTCAGTTTGCTGTGGACAAGAAGTACGTGAACGCCGTGCTGGCAGCGGCAAGACGGGTCGGAGAGATGTCGGTCACTTCGTCTTCAGTGCCGCGCGAGCCGGGATGTGCCGCCAGTGGACGTCACGTTGCGGTGTTGCGGAGCGGCCGCTGCCAGCTTTTGGGTTTTCACGAAGATTTGGCTCGCACAGGCAGGGCGCGCAGCCGCTCGCGCAAGGCCGGCACAGCATAAGCGCGCGGGCGCCAGCCTGCGCTGGCCGTAGTGGTGCCGCCGCGGGAACGCGGGCTGAGCCGCGAGCCGCCGGGCGCCGCGCCGCCAAGTGCGCG
>JBBILD010000005.1:0-229123 GCA_037445065.1 Myxococcales bacterium
GATCCGTCTCAGCTACGGCTTGTACTACCAGCTCGACCATACGAGCCACATGCAACGGATCAAGCTGCCCGCGGGGGTCATGACTGCGGAGCAAGCGCGCGCCATCGCGAAGGTGGCGGAAGAGTACGCGCGGGGCGTCCTCCACGTGACGACCCGGCAAGACATTCAGTTGCACTGGGTCGAGTTGAGCAACGTCATTCCCATGTATGAGCGCCTGCACGCGGTTGGGATCTCAACCCGTGGCGCCTGCTCGGACAGCATCCGCAACATCACGGGCTGCTTCCATTCGGGCCTGCTGGCCGGCGAACCTTTCGACATTATCCCGTACGTGTTCGCGCTGAACGAATACTTCCTGTTCCATCCTCTCAACCTGACTCTGCCACGCAAATTCAAGATTTCGTTCTCCAGTTGCGCCTACGACTGCGTACAAGGTCCCGTGAACGACATTGCCTTCTACCCGCACGTCCGCGATGGCCAGCCCGGGTTCCGTGTACTTGCCGGCGGCGGGCTCGGGGCGCAACCCTTCCTTGCCAAACCTGTGCAAGACTTCGTGCCTGCCGAGCAGTTGCTTTCGATTGCGGAAGCGATCGTGCGAGTTCAGCACCGCCTCGGCGAGCGCAAGAACCGGAAGAAGGCGCGGATGAAGTACGTGGTACAGCGCCTGGGCCTCGAGAAATTCCGGGCAGAGGTGGAGGCCACCTGGCGCCAAGTCGAAGCCGAAATGGGAGACGCGCTCCGTGCTGAACTCCGGGAATTGGTGGATTCCTATCGACCAGCGCCGCCGGTTTTGCCGCCTGCGCCGCGCCCCACGCCGCGGGGCGGGGCGTTCGCTCGCTGGATCGACACGAACGTCTTTGCGCAAAAGCAAGAGGGATACTTTGGCGTTACCGTGGCGCTCCCGTTGGGGGACATCACCAGCGAGCAATTGCGCTCCCTTGTGGTGCTGGCGGAGACGTACGGGTCGGGAGAGATCCGGACTTCGAACGACCAGAATCTGTTCCTGCCGTGGATCCCCGGCAACCAACTGGAGGTAGTCTGGCAGGAGCTATGCACCCTCGAGCTTGGAGCTCCTGACGCGCTGCACATCACGGACGTGGTCTCTTGTCCCGGCGCAGATTATTGCAGCCTGGCAGTCAGCCGCTCCATGGGCATGGCAGAACTCTTACGTACAGAATTGGCCAGTGCCCACCCGCTGATCGAGAAACTCGGAGTGTTCCGCATTCGGATCAGTGGTTGTCCGAACGCCTGCGGCCAACACCATGTGGGTGACATCGGCCTCACGGGCATGTCGTTGCAGGGGGAGGATGGGCTACACCATCCGCATTATTCTCTGCTGGTCGGTGCTCGCTTGGGTGAAGATGACGCGATGATCGGCAAACGGGTGCACGGCCGTTTCCCAATTACGGAAGTGCCGAAGGTCGTGCGTGCCATCGCGGAGTGGTTTTGCCAGGAGCGACGCGCCGGGGAAAGTTTCGCTGACTTCGTCGCCCGGGTCGGGACAGATCGTGTCAGCGAGGTTGCACGAGGGGCGGCAGCGGTTGTTCACTGAAATGCCTGCGGACGGCGACAGCCGCGAGGCACAAGTACTTTTGGGGAATTTCTATCGCGGCCGAATCGTGCGCCTACGTCACGGTAGCCAAACAGGTATAATCCGAGCCGAAGGAAGCGGGCGACTCATCCCATTCCGCTTCAACCTTGTGCGGCTGCTCGGCGTAGAAAGCTTCCGGGATCTGCAAGAGGGGATGATTGTCGGCTTCGACGTGGGCTGGACCTCTGGAGGCCTGCGGGTGTCGCTGATCAAGGTTTTCTCGGAGGAGCCCACCACAGAAGCTGCGGCTGCGGGCCCGCAAGAGGGCTCCGCACCTGCGTCCTGCCCCAGCGAACTCGAACAGGGGGTTGACCAGGCTAACAAACCAGACACCTCTTCCAACTGACCCTCGTGCCACCAGCTTCTCACGGCACGGTTCGAGCGAAACTGCGCGCATCCGCATTGTTCTCGTCTCAAGTCGGCCCTAAAGCCGCTTGCACATCGCAAAGATGGTCTTAGCCCGTCACTTGGCCCCTGAGAAGCTGAAGCGGCCGCCGGTCCACTTCCTCCGACTCAGAATGACGCTCAGGACAAGGGCGAGCACACCGAGAAGCATCAGGACCCGGCCCCCAAACTCGACGGTCCGGTAAAATTCGAGTTTCTGGCGAGTCGCGGCTGCACGTCCGAACGGGACGCGAAACGCCTGCAGCAGGCCCCGGTTTGTGGTGGCGGAGAGATTCGGGAAATCTTCGTGCGGCACCACTCCTGCGCCACCGTCAAACTGGGCGAGCAGGATGGCGTGCTCCTGCACCTTTTGTGAACCTACCCACCAGTTTCCGGCCCCCAGCACAAAGAGCGCCAGGCCAGCCCACAGTAAAACCGCCGGCACGCGCTTCATGACCGCCCAGCGTAGCGCGCCTTTGCATGTAGCTGCCAGAGCGCGAGAAGCTCCTTGCATCAACGCGTACCCTGCTGCCATGCTGGGATACGAGCGAACCTCGGAACTCGGCGTGCTGGGGTTCGGTTATCCCATGAATACGGACAAACTCCTCGAACGAATGATGCAAGGGGATCGCCGTGCCCTGGCGCGGCTCATGACCTTGGTTGAAAACGGCCACCCGCAGACCAGTTTGATCTTGAGTCGCATCCATCCGCGCTGCGGGAACGCCTATGTCGTCGGATTCACCGGTCCACCCGGGGCAGGGAAGTCTACGTTGGTGGATCGGGTCACTGGGCTCCTGCGCCAGGATGGCAAGTCAGTGGGGATTGTCGCCATTGACCCTTCCAGTCCCTTTTCTGGTGGAGCAGTCCTGGGAGACCGAATTCGCATGCAATCCCACTACCTGGATGACTCTGTGTTCATCCGCAGTATGAGCACGCGCGGTAGTCATGGCGGACTCTCGCGTACCACTCGCCAGATCATTCAACTGCTTGACGCCTTCGGGAAGGAGTTCATCCTGGTGGAAACTGTGGGCGTCGGGCAAACCGAACTCGATGTGATGCGGGTTGCAGACACCACCGTGGTGGTACTGGTCCCCGAGGCTGGGGACACGATCCAAACCATGAAAGCTGGGCTGCTCGAGATCGCGGATATTTTTGTGGTCAACAAAGCAGACCGCGAGGGAGCCGGGCGGCTCAAGAGCGAACTCGAGGCCATGCTGCAGATCCGGCCCGAAGGAGAGTGGACCGTGCCGGTGCTGCTCACTCAGGCAGCAAATGGAAGCGGTGTAGAGGAACTCCTGCAGTTCATTTACAAACACCGGATTTTTCGCGAGCACAGTGGGCTCCGAGCACAAGAAAATACCGCCGCACGGCAAGAGGAGTTTTTACAGGCTCTGCAGGAGGAACTCGCTCGCCGTGTCCAACGAGCCGCCGACGCGGGCCGCTTGGCGTCCGTTTTCGACCGGTTGCGACGTGGAGAAACCGACCCATACCGTGCCGCGCTCGAAGTCGTGGAGCAACCTGACCAACTGCTGGCCGTTTTGGGTTCATGATGAACGAGGGCCGTTGTTTCGTCATCGGAGACATCCACGGATGCATCGAGGAGCTGGAAATTCTCCTGAACAGCCTCGCCCCGGGCTCTGACGATACGGTCGTGTTCCTAGGAGATTACGTCGATCGCGGCCCGGATTCAAAGGCGGTGGTGGATCGGCTGATCCGGTTGCAGGGAGAGGTCGGGCGTTGCGTCTTCCTCAAAGGCAACCACGAGGACATGTTTCTGGCCTTTGCCGGCCAACCTGGTCATCACGGGCAGGCATTCCTTTACAACGGCGGCGATGCCACCCTGCGCAGTTACGGTCTCGAGGGGTACGTGGGTCCCGCTCTCTGGGAACGCCTTCCAGACGACCACAAGCTTTTCTTCCTGCGCCTGGTACTCCACTACCGGAGTGGAGATTTTCTCTGCGTGCATGCGGGGCTCAATCCAGCGCAGCCTCTAGACGGGCAAAGCGAGGAGGATCTCCTCTGGATTCGCGGTGAGTGGATCCGCGCAAGCCATAACTACGGGTTTACGGTGTTGTTCGGTCACACACCGATGCGCATGCCTTTTGTTCACTGGCCGTACAAGATCGGACTGGATACGGGCTTGGTCTACGGGAATGCGTTGACCTGTTTCGAGACTTCCGAGCGCCGGTTCTGGCAAGTACGGCGAGGAGAGACTCAAGTTCGGGAATGGATCCCCAACCGGGTGATCCCGATGCCGTGAGCAAACGGAGTATGCTTGCGTCGGGGCCCTCCAGTGTGCGGGGAACCCGCAAGGCCGCTGGAGCTTCCTCTTGCTGAGCGGCGCTCGCGTTTTAACTTACCGTGGCAAGCGAGGACGCAGAACGGACCCGCGGCGCACCGCATGGCACGGCGCGTTTCCTCCGACGCCGCACCTGCAAATACAACCGGCCGCCATGCTTTTGTTGGCGGATCCAGGACTCTTGAACACGGGAGGCGTAGCGGCGCACGGGTTTCGATGCCTCGTTCTGAGGTGGCTGTGAGATACATCGGCGGATGTAGTCTGCATTCAATCCCAGAGCATCACAAATGCACTCGAAGGCAAAAGGATGACTGCGATCCGGCGACAGAAACCAGCTCATTTCCCTCACCAGCTCGCGTTCCCTCACCAGCGGCAGCGGATGAGTCGATCTCTCCTTTTGTAGCGTGCGCGTCACCCGTACCGCATCAATCAGTACCGCTAACATGAGCCGCCGTTCACCGTCGGGCGGCAATGCATCTACGAAATCCAGCCCTAGTCCTCTCCTCCTAGTCACGGCTCCCTCCCTTGCAGCACCCCCAAAACTACAGCGCGGCATTCAAGGCGACTATCGGGGAATTTGGGTAGTTTCGCCCACGAGGTTGTGGAGAACGAAGACCGGATTTCTCGCACCAATCGGCTTCGATCCCAGCGTCAGTAGCCTGAAAAGTGCCGCAACGTCACCGCTCGCAGCCCCGCCGCTTGAGCAATGGCAGACCAGATGACCTCGGGTTCTTCCGCTTTGCAGAGGAACCCGACTGCACCCACGGCGAGCGCCCGCGCCAGGTACTCGGGGTCTTTCTGAGCCGACACCAGTAGGACCTTCACCTTCGGCACCTCCACCCGCAACCGCGCCGTAGCGGCAAGGCCGTCGAGGTCCGGCATGTGTAGATCCATGAGCACAACGTCGGATTTCAGAGCACGAGCGAGGGCAACGGCTTGTTCCCCGTCCGCCGCTTCGCTCACCACCTCGGCCCAAGGGAGAAACTCGACAAGCCTGCGCAGACTCGCCCGCAAGGCATCGTGGTCATCGACCAGCAAGACCCGGATCTTTCGCGATGCGTGCATGTCCATCCCGAGAGCCAGCCTTGTGGCTTTGCGACAATGCCAAGGCATTCACGGTAAATAGGGATTCCTCGCAAACGAAATCGGGGATGAAGGATCCGTTCTTCCGGTCCCGGGCTACCGGTCCCGCACCGACCTGCAGGCTCCTAATCCACCAATCCCTTGCGAACCGCGAAGCGCACGATCGCGGCGGTCGAGTGCAGGCCCAGCTTGTCCATGATGTGCTTGCGGTGCGTTTCTACGGTGCTCACGCTCAAATCCAACAGTTGTGCGATCTCCTTACTGCTCTTTCCTTCGGCAACCAGTTGGAGCACCTCTCGTTCTCGGTCGGAAAGACGCCCGAGTTCGTCTTCGGCAGGACTGCCCCCTTTACCACTCAAGAAGCCCTTCCGCACCATGCCCGAAATGGACGGGCTGAAATAGGATCCACCTTCGCTGAGAGCCAGAACTGCCTTGGTCAAGTCGAGATCGTCGGCATCCTTGACCAAATACCCACGAGCCCCCGCGCTCAGCGCACGGCGCACATAGGCCGGGTCAGAATGCATGGACAAGATCAGCACTCGGGTCCGTGGTGCCAAGCGGCGTAGTTGGCGCGTGACTTCCACGCCGTTCAACAACGGCAGCGTAATATCGACAACGGCCACATCCGGCTGGCATCGCTGCGCAAGCTGCAACGCCTCTCGCCCGTCCCCCGCCTCGGCGACCACCTGGATCTCCGGTTGCGTTTCGAGGACGCGGCGCAAGCCCTTGCGGACCACAGTGTGGTCCTCAACCAACAGCACGTTGATGGTCTTCGACCCCGGCACTTACGCTTTCCCCCCTTCGCACGCGCTTGGGAAGCTCGAGCACAATTTCCGTTCCCTTCCCAGGTTGCGAGTCAACTTGCAAGCGGCCCTCGTACAAATGGGCACGCTCTCTCATCCCGACCAGACCCAGGCCGGAGACTGAGCGCTCTAAATCGCCCCCTCCGGTCTTCAGGCCCTGGCCATCGTCACGGACCCGAAGCAAAACCGTCTCTCCGTGACTTTTGAGACTCACCCACACCCTCCTTGCGGAAGCGTGCCGCGCCACGTTCGTGAGCGCCTCTTGCAGGGTCCGGTACAAGGCCAGCTCCAAAGGCCGTTCGAGTGAAGGTTCTTCCGACGGCAAGTCCAAGTGCACTTCTAGCCCAGTCCGCTCTGCAAAGCGTCTCGCATAAGACTCCACGGCGGCAGAAAGTCCTAAGTCGTCCAGTACGGCTGGGCGGAGCAACTGTGCCAAATTTCGAATACTCTGCAGGACCGCGCCTAGTTGCTGGCGGGCCGCACAGAGCTGCGCACGTGTCGTGCTGGTAGCCGGAAGCTCCCGTTCTACACGGGCCAGGTCTAAGCGGATCGCGGTAAGCGCTTGCCCGAGGTCATCATGTAGCTCCCGCGAGACAAGTTGCATCGTGGATTCACTCACTTGCACCAAGCGCTCCGACAACTCCCGCAAGAGTTTCTGATCGAGCAAAGACTGGGCGTAGAGCTGCTGCTGAACCGTCAGGGCAGCCGCCAGGTTCCTTTCCCGCTCTGCCAGCTCGCGAAAGAAGCGCAGCGCACCGATTGCCCCGACGGTAAACAAAAGAACCCCGAAGGCCAGAGTAATTTGCTGCCGGGTTGCCTCGGGCACTTTTGCCAAGGCATCCGAATGCTCGAATCCAGCTTTTCCACTCGCCCACAACAGGAGAACCAGTGCAAGCGTTACGCACAAGCTCCACACGCCCGTACGCACGCTGTAAATGAGCCCGTAGTTGCCCACTTTGATGACGAAAATTGCTAGCAGGGGGCTATACAGGCCGCCGGACCAGTGGGCCGCCGCAGCCATCGGCAACAAGTTGGCCACGATATCCGCCCAAACGAGGCGAGGGGTCAGTTCGCAGCGTCGCTGGGGGACGATCAAGAGAACATTTGCGAGTGCATACAGGAGAAAATTCAATCGGATGAGCCACGGGTGCCCAGTCAGGCCAGCGTAAAACAGCTCCAAAACGAGCCAGGCTCCGAGGCCCTCGATCAGGCGCGCCCCGAGCATGTGAAAAGCCCGGTCTCGGATTCGCTCTAAACAAATACCACCCCTTTGGGGCTCCATCGGTAGAACGGCCGAGTGCGCTCCCTGCGGCATCTTCCCGTGCTCTCGCAGGTCACCATATCCCGAAAAGAGCCGGAAAAGAAAGCCTTCTTCATCCCGGATTTCCTACGCGCGGCCATGGCCGAGCCGTTCGACCTTTTCCCGCAAGTAGGCCAACAAAGGCTCCGGAGACGGTTCCTGTCCCGTCGCACGCCGCATTAGCTCGCGAGCCCGGTAGAGTCGGCCGAAGCAAAAGATTCTTTCATGCAGCCACTCCCGAATCGGGTGGAACTCGCCGTTCTGCAACAGCTTGCCTAGATCACCCAGGTCCTTCCCCATCGCTCGAAACAACTGGACGGCAAAGACGTTGCCCAAGGAGTAGGTGGGAAAGTACCCGAACGCACCGCTCGGCCAATGAATGTCCTGGAGCACACCCTCGCGATCGCTTTGCGGCCTGACGCCAAGCAAATCCTGCATTCCTTGGTTCCAAGCGGCGGGCAGGTCCTCGACTGCCAATGCACCCGCGATCAGAGCGCGTTCCAGAGAAAACCGCAACGCGATGTGCAAGTTGTAACTCACCTCGTCCGCATCCGTGCGAATCAGCGACGGTCGTACTTGGTTTACCGACTGAACGACCGCGTTGACACCTGACGAAGCAAGGGAAGGGAACAACGCGACCAGCTTCGGCCAAAGAAACTGCCAGAACTGCTCATGGCGACCGATGAGATTCTCCCACAGCCGGGATTGAGCCTCATGCATCCCGAGCGAGCAGGCAATCCCGCGCGGCAAGCCATACGCTCGAGAGTCCAAGCCTTGCTCGTACAGGGCGTGGCCCGCCTCATGGAGCGTCGAGAAGAGAGCTTCGCGGAGGTCCGCTTCATCATACCGCGTCGTGATGCGGTGATCCTGCCCGACCGTGATCGAGAATGGGTGCAAGGACTCGTCGAGTCGGCCCCGCCGGAAATCGAAGCCGAGCCACTCGAGCAGGTATGTACACAGCCGGTGTTGCTCCGCGACCGGAAACGGTCCCTGCCATCGTACTTCCTCCCCCATCGGGGCTCGATGCAGCAGATCCTGACACGCTGGCGTGAGAACCGTGAAGAGCTGCTCGAGATTCCTCGCACTGGCCCCAGGCTCGTATTCTTCCAAAAGTACCTGGTAGGGGTCTTGTCGCGAATCCACGTATGCAGCAAATTCTCGCTCCACCTGAACCACGCGGGTTAGAGCGGGAGCCAAGATGGAGAAATCGTCGTGCGTGCGGGCTTCTGCCCAAGCCGCTCGACCGGTTGCATGGACGCGGGCGCGCTCGGCGACGAAATCGGCGGGAAGCTGTCGGACTCGGTCTGCCTGCCATTTGACTTCCCGCAAATTTCTCTGCTGCTCCTCCCCCAGCTCTGAACTCCGTTCGTGCAGCTCATCCACCAGCGCCAAAAACCCTGGCTCGACGGTGGCCTGATGCACCAGCATTGCCAGCAGGGCGAGTTGTTCCGCGCGGGTCGACAAGGCACCAGCCGGCATGTACGTTGCCTGGTCCCACTCGAGAAGTCTCATCACATTCGCGAGATGAGCCTGCCTGCGCAAATGAGCCGTGAGGCTCTGGTACAGTTCACCCACCGTCAAGCAGCCCGTCGCCTCCGCCTTGCTGGTTTCCAGGTTCCATGCCTTGTCGCGTCGCGCATTCGAGCGAGGCTTTGTTACCGCGCCGACTGAGCGGCTCCGCGGGCCCGCACATGCGCGTCGGCAAGAAACAGCGCTAAGGCGCTCTTCGCGTCCACCAATTCCCCACTGACAATCATCGCGAGGGCTGTTTGGAGCGGCACCCGGTGAACACTGATGACTTCGTCCGCTTCCAATTTTTGTGGAGCGGGAGACAGTTCCTCGGCGAGAAACAGGTGAATCCGCTCATCCGTAAACCCCGGCGTGGTAAAGATCGTGCCGAGTCGAGTGAGGCGGTTGGCCGCAAGGCCGGCTTCCTCGGCTAGTTCCCGAATCGCGCAGACTGCCGGGTCTTCGCCGTCTAACTTCCCTGCCGGCACTTCCCAGATGAACCCTCCGGCAGCGTAACGGAACTGCCGGATCAGACTGACCGAGCCGTCCGCATGGAGCGGCACGACCGCTGCCGCGCCCGGGTGATGGATCACTTCGAGCTGGGTACGGTGGCCATTCGGCAAATCAACCGTTTCGAGCCACAAATCCACCACTCGGCCTCGATACAGCGGCTTGCGCTCAGCCATGTTCCGACTTCCTTGTCCTCCGTGTTTTCTCAGATCACCGTGCCTGGTGGCAGCCGTGCCCCCTTGGGTACGATCACAATCCCGTCCCGGATGTAAAAGCTCGGGCCGTCGGCGTGTTTCTCGCCGGATTCGTTCCGAATCACCACGCCTGCCCCAATGCGCGCGTTCTTGTCAATGATGGCGTTCTCGATCACGCACTCGGGGCCCACACCGATGGGGATCTCGTCCTGAGCTTCTCCCTCGTAAAAGTCGGCTCCCATCATGACGACACGGCGCAGCCGACTTCCCGAGCGAATGACACTGCGAATGCCGATGACACAGTGCTCGATGGTCGCCCGCTCGATTCGACAGCCTTCGGTGACAATGCTCGAGCGGACTGCGGCATCCAGAATTCGGCTTGCCGGTAAGAAGCGGGCACGCGTGAAGATTGGCCGTTCTTCGTTGAAGAGATCGATCGGCGGCTGCTCCGAAGTCAAATCCAAGTTGGCTTCAAAAAAATTGCGGATCGTGCCGATGTCCTCCCAATACCCTGCGAAGAAGAACGCGCGCACGTGGTACCGGCGGATCGCATCGGGGATAATTTCCTTGCCAAAGTCCACTTGGCGCTGGTCGAGCAAACAATCCACCAAGATCTCAGGTCGAAAAACGTAAATGCCCATGGACGCGAGGAAGCGGCGGTGCTCCGCCAGTCCCCGCCGCCTAAGTTCCGCCTCCTCCAAGGCGAGCCGTTGCAAAGTCCGCTCATCGCGCGGCTTTTCCACAAAGTCATCGATCCTGCCCTCCGGATTGAGGCGCAGGATGCCAAATTCGCTGGCATCTCGCTCAGTGACCGGAGTGACCGCCACGGTAATGTCGGCACCACTCTGTGTATGCTCCTGCAAAATGTCGCGGAAGTCCATCACGTAGAGTTGGTCTCCGGAAAGAATCAGGATCTGTTCCACCCCTCGCCGCACAAATCGGTGGAGTTGCTTGCGCACCGCGTCAGCCGTGCCCTGGTACCAATCAGAGCTTGCTTCGGTCTGCTCTGCGGCCAGGATCTCCACAAAACCCGGCGTAAACGGGTCGAAATGGTACGTACGTGCCACGTGGCGATTTAACGAGGCGGACTGGAACTGGGACAAAACAAAAATCTGCCGCAGACCGGAGTTGATGCAATTGCTGATCGGAATATCCACAAGCCGGTACTTGCCGGCGAGCGGTACGGCGGGCTTGCTGCGTAGTTGTGTGAGCGGGTACAGGCGAGTTCCCCGCCCTCCTCCCAGGATCACCGCCACGACGTTTTTCACGTGCGCCAGCCTACCGTAGCCTGCGCAAACCGTCTACCACCCCACACGGCGTCCCGAGTCAAAGGAAGCGTTCCGCGAGCTGGTCCAGCATTGGCCGCAGGATCGGGCTCGGGCTAGCCACGCAGGTAAGCCACAGTTGGTGAATGGCACGCGTGGCGCCAACGTGCAGCAGTCTTCGGGCAGCGGGGGTGTCGGGGTAGTAAGCGGCACTGACCTCGATTAAGACGACGTAGTCGAACTCTAGGCCCTTGACCTGCTCCACGTCCGTCACTTCCACCCCGGGCGCGAAGCGGAAATTTTGGGCTTCGACCAAATGCAGCTTCGGGACCCCACAGTTCGAGAACCCCTGATAGTACAGCCGGCTCAACTCTGCAGTGGGAGTCAAGATTGCAACCGAGGCCAAAGGTTCTTCACGCATAAGTTCACGCAACGCTTCCGAGAGGAACGCAACACAGGCACCTTGGTCCGTGAAGCGGAACAGTTCCACTGGTGGGCCGGAACGGACCGTGACTGGCGGTTTCGGGTCCTCCTGATAAGGGCCAAGAACCTCGGAAGCGAACTGTGCGACCGGCTGGGAACAACGGTAGCTTACCTCCAGTGTATTGACCTCAGTCCCTTCGATCCCGAGCGCACGGAACAAGTCGGCCCATGAGCTAAAGCCCCCTTGTTCGACAATGTGTTGCTGGGTGTCCCCAGCTAGCGTCAAGCTACGCCGCTCGTCTAGACACTCGATCAACACGCGCATTTCAAGGGGCGCGAAGTCCTGAACCTCGTCAATCGCAATGTGTCGGTACTGCAAGGGTTGACCCGAGGCTGCTGGAATCGGCCCCACACGCCGCTGCCAGAGAAAAAGCAAGAGCGGATCGTCCTCTGGGTCGAGTTCTGCGATGGTCGATGTATCGCCTTCGCTCCAAGCGACAACCTCGCGGCAGCGATCCCGACACCAGTCAACAGCGCGCACAAGGTCACTCCCTTGAAAGGCGCCAGGGGCCACCTCGTCAAACACCGCGCGCAAAAGCGCTTCTTGACTCAGGAGGCTTGCCCAGTCGTCTAGAACCTGCGCGGGAGTGGCAGCACCAGGCTGGCTGCGGATGTACCGCTCCGCGGCCACCAACAAGGCGGGATGGAGCTTGAGCCGCTGGACCACCGCAGGAGTGTACTCGCGAACCTTGCGCGGCAGCTTCGGAAAAAGTCTCCGTACTTGCTCGGCAGCCCATTCCTGGAACGTGCGCACTTGCACCCGCCGCACACCCAGTGCGGGCAGCACATGGCTTACATAATCGCGCAGAGCGCGAGAAAAAACGATCACTAACGTACGCGGAGAGTCGAACGCCGGCTCCTGATACACCAGGTAGGCGATGCGGTGTAACGCCACGGTGGTCTTTCCTGAACCCGCGGTCCCCCGAATCACAACGAAGCCCGCTGACGGTTTGGTGATCAATTCGAACTGGGTCGGGTCGATCAATCCGGCAATATCAGGCAAGTGTTTATCTGCGCGCCGCGGCGCTCCCGCGGCATCCGTACCCAATCGGCGGCCCTGGGTTTGGCTTCCCTCGTACGCCCAGAAAGCAGCCCCCTGCCCACCTCCTAACCGCGGGCGGCGAACACTTTCCGTTCTCCAACCCTCAGGTGCGCTCCCGTCGCGCACAAAAACCCCTTCTGGCGCCTCGATGCGCAGCAGTTCCCGATCGCGGATGGTTACGGTCCGCCGCACCAACAGCCGGCCATGCATGGTGCGACCGGCGATTTCCTCCTCGAACTCCTCCCCTTGTTGGTAACGGTAAAAAATCCGCGACACCGGGGCGTGGCGCCAGTCTACGATCCTGATGTCCCGCTCGACGCAAGTGGCCTTGCCCAACAGGACATCGCGCTCGCTTCCGTTCTCTCGCAAACGCATGTGGGCAAAGTAGGGACTATTCGGATCCACCTGCGGAGCTTGCTTCGAGGCACGGATCTGTTCCAGCAAGGCACGCTGCCGATCCCACTGCTGTAAAAGCGCAGCGTGGTCCTCGCTCTTCTCCCCCTCGCGGAGCATGTCCCGCAGCCGCTCGAGCTCCGCAACTAAGGCAGCTTCGGATGGGCCCTTGGGTGGGGTTCGGTCCAGTAAGGCCCGATTGACTCGATCGAGAAGCTCCAACTCCTCGGCTACGATTGGGTGGCGCACGACAACCGGCAACTGTATCGTTTCACCATCCGCTCGTACAGAGGGCGTGAAGCGCTACCCTGGTGCCACGGCAGAACGCTTGCGACTGGCCAACCAGGTCACATTCTGTTGCCGCCTTGGCCGCCTTGCTCGGGTCCGGTAAAGCGAACGCGCACGTTGACGTTCCAGCCAATCCAGGATGACCGGGTATACGTCCGCCTTCGCATGGAGGCCCAAGATCAAATCCGCATGTGCGTAGTCGTTCCTCGCCCCTGTCGCGCGGCCAATCACCCGAAACTCTTTCTCAGGAGACCGAATCCTGTCGTACACTTCGCGCAAATCAGCTACCGGAGTCAGGTGGTCCTGGCTACCCGCCACGATCAAAATCGGAGTGGTGATGCGCTCCAAGTGTTCGGTAAAATCAAAGAGCCCATAACGGTCGGTCATCGAACGCATGTCGTACCAACGGGCGAACTCACGCAGCAGCGAGGCGGGGATGTCATCCACCGCAAGCAGCATCAGGGCGCGAACCAAAGCGACGTCTGCATTCCCTCGGTGCCACCCTAGCTCGTGAATAGGCCGCGCGAGCAAGCGGAACAGCGGGCCCCCAAACGGCGCTGCAAGCCGCGCCAGCGTTCCGACCGGAACTCGCTCCGGCAGGTAACGCAGCAACGAGCGATACGGTAACCCGAGATCGAGCATCGGATGACCCACGCGCGACATCATCGGTGAACCCAAGGTAACTGCGCTTGCGATCTTGGTGTGCATCGGCGTCATCAAAAGGGCGTACGCAATCATCCCGCCCATCGAGTGCCCAACCCAATGCACCTGTCCCACTTCCACATGCCGCAATACGAGTCGGAGAATGGCAGGGGCGTCGTGGTACACGTAATCCTCAAAGGTCCAATCGTACCGCTTGCCATTCCAAAGGGTCGGGCGCATCGACCGACCTGCGCCACGCAGCTCAGCGACCCATGTGTCGTAGCCGGCGCGGTGCAGGTAACGGGCGAGCGAAATGTCGCCGGGACCATCCATGTCCCAACGGTTCGATGACATCCCGTGACACAGCACCACCGGAGTGCGGTGGGACTCCGGTCCCGGGTCGTAGCGATGCACCGCCAGCCGCCACCCGTCGCTAGTGCGGACGACGTACAGCCGAGGTTGCACCTCCCGCTGCCGCTCGAACCAAGAGTCTATCAGGGCTCTCATTGTCCCCAGCGTACCACAAAGAGAGGCAAAAACAGCGCGAGCGGTAACACGACAAGATAAATCGCAGTCTGCGACTGAGAGTCGGGTGCGCTCAGGCCGCCTTGGGGACAGGCGCGGGGCGCTCTGTTTCGGTCTGCATGGGCGACCCGCTTCTGCGCGGTGAGCGAGCGTCGGTCAGCGGGATGTAAAGCGAGCCAGAGCGACGCAACTCCCCAGGGCCAAAGACCCGCATGTTGCCTGCGGGGAACACCACGATGTGCATCCACTCCGGATGCGAAATCCTGATGTGGAAGTACCTCGCCTGCCCGCGCCCGTTCGCACCGGCCGCACGCACCGCATGCGGGCAATGCACCGCGACCGGAGTTCCGTTGATTCGCAGGCGCCGTCGCGGCAGCAACTCGACAAGCCAGCCCTGCTCTTCCGCCATGCGAACCACACGCAAGATCTCCCGCCCCCGACCGGTAGACTTCGATAGTGCCCGTATGGCTCGCCGCGTCAAAAGCGCTTCTCGCACCAACGCCCTCCGGATTCGTCTTTGCGCCCGGCGCGTCCGCTCTAGCTCCGGACACTTACGCAACTGGGCGTGGATGCATTGGCGCGTGACGCCCAAGGCATCGGCAATCTCCTGGAGCGTCCACCCCTTTCGCACTAGCTCCGCTAACGCACGCTGCCTCTCAGGTCGGATTCCCCTAGTACGGCCCACCCACCGCTGCGCAGGTGAGTGCTGGGCAGCACGCTCGGACCTATGGCAACCCTTCCAGAAAACCGCCTGCGTGTTCCGCGCTGGTGTCATGACGTCAACGGCATAGCAAAAGCTCCGCCAGCCCACCTAAGACCAACCTGCCAATCCCATTTCGCACTTGCTGAAGCAGAGTTCCAGACAAAAGTGTGGCATTTTGTTCGATTTTGCGGTCTTCCCGCAACGCTCACCTAAATGTTCCTGGATCGAGGCGATTCCCGGGGGCTTTGCGATCTCCCTGCAGAAGAGGCAACGCTGCCGCAGTTTCGAGCGAAAGACACCGGGCAGCGCGGGATTGATGTGAGCTACAGGTGTTTCCCAGTGGCCCTACCAAGGATCCTTCGCTGTGCGCTCCCCTCCTACCGGCCGCCGGAAGCCGCCGCACGAAGCGCTTCCGGGCCGCGCCGTGACTGCCGGAACGGGTCATCGTATCGGTGCAAAAGCACCACCCGCGCGTAAAACGCTTTCGCGGCGCACCAAGCTGTACCATCTCCACCGCACGGAAAGCGCGCCGTGCATTTTACGCAACCTGATGCTAGCGTGGTGTCCTCGGTTGCCGAGATGCGATACGCGTAAGATCCTAATTCAAAAGGCTCCTGGAGAGGTGCGTGAGTGGACGAAACGGCACGCCTGGAGAGCGTGTGTACCCAAAAGGTACCGTGGGTTCGAATCCCACCCTCTCCGTTCCCCCGAGCCGCGGTCGACCCGGCACTGTCCCCATCGCTCGCTCGCTTGCCTAAAAACTAGCGCAAGCAAGCCTTCGGCGGTCTCCCGCACTCCCACTCACCTGCAAGGGCTGGATTCCAAGGTCCGATGCCTGCTTGCGGAAACCCGGACGGCTCGCCTCACTTGAAGTCCTCCGTGAACAAGACCTGTTGCACGTAGACGAAGCGCGGCGTCAGCGGCGGTAGGTTGGCCGCGTTCATGAAAAACGGGTCAAAGTTCCAGTTCCGGTTCGGGGGATTGTAAATGTTGCAACCCGACGACAAGGTTCCCCCGGTTCCGCACCAGCGGCCGTTGACGTGAACAGGCGTACCTAAGCTTACGAAGCTTCCCCAGTAGGTGAAAGTCTTACCGGACCAGTCCTCATGAAAACGCGGGTAATTTTCGAGCCCGCCGTTGTACACGCCAGGCCGCGTGTCATCCACTCCGGCAAGAAAGCCGGCATTGATCCAGGTAGCGGAGGCGTCTCGGCTGGAATCGCTCAAGCTTTTGTTGCTTTGGCAATCATTCTTACATCCGGCCCGGTCGAAGTAGGCATTCGACAGAATGTTGATGCTGTCTGCCAGAAACGCGGCCGGCTGTTTGGGCAAGTTGCTAGCCGGCGCAGACGGGTTTCCAAACGGAGAGGGCGCGTTGTTTCCCTGGTTAAAGTCGCCCTGCACGTACATCGCTTGGTCCGAGACAATCGTGATCCCAGTCGGGTCTTGCCCAGGTCCCGGGGTTGTAGGGAACCAGAGATTGCCCGAGCCAAACACCCGGACCCCATAGTTGTTTGCTGCTGCACCGGAGTCGGGGCCCACAACCGTGAGGTACAACACCAGGCCACCGTCGCTCGTGTCGGCGTTATTGAAGAGCTTCGCGTCGGCCGGCTGGAAGCGGTTCCACTGCAGCAAATCGGCGACGTTCACGTTCAATAAGTACATCCACTTCTTCTCACGCCAGTTGTAAAAACCACCACGGCGGTAATCGAGGTCGCCCAACATCCCGAGGGTCGAGCCCAGCCCCACGAAGTTGTTGCTCGTGTAAGTTCGGTTAAAAGGATTGGCGCTGACAGCTTGCCCGCCGTTGTTACACGTTCCTGCGCCCGCCGGACAACCGATGTAGCGGTTGGTTGCGTACCCGAGCGTTGAGGGATTGATCTGCGGATAACACGATGGGTTTGTGCTGTTACAGTTCGGACTGCTGTTGCTGCAGGTACACGAAGTTGCGTGGCTCAATGAGAGTCGGAAGCCCGTTACTGGAACCTCGGTGTAAAAGATCGGCCTGGTTCCGGCGAGCGGGCCTGTCATCGAAGTGGGGGCTCCGTTTGCGTATGTCCCACCCAACTGAGGATCGGCTATAAAGCTCCATAAGAGCGTCGTTTTTGCCACATCGCGGGCACCGGTTGCATCTTGGACCTCGATTGTCGCTGGCACGAGCGGCCCTCCGGGAAGCTGGCCAGGGGTGTTCAGCACCAGGGCAATACGCAAATCCGCCTTTTGCCAAAAGGTTCCGGCGCCCTGAGGAGGCCGCGCTAACACATCCGGTTGCGGCACGGAGATGTTCTCGATGTTGGCGACAATACTTCCCTTCCACTGCGCTAGGCTCGCGGTGGTTTGCAGCATCGTGCCGCTACTGCCGCATGGCATGGCACGGGGATCCAGATCCCCAAATGGGGCGACAACGTCTTCCAATTTGTCAATCGTGACGCTGCCTGCATTGCAGACGTTGGAGTCTTTCCTTCCCCGATAAATGTTTCCTTTGGCAGAGACCTGCACACTTGTCACTCCGTTCGCAGGGTCGTCGCCAATGGTCAGGGAGTTCCCTGAATTCAAGTACAGATCGCCGTTTGTGTGTACGCGCCCGCGCAGGGTCATCGGCGGCCCGGGGGCGATTTCCAAATCTCGATTGTAAAATGCAACGAACTGAAACAACGGAATATTGCCGACGAGGAACTCTGCCCCCAACGTGGCTTCCTCGTCGCCGCTGACGAGATTGGTTGCTTTAGAGAGAACTGTGTACCCGTATTCCAATGAATTGAGTCCTGCGAACAACTGTCCTGCAGGGATCGTCACGCTGCGAGGATTGCCCGGCTTCTCCGTGAGCTGGTAAACGACGCTGCGCCCCTCCATGGAACTCGAACGGGGATCGAAGTCGGAACCGCTTGGTACCCGGTATTCCAGAAACTTATTCTTGAATTCCGCCATGCCGCGGTTAAGGCCGCCTTCGGCAGCACTGAAGCCGATCATCGCCTGGCGAAACGCTCCGCCCATTTGCGTATCCATACGCAGCTTCGCAGCTAGGGTGGCGACTAACGCTGATAGGAAAAACAAGGTAACGAGTACTCCGATGAGAGCGATCCCACGTTCCGCCTCGTATCGCATGGCAACGACTCCCTACTGTGGTAACAGGTTGCGAGGCTTGATGTTCACTGTCATCGTACGGGTATGAAAGCCACCTTCGGGCCGCTCCTTGTCCGAACGAGCGCGCACCGTGAGGATGACTTGCTCCACGAGGCGCCACTCGTCCTCGCTAGATGGTAACGGCACGACGTCGCAAGGAGGGCAGTTGCGGCGCAACTGATACTGGAAGTCCAAGCGTTCGATGCCGACCGCAAACGGCTGCGGATCTGCTGGCAACACTTGCATCATCAACTCCGGTGTGTCGCCCCAAGGTGCAGCCCAGTGGTTTAGATAGTACCGGCGCTCATCAATTGCGTACACCCCACTCCCCGCGGGGTAGCTGTTGTCAAACGCTCCAGACTTTCCGAGCCGCTTATTCGCTTGATCCACCGAGGTAACCGTGAAGTACTCCCCAAATCCAGCCGGAGCACGAATGTAAGCGCGGATCCCGGCCACAAAACCGTCAGTGATCTCCACCGGGAGCGCGGTCGCCGAGCGCGAAACGTCCGCCGTGGTGGCTGTGCGCACGCACGCCAAGTCCGGCCGCACCAAGCCGCTGCGAATCCAAATTTCGTCCTCATCGCCACCGTCGCCACCATCGAGCGCGATGAAGTCGCCCGTGATCGGCAGGCACGCTCCGGCCAAGCGGATGTCTCGCACCAGTACATCAATTGCGGCTCGAGCGTTATTCGTTGCTTCTACCGCCAACTCTTGAGAGGTTGCGGTACGGCGGGTCGCTGACAAAAGGGTGGTTGTCACCGCGACTGCGGTCACGGTTACAGCAACCGCGACGAGCAGCTCCATCAACGATGCGCCCCGCTGCTCACCGACGAACTTGAGTGTAAATCGTTGCCAATTTGACACTGCGCGCTCCGCGAATGTCCGTCCAATCCACTTTCACTTCGACGGTCTTCATATTTGCCGCCGGGCTGTTTTCGAACACGTTCGTCACAACCGAGTAGGTGACTCCGCCCAAGGTCTGGGTGCTCGACCTCGGCGCAATGGCTCCGTAGTCCAACGCACGCACAGCTTCGATCTCCTGTTCGGCAAGCGCGTACGCGTAGGAATCTCGGAAATTGTTGCCAGCCGCGCGGACGTGTTGCACAAGGAATGAACTAATCGCGGCCAGAGCAATCGCGAAGAGAGCCAACGCCACCATGGCTTCCGTCAAGGTCACACCGCGCTCTGGGCGCATTCGAGTCAGCTCAGAACTCTTCATAAGCCTGTCCCGATGGCCACAACGAGATTTGGTGTACGGACCCGAAGGTGTCCCAGAACCAAGCATACAGGGGATACGGGTTGTTCAGATCCGGGTACGCCACCTGCAAGCCGCGGGTGTTAAACTTGATATGATTGCCGGTGGCCGCGCCCAAGTACCAGCTCACGCCCGCCGGCAGAGTCACGTCCCTCAATACTCGATCCAACACCCAATTGCTCCCGCTCTGGCGCAAGCGACGGACTTGGTAACGATTCGCGCTCACGATGTGCACGCAAACGTGCGTACCGGTCACAATGGCCTTTGCCCGAGCATAGCGCACGTCACCGAGGAATGTTTCGACAGCCGAATTCGCCCGAAGCGGCCGCGGATCCAACCGGGGGAGGGCCACTCCCAACAAGATCGCCAGGATCGCCACGAAGGTGATCAGTTCAATTAAGGTAAAACCCTGATTCGACCCGCGCATCGCCGGTTTAGTTCGCCGAGCAACAGGCGTGCCCCTTACCCCGGATCGCATGCATGACCGAATCGGCGAGCTTGCGCCAAAAACCTAGACACCTCCGTGCCGCTGGCTGGCAAAAACTCGTCCGGACAGGCCACGGCAGACACCGATCGCCCTCTCGGGAGGAGGAGCCTGGCCCACTTTCGACCATCCTAGAGCGTGGTTCCCACTGCTTCCAACCAGCGCGAGCGAAGGCCCCCGAACCCGGGCCAAACAACGCCGGATGATGCCCCGATCGCACGCTCTCGGGCGCCGGCATTACGCTGCCCTCGACGCACATCGGACCATGGAGCACAGCTCCCCTTTCTTTGCCGGCGGCGATCTGCCATAACAACTGCCCTGTCTCAGGCCGGAGGTGATCCAGAGTGATAGCTAGGTCCCACGCAAGAGAGCTTCGCCAACCCCGCCAGGTCCGGAAGGAAGCAACGGTAGCGAATGCTTCTCTGTGCCGTGGGGAAACCTAGCTATCACTTTGGACCACCTCCCCTCTCGCGGGCAGCTAGACGACGGCTCGCGGGCGGGAGTTCGATCGTCGTGAAAAGAGCACAGCACTACGGGTGGATTCGGCCATAGCAGGAGCGAACAAACAGGGACCGCAATCTCATGAGCTACCTGGTACTCGCTCGAAAGTGGCGCCCGCAGACCTTCGCGGACATCGTGGGCCAGGAGCACGTCACTCGGACGCTACAAAACGCCATTCGCGCCGGACGGATCGCTCATGCGTTCCTCTTCACCGGGGTCCGCGGCGTCGGAAAGACCACTGCCGCGCGCGTGCTCGCCAAAGCTTTGAACTGTGAACATGGCCCCACACCGGAGCCGTGCAACCATTGCGAGCCCTGCGGGGAGATCGCGCGCGGGCAGTCCGTCGACGTGATCGAAATTGACGGCGCTTCCAACACCGGAGTGGATGATGTGCGCGCGATCATCGAGAACGTGCGGTACCAGCCGGCCGCGTACCGTTTCAAAATTTACATCATCGACGAAGTTCACATGCTCTCGACCAGCGCGTTCAACGCGCTTCTAAAAACGCTCGAGGAACCGCCACCACACGTCAAATTCGTGTTCGCCACCACCGATCCCCACAAAGTGCCGGCTACGGTTCAGTCGCGCTGCCAGCGCTACGACTTCCGGCGAATCCCTCTGCGCACAGTCGTGGAGCGCCTAGCCGAAATTGCTCGCGCAGAAGGCGTAGAAATCAGCGAGCGGGCCCTGTTTGCGGTGGCGCGCGAGGCAGAGGGGAGCATGCGCGATGCGCAATCCCTGCTTGACCAGCTGATTGCTTACGGCGAAACGCGGATTGCGGACGAGCACGTGTACGAGGCCCTTGGCTTATCGGACCGGCGGTCGGTTGCTGCTCTGGCGAACGCTTTGCTTTCGCGCGACTGCCAGCAGTGCCTCTCTTTGCTGCATGAAGCCTATTCGGCGGGTCACGATCTGCGGCGCCTAGCCCGCGAGCTGCTCGAATACTTCCACGATCTCAGCTTGGTTCGCGTCGGCGCCGTGGGCGCATTGCGCGAGCGCTGGGGCAATGAGGAGATCGAGGAGCTGGAAATCGTCGCTCGCAAGACCGCACCCGTGGAACTCGATCGCTTTTTCCGGGGGCTCATGCCCCTCGAAGGCGAGCTGGCCAGATTGCCCTTCCCGAAGCTCCTTTTCGAAATGGCACTGATTCGCCTCGCAACGCAGGAGCCTTTGCTAGACCTGCGCGAAGTCCTCGAAGAGCTGCGCAACCTGGAGCGCCGCCTTAACTCCACCGCTACCGGTCCCAGCTCTGCAGGGGCTTCGGGTACCCCACCCCGAGCGAGTAGCCACGCGCGCTCCACCCTGCGGGCAAGTGCCGCTCATCAGCCACCCGGGAAGGGAGTGGAGACCGGCAACGCGGTTCCAACCGCGGCTCGAGCACCGGGGCCCACCTTCGTGCATCCTCGTGGCGATGCGGACTGGGCGGCGTTTGTGCGCTTTACAGCTCAGCGGAGGCCCGTGCTGGCCACGCACTTGGAAGCCTGCCCGATAGCAGAAATTCACGAGGACCGGCTGGTGCTGGAGGCCCCTCGGGGCCATCACTTCGACTACCTAGAAAAGACGCAGAACCGTGCTGCAATCGAGGCTTTAGCAAGTGAATTTTTTGGCCGCAGACTCAAGGTCATCGTCAACCACAATGCCGCTGCGTTGCCGAACGCAAGCCAAGCGCTCAACGATCGCAAGAGTCAGAAACAAAGCGCGGCAGAACACCCCTTAGTACGAGCAGCGGTCGAAATCCTCGGGGCCCAAATTCAAGAAGTTCGGCCGCGTAGCTTTGCGCAAGCACAGAAAGAGGAACGGCAATGAGCAAAGGACCAGGCGGATTCTCCTCGATCTTGGAACAAGCACAACGGTTGCAGGAACAAATGAGCCGGTTGCAGGAAGAAGTGGGAGCACGGACCGTAGAGGCCAGCGCGGGCGGCGGGATGGTAACGGTGACCATGAATGGCCGACTTGAGGTTGTGCAAGTGCGCATCGAACCCGCGGTGCTCAAGACCGGCGATGCGGAGATGCTACAGGATCTCGTTGCAGCGGCGGTCAACCTTGCGATCCGCAAAGCGCAGGGAATGCTCGCCGACGAAATGAAGAAACTCACCGGTGGGATGAAGATTCCCGGGCTCCCTTTCTGAATCCCGTTGTTTTTGCTTCTGTGCAGGTATGGCCGAACTGCCTCCGCCATTGATGCGAGTGATCCAAGAACTCACCCGACTTCCCGGAATCGGGGAGAAAACCGCAACCCGATTGGCCTTTCATCTCTTACGGGTTGATCGGCGCGAGGTGGAGCAACTTGCAGACGCCTTGCGCGAGCTTCGCTCCGCGATCCGCTTGTGCTCTCAGTGCCTCGCATTTACCGCCGACGATCCTTGCCGCCTCTGTTCCGATCCACGACGGGACCCTGATACGCTCTGTGTGGTGGAGCGCCCGGCCGACGTAGTGGCGATCGAACGAACGGGGAGCTTCCGCGGGCGATACCATGTGTTGCACGGCAGTCTTTCTCCCTTGGATGGCGTCGGCCCCGAGCAACTGCGAATCGGTGAATTACTTTCCCGCTTGCAGAACGGCGGGGTGCGCGAAGTCGTTCTCGCCTGCAATCCGACCCCGGAAGGTGAAGCCACTGCGCTCTACCTGGCGCGTTTGATCAAACCGCTGGGCATCCGCGTGACCCGCATTGCTCACGGCCTGCCCGTGGGAGCGGACGTGGAATACGCCGACAGTGTCACACTTGGAAAAGCATTAGAAGGCAGGCGAGACCTGTAGAGCCTCACTCCAGTGCCAGGCGTCGTACGCATTGATTTCGGTCGAGAAGGCTTGACGCTTTCTATCCCGCCGACGGTGTCGGCAATCATCGCGCAACCCCAGCGTGATCCTCCCCTTGCCCACCCGACCGAGAGTGTTCGTCAGGCGCTGCGTTCCCCGCTGGGGAGCCCCCCCTTACAACAGGTGGCGCGCGGCAAGAGGCGGGCGGCGGTCGTGGTTTCGGACATCACTCGTCCCGTGCCCTATCGCACCTTGCTCCCACCCCTGCTCGGCGAATTACACGACGCGGGCATCGAAGGCCGCCAAATCGAAATCATCATAGCCACCGGTCTGCACCGCCCGAACACGGTTGCTGAAATCGAGGAAATGCTCGGCACCGAGATCGCCTCCCGCTACTCCGTGCGCAACCACATTGCGCGCGACGAAGCGCAACACGAATATCTCGGGCGCACGAGCAGGGGCACGCCAATCTGGATTGATCGAGGTTTTCTTGCAGCCGATTTGCGCATTCTCACAGGCCTCATCGAGCCCCATTTAATGGCAGGGTACTCCGGGGGTCGGAAGGCGTTATGCCCTGGTCTCGCCGCTGTCGAAACTGTGCGCCATGTGCATGGCGCCGCGATGCTGGATAGCTTTGTGGGGCCCGGCATTCTGGCGGGCAATCCGTTCCACGAGGAATTGTTGGAAATCGTCACCCGGGTTGGGGTGGGTTTCCTTTGCGACGTCACCATTGACCGGCAGCGCCGGCTTACGGGTGTGTTTGCTGGCGACGTGCGAGACGCACATGCCGCAGGAGTGCGCGAACTCGACCGCCAAGTCCATGTTCCTCTCCCTCAAGCAGCCGAGGTGGTTCTCACTTCGGCTGGAGGCTACCCCCTGGACCGCACCTTCTACCAATCGATCAAAGGCCTGGTCGCCGCCCTAAACGTCTTGCAACCAGGAGGGACGATCGTTCTGTTCGCAGAACTGAGCGAGGGCATCGGAAGTCCCGAGTTTATCGCTCTGCTAGCGGCGGCTGGATCCCCCGAAGCTTTTCGCGAGCGACTGCGCGATGCCAACTTTTTCCAAATCGACCAGTGGATGGTACAACACCTCTGCCAGGTGTTGGCACGGGGCCGGGTGGTGGTCGTGAGTCCGGCGCCCCGGCCGGCCCTCAGCGAGAGGTTCGACATCGAGTGGCTGGCCTCGTGGGAGCAAGCCAGCGCGCTCTTGCTTGCGCGACACGGCAGCCGAGCGCGCTGGGTCATCCTTCCCGAGGGCCCGTACACGCTTGCCACCGTGGAAGGGGTTAGGCTTCCCCTGACTCTGCAGGCCGGCTAGTGCGACCGAGCTTCCGGGTTGGCGCGCCCCAGTACCGAGCGCTTCGCCCGGCAACCGGCACAGTCTCGCTGCTCACAAAACAGCGCGAGCGGGTCGTTCCGGAGTACACGCGTGGCAAGCTGAAGCAAGTAACGGAACGGGACAATCCGGATCGAGCCGGCTGGTAAGGCAATCTCCCGAACGGCTTCACCATCGAGTAACGGTTCGAGCTTGTCGAACGCTCGAGTGCACCCGGGGAAGTGATCGATCACCACTCTTTCCCGATACCCCGCAGCGTTGATCCGAAGGGCAACCATCTTCTCGCGAATACTGAGCCCTGCCATTTCCAGCGCTAGATGGAGGCCGACGACTCGTTGCAGCGAGCATCCCAGAAGCAACACAGAGCCGCGGAATACGTTGAGCTTCTTCAAGGGCCCGAGTGGGTTATTGTCCCGATGCGTAGAGAGAAGCTCACGGGCGAGCGGGCCCTGCGCAGCGAAAGAGTGCGTAGGATGGTGGCTGCGCAACACGCCCGGCAACCGGCGGAAGGCCTCCGCAACTGGCTCGCTCGTCGCTAAGTCCGGGTGAAACGGCACGACGGCAGGCCGGGACCGCACAGCGGGGCCAGTCGAACCTACATCGAGGAGGGTCTTCTCAACCGTGAAAGTCGGCATGAGTACCGTGCCTGCTGGGCCCGCTGCCTCCAGGACCGTCTCCACGACCCACTCTGCTTGTTCCTCTCGAAGCCCGAGCCTCTCCAAGTCAGCGTGGACGACGAGGTTCTTGCCGTGCATCTCGAGACGGGCCAAGCAATCCCGCAGTTGTTCTCGAGTCACGCCACCTACGCTCCGGGAAGAACACTTGCACACGTGCGAGCGACCCTCGCCGAGTACTCCAACACTGCCCGCGCCCGCTCCGGCGACGCCGCGCCGAGGCCACAAGCCGGGCCAAAGTGCACAGCGGGCAGATGGTACCGTTTCAGCGCCTGGACCAAGCTCGGCGCTAGATCTTCGAGAACGGGGAACTCGGCATTGGCACGCGCAACGCCAATGTACAATTCCTGACTGGCACCCACCGTGCCGAGCAAGCCCAGAAGACCGGGCTCGCTGACAAAATCCAGCGCCAACACATCCGCAGGTATGGAGTGAAGCTGCGCATACAAAGGTGCGGCCCCGGGTCCCCAAGTCGACACGATGAGCCGTGCCCGTCCGCGCGCTTCCCAAATCGGCTCGAGCAACGAACGCAGAAAACGAACCTCGCTCGGACGTCTCAAAATTACGGGTTCATCGAGCTGGATCCAATCTGCACCAGCCTCTGCCAAGGCAGCGACTTCCTCGAGCAGCAGCGTCGCCCATGCCTCACTTAGAGCAGCGCGGGTCGGATAGACACCTCGGTCCCGAGTCAGCTCGGCCATTGTCAAGGGCCCCGCAAGCACCACCTTCACCGGTCGGCTCGCTTGCTCTTGAGCCGCACGCCAGTGCTCTACCGCCGCATTGCGAACCGAGTGAAGGTGGTCCCGGATGATCGGAGCGGGCACCGAAAAGCCTGCGCCGAAGTAGTCTTGCAACCCTCCAGGGTCCGCACCTGAAGTCAGTTCCAGAACCAGCCAAACCGGATCGCGGCTGTAAAAGAAACCATCGGTCAACACGTCGCAGCCGAGTTCTTCTTGCCAATGCAGCACAGTGCCAAGACTCGGGGCCGTGTCTGCCGGGAGCGTGCTGTGATTGTGGGCCAGCGAGATCATTGCTGCTCTTGCGCCTTCAGTACCAACAAAGCGAGCGGCGGCAAAGTGACGGACAGAGAGTACGGCCTCCCGTGACAGGGGACCGACTCGGCAAGAACACCGCCAGCGTTCCCGACATCGCTTCCCCCGTAATGGCGAGAGTCGCTATTCAAGAGTTCACGCCAAAACCCTGGCTGCTCGACCCCGACGCGAAAACCCTTGCGCGGCACTGGAGTAAAGTTCAGCATAACCAGCACGGTCTCGCCGCTCCGGGCGCGGCGCAAGTAGCTGAGCGTACTCTGCTCCGAGTCGTGGCAGTCCACCCACTCGAAGCCGGAGCGCTCCCCGTCTAACTCGTGCAACGCAGCTTCCTGACGGTACAAAGCATTCAAATCGCGGACGTAGCGCTGCAAGGCCCGGTGCGGCTCGTATCGCAAGAGCTGCCATTCGACCTCCGCCTCGTGATTCCACTCGCTCCACTGCCCTATGTCGTTACCCATGAACAACAACTTTTTGCCCGGCTGCGTGTACTGCCAGCCAAATAACAAGCGCAGATGAGCAAACTTCTGCCACTGGTCGCCCGGCATCTTTGCCAGCAAGGAGCCCTTCCCGTGCACCACTTCGTCATGCGACAGCGGCAGCACGAAGTTTTCGTCGAAGGCGTAGAGCATGCGGAAGGTAATATCGTTGTGGTGATACTTGCGGAACAACGGATCACGCTGGAAGTAGCGCAGCGAGTCGTGCATCCAGCCCAAGTCCCACTTGAACCCAAACCCAAGTCCCCCGAGGTAGGTAGGGCGGGACACCATGGGCCAAGCGGTAGATTCTTCTGCCACCGTAAAAATCTCCGGATGCAAGGCGTACACCCTTTCGTTGAGGTGCCGTAGGAAGGAGATCGCTTCGAGGTTTTCGTTGCCCCCGAAAACATTCGGAATCCACTCGCCAGGGCGGCGCGAGTAATCCAAATACAACATCGAAGCGACCGCGTCGACGCGCAGCGCATCAACGTGGTAGACCTCACACCAGAACAGGGCGCTGGCGAGCAGGAAGTTGCGCACTTCCCACCGCCCGTAATTGAAGATCAGCGTGCCCCAATCTGGGTGCTCGCTCTGCCGGGGGTCGGCGTGCTCGAAGAAGCATGTACCGTCGAACCGGGCCAACCCATGCTCATCGCGCGCGAAGTGGCCGGGAACCCAATCGAGAATCACCCCGATCCCATTTCGGTGGAGCGAGTCAATCAGAAACATGAGATCTTGCGGGGTACCGTACCGGCTCGTGGCGGCGAAGTACCCTGTGGGTTGGTAGCCCCAGGAAGCATCGAGCGGGTACTCCGTCAGTGGAAGGAACTCCACGTGTGTGTACCCCTGCGTTACGACATACTCCACGAGGTCGTTGGCTAACTCCCGATACGACAGCCAACGCCCATCCTCTTTCCGCATCCACGATCCCAAATGCACTTCATACGCCGCGATGGGCTCGTGAACCCAATGCTTGTGACGACGGGCTTCCATCCATTCTGCGTCACCCCACGGATATCCCCTGAGATCCCAGACGCGAGAAGCGGTGCCCGGGCGCATCTCCGCGTAAAACGCGAATGGGTCAGCCTTTGCGCATCGATATGCACGATCGCGCGATTCGATCAGGAACTTGTACAGTGCCCCTTGCCTCACGCCCGGGACGAAGCACTCCCACACCCCCGCTTCAGGCCGCAAGTGCATGGGGTTGCGGCTGGGGTCCCAACCGTTGAAATCTCCGATCACCGAGACCGCACCGGCATTCGGAGCCATGACGGCAAAGTACGTGCCCTCCAACCCGTTAGCGGTCACGATGTGCGCTCCTAACTTCTCCCAACAACGCTCGTGCGTTCCTTGCGCCAAGAGGTGGAGGTCAAAATCCGAAAGGAAACTCCAAGTCGGTGTCATTCCTCTGCTGATCCTCTCCTGTGGACTGAGCAGCTCCTCGCCTCGGCAACTCCTTTGCCAGGCATGGGCGTGGACCTTCTCCATCAAGGGGAGCAAGCGGCAAGCAAGCGGTGCCACACATCGCGGGGGTTTGCGGCTCGCACGGCGAGAGTCTTCACGCGCGAGGTCGCCCCATGTACGAGCTGGATATTCGAACGTGGGATCTTCAGAACCGACGACACAAAGGCGAGCAGTGCCCGGTTTGCCTTTCCCTCCACAGCGGGGGCGGTCACGCGCAGGCACAATGCGCCGTCTCGCTCGCCACAAATTTGATTCTGCTTCGCACCAGCTTGCACCCGCAGGCGAATCCACACTTGATCACCGTGAACGCTGCACCAAACCGGCCAGGCTTCCGTGCCGAGTTTTCGATTCTGCGCCGCCCTCTCTTTGGCGTCCATCGGTCCGCTTCCCATAATTCGCAGTTCCGTGCCGAGTCTCCGCACCCAGATACACTCTTTTGATCAGTGAATCATCGCACCCAGGATTGCGTCCATGCTAGCCTACAATGCGCGCTGGTATCTCGGCAGTGAGGCGCAAGGAGGATGGTTCATGGAGCGAACCTGGCACGAGCCGATCATGCGGTTGTTTGTGATCTGCGTTGGCGTTTTTCTCACGACCAGTTCAGCGGCGGCAGTCCGCGGAGGGGCGTGCAAGGAGGACGTTGCAAAATTCTGTGCGAACGTGCCCGCAGGCAAGGGGCGCATTCGCGAGTGCCTACAAGCCCATCTGCCAGATCTCTCGCCGCAGTGCCGTGCCCAACTGACCCTTGCTACTAGCCGCGGCTGGGCCCACGGTCCCTGTGCCGAGGATGTCCGCAAGTTTTGTTCCGACGTTCCTCCGGGGCAAGGTCGTCTGCGGGTCTGCCTCGAACAACATCGGAACGAACTCTCCCCTGCCTGCGCCGAACGGCTCGCGGCGCGCCAAAGAGGCTGGAAAGCCAGTGCCTGCGCCGCCGACGTGGAGCGGTTTTGCCGCGACCTCCCACGTGGTGGCGGCCGCATCCGCGCTTGTCTCGAGCAACACCTTGACCAGCTCTCCGTACAGTGCCGGGAACAGTTGAGCGGCCGGGGGCAGCAGCGAAACCAAGCCCGCTAACCGCCGCGAATTTGCCTCCGGTGAGCGGTTTCCATGGCTGCTCCAGTGGACGCTGGTAGAAGGATCTTGAGAAGAGTGCATTGCACGGCAGTCGCAGCAGCTTACGTGGCAAGTCCTCGTTGATGTCAGGGGGTCCTAAGACCGGGCTTCTTGAGTCTCCCGGCAAGAGGGTCGGCCGCTACGGTCGTGTCCCTCGGGCCGGTTTCCTGGAGATGGACCGGGCTCCCGCTTCCGGTTGTGGAATCGAGCCGTTCGCAGGGAGCAACGCTTCCCTCTTCGAGCGACACAGGACAAGCCCCTTTTTGAACCTGTGGCAACGTTTCGAGGCACGAAACCAGCTTGCCCAAACCAGTCGACTTGCATACAAGCGCTGCCGCAACGCAAGCAATCAGGAGGACGATCGTGGCCAAAATGCTGGAAGGCCGAGTAGCCGTGGTCACAGGAGCAGGCCGCGGCATTGGTCGTGCGGTCGCCTTGGGCTTGGCGGAGGCGGGGGCACGCGTGGTCGTGAATGACTACGGGGTGGACGTGCACGGGGAAGCTCCGAGCACGGGACCTGCCTTCGAGGTGGTGGGAGAAATCTGCGCTCAGGGCGGTGAAGCGGTCGCCAACACAGATTCGGTCGCCACATGGGATGGTGCGGCACGGATCATCCAGACCGCCATAGATCACTTTGGCCGCCTGGACATTTTAGTCACCTGTGCGGGCATCCTGCGCGATCGCATGATTTTCAACATGACCGAGGCAGAATTCGACGCAGTGGTCGCCGTGCACCTGAAAGGCACGTTCTGTTGCATCCGGCACGCTGCGCCGATCTTCCGCAGCCAACGCTCCGGCCGCATCATTACCTTTTCCTCGGGTGCTGGATTGTTCGGCAATCCGGGCCAGTCGAATTACGGTGCCGCCAAATCGGGAATCGGGGGGCTCACCAAGGTAGTCGCACGCGATTTGGGCAAGTACGGCGTGACTTGCAACGCGATCGCTCCGGTGGCGGCCACGCGCATGACTCTTACGGAGGAGTTTCTGCGCGCCAGAGAGATTCGCCGCCAGCAAGGGATCGTCCGCGAGGAGCGGGCCCTGGCGCGGCTCGAGGAGTTGAAACCGGAGGACGTGGCCCCGATGGTGGTATTCCTGGCAAGCGATCACGCGGCGAACGTCAATGGTCAGTTCTTTTTGGTGGCCGGCAGTTCGATCTCGCTGTTGTCACAACCCCGCCCAGTGAAGACCATCTTTAAGGCTGATGACCGCTGGACCTTGGACGAACTCGACGCCATTGTACCGCAGACCCTCGCCGAAGGCCTCGTCAATCCAGCGCCTCCTCGGGAAGGATGATTTGATTCCGCGCTTCGGGAGGAATGCGAAATGGGTGAACGCTTGACAGGGAAGGTTGCGGTGGTCACGGGTGCCGGCCGGGGGATCGGCCGCGAAATTGCCATGCTCCTCGCCGAGGAAGGGGCGGCTGTCGTTGTCAACGATGCAGGCGTCAATGTAGACGGAACAGGGGGAGAGAGTACGCCGGCCCAAACGGTCGTGGAAGCCATCCGGGCGCGCGGGGGGCAAGCGGTCGCGAATTACGACAATGTCGCCGATTTCCAAGCGGCAGAGCAAATCATCGAGACCGCCGTGCGCGAGTTCGGGAGAATTGACATCCTAGTCAACAACGCGGGCATTCTGCGTGACCGGATGGTCTTTAACCTCAGTGAGGACGACTGGGATGCGGTTATCGCTGTCCACCTGAAAGGCACGTTCAACTGCACGCGTCATGCCGCGGTGCGGATGCGGCAACAAAAAGCTGGGCGAATCATCAGCATGTCTTCGACTTCAGGGCTTTACGGCAACACTGGCCAAGCGAACTACGGTGCGGCAAAGGACGCGATTGCGGGTCTGACTCGGGTGGTGGCACGCGAACTCGGCAAGTATGGGGTGACCGTAAACGCGATTGCTCCAGCGGCACAGACACGCATGATTGCAACCATCCCCAGCAAAGCACGTGAGATCCGTGCCCAGCGCGGGGTGGCCCTGCCCGGACAGCGGGTCACGGAGCTTCCCCCTCTGCGAGCCGAACCTGGCGACGTGGCTCCCTTCGTCGTCTACCTGGCAACAGACGCCGCCAAGAATATCAATGGGCAGATTTTTCTCGTTCGCGGCGGCCTCGTTGCGTTGCTCAACGACCCTGCACCGGTTCGCACAATCACAAAGAACGGGCGCTGGAGCGCGGAAGAGATCGCGCAGGTCTTTCCCCTGACCCTCGGCATGGATCTCGTGAACCCGGCACCAGCCCAACCGCCCGCTGAAGCGAGCCAGTAGCCCGCTTAGGGGAACGAAGTGGATCGGACCACTTCTTCTCCGCCCGTTCCTCCTCTACGTGTCGCGGCCGTCGCCGCCCTTGCGGCATTTGCCCTGTACACACCGGCACTGCGCAACGGCTTCGTGTGGGACGATCCGATCGTCCTCGAACAGCTTCGCCATTTTCGCCACGCAAAGGATTTCTTTTTCCAACCCGACGTGGTGCCAAAGTTTTACTACCGCCCCGTCACCTTTCTCTCTTTTGCCTGGGACCAGCTCCTCGGCGGGCACCGCCCCTTTTTCTTTCATCTCACCAATTTGCTGCTGCACGCGGCAAACAGCTCGCTGGCAGCACTCATTCTACTGCGTCTTCCTGGGCTCACCGCGCCCCTCCCAGCGCTAGCCGCTTACCTCTTTGCGGTGCACCCAGTACACGTGGAAGCTGTTGCTTGGGTGGCCGGGCGCGCTGATCTGCTCGCCGCGTTGTTCATCCTATTGGCCACTCTCGTCGCGTTGCGAACCGCCACAACGATTGGTCTTTGCTGCCTCACCCTGCTCTACTTTGCTGCGTTGCTTTGCAAAGAAACGGCGCTCGGTCTGCTCGCGGTCTTACCCTTTCTCGACCGGACCCTCGGGCGCCCGTGGCAATGGCGACGCGAGATCCTGTTGCTCACTGCCACCGCATTCTACCTTCTTTTGCGAGCAGCGAACATCGGCAGCGTGCTCGGGGGACACACGCAGGACCTCAGTCTGGACGCAACCCTCCCAGAGCTTGCTCGGGGCCTAGGGCTGTATTTGGCCCATGCGTTCGTTCCTGGGCTCACGAATCCATATATGCCCGCCGTCCCTAGCTCCCCGGCCGTGGTCGTCGGCGCGATCGCGTGCCTCGCGCTGGGTGGACTGGCTTGGGTGAGCGCCCCCGCAAACAAGAGACTTTTTGTTTTCTTTGCCGTTTGGTTTTTCTCTTTCCTCGGACCCGTGGCGCTGATCTTCTTTCGGAAGAGCGCCACAACGCTGGTGGCGGACCGTTACCTCTACCTTCCATCCCTTGCTTCCTGCGCAGGACTGGTCTTGGCAATCACGGCCGTTATCTCTCGGCTTCCCTCGCGGCCCCGCGCCTCGATTGCGCTGTGGGGCTTGCTTCTCACCGGAAGCGCCCTCGCAACTCTTTGGAAGGTCCCCGTTTGGCAGGATAACCTGTCCTTTTGGTCCGCAGCTCAGGCGGCCGCTCCGCAGGACCCGATCGCAAACCGGGAACTGGGGCTAGCCGTTTTGGAGCGGGATCAGCCCAGCAAAGCCAAGCCCTGGCTCGAAAAGGCGTGGAAGCTCAGCCGGACCGGGGAGGAAAAGGCCATGGCTGCCAGTAACCTAGCCTCGCTGTACCGACGGAGCGGGGACTTTGCCGCTGCCGTTGCTCTCCTCCGGGATGCGATTGGATCAGCTCCACACCCCGCGCTTTTTCATAATCTCGGCATGACGCTGATGAGCGCCGCGGAACAGGCGCAACGAGAGGGCCGCACCGCCGAAGTCGCCGCCAACGTGCTCGGTGCGCGTGACGCGTTTCAACGAGCACTCGACTTTTTGTCTTCTCCTCAGGCTTCTGCGTTCCGGCCGCTGTGGGACCCCGCCAAAACGCACTCCCTTTTGGGCCAAGTGTACTGGTCGCTCGGCCAGCGCGAGCGGGCTCGCGAGCACTTGCGCGCAGCACTGCGACTGGCACCCACCGGACCGATCGCCGAGGCCACTCGCCGCTACTGGTCGCAAGCCTTTCCCGGAGAGGCTCTGCCCTGACACGCCAGCAGCAAGCGCTACATTTCAGTGTGAGACAGGTCTCAGGACCCAGCGAGCTCGCACTTGCGCTCTTCGTTCGCCGCCGTGTCTTCGTTGATGAGCAACGCATCCCCTATGGGATCGAATTCGATACCGCAGACTGCGCCGCCCTTCATGCGCTGGCTTTGCGTGGAACGATGCCGATCGGCACAAGCCGCCTCCTCCTCACTGGGAAAAGTGCTCGAATCGGCCGTCTCGCTGTTCTGCCAACTGCGCGCCAGCTCGGCGTCGGTACGGCGATCCTCCAATTCTTGCTGCAACTCGGCCGGCGACACGGCGCAACGCACTTCCTCCTGCACGCCCAGCTCCCCACCTTGCCACTGTACTTGAGAGCAGGTTTTCACGTCACGAGCTCGGTCTTCTGGGAGGATGGCCTGCCTCACTGCCGCCTCGAGCGCACCGATTGACTCACGAGCCAAAATTTCCTACTTGCAGGGAAACATGAAAATGAGTTTCAAAATCGTAGGTGGCCCGCGCGGGGCTTTTGCCGGCGGAGAACAACACACCAAACCGTTGCGGAAGGGAGGACGTATGCGACTTGCTTGTTGGGTGGTTGCACTGTTCGTGCTGGTCGGTGGATGGAGTCCACCTGCAGAGGGCCAATCCGGCTCAGGAAAGGACACCCTCAAGGAACTCCGTGAGGAGCAGGAGAGACTGCGTCGCGAACTGGAACGACTCAAGCAGCAACTGGGTACACAGCGGGATGAGCAGAAACGGCTCCAGGAAATCGAGCGCAAGCAGACGATTGTCACGGACGAATTGCGGCGCTTGCGCGAAGCCTTTGTGCTTCCCGAAACCCGAGAGCTCAAGAGCTACTACGGTCTCGGCCCGGCGGCTTCGAAGGTGTACGGGCTCGAGCGCGGCCTCTCGATTGGTGGTTACGGAGAAGCGAATTTGCGAAGCGTCGTCGGCAATAAGGGTAGCGACAACGACGTGTTCGACTTTTTGCGCTTGGTTCTGTACGTCGGGTACAAGTTCAACGATTGGATCGTGTTCAACTCGGAAACGGAGTTCGAACATGCATCCACAGGCGAGAGTGGAGAAGTCTCGGTAGAGTTCGCCAATCTTGACTTCTTTCTTCATCAGATGGCGAACGTCCGCTTCGGCCTTGTGCTGGTACCGATGGGCTTCATCAACGAAGTGCACGAACCGCCGTTCTTCTTTGGGAACGTGCGCCCGCCAGTCGAGACGGTACTTTTGCCATCCACATGGCGGGCCAATGGGCTCGGGTTCTTCGGCGAAATCTTCCCCGGCCTCACCTACCGCACCTACGGCATTACGAGCCTCGATGCAGCAGGGTTCCGCTCAAGCGGGATTCGAGGCGGCAGGCAGAGTGGCAGCCTAGAGCGGGCGGAGGATTTTTCCTGGGTCGGCCGCCTCGACTATTCGTTTCTACCCTCCTCATTCGTGGGCGTGTCTGCTTACGTCGGCGATCAAGGGCAAGGCCGTCTCTACGGACCGTCGGGATTACAAGACGATGTCGGGGTTTTTACGCAAATCTACGAGGGCCACTTCCAACTTCGTTATCAGGGACTGGAGTTTCGCGCTTTAGGGACGGTAACCCTGCTCGACAACGCAACTCGCCTGAGCCTCGACCCGAGTATTAACCAACCAATCGGAAACCGGATGCTCGGCTATTACGCGGAGATCGGCTACGACATCTTGCCGCTGATCCTGCCCGGAACGACGCAATACCTCGCGCCTTGGTTCCGTTACTCGCACACGGACACGCAACAGAGCGTACCCTCGGGCCTAAGCGCGGACAATCGCCAGAACCGCGACTACTTCGAAGCGGGATTGCAGTACAAACCCATCCCGCAGGTGGTGGTCAAACTCGACTACCGGAATCTGGACGCCGAGACTGGCACTCTTCCAGACGAAATTCGCATCGGCGCTGGATTTGTTTTCTAAGTCATGGAGCCTTTCCGCCGATCGCGGCTGCTCGAGGTGGTTCTGTTGGGGAGCTGGCTTACCGCCAGCTCCCCATTCCTGGTTTCGGCCGGTGTGCTGCACTCGCGTGATGAAGCACTCGCCATCGCCTTCCCAGACGCGGAGGAGATTCGGCCTCTCGACTTTTACTTGACGCCGGAGCAAAAGTCCGAAATCGAGCGCATTGCGGCAGCTAGCGTCGAATCGAATCTCATCACGGTGTACGCTGGACAGCGTAACGGTGCGCCCGCTGGCTACGCCTTTTTCGATACACACATCGTGCGTACACTGCCAGAAACGTTGCTCATTGTGCTTTCCCCGCGCGGAGAGGTAACGGGCGTTCATTTGCTCGCCTTCTACGAACCTCCCGAGTACGCACCACCGCAAGCTTGGTTCGAAAAATTCCGAGGTTGGAGCATGCCGGAGTCGGGCAATGCTCCACCAGAGGTAGCAGCGATCGCTGGTTCGACATTGTCGTCGCGAGCAGCCAATGCAGCGGTGCGCCGCGCCTTGGCAGTCTACCAAGTGCTGCTACGGCGGAGGTGAGCGGTGCGCTTCGTGATCTCCGGGGAATGGACGCGCAACCGACTACTACGGGTCATCGTGTGGTGCTTCCTCGCTTACACCTTCGTGCTCTGGCTCACGAACTTCGGATTGTACTTCAGTAAAATGGGCCTCAGCCCCAGCTCCGTTGCAAGCTATTACCGTGGCAACCAAGAACTGTTCCTGCAACCGAGATCGCTCCTCGGCCTCCTAGAGCAGCTTCACTTTCACAGTTTCGCCATGGGGATCTTGCTGCTCACCCTGACCCACCTCTTGCTTTTCGTTCCCATCTCGCTGTCCACAAAGGCCTGGGGCATTGCCGTCAGCTTCGCTTCGGCGCTTCTTGGAGAGGTTTCCGGCTGGGCCATCCGCTTCGTTCATCCTTCATTCGCTTATCTCAAAGTAGCTTCGTTCCTAGCACTACAGGGAACCTTGCTGTGGCTCATGGTGTGCGTGGCACGAGCGCTGTTCAGCCGCGCCCCGAGCGCGTATCCCGGTCGTGGGGCACCGCCGACATGGCCTGTCGAGTGATCCTCATGTTCGCCGCGGTATGTTTGTGTGCGCCGCACCTCGGTCAAGCGGCGAGCGCGCGCACAGGAGGTTTGGTGATGGGCACCATCCTCGACGTCGAAATCGAAGCTGCGACGCTGTCCGAGGCCCGTGACCTCGGTGCCCTCGCCCTTACCGTGGCCCGCCACTGGGATGATGTGTTGAGCACCTGGAAAGCAGAGGCAGAGCTCGAACGGCTAAACCGACATGCGGGGACTTGGGTGCAACTCAGCTCTGACCTAGCGTGGGCAATCGAGCAAATGCGCGCCCTCTCGATCCAGACCCAAAATGCCTTCAATCCGTGCGTGGGGAGGTTTGTGCTTGGGCCAGCGTCGCATCCCACGCCGCCGCTCATCCCCGAGTTGGGGAACGCCCTGGGCCTCCTGCAAGGAGCCGCGCGCGTGTCTGAGGATTGTCGCCTCGACGCTGGGGGAATCGGCAAAGGCATCGCACTGGATGCCATCGCTTCGGTTCTTTTGGCTCGCGGGGCACGGACCATCTTCCTCAACTTTGGGGGTTCGAGCCAAACGTTCGTATCGCGCAGCCCTGGGGCGCGCGTGGCGGTGGCACTGCCCCGCCTCAGCTCGAACGGATCCGCGGGAATCCTGTGGCTTCGCCAAGGGGCCGTTGGGACTTCACGTACCCCCGCCGAAGCGAGTTCCGGTGAGATTATAGACCCGCGTTCGGGCCAACCCGTCCAAGAAGCCCGCATGGCGACGGTCTGTGCCGCCAGCGCAGCAGAAGCAGACGCTTGGTCAACGGCAATCGTCGTTCTTGGGGACCAGGGCGTAGAGCTCGCGCAACGCGCCGGAATTTATGCCGTATTTCAGGACATGAGCACGTGGCGGGTTGGTGCACCTTTTTCTGACCGCGCCGCGACGGATCAAGCCGCTCCTCTTTTTGAGTGCGAATTCCAAGGATTCACAGGGGACCCCTCATGATCGTCTGCTTTTGCCACCGCCTTACCGAGGCGGACGTTGCGCGCTTCCGCTCGCTGGGTATCCGCGACTGGAAGAGCTTGGCTCGCCTCACCAAAGCGGGGAGCCGGTGCCGGCCCTGCCGCAGGGAGCTTGTCCGACTTCTCTCCCCCCAAAACAGCATCTCAAGCGGGGAGCAGCAGCTTGACTGCCTTCTCGAGAACCTGCAGAAGGATCACCAAGTGGAGGCGGCGAAACCGTGAAAGGGAATCCGAAGCTCATCGAGCTGCTCAATGAGGTACTCACCGGCGAACTGACCAGCATCAATCAGTACTTTGTGCATGCGAAAATGTGCGAGAACTGGGGCTACCACCGCTTGTACGAGAGGATCCGGAAAGAATCGATTGACGAAATGAGACACGCTGATGAACTCATCGAGCGGATTCTCTTCCTCGACGGTGTACCGAACGTGCAAAGGCTGGGGAAAGTGCGCGTGGGAGAGACCGTACCCGAGCAGCTCAAGCTCGATCTCGCACTCGAGAAAGAAGCAGTGACTCGCCTAAACCAAGCGATTGCCTTGGCAGTGGAAGTAGGCGACAACGGCACGAGACACCTGCTCGAGTCACTGCTGAAAAGCGAGGAAGAACACATCGAGTGGCTTGAAGCGCAGCTCACGCTTCTCGAACAAGTTGGAGAGAAAAATTACTTGGCGCAGCAAATCCGTGATTAACACTGGCGGTATGCCGGTATTCACCTGCACGGTACCCTGTCCAGCTGGAGCCCTAATCGTTTCGGCCACACCCGTTTCGATCATCGCCGTCCACTGGTGCTCAGAGGAAGTGGGAGAATCGCCAGTTTCGCACTCCTCATGCGAGGGAGCGTCCAGCCCGAATCCCGTCCTTCTGCAGCGGGCCAGTGAAGAACTTCGTGAGTACCTCGCTTCTGCGCGCACCCGGTTCACGGTTCCCTGGTCCGTAAGCGGCACTCCGTTTCAGACGAAGGTATGGGAGGCCCTGTCCCGTGTGCCCTATGGGGCTACGTGGAGTTACCGTGAACTGGCACAGGCCGTCGGCGCACCACGAGCGGTGCGGGCAGTGGCCAACGCAGTCGCTGCCAATCCCATCGCCATTATCCTTCCCTGCCATCGAATCGTGTGTTCGGACGGCACCTTGGGCGGCTACGCTGGGGGTGTGGCTCGCAAGCAATGGCTCTTGGACATGGAACGAAACCGACCCGTTCAGACGGCGAGTTCTTCCTCTTGACCCAATGCGGCTGGCCCGCCACGGCGCCGGCCTTGTAGCGCTAACACCAGCAGGGTCAAAACGTACGGAAAAGCCAGCGACAACTGATAAGGGACTGCCCAACCGAGGGCCTGAACGTGGAACTGCAAGGCGGTCGCGAGACCGAACAGCAGAGCGCCACCGGCGATTGCAGAGGGGCGCCATCCGCCAAAGATGACCAAAGCTAGGGCGATGAACCCGCGACCGGCTGACATCCCTTCGATAAACGTGCGCGTGTACGCCAACACCAAATAAGCGCCGGCCAACCCTGCCAACGCCGCCCCAGCCACCACTGCTAGCACGCGTACCCGCGCCACGTTTACCCCCAAGGCCTTGGCTGCGGAAGGATTCTCCCCTGCCATGCGGCAGCGCAGGCCAGGGAGCGTGCGAAACAAAAACCAGCTCACTATGGGAATGAGAGCGAAAGCCAAGTAGCCGACCCATGGCTGATCGAAGACAGCTCGCCCGAGCACGGGCAGCGTGGTAAGTCCTGGCACCGGTACAGACCCAAAACCCGGCACAACCAGTGCAGCGCCCGTGACACCGAACACAGCGCGGTAAACGACGCCGCTCGCCCCGAAGGCCAGCAGGTTTAACGCCGTTCCCGCAACAATCTGGTTTGCCCCCACACCAACGACCACGATCCCAAAGATCAGCCCGCAACATGCGCTGGTCGCGATCGCCGCAAGGAGCCCCCAACTGGGCGTCCCAGAGTGGAAGGCCGCAACGGCAGCGGCCAACGCACCAAGAAGAACGAGCCCCTCCACCCCTACGTTGATCACTCCGCTCCGTTCGACGATCAGTTCCCCCAGGGCGGCGAGCAACAAAGGGATTGCCATCACCACGGCCGTTTGCAGCAGGCTGCCGAGGAGCGTCGAGTCCATACCGTGCCCGGTGATTAACTGCCTTCCGCAGGCCAGGCCAGAGTGCGCAGACCACCGTAGAGCTGTTCTGTCCACCACAGGGCAGGTACGAGGCCTCGCGGCTTGCGCATACCGCCAGGCCTGCATCGGAACGGGGAATCTTCGATCAAAGGCACGCAGCCCAAGCTTGGCAGGTCAGCAGAACTGGGATAGACGACGTTGCTTCCAGCGCGAAGCGTTGGAGGCACGTGTGGAGGTTTGGCCCGAACGTATGGATTGGACGCGAAATCAGCTTGCACAGGTACAGCTTCACGCTCGCCCCGAAAGCAGTGAAACCGAGCAGTTCGCTGTCCAAGAACTCGGCGCCTACCTGCATCGCCTCGCAGGGAGGCCACAGCTGGTCCCACTCCCCTTGGAAGCCGACCATCCTGAAATTGTCCTCGGCGCGCCTTCGCAGGCAAGGCTCAGTCCTTGTCCCCAGCAGGGCTTCGCGATCGAGATCACGGAAGATACCGTCACACTTCACGGACACACGGCGGCGGACCTCCTGCATGTCGTGTACGCGTTTTTGGAACAACTCGGCTGCCGTTGGTCAGTGCGCGGCCGTAGTGAAGAATTCGTACCTTCCACCACCGAGCGGTTCTCCCTTCGTTCGCAAACCTGGGGTGCATCGGGCATTCGCTTCGGCTTTTGCAGCGACTTAATCAGTTGGCATTACACGCAGCCTGCACTCTACGAGGAGCGGATTGGCGAGGACCGCGAACTGGTCGACTGGATGGCGAAAGTCGGGGCCTCGACGTTGTTTTTCATCCGCCACCCGTTCGACTCTCAAAATACGATTCCTGAACTCGTTCTGGAGTGCGGGCGCCGCGGGATTTCTGTCGAGCACGGCGGCCATATCGTGCCCTTACTCTTGCCGCGAGAACTCTTTTCGGAACATCCTGAGTATTTTCCTGTAGGGCCTGCTGGGGAACGCACAGGCCTCGGGAACGTCTGTGCGAGTCAGGCCGGCGCACTGGACACGATCGCCCGTAACGCCGTGGCTTGGGTGAGGGAGCTACCGAAGTCGCGCTTCTTTCACGTGTGGGGCGCTGATCTGTGGAAGGGAGGGTGGTGTCACTGCCCCGGTTGCAGCCCGCTTTCGCCCCAAGACCAAAGCCTCAGGGTCTGCAACGCAGTCGCCGTGGCACTCTCACGAGCAGGGTACAACGTGCCTGTGTGCTATCTCGCTTACCACGACACCATCGACGCGGAACTTCGGGAAACCCCAGCGGAGAACGTTTGGTGCGAGTTTGCGCCCCGCGAGCGTTGTTACGCCCACTCGATCGGCGACCCCGAATGCACGCGCAATCAGCGGTACTGGAGAGCTGTGCAAGGGTACGTGCAACAGTTTCGAGGCAGGGTACGCGTCTTCGAATATTACGGCGATGCCATCTTGTTCTTTGGTTGCGCCGCGCCGATTTCCCAAACGATCGAGGCAGACCTTCGCCAATATCGCTCCTTGGGCATTGATGACGTCCTCATGCTTCAGTTCGGGAGCTACAGCCGATGGGCGTACGCGACCAATTTTCTGGCCTTCACCCGCGGGATCCATGCAGGGTCGCGGTCGAATGACCGGCCCCGGCCGGACTGGCCGGAGGCCGATGCGGAACTCATCGAGGGTTTGTTCCGGCTCGAGCCTCTGATTTGCCCCTTGCTATGCTACGGCGATGTGCGCTTGGCCCCGCGAGACCCCGAGCTGGCAGCCACGGTCGTACACTTGGTGTCTCGTACCCTTCCTCTCCTTGGTGCCATAGCCGACGATCTGGAAGCGCGCGGAACAGCCTCGAGCACCGCTCTCGCGCGGCTAGCGCGGTATACACAAACCGTCTTCGCGGGAGTGGAGCATGAAATTCGCACCGGGAGCCGAGTGCATTCGATTTATGCCGCAGCGCTAGAAACGTTACGAGCCGTGGATCACCGCTGGAAAGGGGTGTGGGGCGAGGTAGATCTGCCGACAATCCACAGCTTGTACGAGGGAGCGTTGTTAACCCTACCCAACGAATAAGACGTTTCTACACACCAGGCCCAATTATGCGCAAGTGGTTGCGGAGAACTCTGTTGCTTGCCGCTTTGCTGGCCTTGCTCGGCCTATGGTGGCAAGCTCATCGTGGGCCCGCCATTCCGGCGGGGTCGTTCGTGGTCTTTAAACTGGAGGGCCGCTACCCGGAGTCGCCGCCGGATGGCTTGCTGCGACGCATTCTGCTGGGGGGCGAGCGAAGCCTGATCGAGCTGCTCATGGATTTGCGCAAGGCCGCAGCGGATCCGCGCGTACGCGGGATCGTGGTTCGGTTGTCCTCGCTGGAGATCGGGTGGGGAAAAGCAGCGGAGATCCGGCAAGCTCTGCTCGAGTTCCGCAAAAGCGGGAAGCTGAGCGTGGCCTTCCTCGAGCAAGAACTCACGAGCAGTAACATGACCCACTACATCGCCAGTGCAGCGGACCGAGTTTACGTCAGCCCAGCGAGTAGTGCTCCCTTGTCCGGACTGGCCGCGCAGTATTTCTTCCTGGGAGGCCTGTGGGAGAAGCTCGACATCGAGCTTACCGTCGAAAAGCGAGCGGAGTACAAGACCGCGGGGGACGTTCTCGCTGGTCGCGAGATGACCGGCCCGCACCGGGAGATGGCGAACTCGCTGTTGGACAGCCTCACCCAAGAATTCTTGCAGGGTATCGCCGTGGCCCGCTCGCTTCCCACCGAGCGACTGCGGTTTCTGGTTGAAGAGGAAGCTCCTTCTTCGTCGGAGGAACTGCTCCGAGCGGGCCTAGTTGACGGCAGCAAACACTGGGAAGACCTCCGCCAGGAACTCGGGGGGAGCGATGCTCGATTCATCGAAGAAGCAACTTACAGCCACGTTCCTCCCGAGCGGGTTGGCTTGCAAGAAGGGCCTTCCATCGCGGTCGTTTTTGGCAGCGGTCAAATCGTAGCTGGGGAGAGCCAGAGAGGCCCCGGGGGCGTCCTGCTTGGTTCTGACACCTTGCGCAAAGCGCTCGAGCAGGCGGCGGAGAGTGCACGAGTCCGCGCAGTCGTGTTGCGGATCGACAGCCCGGGTGGCTCAGCACTCGCGTCTGACACGATCTGGCGAGCCGTGCGTGAGGTGAAGAAGCGGAAGCCAGTGGTCGTCTCGATGTCCGATCTAGCGGCTTCGGGCGGGTACTACAGTGCAGTGGCGGCGGCGAAAGTGCTCGCCCAACCCACCACCCTTACGGGCTCAATCGGCGTCGTGCTCGCTCGTCCCAACATCCGCGGGTTTTTACAACGGCTAGGCATTCAAACAGAGACGTTGACCCGCGGTAAGTTCGCCGCCTTGAATGATATCACCACACCTGTCGACGAAGCAGGCAAAGCACGGCTCGCAGCGGAGGTCGAGCGAATTTACGACTTGTTTATCCAGCGAGTTTCGGAAGGGCGGGGCCTACCCGTTGGCGAGATACGCGCGGTCGCTCGGGGGCGAGTCTGGACCGGACAGCAGGCACTCGAGCGGCGTTTAGTGGACCAGCTCGGCGGGCTGTTCTCGGCGGTAGATGCTGCCAAAGAGCTTGCTGGAATCGAAACTTCCGCTCCCGTTCGTTTGGAATTCTTCCCTCGGGCAGCAAGCTGGGCAGAGCAGCTCGCGGAAATCTTTTCGAGTAGTGCGGTCGCTTCCTTGCCACGCCAACTCCGGGAACTGTCGCAGGCATTCCCTGCCAGCGAGGATTCAGGCCCCGCGCTCCTCATGCCCTGGCAGATTCATGTCCGCTAGGGCACAAGGCCTGTTGGGCGCAGCCCTTGGCCGGTAATCCAGTTGCTCACCGCATGAACGCCGACGCCAAGCGCCGCACTTCGCAAACCCCGAGGGACCAGTCCGCCGGCGCCGGAGGACTCCAGCTCCCACCGCTTTTCGCGCAGCGCCCGCTGGCCGCAGTCGTGCGCTTAGCCTTGCCAACCACTGTGGTCATGCTCGTAGCGGCTGCGTCGAATATTCTGTTCACGTACTACGTCAGCCGGCTCGGACCAGAGGCCATTGCGGCGGTTTCCCTGGTGTTTCCGCTTTCTCTCATCGCATTAACGTCGCTTGGGGGAGGGGTGGGCACAGGGACGGCTTCGGCTGTGGCCCGCTCCATCGGGGCCGGGCAGCTTCACGAGGCAGCCCTCACCGCAATCCATGCGACAGCTTTGTCGTTGTTCCTCGGACTCGGCTTTGCGGTACTGGTGTACGCGTCGGCAAACCAACTGTTCGCTCTGCTAGGTGGCCGGGGTGTTGTCCTGGAACAAGCGGTCCTGTTTGCGCGCTGGCTCTTTGCGGGTTCTGCGGTGGGCTTTGCTACCCAGGTCATCGACAGCGTTTTCCGCGCGCAGGCGAATGTTCGTACGCCGGCCCTGTGGTCTACGGTTTCGCTGGGATTGCAGGCCGCACTGACGCCTGTGTTTCTATTTGCATTCCGCCTAGGGCTTCCCGGCGCGGCCTTAGGCATGATCGCTGCGCAGGGCTTGACCCTGCTGCCGCGTATCGTGCACTTTACCCGTGGCCCCGGGCCCCTGTGCGTGGCCACGGTGCGGCTGCGCTGGTCGTACCGCTATGTGCGCGAAATCTTACGCGGGGGGCTGCCGGCCTCGCTTTCCACCACGATCCACTACACCGGTTTCATGGTGCTGACCGGCGTGGTGGCCCGCTTCGGAGACGCGTCCCTGGCAGCATACGGGCTGGCCACTCGCTTGGACTTTCTCCTCGTCTCCGTTGCCTTTGGTTTCGCTTCTGGGGTGCTGACGCTTGTTGGATTCGTCACCGGGGCCGGCCAAGCCAGTCGCGCTTGGCTGTATGTGCGCAGTGCCGGCCTCTGCGTCGGAGTCGTGTTTGCCGGGCTCGGTACGCTGCTGTTCCTGTGGCCCGACCTTTGGTTCGGGCTGTTCACTCGCGAGGCAAAGATCCTGGACACCGGTGCGCTGTATTTACGCTGGGTGGCGCCCTCTTATCCGTTTGTCGGTGCCAGCATGATTCTTGCGTTTGCGTTTCAGGGGCTCGGGAGGGCTAGCGTGCCAATGCTGTGGAACCTAGCACGAGCTAGCAGCGTGGTTTTCATTACATCGCTCGGGGTCCGTTACTTACAGTGGAGCGAGAACGGCGTGTTCGCAGCCATCGCGGTCGCGAACACACTTTCGGCACTCGCGCTCGCATGTTTGTTTCGGATCGTTCTGCGCGCCTACCAGCCGAGCCGATGAGAACGGGCCGCTGGACACAAAAAATCAGAGATAGTTCTGGGTGAGCAGATACTCAGCAACCAGCACCGCGCCTTTGGCCGCTCCCATCTTGGTATTGTGCGAAAGGAGCACGTACTTGATCCCGCGACCAAAAACCGCATCCGGCCTGAGACGCCCCACGTGAGTCGTCATTCCTCCGTCCGCCTCGCGGTCGAGCCGCGGTTGGGGCCGGAACGGATCCGTATGTACGGTGATCATTCGGCGTGGTGCGGAGGGCAGATCCAACTCCAGGAATTCCTTCCCGAATTCTTGAAATGCAGCGGCGGCTGCTTGCACAGTGCATTCCTCGCGGGTCCCAACCAGCACGGACTCCGTGTGTCCTTCGAGCACCGCGGCCCGGGTGCACGTGGCACTCATGGTCACGTCCGCGAGAGCGATGGCGTCGGCGTGCAGGCCGCCCAGGATTTTGGCTGTTTCCCGGACGACCTTTTCTTCCTCTCCAGAAATAAACGGGATCAGGTTGTCGAGAATGTCCAACGCCAGCACCCCGGGGGAGCGACCGGCTCCGGAAATGCCTTGCATGGAGGTCATCACCACGCGTTCCACGCCGAACCGGTCGAACAGCGGTTTCAACGTGATCACGAGCCCGGTGGTGGTGCAGTTGGGCAGTGGGGTGATGTAACCTTTCCACCCGCGGCGCTGCCGCTGCACATCCAGCAGGCGCACATGCTGCAAGTTCACCGCGGGAACCAAAATCGGCACGTCCGGCTCATAACGGAAGGCAGAGGCCAAACTAATCACCGGCGTGGTGCGGGCGTACAGCGGCTCGATCTCGCGTGCGACGTCCGACTCCACGCAACTGAATATGGCGTCAATGCCGGATACGTTCAGCTCCAGCGCATTGTGGACGGGTAGCCGCAGCACATGATCCGCCGGCTCTTCCGGACACCACCAGCGCCGGGCCCCGTTTTGCGGATCACGGATCGCCTCCCCGTACGTCTTACCCGCCGAGCGCTCCGAAGCCGCCAACAGGACAATTTCGAACCACGGGTGGTTTTGCAACGCGACAACAGCTTGCTGCCCAGTGATCCCAGTCGCTCCTACAATGGCCACGCGCCGCTTCATTTTGCATCGCCTCGCTTGCACCGAGAGTCGATCAAGGTGCTAGGCAACGCAGACGCATCCTGCAATCCGCGGCGGTTTCCAACATTGTTGACTGCATCCACGTTCATTAAGCATGGCGCGGCCATGATCGAGGCAGAGGGTCTCACGAAGCGCTTCGGCACGTTCACCGCCATCGAGGGCGTAACTTTCCATGTCGAGGCGGGGGAAATCGTTGGCTTTCTTGGCCCGAACGGTGCGGGCAAGAGTACAACAATGAGGATCTTGGGGGGGGTCTTCCCTCCCACAGTTGGACGCGCATCTGTGGCCGGGCACGACGTGGTGCGCGACTCTCTGCGCGCTCGCCGCGCCCTCGGATACTTCCCGGAGCGAGTGTCCCTGTACACAGACATGACGGTTTCGGAGTTTCTGGAATACTCGGCCGCAATCAAGCGAGTCCCACCTGCGCAGCGGGCCCGTGAACTCGGCCGGGTCATGGAACGATGCGGGGTGCAGCACATGGCCCATCGTCTCATCGGTACCCTCTCCAAAGGTTATCGGCAGCGGGTCGGGATTGCGCAGGCATTACTCGGGCAGCCGCCAGTACTGATCCTGGACGAGCCGACGGCCGGGCTCGACCCGGAGCAGGTCTCGGAGGTGCGCCAACTGATCCGCGAACTCAAGGGGCACAGCACCGTGATCTTATCCACTCATATCTTGCCGGAGGTGGAGGCCACGTGCGACCGCGTCATGATTATTAACAAGGGTCGAATCCTGGCGGTGGACACGCCCCGGAGGCTCAGCCAGCGGCTACAGCGGCTCTCCGAAATCCATGTCGAGGTGCGCGGTGCGGATGCAGCCGCCGCACGGTCGGCGTTGGGGTTGCTAGCCGGCGTGCTGTCGGTTGAGGTTTTGCACAACGACCGTGGCAACGTGACTCTGCGCGTGCACACTGAGCCGGATCGCGACTTGCGCGACCGGGTGGCCGAGGCGGTAATGAGTCGGGGCTGGCGGTTGCTCGAGTTGCGCCCCATCCAACTCTCGCTCGAGGAAATCTTTCTCAAGCTGGTCCACGAGGAGAGGGTCTCCGCATGAGTGCGGCATGGATTATTTGCAAACGTGAACTGCGCTCCTACTTTGGTTCCTACGTGGCGTATGTGCTCACTGGGCTCTTTCTGCTGTTAACCGGTGGTTTTTTCTACAGTTGGCTGCGGTACTTCATCTTGTTCGGCGGGTACGTCCTGCCCAGTGGCCTGTGGCAGCAGGTGTTCCTCGACATGCGCTACTGCACGATGATTGTTCTGCCCCTCGTGACGATGCGCCTGTTCGCGGAGGAGAAAAAGCTGGGTACGATCGAATTGCTGTGGACCTACCCATTACGGGATGGCGAGATTGTCTTAGGAAAGTTTCTTGGCGCCTGGATCTTCTACCTGTATATGCTTGTGCCAACGGTGGTGGGTCCACTGGTCTTTTACCAGTTCTACGCGTTCGATTTGAGCCCGTTTCTTTGTGGATACCTCGGGGTGCTGCTGCTGGGAACGGCTTTCCTGGCGTGCGGGATGTTCGTCTCCTCTCTTACGGAGAATCAGGTTGTTGCAGCAATGGGAACTTACGGGATCATCATTACCTTCTGGTACCTCACTTGGAACGAAGCCGTAGCCAGCATGGGTGTGATCGAGGTACTGCTCAAGGTATCCCTGTTCGACCGCTTTCTGAACTTTGCACGTGGGGTTATCGACACCCAAGACATCATCTTCTTCGTCCTCTTCATCGCATTTTTCGTGTTCCTCACGCTTGAATCACTCGCCGCCCGCAAGTGGCGCGGAGTCGGATCGGCTTCCTGATGCGCTTTCGCAACCAAACGGTCTTGCACGTTGCCCATTTGGTTCTGCAGATCGCCGTCGTTGGCACGACGTGCGGGTTCGCGTTGCTGCTTGCCGAACGTCACAACCGTCGTTTCGACCTGAGCCCGACCCAACGGTTCGTTCTCTCGGAGGCGGGCCGCAAAATCGCCCAGCAAATCGACCGCCCTGCGCAAATCATCGCGTTCTATACCCCGGACGAACCCGGGCAGCGGCGGGAGTTGTTCGACACGCTTGAGCTGTTCGCACGTGCGAATCCGTTGATTCGTTATCGCCTCGTAGACCTGAACCGTTCGCCGGCGCTTGCCCAGAATTACGGAATCTCGAACGCTGGTTCCGGAGTGCTTGAGCTGGACGGGCAGAGGGAAGTGATCCGCTTCCTCGACGAGGAAGGAATCGCCACCGCAATTTTGCGCCTGACCCGACGAGGAGAGCGAACCGTCTGCTTTGTAACCGGCCATGGAGAACACTCCCCCTTCGACAATGATGAGCGACGCGGTTACTCGGAAGTGGGCAAGGCACTCGAGCGCGAGACCTTCCAGATCGAGGAACTCGAGTTCTTGCCGGCTGGGAGGATTGCCGAGCGGTGCCGGGTCGTGATCCTCGCCGGACCGACCCGACAGTTTCTGCCTGGAGAGCTGGAATCGCTGCGCAGCTATTTAGCACAGGGAGGACAGGTCCTGCTGCTGGTCGACTCCGGAGCTCCGAATGACCTCCTGGCCTGGCTGGAACAGCAAGGGGCACGGGCCGGTCGAGACGTGGTACTGGACGAGCGCAATCGCCTGATCGGCATGGATCCTTCCGTGCTGACTGTTCCGGCGTTCAACAAGTCGGTGTTGCGAACCGATCTCGAGCCGGCCGTCTTCCCTGTCGCTCGGAGCATCGTCCCGACCGAGGAAGGGGACCGCTCGGGGCGTGTTCGTGTTTTGGCCCTGAGTAGCCCCGACAGTTGGGCTTACGTGGAAGATGGCCAGCTCCCAAACCGCGATGTGCGTTTTCGCCGTGGCAAGGACCAGCCGGGCCCGCTTCCGGTGGGGGTAGACATCGAATTTCCGGTCGCTAGCGGCGACCAGGTAGCCGGCCGGCTGATTGTTTTCGGGGATGCGGACTTTGCAACGAACCTATCTTTGAACTGGCGCGGGAATAAGGACCTGTTCTTGAGCAGCGTTGGCCTTTTGGCCGAAGACCCGACGCTGGTGGCGGTCAGGAAAAAAGGCATGCCGCGTGGCTCTGTGTCACCCATTTATCTCACAGAACGCCAGGATGCGCTCGTCTTCTGGACCGCTGTCGTGGTCGTTCCATCGCTGGTGGTACTGTTCGGCATCGTCGTGGCAACAACGCGCAGGCGGCGTGGATCGCGCTGAAAGACGCGGATCATGAGCGGCAGATTTACGATCGTGGCTACCGCCATTCTCGTACTCACGGCGGTTGTCTATTTCCTCGACCGTACGCCTGAACCGCCGCCGCGGCGTGTGGGTCTGCCGGGAGCCAGCACCCCCCGCCCCACCCTCCCTCCAGTCACGCCCATCGTGGGCATTAAGGCGGAGCGGTTCCGCAAACTGGTCTTGCGCATTGGCCCAGAAACGCGCGTGACGGAGCGCACGGGCAATGGGTGGTCTCACACGGACAGAAGCAGCCTCGTGGAGGATTTCGTGGCCGATTTAACCAGTTTGGGGGTGCTGGACCGGATCGCGGTCGAGAACGCTGATGCGCTGCAGGAGTACGGGCTACTCCCTCCCCAAGCAGTGTTAGAAATCCATACGCTCGACTCCGAGCGGCCGATCGAGGTCTATTTCGGCAATCTCAATCCGCCGGGAACGAACCTGTACCTACGTGTTCCTCCGAGCCAGGACGTCCTCCTGGGTGGGGCACTCTTGAAATGGAGTCTAGAACGCACTTTTCAGGTTCTCCACAGCTCAGAGCCCAGCCCTGCGCCTATCCAGCGCACGAATTCCTGAGGCGCTGAGGGTCACCCTCTCCCGCGGGCCAAAGATCTCCTCGGTCCCCACCTTCCACAGTTGCGGAAAACGAACACTTGCGTCATAGACTCATTGAATCCATAATTGGTCGCACGCAACGGAGTCTCACCCGTGAAAGGCAAACCTACGATCAAATCTCTACGAAAAGTCTACATCGATGTCGGGGGGCAACGCGTGGTCGCTTGGGAACCAAAGGATCCAGATCTTCGCTCCTTGGGTCGTTGGACTGACGCGCAAGCGCTCCTGCGCCGAATTGATGAGCTCGACAATCCCACTGCCGACGCCGCGGGCCCTGCCCGGCAGTGGCAGCAAGCGTGGCGTGGCCGCATCGCTGTAGCGGGCAAGGCAAAATCCAAGCGAGCGGCGTAACCGGCAGCCATCCCGCGCCCGGTTTGGAGGGAGAGAACCAAGGGATCGGAACCGGCTGCTCGACGGCCGGTTGTGATCTGCGTTCCCGAGCGGAGGTGCGCTTCCGTAGCCGCGAGAGACAGGGGGGTTCGTTGCCCGCGCAGGGACTTCCCGTCTGCACGGCAAGCTCTGCTCACGAGCCCTGAGAGAGTTTGCGAATCAGCTCACTGGCCAGCTTCCCATCGAACCGACCTGCATAACGCTCGCGCAGCTTTTGCATGATCGGCCCGATCTGGAAACCGCCGACTTCCTTCGCCAGGTCCCGAATCACTGCTTCCAACTGGTCCACAGAGAGTTCTCGCGGGAGGTACGATTCGAGAATCGCCTTCTCCCGTTCATTTCGCTCCGCCAGATCCTGCCGATTCGCTTGCCGCGCAAACTGTGCCGCCTCGGCCCGTTGGTTCGCCTCCTTCCGAAGAAGCTGGATGATGTCCGCTTCGCTCAGCGAGTTCACCATCCGCTGCACCTTGAGGTTCTTGATCGCGGTCATGACGCCGCGCAGTACCAGAACCTTCTCGGTCTCGCGGGCCTTCATGGCCCGTTGTAGGTCTGCCTGGAGTTGTTCTTCAGTGGGCATGAACCCCCTCCCGTTGGAGCTAGCGGAATAGCCGGCCCGGCAGGCTGGCGATGTCGAGGGCTGTGATGAGCCCGTTGCCATCAGCGTCCGCCCCTGCTGAGATCCGCACGGAGCCGCGCGCCGCGACATCTTCCACGCGAAGTACCAGCCGTTCTGAGATTTTCCTCGCCAACGCTACGCAATCCGACGCAGTCACACGGCCGTCACCATTGCCATCCCCGCGGAACAGCCCAGCCGCACGGATGTTTGTCAGCACAGACATGGTGGGCGCGGGCGAAGTGGTAGCCGCAGCAGCATCGTATCGTCCATCGCCATCGAAATCTGCTGTGACGAGGCTCACCGGGCGCCGATTGACACCGGTCACATCAGCGCTTTGAAATGCTCGCGGATTTCCGCCACTGCGAAGGAACAAGCGGATACTGTTGTTGGTCTCCCCGGCCACCAAGACATCCGGGGCACCATCTCCATCCATATCTCGCGCCGCCACGGCGGCCGGAACCTCCCCAGCACCTACACTGAGGGGCCGCGTGATGGAATTCGGGAAACGACCGGTTCCGTCACCAAAGAACACGTTCACACCTGCGGGCTGCACAGTGCTGACTGCGATGTCGTCGAGGCCGTCGCGATCAAAGTCTGCCACCGCAATACTGCGAGGCCCGCCCGAAACGCCCAAAGACGTGGGAGTGCCAAATGTGCCATCCCCGTTCCCCAAGGCAATCGAAACATTGCTGGACGCGTTATTTGCGGTGACCAAATCAGCAATGCCGTCCTGATTAAAATCTCCGACGTCCACTCCCAGCGGTAAGTCACCCACTTGGAAAGAGGTACGTGGCACAAACACCCCGCCAGGACCTCCGGAAAGGACTTGCACCACGCCTTCCCCGGAAACTTGCTGCCCAACGAGTGCAAGGTCGGTGCGCCCATCACCGTCGAAATCCCAAGCCACAGCAGCGTTCACGCTTCCAGCGGAGTGCCCAATGGGCGCTTTGTTCTCGAAGGAACCGGACTGATTTTGACGGAAAACACTCACCACCGCCGGGGACCGATTGATCAGCGCAAAATCGGCTCGCAAATCACCGTCAAAGTCGCCCGCCACCACGGCAATCGCGTCTCCGGCCGAAAGCAACTCTCGCGCAGCACCGAACCCGCCTGTTCCAAAAGACGAAAACACCCTTGCCCGCCCCACCTGCGCCCCTGCTCCCACTTGAGCGACAAGCGCATCCGAAAGCCCATCTCCCTCGAGATCGGCGACCGCCACCTGAACCGGGGCACCCGATAACGGCACGTTTTCCACGCCCGACAGTCTGCCGCCACCGAGACTGCGCAACACCGCAGCGCTGGGACTTGTCCCTCCGCCGCGCGTCAACCCCACCGCGTCCACACGGCCGTCGCCATCCAGATCACCGGCCAGCACTCCCAACGGCTCGGCGTCGGCCACAAAGGCACGGGCGGCCAGAAATCCGCCCTGCCCGTCACCACGCAGCACGGCGACATCGAAACTGAAATTGTTGGCGACCAGAGCGTCGAGCCGTCCATCCGCATCCACATCACCAAGTGCCAGCCCCCGCGGGGTTGCCGCTACCGCCCCCACCGGGAATTCTTGGGCTGCGGCAAAGTTCCCCCCTCCCACGTTTCGGATCACACTGACGCTGTCACTGTTCCCATTGGTTAAGAGGATATCCAGCCGACCGTTTCCGTCCAGGTCCGCCAGCGCCACGGCATTGGGGGCCTGCCCGACCCCCACCCGGCGCAGCAGGGTAAACCCTCCGGCACCGTCGCCTCGCAGGATGTACACCTCGTCCGTGCCTTCATTGGCCACCGCAAGATCCACGCGGCCGTCTCCGTCGAGGTCCCCGGCCGCCGCCGAAGCCGAGCCGAAACCGGCGTCAAAAAGCTCCGGGGTGGGGGTGAACGACCCATCGCCGTTGCCGTACAGTACACGCCCCACCCCCGCCTGTTGGAGAGTATCGCCAACGGCAATCAGGTCCAACAACCGGTCTCGATTCAAATCCACCGCTACCAGGCTACGTGCAGAGAATGCCAGATCCAGCGAGCTGCCGAAGGAGGCGAAAGTTCCGTCTCCGATTCCTCGCCACAGACTCAACAAATTGGAGCTGTCGGCGATCGCAAGGTCGATCAATCCATCGCGATTCCAATCGCCGCCGACCACCGCGGAAGGGATCACGCCCACAAGGTCCGTCGAGGGCCCGCTTACAAGCCGCCCGCCCTCAGACCCAAACAAAACGGTGAGGGACTGGGCCTGGGAAAGGACCACTGCATCCAGCCTCCCGTCTGGCTGTCCGTTCGGGGATCCGACATCCGCCAGCACTCCGAGCCCCGTTGCATCGCTGGTCGTGCCCGGTAGCACGCTCAGCGAAGCCGCTCGAAACGTAGGCTGTGCCACACCGACCGCTGCGACTCCCATCCATAGGCTTGCAACCGCTACTGCCAAACCCGAAGGCAACGCTCGTCGTCCCATTCCCCTCTCTCCTGCAACTGGGGCCAGCCGGCCCACCGTTCTGGTGCACGGTGTCGGTCAGCACCGGCGATCGACCCGGCACGAGCGCCCATGCTTCCACGAAAGCCGCGCCAAGTAACCCGCTTACATAAAGGCGCCCCGTCTTCACCGCTCCACTTTGAGGACGGCGAGAAACGCTTCTTGAGGAATCTCGACCCTTCCCACCTGCTTCATGCGTTTCTTGCCCTCTTTCTGCTTCTCCAGCAATTTGCGCTTGCGGGTGATATCGCCGCCGTAGCACTTGGCTGTAACGTTCTTGCGCAGCGGCTTGACCGTCTCGCGTGCGATCACTTTCCCGCCAATCGCCGCCTGAATCGCAACTTCGAATAATTGCCGCGGGATCAAATCGCGCATCTTCTCAGTCAACTCGCGCCCCCGCTGATACGCCCGGTCCCGGTGAACGATGAGAGATAGCGCGTCGACCGGCTCGCCGTTGATACGAATGTCCAGCTTGACCAGATCGGACTCGCGCATTTCCAGGAATTCGTAATCCAACGATGCGTATCCCTTACTGGCCGACTTGAGGCGATCGTAAAAGTCCAGCACGACTTCGTTGAGTGGTAGCTCGTACACCAGCAAGACTCGCCCGCGCCCCAAGTATTTCATTTCCCGCTGGCGCCCCCGTTTCTCTTCGCACAGCGCCAGGACAGCTCCGAGATACGTCTCCGGCACGTGGATCGAGGCCAGGATCATCGGCTCCTCGAACTTCTCGATCTCGTGGGGAGGGGGTAGCTTCGCTGGACTGTCCACAGTGAGCACTTCCCCTCTCGTCGTCGTTACCCGGTACGCCACGGTGGGTGCGGTGGTGATCAGATTCAGCCCGAACTCCCGCTCCAGTCGCTCGCGCACGATCTCCATGTGCAACAAGCCCAGAAAACCGCAGCGAAAACCGAAGCCTAGAGCGAGCGAACTTTCTGGCTCGAAAGAGAAAGCAGAATCGTTCAACCGCAACTTTTCCACCGCTTCTCGCAGCAGCTCGTACTGGGAGGAGTCCGCCGGGTACAAGCCACTAAAAACCATCGGCTTCACTGCCTTGAAACCGGGCAAAGGAGCCGTGGCCGGTCTTTGTGCGTCAGTGACCGTGTCACCGATTTGTGTCTCGTGGACGTCTTTGATCCCCGCTATCACCAGCCCCACAGCACCGACATTTAGTTCCTCCACCTCTTGCGAGCGCGGGGTCAGCACGCCAACCCGTTGCACCTCGTACGTCTTGCCTGTTGCCATCAACTGGATGCGCTGCCCGCGGCGGATTGCGCCGTCGAAGACACGCACCACCATCACGACGCCGCTGTACGTGTCGAACCAGCTATCGGAAATCAGGGCGCGCAGCGGCTGTTCCGGGGAGCCCTTCGGGGGCGGGATTTTTCGCACCACTGCTTCCAACACATCTCGCGTGCCCGATCCGAGTTTGGCGCTGACCAAAACGGCCTCAGACGCATCCAGGCCGATAATCTCCTCGATTTCGGCCCGAACCCGCTCCGGATCCGCAGCGGGCAGATCAATCTTGTTGATCACTGGAACAATTTCTAGATCGTTCTCCAGCGCGAGGTACGCGTTCGCCACGGTTTGCGCTTCAACGCCCTGCGCCGCATCCACAACCAGCAAGGCCCCCTCGCAGGCGGCCAAGCTTCGCGACACCTCGTACGAAAAGTCCACGTGACCTGGCGTATCGATTAAGTTGAGGGTGTACTCGTGCCCGTCGAGCGCGCGGTAGCGTAAGCGAACCGCACTCGCCTTGATGGTGATGCCGCGCTCCCGCTCGATGTCCATACTGTCGAGAACTTGCTCGGTCCGCTCTCGTTCAGAGATGGCTCCAGTGAACTCGAGCAAGCGGTCCGCGAGCGTGGACTTCCCGTGGTCGATGTGCGCGATGATCGAGAAATTGCGGATGTATTTTGCGTCCATTGCAGAGCGAGGCCCCCAGCAAAACTAAAAGAAGAGGCTCGCTTTTGCCAATGCGACGACTGGCCCGCCGTCAGCGCAGCTGGCTGCGGAAAAACTCGACGGTGCGTTCCAGTCCGCTGCGCAAGTCTACTTGTGGCCGCCAGCCCAAGACCCGCTCTGCAAGAGCACTGTCAATGGCGCTCCGGCGCTGCTCCCCTGGCTTCGCGGGGCCGTGCTTCTCCGGCAGTCGCACACCCGTTACCTCGCACAACATCCGGAACAGCGTGTTCACATCCGTTTCGCGTCCGGTACCGAGGTTCAGCGGGCCGCAGTAGTCCGATTCGAGTGCGAGCAGGTTCGCCCGCACCAAATCGCCCACGTAAACGTAGTCGCGTGTCTGGAATCCATCGCCATGAATCACCGGCTGCTCCCCGCGTAACAGTTTCTCGGTAAAAATGGCGACGACACCGGCCTCGCCATGCGGGTTTTGCCGCGGCCCGTAAACGTTCGCGTAACGCAAACCGACCCATGAGATTCCGTACTGCACGGAGTAAAAATGCAGGTACCGCTCGCTGGCTAATTTGGCCACCCCATAGGGGCTCACCGGCTCGGTTCGGTGCGATTCGGGACAGGGAAACACATCCTGTTCGCCGTAAATGGCTCCTCCCGTCGAGGCGAACAACACCCGACGCAGTCCGCTCTCTCGCCCCGCCTCCATCAAATTGAGCAGCCCGAGGATATTGACAGAGGCATCGAAGGCCGGATCCGCTACACTCCGACGCACGTCCATCTGGGCAGCGTGGTGGCACAACACTTCCGGCCGTTCCTGCCGAACGATTTCGCGCACCTCGGGTGCACGCACGTCCAGCTGGTAAAAGCGTGCGCGCTGGGGAAGGTTCTCCCTGCGCCCAGAAGACAAATCGTCAATCACGGCCACTTCGTGCCCTTCGCGCACGAATGCCTCAGCAACGTGGGAACCGATGAAGCCGGCTCCGCCGGTCACCAAGATTCTCATGGAGCCTCCAAGCCAAGAAGCCTGCGAAAGTATTCGATCGTGTAGGTCAACCCCTCCTCCAGCCCGACTTGCGGCTCCCACCCCAACAACGTTCGCGCGCGCGTAATGTCGGGCTGGCGGATATGGGGATCGTCTTTGGTGCGCTCGTCTTTCGGAGTTACAAATTCGATCGGCGAGCGCCCGCCCGTCAGCCGTTGCACCACCTTGGCGAACTCGAGCACGGTCATCTCCCGCGGATTGCCCAGATTCACCGGCTCGACCACATCGGACTCGAGCACGCGCACCATGCCTTCCACCAAGTCGCTTACGTAACAGAAGCTGCGCGTGCGCGAACCATCGTCATACACGGTCAAGGGCTCGCCGCGCAGTCCCTGGGCGATAAAGTTCGTGACAACGCGGCCATCATCCGCACGCATTCGCGGCCCGTACGTGTTGAAGATGCGAACGATGCGCGTGTCGATGCCGTGGTAACGGTGGTAGGCCATCGTCATCGCCTCGGCAAATCTCTTCGATTCGTCGTAAACGCCGCGCGGGCCGATCGGATTGACGTTGCCCCAATACGTCTCAGGCTGGGGGTGAACTTGCGGGTCCCCGTACACCTCTGAAGTCGAAGCGAGTAAGAATCGCGCCTTGTGCTTGCGAGCAAGCCCGAGAGCCTTGTGGGTCCCTAGCGCCCCGACCTTCAAAGTCTTGATCGGTTCGCGCAAATAATCCACCGGGCTTGGCAGCGAGGCTAGGTGGAGAATCGCATCGAGGTGCCCGTCAATGTAAATGTACTCGGTCACGTCGTGTTTCACAAAGCGAAAGCGATCGTGCCCGGCCAAATGGGCAATGTTACGCGGGTGCGAGGTGAAAAAGTTGTCCATGGCGATCACCTCGTGCCCGTCCGCCAGCAGGCGATCGCACAAGTGTGAGCCAATGAAGCCGGCACCGCCCGTGATCAGAATTCTAGCCATTAGGGTTTCACGGGCCGTCGCCCGATCGAATAGTACACAAAGCCGAGGGCGCGCATGTCTTCTGGGTCGTAAATGTTCCGACCGTCAAAGATTACCGGGCGCTTCATGAGTTTCTTCATCCGTTCGAAATCCGGACGGCGAAATTCGTTCCACTCGGTCACTACAAGCAAAGCGTCCGCCCCGTTCAGTGCATCGTAGTTCACCCGGTGGTAGACGATGCGGTCGCCGAAGATCTTGCGTGCCTCGCCCAGCGCCTCCGGATCGTGCGCGTGTACCTCGGCACCTTTGCCAAGCAGCGCCTCGATAATCGTAATCGAGGGAGCCTCCCGCATGTCATCGGTGCGTGGTTTGAACGCCAAGCCCCACACGGCGAAACGCATGCCTCGCAAGTAGTCTCCAAAGTGCTCCGTGACCTTTTCCACCAACGTGCGCTTTTGCCGCTCGTTGACTTCTTGCGCCGCTCGCAGCATGCGGAAGCTAAGCCCGTGTTCCTCCGCGGTGCGAATCACGGCCTGCACGTCCTTTGGGAAGCAAGACCCCCCATAGCCCACGCCGGGAAAGAGGAAGTGCTGTCCGATGCGCCGGTCAAACCCAACGCCACGACGCACGTCGTCAATGTTCGCTCCCACTTTTTCGCACAAGTTGGCAAACTCGTTCATCAGGGAAATACGAGCCGCGAGCATTGAGTTGGCGCAATACTTGGTCATTTCCGCGCTTGCCGGGCTCATCACCAAAATCGGTTGCTCCGTACGCACGAACGGCTCGTAGAGTTCCTTCATCAACTCAATCGCGCGCGCGCTATCCGCCCCGATCACCACTCGATCTGGCTTCATGAAATCTTCGATCGCAGCCCCTTCTTTCAGAAACTCCGGATTCGACACCACGTCGAACGGGTGCACCGTCCGGGAGGCAACAATCTGGCGAATGCGTTCCGCCGTGCCCACGGGAACGGTACTCTTGGCCACGATCACGCGGTATCCATCCATCGCCTCGCCGATTTCTGCGGCTACGCGCACCACCGCGCTCAAATCAGCGCTACCGTCGTCGCTTTGCGGGGTTCCGACCGCAATGAAGCACACCAGAGACTTGCGCACAGCGTCAGCCAAATCGGTGGAGAAGGACAGGCGTCCTTCCTCGAGATTGCGGCGAATCAACTCCGCCAGCCCCGGCTCATAAATCGGTACGTGGCCCTGCCGGAGCCGTGCGATTTTCTCCGCGTCAATGTCCACGCAAATCACGTCATTGCCACTTTCGGCAAAGCACGTCCCGGCCACTAAACCTACGTAACCCGTACCAACGACGCAGAGTTTCACGATCCCTCCTCAGCTCGAAGCGTAGAGTCTGGACTCGACAGCCGGGTAGCAAACAAAGCTACGAAGCAAGCAAACAAGGCGAGGCCGGTCTAGCCAGGGTGACTCGGCAAGTCAACGCGCCGTGCTAGCCGATAAATGGGCTTGCGCTGGGATTCGTGGTAGGTCCGCACGAGCAGCTCCCCAAGCAATCCCATGGTGACGAACTGTAAGCCCATCAGCGTGAGTAAGATGCCGAGCCAAAGCAACGGGCGGTTAGCTAGCGGGTGGCCGAGCAGCAAACGCTGGAGCCCGAGATACGCGGTCAGTGCGAGGCCCGCAGCCCCGCAAACCACTCCAATCGAGCCAAAGATTTGAATGGGGCGTGTCGAATAGCTCGACAGGAACTTTACCGTGATGAGGTCGAGCAAGACCTTCCACGTCCGCGACAGGCCATACTTCGACCTGCCGTAGCGGCGGGCTCGGTGGTGAACCGGAATCTCTTGAATCCGTGCACCCAAGTCCTCAGCCAAGGCAGGAATAAAGCGATGAAGTTCGCCATAGAGGCGCAGGCCCTTGGCCACCGGCTGGCGTAAGACGCGCAGCGTGCACCCGTAATCGTGTAAGCGTACGCCGGTAATCCAGCCGATGAGCCGATTCGCCACCCACGAGGGCAGGCGGCGACTCCAGAACGGATCCTGACGAGGGGTCCTCCACCCGTTGACCAGGTCGTACCCCTTTTCCAACTCGGCGAGCAGCCTGGGGATATCCCCCGGGTCGTTCTGCCCGTCGCCGTCCAGCGTGACAACGAACTCACCCCGCGCGTGATCGAAGCCCGCCGCTAGCGCCGCCGTCTGCCCGTAATTGCGGGCTAGATGCAAGACCGCAACGTGTGGATCCTGCTGCGCAAGCTCGTCGAGCAACGCCGCGCTGCCGTCGCGACTGCCGTCGTTCACATAAAGGATCTCGTACGGAAGCCCCAACGGCTGCACGGCCCGAACGATCTCCGCGTGCAGGGGGCGAAGGCTCTCCACTTCATTGTATACCGGGACGACGATGGAAAGCCGTACGCTCATGCTCCATTGAGGTCGGTCAAGCTCAGAAACTGCCGATAGCGCCGCTTGATTTGATCACGATCCAGCGTACGCAGACGACGCAGACCAAAGTCCTCGACCACAAACGAAGCCACGACGCTCCCGTACACGATCGCCCTGCGTAGGCTCGCCTCGGAACGATCGCGTAACTCGGCCAGCGCTCCCATGAAGGCGCCAGCAAACGCGTCTCCCGCACCGGTGGGATCGAACACCTCCTCCAGCGGGAAGGCGGGAACCGCAAACACGGAGTCGGCCGAAAATTGAATCACGCCGTACTCGCCGCGTTTGATGAGGACCCTCCCGGGTCCGAGTCGCAGCAGCCTGCGCGCAGCGCGCACCACGTTCGTCTCGCCGCTCAATAACCGCGCCTCTTCGTCGTTGATCACCAGTACGTCTACCTGGCCAAGCAGGCGCTCCAACGCTGAGCGCGAGCCAGTGATCCAGTGGTTCATCGTGTCGCACCCAACCCATCCGGGTGCGGTGAGTTGGCCCAGCACCTCGCTTTGCAGCTCCGGGTCAATATTCGCGAGAAACACGTACTGGGCGTCGCGATACTCCTCGGGGAGGCGAGGCCGGAAATCGGCAAACGCACCCAGGTCAAGCTCGAGCGTGTCCCGTTTGTTCATGTCCTCATGGTAGCGCCCGCGCCAGAAGCCGGTCCGCCCCGGGCGCACCTCAAGGCCCCGCAAATCAATCCCCCGCCTACGCAGGAACTCGCGTTCCTCCGGCGGGAAATCTTCCCCGACCGCAGCGACCATCTGCACCGGCGAAAAGAAACTGGCAGCGACCGAAAAATAGGTGGCGGAACCGCCCAGAGTCCGTTCAACTTTGCCATGGGGTGTCTCGAGGCTGTCCATAAAGACCGAACCAACAACGAGAATACTCACGTTCCACTCCTCCCTTGCTTGTTCCAGTACTTGCCGAGCAACGGCTGCAGGTCGTGGCGGACGGCCTCCGGAATCCGCCTCGCATCGGTAATCACCGCGTGCTCGAGGGCAGACGCGCACGGGCAGGAGCGCTCGAACGGCAAGCGGGAGGCGGCACTGCCAACAATACGCCGTGCCATCGCTACGTTCTGTTCCAGAATTTTGAGCACGTCCAAGATGGCTACGTCCGCTTCTGCCTCGTGCCAGCAATCATAGTCGGTGGCCAAGGCTAAGGTCGCAAAGCAGATCTCAGCCTCGCGGGCCAACTTTGCTTCTTGCACGTTCGTCATCCCGATGACATCCGCTCCCCAAGAGCGGTACAGGTGCGACTCCGCGCGCGTCGAAAACTGGGGACCCTCCATGCATAAGTACGTACCGCCATCATGAACCGTCGCACCCTCCGCACGCGCTACTTCGACCAAGAGAGAGGAAAGCTTAGGACAGACCGGCTCGGCAAAGCTCACATGGGCAACAACGCCATTGCCGAAGAACGTACTCGGGCGGCGGTAGGTTCGGTCAATGAACTGTCGGGGAACGACCAGGTGCCCCGGCGCAATGTGCTCACGCAGGCTTCCTACCGCGCCGACTGAGATCAGCCACTCTACGCCGAGCTTCTTCATGCCGTAAATGTTGGCGCGGAAGTTGATCTCCGAGGGGAGCAAGCGATGCCCTCGCCCATGGCGCGGCAAAAACACCAGATCGAGTTCGCCCAAGCGGCCTACCACATAGTCATCCGAGGGGTGGCCGAAGGGGGTAGCCATTTGTACCGAGCGTACGTCTTGCAGGCCCGGCAACTCGTAAAGCCCGCTGCCACCAATGACTCCGAGCGCGCGCATGTTCTTCTCCTCAATCGCCTTGCACGATAGTCAGGCGGGGACCGATCTCGCACCGGAGCTGTCGCACCTCCGGAAGCAAATCGCCATCGATGGTGTAGGAAGTCTCTTGTTTGAATTCGACCAAAACCACTTGCGCTAGGTTGTCGTACAAGGTGGGAATGCGCAATGGACACCCGCTGCGCAGGTGGGGAAGCCGCGCAATCACATCCCGCGCCCTTACCCGCCCGGCCAGGCAGTGGAAAAAACCGCGCTTGCGGGTTGCCAAGTACGTTGCCGAGAAACCCAGCCCAATGTCTTCGATCGTACTGGCATACAAAACATTGTAATCCGACAATGGAACCCGCTCACCGTCGCAATCCACCGTTGCCCGGAAACCCTGCAGCAGCGAGTGGGCGAGCCGGCCGCCGACCAGGCCGGACGCAACCGCGCGCCCCAAACACACGGCAGCGGCAACCGGCCCTCTACGCGCACCGCTGTAATACACCTGCAGAAAGTTCACGATCACTCCAGCACCGACCATGAAACCGTAAAAGTCCCCATTCACCCGGATCAGATGCCGCTCGGTCGTGCGCAGTGCTTCTCCAGCCCGGTAGCGGGAGACCACGCTGCGCAGCACTTGCTCGGGGCTGCCCGGACGAACGTTCACGGAGCGTGCAATCGTGTTCATGGAGCCCGCGCGCAGCGGCAAAAATGCCGGCAGAGTCTGCGCGCCAAAGGCTCGCACGAGCGCTGACAGGGCCCGGAAAAAACTCCCGTCTCCGCCGCATACGGCAACAAGATCCGCACCACACGTGCTGAGTAGTTGTGCAAATCGGTCCAACGCTTCCAAGGACTCTGGTTGTTCGACTAGGCCATCCCCACCCACGATCTTTCTCAGCGCTGGCAGACGCTCATCGCGGCCGCGATTTCGGCCTGCGTGCGGGTTCACGATGACTCCGATCACGAGTGGCCGTCCGTTCAAAAGGCGCGGGGTTTCAGACCTGCGCTTCCTTCGAGGCCCCCGCTGGGCGTGACAAAGCGAGCTGCCCACAGGCAGCCTGCACGTCTCTACCGCGACTCCGCCGCACGGTTGCCAACAAACCCCGGCTCAAGAGCCGCTCCTGAAACGCACGAACCGCGGCTTCAGTCGGGCGCCGAAATTCCACCCCTGGAAACGGATTCCATGGAATGAGGTTCACTTTCGCGCGTAAGCCGCGCAGCAACGTAGCAAGTCGCTCGGCATCTCCCATGGAATCATTCACACCCGCCAGCAAAACATACTCGAACGTGATCCGCCGCCGTTGTGGCAGAGGCAGAGAACGGCAAGTGTCCAGCAGCTCCCGCAACGGGTAGCGGCGACTAATCGGCATCAGTTGCGCTCTCTGCTCTTCGCTAGTTCCCGTGAGGGACACGGCGAGTTGCACCGGCGTTTCAGAAACCAAGCGCCGCATCTGGGGTAAAAGCCCCACGGTGGATACGGTGACGCGCCTCCCCGACAACCCAAAGCCCCATTCGGCCAAAAGCACCTCGATTGCTTGCAACAAACTGTCGTAGTTGGCCAGGGGCTCTCCCATTCCCATGAATACGACGTTGGTCAGGCGCTCTCCGGGATCCAAGTGTTCCAGGGCAACCAAGACCTGGGCCAAAATCTCTGCCCCATGGAGATTCCGCCGCAGGCCGAGGCGGGCTGTGGCGCAAAACGCGCAGCCCATTCCGCAACCGACCTGGGACGACAAGCAGAGGGTGAGACGCGGGGCATCTGGAATCAACACACTTTCCACCGCGGCCCCGTCTGGGAACGCTAGCAGCAGCTTGCGCGTACCGTCCCAACTCCGCTGCACCTCGACCCGTTGGGGAGCGAGCAGGAAAAAGTCTCGCTCTAGCGCCGCCCGCAGGCCGCGCGGTAGGTCGGTCATGCACGAAAAGGACTTGGCGCGCCGAGCGTAAACCCACGAGAGAATCTGTTGGCACCGATACGGTGGTTCGCCGCGGTCGGCAACCCACCGGCGCAGCGCAGCAGGAGTGAAGAGGATGCGACCGCCGCCCTCGGGCGCCTCAGTGGATCTCGGACTCCGCAAAAAAGAAGCCGATTTCCCACCGTGCGGTGTCGGGGCCATCGGATCCATGCACAGCATTTTTCTCCACATCCGTGCCAAAGTCGCCGCGGATCGTGCCCGGCGGAGCTTTGCGAGAATCCGTCGGTCCCATGATCTCGCGGTTGCGAGCAATTGCGTTTTCACCCTCTAGCACCATGACCAGGACAGGCCCCGAGGACATGAACCGAACTAGGTCCTGGTAAAACGGACGTTCGCGATGAACCGCGTAAAACCGCGCTGCCGTATCGGGAGAGAGGTGCAGCATTTTCGCCGCGGCAATCCGCAAACCAGCGGCCTCGAAACGCCGCAGGATCTCGCCCATCACACGCTTTTGCACTGCGTCCGGTTTGATAATCGAAAGGGTTCGTTCGATCATTCCAATGTCCTCGCTTGTGAGAAAGGAGCCGGAGGCTCAGTTCAGACTCAGGCCACGGTCCTTCAAGGCCGTCAGCATAGTGCTCCCGAGTTCTGCCGGGCTACGGGCTACGTACATCCCCGCTGCCTCGAAGGCACGAAACTTTTCTGCCGCGGTTCCCTTCCCCCCTGCGATAATGGCCCCGGCATGACCCATTCGTTTCCCCGGCGGAGCGGTGGCCCCAGCGACAAAACCCACCACCGGCTTGCTCATCCGTTGTTTGACAAATTCTGCCGCTTCTTCCTCCGCGCTTCCCCCAATCTCGCCAATGAGGATAACACCTTGGGTTTCGGGGTCGTTCTCGAACAGTTCCAAGATGTCAATGAACCCAGTGCCAGCCACTGGGTCTCCCCCAATTCCAACACAGGTAGACTGTCCCAAGCCGAGGCGTGTGAGTTGGTGCACCGCTTCGTATGTCAACGTCCCGCTCCGCGAGACCACCCCGACCGTTCCCGGCCGGTGGATGTAACCAGGCATGATGCCGATCTTGCACTGCCCAGGGGTGATCACGCCGGGACAATTCGGGCCGATCAGGCGCGTTCGTCGTCCAGCCAGGTAACGCTTGACCCGTACCATGTCCAAAACCGGTATGCCCTCCGTAATGCAAACCACCAATGGCACGCCTGCGTCCGCCGCTTCCATGATGGCATCTGCCGCGAAAGCGGGGGGAACATAAATTACCGAGGCATTCGCACCCGTTTCCCGCACAGCCTGTTCGACAGTGTCGTAAATGGGGATTCCTTCGAAGTCCGTTCCTCCCTTACCTGGCGTCACCCCAGCCACCATTTGCGTGCCGTATTCCTTGCAAGCACGGGTGTGAAATTGGCCGGTCGCACCTGTAATCCCCTGCGTAAGAACGCGGGTGTTCTTGTCTACGAGAATGCTCACCTTCTCAGCCTCTCCTCGAAAAAGCGCAGCGCGCGAAGCTAACGAGGGGCGTTCTGCAAGTCAACGGAAGGCTGCTGTGGAGGCGCGCAGCCCTTTACAGGATCAAGCCGTGGTGCGTCCCGGCGCGTAGCGGATCACCTCGGCTTTTTCGAGCGTGACTAGCCCGCCCCCACCGCTGGCCTCCAACATCTCTTCCAGCACCGGTAGGAATTGCTGGATTTTCTCCTCGCTGTCCACGATTTCGATGATGATTGGCAAGTCCTCCGAAAGCCGCAAGATGCGCGCGGTGTGGATGCGGCTTCCCGCGCCAAAACTCTCGATACCGCGCCAGGCCGTCGCGCCCGCGAGACCTAGTTCCCGCGCCTTATGCACAATGGCTTCGTAGAGTGGGTGGCCTTGGTAACGATCCGCCTCACCAATGAAGATACGAAGCAGCTTGCCTTCGCCAACGATTTTCATGGCGCTCAGAAAACCCGACCCACAATGACACCAAGCCAAGTGGCGAGCAAACAGCCGGTGATGGTCCCGGCAACGTTCCACAGCGCCAGTTGCAGACTGCCCGAGGAGACGAGCTGCAGGGTTTCATAACTGAAGGCCGACATGGTCGTGAATCCTCCACAGACCCCCACTGCCAAGAACAGACGCAAGTCCGCACCAAGCCGGCCCCGCTCTAACGAGAGCGCAACGACGAAACCGAGTGCGAAGCTCCCCACGAGATTGACGGCGAGAGTTCCCGTCGGAAAGGCCCCGTTGGAGGCCCGTTGCACCCAGCCCGCCACCCAGTAGCGCAACAACGAACCGCACATACCCCCACACGCGACCAGAAACGAGCGCCACACGGGCGAGCTACTCCCCCGACACCGTTTCTAGCCTTGCCCCTCGAGCCGCTGGCGCAGCCAGTCAACCGTCAGCCGCATCCCCTCTTCAAAGCCGACCACGGGGCGATAACCGAGCAACCGCATCGCCTTGTCAATCGACGCCTGCGTGTGACGGACGTCACCGGCGCGCGGCGGGGTGTGTTCAATGGACACCGGCCTGCCCACCAGCCTTTCCACCAGGCGTGCAATCTCAAGCACCGAGTGCCGCTCGTTACAGGCGATATTAAACACCTCGCCACCCACATTGGGTGCCTCAAAAGCAAGCAGGTTTGCCTGCACGACATTGTCAATGTACGTGAAATCGCGCGACTGCTCCCCGTCGCCGTGAACGACCAGCGGCTCGCCGCGCAAGGCGGCACGAATGAACAGGGGCACAACGGCCGCATACTTGGACTCCGGACTCTGCCACGGGCCAAACACATTGAAGTAACGCAAACTCACCGTTTCTAGCCCGTAGAGCAGGAAAAACGTTCTGCAATAGTGCTCGGCCGCCAACTTGGAGACCGCGTACGGTGAAATCGGCGCCGGAGTCTGACCCTCTTCCTTCGGCAGCACCTGAGAGTCCCCGTAAACCGACGAGGACGACGCATACACCAAGCGCTTCACAGTTCCTGCTTGGCGGGCGGCCACCAGCAGTCGCAGCGTGCCGTGGGTGTTCACCTCGTCCGTACTGAGGGGGTCGTCTACGGACCGGGGTACAGAGCGAAGTGCCGCCTGGTGGCTTACGTACTGGACGCCACGCAGGCAGCGCTCCAGCACGGACGGATCCCGCAGGTCTCCTTCAACCAGCTCGATCTGATCCCCAACTTCGGAGAGATTCTCGCGCCGCCCGGTGGAGAAATTGTCGAGCACTCGCACCTTCTCTCCTCGTGCCACGAGAGCACGGACGATATTCGAACCTATGAACCCTGCACCACCGGTCACCAGATACATGCGTCCTCCTCAGTTCGGACCCAACTGACGGCGCTCTGCGCCGCCGGTCCTCCTACTCAACTTGCACTCCGTACGATCACCGCCGGCGCCTCCACCCAAGGAGCTTCGCTGCCTGCATCCGTGGACTTCCTTCCGCCTCACGTGCTCGGGAGAACCGACGCGGCATCCACCAAGGCAGGCGGCTCGAGTCTAGGTGGGGGCGCTTCTGGCCGCAACCAACGGGGAGCAAAGCGAACCAACCCCACGAGAAAGCCGCCCCCCCAGGCGAAGTGCATGACAAAGAACGCCGCGACGACATACGGCAACAGTCCCCAGCCGTGCCGCTTGCATACGGCCATCGCGGCGAACAACGCTGCCGCCACGTACACTGCGAGAAGCGCAATTCCGCCGATTGCCATTTTCGGGTCCCACAGTCCACCGAAAAAAGCCCCGACCAAACTCGCGATGAAGGCAGGTGGGACAAAGTGACGCCAGCTCATTTGCCGCGGGTGTTTCTGCAAAACCCGGACTTTCCACACCCCATAATGAAAAAACTGCTGCGCCAAGGCGCGATACGTCTGCCGATTCTGGTAATGCGAGCGCATCGAGACGGTTAGAAACACCCGTCCCCCAGCCTTCCGCAAGCGGTAGTTGAGTTCGTCGTCCTGGTTACGCACCAGTTCTTCGTCAAACAAACCGATCCGCTCAAACGTCCGGCGTGGCCACATGCCCATGTACACCGTGTCTACCTCGCGATCCTCGCTGGCGAAGTGGAAGTACGCGCCGATTCCAAATGGCGAGTCCATGGCGCGCGCGATGGCTTCCGCCACACCTCCTCCACCCACGGTCCGCATGGGGCCACCAACGTTGTCGGCCCCGGTTCGTATCAAGGTTTCTACGCCTTGCCGTAGGTAATCGGGCTCCAAGGTCGTGTGCGCATCCACCCGTGCGATGATTTCTCCCCGAGCTGCGCGAATTCCGATGTTCATGGCGGTTGGCACGATGCGAGCCGGGTTCCGCAGCACGCGAATCCGATCCCCGTACCCGGCCAGAATCTCGAGCGAACGGTCGTCGGAGTCTCCATCCACCACTAATACCTCGAAACGGTCGCGCGGGTAATCCTGTGCCAACACCGAGTCCACACAACGCGCAATGTGCTTTTCTTCGTTGCGCATGGGAATCACCACCGAAACGAACGGCCAGCTTTTCATCGGACCGCCTCGTCATACACCTGCATGGTTCGCTCTATCATTCGCCCCACGGAGAACTCACCCGCCCGCTGGCGTGCAGCCGCACTGGCTGCACCGTGCCGCCTCGGGTCGTCCAACAACGGCAAAGACGCTTCTACCCACGCTTGCGCTTCTCTTGAAGGAACCACAGTGCCGGCGACTGTTTCGCCGAGGAGCTCCCGCACTCCGCTCACGTCACTGGCGATCACCGGCACGCCGCATGCCATCGCCTCCAGGACAACATTCGGCATTCCCTCCCACGATGACGTGAGCCAGAACAACGTCGCCTTTCTCAAGACTTCCTCGATGTCCGGTCGCTCACCCAAAAACTCCACCACGCCGCAGAGTCCGAGTCGCTTTTGCTCCAACTCCAGCGCCTCGCGCAGCGGGCCACTGCCAGCGATCGCAAAGCGAACCTCCGGCCGTAACGCGTGCAACGCGGCCGCGGCTTGCAAAAACAAACGATGGTTCTTCTGTTCGACCAAACGCCCAGCAGTTACAATCCATGGTGGATTCCCCGCTGGTTTCGGCGCTGGGGCAAATCGTTCGAGATCAATTCCATTGGGCACCACCCGAATCCTCTCCGGGGAAGCCCAGTAGGCGCGGGTGATAAAGCGCGCCACTTCTTCCGAATTTACGAGGATGCGGCGGCTTTGGCAGAATGCCCAAGCATTAGCCAAGCGGTTAGCAGGACCGTGCACTTTGCAGTTCCGAGCCGAGGTAACCAGGGCTAAGCCGCCTGCCCACTTCGCGGCCAGCGCTGCGATGGGGTTAGCGAGATACAGCCACGCGTGCACGATTTGGATTTCGTCTTCGCGGAAGGCTCTGGCGAGCTCATGGGTACGCCGCACTGCGCTGCCCGTGAGGACACGCATCGGAACCCCGGCGCGGACCAGTGGCGCGCCGTGGGGTTCCGTTTTTCTGGATAAAACGTACACGAACGGCGCAAAGCGCTTGCGATCCATGCCCAGGGCGAGTTGCTGCAACTGCTGCTCTGCGCCCCCACGAGTAAGCTGGCCAATGACAAGTGCCACGCGCACAGGGGGTGTATCAGGCAGAACTCCGCAGCGCCTGCGCAGCAAGTTCGGCTGGTTCTCTGGAAATATCATCCGGGCGCTCGCCTAGTACCCGCGCTGGTACCCCACCGACAATGGCAAACGGGGGGACGTCTTTGGTGACAACAGCTCCGGCCGCCACGATCGCCCCTTGACCGATGCGCACCCCCTTCAAAACGCGCACGCCGCAACCGATCCACACGTCGTCCTCCACCACGATCGGTGCTGCGGTCTTTGGCTGGAAGCGAATCGGGATCCGGCGGGTCGCAAAGCCATGGTCTTCAGCGATTAAAGAACTGTTATGGGCAATCAACACGTTGCGTCCGATCGACAGCCCCCCGAAGCCATCGAGAAAGCAATTTTCACCGACCATACTGCCGCGGCCAATGCTGACCCCCTCCGGAAACCAAATCGTTACGTTATCACGGAACCACACCCACCCTTCGATGCGCCGTAAAAACAGCTTGAGCACCAACCAGCGCAACACGTCCCCACTCAACATCGGCAGGTACTTCACCAGGCCGTAGACCGTGTGAAACGTCAGGTACCAAAGCGCCGCGCGCCAGCTGACCCTCATGTTCAACTCCGCAGAGGCTTGCGCGCCAAACACAACAACGACACCCCCACCGGCAGATTCACCCGCCGCAAGATGGGCGCCTCGAACGCGAACAGGCGAGCGAGTGCATTGTTGATTCGCCCGGGCTTGGTCATGGAAAAATCAGACGCCAGCTCTCCCTCCCGCTCCGGGACGATCCGGCGCGCCAGGCGGATGGCTGCCACCACCGGAAACAAGAACGAATTGAGATACGTCAAACGGCGCACCTCTAGCCCAGCCGCCTCGAACAGGAGACAGAACTCTCGCGCCCTGTATCGGCGTTTGTGATGGTTGATGACGTCCTGTCGGCCCCACATCCACGGAAAGGCTGGAACTGTCACCAACAAATGCCCTCCAGGGCGACACACCCGCGCCATTTCCCCCACGCACCGACGGTCGTCGTCAATGTGTTCGACGAGATCGAACGCGGTCACTAAATCCACGGAATTGGAGGCAAACGGCAGCCCCACGACGTCGCCCTGGACCACAGGCAGGTGCGTACGCTCCCGTGAGTAGCGGGCGGCAGCCGGTCCCCGATCCAGGCCGACAACACGGCCAAAGCGAGAGAGAAACTGCAAGTTGGCCCCGGTTCCGCAGCCCAGGTCCAGAATCCGGGCTCCCGGCGCTAACTGCAGATCGCGCAACAGCGTACCAAAGATGGCTCTGCGGCCTTCGAACCACCAATGTACGGCTTCGATCTGCGCGTATTCTTCGTAAAAGGAACGCTCCATAATTCCGCTCAGCGCACTCGTGCCGCTGGCCGAGCTGTTTCGGCATCGTTCTCGAAGCCGACGGTCTCGCGTACCACGTACAGCGGCCGCCGCTTCACTTCATCGAAAATTCGACCGACATACTCGCCGAGGATTCCGAGCGAGAGGAGTTGCACGCCGCCGAGAAACAGCACCACGACCACCGTGGAAGTCCATCCTGCAATCATCTTCTCACCGTATAGGATACGCAGGCCGACCAAATAAACGATGAGGGCAAAGGCCACTGCACTGATGGCGAACCCCAGGTGAGTCGCCAGACGCAGCGGAACGAACGAGTAAGAAATCACTCCGTCGTAAGCCAGTTTGAACAACTTCCGCAGCGAGTATTTCGACTCGCCCGCGAACCGCTCTGCGCGGTCATACTCGAGGCCGATTTGCTTGAATCCCACCCAGGCGCGGATTCCACGTACAAAACGATTCCGCTCCGGCATGGCATTCAACTCGTCCACCACCCGGCGATCCATCACCGCGAAATCGCCAGCATCGAGAGGCATGTCCACGTAGGCTAGGGAGCGAAGCAAGCGGTAAAAAGCGAGATACGCCGTTCGCTTGAGCCAGCCCTCTTTGCGCGTCTTGCGAACGGCATAGACGACCTGATACCCCTCACGCCACTTGTCGAACATTTTTGGCACGAATTCCGGCGGGTCTTGAAGATCGGCATCGATCACCGCAACCGCTTGCCCGCGGGCGTAATGGAGTCCGGCAGTCACTGCGGTCTGGTGCCCGAAGTTGCGGGAAAAGCTGATTACCCGAACGCGCGGATCGCGTTGCGCCAGAGCACGCAGGTCCTCGAACGAACCATCGGTGCTGCCGTCGTCAACGAAGATCATTTCGAATGGCACCTTTAAGGTCTCCAGAGCCGCCGTTGCGCGCTGGTAAAAGGCCGGAAGGGTCTCATGCTCGTTGTACACAGGCACAACCAGAGACAGTGTCGGGTTAGGAGCCATCGCCGGTTTCATGGACTCGGCTTCCGCGTATACACCTCGATCGTCGGATTCAAGCTGTGGATGCGGAGATCCAGCCAAGTCCAACGAGCGAACACCGGCCCGACATCGTACCCTAACTCACCCGCCCGCAGTGCACGGAAGAACTCCCGCGCCAAGGCCGACTCCGTAAACAGCTGCTCTCCAGGGCGCCACGAACGAGCATACCGGCCTACCAAGCCTGCTTTGCCGCCACTACTGAGAACGACCAAGTCGGGCGAGCGAGCCCAAAAGCGCTCGATTTGCCGCTCCGCCAATGGCACTCGCACCACGGACCACCGCTTCGGGAAACGGGGCAGATAGGTTTCAGGTTGGTACACCTCCACTCGCTTTGCTTGGGTGCTGAAGCCCTGGAGCCAAGCTTCTGCGTCGTAGCGCGGGTCGCGCAACAGCAAGCGCACGACTTCCGCTCCAGGAGCCAGGCTCCACGCCAACCAGACACTCACCGCGGCAGTACCGATCCACGCCGGCAGGCCAGACCGGATGACGAGTCGGCTCACGGCTACGGCGAAGCCTCCCAAAGTTGCGGTTGCAACCCACAGCACGGGCAACGTGTAGCGAATAGGAACCAGCTCGAGCGCACGCAACGAACCTAAATAGTACGAGGCTGTCAGGGTGGCCGCCACAACGGCCAGGCGGGGGGCGCTGACCACCAGAGCAACCAGCCCCGCAAGTGCTAGCCATTTGCCACCTGGCGGAAGGCTGCGCGCTAGGCTGTCGCTCACCCTACCGAGCTTTGTCATCTCCTCTTGCCAAGTCACTGCTCGGGGCACACGAGTGAAAAATTGGTATGGCGCGTACCGCTGTCGGATCTCCTCAGGCAGTGTTCCCATCAAGAAGCGCCATCGGTTCCAGTACCCAGACGGATTCCACGCCACATTCGCCACTCCAACAGTGGTGCCGGCAAAGACGAGACCTGCCAGAGCAGCGTGGCGCCAAAGTGCGCGCGCGCAAAGCGTTCTGCCCGCCCTAGCTTCGATCAGCCAAACCAGCGGAACCGCCGCAAGAAAACCAATCCCCTGCTCTTTCGTCAGCAGCGCCATCGCGGCTGCCGCCCCAGCGACTGCGCTCGCTAACATGCTTCCGGAGCGCGCGCTGCGCAGCGCCGCCCACAGCGAGAGCATGAGCCAGAACAGCAGCGGGACGTCCACGTTTGACGTATGACTGTAAAACACAAACGGCGCGCTCCCAGCCAGAACCGAAGCTGCGAGCCACGCGGCAACATGAGGAAGGTACAGCGCCACCGTGGCGTACGTAAGCCAGACACAGCCCACCCCCAGCAGCGCACTCACGGCTCGGGTCACCAACGCTAGGACAGAGAGGCTCCACTCTGGGTTGCGGAAGCCGTGCGGGTACCGCGGTGAAGGTCGGCCTAGCTCTCCGGTCCAGCGCATCCACACTAGCACCGGAGCCTGAGCGGCGAGGAGCAGGTTGGGGTGTCCAACGGGGTACTTGAAATAAAACCAGCCCGAATTCCACGGTTCGCCGAACCAAACATGCCGGCCGACCGAAAGCGGGGTCAGCGGCTGTAAGGCGTCCGCAGCCCAAGTGCGGTTCCCGTTCGGCAGCCCCCAATGCAGGGCCACGACGTTGAGAGTGAGACTGGCAGCGAGGAGAAACCCCAACGCAAGGCGCTGCCGGCGGGATCCGGGTTGGACTCGGTCCGCGCTTTTCCTCGGCCTGAAGCCAACCTCTGCGCGCTCGGGGATCGTCATGAATTGGGGTGCCGGAAGCGCTTCCAAGGCAGTGACTTCACAAGACAGCCCCCATCTGTTCCAAGAAGGTTGGCAACAAGTCCACCAGCCGTTTCTCTCCCGTGTAACCGGTTACCACCGGATCCGGTGCGCGGTACGCGTAGAAGCCGAGCGGGTGGTGATTGGCTCGGTCATAACCCAAATCGTTCTCTCGGCTCCAAAGCATACCGTCGCGAAAGGTGCCAAAGACGCGGCAGCGCAGCTCGTCTACGTACACAAACAGGTCAGGAGGAAAGCCCGTTACGTCCCGATACCTCTCTTCAGCGCTCCAGGCTTCTACGGCCAGGAGGTTTCCCTCGTCGTCGCGCAAAGTTGTCTGCAAGCCGCTCACAATTTCCCGCCGCAAGCGCGACAGATCTGCAGGATTTAGCCATCCGTCCGGCTCGCGCCCTCGCACGTTAAAGTACAGCCGACCGACATACCCTCCCTCCGCCCAGGCCACAGTGTGGCGCCAATCCACCGCGTTCGGATGCAATCCCGACCCTGGCTCAGGTGCCTCGCGCAAGCGCAGGTAGCCGTAACGAACCAACCATTCGTTCAAGAATACCCCACCGCGAAGCGGCTGCGCGCCGTGATCGGATACGAGCCACAGATGAAAGTCTTCACCCAGCGTGTCCAACAGTAAGCCGAGTTCTTCATCGAGAAAGTGGTAAAAATCGCGGACCACCGAGCCACAATCAGCCTGTGCTCCGTCGCTGCCCACCCCCCAGAACATGTGATGCAGGCGGTCGGTCGCGATCTCGACCATCGCCACGACATCGAAACGACCCTGGGCTACAAGATCCCGCGCGACCCGAAATCGAGCTTCGGTCATTTGTCGCAGCCACACCAGCCCCTGTTCTGGATCGCAGCGGCGAAAGTCGGGCAAATCAAACTGATAACTCGGAGCCAACGCGCGGATGCGCTCGCCTAGCTCCGGAGGATTCGTGAACGCTGCCGCTTGCGGCGGCGTAAGAAAGCAGCTCACCGCACAGCCGCGAACCGGCGGGGGCGGGTAGGAGGGAGGAATAGCGAGAAGCAGGCTCTCAGCACCCCGTTGTGCAGCGTGGTGCCACAGCATCGCTGGGGGCAACAGTTGCGAATGCACGAGGCGCTGCTGCGCTGGGTGCGAACCAAACCGGTAGCGGAAACCATAGAGCCCCAGTTCCCCTGGGTCTTTGCCGCTGAACAAGCACGCCCATGCGGGAACAGTGATCGGGGGATCGCAGCTGCGCAGCTCCCCGAACGTGGCGCTCTGAAACACGCGGGCGAGGTTGGGAAACTCGTCGCGAGACCGAAGCAACCATGGCCCCGGGGTTCCATCCAGGCCGATGATTACCAGCGGGCGTTTTTTCCTTGCCCCGCAGGCGGCCGAACCGGGCCGCCAGCCATCACTCACAACTTGCACAGCCAGGTCCAGAATTCCTTGTTGTACCGGTCTGGATTCCTCGCCAAGCGCACGCGGAACGAGAGTACCAAATCGTCCCAGATGCCCCCGAGCGCCACTCCCTGGTAGACGAGCGTAGCGGGCCATTTGAGGCGCAGGTTCCACTGATTCGGCACACCGCGGTAGACCCAGTCCTTGTCGCGGGTAAAGTCCACAACCCAGTCCCCACCATGAGGCCCATCCACAACCCACCAAGTTACGATGTTCACCCGTTTGGCAATGCTCGGGTCTGCGCTCAGCAACTCGGTAAAATAATTGTGAAACCGGTCGTACAGGTCGGCCGGCGCAGCGGGCTCAGCAGCGTAACGCTCCCGAATTTCCGACTCGTGTTGGGCGCTGAGTCGCTCGATCATCTCCATGCGCCGGCTCCAATCCGGCGCGGGCTTGTACCGGCGAAGCGTCCCGTCAGGCTGCCAAACGTCACCTGGATTCATTTGCAAGCCCTGAACCTCGGGCGCCTGAACGGCAAGCCGTTCGATCGCCTCGGCAGGCGTGTTTACGTAATTTGGTGTGTTGAGAAACAGTTGCTCGGGGGCCAGCAAAGCGTAATTGCCGGCGGCAGGCACAGCCTGTTTGGCGCGCAACAAGCGCGCCCACGAAACAAATTCGTCCAAGTGGGCTTCTTTCGAGGCCAACCATCGCTCGATTTTGGAAGCAAGAGGAAACTCGAAGCAACCTGGGTACTGCGAAGCTCCAGTGAAAGTGAGAAAGGCGAGGTCAATGTTTTCCTCGCGGCCCAATCGCTCCAGGGTTGCGTCGTCCAAGTGGCAGTCGTTGACATTGAGGACGGTGTTGTCACGGTCCTTGACCAAAATGGCACTGTCGTCCCAAGGCCGGTCCGGCGGGATGAGCCGCACAGTTAGGCCGCTGCCGTTGAGAGGAAATGTCTCGCCAAAAGGGAGTTCCCGAATCTTGGTGAAGCCCAGGTCGCGAATGCGTTGGGCAAAACGGCGCCGCCGGTACTGGGCAATGAGTATGGTGGCCGACTTGTCGAGCTGAGCAAGTGTCTGCGGATCGAAGTGGTCGGCGTGTTCGTGGGAAATGTAAATGTAATCGATTTTGCCCAGGTCTTTGGGCCCAATCTCCAGCGGCGGGAAGTGCCACCACGCGTTGTGGTACGCCGGGTCGGTTAGCCACGGGTCCATCAGAATCCGAGTTCCACCCGACTCCATGATCATGCAAGCATGTCCGATGTACGTGACCGAAATTGCCATTGCTCCTCCTTACGCCGCCGCTGTCTGAAGTGTTTTGTGAACCCCCCGGCGCGCAGCCCAGTCGCAGTAAATCTCCTCCATCTTCTTCACCATCGCGTGCGCGGAAAATTTTTTCTCGACCACCTCCCGACCCAGCCGCCCCATTTCCCGCCCGCGGTCGGGCCGGTCCAAAATCGCTTCGATGCCTCGCGCGAGCTTTGCCGAGTCCTTGGGAGGAACCAGCAACCCCGTGCTGCCCGCCACGACAACCTCACCAGTGCCCCCTACGTCAGTTGCCACCACCGGCAACTCCATCGCCATGGCTTCGAGTAAAGCATTGGACATGCCCTCGTCGTGCGAGGAGAGCACGTACACATCGAAGGCCGACAAAACCTCAGGCATGTCCCGTCTGCGGCCGGTCAAGGTCACGTGTCCCTTGAGTCCCAAGTCGCGAATGCAGGTTTCCAGCTCGCCGCTTTCCGACACCTCGCCCACAATCATTCCGTGGACTTGCGGCCAGTGCTGGCGAACTGCCGCAATTGCCTCCAAGAATTCGACCACACCCTTCCGAATTCGCTGGCGGGTCACCGTCCCAATCACAATCCGATCGGCCCCGACCCCGAGGCGGGTCTTGTAATCCCCCGCAGGTAAGGGCCGAAACCGTCGCGTATCGATCCCGCTCGGGACAACGAACATCTTCTCCTTCGGGCACCCTTCGTGCTCATGAACAAAGTCGCGCACGGCCTCCGCATTCACCATCACCTGGTCTGCGAGGGCATTGGCAATTCTTGCCGCAAGCAACTCCGATCCGTGCAGCTCATGGCAACCGCGCGTACTGCAAAATACTACCGGTACCCGTGCCAAACGCGCGGAAAGGGCGCCCACAAAGTTCGCGCGCAACAAGTATGCGTGAACCAGGTCGGGCTGCAGGCGGCGTAGCAGGACACTCGTGCCCGCCACTCGCCTTGCCAAACCGAAGCCTCGGAAACCGGCCCCCTTTGCAGGCGAGTAAATGGGCACGTCGAGCGCACGGACGTCTTCGAGCAGCGCGCCGCGACCACTCAGGCAGAGGAGCATCGGCTCGAAGCGCTGGCGATCGAGCAAGCGGAGTACTTGACACAAGTGGGTTTGGCTTCCACCCACCACCATCTCGTTAATGACGAAGGCGATCCGAAGCCGACCTGTGCTCATCCCCACCGCTTCCCTTCAGAATGGCAACTGATGATAGCCCAGATCGACAGCACCCAGATCGGGCGTGCCGTTTGCCAGACTCGACCGCCCCCAAAGACCCAACTCCAACAACCCTCCGACACCCGCATCAACAGCCGGACTGCCTGGCAGCAACAGGTAGGCGACGCGAGCAGCGCAACCGACATCTCCCCACACGCATACAAATTGCGGCTCCGCCGAGATATCGAGTGGCAAGGTTTCCGCCTGACGCGAATAACCATCTGCGTTCAGGTTGGCTCCCCAAGGAACGAGGCGGCGACTACCCGCGAACAGAAACACTCCGGCGCCGTTGCGGGCCATGATATTGTTTGAAATCCGTAAGGACACAGCGGCTCGGTTCCGATCGACCGCTTGCACTGCACCTGCCCCGTTATCGGCAATCGTGTTGTTCAACAGTCGTATTAAAGAACCGCGGCGCCGAGCAGTCACGCGAACTCCCCAGCCAGCGATGCCGCAAATCCGATTATTGATCAAGTCGGTGCGCTCGGCAGCGGAGACAATACCGTCGCCGGCTCCCGTGCAGACGGTACTGTCACGCAGAGTAAAGCGGCGCGCTGCGGCGAGAACTCGGACCGCGGCCCTGTCGCTGTTCCGTAACTCCAAACCCTGCAGCGTGGCAGGTCCGAGGATCGTCAACCCTGGTGTGCCTCCGAAGTCGAACACCACAGCCCCGGCCGGCTGGGAGGTCAAGGCGCCACTCCGGTCACCGTAGATCAGCCACTCCGTCGCCGGACTTCTAGCCCCACCGATGCGAAGAGACCCGACTCGATACGTCCCGGGTGCAATGACGGCCAACGATCTCCCCGAACCCCGCTCCAAGGCCGCAGCCAGGCTTCGGAAGGCGGAGGTGGGCGATCGCCCATCATTGCGGTCGTCGCCATCTGAGCGTACGAAGACTACCGTATCAGGTGGGATCGGATCCGAGCCAACGGGGTAGTGAAAGCCCGCATCAATCGCCCCCAAATCCGGAAAGCCCATCTCCGATGTGGTTCCAGCTGCCATCGCGTGTGCCTCGCCAGGGTCGAGATCCACGGCCGGGCTGACCACCTTAGCGGGCAGTTGTTGCAGCCGAAAATTGTCATCGGCAAATCCCGTGCTTCCCAAGACGGCGTCTTCTCCGGCTGGGTTCACGAATAATGGATCGGCAACCAGATCCGAAGCGGAACGCGGCGTCGAGGCCGCGAAAGGAGTGGGACCGAACACCACGTTGAACCGGCTCACGTAGCCCGTCAGAGAGTTCGTTTCGACTTTGATTTGTGTTTGATTGGCGGCCACAATGTTTCTCTCGACCACTGTATCCGGAGCCGCACCATCAGCGCTGTTGACTCCCACCAGAATCCCGATGGCACCGTTTCCATACACCGTGTTGTTGGTCACCGTGGAGCCACGGCTCGCCTGCAACTGGATGCCTCCGGTGCCGTTCGCGTACACAAGGTTGTTCCGAATGGTCACGCTGTTGGCACCGTTGACCTCGATGCCTCGGCGCTCGTTCGAGAACACAACGTTATCAGCCACCAGCGCTCCGTCGGCGCCAGCGCGTATTTGAATCGCTGCGGTGCGCGCCCCGGTGACCGCGAAACCGCGCAGAGTCACCGGGCCGCCATTCACGATCACGAACCCCGTATCGAAGCCACCCGCATCGATGAGAACCGGTCCGGGCGGATCACCAGTAAGCTCGCCTGTTGGATCTGCCACGAACGCCACGCGCCCACTAAAGTTTTTGATTCGGATATCCCCCTCACGGTACCGTCCCGGACCGACCACTATGGTCGTTCCCGCCACCGCGCGCTCGGTCAAGCTCCGGAGCGAAGCCACGGCGCTCTCCGGTGTGCGGCCATCCGCCGTGGCCGAACCCACCTCACGAACGAAGAGCGGCATGAAGGGGATGTTCAACCGAGCCTGTTGGCTGTCCGCCCCCCCGTAGTGAAAGCCCACATCCACTCGACCGGTATCCAGCGTCCCGTCGGCCGAAGTGGACCCACCAATGCCAATAACCTCTGCATCGTCAGACCCCGCGTCCACGCCCGGACTGTCGGAGGGATGCCCGCTGCGGCGCTGCTGCAAGTGGAAATCGTCGTCGGCAAAGCCCAGGCCGCCCAGGATCCCATCAGGCCCTGCAGGGGAGACAAACAATGGCTGCTCGAGGAGATCGAAGTCGTTGCGGCGAGTCTCCATCACATAGCCGTCCGGGTTCACGTTGAAGCCAGCAACGAAGTTGTCCATGGCTGAACGGGCTACTGCCATACCACCACCTACGTTTCCGGCGAAGATGTTGTTGAGGACCATGCCTCCTTCGATGCGGCCGGCCTCCGGCCCGTCGATCCGCAACCCGCGCAACTGGTTTGCATATACCGTGTTGAAGCTCACGACCGTGCGCACGCTCCATTCGCCACCGCTGCCGACTTCGATGCCCTCCCCTGCGTTGCCGTAAATCAAGTTGTTCCACACACGCACATCTTCGGTGGCACGCAATACAATTCCAGACTGGCCGTTACTCAGCACGCGGTTGTTTCCAACCTCTCCGCCACGCAGAGAGCGCAGAAACACACCGCTCGCGCCTGCCGATCGAACAATGTTCCGCTGCACAAACGCCGGCGTCGAGCCTGTACCTTCGATGACAATACCGCCTCCCAGACCGCTTTCATGAACCTCGTTTTCCGCCACCGTGACGGTGCCTGAGGAAAACACTCGAACGCCGCCTTTCCCTGCACGCTCGATGCGGTTGCGCCGCACCCGCACCGAGCGAGTCGTGCGATCCGTCGCTGTCCTGACGGCGATGCCATACCCTTGCGGCAAGGAACGCAAGATTGACTTGCGCACCTCCGCCCGGGCGACACTCCGGACAATAATGGCATCGTTCTGACTCACGTTGCTGATCTCGTTGCCGACGAGTCGCGCAGCTAGCGCGCTGCTCAGCACGATTCCTCCGGCAGGAAAATCGCTCACCCGGTTGCCCAGAAGGCGGAACAGACTGCGATCTGGGTTCCCTTCCACGGAGATGCCGACAGAGGAAGTCCCGCCGCTGACTCGGTTTCCAATCAGCGAGACCTCTTCCACGTCAACGATCCGCACTCCCGTGCCTCGTGTGGCGTTCACCTCATTGGCACGCACAACACTCCTGCCAGCATTCTCGATCCGGATCCCGTTCGACCCGCAGGTGGCGATCCTGCTCGTTTGCAGGACAACGCTCGGCATCCCGGTCACAGCTAAGCAATCCGCCGCAGCGTCGCGAATCTCATTCCCCTCCATCTCAACTCCGGCGAAACTTCCAACGTTAACGCCCCTTACGACCAAGCCAGCTGCAGCGGAGCGCTGCACCGAGTTCCCTTTGACCGTCACCCCGCCGGCAGCGCTCACCAGGATCCCGCTTTTGCCGTTGTCGGCGACCGTGTTGCCTTCTAAGCGCACATCGGTCACCAAGTCCTGGACCTGGGTCGGGTCCGGAGGGCCAATCTGAAGCCCCTCCTCGCGGTTCCTGGACAATTCAGACTTCAGGATGCTCACCTGCCGCGCCGCACGCACTCGCACTCCCTGGCCGCTACTCCCCACGACGCGACTGTCCTCCAACGACAACCTCTGCACTCCGGTCACCGCGACCCCCTGCGCCCCGCTTCCCTCCACACGGGAACCTAAGAATGTAACGGCGGTGTTCTCCCCATCGCCTTGCACGTTGATTCCCGTGCTCCCACTCCCCGAGACTGTGCAGCGTGCAATGGTCACCGCGCCACCGGCCGTGACGTCGAGGCCGCGTTTGGGTGCCTGCGCAACCGTTAACTCGAATAAGCCGATATCGCTGCTCGGCACCCCGTCACGGTCACTTCGCACTTGGACCGCAGCGTCACTGCCGCCGCGAATCTCGAAACCTCGGATCTCCACAAAACGTTTTCCCAACAACAAAAAGCCAGCGGCGTGCTCGGGCTGAGGGATGAGGCGCACAGGGCCCGCAGAGTCGCCGGTGCGGGCGCCGCTTGTATCCGCCACGAACACCACCGGCCTGCCCGCAATTCCGCTGCGCGCCGGCGCGACGTCTCCTTCGAAGTACTCACCGGGACCGACCACCACGGTGTCGCCCGGGTTCTGCACCCGCTGGGCAGCAACACGAATGGAGCGCACCGCGGTTGCCGGACTCAAACCGTCCTGCTCATCATTGCCCGAGCTGCGCACATAGAACGTGGCCGCCGACGCACTGCCCGCCAGCAGGCAAACGACCAGCAAAGCGACGAGGCCGAGTAACCTTCGCGTACGCCGGACCCCTTTTCCTGCCCGCCCACTCGTTCGCGAACGGTGCAAGAAACATCCTAAAACAAAGTGTAAATGAACGGGCCCAGAGCAGAGCTGTGCGCGGTGATCAACAACCCGCCAAAAGCGAGCAACACGACCACCATGGGAATCAGCCACCAAAGCTTTCGTTCCCAAAGAAAGCCAATGAGTTCCCCAGCGATTCCGAGCCGGCTTCTCAAACCCTCAGTCACCCTCATGCCGCATTTCTCCTTCTTACATGCTCGCGGAATTTGCAAGAACGAAACGGGAAATTGCCTCCGCGGCGACAGCGTGCCCAGCGGCCGTGAAGTGCCCATCGTACGGAAAGTGCAAGGGATCACCTGAACGGGCATGTGCCTCACGAAATGAGGAGAGCAGCTCCAAGCAAGGCACTGCCGCCCGCCCGCACCATTCGAGGACCGCTTGCTGCGGCGCTTCCAGCGCCCATGGCCGCCCCTTCATCGAGGGATAGGTCTCCAGGATGCGCATCCAAGAGGTGGGATCCGTTTGCTCGCGACCGGGAATCACAACCACCGCGAAGCGACTGCCGCGCGCCACACTCTCCCGGTAGAAAGCATTGAGCAGCCGTTCTGTCCGCCCCCATGCGTCGCTCCACGGCTCGGACCACGGGGAAGCATATACGTCGTAATCCGCTGGATATGGCTGTCTCTCCATTTTGGCCTGGTGGCCATTTCGGGGGACAATTCCAAGCCGGGCCAGCCACTCATTTCCGTTCGGGTGCGCCTGAACCAACCGTTGCCGCAAATAGGCGAGTAAGCGAAAGCGATCCGACCAGGACGTTCCGACCCGCGGCGGTTTGGCCGACACGACGCGTCGTAGATCTCCGCGCTCGTCGTACTCTGGGCGCAGAGTGTCCTCGAGCAGCGGGCTGTTGTTCTTGATGTCATTGCCAGGATAAAAGCTCAGAAGCACCCAATCGGGAGCGTATCGAAAGCCTTCTTCTCGAAACCACAGGTACTCGCTTGCGGTGCCCCACCCGCTCACGCCGGCGCACACCACCTCGAAGCGCGCTGCGCCATCCCGATCAGCACCGCCTTGGCCGTTCAGCAGCGCCTCCAAGCGCCGGCAAAACGTCTGTTCGAGTGGGACATGCATTGCTTCGACAAACGAGTCCCCGATCACCAGTACGCGCTGCACGCCGGGAGGCTTCTCCCAATCTCGCTCGACGTCCCGCCAGCCGCGCGAGTTGATCTGCACAGGCACAACAAACTCGCGCTCTTCTTGAGTCCACCACCCCCGCTTGCCTGGTACTAAACGCGCTCCAAGCAACGGGTCCGGCCGCCAAAACCGATCCGGCACCAGATGCAGGGTGCGGACCGCGATCTCCAGCATCGCTGTTGCAAGGAGCAGTCCCAACGCAACAGCAAGCAAGGCGAAGGCAAGATCGCGCAGGCGACTCACGGCTTTCTGACAATGCAATGCCCGAGCACCAACGCGTCCATCCCGCTGCGCGCAAATGTGTTGAATGCGTTGGCTGGGCTCGTGACAATCGGTTCGCCCTTCAGGTTGAAGGAGGTATTCATCACAACCGGCACACCGGTGGCCTGCCCAAAACGCTCGATCAACCGATAATACAGAGGGCTTTCGCTGCGATGCACGGCCTGCAAGCGGGCCGACGAGTCCACGTGCGTGATGGCAGGAACCACGGACCCTTGGCCGTCCTTCACTGGCACGACGTACAGCATAAAACGAGCCGGATAGTGCCGTGGCGCTTCTGGCAAATCGAAATAGCGCTCGGCCGCTTCGGCAAGCACCGAGGGGGCAAACGGGCGGAAGGGTTCGCGGAACTTGATTTTCACGTTGACAATTTCCTTCATGTCGGCGCGGCGGGGGTCTGCCAAAATACTACGCGCCCCTAAAGCTCTCGGGCCCCACTCGAAGCGCCCTTGAAACCAACCTACGACGTGCCCAGCGACTAACTCTTCGACCACAGCGTCGAGCAAGCGGTCCTCGTCTTCATAAGTCTGGTAGGGCATACCGCAGCCTTGCACAAAAGACCGGATCGAAGCTTCGTCGAATTCCTCTCCCCAATACGCGTGTCGCATAACAAACGCTCGCGGATGGGAGAGAACCATATGGTGAGCCCACAATGCCGCGCCCAAGGCCCCACCACCGTCGCCAGCAGCAGGTTGCACAAATACCTCGCGCATCGGGGTTTCGCGGACGATTCGCCCGTTCGCAACGCTGTTCAGAGCCACGCCGCCAGCGAGGCACAAGCGGTCAATCCCCGTCAGGCGGTGCACTTCGCGCACCATGGTGAGAACGATTTCCTCGGTAACGTGTTGAATACTGGCAGCCACGTCGGCGTAGTACTGGTTGCGGCGGGCCATTTCTTCATAGTTGGCGGGCTTGGGCTCGAAGTACGAGGGGTAACCTGAGCGCTCTGTAAAAAAGTGCCAGGACGGGTCGCGCGGTTCCCCGAATAGGTCGACGAACTTTTGGTTAAAGGTCTGTGTCGTCGAGTGATGGAACGAGAAATAGCTCATGTCGAGCCAGATCCCTCCGTCCGAGTCGACACGGACCAACTTGGCAACTTTGTCCACGTACTTGGGCTCGCCATACGGTGCCATCCCCATGACCTTGTATTCCCCCTCGTTCACTTCGAAGCCAAGGAAGGCCGTGAAGGCGCTGTACAGCAAGCCGACCGAATGGGGGAAATGAATCTCGCGCAGCAACCGGATTTGGTTGCCTTTGCCCACTCCCATGGTGGCCGTGGCCCACTCGCCGACCCCATCCACGGTCAAAATCGCTGCTTCCTCGAATGGCGAACAAAAAAAGGTGCTTGCTGCGTGGGACAAGTGGTGCTCGCTGAATAGGATCCGATCCGGAGGGGTGGCGAGTTCTTGGCGGATCAAGTTCTTCACCCAGAGCTTGTCCAACAACCACGTACTCATGGCGTCGCCGAACACCTTCCAGGTTTTTGGCACCGCCTGAAGCGCGGTCATGAGAATCCGCTCAAACTTGACGAATGGTTTCTCGTAAAACACCACGTAGTCCAGATCCTCACGCCGCAAACCTGCTTGCCGCAGGCAGAAGTCAATGGCGCGACGGGGGAAATCCGAGTCGTGTTTCTTGCGGCTGAAGCGCTCCTCCTCGGCGGCCGCGACCAGTTGACCATCCACCAGTAAGGCTGCGGCTGCGTCGTGATAGAAACAGGAGATGCCCAAAATGTTCATGTCGACTCTTGCTCCTTCCTAGCTCGGGCGTAAAACCGTTCGAGTTCTTCCACGTGCTTGGCTAACGAGAACCGCTGTTCCACCCATTGGCGCGCCGCACGCCCCAGCCGTTCCCGTTTTTCGCCATCGCGCACCAGGTCCGCAAGGCACTCAGCGAGAGCGGCCGCATCTCCTGGGCCAACGAGCATACCCGTGCGGCCAGTTTCGATGAGTTCCGGCACGCCCCCGGCAGCAGTAGCCACCACCGCTTTGCCCAACAGCATTCCCTCGAGGATCACTCGACCAAAGGGCTCGGGTCGCACAGAGGTGTGAACGACGATGTCTAACGCGTTCACGAGGTCCGCCACGTCGGACCGGAATCCGGTCATCCGCACGATGTCTCCGAGTCGTTCCCGCGCAACAAACTGCTCAATTGCGCGGTAGTACTCAGCACCGGCGCGGTGCACACCGCCAATCAAAGCACCGCGCAAGTTGGGAAAGCGCTCTCGCAATCGCGCCAAAGCCTGGACGAAGACAAGCTGCCCTTTCCACTCCTGCACATTGCCTACCACCCCCACCAATGGAGCCGCTGGATCCACCCCCAATTCGCGGCGAACCTCCTGTGCGGGCCGGACCGGGTGGAAGTCCTGGGGGTCCACCGCATCGTAGATCACTGCGCAGTGGCGGTGCGTAATCCCATGCTGCACGCAATGCTGTCGAACCGCCTCCGTCATGCAGATCAGGCCGGCAAGGCGCGGCGTGACCCAGCGCTCGCGAGCCGTGTACTTTTCGAAGCCTTTTACATGGCAAACCACTGGTACGCGCGCCAGGAGGCAGGCAAGAAGCGCATCGAAATTGGCTCGAACGCCGTTCCCAGCGTGCACGAGGTCGGGACGGAAGCGGCGCAAAATCGGAAGCAGCCGTAGGGCAGCCGGCAGGTCTTCCACCAACGTGCCCACAGTGCGCCGCGCGGCGAGCCGCACCTCACGCAGGCCACCTGCAGCAACAACACTTCGATATGGGCTCCAGGACTGCAGCCGGTGTTGTTTCGGCAAGCGCCGCCGCGACATATGCCAAACCTTTACCTGCAAGCGCTGCAGATCGGCTTCGATCGCCTTGGGCTCGTAAAGAACAATGCCGAGTTCATGCCCGCGCGGCCGGAGGCCCAAGATGCCGTGGTAGAGGCCGGTCAGCGAGCCACCGACGACTCCACCACTCGAGGCCTCCACAAACAAAATCCTCATAAAAGCTCAAACAAAGCGGCCAAAGCGGCTCGGTTTTCTTTCCAAAGAGGCCAAAATCGTGTTCATCACATCTTCGCAAGACCAATTCGGAGCCACCGACAGCTCGAAGCAACGGCTCGCTTCCACGAGCGAGGCGAGTTGTCGCTCGCGCTCCGCTACCAATCCAGACGGCGCCAGCTGTTCCCACACCGCGGCGAAGGCCCAGTAGCGGCGCAAGTCGTTGATGATCAGGTTTCCCGCGCTCAGCCACTGGTGCGCGAGCTTTGGCTCGATTGCCCGCATATACGTCCGTGCCCCTCGTCGCGGAAAGAGAATCGCAGTCACCTGCCCGCCCACGCTGCGTTTCTCCTGTGACACGCGGAACCCGCGGCGGTCCAACAAGTATTTCTCCCCTAACGGAACAAGGATTTGCGCACGCGGTCCGAGCCAAGCCTGGCTCCGTCGGTCCAGCAAGATCGGTTCGGGCACTGCTGTCACAGCCGTTGCGCGGTGCAGCACAAAGCTATCCGACAAAAGCCGGTGGCCGTCTTCCGCAGCCAGTGCAACCGCAAGTGTTGATTTCCCCACCCCGCTTGCCCCAGCCAAGAGTACCACTCCTAGCGGTGTCTCTATGCCCGCGGCGTGAATGGGATGGCCCAGCCCCCGCGTCTCGCTCAGCCACCAACAAGGGTAATAAACCAAGTACGAGACCAGCGTGGGGAAGCGGCGCCGCCGCCACTGCCGCACCTCGCGCCACCGAAGCACGCGACGGAGGCGGTCGGCCCCCCAGCTCCCCGCGACACGAAAGAAAAAGCGACCGACGACCTCCACTTGGTCAGCAGCAAAGCGAACTCGCAAGAACAGATCGCGCAAATCGTCCACGCGGTACCAGTGCAAGGATCGCTCGCCAACGTACAGATCGCGGTCGACTCGCATCATCCCGGGCAAGTCCGGATGATCGGCCGGCCGCACTGGCTGCCCGTTGTGCCATTCCAGCCACGTGGAAAGGTCTGCCGGAAGGCGCACGTCTTCGCTCAACACGTCCTGCAGATGTTTTCGCGCGTAGTTGAGGAACGGTTGATACGTCGTCTTGAGTTCGAAGGTAATGGAGCCGAGTTTTCCCTGCACTGCCTCCAAAGGGATGCCCCTCATGCGTCACCCCCCTTGCGCGTGGAGAGTATGGCGAGGCCCCGAGCCACGAACGGAACTTGCCGAACCCAGCGAGCTAGCCATCGATTGCGCCGGGTAACGGCATCCAGCGTTGCACTGGCAATGAAGGCGACGTCCCCGCCACTGGGCAGCAACACCTCGCGCAACGCGATTCCTGACTCCGTCCGGAAGCGCTGAAGCAACAACGCCGCAGCAAACGAGTAGGCAATCGCAGTGGCGAGAGCCGCACCAACAATTCCGTAGCGGGGAATCAAAAACAAGTTGAGGCCAATGTTGGTCAGCAAAGCGAGGCCCCCAGCGAGCACATTGACTCCTTGTCGGTTGCGACTGGTAAAGTCTCTCGAAACGATGGTGAAGACCGCCATCGCCACCGCTCCGACGGCTGCAAAAGGCAAAGGCGCGGTGGCCTGGGCAAAAGCGCGCCCATACCAAAGCGGGATCAGGATCGGCCCGAACGCCACCACGGCGATCCCGCCACAACCCGTGAGTAGCACGGTTCGGCGGCACGTTTGGGCCGTGACCCGGTGTACGTCTTGTTTGGGCAAGCCCGCCATCTTCGGGTACACAACCCACCCGACCGCCTGCGGGATTTCGAGAAGCATTTCGGTGAAATGCAGTGCCAAACTATAAAAGGCGGCCCGAGCCGGATCGAGGAAGTACGCGACGAGATAGACATCGCTGCGGAAGAGCAGGTGAGTGGTCAGAATTTGCGTGTACGACTTTACCCCGAACCGAACTTGCCGCCTCAGCAAGCCCAAATCGGGCCGCAGACCAAAGGCGAGCCGGCGGCGAACCGAAATCAAAAGCGAGGCCACCACGGCAGTCGTTACGCCTGCATAAATCCACATCGCGACCCACAGGTCGAGCCGCCCGGTCCCCCAGGCCACCAACACGCCCAGCGCCAGTAAACCCGCGCCGGCCAGGCTGCGGCTATTGTAAAGAGAAAACTGACCCATCGCCTGCAGCACGCCCCAGAAAAAATTATCCAGCAAGAGCCACGGAAGCCGCCACAGACTCAAGGCGAATGCCCACAGGGGCAATCCCTTCAGGAAAGACGCAGAAAGCTCTTCTGCGAAACCCCACGTGAATGCCGCGCACACGAGGCTCAGGGTCACGGCCAATAAGAGCGAATTCGCCGCCACTTGGGCTAACGGCGCTCCTTCCCGGCGAACGCAATACACGTTCGCTTGCGTGATGCCCAGCTTGCACAGGGTCATCAACGTCGACGGCAGAAGCAGAGCGAGAGCCAAGAGCCCGCGGTCGTGAGGACCCAACCCACGCGCAAGCAGAATGCCCGTAATCATGCCGAGCGCGGCAACCCCCATCCGGGAGCCAAATAACGCCAGCATCTCGTGCGAGAGGCGTCTCATGGCGAACCCAGGGCTTTTTTCGGACCCGGAGCGCGAAGCTACCGGCGCGGCCGCTACGTTTCTTTCTGGCACACGATCATCCAGGTGTTGGCTCGGCGCCCCGGTAGCCGCTCCAGCGCCCCGATCAGCCAGCGAGCCAGAGGTTCCGCACGAAAGCGCAGGCGGTTCAGCCGCCGCTGAATCGGAAAATGCTTGAGCAACCCCTCGATCTCGATCACTCGGAACCCATGTCGGCTCAGTTCCTGTTCGGCTTCACCGGGCGCATAGAGTACGTCGTAAATGGGGTATTGCTCAACTCCGCGCTCGAGGCGGGCGGGAAGGCACACCTCGCGGTTCAAAGCGTCCAATACAAGGATCCCCGTTGGGCGAAGAAGCCTCCGGATCTCGCCGTACAAACGTGCTCGTTCTTCCTCACGAAAATGACGAATGAAGCGCGCTGTGTAAATCAGATCGAAGGTCTCGTCGCGAAACGGAAGGCAAAACGCATCCCCACGCAAAAAACTCCACGCTCGAGACTGGGTGCGCGCGGCAGCCTTGCGGAGCATGGGCAGGCTGGCGTCCACACCGACACCGAAGGAAAGACCTGTAACCTCCGCTGCGAGCCGGCCTGGACCACAGGCTAATTCCAGCACGGAGCGCGGCCGCAAGCGCCCAATGATGGAGTTCAAGTATGCTACCTGGCGACGATGCAGCAGGCCGTTCAGAGGTTGGCTCGTGCGCCGGTCCAGGTACGAGTCAACCACCTGCCGGTCTTGATAAAAAGCCTTGAGACGCTCGGGCTGGTGAATCGGGTCCATAAGTTGTACTCAGCCGTTCCACGACTATCCGACCGCCGTAACCGATGCAATTGCACCCTGAACGTCGTCCCGCCAACTCTCACGAGGCTTCCACCCCAGGTCACGGATGGCCGCCGAGCAGTCATAAAAAGCTCGGTGCGTAGCGCGGCAAACCTGGTGATAGGAAATGGGGCTACGTCGGCCAGCCAGCGCGAGTGCGTGCTCCGCTATCCATGCCGCCCCAGCCACCACTCGTACAGGTAAGTACACGGCCTGCCAATCCGCCCCCAAAGCGTGTTTTTGCACTTCCACCATCGCGCTCTGCGGTACATGCGCATCCACGATGGTGTATGCTCGGCCGATCACTCTTTCGTCCGCATTCAGCGCCAGGAGCGCGGCCTGGGCAACACTGTCCACGTGACTCAACGGCAAGGGGTAATCGCGGCGCGCGAGCAGCAACCGATACCGCCTCCAAGCAATCACCTGCCGCGCCAGGGGCGGACGCCGCCCTGGACCGAACAACAGTCCAGGCCGTAACACCACTGCAGGAGCGCCCCTTTTCGCTTCCCATAACACCAGCCGATCGGCGGCCAGTTTCGAGCGGCTGTAATGCCCTCGCGCCCGCGACTCGCACTCATAAGAACCGGCTTCTGTAATCACGGCCCCATCATCAGGCACATCAAAAACACTGAGGGAACTGACATGAACAAAGCGGCGCACCCCAGCGAAGCGGGCCGCATCCAGCAAACGGCCTGTGGCTCGAATATTGACCTCTGCAAACTCTTCCCAACTGCCACTGGTACTCACACGAGCCGCCGCGTGAATCACCGCATCCATTCCAACCACCGCCACCCGCGGTAAGGCTGGATCGACGAGGTCGCCAACCACCACTTCGAGGCCCATCCTGGCAAACGCCTCGTGCGCTGTCCGAGTCAGAACTCTGACACTGAGGCCCTGCGCGAGGGCGGTTCGCACCAGAGCCTGCCCTAAAAAACCAGCCGCCCCGGTGATCAGTACCTTCACGCGGCCGCCTCCGCAGCGCGGCTCCCGCCTGCCACGCAGCGGTACAGCTCCTCTAACAAGGCAACCACCGCTCGCCCGTCCTCTGCCCGCACCGGGGGCTCCCGGCCTTCGGCCAAAGCCCGATAGAACTCTGCGAAATGCACTCCCATTCCCGGATAAAACCGCTGCCTTCCACGAACGAACTCCACAGCGTTGCGCACAGTGGCGAGCAAAAGTTGCCGCGCTTCATCCAAGTTGGGGAACACCTTGGCCAGCAACTTTGGAAGCTTCGGCATTCTGCGCACGACTAGTGTCATGTTGTTCAAGTTTACGAAGGCGGATGCCCGGGTTCCGTAAAGCACCACTACGTTCGCGATCGGCCGTGCTTGTGTGGACAGAGTCAGTTGGCAAAAGGCGCGTTGCCCCCGCAGCACAGCACGTAATTCTCGAAGACCACCTTGCTCATCCCAATCCGCTGCAGCTTGGAGTTCGCGGATCTCGCCTACGAATCCGTGAGCCAAGTAGGCTGGGTGCGGCGCGGAATCAAAAACGGCCCCACCGGGGAGTTCTGACTTCCAGACCTGCTCTTCGCCTTCCGCGCTACCCACGCTACAAAACACATCCACCCCCACCAATTCGCCAAGGGCGCCAGCGGACAAGAGATGCCGCGCTTGGCGGATGACCGGGTCGAACCATCGGTTGTGATCCACGCTCAGCACCCGCCTTGTCTCACGTGCGACTTCCAGCATGCGATCAGCTTCTTCCGTGCTCACGGCCATCGGCTTCTCCACCAAAACGTTCACACCGGCGCGCATGAATTCGATGGCCAGGGCGGCGTGCGTCCGGGGAGGGGTCACGATGTGAACGACGTCTGGCTCCAACGCACCCAGCATTTCCCGGATTTCTGCGCATGTGGGGACCTGCCAGCGCCGTGTAAACGCTTCCCGCGCACGTGGATCCGCATCGCACCCCCCCACCAGCACCACCGACGGAAGAGCCCGCAGATAGGCGGCATGAACCTGTGCGATTCGCCCGCAACCAACGAGGGCGACTCGAAATGGTTGGCGCTGGGCCATCTCTCCAGAAAGTTACGCGGTTGCCCGCTGGCGTGTATGATTCTGCAACTGCTTTACGTTGTGGTAGACAGGATCGCCAAAGTCGCGAACCTTGCCGTTGCGCAGGAGTTCGTGAACCTCTCGAATCGCATCGTCCACGGTGTATTGCGGCACGAAGCCTAGACTCTCACGAATGCGGCGAAAGGACACGCGGTAACTGCGCCGGTCCTCCACCTGGTCGTAGGTTTCCACGACCGTACCCGGAATGTGAGCAACGACTTTGTCGGCGATCTGACCGACTGTGAAGTTCAGATGATCCCCTCCCACGTTGAAAATCTGCCGATTCACGCGCTCCGCCGGCGCTTCCACCGCGCGTACGAATGCGTCGGCCACGTCACGCACGTGGATGTGAGGCCGCCACTGGTTTGCCCCCACGACCCGGATGCGACCCGTCACCGAAGCACGTGCGGAAATGGTGTTCACCATCAGGTCAAAGCGCATCCGCGGCGACAAGCCGCACACGGTGGACAGGCGCAAGATCACCACTTCTGGCCCGTCCTTTTCCTCCATGAGGACCTCTTCCGACATGATGCGGGTGCGCGCGTACAAGGAGACTGGGTTGAGCGGCGAGTTTTCATCGAGCCACTGGTCCCCGCTGGCCCCGTAAACGCTGCAAGAAGAAGCAAACACGATTCGTTGAACTCTCGATTTGCGGCAAGCATCCAACAGCAGACGGGTCGATTCGAAATTGGTCATCAGCGCGACACGAGGATCCAAGTCGCAAGCCGCATCGCCGACCAGTGCCGCCAAGGCAACGACGGCACGCACGCCTTGCACCGCCTCGATCACGTCGCCGATGTGGCAAATGTCCCCGAACTTGGTCTTTAGGTGCGGGTTTCCGCGTAAGTCTGCGAGGCCGTGCTTCCCGTACAAGTAGTTGTCCAGAACTCGCACCTCGTAGCCGCGCTGGAGAAGCTGGCGGACAAGATGGGAACCAATGTAACCAGCTCCCCCGGTGACCAAAATTGCATCCCGCTGCATCGCTCCCTCCCTAAAACCGAAATCTTCAATGCTCCTGCCGAGGTCGCGGGTCCCTCCCACTCAGAGCCGGCACGCGCTCACCGCGCGCAGCCCTAAATCCCGCCGGGTTACCCTGTGGTTGTCTTGGTGCAGACACATGCATTTGAACACGGTGGACCATCGCTGGTTTTCCCGGAACCTCAGCTACAGGCAGTGCCGATCCCATAAACTCGCTTAAAATGCAAGAACAAACGCAACTTACCCGCCCAAAACAAACTCGGTTTCGCTTTCGTGGTCGTGGTGGCGCTGGTGACCTGAACTGCCGCTGATCCGCTTTAGCTGTTGAGCCAAATCGGTGACGTTTCTTTCGCGGTCAAAGTTCTCGATGACCCGCCTTCGGCCCGCTGCGGCCAAGCGAGTCCGTGTTACGGGGTGGTCCAATAGCTCGTCAATGGCCGTTGCAAGTTGCGCGGGATCGCCGGGCGGGACTAAGCGCCCATGAACGCCGTCTTCGATCAACTCGCGTATCCCTGGTAAAGCGCTGCTGACCACCGGGAGTTGCATGGCCATGGCTTCAACCAACACGTTGGGAATCACGTCCTGGCGCCCAGCGCGCTCGACGATCGTGCTTGCCAAAACGAACACGTCTGCTTCCGCGTAGCGCAGTGCGGCACGTTCCTGACTGAGCGCTCCGGTGAATTCCACTCGGTCGCGCACGCCCAGTTCCTCCGCCAATCGCTCCAGCGCACGCCGTTGCGGCCCGTCGCCGATGATGACGCAATCGGCCTCATGCCGCATCTTGGCCAGAGCCGCGATCAGCACGTGGTGTCCTTTATAGATGCGCAGCGACCCGCAACTCACAATGCGGGCACGCGTGCCCACCGTCTGTGGCTTCGGCCGCGGAGCGAAACGCTTCAAGTCCACGCCGTGATAGTTGACGAGCAGCCGCGCCTGCTGCCCGCCGCGCAAGCCGCGCAGGAACTCTGCATTGACCCGCGCGCAGGTCACCACCAGTTCGGCTTCTCGCAGCTTTACTGGGAGTAAAATGGGCATCAAGTAAATGTCGTACGCATGCGCAGTGAAGCTAAAACGAATCCCGAACAGCCACTTGAGATAAAGCGCCACAGTCGTAGAAAACGTCGCCCAGTGAGCGTGTACCAATGCCACCCGCTCGTGCCGCAAAACCTCACCGAGAAACGCTGCCAGCGGCAGGAGCGCCAACGAGCGAAACAGGTAGACGGACGGACTGGTATTCACGACTTCTTCCAGGCGGCCCCTCCAACCAGCCGAAGGGTAAACCTGCGCGCGCGAACCCCGCTGGCGGAGCAGATCCATCTCGCGGTCTTGCCTCCACTCTGCCAACACCCGCCGTACCACCCACCCGTACCGCCCCGGCAAAGAACGGAGGACTTGCAGGTTTGCCTTCCAAACCTCAGGCGCGAGCGGACTCGGGAGATACCGTACTCGCTCGAGGAGCGGCCTCGCCTCGGGCTGCTGCTTGCTCTCTGGAGCGGCTGGTTTGATCGAGTAAAAGCTCAGCGGTAAGCCGCGCTCTTGCAGGGCCAGTGCCTCCCACAGCACGAAGGTCTGGTGCAATACCGGGAAGGCTGGGTAGAGCATCGCGATCCGACCGCCGTCTGCTGCCTCGCACCGCGAGCCCCCAAAACCTGCATTCGCTGTTTGCGCTTGCTGTTGGCCAAACGAGTCGGTCCTACGCTCCCTCAGGGCCACGAGTCCGACCTACGACACCAGCGCTGCCGGCCCGGGGTTCACCACAGCGCCGTTACCGTTTCCGTGTGTCGCGGCCCCCAGCAGGGCGTGCAGAGCAGGCACAACGCGCACCTCCACACCATTTTGAGCGCAGATGCTCGCCACCTCCTCTGCGACGACCTGGCTCACGTCAGCCATGCAAAGGAACACGACGTCTACTTTTTCCGCGGAAAGAGCCAAGCCGAGTTCTGCGGTCCCACCCAAGACCCGCACCCCATGGATGCGGCTGCCCCAGCGCTCTGCAGCCTCATCAATGAAGCCAACTGGGGAATAGGCAGACAGCGGCTCTTCCAGCAACGCTCGGCACATCTGCTCGCCGCCGAGACCAGTCCCCACGATCAGAGCTCGCTGCTTCTGCACCTGCCGAGAGCGAGGTTGGTGACGGAGCCAAGCACGCAAGGCGCCGCGCATCGCTCCCGAGAACAGCAAGAGCAAGGCCCAATCGATCAAAAAGACCGACCGTGGGTGATACTGCATTCCCAAGAAATACGCTGCGGCTGCAACAAGAACCGAACCCGCCGTCACCGCCTTGGCCAAGGTTAGGTAATCCCAGAGGCTGAAGTAGCGCAACATGCTTTGGTACACGCCGAAATACGCCGTGGTGAGCGGCCGCACGATGGCAATAAGAGCCAGCGTTTTAACCACGTAGCTGGCGGCTGGGATCTCCCAATCGAAGCGAATTGCCAATGCCAGCAAGTACGTACCCACAGCGAGTGCTATGTCCGCAAGCATTAGGGCAATCCGCTTCCGTCGCTGCCACAGGTAACGTGCTCGGATCGCGCCTCGCACGGTAGCCCAGGCCCCCCCGGCAAGGAACTTTACGTCTCCCCAAAAACTTTGGGTCCGCACGTATTCCAAGTCCCTCGCTAGTTTGTCGGGCAAAATATGCCGGATGTAGTATGCCTCGGTGTCCTTGAGCCCGTCCGGATACTGCTCCGTTTCATCGCGTCCATGAATTTGGCTCGGCCCGAAAATCCCCGGTTGGACAGACAAGACTTCCCTTTGCTCCGGGTTATAGAAGGCGACGAAATACGGGTCCTCGGGTCGCGGTCCGACGAAGCTCATTTCACCCCGCAGCACGTTGATCAGCTGGGGTAATTCGTCAATCTTGGACCAGCGTAGAAACTTCCCGAAGCGAGTCACGCGAGGGTCCCGCTTCGTGGTCAAGCGGGAACCCATTTTATACGCTCCGTCCACCATGGTCCGGAACTTATAAATCTCGAACAGTTGTCCGCCGCGGCCCACCCGCCGCTGTCGGAAAAACACCGGCCCCGGCGAATCGAGACGGATTAGAACTGCTACAACGGCAAACAACGGGGCTAGCAAAATCAGTCCGAACAGTGCGAGCGACACATCCAGGACGCGCTTCGCTAAACGCCCGCTCGGTGTCATGCGCTGCGCGACACGCCACTGTTCGCCCATCTCTCTACCTCCCGATGCGCTCCCGCTTTCAACGACGGCAGGCCCGCAGCACTGAGCGCAGCCGGTCTGCCACGTAAAAAACGTCTTGATCCGTCAGAAGTGTGTAAAAAGGAAGCGAAAGAATCGTTTCGGAAGCATGCGAGGCAACAGGGAACTCCTCCGGTCGCAAACCGAACCGATTCCGATAATACGAATGGCAGTGAAGTGGGATGAAGTGGACCTGGGTCCCAATGCCCTCTGCCTTGAGCAGTTCGATCAGTTCATCTCTGTGGATCCGCAGCCGTTCCGGGCGCAACCGAACGACATATAGATGCCAGGCGTGCTCGACGTCTGCACGGACCTGGGGCAGCTGCAGTTCGTCCACATCCCGCAAAGCCTCGGAATACAGAGCGGCCAAGGCTTGGCGACGCCGGTGGAACTCCGGCAAACGCCGGAGCTGCACCAGCCCAAGGGCCGCGGCGAGATCCGTCATGTTGTATTTGAACCCTGGGTACAGCACGTCGTAACGCCACGAGCCTTCGTTGCTGTACCGCCGCCAGGCATCACGGCTCATGCCGTGCAGCCGGCGAATTCGCACCCGCTCTGCCCACTCCCCATTTGCGGTGGTCACCATCCCACCTTCGCCGGTGCACAAGTTCTTGGTGGCGTAAAAACTAAACGCCGTGAAATCGCCGATCGTTCCGATGCGCCGCCCCTTGTAAGCAGCTGGCAGGGCATGAGCGGCGTCTTCGATCACGACCGCTCCAGCCTGACGCGCTAAGTCCAAGAGCTCGTCCATCGGCGCCGGGTGCCCTGCAAAGTGCACCGGCACGATGGCTCGGGTACGAGGGCTAATCTTCCGCGCCACATCCGCTGGGTCCATGTTGAGCGTGTCTGGCGACACGTCCACCAGCACCGGTTGGGCCCCCGCGTGGATGATCGTGGCCGCAGTCGCAGTAAAGGTCAGGGTGCTGGTGATCACTTCATCCCCTGGTTGCAATTCGAGTGTATCCAGGGCTAGGTGCAACGCAGCCGTACAGGAATTCACGGCCACCGCGTGCGGGCTTCCGATAAACTGGGCAAACTCCTGCTCAAACTGCTGGGTTCGGGGACCAACGGTCACCCACCCGGACCGCAACGTCTCGACTACGGCTTGGATTTCGGCCTCACCGAGGTCCGGCCGGTAAAAAGGCACGGTGTGCCGCTCCCCGGAGTGCCAAACAGCGCTGTTTCCCGGTTGTTTGCTAGCCATGTTCATCTCTTCGCGTCGCGGACGTAACTCCGGTTCGCGGCCAGATCTCGAGACCTTGCGTCTTTGAGCACACGGGCGGCGAGCAAGTCAACCGCCTGATCCACTACCACCCTCCCTCCACGGCAAAGCGCAAAAGACCGGCTGCCTTCCGGTAGGCGACGTCGTTCTTGCCCTTGCGCTCCAGCCATTTCGCAACCAGCGTGCGAACCGGTTCCATACGCAGGACAGCTGCGATCACCGGGTGGAATACCACCCGCTGCCGCAAAGGCCGTGGCCGGAAACCCATAGCGAATTTGAATTCGTCGAGCGGCCCCACTGGTTCGAGCGATTCAAGCCCGAAGGTAATCTCTCGCACTCCGCGTCGGACCAGCATTTCCTCGCTGACGAAGTAAATCAGCGCATTGTTCGGGTAGGCGCCGCGCTCTTCTCGGCACGACCTGGCAAGCAAAAATTCCACGGAATCCTCGAAGCTCACTGTCACCAGAAAGGCCGCCAACCGCCCGTCCACCCATGCCGCCCAAACCTCAAAGCCCGGGGATTCTTGCGCCGCGTCCCAGAAGCGCTCCCAACGCGCTTCACTCCACGCAGACTCTCGCCCCTGCCTGGCCAGCGTCTCCACGTGCGCTGCAAACCCTTGCTCGCGCAAGACTTGAAAACTCGCCGGCCCGACTTCGCACCGGCGCAAGCCCCGGCGGACTTTACTGCGCTGATTCGCGCTGAGCACTGCAAGGCCGTAACGAGGATGATCACACACGATTTGGTAGCTCAGTTTCCCACGCGCACCTAATGGCGCGGCGTACCGCACCCCGAGGCAGCGAGCTGAGCGGAACAAGCCGCGCAGCTCCTCTTCGTCAACCTGGTATTCGCGGTGGTGAGGCGCCGCCAAACAAAAGCGGCGATCTACTTCGTACCAGAAGGTCGTAGGCGTTCTGTGAACTCGGTGGCCGAGCCTTGCTAGAAACTCTGCATACGACTCAGCGGTTGCCACCGGCACAGGGAGACACTCCTTACACGGCCGCGAGCTGGCGCATATCTGCCAAGATCAATCGCCGCAGGACCACCCCCAACCCAACCAGCCAGAACAACAGAACGAACTGCCAGAGATCCGCGAACAGCGAAAAAAACAAAAAGGCCACAAAACTGGCCTTACAGGCTTTCACGATCCACAAAAGGTCGTACAGGCCAGACTCCGGATGCGAACTCAACCAGCGGTCAGCCAGAACGAAGTTTCGCCATGTTCGCCAAAACAACACCAAAAAGGCCGCCAGGCAAAACAGACCACCTTCCACCAAGGCGAGAAGGTAGGAGCTGTGTGGGGCCGCAGTGGATCGAGCGGGATCTTTGAGAAAACGCGCCACCTCCCAGTTCCCCGCGCCCACCCCAAGGAACGGACTCTCCAGAAACAACTGCCAAGCGATTTCCCAGGATCGGGAGCGCCGCTCGAGGGAGCCGGCTCCCTCTCCAACCGCGGCCTGTTGCGTACCGGGCAGGTTGGTAATGCGCTCGAGGCTGCGCTCGGGAACGAATTGCGCGACAAGCACGATCAGCAAAAGCGCCCCAAATAGATAGTTCAGCAAGGTGCGCAGGCTCACACGCTCGTCCACCAAAATCGCTGCCACACACACAGACAAACCCAGCAAACCGCTGCGCGACGCAGTCATGAACACCGCCAAAGCCATGACCGCAATGGCTAACAACAGCGCCGAGCGTACACCCGGAAGGCGCATCGTCCGGCGCAAGTACCACAGGCCAGCCACAGAAAGCACAGCGAGCATGGCTAGTCGGTTCGGGTTGTACGCGGCCGCGACCAGTCGCGCCTCTGTGGTTGCACGGTACCCGTACAAGCCACCTCCCTGCAAGACAGCCTGGACACCCGTGAGCGCGCTCATGACCATGAAGGTCAACCCCAACAAATAAATCATGCGGACGTGGTCGGGCGAACGGATGAATACGATGAAGAACAACGTAAAGGCCACCCGGTTCGCATAGATTCGCATGTTCGCGGCGCTGAGTTCTTCCTGCCCCAGCAAGTGCAAAGTCAACGGATCTGGACCATTGAGCCGCCCCGACAAGTAGTACATCAGCACCGTGAACCCGAGCAGCTGGATCTCTGGTGTGGTGAGGAACGACCAATCACGCTCCCGATAAACCCGGTACGCAAGCAACACGAGAAAGACCAGGCCGAGAACGTTGTTGATGGTCAGGAACCCGCGCCCTGCCAACGCAGCTGGGTACGTAATCAAAAAGGTCGACAAAAATACGGCGATTCCATAATGGGGCCGGCTCACGACGATCCCCGCGAGGATGAGGCCCGCCAAGATCACCAGGGCAGCGCCGCCCAGGATATACGAACCTAGGCCGATCCCCGAGCCCAGCAGAACAAACAAGACGACCGGCAAAAGCGCCTGCTCGCTCGAGCGGGGAAAACTGCCGACGGACTGCACCGGACTCCCAGCTCCTAGCTTGCTCGTCTAGAGCAAATTTTCGATGAACGCGGGAATGTAGGACCTCTGACGGTTCAGAACGACTCCTAGGATGCGGGCTCCCACCTTATCCAACTGCCGTTTCGCTGCTTCCGCTTCAACTACTGGCGTTCGATCCGCTTCGACTACCAGAATCACTCCGTCCACTTTCGGGGCGATCACGCTAGCGTCGGCGTAGGCGTTCACCGGCGCGACATCCATCACAATGAAGTCAAACTGTGCCTGCAAGCGAGTCAACAGAGCGTCCAGCGCTTCCACCCCCACAGTCGCCGCCGGCTGCGCGCCCGCGGTGATCACTGACAAGTTCCACTCATCCACGCGCGTTATAATCGCCTCCGGCGCGGCGCGCCCCAAAGCATAATCCGATAGTCCCAGAGGAGAGTCCACCGGCAGGACGTAGCGCAGGCTCGGACTGCGCAAGTTCGCCTCCATGAACAAAACCCGGGCATCTCTTTCCCGAGCCAAGGCGGTGGACAAGCCCAAAGCCACAGTGGTTGTACCCTCGCCATGCCGGCTCGAGGTCACCATGATGGTGTGTAGACCGGCGGGCACCGTGATCGAGAGGACGCTCGCACGCAACCGCTGGTAGTCCTCCTGAATGGCCGCAGAAGGGTCCGCAAGCGCTGTTGGTGGCTGAGGTAACGGCTCCTTCAGCCGACCCCGCTCCCGCTCTTCCTCGGCTTTTTTCAGCGCCTCATAGATCTTACTCACGATGGCTTCCGTTCGTTCCGCAGCGAGCTAGCACCAACTCTCAAGCTCGCGGGGTATCGCGAATGGTCCCCAGCAACGGTAACCCCAGGAACCGCACCACATCGGCTTCTGACCGTAAAGAACGCGAAACATACTCTCTCACAAATGCGCCACCGATTCCAACCACAAGACCTGCAAGGATGGCAAGAGTCGCGGACACTCGGCGTGTATCCACTTGCGGCAGCGGCAAAGCCGGCCTTTGCACTACGTTGACGTTGACCAGTTTCTGCTCGTCCATCGCCCGGCTAATGCGCGCTTCTTGCTCGCGCTTGACATAGAGTTCATAGCTATCGCGGCGCGTCTTCACTTCTTGCTCCAGCCGTTCGAACTCCACGGCTTTTTCGCGCAGGGTCACCAGCCGCCGAGTGGCACGGCTCAGCTCGTCTTCCAACGCGGCCTGACGAGCCCGCATCTCACTGAGTTGGCTTTCCAAGTCGAGCAAGACCCGCAGCCGTTCTTCACGCAAGGGGTTGGTACGATAAAGCTGGTGCGACACAATGGTGGGCCGGTCGCGCAGCTCGGCCTCGAGCGCCGAGCGAAGCTCCTGAATTTCCTCCTCATTGTCACGCACGTGACGGTCCTTTTCGGTGTATTTGCGCAGTAACGCAACACGGTCCACCTGGCGGTCTACCAACTGCGAGGTCAACTGCGTGATCACCGGGTTGATCTCGAGCGACTGTGATCGTTTGACCACCTCGGGTTGCTGCGCAATCTGCTCCCGCAGGACCCTCAACCGCTCCTCCGTCCCCGCGACTCCAGCATTGATGTCCCGCAAAGCACTGCTGAGCTCCCCGACCATCCGGACTGAGGTCGCAATCTCATCTACTGGGGAAACAATCCCTTCCTTGGCCGTGAATTGGATCAGCGCTTCCTCGGCTTTGCGCAGCTCTTTCTCTAAAACCTTGCGCTGCTCGTCGTAAAACCGGGGAAGTTCCTTGTTACCGTGCACCTCGGCGTGATAGGCCATGTATTCATCCACCAGCCGGTTCACGACCCGCGCTGCATAAGCAGCGTCGGAATGGCGGTAGTCAATTTGGATCACGTTCGACGCCTTGATCGGGGTCACCGACAGGGCACTCTGGAGGGCCTGCAGTTGAGCGGCAATATTCACGGGTTTTGCAGCCACCGGAGCGACGCCACCGTTCTCTGGCATTGCTAAGGAGCGAGCAACCGTCTCGAGCAAATCTCGGCTATTCACGATGTGAACCTCGGTGTTCACCAAAGCCTCGTTCAACTGCACCGGCTCGAGCTTGGTCACGTCCGTGGGCTGGACCGTTGGATCGGTACGGGAAGCCGAGATCATGATTTTCGCCGTGGCCACGTACTTCGGGCGCTGCAAGATGGTTCCCAGCAGTCCGGGTAAAGCAACGGCGAGAAACAGACCTCCGATCAAGCGCTTGTGCTTAAAAAGCACATGCAGCAAGTCGCGCACTTGGTCGGCCGCCGCTGCGTTCCACCCCCCGTTGCCGTTCCACCCGTAGTTGTTTGCGGCGACATTCGCGCCGCCCATGGAAACGGTGTTTCTTATGTTGTTAGGCCGCCGTTGCGGTTCGAACGCCATGTTTTTGTCCCGTTTCTATCAGCCGGAAACTAAAACGTGGTGCCTGCCCCCACGCGCGGCTCGACCGGCAAGAGCCCCCGGATGTACAGCCGCACAAACGCGTTGACATCCCCGATAAAGGTCCGCGGAACATACAGGATATCGCCGGGACGAAGCTCCACGTCTTCGGGGGAGCCGCTGCGTAAAGCCTGCGCGAGATCCAGCCTGGTTCCCTGATACTCTTCTTCCCCGGGAGACAGGCGCAAGACGCTGTCCACCCGTGCCGTGTCCAAAAACCCGCCGCGGTCGGCAATTGCCTGCAGGGGCGTCATCCCCTCGCGATAGGGGACAATCCCCGGCACCCTCACTTCTCCCATTACGTACACTTTGAGTTCGGCCGTCTGGGCCACAAGGACGGAGACCTCCGGTTCCCGCAAGCGGTCCTTGGTCCGCTCGACGATCTCCTGCGCCAGTTCCTCGGCCGTTCGGCCTGCAGCCTGAATGTCTCCTCCGAGTTGAAGAGTGATGCTCCCGTCCGGCCGCACCAACGTCTTGATGTCCAACTCCGGGTGGTACAAAAACTTGATCCGCAGTAGGTCTCCGGGCTTGATGCGGTACGGAGCCGCTTGCCCAGGCGGCAATGGAAGCGGTGCATCCAAGGGAGGTAATGCTGCCATGGGAGCACCTTGCCGGCTACACCCAGCACCCAGGGCGGCGATCGACAACGCGGCGAACACAGCAGCACGAAGTCGATTACGCACGGGTCTCTCCCTCCCGGTCTGCATCCGCCGGCTTATACGAACTCGTCAAGTGGGTATCAACACCTAAAACCGTGCCTCCCCGGCCGTTGCACGCAAGCTCGGCAATTTGCACGCCTTTCTCCCGTCCACCCAGCACGGTTCGGAACCACGCTTCCAGCTCGGCTCCCGCCTCCTCCACAGAGGGCAGCCGCGCCGCAAAAAGGCACGCCGCGGCAACCAAGCGTTGGCGAAAGGCGCTGTCTGCGCAAGCGTTCACGAGGATCCGCGCTAAGGATTGCGCATCCCCATCTCTAAATACAGCTGCCGGCTCTGGCCAATCCAAAGCGGCGGCAACACTAGCCCCTAATACAGTGGGTTTGCCGAGAACCGTGTAGTTCACGAGCTTCACGGGGAAACCTGACCATGAACTGCGCGGACAAACCAGCACGTCCGCACGGCGCAATGTCGCCATCACTTCCTGCCCTCCCGCCGCCCAAACCACCCGGGCTCGGCCGTCGCGGATCAGTGCTGCAAGAGCCTGAGGCAAGCGCCGATTCCAGGCTGCTTCATGAGTAACCAAAAGTAACGTGAGCGTGAGGGGCCCGTTCGCCGTACACTCGATCGCCTGGGCCAACACATCGAGGTCCTGGTACGCATCTAAATTGCCTGCATATGCAACCAAGTAACGCCTGCGGAAGCTTACCAGCCTCTCCGTGCCGCTCTCACGCGCAGCATCTCGCGGCGGGGGGCACAGCAACACAGGGAGGCGCTCGATCCCACAACTCCTCAGTTCTTCGAGTTGGGCTCGGCTGAGCACAATCACTGCGTCCGCTCGACTCGGAATTTCCCGGTCCAGCCAAGCCCCGAAGGCTCCCATCGTGCGACAGACCCATCCGGCACGGAAATACGCCGGCAACTCGTCGCGCAAAAGGTTGTGCGCGTGGTAGACCACCGGTATCCGCCTCGGATAGCGCGCTAGCCAAGCGATCAGCGGCCCTTCGTAATTATGCGCGTGAATCAGATCGAAACGATGCCGGCGCAACAAAGTGCGCAAGCGCACGCAAACGGCAAGATCCATCAGACCCTTCCACACAATCCAAGGCAAAACATGCCTCGCCCACAGCAACGACCTTCCCGCCTGGTGCACGCGCACGTTTTCCCTCTGCAAGACTCGGCGTCCTCGTGCGCTGTAACAGACCACGTGGACCTCGCATCCTCGTCGCGCCAGAGCCTCGGCCAATTGACGGATCAACACTTGGGAGCCCCGCGGCGCCAGAAAAGGGCCGGGCGCCACCACGGCGATCCGCATGCCGCCCGCGCGCATTCGCTCCTGGTCCTCAGTCGAGGTATCCGAGATTGCGCAAACGTTGCTCGAGCTCAGCCTCCTCCAAAGCCGAATACGGGTGCAAAACGTTTTGCGAAAATTGTTCCTGAGGCACAACACAGCGGCTGGTGCTTACAACGCTGCACAACGTTTCTCCATCGAAAAGTTGTGCCACCGATGTGCCACAAAGGGAGAGAATGGTCGGTGCCATTTGCACCATATCCGCCGTAATCACTTCTCCCGTGCGTTCGACCTGTGGACCGGCAAGCGCGAAGATCCCTTCACGACGATGGGTTCCGCTCAGGCCGCCGAGCTTGCCCCCTTGCCAGCGTGCTCGGTCAAGCTCACTCCAGAGCGGCCCGCGTACGCCGCCACTCGAAGCCAGACTGTAAGAATACCCTCCTGTGGTCTCTGCCAACTCGATCAGGAGATCGGGAGCCAGTTCGAGGCAAGGCCCTTCGTACAGCTCCTCCCGGCGCCACACACGCGCAACTGCTGGCGTTTCTCCGCCAGGTGCCGGCAGCCTCAAGATTGCCTCCGCTACCTCATCACGCACCCGTTCGTAGTCACGCGGCGCCACTCGGCCCGCAGGATCTCTTCCAGCGAGGTTGACCCACAATGACGGGCACGTACTCGACTCTTCCGAGAAAACCCAGGTGTTCTTGAAATCGATGCCAGAAAAGCGGCTCCTCGTCTCCAGCTCATTGGCAACTGCGTTCTGCCTCCAGCGGAAGAAAGGGGCCTGCCACCGCGGAGGAACCCACCTGAGAGCCCAGCGTTTCACTGGTGTGAGATCGAGCACTCGCCGCGCCGGGAGGAAGCGGAGCCATCCCTGTTCAGCAAGCCAGCGATTCGCGTGAAAAAGCCACCCGCTCGCTCCACCGAAACCATGGTCCGAAAGTAGCAACACATCGGCATCCGGCACCTCTCTCCACAGCGCCGCCAAGGCCAGATCGAGCCGCTCGAACACCTCCAACAGAACTGATCCGAACTCCGACGCCCCCTCCGGGTCGTACAAGGGACTCTGCGGATCGAAGAAGTGCCAATAGTGGTGCGAGGCCGTATCCGATTCGCCGAACAACAGGAAGAAGCAGTCCCACCGCTCCCGTCGCAATAAGACCTGCGCGAGCCGGAGCTTTCGTTCAATACCTTGCAAAAGTTTCCGCCGCGCCATGCGGTACCACTCGCGGTTGACGACGAACTCTTGAAATTCCGCGAACGGAAACCCGCCAAGATCGCGAATCAGCGGGGCGGCCGAAGGCGGGTAGACGAAGGAATCATCAGTCTTCGTGGTTACCGGGGTATCAAAACCGCTCACCAAAATCCCGTTCACTGGTTCCGGAGGGTAAGTGGCGGGAAGGCCCACAACGCAGATCCGTCGCCCCAACTCGCTCAAAATCTTCCACACGGTGGGGGCTTGCCGATAGGTGGCGTTCACAAAGCGAACCCGATAGGTCCCAGGCTCTCGCCGAGTAAAATCGAAGATCCCGTGGCGACCGGGATTGACGCCGGTCATGAAGGTCGTCCAACTCGGAAAGGTCACCGGCGGCCACGGGGCCCGCAACGGCCCGCTCAAACCCAAGCGGCGCAGGCGAGCCAAGGCCGGCAACCGACCTTGCTGCAACCAAGGTTCAAGGACGTTCCAGGACGCCCCGTCCCAACCAACCACCAACAGCATGGCAGCTACTGCCCAGGCCCGCCGGCGGCGCCGCGGCTCAAGCTTACTCGAAACGCCTCCAACGCGGCCCGCAATTCGCCGACGCGCTCCGGTCGCTCGCGGGCTAGGTTCCGTCGTTCGAGCGGATCCTTCTCGAGGTCGTAAAGTTCTATCTCCTCGAGCCCGCGCGGGTTCCCGGGATTGGCCAAGATGAGCTTTTCGGCTCCGAGTCGCACCATGGCCAGTTGGTTTCCTTCGAGTTCCTCTTCCGCGAATACCATTCGCTCGGCTGGCGGCGCTTCCGCCAGTAAATTGAGCCCTGGCAACTCACGTGGCGGCTCGTATCCGAGAGCCCGCACTGCTGTGGGGAAAATGTCAATGGTCAGGGCCAGATCAGAGCGGAACCCCGGAGACAAAGCAGGCCCGCGCCAAATCAAAGGCACGTGAATTTGCTCTTCATACAGCGTCGTGCCATGCCACCATCCCCCGTGCTCGAAAAACTCCTCGCCGTGATCGGCGGTGAAGACAAACCACGTGTTGTCCAAGAGCCCGTGTGAGCGGAACTGGTCCAACAGCGCCCCAAAATGCTCGTCGAAGTAACGCACATCTTGCGCATACAACCGCCGCATTTCCTCTGCTTGATCCGCGTGCGGCCGTGGATTCGCAACCCGGGCGATTCCTCTCCCATTGTAGGGAATCTCGAAGTACGGATCGTGCGGGTCCATGTAGTGGACCAGCAAAAAGAACGGCTGGGGTGGTTTCGCGGACAGCCACCGGCTCACGGCCGCGGTGACCACCTCCGCGTCCTGGTAATAATGTCGAAAATAAATCCGATGTTTCCAGAATCGCTCGCGCAGTAAGCGCAAGATCTTGTACGACGCCAGACGGGTCGCCGAGTCGCTCGCTCCAAAGTAAAAGGAGGGAGCCAAGTAGTGATACTCGCCGAAGCCCTGGTCGAAGTTAAAAATGGGCGCCACGTTGATGTTGGTGACGAACGCTGCGGTCCAGTAACCGCGCCGCTGCAGAAACTCAGCAAGCGTATCCACCTGTTCGGGCAAAGGGTCCAACTTCCGTACCGCCCCATGCTCGCGCGGATACAGACCGGTCAAAATGGTCGCGATCGAGGGGCGGGTCCAGGACGATTGCGCGTAGGCGCGGCGAAAGACCACACCTTCGCGCGCAAAGACATCGATGCGAGGGCTCGATTCAGCCGGCGCCCCATAAATCCCGAGCGCATCGGCACGCAACGTGTCGGCAACCACGAGAACCAGGTTCGGTCTTCCCGGCTCCGCCGTCGCCACCCGTGCCGGAACCGCAGCTAGGGGAGCGCGCACGCGTACACCGAACTCCACGACTGCCGCGCAAGCCACCCAAGCGACCGCCAGAACCAACAGCCGGCTTGCCCTCCCCCGCAACAACCGGCGTAATAGAAGCGCAAAGCACATCGCCAGGAGGAACGCGCCAACCAACAGGCCTGCGTGAATTCCAAGACCGACCCCAGTCCATAACGGGAGCTGTTCTCCGAAGACTCGCTGCGCGAGATAATACCGCCCTACCAAAAAAACGAGCAGTACCGCGGCCACTTGAGCCCCGAGCGCGGCCGCGTTTGCTGGCATCCGCCGCCAGATCCACGGCAGTCCCAAAAGGGACAACGCGGCACCGAGACCACCGTAGCTCAAAAACGCAAAGCTCCAGATGCCGTACTCTTCCGGAGCAGCGGAGGTCGCTAACACGAGCCCGGCCTCGGCGAGTCCCACCAAGCTCCCGGCCCACAACCCTCCGAGAAGCAACGCGAAAAAACGAGTCACAACGCCGGCGCCTCCACCTGCTCGCGCCGGCAACCTCCGATCGTGCGTTCACCCGGCGCCGCACACAACAGTGCCCCGCCTATCTGCGTCTCCCAATGCGAGGCCATCCCCTTCATTGACCCAACTGAACGATGCGAGCGTCCTCGCGTAAGAGTTTGCGCAGCGCTTGCCCGGTGCGGGCCGCTTCCTCCTGGGTATTGCCCGCATGCACCGTGACGCGCTGCACCTTCTTGTCGCTACCGAGGCTTGCGGTGCGGACCCGAGCCTGAAAGCCACGCTGTCGGAGTGCCGCCGCGAGCTGATGTGCCCGCTGACCGTTCGGCGTTGAGAGAACCAGCAGCGCAAATCCATCTTCCGAGCGCAGGATCGGCAAGCCTTCCTTCAGATCTGGCAGGCGGAGCACTTGGCCCGGGCTGATCCAATCCACATCCACAATCTCCGGATTGGCGAGCTTGATCAGATCCAGGACTGTGTAACTCGCCTGTCCGTACTTCGCGCGTGCAATCCCCGAAAGCGAATCGCCTTCTCGGATCACGAGACGCGTAAAACGCTCCCCGCCCCACACCCCTCCTGTTTCCTGTTCGCTCCCCACCACCCCGCCGGGTGCCGGACCCACCTCCGGCTGCGCAGCCCCAACCACCGGTGCCGACAACTGCTCGCGCGTGTGCTCGGCATCCTCCGCCCTGGCATCCGCCGTGCCCAGCGCTCGCTCCTCGAGCGCGCCGGCGGCTGCCGCAGATCTCTGCGCTTCCTTGCCAGCGTTGGACGGATTCTCAACCTGGGCCACCGCCAACGGGTTTTCTCGAGCTGCCGCGACGTTTTCGCGCGGCACGTTTACGCCGGCCACCTCAACGCCCAAGCTCGCCTCCACAGAATGGACCTCTTGCTGTTCCCCTGCGTGCTGTTCCCCAGCGCCGCTCTCGCGAGCTCCGCCGCTTGCGGCAGGCGGCACGTCCTCGAGCATCGCCAGGCGGGCCGGCTCAGCTCGGGGCGGGACAGCTCGTTCCACCGCTGTGCCGCCGGCCGGCACCTCCACAGGAGCCGGCACATCGCGCACCGAGCCCGGCTTAATGACTTCACCCGGTGGGAGGGGCGAGTTCGGTGGCTCACTGAGCGGTTGATTTCCCGGCCGCAAAAGCGCAGCACCCAACCAAGTCCCTAGCGCAAGCGCGGTTACGATGCTCGCGCCCCACACCATGCGCCTCCACTTCCGTGGCTCAGCCGAGCCCTCGGCGACTTCCTCACCGCTTGCCGCAACGGCCGGCGCTGCCGCCGATTGCTTCGATGCTTCCCCACCTTCCAGCGGCAACAAATCAGCCGCCGCTTCTTTGATGATGTCCGCGCCGATGCGGCGCTTCCCAAGAGCGTAGCCAATGACCAGGGCGTTGTCGCACACCACGTTGACCAGGCGCGGGATGCCGCGAGAGAAATGGTAGATCTGATCTTCGGCGTCCCGGGTAAAGAGTTTCAGGTCTGGAGCACCAGCGGCCTGCAAACGGAACTGAATGTATTCGCTCACCTCGTCCCGAGATAGCGGGAGCAAGCGGCAATTGATACCGATGCGCTGACGCAGCTGTCTCAGTGCGGGGTTGCTGAGCTTCTGGCCCAATTCGGGCTGGCCAGAGAGAACGATCTGCAAAATTTTTTCTTTCGCCGTCTCGAGGTTCGATAGGAGGCGCAAATCCTCCAGGACGGAAATGTCCAGATCCTGAGCCTCGTCGATCAGAAGTGCCACGTTACGCCCGCGCGACAACTCCTCCAGCAAAAAGGCATTCAGGCGCTGCAGCATGTACAGCTTTTTGCCGCTGTGCACCGGCAGGTCGAACTCGGCGAAGATGTACTCGAGAATTTCCTCGAACGTCACGTTCGTATTGAAGAGGAAGACCGTCCGCGTATTGGGGTCCAGGTCATCCAACAGGCGCTTCAGCAGAGTGGTTTTGCCGGTCCCAGCTTCGCCGATCAACGTGATAAAGCCCTTGCGCTGGGTGATGCCGTACTGCAGCGCGGCCACCGCCTCCCGATAACGCGCATTCAAATAAAGAAACTTCGGATCCGGAGTAACGTTAAATGGCCGCTCGCTCAGTTGATAAAATTCGCAGTACATCGCTCGGCTTGCTCCTGTAGACCCTGTTGGTTTTTGGCCGAAGCTTCGCCTGAGCGCTCCAGGCTAAGCGATCTGGAGCGTTCGTCAAGGTACGGCGCCGCCCCGTTTCACTTTTTCTCCCGGCCGCCCAGCCGAAAGGGCGCAGCCTCGATCCCGTGCGCGCGCAGCTTGCGGTGTAGCGTGGCCTGATCCACCCCTGCAAAACGCGCGGCTTGTACAATGTTGCCCTGGAATTGGCCGAGAACTGCCAGCAGATACTCTTTCTCCGCCTGTCGCAAATGCTCGCGCAGGGGCCCGTACGCCGCCCCGGACAGCGACACCTTACGAAGACCCGCTGACACACGGACACCAACCTCGACTCGCTCGATCCTGCCCCCGCTCGCGATCAACACCGCCCGCTCGAGCACGTTCCACAACTCCCGCACATTGCCTGGCCAATCGTGCTGAAGCAACTGCTGCATGGCCGACTCGGAAACGCTGGTCACCCCTTTCTCGCGCGCCAGTGGGTGGTTCTGCAGAAACTCGCTGACCAGCAAGGGAATGTCTTCACGCCGGTCGCGCAGCGGCGGCAGGTGCACCGGCACGACATGGATTCGATAATAGAAGTCTTGGCGCATCCGCCCCTCTGCAACCGCTTTGCCCAGATCTTCGTTGCTCGCAGCGACAACTCGCATGTCCACTGCGATACGCCGATTGCCTCCCAGCCGCTCGACCGTGCGTTCTTCCAGCACGCGCAGGAGCTTCGCTTGCATGGCCAAGGGAATGCTCTCCACCTCGTCAAGAAAAAGCGTGCCGCCGTTGGCCAGCTCGATTTTGCCAACCCGGTCCGCCGTGGCTCCGGTAAACGCCCCTTTTTCATACCCGAAGAGTTCGCTCTCGAGCAGGTTCTCCGGGATCGCCGCACAATTGATCGCCACAAACGGACCCTCTTTGCGGCGCCCCTGAAAATGCAGTGCGCGTGCCACCAATTCCTTCCCGGTGCCTGACTCACCGATCACCACAACGGTGGAGTCCGTTTCGGCCAGAGCCGCTACCAGGGCAAACACCTCCCGCATCAAGGGATTCCGGCTCACCATGTTCGCGAACCGGGTCCGCTCACTGAGCCGATCGCGCAAGTACTGGATCTCGTCTATGAGCCGGCGCCGCTCCAACACTCGCTGCGTGGCCAGCAAGATTTCCTCGCTCTCGAAGGGCTTGGTAATGTAGTCGGCAGCACCCTGCCTCATGGCCTCCACCGCCCCCCGGATGCTGCCATGGCCAGTGACCATGATCACATCGATCGCTGGCCACCGCACACGGATTTCGTGCAGCAAGCTCGCCCCATCGCGGCCAGGCATCAGTAAATCGAGCAGCACTAACGAGTAGGCACGCTGCGTCAGCGCGCTCAGCGCCTCTTCGGCATCCACCGCGGCGTCTACTGAGAACCCGTGAGCGGCATACAGCCGCGCCAATTGATGGCGAATCAGCGGGTCGTCGTCTACGACGAGCACCCGGACCGGCACACTCGGGGACTGCCTCAGCTCTGAATTGGAAGTTGAATGCGCCACATCCGATCCCTTCCCTGCGCGTGATCGCGAGTCAATTGCCCTCCTTGTCCCAGCAACGCCTTGCTGGCAACCGCCCACCATAGTTCCCATTCGGACAAGTGCGGTACCCGCCAACAATCTGGGAGCGCCAGGGCGAGCCACAAGTGTCGCTGGTCCGCTGTGGCCTCCAGTGCGAGTTCCACGAGGCCCCCCAACGGAGTCGAGGATTGATGAGTCAGCAACAAAACCCGGCACAACGCGCGCCAGGCAACGGAGAGGCGTTGGGGGTCTACTGTCACCGTCACCTCGGGGCAGCTCCGTGGGCGGCGACAATCCACGTTTGCCGGCAACGATCCGCGCAAGGCGGCGATGAAGCTTTGCAACACCTCCAGTGCCGCATAGGGCTCGCTATGGCCCTCGGGTAGGTCCCAGAAGTCGAACAAGGCACGCAGCGTGTCTTCCAACCGTGTCAGGGTTTCTGCGAGCTGTTGCCCACTCGTGGGTGCGCTGCGCTGGGCTTCCTCGGCTAAGGCGCGTAGTCGCTGCAACAAGTTACCGACCAGGTGCGAGGCACTGTCCGTCACCGTGCGGGCAAGGGCCGCGACTTCCGCCTCTACGGGGCCAGGCCGCTGCAAGGTTGGCGACATACGTTCCGCTTCCCTCCTCTTGAACCCCTTTTGTCCTTCCCCCAACACGGTTTCAACCGTGGAGCCGCCCGCCTCGCTGCCACCTGGAAATGATCGGGCTAGACGCATAGCGCGACCGGGCCAGGACTCTGGTGGCTTTTCTCCCCGCGCGGGTTGACTTCGCATTTCGGGTCGGGGTACGCTCGGCGGCCAGGCTGTTAGGCTAGATTGGGGTGAGGCGAGGTGAGCTGCGGTAAGGAGAGGATGAGTGGAACGCCTGCGGGTGGCTGTGGTTGACCGCTCACCGACTGTCCGGGAAACCGTCGCGATTATTCTGCCCGAGTACGAAGTCCTGCCCTGGGCTCCCGAGCAATTTGCGGAGATCCAAGGGACGTGCGGTGTGGACTTGGTCGTCGCCGAGCAAGGGGCAATTGACGATGCGACGGTCGCTCTCAAAGCGCCCGGGGTTCCGGTGGTGTGGCTGCGCCCCGACCCCCGCCAAAGCGGCGGCTCTTCTCTAGCCGTTGGGCGCTCTTTCACTGCAGCCGAGCTGCGGCAAAAGATTCAGGCCGCTTTGGCGTTACGGCCAGCCGAACCGGGTAGTCTCGCGGTTTACGGTTTTCCGCCGCCGTTGCTACCAGCAGCGCTCGTTCCCCTGTTCGTATCGGCAGCGCGGAGTTCGTTGCCGGTTTGGATCAGTGGCGAGTTCGGAACGGGCCGCGCTCGGCTTGCGCGAGCCCTTCACGCCAGCAGTGGCAGCCAGCACTTTTTGGCCGTCCCAGGCAATCAATGCGGGCCCGAACTCGAAGCTCAGTTCCCGCCCCAAGCGGCGGGCACGGTGACACTGTATATCGAGGACGTGGAAGACCTCCCCCCTCGTGCCCAAGCCTGGCTCCTCGACATCCTCGAGGCTGGGCGTCAGTCACGAGACCGACGCGGGATGCGGGTGCGGGTACTGTGCAGCACAACGCTGAGTCGCGACGAGATCGAGGCCCGGCAGATGCTCCGTGGCGAGCTGCTTTACGCTCTCACGGCGTTCCTGTTCCCGTTACCGCCCTTGCGAGAGCGCCGGGCTGAGATCCCCGAAATCGTACGCTTTGTCGCACGCCGTTTGTCAGAGGAAGCCTCGCTCCCGCCGGGCACGTTTACACCTTCCGCCTTCGAGCGGCTACAAAATTACCTATGGTTCGGGAACCTCACGGAGCTGGAAGCCGTTTTAGCCCGAACCCTGGCGCGGGTGCCACACCGGCCGATTGATGCTGCCGATCTCTGCTTTGGCTACGAGCCCATACCTGCGACCAGCGCCGCGACCAGCGAAAGCCGTTCCTCCGGCCCTCGGCTGAGCCCAGAACCGAGTCACCAAATCGAAGTTCTCGTAAATGAACTCGCCCATGAAATCCGCAACCCGCTGGTGGTCATTAAGACGATTAGCCAACACCTCGAACGCCTACTCGAAAGCGCTTCGGGTCGCGAAGAGGTGGCTCAGCTCGCCGGAGAGGCGGTGGAAAAGCTGGACGCCTTGTTCGAAACGCTGCTCCGCTATGCCCGTTTCCGGGAACCCAACCGAGAGCCAACCAGCGTGAACGCCATTGTCGCTCAGACGCTCGGGGAGCTCGCTCCGCTGCTCTCCGAGCGACGGATCCTAGTTCATTACCGACCACCGAATCCTCAGCCCATTGTGGCGGACCGCGAACAGTTGGCCTTTGCCTTACAAAGTTTGCTGCAGGCCATCGTGCGGGACGTGGAAGAAGGTACCACGATCACGATCGAGCCGGGACCGGATCCTCATTCTCTCCAACTCCAGTTTCCGCCGGTACGAGGAGGCGTGACACAACGACTGAGTACCTTCGTGGACAGCGCGGGCAACACAGAACGCGCCGAGCCGCTCGGGCTCTTGATTGCACGCTCGTTGCTCCAGCGAAATGGCGGCTCAGTACTGATCCGCGACTCCCCGGATCAGGAGGTCACCACGATGCTCCTCCGCTTTCCGGCCAATGCAGGGGCAAAGACGGGTTATGGCGAAACACCGAGTTTTGATCGTAGATGACGAGTCGGGTGTGCGTCACTCCCTCACCTTGGTCCTCAAGGACCAATATGAGGTACTCAGTGTCGCCACAGGCCAAGAAGCGCTCGAGCTTCTCGACCGCAGTGCGTTCGACGTGGTCCTACTCGATATCCTTCTGCCAGGCATCGACGGGCTAGAGGTGCTCGAGAAGATCAAGGAGCGCCCCGTTGCGCCGCAAGTCATCATGCTCACCGCCACCAAGACGGTAAAGACTGCAGTTCGGGCGATGAAGCTCGGCGCCTTCGACTACGTGACCAAGCCGTTCGACGTGGAAGAGTTACTGATCTTGATTGAGCGGGCTGTGCAATCCTCCGCGCTGGCCCGCGAAGTGGAGGCGCTGCGCAGCGAAGTCGGCCTGCGGTACAGTTTCGAGAACATCGTCGGGCGCTCGCAAAAGATGCAACAGGTGCTGCGCACCGTGTCCTTGGTCGCACCACTGAAAACCACCGTACTGATCACAGGAGAAAGCGGCACGGGGAAGGAACTCATCGCCAAGGCGCTCCACTACCACAGCCCGCGAGCAAACCGCCCGTTGATCACCCTCAACTGCGCGGCAATTCCGGAGAACTTGCTCGAGAGCGAACTCTTCGGCCACGAGCGGGGGGCGTTCACCGATGCTCATTCGCGGAAACTCGGGCAGTTCGAGCTGGCCGATCAGGGCACGATTTTCCTGGACGAAATTGGGGAAATGCAGCCGGCTACCCAAGCCAAGATTCTGCGCGTCCTCGAACAAGGCGAGTTCTTGCGCGTGGGCGGCACGCAACCGGTCCGGGTGGACGTGCGGGTGATCGCAGCCACCAACCGAGACCTGAGCGAGGGGATCCGGGAGGGCCGCTTCCGTTCCGACCTTTATTATCGGCTCAACGTGGTTTCGATTCATTTGCCACCGCTGCGCGAACGCAGGGAGGACATCGTTCCCCTCATCCGTCATTTCCTCGCCCGTAAAGCGCACGAACTGGGGGTACCGCTGAAATCATTCACAAGAGAAGCGATGGATTTGCTGCTCGCATACTCTTGGCCCGGAAATGTTCGGGAACTCGAGAACGTTGTAGAACGTGCATTGGTATTGTCCACGCAACCCGAGCTGGGCCCTGCCGATTTGCCCGAGTACATCGCTCGCCAGGAAGCATTTGCCCACCCTGTACAGCAAAGCGTCCTGCGCGGTGAGACAAGCCTCAGCGAGGCAGTCGACCAGTTCGAACAAGAACTCATTCGCCGCGCCCTCGAACAGGCTGGGTACAACCAAACCCGTGCCGCTCAAATCCTCGGCACCACCCGACGCATCCTGAAGTATAAAATGGATAAGCTCGGCATCCGGGCAGCCGAAGAAAACGCTTGAGCTTCTTTCTCACTCGCCGCGCATCCCTCGGTCCTCTCCCGCAACAATCGTAACGTAGGCCGTCGCGTCCGCGCCCCTGTCCCAAAAGCGGCATCCAAGCGACGGCAGCTTCGTACAATTGCGTCGTAGTTGTACAATTTCGAACAGGACCCGACTGGAAGAAGCGTCACAAGCATGGCGCAACAGGAGACTCCGTTAGATTTTTGCAGTGTTTTCGGCACTGGTGGTGTTCAAAAACTTGACGCCCCCCATGGCATGCTTCGTGCTGTGCTGGGTGCTGATGATCGAGTCTCCAGAACGCCCCGACTCGGATCTCCCCGAGGATCGCCCCTCTGTTCTGATCATTGACGACGAGCTTGGGCCATCTGAGTCTCTGCGCATGATCCTGTCCTCGTACTACAACGTGTACCTGTGCCGCGATGGCCAAGAAGGGCTCGAGGCGTTGCGTCGGCACCCGATTGATGTGGTGACCCTGGATTTACGCATGCCGTCCATGGGCGGCATCGACGTGCTCAAGCAAATCAAACAAATTGATCCAGAGGTCGAAGTCATTATCGTCACTGCGTACGCGTCCCTCGAAACGGCGGTGCAAGGTCTCCGGTGGGGCGCCTTCGACTACATTTGCAAGCCGTTTGATGTGCCGCACATCGCCGAGCTGGTGGACCGGGCGATCAAGCGGCGCCGCGCGCGGTTGTACGGGCGCCGCTCCCGCGAACATTTTTTGGGGAACCTTTCGCACGAGTTGCGGACGCCGCTGAGTGCGATCATTGGATACAGCTCGATCCTCGCCGAGGAGCTGGCCACGACGGCTAACCCAGAACAGCTCTCTGCACTCAGTCGGATTCAAGCGAACGCGGTGGAGTTACTCAACCTGATCGAAGGAGTGCTCATTCTGAATGGGATTGACGCCGGGGAGATCAGTCCCAACATCGTGGACTTCGATGCTGTCGAGCTGGTCCAACACGTGCTTGGCCAGTTCGCCAACCAGGCAGAGGAAAAGGGGGTCACGTTGGCGACGAACATCGCGCAAGAGCATGTGTTCCTGCGCAACGATCCCAACAAGTTGGCTCGGATCGTGTGGGGTCTCATTGACCATGCACTAAAGTTCGGCAGCGGCGGCACTCTCACGGTTCAGTTAGAGCCGCATCCGACCAGTGGCGGCTTACGTTTCCTTCTACTCGACCCCTCGTCGAGCATTGACGCCGCTGAACTCCAGCTCGCAATTGACGGCTACTTGCAGGACGACATCCGTGGGCGGCGGCGCGATCGCGGCTTAGGCATCGGCCTGCGGGTGGCCGTGCAGTTTACCCGCATGCTCGGGGGACGCCTGCGCGTGCGCCACCTCGAGCCGGGGGGGACGCGCCTAGAACTGCAGATCCCCAGTTGGGACCTGCACCGTAGCTCCTCCCTCCACTGAGGGCCCAGCCGATGGTCAAGCGTGACACAGCCCGCACCTGGATCGCCTGCCGCCAATGCGGCGTGGCTCAGCCGCTCCCCAACTCGGCCAGCCCCGGACCCGTTTTGCAAGAAATGGAGCAAGCTGCGACGTCGTTCCTCGATGCGCACAGCAAGCACTTGCTCATAACCCTGTTCCGTGTGGAGGAAGCTCCGGTGCTGGCGGACCGTCCACTCTGGGATCCCACGGCGCGGGTGACCGTTCAGGCCACCGACGGCCAAACCGACTACCTCATCACCGCCGAACGGCCTTCGGTAGAAGAACAACGCACCTACCATGTTTGCGAAGGACGCTTGCCACCGGTGCAGGTTGAAATCGAGCTGGTAACAACCGAATTTCGCAGCGCCCTCCGGAAGGTTTTTGGCACCCAGACCGAAGCTGCCGCGCTGCAGCGACTTGAGGCGGCAGTGCAGAACTTGGTGGCAAGTATGGATCCGACGCTGCTCGAGTCCGCCTTCGACGACCCCGACCATCCCAGCGTACAGTACGCAGATTGGCCAGATCCTTACCGAACCGATCTTTGCCTGCTGGGAAGGCGTTTCCTCCCAGAGTGCGTGGCACCAGCTTGGCAACGCTTCGTGGACGAGCAAGCTGTGGCTCACGGCGCGCTGGCGCTCAAGAAAGTCGCCCGCATTCAGCGTAGCTCCGAGGGAAGAAGTTTGCCCGCCCCCCTATAACCTCTGGCCTCGCTGTGGTACCAAATGCGACCATGCAATTGGGCCCGGCACACGCGACGGCTGAGTCTGTCCTCTCCCGGCTGCCTCGTTCGGCGCGCAGAATGTTCGATCAGGCTCTCGAGGGGCGAGCCCTCGGTCGCGCAGAGGCATTGGAGCTGATCCATGATCCGAGTCCAGTGACGTACGAGGCACTGCTGGCGGTGGCCGGTACGGTACGCACCCGCGAGAAAGGAACGACAGTCACGTATTCACCCAAGGTCTTTCTTCCTGTGACCAATCTCTGCCTAGACCGCTGCTCCTACTGCACCTTTCGAGCTGACCCGGATGACCCACACGCATGGACCATGTTGCCAGAAGAAGTACGCGCAGTCTGCCGCTCCGGCCGTGCCCTCGGCTGCACCGAAGCCCTGCTCTGCCTAGGCGATCGGCCGGAACGTGTCTTTGCGAGCTACCGCTCTACACTCGAACTGCTCGGGGCGAAGAGTACGCCGGACTACCTCGTCCGAGTCAGTGAGTGGGCACTGGCAGAGGGGCTTCTCCCCCACACCAACGCCGGCTTGCTGACCCGCGAAGAGATGGTCGCGCTTCGCCCGACCAACGTTAGCATGGGCTTGATGTTGGAGAACGTTTCTCCCCGTTTGCGCAGGAAGGGGCAAGCACACTGGCACGCCCCCGATAAAGATCCTGCCAAGCGGCTGCAAATGATCCGGATCGCTGGGGAACTGCGGATTCCCTTCACCAGTGGGATCTTGCTTGGCATCGGAGAGACGCGCACGGAAATCGTTGACAGCATTTTAGCCCTGGTCCATGTGCATCGAGAATTCGGCCATATCCAGGAGATCATCATTCAAAACTTCCGCGCGAAACCGAGCACCCGTATGGCCGCCTTCCCAGAACCAACGACCATGGAGATTGCTCAGACGTTGGCCGTAAGCCGCCTCCTTGCCCCTGACATGAACCTCCAAGCACCACCCAATTTGAACCCATACGATCACCGCGTGCTGTTGCGCGCAGGGTTGAACGACTGGGGCGGAATCTCTCCGCTCACTCCAGATTTCGTCAATCCCGAGGCACCTTGGCCGCATGTGAAGGCATTGGCGGACCTTTGCTGGGAAGAAGGTTTCACCTTGCGCGCGCGCCTGCCAATCTACGACGAGTACATGGATCGAGACGAATTCGTGGACCCAGCCTTGCGCGCGATCTTGCGCGCCAGACAGGAGCATCAAGGAGAGGCACGATGCTGATTGCAGAGTTACGCCGTTTCCTTACCGAACCGCCTTCGCTCGCTGAGTCGTTGCAGCGAGCACAGCCCGGAGTTCGGGCTGTGCTGGAGCACGCCCTGGAGGACAAGGAGCTTTCCTTCGAACAAGGGATGACCTTGCTCGGGAGCGGCGGTCCTGATCTCGCCGCGCTCTTGCACGCTGCCGATGAACTGCGCCGGCGCGACGTCGGCGAGGTGGTCACCTACGTGGTCAATCGGAACATCAACTTCACCAACGTCTGCTTCGTGGGCTGCCAGTTTTGCGCGTTCGCCCGGCACCGCAAAGACCCCGACGCGCGGACGGACAGCATCGAGCAGGTGCTCGCCAAGGTGGAGGAAGCGGTACAGGAGGGTGCAACCGAGATTTGCATGCAGGGTGGCATCAATCCTGAGATGGACGCCTTTGCGTACCGGGACTTGCTTCTCGCAATCAAACGCCACTTCCCCCAGATCCACATCCACGCCTTCTCTCCAATGGAGATCTTTTACGGGGCGCGCCGCACGGGGATGAATTACCACGACTACCTGAGCATGCTGCGAGACGCCGGACTGGGAACAATTCCCGGCACGGCAGCAGAAATCCTCGATGACGAGGTACGCGAGGTCCTCAGCCACAAAAAAGTGGACGTACGGAGCTGGGTGGAAATCGTCACCACCGCGCACCGGGTCGGTCTTCGCAGCTCTTCGACCATGATGTACGGGCACATTGAAAAGCCTCACCACATCATTCGCCACCTCGAACTTCTCCGCGCCCTCCAGAAAGACACCGGTGGCTTCACCGAATTCGTGCCCCTCCGCTTCATCCATCCGTACACGGCACTGTACCAAAAGGGTCTCGTGAACCCGCCCCCCAAGGGAGCCCTAGATTTCAAGATTTACGCCGTGTCCCGCCTGATGCTGCGGCCGTACATCGTGAACATCCAAACATCGTGGGTAAAGCTCGGTACGGAACTGGCACAACTGTCGTTAGCAACTGGCTGCAATGACTTCGGTGGCACACTCATGGAGGAACAGATCTCTAAGTCAGCGGGTGCCGACGCAGGTGAGTACCTGCCCGTTGCAACGATCCGCAGCTTGATCTTAGGCATGGGCCGCATCCCCAGGGAGCGAACGACTGTTTATGGAATCGTGGAGCGCGAATGTCCCGAGGCGCCGCTACGCGGTGCTCGCTGGCGGGGTGGGAGCGGCCCGCTTGCTGCGGGGGCTCTATGCGCTCGTTGACCCCAACGCTCTTACGGTCATTGTCAACACCGCTGACGACGATGAGTTTTACGGCCTCCACGTGAGTCCCGACGTGGACACCGTGCTTTACTCGCTGGCAGGGCTCGCACCCGTCAAAAGGGGATGGGGGATTGCCCACGACAGTTTTCATTGCCTGAGCGCACTCGAGAAGTATTACGGGCCTGCCTGGTTCCAGCTTGGCGACCGGGATTTGGCGACGCACCTCTTCCGGACCGACGCCTTGCGCCGGGGACGTACGCTCACCGAGGTCACACATGCCCAAGCCCGAGCACTTGGCGTGCGTTGCCGCGTGCTCCCCATGAGCAACGAGCGGGTCCGCACCTTCGTGCGCACGCGTGAAGCAGGCTGGCTTCCTTTTCAGCGCTACCTCGTCCACCATTCCGCCACAGAAACGGTCGTCAACATCCGCTTTCGCGGGATCCGCCGCGCCCGCCCGACGCAAGCGGTCGTGCGCGCACTGCAAAATGCCGATTGGATTTTTCTGCCCCCGAGCAACCCGTTCGTGAGCCTCGGGCCGATTTTTGCCTTACCCGGGATCCGCGCACTTCTCGCCGGCAAGCGCAGGCGGGTGATCGCCGTGAGCCCGATCGTCGCGGGGGAACCAGTGAAGGGACCGCTGCATAAAATGCTCTCCGGCTTGGGTCACGAGGTCTCGGCTTATGGGGCCGCGAAACTCTTACGGCCCGTGGCCCATTTCTTCGCCCTCGATCGGCGCGATGCTAGCGAGGCCCCCCGTATTGAACGTTTGGGCATGCAACCCATCGTGACGGAAATCCTACTGCACTCTGCGGAACGGTCGCGCAACCTCGCCGCCACTTTGCTCGAGCTGACCCGTCCATGAGCTTGGTCCTGACACCCTTAGCTGGCCTTCCTTCGATCGAACGCGGGGCGCCGCTGGCCGCACTCCTCTGGGAGGCCCTCCAGCGCGCGGGTGTGGGCCTGGTCACCGGGGACATTGTCGTCGTTTGCCAGAAGGTGGTCTCCAAAGCCGAGGGACGCGTAGCGCAACTGGCCGGGGTCGAACCATCGGCCCTGGCCGTTCACTTCGCCGAGCAATGGCCTGGCAAAGATCCACGCCTCGTCGAACTTGTACTCCGCAACACCCGACGCGTGGTCCGGATGGATCGGGGTCACTTGATCGTAGAAACGGGCCCCGGGTGGGTTTGTGCCAACGCCGGCATTGACGAATCGAACGCGAACTGCCCGGGCGAGGTCGTGCTCTTACCAGAAGACCCAGATCGCTCTGCGGCCAGCTTACGCGAGTTTCTCGAGGCCCAAAGTCAGGCGCGGATCGCGGTGCTGGTTACGGATACTTGGGGCCGCCCGTGGCGCGAAGGAATCCTCGACTTCGCCATCGGCCTTTCCGGTATGGAGGCGCTGCTCGACTTGCGTGGCAGCAAGGACCTGCGAGGGCGCGAGCTCCAGCACACGATTTACGCTCAGGCGGACGCCTTGGCCGCCGCGGCCGGCCTTCTGATGCGGAAAGATAACGGCGTGCCGGCAGTCCATATCCGCGGGTACTCCTTCGCCCCGGCGTCTGGGTCGGCCCGCACCCTCATTCGCGACCCGCAGTCCGACCTGTTCCGTTAAGCCCCGCGACCAGTGAGGTCGCCTATGTGCGCTGTCGGCGACCGGTGGCTACGAGCGGCCTGCGGAGGCGAAGCTGCGGGCAAACCAGACAACCCCCCCGACGATCATCCATTCCAGCCGAAGACGGGAACCCGTACGCGTGCAGACAACAGGAGCAAGTGCTCGCCAGCGCACAAGCGGAGCCGCGCGCCCCGACGGTCGCTCTGGCGCGCCAGCAAGACGCACGGTCCCGTTAATGGCGCTGGCGAACGCAACGCCCGTTAGATGACCGAAGACGCCGAGCAGCGGCGCAACGCCGCTCGCGCTACGGGCACGATCCGAATGTTCCCAACGTCCGAGCCAATGCTCGCCGGCCAATGGGAGAGATTGCCCGAGGTCGCACTCGTGCTCATCGCGCCAGAAGCACCCCTCGCCCAGCGCGTTGTCGGTTCTTACCTGCCTCCCCCAAAACGCACCACTTGACATTGTCACCAACGGCGGGCGTGAGACGACCGGATCACACGGTCTGCGGAAACCACCTTCCTCGCGCGGCCACGATGGATGCCGCGGTTCGATCCGCCAGCGCGGCGGTGGTGATTTGTGGCGGCGCCCCGAGCGAAGATGGGAACACGCTCATGTCGGCCACGAACAAGTTCTCGAACCCGTGGACGCGACCGTTCGAATCAACCACTGCCCAGCTTGGGTCCTCTCCCATCCGCAAGGTTCCCTGCGGATGGGTCGAGGCCAGCGGGATCTCTCCTTGCCGGCAGCCACGCGCCTCGATCACGCTCAGGTCGGAGCCCGGGCGCAAACGCAGAGGGGCCTCGAAGTACGGAACCAACACTTCCCGCGCACCGCTGGCGAACAAGATCTCCGCACAGTGCCGCATTCCCTCGGCCATCAGACGCTCCTCTTCAGGTCTCAACCGGTAGGAAATCAGCGGCCTCCCCTTCCGATCCACACGCACTCCGCCCTCCGACTGGTCATGCAGCAACACGAGGATCCCGACCATCCGGTGGTAGGAACGCATGATCTCCGCATGGGCACGCCCAAAGCCCGGAAGTTGCGAAGCCGTAAGCACAGGAAAGCCAAAGATCGGCATGATCACGTAACCGCTGTCCGGATTGTGTTCGAGATCGATGAACTCATCCACGTAGTAACTCTGCGGGATACCCAGATAGCCGTGGATGTCCTCGTCGTATAAGCCGGCGAGCAACACGCTCGGGTGTAAGTGAAGGTGCTTGCCGATGTGCCCACCCCGCACGCCACTGCGGAGCAAGATCTGCGGCGAATTGATCGCCCCGGCGGAGAGCACAAACAACTCCGACCGCACTGCGAAGCGAGCGCGGGGCCGCCCATACACGTCCACCACTTGGCCCGTAGCCCGCTGTACCCGCTCTCCCGCCACTTCCAACTGCTCCACGGCGCAGTTGGCAAAGATGCGCGCACCTGCGCGGTCCGCTGCCGGAATGTACGTGAGCGCCATGCTCTGTTTGGCGTCAAACGGGCACCCGAGGATGCAAAAGCCGCTGCCCACGCAGTTTTGCCGATTGTGCTGGGCGACCACACCGTGATAGCCGAGCTTCTCGCACCCCTCGCGGATCTTCCGGTTCAGGGTGTTCACCTGCGCTTCCGGAATCGGCTGTACTTTGAGCATGGTCTCCACCCGCTCAAAGGAGGGAACGAGATCGTCGTATCGCCAGCCGATACGCGCCTCTCTCCGCCACTTTTCCACGATCGGGGGCGGCGTGCGAAAGCAGTAACAAAGGTTGTGCACGGTCGAGCCGCCGACGTTCTTCCCTTGCAGAATGACGACGGACTGGTCTTCGGTAGCGCGCTGGCCCATCTCCTCGAAGAGAAGCGGCATCATTTCTTCCTCGCGCTGCGTAAAATCTTCTTTTGTGTAATACCCTCCCTGCTCGAGGACGACCACATCGAGGCCAGCTTCTGCCAGCTCTTTGCCCACCACCGCGCCGCCAGCACCAGAGCCAATGACGCAGACCTGGCTGCGCAACTCCAGATCCGACTCGATGTCGCGGAGGGTACGGATCATGACACAGTCACCAACCGCGGCGACTTCGGCGGCCGCGGCACCCACGGGCCGCGATATCCGATCGCGGCCCACGTTGCTTCCTGCGAGTAGTACCCGAGCGCGCTCAAGTTCTTCAGTGCACGGAAACCGAGCCGCGCCCAGCCCATCCGGCTCCGCTCCCACGCTTGCAGCAGGCGGTCTTGCCCATTCGCGTCGAGCGCGGTGAATCGCTGCAATCGCCACAGCATCCACGGGGGACTCCACTCGAATACCCGCAGCAACCACCGGAACTGCGTGCGCTGAACATCATCCGCAAAGGCAAGCACCCAGTCCACGGTTTCCACCGCGGCTGTTTCCCCGACGGGTGGCAACGTCGTCTCGTCTCCACGCATCATTCGCTTGATCACGGCACGAAGAATGTTGGCTTCCTTCTCACTCAGTACGTGCAAGGTCCCCCTAGCCCCGAGGGCCGGGGCCGCCCCAAGCAAGGGCGGCCGAAGCCGGCTCAGCGCTAGCAGCCCCGCTGACACAGCGAGGTATTGCAAGAACGTACGCCGGGTGACCTCGGACATCATCCACCTTGCTATCACGCAGGCACAAGAACCGCGAGCGTCTCGGCTCACCTAGGCGCCCGTGCGCTCAGCTCAATCGTCGGGCAGTGAAAGAAGCGATGGAACTCCCTGGGCAGTTCTCGGTAATCGGGGAGAGGGCCGAGACGTTCTTCGGGGCGAACCTTCGAGAACGTATGCCAAAACAACACAGGCCCTTTCGCGGACTCGGCCTCGAGTGTCGCGATCATGCCATGGACGCACTTGGCCGTATAGGTGGCGTCCAACCACACCCCCTCGGTACCAGCGAACCGTTGCCGCCAAGCTTCCGCGGGCGGCGAGGGCCATCCGTAACCTCGCCCCTGGAATCCATGTACAACGCGGAGGTGGAGCGAGGGGGGCACTTTAGGCAAATGTGCACCCCGGCTCCGCAACCAACGCCACGCCGCACCCGCCATGCGGATCAGCCGCGCCTCGCTCGGCGGGAAAATGTCCGTCACAAGGACCGCTCGTACTTCCGTCGGCAAACCCGCAAGAGCAAGCCCAAGGGCCAACCCGGCCGCGGTGCCGCCGCTGCCGAGAGCGACGTATACGGAACGCGGGCAAGGGCATTCCCCTCGGTGCACCTGCGCCGCAAATTCGAGCGCTGCGTTCACAAAGGCCACGGTGCCCGCGGGAGCGCTGCCACCCGTCGGAATCACCGCGGGTGCCTGGCCTGTTGCGGCCTCCTTCGCGTACAACCACACGGCCCGCGCCGCCAGGCTGCTCACCGTGCGCCCGTAAAACAGGCGAGCCCCAGCCGCATGGAGACAGAGGAGGTTGTCTCGCACTGCCGCGGTGAGTGGTTGGTCGAGCAACCCGACCCAACATGCCAAGCCAAGCTTCCGTGAAAACAGTGCGGTGGCCAGCCCATGGTGCGTGCCCAGACCACCGAAGGTCAGCACGGCCCGCCGCCCGCGCGCTTTGGCTTCTGCCAGCAAAAACTCGAGCTTGCGTGGTTTGTTTCCCCCGTATTCCGGCGAACTCTCGTCGTCGCGTTTGATCCACACTTCGCTGCGGACCGCATCGCTCACGCTCTGCCAGACGTGAACCCGCGTGGGTAGCTGGGTCAAACGAATCCGAGCGATCCGGCCTCCCAGTTCCGGATACCATCGCTCCAGCTCACTGGTCTGCTCCACGCTCGCAACAGCTTCCTCGGGCCTGCTCAACATTGCACTCGCTGCGCTACCACGAAGCGCACGGAGCTGCGAGCTTCTGGCGACGTTTCCGTTGCCGGGTCCACCACCCTCCGCTAACCAAGCCCCGTGCTTCCGGCCCGCGACGTATGGACCCTTATGGAAAGCGGGGGCCTTGCCATGTACCCGCTTCTGCTGTGCTCGGTGGCGAGCCTGGGGATCGTGCTCGAACGAGCTTGGGTGATTACACGCGCCGCATGGGCAGGTCGGCGATTGCATCGAGCGGTGTGCGAAGCCCTTTCGGACGGTGCAACCAGCGAGGCGTTCGCGATGATTCGCCGAGACTCTTCTTTGCTCGGTCCCGTGTACCGGACGCTCATAAGCCCTGCGGACCCTGCCGAAGAGCATCGCGCCCGCTACGCCGAGCAACGCCACGCGGCCGCCGTGCGCGAACTCAAGCGCCACCTTTGGCTGGTCGGGACCATCGGTAGCCTTGCCCCCTTTGTTGGGCTCTTTGGTACTGTGTTGGGGATCGTACGCGCTTTCGAAAATATGGCGGCAACCGGCTCGGGTGGCTTTGCCGTCGTGGCTGCGGGCATCTCCGAAGCTCTGGTGGCAACCGCTGCGGGATTGCTGATCGGAGTGGTCTCTATCTTCTTTTACAACGCCTTCCAAGTGCGTATCACGAATTTGGCAGCAGAGTGGCGCGAGTACGTGTCAGAAATTTCCGCAAAACTGCCAGACACTCAGATTCGAGAAGGAGGGACTCGTGTCGCTCAAGTCCGTTGATCGTGAAGCGGATGCAGACGACATCGTGGCCGAAATTAACGTCACTCCGCTGACCGACATCTTCCTGGTACTACTGATCATTTTCATGGTTACCAGCACAGCTCTGGTCCAGCAGGGTACCAATGTTCAGTTACCTCGTGCGGGGCAAGGGCAAGAAAGTGCGACCGGAGTCACGGTCACGGCCACGGCCGACGAGCGGGTGCTGGTCGAGGGACGGCCCGTACCGTTCGACCGTCTCGAGCCAGAACTTCGCGAGGCGCTTGCCAAGGCGGGGCAGAAATCCGTTGTGCTTCAAGGGGATCGCTCCCTGGTTTTGGAGCGTGCAGTGCAAATAATGACTGTTTCGCGCCGCGCAGGGGCGGAGCGGCTTTCGATCGCCACCGTCCCCGAACCCGCGCGCGCCAAACCGTAAACGAACGATGGTGCACCCCGGGGAACACGAAACCGCACGGCAAGAAAGCCGCTCGCTGCGCGCACTCAAAGACGCTTTGCGCTCGGCGCGGCCGCTGATTTACCTGCGTTCGGCCGAGGAGCATCGAATTCACAACTTGTTACGTCAGGCTGCTTCCAGCACGTTTCCCGAGCCTCTACGCGTGTTCGTATGGTCACTCACCGAGGGACTTCGCGACGAGGAGGGAAAGGAGGTGGTGGAAGGATCCGCACAACCGCTTCGCTGCCTCGACGCAGTCGCCGCTGGACGCGAACCCGCCATTTACCTTCTCAAGGACTTCCACGAGCCGATGGGTAGCAAGCCGCTCGTGCGCCGCCGCTTGCGCGATCTTTATGAATCCTGCTTCGATGCACGCAAATTCCTGGTGATCAGCTCCCCGCTTCAGGTCATCCCGCCCGAACTCGAGCGCAACATCCTTTTGCTGGAACTCGGGCTTCCTGACCTGTCCGAGCTGAGCGATTTCGTGCGCTCCGAGATGGCCCGTGCAAGCCAGGGAGCGGCGAGCGAAGCGGTGCAAGAAGACGTGGTCCTGCAGCTCGCCCGCGCTTTGCAAGGCCTCACCATGGACGAGGCGCGGCACGCCGTGCGCCGGGCGCTGGCAAATTTTGGAACGTTGGGGCCGCACTGCCTGCCCGCGCTGCTGGAAGAAAAGCGGCTGCTCGTGAACCGAACCGGGCTGGTCCAATACGTGGCGGAGGGAACCAGTCTCGACCACGTGGGTGGCCTCGAGATTTTGAAGCGCTGGTTGCTGGAGCGGCGCAAACTCTTCCAAATGCGCGACCAGTTGAGCGCGGACATCGTGCCCAAAGGAGTCCTGATCATGGGCATCTCGGGGTGCGGCAAGAGCCTCTCCGTCAAGGCGATCGCTTCTACCTTCGAGCTGCCACTGTACCGAATCGACATGACGGAGATTTTTTCCGGTAAGCATGGCCCGGCGGAAAGCGCTTTTGCGGAGGCATGCAAAATCCTCGAACAGATCGCTCCCGCTGTCTGCTGGTTCGATGAAGTCGAGATGGCGGTCACCTCCTCGGAAACCGCCGGAGAACAAGGGCGGCTGTTCGCCTTCTTTCTCACGTGGATGCAAGAAAAAGCGCGCGGTTTGTTCGTCGCTGCGACCGCCAACCGCATTGACTTGCTGCCGGCGGAGATGATCCGCAAAGGGCGCTTCGATGAGGTGTTTTTCGTCGATCTGCCGAGCGACGATGAACGCGTGGAGATTTTCCGCATCCACCTCCAACGCCGTGGCGTGGACCCCAACCGCTTCCAGCTCGAACGGCTCAAACGCTTCACCAAGGGGTGGACCGGCGCCGAGTGCGAGCAATGCGTGGTCTCTGCACTCACCACCGCCAAGCTGGAAGAACGAGAGTTGACAGACGACGATCTGCTCAACGCCACTGCGGGCATTGTGCCGCTATCCAAAACCATGAAGGAGCAGGTGGACCACATCCGAGAATGGGCGCACGAGCGTGCCGTGCGCGCGTCGCCGCGGGAAGTGGTGCGCTGACTCTTACTCCTCGAGCGCCCTGGCGCGGTTGCTTTTTCACCGAACTGCGGCATAAGCTCGCTCGATGCCGCGCACCAAAAAGCCTTCAACCGTTGCAGGTATTGGAGATTACATCCGCCGCCAACGCGAACTCGCCAACCTCTCGTTGCGGAAACTCGCCGAGCAAAGCGGCATTTCCGCCGCCGTCCTACGCGAAATCGAAGCCGGCTTGCGCAACCCCAGCCGGGCGATTTTGCAGTCGATCGCGGGTGTGCTGCGCCTGTCCGCAGAGACGCTCCAGTTGCAAGCGGGCATCATTGACCCGCGTGCTCCAGAGGACTCGGACGTGGCGCGCGAGATTCGCCGTGACCCCTACCTCACCGACCGGCAACGAGACATCTTGATCGAAGTGTACAAAGCTTTCCGCGCCGCAAACCAGGCTCGCTAACCAACGGAGGCACCCGGAAGGGTACTTACAAAACGGTTCCTTCTTGACCCCGTGCCCTCGCATCCGCATGAGCAAGCACCCAGAAAGGAGGTGCTTCGATGGGCAAAAGAGTCTTGGGTCTCTTGGTCATTCCAATGGTTTTGGTTGCGGGTTGGCTGTGGCCTGCCGGGGCAAAGGACACCGAGAAGGTCCCCTTCCCGAAGGGCTGGCGAGGGTGGACACACGTGAAGACGATGGCCATCACTTCCGACCAACACCCTCTCTTCAACGCCTTCGGCGGCGTGCACCACATCTATGTGAACCCGACTGGGCTCAAGGCCGCCAAGAACGGGGGGCCGTATCCGGACGGCTCGGTGCTCGTCTTCGACCTGTTGGAGTGGACCGAAAGCGGCGGTGCGTACACAGAAGGAGCGCGTAAACTAATCGGGGTCATGCACAAGGACTCGAAAAAATTCTCTGCCACCGGAGGGTGGGGATTCGAGGGGTTCAAGTCGGGTGATCCCAAGGAGCGCCTGGTCACGGACGCCACCAATCAATGTTACAACTGCCACACGGCGCAGAAGGATCACGATTTCGTCTTCTCGCGCTATCGTGAGTGAGGGACGACCCAGATCGAACGACACCAGCCGTTCTCTAATCGCCGGCTGGCGCCGGCAAAGTGAAGGCGAAGGTAGCCCCTTCACCGGGCCGTCCTTCCGCCTTCACTTTCCCTCCGTGGCGACTGATTACGCGATACACCGTGGCAAGTCCGATCCCCGTTCCCTCGAACTCCTCCGGACGATGCAAACGGGAAAAAGGATGGAAGAGCTTGTGCGCAAACGCTGGGTCGAACCCGACGCCATTGTCTCGCACATAAAACCACCGTTCCCCCTCCTCCACCCAACTCCCCACCCAAATCCGGGCTTCGCTTTGGCCGCGGGTATACTTCCACGCGTTTTCGAGCAGGTTCACCGTGGCGACCTCGATTAAATTCGGGTCGGCCTTTAAGGAGAGACCTTCCTTGACGTCCCAAATCACGCGGCGTTCCGGCTCGTTTTCGTGCAGGCTTGCCAGCACCCGCGCGCACAGGGCGGTAAAGTCCACCGTGCGGCGGCGCAGCGGCCGGGAGCGTACGCGGGCCAGCCCGAGCAGATCTTGTAGCAAGCGGTCCAAATGCGCGGCATTCTCCCGCGCTGAGCGCGCGTAGTGGCGGGCCTGCTCGGGCAGGGTCTCGCCACAGCGCAAAAAGAGTAGTTCGCAAAAGGCAACTACGCGACGGACGGGTGCGCGGATGTCGTGCGCCAAGGAGTGCGTAAACGACTCGAGTTCGCGCACCGCTTCCTCCAGGTCGCGCGTTCGGTCGCGGACCATCTGTTCGAGACCACGGTTCAGTTCTTCCAGCGCTGCCTCCGCCTCGTGCCGCCGGGTGATGTCAACGACCGCCCCGACGTACCCCTGATCCTTTCCACCTGAGTCCGCCACTGGCGCAAGCTGCAAGGACAGCCAAATCGGAGCACCATCGCTTCGCACCACCCGCAACTCGGTTTGGAAGGGACGCTCCCGGCCGCAGCGGTGCCATTCCTCGACCAGCCGGCCGAGTTCCCCGCCCGGCAAAAACTCCTGCCAGCCGTAACCGAGCAGTCGCTCGCGTGGCAGTTTCATCATGGCACACAAGTGGTCGTTCACGTACGTACACTCGCCTCGGCGCGTGACCTGCATGATGCCCACCGGGGCAACCTCCGCGAGCAAGCGGTAGCGTGCCTCAGCCGCTCGCCGTTCCTTTTGCGCACGCACTTCTCGTTCCTGGGCCTCGATCCGTTCGAGTCCGACGTTGAGGTTCGTGGCCAGTTCTTGCAACAAGCCGGTTGCTTCCCGGTCGAACGCTCCCGGTTCTGAGGCGTACACGGCGAGCACCCCCTGAAAGCCCCCCTTTGTTTTGAGGGGAAGCGCCACAACGGACCGGTAACCATGCGCGAGGGCTGGCCGCACCCATGGGCGAAACGCCGGATCGGTCACCACGTCCTCCACCACTTGCGGTCGGCGCTCTCGCAGCGCCCGACCGGCCGGTCCTTGGCTCAAAATCGCATCGTCGGTGGAAACGGTAATCTCCTGCAAATAACTCAGAGCGTGGCCCGCCCAAGCCACAGGCTTTACCGGGGCGCCCGGCCCGCCTTGCGGCACACCAATCCACGCAAACCGGTAGCCAGTGCGCTCCACGATCACCTCGCAAACCTGGCGCAAGAGCTCCTCGCGCCGCCGGGCTCTACCCACCACCCGGTTGCAATCGCTCAGCGCACGCAGCGCCTGGTTCTGCCGGCGCAGCGCGACTTCCAGGCGGTGGCGCTTGAGCGCGTACGAGAGGCTGCGCTGCAAGCGGTCAGGGTCGCCCTGCCCCTTGCTGATGTAGTCCTGCGCACCCAGGGAAACCAAGCTGGCCGCGAAAGCCTCATCGCCGATTGCGGTCAGCACAACCACCGGTGACGAAATGGCTCGCCGCAGTTCGGTCAGGGTGTGGGCTCCTTCGGAGTCCGGGAGCCCCAGATCTAACACCACCGCATCGAACGAATCCTGCGCCAGTGCAGCCAGAGCTTCTTGCAGCGAGCCAACCAGCGTCGCCTGGAATTCTGGGGCCCCTTCGAACGCAGGCTGCGCGAGCCAACGCTGCACGAGGCGCGCGTAGACCGGATCGTCTTCGACGATGAGCACGCGGACTGGCAGCGCTTCCGCTCCCACCGCGGGCTCCAGCGAAGGAATGCGCGCGCCAGCCGGAGGTACGATGTACGACTCGTCCATGGTTCCTTCTCGCACCGGAGCAACGGGACAGATCCGGTCCCTCGCCATGAGAACACGCACCGTGCCTGCACTCAATCGAAATCTGCACGCTCAGGTTTCGCCCTTGAGGAAGCACACCACGCTCCGAGAGCTGCAGGCGCACCGACTCCCCGCATATGCCACAGCTCAGCGTTTGACGTGACTGCTCGGCTTTCCTTCCGCTAGCGCAGCTTCCATTGCAGGCGTCTGCCCGAGGCAAACGCCTTCTGGCCTTCTTCCAGCGCCTGCCGATCCGTGCCGAGTCCGATCAGCGCGTACCCCATTGCGAGGGCTTGCGAGCGCGACAACTCCCGCGCCGTCCACAGTGCCCGTACGGTGGCTTCGATCGCGCGGGCCGGGGCACTGGCGATGGCTTTCGCGGCCCAGCCCGCGGCAGCACGAAGCTCTGCCAGCGGCACCACCTCGGAGACTAAGCCGATCTCGTACGCCCGTCGCGCGGACAGGCGTTCGTGGTTTCCCAACAAGCTCAAGCGCATGATTTCATGGAAGGGCATCTTCTGCAGCATGTGCATGGGCTCGAAGACGGCGGCCATGCCGTAGGAAACATGCGGGTCGAAAAAGGTCGCGTGCTCCGCAGCGATGATGAACTCGACCTCCCCCAAAAGGTAAAAAGCGCCGCCACACGCCATCCCGTTCACGGCTGCAATCACTGGCTTCCACAGGTCGCAGGTCTTAGGACCGATGAGCGCGGCCGGATCGTCGAACATGAAGGGCGACGATGCTGCTCCAACCGGCACTGCCGCCCGATCGCGGCCTTCCCCCAATACCTCGTCGCGATCGATGCCCGTACAGAACGCCTTGTCCCCCGCACCAGTCAGCACCACGCAACGCACCTCCGGGCGGCGGCGCAACGCGCGCCACAGCTCGTGCAACTCGAGCTGCATCTTGGCGTTGAATGCGTTCAACCGTTGCGGCCGGTTCAAGGTGACCCAGGCAACGCCTTCATCCTCCTCGTACAGCAAGGTCTCGAACTGCATCGCTGCTACGCTCCTTCAACTCGCTACAGTGGCCGGTTTTCGTTGCACCCAAGGCTGGGCTTCCTCGAGCTGGGCTGCAACCGCAAACAGCAGATCTTCTCTGCCGTACGCAGCCACCAACTGAACACCGATCGGAAGGTTCTCATCCGTCCAAGTCATCGGCACCGAGGCTGCGGGTTGCCCAGTGACGTTAAAGGGCGCGGTGAACGCCACCATTGGGACGCTGCGCAAAAACGCTCGCATCGGCTCCTCCGGGGTGGCGCGCACCTCCCCCAATCGCGGTGGGGGCTGTGCCATCGTAGGAGTGAGCAGAAGATCGAACCCGCTTTGCCACCACGCCGCTACTCGCCGGGAAAAGCCCTGCAACCAGGCATGTGCCCGCAGCCACTGCACCGCGGACACCTCTCGTCCGGCCTGAGCCAACTGCCAGGTATGGATTTCGAGGTCCTGAGCCTCGATCGGAGAGCCCACCTCCTGCTCCCAGTGCTCGAGTTCCCAAGCCAAGGAGGCCATCACGATGGTGCCGTAATGCTGCTGCAGCTCACCCTCCGCGAGTGCAGCCGGGAACGCTTCCTCGACTCGGTGGCCGAGTCCTTCGAGCAAGCGGGCGGCCTGCTCCGCCGCTTGCTTGCACTCGGGAGTCACTGTGGTCCAACCCGAAGGAACATGGAGCAAAAGCCCGATGCGGAGCGACCGCGGCCGCTGGCGCACGGCCTCGGTAAACGACACTGGGGGCGGCGGCGCGACGCAGGGATCTCCGGGCATCGCCCCTCCGATCCAGTCGAGCATCGCGGCGGAGTCGCGCACCGAGCGGGTCAGAACGTGCTCGGCAACGGCGCCGTCCCACAAGTCACCGAATTGGGGTCCCAGCGACACCCTCCCGCGCGAGGGCTTGAGTCCGAACAGCCCTGTCGCACTGGCCGGAATGCGAATGGACCCGCCACCGTCGTTACCATGTGCCATGGGAACCAAGCGAGCCGCGACCGCTGCCGCCGAGCCTCCACTCGAGCCACCGGGAGAGTACGCGAGGTTCCATGGGTTGTGCGTCGGCCCGTAGACCTCGGGTTCGGTGGTCGGAACCGGACCAAACTCGGGAACGTTCGTACGGCCTAAGAAGATGAGTCCGGCCGAGCGAAATTTTTGCGCGAGGTACGTGTCGGCCTTGGCGCGGTAGTCGCGCTTCTTCAGAAAGCGCGAGCCAGCGTGAAAAGGATCGCCCGCAGTCTGGCAAATCAGGTCCTTGACCAGGAACGGAACCCCGGCAAATGGGCCACTTGGGAGCGGGCCCGTCGCAGCAGCGCGGGCCTGCTCAAACAGAGGAATGACCACCGCGTTCAATTCCGGGTTGAGGCGTTCAATGGCTGCAATCGCGTGCTCGACGAGTTCGCGCGGACTCACCACCCGGCGCCGTACCGCCTCCGCTAGTGCCGTCGCATCTGCTTCGGTCCAGTCAACATGCATAAGCTCGCTGCTTACGCTCAGCCAAATCTCGAGTCCAGAGTGGGTTGACTCACGCCTTTGGCTTGCGTCCTCGGACCAGGCCGAGTAGAAGCGGAGGCTTCACAGAATTGTCAAAGAAAGGTGCTCGGGAATGAGGACGTTGCGGCCGCTTTTCGTTGCGTTTCTTGCTGGGGCAGGCATTTGGCTTGCCGGCTGCGGTTCGGATGGCGAGCCGCCAGCGACCGCATCTGGGTTGCGAGTTGCCATTCTGAGCCCCGCGAACGGCGCAACCATTACGGATTTCTCGTTCGGCGTCGAGTTGGACGTATCACAGCCGAGCTCGGCCAGCGGAGCCGTGTTGCAGGTCGAAGCGCTCCTCAACGGGGTGCCGCTCCCTCTGCAGGGCGGGCCGAGTGGCTACCGTACTCGGGTGAACCCAGGTCCGCCGCTGCGCGATGAGAACCGGCTGGTGGTCACCGTGACCGCCGGTGGTGCGAGCGCCCGGGCACAAGCGGACTTCTCGTACCTTCCTCCAAAAGCCGTAGCGCGCAGAATCACGGATGAGCGGGATTTGCTCCGCGGCCCGCTCGCCCACGGTCGCGTCGGCGATTATCTGCTTGCCAACACCGTGGCGCGATTCGTGATTCAAGACGCGCCGCAGCGTGACCTTTACAGCGTCGGCACCTTTGGCGGTAACATCATTGACGCGGAACTGGTCGAGCGCCCTGGAACGGACAATTTCCTCGAGTTGCAACCGGCGGTGAACATCGAGACCGTAATCAACGCCCAGACCGTTGAGATCGTAAACGACGGGCAGGATGGCACGCCGGCCATCATTCGCACGTGTGGGCCGGACGATCTGCTCGACTTCGTCAACCCTTCCACGATTATCCGCGACGCCGGCCTTGCCTTCCCCGCGGCTGCCGACGATGCCGACTACGAAGTCGAAGGGTGCACCGACTACATCCTCGAGCCGGGCAAGCCCTATGTGCAGGTTGTGACGACGATCTTCAACAACGAAGATCGCGACCTCGGGCTGTTCGTGGGTGACTACATCAATGGTTCCGGGGAACTGGAGCAGTGGACCAGTTCGGGCGCAGGCTTGGGCGAAATTCTCACCGCCAACTTAGGGGTGCTGAGTTACATCGGGTTCGGCCAAGCCCAAGGTGTGGACTACGGCTTCATCCCACTTCCCGTACCGGGCATCGAAGACGGGCGCTCGAGTTTCTTTACCGCCTCTGGGGTATCTTACATCATGCAAAGCAACTCGATCGTACGCGTCTTGCTCGGTTCACCGGCCACCTTTGTCGTCCCGGCGCGCGGCTCGCGCTCTTACACGCGTTACTTCTCCGTAGGGAACGGAAGCGGCGGCAATGCCGTAGCGGTGGAAAACGAGGTCAAAGGCTTCGATACAGGCACGCTGCGCGGATGCGTTCTGGCGGGTGGCCGCGGGCTCCCGGGAAGCCGTGTCAGCGTCTTGCGCGCCAACGCCGTCGTCGCACCCTACGTCACCGGCGAGGACGGCTGCTTCGAGGGCTCCCTGCCACCAGGCGCGTATCGGGTGGTGGCGGCGCGGCGGGGATTCCTGTACGAGGGGGCTGGCACTTCCCCCGAGGCCAAGGAGGTTTCGATTACCGCTGGCAGCACAGCCGAGGTGCGCTTCGAGCTGCCATCCTCCGGGCGCGTGCGGGTGCAAGTCAGCGAATCCCTCGCTAGTGCCGGCCAAACCTCGCGCCCGATCCCGGCTCGGGTCAGCGTCGTCGGTTTCGACCCAAGCCCTGAGCCCATCATTGTTCTCAATTCGATCGCGGGCCGCATCTCGACGGGAACCTTCGAGGACGTCACCAAAGACGTCGTCCCCTTTGGCATCGTCTGGCTCGATTACACCGACGCGCAGGGACGCCTCGAGTTCGACCTCGAACCAGGCGAATACGAACTGTTCGTGTCGCGCGGCACCGAGTACTCGCTCTTCCGCCAGCGCATCGTCGTGGAAGCAGGCAGCACTGTGGACGTGTCCGCCACCATTGCGCGCGTACTGGACACCAGCGGTTTCATTTCCTCTGACTTCCACGTGCACACCATCAACAGCGCCGATTCCCGTGTGAATCTGCGCGACCGCGCCATACAATTCGCAGGCGAGGGGGTGGACAATGTGATTTTGACCGACCACCACTTCCACACCGACTTGCGTCCTGTCATCGAACAGCTCGGCCTGGGTCCGTTCTTGCAGACCACGATCGGGGAGGAGATCACCACATGGGACTACGGCCACTTCAACGCTTACCCGCTGCGGATCGACTCCAGCCGCCCATCCAATGGCTCTACCGATTGGGCGGTGGCGGCGCCGCCGGGGCGTGACTTCCCCCGTTTTGGCTCCTTCTCGCTTTCTCCGGCGGACCTCGAACGCCTCGCAAAAGAGGGCCCGACGAGCACGCCGGATACCACTGTGCAGATCAACCACATTGACAGCTTCTTTGCGCCGTTGCGTATCGACACTTCGCTCGTGCCGCCACAAACCTTTTTGACCCCAGAGCAGCGTCTGGCCTTCCGACTCGACCCCAACGGCGGCAACCTTTTCCACCACTTCAGAGCCCTCGAGCTCTGGAACGGCTCCAACCGCACGCACCAGAGCCAATTCCTCGATCAGCGCATCGGAATCTGGATGAATCACTTGAACCAGGGCATGAAGACAACGTTCATTGCCGACACCGACACCCACGAGTTTCGCAACCTGAACACCGCTGGTGCGCGCACCTGGACCGCTTCCTCTACGGACGATCCGACGCAAATCGAACCTGGCGAGGTCGCCCGTTCCGTGGACGCCGGCCGGGCTGTGGGCGGGCAGGGAATTTACGTGCAGGCACGGCTGCGCGCCCTCGACGGGTCGGAACGTGTGGCCGATTTCACCCTGAACGGCAGCACCGAAGTGCGGAGCGATGCCGGGGTGGAACTCGAGGTTGTGGTCCAGGCACCGGTGTGGGCGGAGTACGATCGCATCGAGATTTACGCGAACGCGGTGACCGTACCGGCGCTGCGCGTGGACAATGTACCGGTCCTGTTCACCGCAATACCGACCCGCAGCCTGGACCTCGGTGCGGATTTCGAGCGATCCCTGGTCACGGTGGACCCGACTGTTCCCGGAGCGCAGCGTTGGGAGACACAGGTGCGCATTCCTTTTCCGGACCTGCGCGAGGACACTTGGTTCGTCGTCGTCGTGAAGGGGCGGGATGGGGTTTCGCGTCCCATGTTCCCCGTCTTCCCGCAGAGTCTGCGCGCGGACACCAACCGTACGCTCGCAGATCTACTCGACGGCAACCTCGGCGAGAGCGGCACAATGGCCTTGGGGGCTACCAACGCCCTGTACGCAGATGTCAATGGGCGCCCCGGGTTCCAAGCCCCACTGGCTCCCTAAGCCCCATCGTCGAGTGCGCAGCGCGCTGGGGGCAACGCGTGTGCTGGCGGGGGCCTTTTTGCTCGCCGCCCTCGGTGCCGTGGGCGCTTGCCAGCGGGAGGCAGCGCCGGCAGTTCGTGCTCGCGGCGATGCGGGCTTGCTTCTCAGCACCCTGCCGGCTGCCACGGCCTTAGTCGAGGCGCGCGTGGAACGGGTCGCCCGCATTGACCGCCACGGTTACCGGGCCAGTGCCCGCGTTCAGCGATCCCTGAAAGGGCCCTTCGAGCCGGGAACCCCGCTGGAAATCGCCTGGGAAGAGCTAGCTGTGGAGCGCGCCCCGCGTTTCGCGTCGGGTGAGACGGTTGTGGTCGCCCTGACCCCCTTGCCCACCACTTCGCTGTGGTTCCATCGCTTTCCCCCACAGTTGCGCAGCGAGCGGACGCTTGCCGTTGCAGGCGGCGGCGACGCCTTTGCGGCGGATCTTTCAGCTGACGATCTGGAGCGACTGGGGGAGTTCGCTCGCCTTGCTGCAGATCAGCCCTACTCCCTCTCTGCCGCCATTGCTCTCCTCCGCTTCTGGGACTCCCGCAACGAACAACTTGCGCGCGCCGCCTTGGCTTTGCTCGACCAAGACTGGAGCGAACCAATCGCTTCTGCACCCGCGTTTATCGAGGCCTGTGCTCAGGCGCTGGCGCGACCCAAGCCGCTCTGGTTGGGGAGCGCCATTCTCGAGTGGGCGGCAAGGCGACAGGTGCGAGGTTTGATCCCGGTGTTGGATCGCATCGCTCGTGCGCACACGCCTTTGGCCCCGCACGCGATTCTGGCTGCGCGCCGACTCGGGCATCCGCTACCGGAGGAGCTACTCGAGCCCTGGCTCAGCCATCCCGACGGCGCGGTACGGGCCAGTGCAACCCGTGCGCTGGACGGCCCGAATGCCGCCGCCAGGCTCGCACGCCTAGCTGGAGACGACCCTGACCCGACAGCCCGTGCCGCTGCCCTAACCCGGCTCCGCGAACTTGCCGGCAATGAGGCCTTCCCGACTCTGGCGGCGGGGCTCACCGATCCCGAGGCGAGCGTGCGGCTGGCCGCTGCCCAGCAGTTGTCCGTACTCGGGGAAACAGTTCGCCAGCATTTGGAGGAGTTCGCACTCGCACAATCAGGTGATGCTGCGCTCGCTGCAGTGGCTGCCTTTGAAGGCATGGGGGCAGCAGGTCACCCCGCGCTCGTGCGCCTAGCCAAAGAGCACCCCGACCCGCGCGTTCGCGCTCTCGCGGAGATCGCGGCCCGCAAGTCGCAAGGTGAACATGGCAGCAAGCCATGACTCGTGGCCAGAAAAGTCATTGACTTCGATTTCCTGTTTCCATAGGAAACCATGGGCCAATGACGAGCCAGCACGTGCCTGCCTCCAACTCTGAGATTCTCGCTACACGGGAGAAAATTCTCCAAGCTGCAGCCCGTTTGTTCGCACAGCAAGGGTACGAGGCGACCTCGCTAGCGCAGGTGGCGCGGGAGGCGAGGGTGAGCAAGGCCCTGATCTTTTGGCACTTCGACAGCAAAGAAAAACTCTACCGCACGGCCCTGCGGCGCACTCTGGAGCCGTACTTCATTGACACCGAGGAAATTGCCGGTCTTGACGAGCCGAGCCAGATTGCCCGCTTAATCGACTCTTTCTACAGGTTTGTGAACGACAATGTTTATTCGGTGCGCTTTTTCATGGGGCTCATGCTGCGCGCCGAACAACGGGCACACGGGTCCGGAGCAAATTTGCCGGAAGAAGACGACGTGCGCCGCGTCAGCGAACTCTACCGCGCCTTCCGCCAGTCCTTCGCCGAAATCCTGGAGCAAGGGAAGGCACGCGGCTTGTTCGTGCCGGAAATCGAGCCGCAGCGGGAAGCCGCGCTGATTCTCGTCACGCTGGCTGGGGTGCTGGTACAGCAGTTCATGTTGGGAGAATCAGCGGAACAGGCAAAGGAACTGATCGAATTTTATAAAAGTACTTTGTTTGCGCGGCTCATGCGCGCGAGAGGCCAGCAAGGCTGACCACCCCGCGGGGCGCTACAGACTCGTAGCGCCCCGCCCGATCTTCTCGGCCGCATCCGCCCCTCCCGCAGGAGCCCCACTCCACCACGACCACGCACCGTTGGCTCCCGATCTGCTCCTCCGTGCGGCGATAGCCCACGCATTCGTCGCTGGATGTCGGCTCTCACGCCGCGCGTCCGCCGCATGCTGATCCCTACCCTCAAGGGTGTTTTCGGCACCCCGCCCGGAACCGAATCATGAGCAGCCGCTCGTCGCCCCGCAGTTCAGGCACTTGTAACAGCTACCGTTCCGCACCATGATCGAGCCGCAGTCATGGCAGCTCGGAGCATCTGCCTGCGGACTGAAGCCCAACGCAGCCACCCGCGCAGCAGGCTCGACTTCGCTCCCCGCACTCGGGCTGCTCGACTCCTGGTCTGGCTCGCGAGATACGATACCGATTTGCGAGCGCTTCTCTGGGCCCAAAAACCGCGCGCCCAAGAAGCGGAAAATGTAATCAATCAAAGACTTGGCGAACGGAATATCGGGGTTCTTGGTGAAGCCCGAGGGTTCGAAGCGCACGTGGCTGAACTTGTCCACCAGAACTTCGAGCGGCACCCCGTATTGGAGCGCCATGGAAGTGAGGATCCCGATGGTGTCCATGAGCCCCGAAACCGTGCTCCCTTCCTTCGCAATCTTGATGAAGATTTCCCCCGGCTGCCCGTCCTCGTACAAGCCCACATGGATGTACCCCTCGTGCCCGGCGATATCGAACTTGTGCCGGATAGACTGGCAGTCGTTCGGCAGCCGGCGCCGCACCGGACGGAACTCCGCCGCGGCCTCTGACTTCTGCACGCGCGCCGTGTTGAGGGGCTGGGTCCGTTTGCACCCGTCACGATACACTGCCACCGCCTTCAGGCCCAGGCGCCAGGCAGCCAGGTAGGCGTCCATGATGTCTTCCACTGTGGCGTGGTTCGGCATATTGATCGTTTTGGAGATCGCACCGGAGATGAACGGCTGCACCGCACCCATCATGCGCAGGTGGCCCATGTAGTGAATCGAGCGCTGTCCCCGTGCCGGCTTGAAAGCGCAGTCAAACACCGGCAAGTGCTCCTCGCGCAGGCCCGGGGCGCCTTCGATCGTGTCATTCTCGTCTATGTACTCGACAATCCGCTGAATCTCCGCCGACTCGTATCCCAGGCGCCGGAGGGCGCGGGGCACCGTCGAGTTGACGATCTTCAATACGCCCCCACCAACCAGCTTCTTGTATTTCACTAGGGCAATATCGGGCTCAACTCCCGTGGTGTCGCAGTCCATCATGAACGCAATCGTGCCGGTAGGCGCCAGCACCGTGGCTTGCGAGTTGCGCACCCCGAACCGCTCACCTCGCTCGACAACCTCATCCCACACTTGCCGTGCGGAACCGAGGAGCTCGAGGGGGACGTACGTCGAATCAATCTTGTGGGCATAGGATCGGTGTTTGCGCAGCACGCGCAGCATCCCATCTCGGTCGTTGGCAAAGCCAGCAAATGGACCCATCCGCTCGGCAATCCGGGTCGACTGCAGGTATGCCTCACCGGTCATGAGCGCGGTGACCGCAGCAGCGTACTGGCGACCCGCTTCGGAGTCGTACGGCAACCCAAGCGACATCAGAAGTGCGCCCAAATTGGCGTAACCCAAGCCCAACTGCCGGTAGCGGCGCGCGTTTTCCTCGATCTCCGGAGTTGGGTAGCTGGAGTGATCCACGATGATGTCCTGCGCGGTGATGGTGATATCCACCGCATGGCGAAACGCTTCCACATCGAAATTGCCGGCCTCATCCACGAACTTCATCAGGTTGAGCGAGGCCAGATTGCACGCAGAGTTGTCGAGGTGCATGTACTCCGAGCACGGGTTCGAAGCGTTGATGCGGCCAGCGTTCGGGCACGTATGCCACTCGTTGATCGTGGTGTCGAACTGCATTCCCGGGTCGCCACACACCCAAGCAGCCTCAGCAATCATGCGAAACAGATCGCGCGCGCGGAACACCTCCGCGGTCTCCCCGCTCAGCACGTAACGAGTCGCCCAGGTTCCGTCTTCTTCTACCGCACGCATGAACGCATCGGGAACCCGCACCGAGTTGTTGGCGTTTTGAAAGAACACCGACCCGTAGGCTGGGCCATCGAGCGAGCCATCATAGCCTGCGTCAATCAAAGCCCAGGCCTTTTTCTCTTCCTCCTCCTTGCAACGGATGAACTCGACAATGTCCGGGTGATCAATGTTGAGCACCACCATTTTCGCGGCCCGCCGCGTCTTGCCACCCGATTTGATGACGCCGGCGGAAGCATCCGCTGCCTTCATGAAGGAAACCGGCCCGGAGGCGGTGCCACCACCAGCCAGTTTTTCCTTAGAAGAGCGAATCTTCGACAGGTTGACCCCGGAACCAGAGCCTCCCTTAAAAATGATTCCTTCGTTGCGGTACCAGTTGAGGATGGACTCCATCGTGTCTTCCACCGACAAGATGAAGCAAGCCGAACACTGCGGGCGAGGCTCGATCCCCACGTTGAACCAAACCGGGCTGTTGAAGGCCATTTTTTGGTGCAACAACAGGTGGGTGAGTTCCGCAGAAAAGGTCTCTGCATCCTCCCGGGAGGCGAAGTAACCCTGCTCTTCACCCCAGGCACGCAGGGTGCGCACCACACGGCCAATGAGCTGCCGCACACTATGCTCCCGCTCCGGCGCGCCGAGCTGCCCCCGGAAGTACTTGGAGACGACTACGCTGGTCGCCAGTTGCGACCACGAGCGCGGAATCTCCACGTTGTTTTGCTCGAAGATGACCTCCCCTTTCTCGCCGGTGATCACCGCTTTGCGCAACTCCCACTCGACCGAGTCGAAGGGGTCCTCCCCGGGGTTGGTGAAGAAGCGGCGGAACCGTAGGCCCCTCTCTACCTCCGAGCCTGTGGCGCTCCTTTGCGCGGGTACAAACCGTTGGCCTTTCTCGTTTCGCCGCTTATTGTGCACGCCGTTCGCCATTTGCCTTCTCCTCCACGATCCCTCGAACCCCTATCCGTTGTGGGCGGACACCGTATAAGACACAAGATGTTGTGGTTGTCAAGCAAAGCCACCTTCCTTCTAGCCGGCGCTTTGCTGGCGCGGTAAAGTGGCACTCTGTGCGGTTCCGAAACAGAAACAGTACGCCCGAGCCTTTGCGGGAAACCTTCGGCTCCCTGCTGCGCCGCTGGATGAGCGAGGAGGAACTGGAGGTCTACCGCGCCTGTGGCGCTTGGCGGGAAATCGTGGGGGCGAAGCTGGCAGAGAAGAGCGAACCGAGCGAGTTCCGCAATGGCACGTTGATCGTCACCGTGGCAAGCGCGGTGTGGTTGCAAGAGCTCCAGTTCCTCAAGCTCGAACTGCAAAGAAAGCTGAATGGGCGCTTGAGCAGGCCGCACATCCACGAGATTGTCTTCCGGCTCGGCCGCCTGCGCGCGGTGCCCGCCTCCGCTTTCCAGCGGCCCGCCCCGCGCGAGTCATTCTCCCTGCCAGCACCCGGCGAACTGCGGGCTGCGCTCGTGTCGGAGATGCCTGATCCCGAGTTGGCCCGCGCCTGCGAGCGGCTTCTACAAAGCTACGCCCGCCGGCAGTGGAACCAGCGGGCTCAGCGCGACCGCAACAAAAACAAGCGCTCTTAAAGGAGGAGCCCATGCGTTTTCCGGAAGGTTTTTTGTGGGGGACGGCTACTTCTGCGTACCAAATCGAAGGGGCTTGGAACGAGGACGGAAAAGGGCCTTCGATCTGGGACACGTTTTCGCACACGCCGGGCCGAATTTTGAATGGGGACACGGGGGACATCGCCTGCGATCACTACCACCGCTACCGCGAAGATGTCGCCATCATGAAGCGCTTGCACCTGGGCGCTTATCGCTTCTCCATTTCCTGGCCCCGCGTGCTGCCCGCAGGCAAAGGGGCGGTGAACCCGGCTGGGCTCGATTTTTACGACCGGCTGGTGGACGAACTCTGCCGCCAGAGCATCCTACCAGTCGTCACGCTCTTTCATTGGGACCTACCCCAAGCGCTCGAGGACGACGGAGGATGGGCAAATCGTGAGACGGCCAAGTGGTTCGCGCACTTTGCCGCAATCGTCGCGAGGAAGCTGGGCGACCGCGTGGGCCTTTGGATCACCCTCAACGAGCCGCTGGCGTTCGTGTTAGCCGGATATATCTTCGGCATCCACGCGCCCGGGAAACAAGACCCGCAGGTGGCCCTGCAGGTTTCGCATCATTTGAATTTGGGTCACGCCAACGCGGTACGAGCGCTACGCGAAACTGTTCGCGGCGCACGCGTGGGTATCACACATGTCTCCATGCCGGTCTATCCAGCCAGCGAGCGGGAAGCTGACCTGCTCGCCGCGCGCCGCGCCGATGGGTTTGTCAACCGTTGGTTTTGGGAACCGAGTCTCACCGGTCGCTACCCGCAAGAGGTGTGGGATGAACTTGGCCCGTTTGCACCTCGGCTCGAAGCAGGCGACGAGGAGGCACTTGCCGCGCCGATCGATTTTTTCGGACACAATAGTTACACGCGCATGGTCATGCGCGACGAGCCGAGCATCCCTATCGTCCGCGCAGCCCAAGTACGGCAAGAGGGCAGACCACACACGGACATGGACTGGGAAGTCTACCCCCAGCATCTCTTCGACGCCCTCACCCGGCTGCACCGTGACTACGGGCCGATCGACATTTACATTACCGAGAACGGAGCCGCCTACCGCGACGAGGTGCAGGACGGACGTGTCCACGACGAGCAACGGCGCCTTTATCTCGAGGCCCATCTGCGCGAAGCCGCGCGCGCAATCGCCGCGGGCGTACCACTGCGGGGGTATTTCTGTTGGTCGCTGCTCGACAACTTCGAGTGGAACTTTGGTTACAGTAAGCGCTTCGGCCTGGTCTACGTCGACTACCCTACGCAGACTCGGATCATCAAGGACAGCGGACTCTTCTTCGCCGAGGTGGCCACCAATCATGGACTCCTCGCGGACAAACAGCCCTGAAACAAGCAAATCTCGCCGCCCCTACTCGGCCGGTTGCGTGGTCACGCGCTCCCACAATGGGCAGCTCGAGGTGTTGCTCGTGCACCCGCGCGGTGCCACGTTTCGTAAGCCTCTATTCGGGATCCCCAAAGGGCTGCTGGAACCAGGGGAGCACCCCGAACAAGCTGCTGTTCGGGAAACACGGGAAGAGACGGGTCTCGAGGTCATCGTGCGGGCTGACCTCGGCGAGATTCAACAGAAGTCCGGCAAGGTGGTTCGCGCGTTTTGGGCTGAACCCACGCAAGAGAGCATGAGCCGGGTGGACGAGCACGGCCGCTGTACGCACGGCGATCCGGAAAACGACGTGTGCAAGTTTTACCCCGTGGACAAGGCCCTTTCTCTCATGATCCCCGAACAACGCGAGTTTTTAATGCGGCTCCGCCAGCAAGTAGCACGAGAAAAGCGCTGAGTGACTTGCGCGGCTGGGCGAGGACCAGTAGGCAGGCCCTTTCAGGAGGTGAGGCTCATGGCCGAAACAGTGCGGATCAAAACCATTGCAGACGGTCCCTACGAAGTCCGAGGACCGGTCGAACTCGTGGATGCACGGAATCGCCCCTTCCAGGTCAGCGAGCAACCGATTTACCTTTGCCGCTGCGGGCATTCCGCGAACAAGCCGTTTTGCGACGGCTCGCACAAGCAAGTAGGGTTCAAGGCGAACGAAGAGGCTCGCTAGGCGAGTCTCCGCCCAAATCAGCATGGAGGTTCTTCCCATGGCAATTTCAGTTGGACAAAAGCTACCCCTTCACATCTCGCTCAAGGAAATGACCGAGCAGGGCCCGCGGGATGCCAAGCTCGAGGACGTCTTTCGGGGCAAGAAGGTTGTGGTGTTCGCTGTCCCCGGCGCCTTCACTCCGACGTGTAGCGCCAAGCACCTTCCCGGCTTTGTTGAGCGGGCAGACGAAATCAAGGCAAAAGGCATAGACGACATCGTGTGCATCGCCGTAAACGATGTCTTCGTCATGGGCGCCTGGGCAAACGCGAGTGGAGCCAAAGGCAAAGTGCGTCTGCTCGCAGACGGGAACGCCGAATTTACCAAGGCGATCGGACTCGAGCTCGACGCGAGCGGATTTGGCATGGGCCTTCGCTCGCAGCGGTATGCGATGATCGTAGAAGACGGAGTGGTCAAGGAGCTGCTGGTCGAGCCGGGCCCTGGTCTGAGCGTTTCGAGTGCCGATTCCGTACTGGCCAAACTCGGCTAGCGCCGAAAGAGTTTCTTTGATCGAGCGGTGCCAGTGAGGCAGGTGCGGGATCCTGCATCATTGGCCGCACTTGCCTTGCGGCCCGCAGACATTCATCCGCGACCACGTCGCTTTCATCCACCGCGCCGCCGCAGCCTTTTCGACCTCGCTTGGGGCCCGCTGGTCGTCCCTCGCCGGGAGGCCACATTCGCGTAGGCTCGGTCACTAGCGGGCCTGATTGCAAGGTCCCGGAAGTCCACGCACAATCCGGCCGTCGTTCCGCTGACAGCAGGGGCACACTCCACTGCGCTGCCACGAGCAAGCGCTAACGCTTCGCTGCTTTCTCCGCCAGTCTTTGGGCGGTGCAGTTGCGCCGTGCCAGGAGGAGTCCTGGCAGGCGCGCGTTCCACCGCAAGATGTTCGACTGTTCTCCGCGTCCTCCGCGGAGAGCCAGCGCAACGGGAGCCGGCATAAAGGTGCGAGAGAAGGCGGCGAGCGGATTCGAACCGCTGCATCGAGGTTTTGCAGACCTCTCCCTTAGCCACTTGGGTACGCCGCCTCGAGTCGCTGCCTCGCTTAGCAAGCTTGCCGGAGGGCTTCAATTCGGTTTTCGCGCGTTGACCCGCGCGCCGGCCAACAGTAAGAACGCTCCACTTTCGTGGAAGCCGAGACGCAAGATGCGGATGGTGCTCATGTTGCTGTTGTTGCTGGGTCTCGGCTGCGAACCCGCCCACACCCGGGAGGAGGTCCAGGCAAGCACCGACCGCGGAACCGCGGGAAGCGGGAAATCCTCCCAAGCGGCCACTCTGGCTGCACGCCCGCAAGGGCGCTCTCCATCCGGCGCTCCCCTTCCTCCTCTCCAACTCGTTGCTGAGCCGGTGCGCGGAGAGGCACCGCTGGCGGTGCACTTCCGTGTGTCAGGAGCGGAAATGGGAGCGCTGCTGCGATGGGAATTTGGCGAAGGCACTGTACACGAGGGCACACAACCCGAGGCCTGGCACCGCTACCAAACGCCCGGCACCTACGTAGTGCGAGTGCGGGACATCCCAGCCGAGCGCGAGGCGAGCGCCGTGCTTGAGGTCACAGAACGCGCGCTGGATCTCGATGTCGAGGCAGTACCGGACATCGGGCGAGCTCCGTTACAAGTGGAATTCCGGCTCGTCCTGAGCGATCCAGGCGAACCGCTGCGCAGCATCCGCTGGAACTTCGGTGACGGGCACGAGGCGGACGGGGCGATTGTCCGCCACTTGTTCACAGAGCCCGGTGGTTTTTGGGTTACCGTACAGGTAGAGCGCAAAACCGGTTCGCTGCTGCAACGGGACGTGTTTGTGCAAGTAGATCCGCCTGCAGGGGTGCAAAGCGAGGGAAACGAAGAGGATGGGTAAATGAGCAGAAATTGGCCTTTTCTTTACTCCGGGGTACTCTCTATCAGCCTGGCGCTGGCAGGTTGCGGCGGTTGCGAGCGACAAGAAGAGCCCGTGCTTCTCGTTCCGCCCGAAGGACAACTACCCAAGGTCGCTCAGCCTGCGACCACGCCCACGATTCCGGTAACTGTGGGGCCTGGGTGTCTGGTGATTCTGACCCCGGATGTGGAGGAGGGACCTGCGCCCCTCGAAGTGCGCTTCACGGCGGAGGGTCTTTGCTCTGACAACGACGGCGAGTTCGAATGGGATTTTGGGGACGGTTCCGCAACGGTAACCGGTGGCACTCGCTTTGAGAACGGCGCACGCGTCTCGCACACGTACCAGAAGCCCGGCGAGTACATTGCACGCGTGACGCTGCGCGACCCACAAAATCAAGTGTCCGACACCGACGAATATCCAATCACCGTCCTCGCGCCCGAGCCGTGAGCGCTCCGCGCCTGCTCGGGAAAGGCTCTCCTCCACCCAACCGAGAATTCGTTGGTGACCGCGCTTTCCAAGCACACGGCGCTGGGATGCTTTGACTTCGCGGAACGGCTTCGCTAGGTAGACGCCCCGCATGCGGGTGTAGCTCAGCTGGCTAGAGCGTATGCTTGCCAAGCATAAGGTCGCCGGTTCGACCCCGGTCACCCGCTCTTTCCGCCGGCCTCGGAATCGAGGCCGGTTTTCTTCTCTCGCCAGGCTTGCGCCTTCGAGCCACTTCGGTCATGGTGAAACTCGCCCGGAGAGGAGAGGCGCAGGCATGTACGTGGTCGAAGTACTGGAGCAGTGCGCGGCACTGGCGACTCGGGTGGCTCGTCTATACCGGCAACTGGCCGAGCGGTTTCCCCATGATCCCGCACGAGCGCAGTTGTGGCGCGAACTCGCCTTCTTGGAAGAAACCCATGCGGAAGTGTTGCAGCGCGAACTCCGCAGTTTCGAGGAGCGCGAGGAGACCGGCGACTTCGTTCCGGAAATGGCGGAGCGTCTTCGGCAAGCGGAGGCGACGCTGAGTGCGATCGAGGCACAGCTTGCCGCTTCCCAAGGACCGGACGCCGCAATCGAGGCGTCCGTAGCGCTCGAGCAGATGCACCTGGAGGAACTGTACGATGACTTGGTCATCCAGGGTGAGCCGGCGTTCCGCTTGTTGATGGAACGCTTAGAAGGGGCGTTAGCCCGCAGGCCCGAAATTCCTCCCACGCTGGTACGCAGGCAATGGCTGGGAAGACAACCCTGAGCAGGCAAAATCGCAACCGAGCCGCAGCAAAAGCGGGTCCGCGGGCTTACGCCGAGTTCGAACCATTTCGGCCGAGGTGGCAGGCAATGTTTCGCAGTTTGGGATTCGAGAGCCGGCGCGGCGCGCGCCGAACCGCCGTATTTGCCCCGCTGCTGTTGGGAGTGCTTGCGCTGAGTGCCTGTGCCGCGAAAAAGCCAAAGAGTGCAGAGGAGTATTTCCGCGCCGCGAGCGCGAGTTTTCGCAGTGGCGCCTTGGGTGTAGCCAGCGAGCAGTTCCGCGAACTGCTCGACCAGCACCCGTTCAGCGAGTATGCCGAAGAGGCCGAGCTGCGTATTGCCCACGCCCATTACTTGGAGGGTCGCTACGCGGAAGCTGTGGTGGCGCTCACCGATTTCCAACGGCGCCACCCAACCAGCCCCCACTTGCCCCTGGTGGGGTACTTGCTCGGCATGTGCTACGCGCGGCAAATGTTGCCGATTGACCGCGACCAAACCGCGGCCCAGAACGCTCTCACCTACTTTCTGACCGTCGCTCGCCAGTATCCGGAGAGCCCGTACGCAGAACTGGCGCGCGAGGAACTCGAGCGTTGCCGCCGGCGCTTGGCCGGTCATGAAGCCTATGTGGCTGAGTTCTACGCCAAGCGTGGGCACTGGAAAGCGGCGGAGGTGCGGCTGCTGGAACTCGCGGCAAAGTACGGTTCCACCGAGGAAGGAACCCGAGGACTCCTCTCGCTTGCCCGCCACTATGAAAAGCAAGGCATGACCGACCGAGCCCGGCTCGCATACCAGGCCGTAGCGCAGGCACGACCGGGCAGCGCCGACGCCGTGGTGGCGCAGCGAGCACTCCAGCGCCTGCGCGTGGAAGAGCCAATTCGTGCGGCTGACCCCATTACGGTGCTGCTCGCGTTGAACGGTCGCTCTCAAGTGGTCGATTCCTTCGACACCGCCCAGGTGACACCTCCGCAGCCGGCCCGCTTGCCCTCCAGTGCCGGGGCGATGCCGGTCCCGGCCGTTGGCACCGGGTTCGATCCGTTTGGTCGTGGCCGTTCCTACTACTAACCTCGGAGCATCTTCCTCCGCGCACGAGGCTTGGCGGCACGGTCGGGTGTTGATCGCCGGCGTGGGCGGTTTGGGCTGCCCGGCTGCCCTCCTCATCGCCCAGGCGGGGGTCGGCAACCTCACGATCGTGGATCCCGACAGGGTCGAAGTTTCCAACCTTCACCGCCAGCCTCTGTTCGATGAACTTGACCTCGGCCAGCCCAAGGCGCTGGTCGCTGCGCAACGCTTACAGGAGCGGTTCCCAGCGCTGGCCATCAAAGGCCTTGTCGCCGCCGTAGAAGAGGAGAACATCGAGCCGCTGCTAACCGGGCACGACCTGCTGGTAGACGCCACAGACCGAATCGAAACCAAGCTTTGGCTGAACGATCAGTGCGTGCGACTCGGCATCCCGCTCGTCCATGCGGGAGCACTCGGCTGGCAGGGGCAGCTCTGCACCGTTTTACCCGGGCGCAGTGCGTGCTTACGCTGCATCTTTGCAGCGGCGGACGATGAGTCGCTGCGCTCCTCCTGCCGAGAAGCAGGGATCGTGGGTCCTGTGGTCGGCTATCTCGGCGCGCGGCAAGCCTTCGAGGCACTGGCGCTCCTGGCCGGAGAGTGGGGCCAACTCACGGCCGACCGCATGTTGCTGTTCGACGCCTGGCGTCCGAGCCTTCGCGTGGTACGCGTGAAACGCGACCCGAACTGCGCGGTGTGCGCTGGTGTTTTGCCAGCACGAAGCGACCACACTCGTAAGAACACCCGCGCTTGCAGCGCATAGGGGAAGCTTTTACCAGTGGGTCTCACCGAAACGATTCCAAGTGTCTGCCCGAGCAGGCAGCGTTTGGCGTGAAAAAGGAGGTTCCACATGGGTGTTCGAGTTCGCATTCCAACGCCGCTCCGCCGGTACACCGATGGGAAAGAGGAGGTCGTCGCTTCGGGAGCCACCGTGGGGTCGGTGCTCGAAGATCTCGAGCAACACCATCCGGGCATCAAGGAACGGTTGTGCGATGAATCCGGGAAGGTCCGGAGATTCGTGAACATCTACGTGAATGGCGACGACATTCGCTTCCTCGATTCTCTGGACACCCCGGTGCGGGAGGGAGACGAGATTTCCATCGTGCCGGCGATTGCCGGCGGAGTTTTGAATGCCTGAGGCTGCGACCATCCGGTTGCGCCACACCCTGCGCCCGCGCAAAGCGAACTCGGTTCTCGATCTGGTCGGCAACACGCCTCTGCTCGAGCTCCGCAACCTGCGTGAAGGTGTGGCACCGGGGGTCCAAATCTACGCCAAGCTCGAGGGGTTCAACCCGGGCGGGTCCGTCAAGGATCGGCCGGCGGTATGGATGATCCGCGACGGCTTGCAGACTGGGAAACTGCGGCCGGGCAAGACGATCATCGACTCGACCTCTGGCAACACAGGAATTGCTCTTGCGATGGCTGGGGCAGTCCTCGGCTATCCGGTCGAACTCGTCATGCCCGCCAATGTCAGCAAAGAACGCAAGCAAATTGTCTCGGCATACGGGGCTAAAGTGATCTTCAGCGATCCTCTCGAGGGCTCCGATGGAGCCATCCGCCTGTGCCGCAAGATTCTCGCGGAAAACCCGGACAAGTACTTCAAACCCGATCAGTACTTCAACGAAGTGAACCCGCTGGCGCATTTCGAAAGCACCGGTCCGGAGATCTGGAACGACACCCGCGGTCGGGTCACCCATCTGGTCGCCGGCATCGGCACGGGTGGGACGATCATGGGCACCGGCCGTTATCTAAGAAGCCGCAACCCGGCCATTCAGGTGATTGCCGTGGAGCCTGATGACGCGTGGCACGGGCTGGAAGGACTCAAGCACATGGCGACCTCCATCGTACCGGGCATCTATCACGAGGAGGAACTGGACCGAAAAATTCCGGTGAGCACCGACGCCGCTTATGAAATGGTGTACCAAATCGCCGAACGCGAAGGCATTGTTGTCGGTCAGTCCTCCGGGGCAGCACTGGTGGGCGCGTTGGAGGTTGCGCGCGAACTCCGCGAGGGGGTCGTGGTGGTCATCTTCCCGGACTTTGGCGACCGGTACCTGAGCACGAATCTCTGGGTTGGCTGGCGGGAGCGGCGTGCTCGCCTGGAGCGCATCCTGGCACAAAGTCTCTGATCGCCCATGCATCTCAACGAACAGGAGTTGGAGTGGTTCAGCCGCCAAATCCTGGCCAGCGGCGTCGGCGGGCGCGGGCAAGGAGCCTGGTTCGAGAGCGCTGTGGCCCTGGTGGGAAAGCCGGACTTGCTCGGACCGTGTGCTTTGTACCTAGCGCGCGCTGGGGTCGGTCACATCGCAGTGCCGGCAGCGTTGCTCCCACAGTTGCCTCGCGGTGCCTGCCCGCGCACTTCCTGGTACGGCGAAGCTTTTCCAAGCGGTTTCTCCCGAGCCACCGGTGTTTCCATCCACGCTTGCGAGGAGCCTGGCGCCTGGCACGCGCAAGTTCGCAAATGGCGCCCACAGCGTGCTGCGGTTTGGGTGTGGGTGCAAGGAACGCGCGCGTGGGTGGCGTACTGGCCGCAACCGTTTCAAAGTGCTTGCCCGCTCGATGACGAATTCTGGCAGTTGTGGTCCGAGCCCGGCAACGCCGCATCGCACCAGAGTGCCGAGCCGGTCTACGGCTGGGGTGCGGCAACGTTGGCTGCCAGTCTAGCCTTGCGCGCTCTTTTAGAGCCGCGCGCGCAACAGGAGCACGCATGGTTTCTGCAGGACTTTGGGCGGGGCCTTGTCCGCCAGCAGGTCCGGCAAGCGTTCTCCACTCCCTGCGAGCATTGCCGAGGGCACTTGGTATGAAGCTGGCACCCGCAAGCAGCGCCGGCAGCCGCCTCGCCGGCGAGCCCTGGCTCGCACACAAACTCTTGTGCAAAGGCGTGCAGGTCGGCGCCGCGCGAGAGGATGAACTCAGGCATACCGCGCATTGGCTCGCAGGCGCGTTCGGTTCGCCGCGACTCGAGATCGAGCTTCTCACACCCTCTCCGGCACGCCTACTGGTGGCCGTGCACACGGGCGAAAGCGACGGAGATCTGCCCCGACTCGAGCGAAGCGATGGGAGGTGGCAGCTCAGCACCGCGGGCGGGCCCATACCGGTGCGCATCCCTAGCCCCCCCGCCTGGTACGAGATCGAAGCTTCTACCGGACGCAAGATGGGGGAGATCGCGTGGCTGCTCGGTTCGGTTTTGATTTTCTTCCCGACAACCAGTTGCGGGTATGGCCTGAGTGGTGCGAGCTGCCGCTTCTGTCGTGCCGGCTCTCGGTCCTTCGATGAGCGGGAGATGACGCTCGGTGCGAGCGAAGTGGCGCAAGTGGTGAGCGCGGCAAGCCGGGAGCGGCGCCTGCGCTACGTGTATTTCCCCGCCCAGCCATCCTTCGACTTAGAAGACGGCGGCGTCTGCGAGTTAGAGCCGCTGGTGAGGGCTGCCCGGAGGCACACCTCCGCACTGATCGCCGCGTCGTTCCATCCCCCGCGCACTCTCCGCTGGCTCGATCATGCTTACGCAATGGGAGTGGATGCTGCAGGGATTCACCTCGAGGTCATTGACGTCGAGACGCTCTCCCGTGCCTTGCCGGGACGGGCCCGGCACCTGGGCAAGTCGCGGTATTTTGCAGCGTTGCACCACGCCGCCCGCATCTTTCCTGCAGGCGCCATTTGGAGCGAGGTGGTGCTCGGCTGGGAGCCAGGGAGCGCACTGAGAGGTGATCTGCGGACTCTCGTAGAGGTAGGGGTCATTCCGGTTCTCATCCCCTTACGAAGCGAGGACCGGCCTTCGTCCTTCCCCGTCTCGCCGCCCGACGCAGAAGAGCTTCGGCACGCCTGCCTCACCGTGGAGGCGGCGCTTCGCGGCAAACGTCTGTGCCCGCAGTGGATTCCTCCCCTCCCCTACGCCCTACCGAGGCTGCTGGACGATTGCCTTGAGCAAGAAGCAGTTCAGGCTCGCCTGTGGGCCGGCGTGAGCCGAGCGCAGCTGCTGGGTAACCTGGCTTTGCCACGCCTCGCCCGTTTGCGGCGGGCATTGCGCGTTCGCAGCCTGGACGACTCCACGGGCGAGGCGCCCCATGCAAGCCGGTAACATGGATATCGCCAGCCCAGCCAGCTCCGCTCGCAAACCGCGGTACGTCGTGGACACCCGGCCCCTTTGGCGCATCCTCCTGCCAGGGGTCTTTCACGCGCTCTTGTGGTGTCTCGCCGCGGGGATGTACTGGTGGGCAATCAGCACTCCGCCCCCGGCGGGGCTCAGCGAAGCGGGGCAGCGCGCGCTGGCGATTTTCGCCATTTGTGTGCTCTTCTGGGTGCTCAGCGTTCTACCGCTGATGGTCACCAGCTTGCTTGCCATCGTGCTGATCCCGCTTTCCGGGGTCATGAGCGCATCGCAAGCCTATTCGCTGTTCGGCAACGAAGCCCTGTTTTTTATCCTCGGTGCTTTCATTTTGGCCGCCTGCCTGATGAAGTCGGGTCTCAGCACGCGCATCGCGCTGGCGATCTTGCATCGTTTCGGGCGGACTCCGCACTCACTCCTGTTCAGCGTACTACTGCTCAACGTCGTCATGGCCTTCTTCATGTCCGAGCATGCGGTAGCCGCGATGAACTTCCCCATCATCGCCGAGATGACCCAAGTGTTGCGACTCACGCCGCGGCGCAGCAACTATGGCAAGGCGCTCTTTCTCGCGATGGCGTGGGGCTCGACCATTGGCGGCATCGCCACCTTGCTCGGGGGGGCACGCGCCCCGCTCGCGATCGGCATCTTACGCGAGACAACCGGCAAGTCGTTCACCTTCTTCGAGTGGAGCCAGGCAATCTTTCCGCTCGTCGTTGTCCTCACCGGGGTGGCTTACGTGCTGCTCCGCTGGTTCTTCCCCGTTGACATTAACGACGTCCGTGCCGCCGACGAAGTGCTGCGCGAGCGCCGCTTGCGCCTCGGCAAGCCTCGCTACCAAGAACGGGCGATCGCCACCGTGATGCTGGCCACCCTCGCAGCATGGATCTTGCTCGGCGAGGAGTTCGGCTTGGCTAACGTCGCCCTGGTTTCCGTCGTCGTTTTGTTCCTGTTACGACTGGTCCATTGGAAAGAAATCGAAGGTTATGTGAACTGGGGCGTGCTGGTGATGTACGGTGGGGCAATTTGTCTCGGCTCGGCGCTGAGCAAGTCCGGGGCGGCTGGCTGGCTCGCGCACGCCACCATCCGCGACTGGGCCACGAACTCCAGTGCGGTCATCTGGTTGCTTTCCTTGCTCGCGCTGGTGCTCACCGAAGCCATGAGCAATTCCGCGGTCGTGGCCATGCTGCTCCCGATGAGCCTCGGGATTGCGGGCGAGTTCGGGCTCGACCCCCGCGTGATCGCGCTCACTGTGGCGGTACCTGCTGGCTTGGCGACCACCCTACCGATCGGTACACCTGCAAACGCGATCGCGTTCTCGAGCGGCTACCTGTCGCTGCGTGACTTACTCCTCCCGGGCGCCACGCTGGCCTTCATTGCCTGGGTCGCGTTCAACCTCATGGCGTGGTGGTACTGGCCATGGCTCGGCTTGCACATCGGGGGTGGAGGATGAATGCCGTACTGCTTCTACTGACGCCGGGGTCCCAACCCGGGCTTGCTCTGCAACGCGCCTTGGAGCGAGCCAAGGAGTCGCACGCAGTGCTTTACGCCGCCGTCGTGCTCCCAGCGCGACACTTAGATGAACTCGCCGGCCAACTCATGGACCACGGCTTCATTGGCGAGAAGCTTAGTGAGGACGTGATCGAACACGTACGGCAGGAGCAAGTCGCTCTCGCGAACGAGGTTCTGGCAAGGGTACGGGAGGCGGCAGCACGAGCGGGCGTCGAAGTCGAAACGCAGGTGATCGAGGGCGAACCTTGGGAGGCTTGCGAAGCGGCTTCGACCCGCTTTTCCATCGCGCACGCAGTGCTGCCTGTGCCCGCCCGTGCGTGGTTCGAACGCTGGTGGCGCAAGCCCCGGGCCCCCGCCTGGGCGGAGGACCTGGGCTGTAACGTAGAAACCGTGGAAGAGTAGAAAGGAGTCTGGAATATGGCCGATTTGGTTCCCGTGCACGGGGGTTTAGAATCGCCCGTCAACCGCGTCGTTCCTCTCGGACGCCGCAAGCAGTTTCTCGAGGAAGCCAAGGATTTCGCCCGCGTGGAAGTGAGCCGGGCCGATCTCTCCACCGTCTATCGCATCGCAGACGGAACCCTTTCGCCTCTGACCGGCCCGATGGACGAAGACACCTGGCACTACGTCCTCGACCACGATGCGCTGGATTTCGGCTTTCGCCATTATGCGTGGACGGCGCCCATTTCCTTCCCGGTCACTGACGACGAAGCGCGCCGGGTGCGCATCGGGAAGCCCGTGGCCCTCTTTCACGAAGGGCAGACTGTGGGAATGGTACGCGTGACCAGCCTTTTCGACTGGGATAAGCCAAAGCACATCGAACGCTTCTACGGAACGCGCCGGACCGATCACCCTGGTGCGCGCATGATTCTCGAAGATCCCCGTACCAAGCTGATCGGCGGCGAGCTTTGGGCTCTGCCGCAGGAGGTCGATCCGGAATACGGCGAGTTCGTTCTTTCGCCTCGCCAAGTGCGCACGCTGATTGCCGAGCGGCGTTGGGAACGGGCGCTCGCCTTCCAAACCCGCAACCCGTTGCACCGAGCACATGAGTACGCACTGGTGGCTGGCGTCGAGCGCCTGACCCGCGAGGGATACTTTGCAGGTGTGGTCTTGAACCCGCTGGTCGGTGAACTGAAGGGAGACGACGTGCCGGCTCGCGCCCGCATGCGCTGCTACCGCGCCCTGCACGACCTCAAGCTGCTCGGCAAAGGAGACAAGGACGAGGCTTTGTGGCGCGAGAAAGGCTACGACCTCACGGAGGTCTTCGAGCTCGTCGGCCTGGACATCAAGATGCTTTACGGAGGCCCCAAGGAAGCGGTGATGCACGCGATCTACCGCCAAAACCTGGGGTTCACCGACATTGTCATTGGACGCAAGCATGCCGACGCCCCGTATGATGACGGCTCCCCGATCTGGGGCGATTTCGATGCGCAAGAGATTTTCCGCGAGCTCCGCGGGGACCTGCGCATCCAGCCTTGCAACATCGGTTTCGCGGCATACTTCGAAAGTGTCGGGCGCGTGGACCTCATCGAGAATCATCCCGGCGAGAAACCTGTATCCATTTCGGGCTCAAGCATCCGAGAAATGCTCACCCGCGGGGAGCGTCCCGACGAGCGGATTCTCAGACCAGAGATCGCTGACATCCTGATCGCCTACTACCGGGAGAAAGCCTCTCGCTGAGAGGTGAGGAACAGCCGTAGCCGGCGCCGCCCCAAGAGGGCGCCTCCCTGCGAGCTTTCTGCCCCTGGCGCGCAAGCCCCCAGTGGCTAGCCAGGCGCCCTCGGACGGTGTTCGAACCCTTCACGGATTCGCACGCGGCCCAGTACCGCGGCTGCCGGGCGCCGCGTGCGCACCCGCCCCGGAGCGTAACGTTTCTTGCGCCTGGCGTTGCTGTTCATAAAGCGCCAGCCGTGCGAGCACGTGCAGGGCAAAACCGCTCGCTGCCGCCAGTTTGGCCGCTTGCGCGAAAGCGGGAAGAAGCGAGGCGAACGCGGACAACTGTTGCACGCAGAATAGCAGCAGGGAAGTGTTCAAAAGCACGAACACACCCCAAACCCACTTCGGGCTCAAGAAGCAAGCTGCGAAGGCGGAACCTGGCGTCCCCACCTTGCCCGGCAGGATCCAGTAGGCAACGCCCAAGGCGAGTTGCACAAGCCAGCCCCACAACAGGAACTCGTAGTGGACGGGGAGCAGCACCCAGAGCTGGGCGTGAAACGGCGCTGCCTTCTGGACCAGCAGTAAAACGCCGAGCACCGTCCCCGCCAGCCAGAACACCAGCGCCGCATGGAGGAAACAACGGGCCACTCGCGGCATGGTCAGCGTCCCCGGATCCGCGGCCACAGGAGCAGCGCCCAGCCCAACGCGCCGATCCCGTGCAACGCGGCGGCAACGAGCAAAACCACGGCCCACGGTTCCCCGCTTCCCGCAACCAGCAAGGGCTCCGCCACAGTCCTCAGCACGAGGCCAAGGTTCCAAACGGCAAAAGAGGCCCAGCCTACCGCCTCCAGCACCGGAAGAGAAGGGAACAACGGTTTCGGGAACATCCAATGTGCGACGCCAAAGATCAACTGACTCACCCACCCGAGAAAAAACAGGTGGAGATACGAGGGCATCCACAGGCCTCGGCTGGTGGCTGCGTGTGCCCAGTCGTATCCCTCAGCCACTGCAGCCAAACACAGCGAAGCCACCAGATAGGCAATCGCGGTTCGAATCAAGACTCGACTGAGCGGAGGCATGCGCCCAGCGTAGTCTGCCTGGGCTACCTACTGCTAGTCGGAGGCGCTGTCTTCAGGAAAAAGCCAGCATACCCGTTAACGGGGCTCTGCTTGGTACGCTGCTGAGGGACCATTCTTGTGGCCCGGTCGGCACGCGCTCCTTTGGATGGGGCGAGAAGATCCGATGCCGGTCCTCGCAGGAAACCAGTCAAGGGCGCAAGCGATGGGCTAGGCTGCGCTCGGCGCCATAGCGTACGAGAATGCATCGCTTGCAAAACTCGGCGCTAACTGCGCCTGCACCGTTCCCCGTCGTCAGTGGCTCTGCTATCGGTGCTCACATGCCGCGGATCCCCCGGCTCTGCCTCGTCACGGACCGCCACGCGACAGCCGGGCGGGATCTGCTTTCCACAGTCGAACGCGCGCTCGCTGGCGGTGCCGATGCCGTGCAGCTTCGCGAAAAGGACCTCACGGCACGCGAATTGTGCGAACTCGGCTCGAAGCTCGTCACCCTCTGCCAGCGTTATGGAGCGAGCCTGCTCATCAACGACCGCCTCGACGTTGCACTCGCAATTGGGGCGGATGGGGTGCAGCTACCGGAGCGTTCTTTCGCGCCGTGCGAAGCGAGGCAATTGCTTGGCGCCGGCAGGCTGATCGGCGTGTCCAGACACCGCGTGCAAGATCTTACTCCCGCACTCCTCGAGGGTGCAGATTTCGTGTTGTTCGGGCCCATATTCGACACACCGAGCAAGCGTTCCTATGGCGCCCCGCTCGGCCTCTCGACACTGCGCGAAGCGACGGCACGAAGCCCGCTTCCCGTGCTCGCCATCGGAGGCATTCACCCCGAGCATGTGCCCAAGGTCATGGCCGCAGGAGCCTACGGCGTCGCCACGATCCGCGCGCTGCTTGGGGTGGCTGCTCCCGAGAAGGAAGCCGCCCGCTTTCGCTCCGCTCTGCCGCGCTAGAACCCAATTGTTCCTAAAACGCCGGGCCTGTTTTCTTCGCACCCCAATGTGGGGTGAAGGCGGCCCTGGTATGAGGTTCGGCCGGCGCAGAACGACTGCGCACCACGGCGCACATGCCGAGCCACCTATGGCCGGCAACATCGAGGCTCCTCTCACAGAATCTCACGCCGAAGGCCGCCACGGTGCCCGAGCAATCTCTCTTCCGGGCAGGCACCTACTCTTACCGGGCAGGCCCGAGCACGCGGTCAGAAGGCCCGCTCGAAGCGAGCCGGTGGGTTCCACTCGATGGAGATCCCGAACACCTCGGTCAACAGGTAAGAAAAAGCCACTAACAGCACCAGAAACGTAGTCAGCGCGCCCACCGCCACGCCGGCGAGCAAGGCCAGCGACAAGACCGAGGCGACCCCGACCAACGGCGCAAGCCAAACCGAAGCGCCCTCTACAGGCGTGGCGAACCAGATCAGGCGCCGTACCGTGCCCGCTGAACCTGACAATCTTTGCAACCACCAGAGGAGACTCGCCAAGTCCCACATCGTACCCGTCCTCACTCCTGATCGAGCTTTTCCGCACCGATGGTCAGAATCAATACACCGTTGGCCTGCCGAGGTCCACCGACTAGCAAGCGCGCATCGCGGCGCAGCGCCAACGAGGTGTCCACAATCGGGCGCGCACCCTCGATCACCATTACCTTCATTGCGATCCGCCCTTCCCGGAAGCCGCGGGGAATCACCAACACGTAGCGCCCGCCTGGAAGGTCAAAACCTGCCCGCCCTCCCCACGGGACCTGCTGGGACTCTTCCTTGAGAAGGCGGTACGAACGGTACGGAAACAAGGAACGCAGTTGGTGTCCGATCAGTTGGAGCTGCGGATCCATGTATTGACCCGAGTTACTCCCCACCACACAACCGACCCGAACCTCCACCGCGGGGGCGAGCTGGCGAACTGGATCCACTGGACTGCGGGCTCCGGCCTGCGCCACGCAACGCTGCGCAGTGCCGACCGCCAATACGCCACCAATCAAGATCCAAAAAGCCTTCACCACTGTCCTCCGGCAGGGGCCTCGTCACTCACCCAGATGACGGCGGTGTCGTGCGCTTCGTCGTTCATCACGGTCACCACTGGGAAATCGGTCTCGATCTGCTGGATCTCGGCTGGCACGTCCAGCGCGTTGGATCTCCCATGGGCGATTTGCGTCGGAGCCTGCGGCACAGAGCGCACGTCCGCAGAGCGCAAGTACAAGCTCAGCGCCAGCACGGCAACCGCGACAGCCGCAGCCGCCGACCACACGAGCCGCCCCGCCGGCTCGCTTGCCTCCCACCACGACTTCACTCGCTCCCACCAGCGGGCCTCGGTCGCCGGCAAGCGTGCCTCGATGCGCTGCCAAAGCTTGGCAGGGTCAACCGCATCCGCTTTTTCCTCCACCGTAGCTTTCACGAGTACATGCAGCCGATCCAGCACGCCGATTTCCTCTTGGCATTGCGGGCAAGCCGCACCATGCACGCTCACTCGGCGGACATCGTCCGCACCCAGTTCGCCGTCAAAGAACAGTGCCAGGAGATCCCGTACCTCTCTACAACCCTGCGTGTTGTGCTCTCGTGAATCTGTCACGGCATACTTCTCCTAGCGCTCTCGTCCGGCCGGCTTACAGCAAGTCCTTCAATTTGTTTTGCAGCTTCTTGCGCGCGTAATGCAGCCGGCTCATCACGGTTCCCTTCGAGCACTGCATTACGCGACTGATTTCTTCGTACGAGAGTCCTTCCACTTCCCGCAGCAGTATGACGGCCCTGTGATCAGGCGTCAACTCAGCGATGGCTTGCGCCACGCGCGCGCCAATCTCATGCGCTTGTGCCATGCGCACCGGATCGGTGCGCTCCTCTTCGTCTTTAAGGAAGTCGTCGTAAGGCTGGTCAGAGTCCGCGTACCCGAATTCTTCCTCCAGCCCTGTTGTCGGGTTGCGCCGGCGGTGCCGGCGGAAATCAATGGCGCGATTGACCGCGATCCGGAACAGCCACGTGTAAAAGGAGGACTCGCCCTTAAATCCGGAAAGATTCTCGTACGCCTTGACGAAAGTGTCTTGAACGATTTCCAACGCGTCTTCGCTATTACCGACCATGCCGACCACAATCGTCATGACTTTTCTCTGATACCGCTCGAACAACTCGCGAAAGGCCTCGCGGCTTCCGGCCCGAGCCTCCTCGACCAACCGCTCGTCGCTTTTTTCCACAATGGCACCCGCTGAATGACGTTCTGCCAAGCCCCTCTATTCACTTGGCCCGAGCTTTGCGTTCTCAGGGATGAGCTTCGAGCCAGTTCCGGCCCACTCCTACATCGGCAACGATCGGTACCCGCAGTACAAGGGCCGCTTCCATCGCCGCCTTCACGACCTCCCCGAGCTGCGTTGCCTGCCCCTCCTCCACCTCGAAGACAAGTTCATCGTGGACCTGTAAGAGCATGTGTGCTCGAAAACGGTTGCGCCGCAAGTCGCCGTCAATACGCACCATGGCGAGCTTGATGAGATCCGCGGCGGATCCCTGGATAGGAGTGTTCATCGCAATGCGTTCCGCGGCTTGCGCCGTGGCCCGGTCCGCACTACGCAGCCCCGGTACCGACCGTCGCCGCCCGAGAATGGTGGTCACGTATCCGCGCTCGCGCGCTTGCGAGAGGCTCCTCTCAATGTAGTCCCTGACCCCTGCATATCGTTTGAAGTAGTTCTCGATGTAGCGTTGAGCTTCTGCCACCGGCACCCCAATTTGCCGCGCCAGCGACGCCGCTCCCATGCCGTACAAAATTCCAAAATTGATCATCTTCGCCACTCGGCGCATCTCGCGGCTCACCAACTCCGCGGCCACGCCGAACACTTCCGCCGCGGTCCGCGTGTGGATGTCCTCCTGCCGTGCGAAGGCTTCACAAAGCACACGGTCCTCGGAAAAGTGCGCCAGCAGGCGGAGCTCGATCTGGGAGTAATCCGCAACCAGAAGCCGCCACCCGGGGGGGGCGATGAAGCAAGCGCGGATCGCGCTTCCCTCTTCGCCACGCACGGGAATGTTCTGGAGATTTGGTTCACTCGAACTCAAACGGCCAGTCGCCGTCACGCACTGGTTCAAGGATGTATGCAGCCGCCCGGCGGGGTCGACCGCGGCAAGCAAACCGTCAACGTACGTTGATTTGAGCTTCGCCAACGTCCGGTATGCCAGGATTTTTCCCGGCACCGGGTGCACTTCAGCCAAGCGGGTCAAAACCTCCACGTCCGTGGAGAGACCGGTTTTGCCGCGCCGAATCCCGCGCGTGGGCAGCCGCAAGCGCTCGAACAACACTTCCCGCAGTTGTTGCGGCGAGGCCAAGTTGAACGAACTTCCAACCAGGCGGAAGATTTCCTGCGCAAGCTCCGCCATGCGCCGGTCCAGGTCTTCGCCCATGGCAGCAAGGGCACCCACGTCCAGCAACACGCCGCGGGCTTCCATGCGCGCGAGCACCCCGGTCAGGGGCATTTCTACTTCACGGAAGAGCGCCGCCGTCTCGGTTTCCTCCAGGCGGCGCTGCAGCCGCTCTTGCAAGGCTCCCAGGTGACGCAGACCCACAGCCGTCGCTTCGACGCTGCTGCGATACGGTGGCAAAGAGACGCTGAGGCATGCCGCCGCCGTCTCCTCCAGGCGGCTTGGCACCGGAGCCTCGAGCAAGTAGGCAGCGACCATGGTGTCAAAGGCGGCGCTTGTGTCCAGAGCTTCCGCACCGGCAAGGCGTAGGTCCGCTTTGAGATCGTGGGCCACAATTTGGCCGCCGCTCTGCCGGTGCACTTGGCTGAGCACCTCTGCCGGCGCCTCTATGGTCTCGTGAATCACTAGTGGCTCTGTGCCGGCGGCACAGACCACGCTGCTCCGGCCACCCGCATCGTTGCTGACGACAGCCGCGCACAAACGTTGCCCGAATGGGAGGTTTTGCAGGTACGCCGCAAGCGAGTGTTTGGAATCTGCCGTCGCCACTTCGTGCACAACCTCGACTGGCGCCTCCGGCAACTCGCGCAGCAGAGAGTCGAACCCCAGGCGCGCAAACAACGAGCGCAAGCGCGGCAAGTCCGGGCCCGCGTAGAGAAGGTCTTGGAGGCGAAGTTCGATGGGAAGGTCGGTGCGGATCCGGGCCAAGCGTTTGCTCAGGGCGAGTGCCTCGCGTCCCTGCTCGAGCTCCTGGGCAAGTTTGGTAGCGCCGCGGAGTTCGCGCCAGCCGGCAACCTCAGAGAGGTGTTCGAGGATCCCTTCGACCGAGCCAAAGCGCTGCAGGAGGCGGCGCGCGGTCACATCTCCGATACCGCGGATGCCCGGGATATTGTCCACCGGGTCCCCCACGAGCGCGATGTAATCCACTACCTGCGCAGGCTCGATTCCGAGTTTTTCGCGTACCGCTGCCTCGTCGTACCACCGCCCGGCCACGGGATCCCATACTCGCACACCGGCACGCACCACCTGCAACAAATCCTTGTCCCCACTCACCACGACAACTTGGCAACCTTGCTCACAAAAGCGCGCGGCGAGGGTGCCGATCACATCGTCTGCCTCAACGCCCACCTCCAAGACCACGCGCAGACCAAGCGCTCGGCTCACTTCCTGTACCAACGGAACCTGCACACTCAGCTCGTCCGGCATCGGCGGCCGGTTGGCTTTGTAATCGGCGAACAGGTCGTCGCGAAAGGTCCGCCCCGGCGCGTCGAACACCGCACCGCCATAAGAGAGCTTGGTGTCGCGCAGGAACTTGATCATCATGCGCGCGTAACCGAACACCGCGTGCACCGGGGTGCCGTCCGGCGCCGTGAGCACCGGCAGTGCGTGAAATGCCCGGTACACATAGGAACTGGCATCAATGAGGTAGACAGGTTCCTCCCCAGCAGCTTGCATGCAGTGCACGCTAACAAACCTCGTCTCGAGATACAGGGCGCGGCGAGCCGCGCCCACCCGCGTTTCCGTGCCGGTCTGCGGACCGACTCCTTCCGCAAGGCAACTTGCGGCGGAGACTCCGCCGCGCCGCCACTGCGCTCGAGCTCTTCGAAACATCGAATCCAGAGTCTACGTATTGTTTCGGTTCGACACTGGCTTTACGGTCATTTTGTGCTCGAGGGGTACTTACCGGCGAAAATCCTCGCCTACCTGTCCCTGGGTTGGGAACTCCACCTGCGTTGCGGCCTTGGCTCGGGCCAATGGTTCGAATACGCATTCCAAAATACCATCCACGGGCGTGGAGTGTTTGGCCGCTGGCTCGACCGCCGCTTGCTAGAGTCGCCACATTGGCGCGGACTCCGAGCGGTCGCCAAGGAAGCCATGGCCTTTGCTCGCGGCTTGCTGTCCCACCGCCAGCGCCTCGGGCTCCCCACCCATATCCTCGATTTGTCCCCCGGCACCGCACCCTACCTGCGGGACTTGCTTCGCGGAGTTGGCAACAGCAAACTGGAGGCAATCTGCTTGCGGCGCGATCCACGGCTCCTTGCCTTCGGGCGCAGCTTGGCCTGCAAAGCGGGCCTTACGAACCTGTGGTTTCAAGCCGGGGACGCGCTCGATCCGCCGAGTTACTTGGGCCGCGCCCCGGACCTGATCCTGTGCCTGGACGCCGCCCCCGTCTGTGCGAGCCGCGACGAGCAGCGGTTGCTGCTCGAGCTGTGGCGGCAGCACCTGCGTCCTGGTGGAGCCTGTTTGATCGGGATCGTGCCCAGAGCTGACAGCACGCCCCACCGGCAGCAGCTCCGCCAATCGCCGTTCACGCTCCCTAGTACCTGGAGGGCAGCTCTCGAGGAGCAAGGGTTCTCTGGGGTGGCGGACAAGCGCGTGCTGCCTTTCGCCGTGCTCCTCCAAGGCTGGCATCTCCTGGGCGAGCAAAGCCAGCCAGAGGGGACGGCTTGGTAGCGCACCCCGTGCAACCCTCGACCGTGAAACCGTATTCCCACCTCAGAAAGTGTTCGAACGTTTCCACACGCGCAGCACAGCGGTAAAGTCTGCCGCTTGGGCGACGCCGCTCACGTTATCAATCGCTCCGAGCTGCACACCAAAGCTCGCGCTCTGCCAGCTCAGCCCCAAGGCAAGTTCTACGACTGTCCCCTCCAGCACTCGAGTGCCTAACCCGTGAAACGGGCTCGTATACAGCTCCTGTTGCAGGTGGGCGGACAGCCCTCTCAGTAGAACCCACTCGAAGCCCACCGCTTGCTGAAAGATGGGGTCCAAGGTCAGCCGCGCTGCGGTGATCCGATCCAGCGGCTGCACGCCCGAGATGTTCGAGTACACCCATAGTTTTTCCCCCAACGGCAGCTCCACGGCAGCGCCCAGCCCCAAGTCTGGGTTGCCGCTGCCCCAGACCGCGGCAGTTCTGCCGGTCGGAAACTTGACCGCACCGCGCAGGGCCAAGGCGACACCGTGCGGCCCATCCCACGCCTGCCACTGGCAGCGAAGATGGGTGTCCATCACCTCCCACACTTGGCGAGGCCCCTGGAACAGCGTGAGGTCGCCTCGGCGAACCCGAAAGCCCCCAAAGCTGTTGTTCGGGAACAGTTTCCGTTCCGGGTTGAACGCGCCGAACGCTTCCTCAGTGCTGTCAATCAAAGGATCGAGAAAACCACCAAAACGAGAGCCGAAGGGGAGTTCGAACAGGCACTGCGTCCGATGCGCCAACCCCAGCCCCGCCGTCAGCGCGACTCGGTTTTGCTCGAACTTGAGCAGGGCATCCACGCGGCCGCTATCAGTGGCGATCACATTGCTGTGGGCCGTGTCTAGTGCCACCAGGCTCTCACCACGGGCGAGAACGCGCGCGCGTTCGAACGGCAAGTTGAGGAACAGTTGCTGCACCGGTTGGAAATTCCGCAAGGGCAACGGGCCGCTCGGCCTCGCCTCCGCACCCGCACCAGCGGCCCATACCAGCAGCAAGAGAAGTTGTATATAAGCGCGCACGCCCGTGTCTCGTACGCCAATGCCGCATGCAATCACAAGGGAACCCGCCCCGCGGGTTCGCTTTCCGGCCGCTGGGCCGCGTTCGCGGGCGCTTCAGAGCGCGTGTGCAGGCAGCGTGCTCTTGGAGCTGTGTTTGCACCTCTCATGGCTCCTCTTTTCGAGCCCGCTCTCGGCGCTCACGCTTCCCGAGGTTCTCGCGCAGGTCCAATCCCAACACCCTGCACTCGCCGCGGCAAATGCTCGCATCGAGGCAGCCCGCGCTGCTTGGGTGCAGGCCGGTCGCTGGCGAAACCCGGAACTGGAACTGCGCGCGGAGAATCTCCGTACGTCGCCACCGCTGAGTCGCGCGCAGCCCTCGCTCGACTTCTTCGCCACCCTGACGCAGGTTCTCGAAGTTGCCGGCAAGCCCGGTCTGCGGCGCATCGTCGCAGCAGCAGAACAAGAGCAAGCGGAGGCGAATCACGCCCGCGTGAAACTGGATCTCGCTCTGGCGGCGCTTGGCGTGTACTTCACCGCGCTGCGCAGCCACCTGGAAGCCGCCACGTTAGCGCGCACCCATGAGCAGCTACGGCGCCTTGCCCAACTAGCCGAGCGGCGTGTTCTCGAGGGGCGTTCCCCTGCGGCCGAGGCCGCCAAACTCGGCGCCGAACTCGCTCGCTTTAACGAGCGGCGCAGCGAGCTGGCGCTCGATGAGGAACGAGCCCTCGAGGGCCTGCAACTGCTGCTCGGGCGAGGCGAACGCGTGCGTGGGGACGAACTCCGCGAACCTCCCCTACCCTTGCCCCCCGAAGGAGAACTCGAGCCACTCATCGCCCGCGCCCTCCAGCAACACCCGGACTACAAGCTGGCCATGGCAAACTGTGCGCGCACGCGGGGGCAGCTCGCCTTGGAGCGCGCCAAACAAGTGCCCGACCCAGCCCTCACCGCGGGCTACAAGCGCACGGAGTCCACCGATACTTGGGTCGGGGGTCTCACCATTCCTCTCCCCCTGCTCGATACCAATCGAGCCAATGTGGAGCGCGCAATCGCCGAGCACCAGGCAGCCGAGGCGGCGCTGTCGGCCCTGGAACGGGAACTGCGCAGTAGCATCACGGGCGTATTGCTGAGCGCTCGCGCATTGCACGATCGCGCCCAGCGATTGCCAGCCCAGTTGCTCGAGCCGGCCAAGGCCGCTCTGACCGCCGCTCGCGCCGCCTTTACAGAAGGCACCGGTGACCTACTGGCGCTGGTAGACGCCGAGAGAGTGGCAGCCGAAGCGGAAAGAACCCTCGTGCAGACACGCACGGAAGCGGCCGCGGCTCTCTACACTTGGGCCATTCTCGCCGGCGAGCCCATCGCCCCACTAGCAAAGGAGAGAGAACCGTGAAGTCGGCGCTTGCCGCGCGCCTGCCGCAGCGCTGCCTGGCGCTGCTTCTGCTTGCGGGGGCCATGGTACTGCTCGGCTGCCTCCGCTCGGAAACCCAGCAGAGCACCGCCGGCCGCAGTTCGGATACCATCTACGTCCCGAAAGAAATCCGCGAGCAACTAGGTCTCGAGTTGGTCGCCGTGCAGCGGACGCTCATTGGGAGTCTGGCCCGAGCGCCCGGCACCTTGGAACTCAATGAGAACCGCACGGCAAGAGTTGGTGCCTTCGTTGACGGCAAAGTGGCGGCCGTTCTGACCGACGTGGGGGATCGCGTGCGGCCGGGCCAACCCCTCGCTTACTTGTTCAGCCCGGCCTGGCAGCAGGCCCGTGCAGAACTGCGCAAAGCCGAGGCAGCCGCGGCGGCAGCCCGCCAGGAAGTGTCCTACGCAACCCAAGTATTGGCTCGGGCGCAGCGCTTGTTCCACGCTGGTGCGGTATCGCGCCAGGAAGTCGAGAAGGCAGCACTCGACCGCTTCGTTGCGCAGCAGAACCTCGCCGCTGCCCGGGCCGAGCTCGCGCGTGCTAGGCAACAGGTACGCCAGCTCTCTGGGGCAGGCCCAGCCGTTCAGGAAGATGCTGACTGGCTGGTCGTTGCCAGCCCGCAAGCAGGAGTCGTGATCGAGCGCCATGTAAACCTAGGCTCATCTGTGACTACCGGAGCCCTCCTATTTGTGGTCAGCGACCTCACCGAACTCTGGCTGGTCGCCGAAATCCCGGAGGCGGAACTGGCGCGCTTCCAGGGTGGCTCCACCGTGACCTTTCGGGTGGCCGCCTATCCGGATGAACAATTCACGGCACAAATCGAGCGCATTGGGGACACGCTCGATCCGCACACGCGCCGTGCACGTGTGCGCTGTAAGGTGCCGAATCCTGATTTCCGGCTCAAGCCCCACATGTTCGCCACGCTCGAGCTAGGTCGGGCGGAGCAACGAGAGGCAACCGTGGTGCCCGACTCCGCAGTGCAAGAGGTGGAAGGCGTCTCGGTCGTATTCGTGGCGGAGGGCGCCGATCGGTTTCGCCGACAACCGGTCGAAGTCGGCCAGACCCACAACGGCCTCACCGAAATTCGCAGCGGGCTGGAACCCGGGGAAACCGTGGTCGGCAACGGTAGCTTCCTTCTCAAGTCCGGGCTGGTGCTGCAGGCGAACCCTGAGGACCACTAATGGGTTGGCTCGAACGGCTGGTGGCCCGCACGTTCGATCATCCAGCATTGGTCTGGGGCGCGGTCCTGGCATTGATTGCCTTTGGGCTGGTTTCTTGGCGGGGTTTGAGTGTCGAGGCGTTTCCAGACCTCACCAACCAGCAGGTCGTTATCGCCACAGAAGCCCCTGGCTTAGCTGCCGACGATGTGGCGCAGTGGATCACCTTCCCGATCGAGGCCGCAGTCATGGGAATCCCGGGTACGGAGCAGGTTCGCTCGACCTCGAAATTCGGCCTGTCCCTCGTGACGGTGGTCTTCGAGGACCGTGTCCCGATCTACTTCGCTCGGCAACAAGTTGCGGAGCGCTTGAACGAGGTGCGTGGCCGGCTCCCCGCCGGCTTCTCGCCCACCCTGGGGCCTGTCGCCACTCCCTTTGGCGAGGTTTATCAGTACTTGGTCGAGGGTCCCCTGGACCCGATGGCCCGGAAGACCCTGCAAGACTGGGACGTCCGGCTGCGCCTACGCAGTGTTGCCGGGGTCAGCGAAGTCAACTCTTGGGGTGGCTTTAGCCAGTGCTTGGAGGTCACGGTGGATCCCCGCCGCCTCGAAGCTTTCCAGCTTCCCTTCGATGCTGTACTGGCGGCAGTCCGCAACAACAATGCCGCTTTCGGGGGCGGCTTCCTCGAACATCGTGCCGAACGCCTCACCTTGCGCGGACGCGGTATGCTGCACGGCCTCAAAGATCTCGAGCAAGTCGTCCTACACAGCCACGCCGGTGTTCCCATTTTGCTGGGCGACGTAGCTGAGATTCGCACTGGGGCCATGCCGCGCCATGGGGCGGTGACGCGCGATGGCCAAGGCGAGACCGTCTCAGGCATGGTCATCCTGCTCAAAGGAGAGAACGCTGCCGCCGCCACCCAACGGGTCAAGAAACGGGTGGCGGAGATCAACGCTACCCTGCCCTCCGGCGTCCGAATCGAGCCGTTTTACGACCAATCGGAGATCATCCAACGTACCAGCGCGACGGTGCGCAAGAACCTGCTCGAAGGATGTGCGCTCGTCGTGCTGGTGCTGGTGGTCTTCCTGCGCGACTGGCGCGCCGCTCTGCTGGTCGCTTCCGTGATTCCTCTGGCGCTGCTGTGCGGCTTTTCCAGTATGTTCCTCTTCGGCATTTCGGCCAACTTGATGTCGCTCGGCGCCATTGACTTCGGGTTGATCGTGGATGGCGCTGTGGTGATGACAGAGAATCTCGTGCGGCGGCGTACGCAACACCTCGGCGGTGAGTGGCGCGCGGTGTGCAGAGCGGCCGCTGCCGAGGTCGCGCGCCCGGTCACCTTTGGTGTGCTGATTCTGTTTTCTGCCTACTTGCCGATCCTCACTTTGGAAGGAATCGCTGGAAAGTTGTATCGCCCGATGGCGCTTACCGTGTGCAGCGCCATCCTCGGAGCTCTCCTCTTGTCACTGACAGCGATTCCTGTCGCCGGCCAAAAGCTGCTGGCGCGCGCCTCGCTACAGGACCACGAGCGCGAGGCTGCCTGGTTCCTTTGGCTGCAAACGCGGTACGAGCGAATCCTTCACTGGGTGCTCGAGCACCGCCGCAGGGTGTGGGCTGTGGCCCTGGCGCTGGTCACAAGCGGGCTCGCCTCCCTTCCCTTTTTGGGCACCGATTTCATGCCCAAACTGGACGAAGGCTCGATCCTCATCCAGACACGTCTCATGCCGTCGGTGAGCCTGGAAGAATCGGTCCGCTTTTTTACCCGGGTGGAAAAAATCGTTCTTTCGTTCCCGGAGGTAAAGCGGGTGGTGAGCAAGATCGGGCGTCCGGACATCGCCACCGAAGCCATGGGTGTGTACGAAGGTGACATGTACGTTCTCCTCCAACCTGAAGAGAAGTGGCAGCGACGCAGTAAGGACGAGCTGCTGGACGCCCTCGCCGGGGCGCTGGCTACGATCCCTGGCGCCTCGTTCAATTTTACTCAGCCGATGGCCATGCGCCTCGATGAAGTGATCTCAGGGATCAAGGGTGACGTAGCCGTGAAGATTTTTGGGCCCGACCCCAAGGAGCTGCAGCGCTTGGCTCAGGCCGTTGCCCAAGTGCTGGAACAAGTCCCCGGCGTGGCCGACCTACGCGCAGAGCTGATTTCCGGAGCGCGGGAACTCAGCATCGCGCTCGACCGCTCGGCGATGGCCCGCTTCGGCGTGAGCGTCGAGCAGGTGCGAGCCATCGTGGAGGCCGCCTCGGGGGGCACTGTGGTGACCGAAGTTCTGGATGGCACCCGGCGCTTCCCGGTAGTGGTTCGTCTTCCGGCGGAGTACCGCAGGGAGCCGCAAGCCCTCGCACAGCTTCCCCTGCAAGCTCCCGGCGGCGAGCGCTTTTTGTTGGGACAAATCGCCCGGATCGAAACGTCGGAGGCTCCTGAGGCCGTTTATCGGGAAGACGGGCAGCGGCGGATTGTCGTGCAGGCGAACGTACGCGGGCGGGACCTCGGAAGCTTTGTTCAGGAGGCGCACGAACGTATTGCTCGCTCGGTTTCCCTGCCTCCCGGCTACTACCTGCGCTGGGGCGGGCAGTTCGAGAACCAGGAGCGGGCCATGCGACGACTCGCAATCGTGGTACCGATCGCGCTCAGCGCAATTGCTTTGCTCCTCTACAACACGTTCGGTAACGTTCGCCACGCGCTGGTCGTGCTGGTCGGGATTCCGTTCGGCCTCATTGGCGGGATCGGTGCGCTCTGGGTGCGCGGCCTGCATCTGAACCTCGCTGCCTCGGTCGGTTTCCTTGCTCTGTTTGGCGTTGCCGTACTGAACGGCGTGGTCCTGATCAGCGCCATCAACCGCTTGCGTGCAGCGGGCGACTCGCTCCGCCAGGCAACCACCCGCGGGGCGAGCCAGCGCCTGAAGCCGGTACTGATGACCGCGTTGGTGGCCGCCTTCGGCTTTCTTCCCATGGCGTTGTCTCGCAGCGCCGGCGCGGAGATCCAGCGGCCGCTGGCCAGCGTGGTCATCGGCGGTGTGTTTTCTTCGATGATTCTCACGTTACTGGTTTTGCCCTCGCTGTATGAGTGGGTGGAGCAACGCAGGCAAGCGAAGGAGCAACGGTAAGTTGGCAGGCGAGGTGGATCGAGCGGGCTCCCGGCTGCACGCCTATTCCCGGTGACCATGGCACCGCTTCACTCCCCTCAGTCGAGCCCGGAGCACCAGTACCCGGCGATTGTTCGGGTCGTTCTCCTACCTCCGCGCGGTCGGCTCGATCTCCTGGACTATGGCGTCCCCGCAGAACTTGCCGGACAAATCAAACCCGGCATGCGCGTGCTCGTCCCCCTCGGACCCCGGCACGTCGTGGGGCTTGTTGCCGAGCTTGTCAGCGAGAGCGAGGTCTCGCCACTGCGCCCAGTGGACGCACTGGTTGATCCAGATGGGCCGGTCCTCGATGGTGAGACGCTGGCTCTCTGCCGCTGGATGGCAGAGTATTACTTGGGGACCCTCGCCGGGGCGGTAGCCACTGCGCTGCCTCGTCCGCTCAAAGTACGACTGGAGCGGTACCTTGAGCGAGGTCCAGCCGCCGAGCAGCCTCTCAAAGGACCATTGGAAGACTTGCGTCTGCGGCTCGTCCCGCTGCTGCCCGCATCGTTTGCGACCCTACGCCGAGAAGTGCGGGCACTGGGCCTGCGCGAGTTGCGGGCACTCGCCCGCTCGAACGTAATCCTGATACGCGACCGCTTGCGCGCCGAGCCGCGTCGTTTCCTCCCTGGCGAGCGCCGCTATCAGGTCGCCCCGCTGTCGGCGGCGCAGGCTCCGGAGGCACTCGGCCGCAGCAAGGCGCTGCTTGCCGTGTTGGAGTATGTGCGCTCGCACCCTCTTGGCAGTGCCACGCACGAAGAACTCGAAGCCACCTTCCCCAATGCGAGTGCGAAGATCCAGCGCCTCTTGAAGGCGGGCCTGCTCTCCTGCACGACGGCCTGGCAGCCAGCCGTGACCGTATCGCAGCTCGAGGCGAAGAGCCCGCCCGCGCAGCTCAACCATGCGCAGCAAGCCGCTCTCGACGCCATCGTTCAGAGTCTCGATCACGGTTTCCGGCCTTTCCTTCTCTGGGGAGTCACCGGGAGTGGCAAAACAGAAGTGTATCTGCGCGCAATCAGCGCCTGCCTCGCGCGAGGCCGCTCCGCCCTCGTACTGGTTCCCGAAATCTCGCTCACTCACCAACTCGCTCGCCAGCTCCAGGCCCGCTTCGGGGAACAGGTAGCCGTCCTGCACAGTGGTCTCTCCGATCAAGAACGGTGGCGGGAATGGAGGCGCGCTGCCTCCGGCAACGTGCGTGTGGTGGCCGGCGCCCGCTCTGCGGTATTCGCGCCCTTGCCGTCGCTCGGGCTGGTGGTCGTGGATGAGGAACACGACCCCGCCTACAAGCAGGAGGAAGGGCTCCGCTACCACGCTCGCGATGTTGCGGTGATGCGCGCCAAGCTCAACCACTGCCCCGTCGTGCTGGTTTCCGCCACCCCCTCCCTCGAATCGTTCCACAATGCGCGCACCGGGCGCTACCGCCTGTTATCTCTCCCCCAACGCGTGCAGCAGCGCCCCATGCCGCGCGTGGAAATCGTGGACCTCCGCGGCCGCGGCAGCGCGGCACGAGGTCTGCCCTTGAGCCGTACGCTGATTGCTGCCTTGCGAGCGAATCTGGCTGCCGAGCAGCAGAGCCTGCTGTTTCTCAACCGCCGTGGCTTCGCTCGCGTGCTGCAGTGCGTGAGCTGCGGCGCTTCCTTCTCTTGCCCGAACTGTACCGTAAACCTCACCTACCACCGCCAGAGTTCGGCCTTGCGCTGCCACTACTGCAATTTCACGCGCCCCGTACCGGAGCGCTGCCCCCAGTGCCACGCCGAGCAAATCGCTGCCTGGGGCGCAGGAACGGAACACTTGGAAACAGAACTAAAGCGAATCCTGGGTGGCGCGAACGTAGCTCGCCTGGACCGCGACATCGCGGGGCGGCGCGGTGCCGTGGCGCGCCTGCTGGCGGATTGGGAGGCCGGCAGCCACGACGTCCTGGTCGGCACACAAATGATTGCGAAAGGGCATGACGTGCACGGGGTCACGCTAGTCGGCGTGCTGCTCGCTGACCTCTCGCTCCATCTCCCGGACTTCCGCGCCAACGAGCGGACCTTCCAGTTGCTTGCCCAGGTGGCCGGTCGCGCCGGCCGCGGGGAACGACCCGGGAGGGTGATCGTGCAAACGTTTGTACCCGAACACCCTGTGCTGCGCTTCACCGTGGAGCACGACTATCAGGGGTTTGCGCTGAGTGAACTCGCCTTGCGCGCGGAGGCCCGCTACCCGCCCTTCACCCGTCTCGTTCTGCTGCGCTGCGAGGCCCAACAGCTCAAAGGGGCAGAACGCGCTGCAAAAGCCCTGGCCGAATTTTTGTGCGGGCAAGAAGCCAAAGGAGTCGAGGTGCTCGGCCCCAGTCCGGCTCCCTTGGAGCGGCTGCGCGGCTATTTTCGCTGGCACGTCCTCGTGCGCTCGGCGCACGGCCGGCGGGCGCGCGATCTCGTGCGCTTGGCCCTGCAGTCCGTTCGCCCGCAATTGGAGCGCAATAAGGTCCGGGTGGTCGTAGATGTGGATCCGCAGTCGACGCTTTGAGTGCTCCCCCACCTCCACAGACGGGCCGAACTCGAGGACTTGTACGCGAGGAGCTGCGGAAGGCGCCCTTGATCTCGGACTACTGCCTTCCCTACGTTGGCGTGCATGGCACGGCGAACCATCCTGACATATCCCAGCGACGCCTTAGCAAGGCCGTCGCAACCAGTACGAAACATTGACGGCCGCATTGCCGAGCTGGCGGCGGACATGGCCGAAACCATGTACGCTGCCCCAGGGATCGGCTTGGCCGCACCTCAGGTGGGAGTGAACGAGCGGGTGATTGTGGTGGACATTGGCACGGACGAGCCGGGCAAACAACTCATCCAACTCGTCAACCCGCAAATTGTCGAGCGCGAAGGAACGATCGTATTCGAAGAGGGGTGCCTGAGCGTGCGCAACTTCACCGCCGAGGTGCAGCGGGCGCGCAAGGTGTTGGTGCGTGGCTGGACACTCGAAGAACGAGAGGTGGAAATCGAAGCAGACGGTCTGTTTGCCGTCGCCTTGCAGCATGAGATTGACCATCTCGATGGCAAGCTGTTCATCGACCGCATCGGCCGCTTGCGGCGTGACCTCTATAAGCGCAAACTCAAACGCTGGCTCCGCGAAGGGTTCCCAGAGGAGCCACGAGAACGCTCGACCACCGGCCTGTGAGTCGCCCGCCATCTGCGTGCGCCGAAACGCTGCCCAGGCGCGTCGTTTTTTTTGGCACCCCAGAATTCGCCGTACCCAGCCTGCAGGCGCTGCACCGCGCAGGGTACGAAATCGCACTGGTGGTCTCGCAGCCCGACAAGCCGGCTGGACGCGGACAAAAACTCGCTGCCACGCCGGTTAAAGCCGCGGCTGGCTGTTTGCACCTCCCGGTCTTCCAGCCTCCCAGCTTGCGGAGCCCAGAGGTCGTCGCGCACTTAGCGCAATTCGGCGCCGATCTATTCGTGGTGGCGGCCTACGGAAAGATCTTTCCGCGATCGGTGCTGGAGCTGCCGCAAAGAGGCTGTGTCAACGTGCACGCCTCTCTGCTTCCGCGCTACCGAGGCGCAGCACCGATTCAGTGGGCGATCCTCAACGGAGACAGCGAAACCGGCGTCACTATTATGCTCATGACGGAGGAAATGGATGCTGGCCCAGTGCTTTTGCAGCGGCGCGTGTCAATCGGTGCAGAGGAGACGTACGGCGAGTTACAACAGCGCCTGGCTGTGCTTGGCGCCAGCGCCTTGCTCGAAGCGTTGGGCGGGTGGCTAGCGGGCAGCTTGCAGCCCCAGGAACAAGACCCCTCCCTGGTCACTTTCGCCCCACTCATCCGCAAGGAGCACGGGCGCATCTGGTGGACCTCCCCAGCGGAGTTCATTTGTCGGCAAGTCCGCGCCCTCCATCCTTGGCCGGGTGCCTTCTTTTTTTGGCGCGACCGCCTCATCAAAGTGCACCGCGCTCGCGTCAGCGAGGAGGAGCGACCCGGACTTCCTGCTGGGGCGGTGATCATCGCCCGAGAGCGCCTCGTCGTGCAGACAGGTGCGGGCGCCACCGAGCTGCTCGAATTGCAAATGGAAGGGCGCCGGCGCCTGCCGGCCAAGGACTTCCTCGCTGGGCAAGGGCTCAGGCCAGGGGAGGTCTTGAACTAACCGCGTTGACCGGGGATGGAACGGAACGCGAGCAAGAACAGACCGGTACCCCAAGCCGATGCTCGCCGAGTCGCTTGGCGAATTCTGCAAGCGGTGGAGGAGGGCGGTTACGCCGACGCGCTGCTCGGCAACGAGTTCCGCCGCGGTCGCCTCGCCCGCCCGGATCGAGCCCTTGTCACGCGGCTGGTGTACGGCACCCTAGCCTACCAACTCTACCTGGATCACCTCCTCGCCGGTTTCAGTGCCATTCCCTTGCATGAGCTGGAGCTACCCATCCGCGTGTTGTTGCGCATGGCGTTGTTCCAAGCCGTCAAACTCTCTCGGATTCCGCAGTTTGCCGCCGTAGCTACAGCGGTCGAACTCGCTAAATCCTATCGCCACGGAAAAGCGGTCGGTTTTGTGAATGCGGTTCTTCGCCGCGCCGTAGAGGGCTGGCGCCACGTACCGCTACCGGCGCGGGACCGCGACCCGGCTGGCTATTTGTCCGTGCGCTGGTCGCACCCGCGCTGGCTCGTCCAACGATGGCTGGAAGAGTACGGCCCGGAGGAGACCGAAGCCCTGCTCGCTGCAAACAACGAGTCGGCACCGACCGGGCTCCGCGTCAACCGCTTGCGCACTTCCCGCGCAGCGCTGGTTGCCCAATGGAAACCCGAGTGGGGAGAGCTGCGAGAATGCGGCTATTCGCCGGACGCTTTGGAACTTACGGGCGGCGACCCGCTCGCCCCACCACCATACGCTGCAGGAGATTACAGCGTACAGAGCGAGGCAGCACAACTGATCGGCTTTCTGGTCGGGCCGCGCCCGGGAGAGCGCATCCTCGACGCCTGTGCCGCACCGGGAGGGAAGACTTGCCAGTTGGCGGAACTCATGGGCGACGAGGGAGAAATCGTTGCCCTCGATGCCAATCACCGCGGCGTCGAGCGGATTCGCACCGAAGCGGCGCGGCTCGGCCTCACTTCGGTTCGTGCCGAGTGCGCCGATGCGCGCTCCTGGCAGAGCGCCGGGATGACCTTCCACCGCGTGCTCGTTGACGCTCCATGCTCCGGACTCGGCACGCTCCGCTCCCATCCGGAGATTCGCTGGCGCCGCTCGCCAGCGGACTTCCCATCGTTCGCTGCCCTCCAGCTCGAACTGCTCCACGCCTGCGCACGCTGGCTCGAGCCGGGCGGCACTCTCGTGTACGCCACCTGTACCCTGTGCCGTAGTGAGAACGAGGTAGTCGTCGAGCAGTTTCTCAGGGAGAGCGGACGCTTCGTCCTCGAGGACCCGCGGCCAGCTCTGCCGCCGCCGGCGCAAGGGCTCGTGGGGGCAGACGGCTTTCTCCGTACGTGGCCCCATCGCCACGGACTCGACGGCTTCTTTGCTGCGCGGTTGCGCCACCTCGGGGCTGGCGATATCGTGCGCAAGTGATCCGAATCGCCGCTTCCATTCTTTCAGCGGATTTCGCTCGCCTGGGAGAAGAAGTGCGTGCTGTCACTGCCGCCGGGGCAGACTGGATCCACCTCGACGTGATGGATGGTCACTTCGTACCCAATCTCACGATCGGTCCCGACGTAGTGCGCGCGGTGCGAAAAAACACCCACCTCCCGTTGGACACCCATCTCATGATCGACAACCCCGGCGACTTTCTCGAACCCTTTGCGCGGGCCGGATCGAACTGGATCACCGTTCACATCGAAGTATGCCCGGAGCCCCGCGCGGTCATCGCCGAGATGCGCCGCCTCGGTGTGCGGCCGGGACTCGTGATCAACCCCGAGACGCCCCTGGAAGCAGCTTTGCCGTTCCTGAGCCAAATTGACTTGCTCCTGTTGATGAGCGTGCACCCGGGCTTCGCAGCGCAAGCGTTCATCCCTTCCACACTGGACAAGATCAGCGCGGCCCAAGCCCACCGGGTACGCCACGGCCTTCAATTTCTCATCGAGGTGGACGGCGGGATCAAAGTAGAGAACGCGGCACAAGTCGCGGCCGCGGGCGCGGACGTGCTGGTTTCCGGTTCGGGAATTTTTTCCACCCAGGATTACACGGCCACCATTGGCGCCATGCGGGCAGCCGCGGCGGCAGCCCTGCGGACCGGCAGACAGGGGACCGAAGACGCGCCATAAGGTCGGTTTGTTGCAAAATGACCGCCCTATGTTATCACCGCCGCCGTTTGTTTTGACCCGCTTCTCCAATTCCGAGTGCGTGCCGGGGTGTAGCTCAGACTGGTAGAGCGCACGGTTCGGGACCGTGAGGTCGCTGGTTCAAGTCCAGTCACCCCGACCATTCTTTCGCCGAACGACGCCACGTCCAATGTTCGTGTCGAGCCACGAGAGAAAACGAGCCACGGGGCTGCTCGCCGTGGCAAGCAGGGCAATTTGGACGTGGCGTCGCTTTGCGGCGTGGCTGGTGGTTCTCGCCGTAGTCTGCCTGGTGGTCTTCTCGCCGTTCCCAGCAGCGCTCGCCACCACAGCCATCGTCACCGGCACGGAGTGGGTCTTCGTGCGCCGCGGACCAGGAAACCAGTTTCCGCCTTTTGCGCGGATTCCGAGCGGGAGTGCGGTCGAGGTACAAGAGGTCGAGGGCGAATGGGCGCGCATTGTAACGGCCAACGGGCAAGTCGGCTTCATTCATAAAAAGTTTCTCTCCTTCCCCACCGGCGGACAGCAGCCAGCTCGCGGGAGCGAAACGCAAAGCCCGCTCGGCCCGCCTCCTTCCCCAACTGCACACGTGGCGTTGCCAACACACCTGGTTCCTCCGCCACACAGTCCCGCCACCCTGCGTGCCCCGGCTACCACCGCAACTCGTCCCGGCACAGCCACACCGACGCGCACCCCGAGGCCGACGCGCACGTCCGTTCCGACGCGCACTCCAACCCTAACGCGTTCGCCGACCGTGACTCGTTCGCCAAGCCCAACGCGGTCGCGAACGGCCACGCGCTCCCCAAGTCCCACGCGCACTCCCACGACCCCCGCCACGACGGCAACCTGGAGGCACGGCGAGGCGCCCCCACCGCCGGCCTCCCCTGAGGCCGAGCTTACTGCCTCACCGGTGCTTCGTGCCAGCGTGCAGGAACTAGAGGCGGAACTCCTGTCTCTCAAGCAAGAGCTCCTCGTGTGCCGGCAACAAAACAGCCACACACCGTCCCTTGCCAGTTGCCCGGAAGAACTCAAGCAAGAATTGGCGCGGCTGCGCGAACTGTTCGAAACAAAAGCGCGCGCCTCTACGGTCCCCCTTCCTCCCAATCCCGAGCCGGGGAGTGCTGCCAGCTCGGACGAGCACGCCGTCTCTCCCATGGCAATCCTCTTTGGCACCGTAGGTCTGATTTTTGGCTGGTGGGGCGGGATTCGCTACGCGCGCCGGCAGGAACGTGCTCGCCGTTCGCGCCTGCGCTTCTGAACGGGCATGGGCTGGATCCTTGTGTTCTGGCTCGCGCTTGCGTTCCTGTGCGGTAGCATTCCGTTTGGGTACTTGTTCGCTCGGGCGCGCGGCATTGACGTGCGGCGCATGGGCAGCGGCAATATCGGCGCTACCAACGTGGCACGCACGGCGGGCCGCGCCCTCGGGCTCTGGACCCTCGTTGCAGACTTAGCGAAAGGACTGCTCCCGACCCTCGCAGCGCGCCTCAGTTTCCCGCATGGCGAGTGGGCAGCATGGGTGGCGCTCGCCGCCGTCCTCGGTCATGTCTTTTCACCTTGGCTTCGCTTCCAGGGTGGCAAAGGCGTTGCCACCGCGGCCGGGGGCATGGCGGTTGTGACGCCTAGCGCCACCGCCGGAGCAGTGGTGGTCTTTCTGCTCGTCGTCCTGCGCAGCCGCTACGTGTCGCTGGCCTCCCTGTGCGCGGCCCTCGCGCTACCCCTGCTGTGTATTCTCCTCCGCACTTCCGTGCACGCCTTTCTCGCAGCTGTCATCCTGGCCGCCCTCATCTTGTACCGCCACCGCGACAACTTGCAGCGCTTACTTTCGGGAACAGAGCCGAAACTTGGCCGGCCGGGACAAGCCGCAACGCCCGATAAGTGAACGGGAGACTGTGGCCGCTTTTTCCACCGAGGGCGCCATCAGAGAGCCTGCCGAGTGGCCAGGGAAGCAGCACCCGGCACCCTCCGAGGCTTTGCCGCGCTGTGGCTTCCCGCGCAAAGGCGTCGCGGAGCCCACTGACGGGAAAAAGGGCAATGCCTGCGCTTTAAGCAGCACGAGCAAGCGGGATCTCGCGACGCACGGCAGCTTCGCTGGCAACTCGTGTTTCGCCGCGTGTTGGCAACCATGTTGCAACCTTATGGCCCTGTTTCCGTGCTCGATTGCTAGGAGGGATGAGATCGCCATGAAATGGTTCGCTCGAACCATCGGGAGAGAAGTGAAGACGCGGTTCGCGGGCGCCCTGGGTTTGCTGCTGTGCTCTGCGGCTGCGGCAGCAGCGCAGGAATCGCCCGCCGTGGACAGCGGGGATACCGCGTGGGTGCTGACGGCCTCCGCCCTGGTGTTGATGATGACGTTGCCTGGCCTCGCTCTGTTCTATGGAGGGTTGGTACGGGCAAAGAACGTCCTGAATGTCCTCATGCAGTGTTACATCTCGGCTGGCATCGTCGGCGTCCTGTGGGTGCTCATCGGTTACAGCCTCGCTTTTAGTGGGGGCGGCGCTCTGATTGGCGATCTGGCAAAAGTCGGCCTTGCCGGGGTAACAGCCGACTCGGTCGTCGCTAACTTCGCCACACCGCCGCGCAACATCCCCGAGTATGCCTACGCCATGTTCCAGGCCATGTTCGCGATTATCACCCCTGCGCTGATTCTGGGCGCGATTGCCGAGCGAATGAAGTTCAGCGCCTGGGTGGTGTTTCTCACCCTCTGGTTTCTGTTCGTGTATTGCCCCATTGCGCACATGGTGTGGAGTTCCGAAGGCTGGATCTTCAAGTCTGGCGCCATTGACTTCGCTGGCGGCTTGGTGGTGCACATGTCGAGCGGCTTCTCAGCACTCACCGCTGCTCTGCTCTTGGGCGCCCGCCGGGGCTACGGGCGCGAGCCGATGCCGCCGCACAACCTGCCTCTCTGCCTCACCGGAGCAGGGCTGCTGTGGACCGGTTGGTTCGGCTTCAACGCCGGCAGTGCCCTCAGCGCTAGCGGCCTTGCCGCACTGGCGTTCGTCAATACGAATACCGCCACGGCCACGGCTGTTCTTGCCTGGGTGCTGCTCGAATGGCTGCACCGGGGAAAACCCACAGCCCTCGGGGCCGGCACCGCCGCGGTGGCGGGCCTGGTGGCGATTACGCCAGCGTGCGGCAACGTGAGTCCCCTAGGTGCGATCGGGGTTGGTCTCGGCGTAACCTTCATTTCGTACTTCGCGCTCACCTGGCTCAAGCCCACCCTCGGCTATGACGACTCGCTGGATGTCTTTGGCGTGCACGCCTTGGGAGGAGCCTGGGGTGCGTTCGCATCGGGACTGTTCGCCACCACTCTCGGGAGCGGCATTGAAAGCAACTTTCAGCAAGTCCTGGTGCAGCTCCGGGGTATCGTGTTCGTCGCCGTGTTTGCTCCCATTGCGTCCGCCATTTTGCTGTTCGTAACGCGCCTGATCACGGGCACTCTCCGGGTCACGGACGAGGAGGAGGTAGAAGGGCTCGATTTCTCCGAACACGGGGAGACCGCATACACTGCATAATGCGCGCGGCTTTACAGGCATGGCACGCTGGCGTAAGAGGGAGCGCAATTTCGAGCAGTACCGCTGCTGTGAGGCAAAGGAGGCAGCATGAAAAAGGTCGAAGCGATCATCAAGCCGTTCAAGCTGGACGAGGTTAAGGAGGCGCTCAGTGCGGTCGGCGTGCAAGGGATCACGGTGAGTGAAGTCAAAGGCTTTGGGCGGCAAAAGGGGCATACAGAACTCTACCGTGGTGCCGAGTACGTGGTGGACTTTCTGCCCAAGGTGAAACTGGAGATTATCGTCAAGGACGACATGGTAACCCAAGTCGTCGAGACCATCCTGAAAGCCGCAAAAACCGGCCGTATCGGCGATGGCAAGATCTTCGTTTTGCCGGTGGAGGAAGTGGTGCGCATCCGAACCGGCGAACGGGGTGCAGATGCCATCTGAAGTGGTCGTTCCAGATGTGCTCGCGCCACAGGAGCTGAACTTCGGGTCGGAGCGGAGTTTCTCCCACCCTGAAAATACGGTCAGTGAAAAGGAGGAGGAAGCAGGATGACACCCAAAGAGGTGATCAAGTTCGCCAAAGAGCACAAAGTGACGATGGTGGACTTGAAGTTCAACGATTTTCTCGGGATCTGGCAGCACTTCACGATCCCGGTCAGCGAACTCGACGAGAAGCTTTTTGAAGAAGGGTCGGGATTCGACGGGTCCTCGATCCGCGGCTGGCAGCCGATCCACGCCAGCGACATGCTCGTCGTGCCGGACCCTACCACCGCGGTCATTGATCCGTTCTTCGCAGAGCCGACCCTTTCGTTGATCGGCAACATCGTCGACCCGATCACGAAGGAAGACTACACGCGCGACCCTAGGAACATCGCGCGCAAGGCGGAGGCGTACCTGAAGAGCACCGGGATCGGCGACGTTGCCTATTTCGGGCCAGAACCGGAGTTCTTCATTTTGGATGACATCCGCTACGGCCAGGATCAGCATTCCGGTTTTTACTTCCTCGACTCGATCGAGGGCCAGTGGAACACCGGGCGCGATGAAAAGCCGAACCTCGGCTACAAGCCGCGGTACAAAGAGGGGTACTTCCCCGTACCGCCGACGGACAGCCAGCAAGACATCCGCTCGGAGATGGTGCGGGTAATGGAAGAGGTGGGCTTGCGGGTGGAAAAGCACCATCACGAAGTGGCTACCGCCGGGCAAGCGGAGATTGACCTGCGCTTCTTGCCGCTGGTCAAAATGGCCGACGCGCTCAACTGGTACAAATACATTGTGAAAAACGTGGCTCGCCGACACGGCAAGACAGCTACCTTCATGCCGAAACCGATTTTCGGCGATAACGGCAGCGGCATGCACACACACCAGAGTATCTGGAAAGGCGAGACGCCGCTGTTCGCGGGCGACCGTTACGGGGGCTTGTCCGACCTTGCGATGCACTACATCGGGGGCATCTTGAAGCATGCTCCGGCGCTTGCCGCCTTCACCAACCCGACCACCAACAGCTACCGGCGCCTGGTCCCGGGCTTCGAAGCCCCGGTCAATCTCGCGTACTCGAGCCGCAACCGCTCTGCCGCTGTGCGTATCCCGATGTACAGCCCCAGCCCGAAAGCCAAGCGGATCGAAGTCCGCTTCCCCGACCCGACTGCGAACGGCTACCTCGCCTTTGCGGCAATGTTGATGGCCGGGTTGGACGGGATCCAAAAGCGCCTCTCACCGGGCGAGCCGCTGGACAAGGATATCTATTCCCTCACCCCGGAGGAACTCAAAGACGTTCCGGGCATGCCGGCTAGCCTCGACGAGGCACTCCAAGCGCTGCGCAACGACCACGACTTTTTGCTGCAGGGCGACGTGTTCACCGAAGACGTGATCGAGACTTGGATCGAGTACAAAATGAACAACGAGGTCAGCGCCATGCGCTTGCGCCCCCATCCGTGGGAATTCGCCTTGTACTTCGATTCCTGAGCCAGGCTCGTAGACCTTAACCAAAACAAAAAAAGGCTGGGAAGCGGTTACACGCTTCCCAGCCTTTTTCGTTTTGCGCACCGGTTCTAACGAGCAAAGCGCAGCAAGAAATCAATCACCCGCCGGTGGAAGGGGCGATACGGCGGATAGAGCCAGTGTAACAGCGACAGCCGTGGAGCCGTGAAGATTGGACGCAGTTTGCTGAACTCCAAAAAGCCCTCGTACGCGTGGTACTGCCCCATACCGCTCGCGCCGATCCCACCGAAGGGGAGGTCGTGCTGGGCGACGTGCAGTAACACGTGGTTCACCGTAACCCCACCGGACAGGGTGCGATACAGGATTTTCTCTTCCCGCTCTCGGTCGTGCGTGAAGATGTAGAGCCCGAGTGGGCGGTCATGGTGGTTGATGTACTCGATGACCTCATCCAAGTCGCGATAGGTCTTCACCGGGAAGAGCGGGCCGAAAATCTCCTCTTGCATCACGATCATGTCGTCGCGCGGATCGAGAATCAACGTGGGGGGAATCTTGCGCAACTGGTCGTTGCATTGCGCCCCGGGAACAAGCGGCACCAGGCGCGCACCTTTGCGTTCGGCGTCTTCCATCGTCTGGCGCAGCCGCCGGTAGGAGCGCTCGTCAATGATCGAGGTGAACGACTCGTCTTCGATGCGCGGGTATCGCTCGATCACGATTTTCTGTGCTGCGGTGACAAACGGTTCTACCCTACCCTCAGGCAGGAAAAGGTAGTCCGGCGCCAGGCAGGTTTGCCCTGCGTTGACGAACTTCCCGTAAAGGATTCGGGAAGCCGCTTCTTCTATGTCAAAGTCGTCGCACACGATGGTAGGCGACTTGCCCCCTAACTCGAGGGTCACCGGCGTGAGGTTCTCGGCCGCCGTCCGCATGACATTGCGGCCAGCATCGGCCGAGCCTGTGAAGATCAAGTGGTCGAAGGGAAGCGTGGTAAACTCTTGCGGGCGCACCCCGGGCAAAATGGCAACCCACTCTTCTGGAAATGCGGCGCGAAACCGCTCCGCCAAAAGCCGGCAGACCGTCTGCGAATTGCTCGCCATCTTGATCATCGCCCGGTTGCCCGCCGCCAATACGCTGGTCAACGGGCTCACGGTCAGAAACACCGGGTAGTTCCACGGGGAAATGATCCCCACCACCCCTTCGGGTTGCGGCAGCACTCGGTTGGCCCCAGTGAAAAACATGGGCGACACTTTCCGCCGCTGAGGCTGCATCCATTTCTTCAGCATCTTGCGCGTGTAGCGAATGCCGTCCACGCAGCCGAAAATCTCGAGCATTTTTGTTTCTTCCGCGCAGCGGTGGCCAAAGTCCTGCTTGACGGCAGCCACGATGTCCTCCGCGCTGTCCAGCAAAACCCGCTCGAGCTTGCGCAAGTGATCGAGCCGTTCTTCGAGCGAAGGGTATGGATGCTTCAAGTAGGCTTCTCGCTGGCGCAAGAAGATGCGCTGCGCCTCGGTTTCCACTGTCTCGATTCTGCGGAGCTGCGCTGTTTGGGCCATGGATTCCTCCTTGCCTCGCGTCGGCGCACACGCGCCACTGTGTCGCCCGGAACTCTTGCACGCTCCTGCGCGTCACTCAACCCGGGCTCCGCCCCGGGGCACGAACAAGCACTGAGGGCAAGCTCCCTCCGCAGATGAGGCCGAACTACGGACAACACCCACTTCACCAACCCTTGCCCACCGTGCTCCAGGCGCCCCCCTTCGCCCAAGGCGCGCACTCTGCACCCAGCAAACTCGTCCCTCGCCCCCAACAGGACCGGAACTGTCCGGTCGCCGCGCGTGGCGAGCCACGCCGCCTGTTCGCTCCCGGTACTACCAGAGCAGCCAGGGGGCCGAATGCACGCTGGCGAGTTTGCGTAGCTCCACCGTGCCACCTGTACTGACCAAGCCACCCTCCACGCTAGCGCTATCCAGCAACAAGATCGAATCCCGCGCAAGGATTGTACCTTCCATCCGCGCCCTACGGCCAAGCCGCGCCTCTCCCGAGACCCACCATAAGACCCTTTCCGCCGGCAATCCGCTGGGGCCCGGAGCGAAACCCGAAAGCACGAGACCTGCTCCGCGGCCCAGACGCAAACTGCCATACACCCGCAGCACGACGGCTTGCCTCCTAGGCGTCGCTCGTCAGGTCAGACGCGCCCCAGGACCGAGTTCGAGCGAATCTGCATCTACAACCACCAATCCCTCGTGATCGGGAAGCTGGACCCACGTGTTGTGACAAAGGTGAACGTTTCCCAGGGCCAACGCGCCCGGCAGACTCCCGAGTCGCTGCGCGCGCTCCACGGCCTTTCTTTGGGCCTCGGCGCACCACAGCAGCCGCTCGTTCACCCCTGAGTCGTCGCCTCCGTCGTTGCACCGTCCGGGTTGGCTCCCGAGGAGCAAGACCGACGCACCGTCGGTCACACACGATCCTTGTACCCACGCATTTTGCTTCAATGTGATCGAGCCCATGGCTACCAGATTGGCGAGGAGCCGCGCGCTCCGTTCGAGCGTTGCGCCCCCCGGAGCACACTGGCCCGCCGACCAATGCACTGCGCCCGAGCTTAGTGCCGTGGAGCTGCCCACCGCCCTGCTGGAGAACTGCGTAGCCGCTCGGGCATTCTTCCGGCGCGACCGGCTCGTGCACACAGTTGCCGGCGCCATCACATTGATCCAGCGTGCACGTGAGGTCGTCTTCGCAGGCTGTGCCGGGGGCAGCCGGGTCGCTCTCCCGGCAGCCTCCCGCGCCGTCGCACTTCTCTACTGTACACGGATTCGCGTCGCCCTCGCATGCATGACCGCTCGCCTCGGGTTCGCAGCGCGCGTTACAACAATCTCCGTCCTGGGTATTTCCGTCGTCGCAGCGCTCGCCACTCTCCAGCACCCCGTTTCCACAGCCAGGCAGGGCCGGCGTGCGCGGAGTCGCCGTTCCGGTGGCCGATGGAGTCGCCGTCCTGGTAGCGGTCTTCGTCACCGTCGCAGAGGCGGTGTGTGAAGGCGTAACGGTGGGGGTGGCCGAGGCAGGCACCGGAGGGCTGGCTGTTTGCGACCGAGTCGCGGATGGTGTGGGTGTGGGTGGGTGCATTACCGTCACAGACGCGGAAACGGTCGGACTCGCGGAGGGCGAAAACGTCCAGGTGGCGGTCGGCAGCGGTGGCGTTGTGGCAGTGGGCGTCGGGCTGGAGCTCGCGGTCTCCGTGTGGGTGGCGGAAGGCAACCCCGTGCTTGCGGGAAGCGGAGTCTCGGTCCCGGTGGGAAGCGCCGTTTCCGTGGGAAGGGGCGTTTCCCAGGGTGGCACAGGGGTGTGAGTCAGGCTTGGGTTCGGGCTAGGAGTCGCGGTCGGGCTCGGGGTGCGGCTCAGGGCTCCGGTTGGCGTCCGCGTGCGGGACGGGGTCGGCGTTGAAGTTCGCGTTGCCGTGGCAGTGGGAACGAACTCTCGGAAGAGGTAGGCCGCTCCGGGAGTGGAAGCGAGGCGCCGCGGAGCGCCCACCGAGACAGACAAAGTCTCAGGAATTGAGACCCAGCCACTGACGTGGACCGCATACCCGAAATCAGACAAAGAGGCAGGGTCGCTCGGAACGAGCTTTTGTTGCTCAGTGATTGGGAACGAAGAAACGGACACCAGCCGAAAGACGTACGCAGCCGGGTCGTTGAATGGCTGACCTACAACGGCCAGAAGGCGGTCCTCGCTGAGCGCTACGGCACGACCAAACCCACGCCCGTTTGCGCCGTCGGAAGCATACAGGCTCCGGCTCCGCGCCAAGTCCTGCCACCCGGTGGCGGGATTGCGCACAAACAGATACGCGGCGCCAGAATCCACCGTGTTACCAGGCCCGGAAGGAGAGCCCACCAGCGCTGTGTCCATACGAACTGCCACCGCGGCTCCGAAGTTGTCGTTTGCGGCTCCGTCGCTCGGGGTTAGTTTGGCCGTGTGGCTCGCGTCCCCCCAACCACCGCTCGGCTTAACGAACACGTACGCGGCTCCAGTTGCCAGTCCTGCCGCCCCAGGTGCAAACGGGGCTCCCGCAACCACCGTGCACTCGTCCAACAAGAGTGTCACGTCGACCGCCGTGCCGAGCTGGTAGCCACCGCCGCTGCCGTCGCCCGGGGTGAGTTTGGCGGTCTGCGTGACCGTACCAGCCCAGCTTGCTCGTTCGAATACGTATACAGCGCCTCGGTCAGTTGCGGCACCGGCGTCGTCCAGCGGCGCCCCTACCACAACCACGTCGTTGGAACCGTTCTGTACAGCCACCGCCACGGCAGTCCCAAAGGTGTCGTTGGCAAGGCCGTCCGAGGCGAGCAGCTTCGCGTTTTGGTTCAACACCCCGCTCCAACCGCCAGCGGGGCGAACAAAGACATAGGCCGCACCGCGGCCACCGTCGTGGCGAGGGACTCCGATCACGATTCGATCTCCCGCCATGGCGACGGAGGCGCCAAAACGGTCGCCAGCGACTCCATCCGAGGCTCGCAACACGGCCACCTGAGTGAGGTTCGACCACACACCGCCAGGGGCCACGAACACGTACGCCTGGCCCTGATCCGCGTTGCTTGCCAGGTCTTTATTCGGCGCGCCCACAACCAGAGTGTCGGAGGAGATCGCGACTGTGAAGCCGAAAAAGTCTCCCGCACTCCCGTCCGAGGCCGTCACCTTGACGCTCTGGATCAGCGGGTCGACGACGATCAGGTAGTCCGCGTCCCGGTCATCCACCCAAATCTGCAACTCCCCTTCCGCAAGGTGCCACTGCACAGGCAGGCTACGCCCAGCTCGGTCCCAGGCCGCAAACTTGCCGTAACGCACGACGGGTTCGCCCCGCGCGTTGGCAAAGGTCAATTCTCCTGCCGTTGCCTGCGCTTGCAGGTTTACCGCTTCGATGCGGATGCCCAGGATCAGGGGCTGCGAGCGCAATGCGAGGGAGTCCACGCCAAACGGTTCGCAGATCGTAAACCCGTGCTCCAGTCCAAGCGGTCCATTCTCGTACCACTCTACAACCCGCGCACTTTCGTACGAGGCTTCGAGCCGATTCCGCGCGAAGCGAAGGGCAGTGGCGGGGCCGGCCTCCACCCAGTGGCCTGCTCGCCCTCAGCGCGCCAGCTTGAGGCTCAGGGTCTCTCCCGTGCTCAGTTGCACGACCGCGCCCTGCGCTCGGAAGCGCACGGCAAAGCTTTGGTGCCGATTGCTGGCCCACGCTCGGTTGGCGCGGCCGCGCACGTGGTACTGGTCGTCTGCGTGGCCTAGGCTGGCCGAGATGCGGCCGAGTGCCGGAATCGGTACGCGCTCCCAAGCGGCATGGGCCGGTTGGCCCCCAACTAGGATCGCAACCAGAGTGCATGTAACCACCGCGGTGGTCGCACCCGCAGCCACTGCGTTTTTTGAGTCAAGCTGCATGTTTCCCCTCCCTTCCCGCTGCAACGGAGGACGGTCGAATCGGGAACCAGCCGCGCGCCCGGCCCGCCCATCGCCGCATCGCTCCGCCGGAACGAGCCACGGCGCCGATGGCGGAGCGAGCACACGCGGCAGTGCGAGGGCCGCCATCGCCCCGCCAATCTTGCGCACGCAGGTTACGCATCATCGAACCCCGCACTCCGCTTCTCCTGTTGCTTCCGCATTTGTTGCGGCATACGTAGAGGCGAATGGGAGGAGTGATCCCGAAATTTTCCCGAAATTTTGTGCCGGGCGGGTTCATTGGTTCATCCAGCGCGACATGGAAGAGACAGGTTTGTGATCAGCAGCCCTTACGAGATCCGTTTCGGGCCGTTCGTCATTGATCGGCTGCGGCAGCAGCTCTTGCACGGATGCGATCCGGTTCGACTGCGGCCCCAAAACGTGGGCCGTTCTCGTGCATTTGGCCAGCCGCCCGGGAGAATTGGTAACCACCGAAGAACTCCTCGACGCTGTCTGGCGAGACACGACGGTGACCGCGGAGCTCCCCGGCGTTTCCATTCGCGAACTGCGGCGCGCCCTGGGGGATGATCGGAAAAAACCGCGCTACATCGAGACCGTTCCCTGCCGCGGTTACCGTTTCATCGCTCCGTTACGGAGCGACCCGGTTCCTCCTGCGGCTGATTCCACACCCAGCGCTCGTCCCGCCGCGGTGCTCGTCCGCACTCCCTTTGTCGGGCGCGAGCATGAGCTCACGGAGCTCAATGCCGCCTTTGCCGCCGTTCGGAGCGGGAGCAGAAAGGTCGTATTCGTGGCAGGCGAAGCGAGCATCGGCAAAAGCAGCTTGCTCGAGACTTTTCTGTTGCGGCTGCGCGAGCGGCCATCTCGGCCGTTCCTGCTCGGTCGTGGCCAGTGCATTGCCCAGCAAAGCGAGGCGTATCTCGGCTTGCTCGATGCGGTGGCAGGGCTTTGCTGAGAGGACCCTTCCGGCACCGCCCTGCGCCGTCTCGAGCGGTTTGCCCCTCTTTGGCTTCCGGCCCTCCCCGAGTTCGGCGACCAGCCACGCACCCGCCCCGGCGCAACCGTGGCCGCCACACCCGAGCGGTTGGTGCGCTCCTTGAGTCAGGCCCTGGAGGCAATCTCATCCGAGATTCCAGTGGTCCTGGTTCTCGAAGGCCTCCATTGGGCGGACCAAGAAACCGTGCGGTTCCTGTAGGTGCTCGCAGAGCGCGTCGCGCCTGCCCGCCTCCTGACTCTTTGCACCTACCGGCCTTTGGAACTCGCCCTCCACTTGCACCCTCTGCGCGAGGTGAAGGGCTCCCTGCTCGCCCGGCAGCGGTGTCAAGAACTGCTGCTCGAAGGTCTGCCCGAGCCCGATGTGCGCGGGTTCGTGCTCCAGCGCTGGGGCAATCTCGATGAGGCCGAGATGCTCGCCGCGTGGCTCTCTCAGCGGACCGAGGGCTCGCCTCTCTTCCTGAACGCTCTTGCCGAGCAGCTCGAGCGGGCGCAGTTCCTGCGCCGCAAAGGGGAGGGCTGGCTGCTCCAACCCGGTTACTGTGATGTGGATGTCCCGACTAGCGTGCGTGCCCTGATTGGGCAGACGTTCCGTGAGCTTCCACCGCTCGCGCAGGACCTGCTCGAAGCGGCGAGTGTCGCCGGGACGCGCTTTCCCGCAGCCAGCGTGGCCGAGGCGGCGGGGCGCGACGTGGAGCGAACAGACCGCGACTTGCTGGCCCTTGCCGACCAGGGGTTGTTCTTGCGCCGTTGTGGGGAGACTTGCTGGCCGGACGGAACCGCCTCGTCTCTGTACGAATTTCAGCATTCGCTGTACGGGGAGGTCATTTACCAGCGCCTCCCCGGAGCCGTCGCCACGCGGTTGCACGAGCGCGTCGGGCTGCGTTTGGAACAAGCGTTCGCGAGGCACACTGCGGACGTCTGCCATGACTTGGCGCGGCATTTCGCACGCACGCCAGATCATCGGCGGGCGTATTTCTACCACTGGCAAGCGGCACAACTTACGCTGGAGTGTCAGGCGCTACCGGAGGCGTACCGCCATTTGCGCGCTGCCAGGCAACACCTCGAGCACCTTCCGCCCGCTCGTGTTGCAGCCACCGACGCGTTGGCCATCGGCTCCGCTCTCGGAGCCGTATCGGTTGCCCTTCTGGGGTACGCGTCACCCGCGGTTTGCGACGCATACGCGTGGGCCCTGCGGTGGAGAAGAGGTAAACGCGATCCGGCTCGGTTGATCGCGTGGATCGGCCTGTGCACCGCGCACATGACCCGCGGCGAGCTGCGGCAGGCGCGAACTGCGGCTCGCGCGATCGAACGCCTGCGCCAGGCTGGGCGCTTCCAGATGCCGCTTCACGCCGCCGCCATGAACCCCTTTGCCCAATTGTGCTTCTACACCGGCAACCATGGCCAGGCTCGGAAGAGCTTCGCCCAGGAGCTCGCGCTCTTCCGGCGCAAGGAGGCACGCAACCAGAAGTCACGCTCCGGTGGGCTGCTCTGGATTGACCCGTTCGTGGCCTGTATCAATCTCTTCCAACTGTCACTGGCGCTAGGCGGGGAGGCCGAACATGCCCGCAGTTTGTCGGAAGAGTCCGTGGCGTATGCCCGCCGGCTCGGCCACCCTTTTACGCTGGCTTCAGCGCTCGTGCATGCCGCCTTTTTGCACTTCCTGTTGGAGGAGTGGGGAGCAGAGCAACAGTTCGCACAGGAAGAGCGAGAGCTGGGTCGCGAGTCTGGCTTTCCCTTCTGGACCGCGAGTGCCGGAAACATCCTCGGGCACGCCACCGCCATGGCCGGAGAAGCGCAGCGCGGACTGCAACAAATCGAGTCCAACATGGGATCGTGGGAACGTTCCGGCACGCAGCTCGGCCGACCGCTCTGCCTCGCCATGTGGGCAGATGCGCACCTCCGCTCCGCCCAACCAGAGAAAGCTCTTTCCCTGGTGGAAACCGCGCTAAAACAGGCCGCGAATAGCGGCGAGCGCGTTCAGGAGCCTTACTTGTGCATGGTGGCGGGAAACGCCGCGCGCCAGTGCGGCGAGCAGCGAGCCGCCGCAGCCTGGCTGGCGCGCGCAGCGCGGATCGCAACCCGGCAAGGAGCGCCTTTGTGGGCGCTACGCGCGCACCGCTTAGCAGCGCAGCTCGCGGCTTAGAGCTGAAGCTGGCGTCCAGGCCCGATGCTCTCTTGGGCCTAGCGGAAAGAAGAGCAAGAACCGGCGTCGTCTCGCTAAAGCCATCGGAGCCCAGCGGGAGGAGCCTTCTACTGGCACGCCGAGGCGGAACCAATTAGGGAGGAGCGGCTTCGTGTTCCCCATGAACGGGTCAGACGCCCTATTGCTCCTCCTCGCCGGAATGGCAGCCGGCGTAATCAACACCCTGGCTGGAGCCGGATCGCTTCTCACGGTGCCGGCGCTAGTCCTGCTCGGCATGCCGGGCACTCTGGCAAACGGTACGAACCGCGTCGGGGTCCTCGTGCACAACCTGGTCGCGAGCTGGCGGTTCCACGCCGAAGGGATTTTTGGCATCCGCGCCGCGGTGCCCCTGCTCCTCCCGGTCACTGCTGGATCGCTGGTCGGCGCCTATGTGATTTCTCTCGTTCCGTCCCGCACCTTCGAGCAAGCGTTCGCGGTGCTCACGCTGGCGCTGGTCATTCCGCTGCTGCGCCCTCCACGCTTGCACGACAAGCCTTCCACCTGGCCGTCTTGGCTGACCGCTGTGGTCTTCTTTGGCGTCGGCTTGTTTGGCGGCGCGTTTCAAGCTGGGGTGGGGCTCCTGCTCATCGCTGCGCTGGCCCATGCCGGGCACGATTTGCTTCGCGCCAACAGCGTCAAGGTGGTGATCAACGCGGTGCTCACTGGCTCTGCCCTCGTTGTGTTTGCCCTGCGGGGACAGGTGCTGTGGCTACCCGGGTCGGTGTTGGCCGTCGGCTATGCGCTCGGCGCCGTGGCTGGGGTGCGCCTTGCGGTGGCCGGCGGCGAGGTGCTGGTGCGTGCGTTTATCGCTGCCAGCGCCGTGGGGCTCGCCACAAAGATGCTCGGATTGTGGTAAGCAGAGCGCCGCGCAACGCCGACTCGCCCATCCAGCGCCGGCTTCAACACCTGCACGGGCACGCCGAGCTCGAGGACTAGGACCAAGTGCCCCAGGGTCCGGTTGCCCCGGCGCGATCGAGGTTCCGCGCGAGCGATCCGCCTTTTCTGACTCACCGCCTCTCTTCGGCCGCTCGGCCGCGGGAACTCATTCCTCCCCGGTTTCGCGCCGCAGGAAGGACTGCACGATCAGCAGCACGGCGCCGATCGTGATCAAAGAATCCGCCACGTTAAAGGCGGGCCAGTAATACTCTCCCCAATGCAGGCTGATAAAATCGGTCACTTCCCCGAACCAGACCCGATCGATCAGGTTACCAACGGCTCCACCGAGTACCCCGGCGACCGCGAACAAGCCGAGTCGCTCGTGCTCTGGGGTCACCCGCACCAAGTACACCAGAGCCGCGATGGCCACGATTCCGACGCCGATGAAGAAGGGCAGCCGCCAAGAATCATGGGCGCGAGCCAGAAAGCCAAATGCGCCGCCAGTGTTTTTCACGTGGGTCAGGTCGGCAAATCCGGGCAGGATTTCGATCTCGGCGTGCAACGGCAGCCATGCCCGTACGGCGAGTTTGGTGAGCTGGTCCAGTACGATCACCGCCACCGCCCACGCGGTAACGAACCCGTACTTGCTCATCTGCCCAACTCCCGCACCACCCCGACGCAGCGCGTGCACAGAGCGGGGTGATCTTGGGCGGTGCCAACGCTCTCGCTGTAGTTCCAGCAGCGCTGGCACTTCTGGCCGCGCGCCTTGTCCACCCGAATGCGAAGTTCCGGCAACTGCCCACTCGCCTGCGCTTCGCTGAGAGTAGGGTTCCACTCCACTTGGGAAACAATGAACAAGGCAGGCAACGCAGCCAAGTTCTCCTCCACCAAGGAAGCGAGCGGGCCTTGGGCGAACAGCTCGACGCGCGCATCGAGCGAGTGGCCGATGTGCCCTGCCTTGCGTACTTCTTCCAGCTCCTTTGTGACCGCCGAGCGCACCTCGAAAAGTTTCTCCCAGCGCTGGAACAACTGGACATCCTGCGGCAGACCGGAACGGAACCCAGCGAGGAAAACGCTAGCCGGCCGTTCGGCCGCTGCCGGAAGGTAGGACCAAACCTCCTCCGCAGTGAACGACAGCACCGGAGCCATCACCCGCACCAGAACATCGAGAATGTCGTACAGCGCCGTCTGCGCAGCACGCCGCTCCTGCGAGCGAGGGGCGGAGGTGTAGAGCCGGTCCTTGACGATGTCGAGATACAGCGCGCTCAGGTCCACGGCGCAAAAGTTGACGAGTTGCTGAACCACTAGGTGAAACTGGTACTGCTCAAAGGCCCGCAGCGCGCGCTCATTGAAATTGTGCGCACGGTGCAAAATCCAACGGTCCAGCGGCAAGAGCCGGTCCACCGGCACGCGGTCGGTAGCGGGGTGAAAGTCGTACAAGTTTCCCAGCAAGAAGCGGCAGGTGTTGCGGATCTTGCGGTACGACTCCAGCAGCGGTGGCAAGAGCTTACGGGAGAACGAAATGTCCGCGGTGTAATCTACGGAGGCGAACAACAGGCGCAGCACCTCGGCACCGTATTGCTGAATGATCTCCTCTGGGGAAATCACGTTGCCGAGCGACTTCGACATCTTTTTCGCCGCTTCGTCGAGAATCAGCCCGTGGGTCAGCACGGAGCGATAGGGAGCATGCCCCCGCGTCGCCACCGCGGTGAGCAACGAGACCTGGAACCAACCCCGGTGCTGGTCCACGGCTTCCACATAGAGGTCCGCAGGCCAGGTCAGATCCTGCCGCTGCTCCAGCACAGCAACATGCGAGCACCCGGCATCGAACCAAACGTCCAGAATATTCTGATCCTTCTCGAACTCGCGGCCGCCGCATGCGCAGCGCGCATCCGCTGGGAGTAAGTCGTGGACCTTGCGCTGATACCAGGCATCCGAGCCTTCGCGTGCAAAGATCTCTTCCACAAAGCGGATCACTGCCGGCTCGAATAAGAATTGGCCGCACTGGAGGCACCGAAACGCAGGGATGGGTACGCCCCAGGCACGCTGCCGAGACAGACACCAATCCGGCCGGTGCTGCACCATGTTGGCAATGCGGTCGCGGCCCCAGGCGGGAATCCAGCGCACGCGGTCAATCTCCGCGCCGGCACGCTCGCGCAGGCCGTCGTGGTCAACGCGCAAGAACCATTGCTCGGTGGCACGGAAAATGAGCGGCTGCTTGCAGCGCCAGCAGTGCGGGTAGGAATGCTCGACTCGTTGCACATGGAGAAGCGTTCCGGCGGAACGCAGTTTCTCCACAATCGCCTCGTTGGCTGCGAAAACGTTGCGGCCAGCAAACTCACCCGCCTCGCCGGTGAAGGTGCCACTGCCATCTACCGGTGTGAGCACCGGCAAGCCGTATTTTTGGCCCACCGCGAAGTCTTCGTAGCCGTGGCCCGGAGCGGTGTGGACGCAACCGGTTCCCGTATCCGCGGTCACGTGCGCCTCGAAGACGAGTCGCGAGGGGCGCTCGAGGTACGGATGGCGGAAGACGTCCTGTCCGTCCAACCCGCGGAGATCCACCGGGAGGCGACGGCTCGCGGCGGGATTTTTCCCCAACAGTGCAAGAAACGAGTCTGCGAGCCGTTCCGCCACGATGTAGTACGCACCGTCCGCCTCGACCGCGACGTACTCGAGGTGTGGGTTCAGACACACCGCCAAATTGGCAGGCAAGGTCCACGGCGTGGTGGTCCAAATCACCACGAACAGCTCCGCGGCATGGTTGGCAAGCTCGTCCCGATCCTCAGCTCGGCGCGCCATCGCGGCCGCCTGCTCGCGGCTGCCGATAAACGGAAAGCGCACATAAATCGAAGGGGAAACGTGCTCTGCGTATTCGACCTCCGCCTCTGCCAGCGCAGTGGCGCAACTCGTGCACCAGTGCACCGGGCGCAAACCACGGTAAATAAATCCCCGCTCCACTAACTCGCGAAACACGCGCACGATCTGCGCCTCGTACGCGGGCGCCATCGTGAGGTATGGATTGGTCCAATCGCCCAGCACACCGAGGCGGCGAAACTCCTGCCGCTGGATCTCAACGAACTTTTCCGCATAGGCGCGGCAGTGGCGGCGGATCTCGAGCTGGGTCATTTGTGCTGCCTGGCTGCGCAACTCCTTGACCACTTGGTGCTCGATCGGCATCCCGTGGCAATCCCAGCCTGGCACGAAGGGCGTGCGAAAACCCGCCATCGCCCTGGACTTGATCACGATATCCTTGATGACTTTGTTCAGGGCGGTCCCCAAATGCACGTGGCCGTTGGCGTACGGGGGGCCATCATGCAGCACGAACAGCGGCGCCCCTGCGCGTTGCCGCTGCAACTGCCCGTACAAGTCCATTTCCTCCCAGCGCGCCAGCAGCGCCGGCTCGCGCTCCGGCAAGTTTGCCCGCATCGGAAAGTCGGTGCGCGGCAGGTTTAATGTGTTCTTGTAGTCCATGCTTCCGATCTCGCCGGCAAAAACGCGGCCGCCGCGTTGTAGCAGGGGCAGCGCAGAAATTTCAAACAATTCGACCGGTACCCGCCGCACCTTGCTTGTGTGAAGCCGAGCCACCTTGGTACTAGGCCCGCGTGCCGACCGAGGAAACTCTTGCCGCCGCAGTCCGCAACGCCTTCGGAAGTGCGAGCGAAATCGAACAGATCGTTGACCTGGCGGGCGACGCCTCGACCCGCCGCTACCAGCGGTTGTTCTTGCGCGGTCCCCACGCCCCGGCCACGGTGGTTGTCATGCTGCTCGCCGACCGCGGGATCGCGCTTTCCTCGGATGAACTCGCCGTCTTTCCCGAGCCACCGCGCGAACTGCCTTTCGTGAATGTGCATCGCTTTCTGACCCGCATCGGCATTGACGTGCCTGAAATTTACCTCGACCTCACAGAACAGGGCCTCTTGCTGCTCGAAGACGTGGGCGACCGCGCCTTGTGGGACGCGGTGGCCGAGGCGCCGCGAGAGCGGGTCCGGGAGTTGTACCGCCACGCCGTCCGCCAACTCGTTCGCCTGCAGCTCGAGGGCACCCGCCAAGCAGATCCTGCCTGCATGGCATTCCAACAACGGTTCGACCGCCGGCTCTACCTTTGGGAGTTCGAACATTTTCTGGAATACGGCGTCGAGCAGCGGCTCGGGCGACCGTTGCCCCAGCGTGAACGGGAGCTGCTGCTCACACACTTCACGGCGATTGCCGAACGTCTCGACGCGGAACCCAAGTTCCTAGCCCATCGCGACTACCACAGTTGGAACCTGTTCGTACAAGAGCCGGCACGGATCCGCGTGCTCGATTTCCAGGACGCCCTGCTCGCCACTCCTGCCTACGATCTCGCCACCCTCCTCGGCGACCGTGACACGCCCAGCAAGATTTCGCCCGATCTCGAAGAGCTGCTGCTGGACGATTTTCTCGCCGCTTGGCGATCCTCTGGCGGGCCGCCGCTCGACCCTGCCCGCTTCCGGCAAACCTACTTCCTGTGCGCGCTGCAAAAGGCACTCAAGGTGGTTGGCCGCTTTTACTTTCTCGCCTTCAAGAAAAACAAACCGCAGTACCTCCGCTACATTCCTGCCACCTGCCGCCAAGTGCGCCGCCTTTTGCCGTTGTTTCCAGAGCAAGCCGAGATGGCAGCGCTCTTGCGGAAGGTGCTGCCGGAGTGAACCCGTGCGAGCGATGATTCTCGCGGCAGGCAAAGGAACGCGGCTCCGCCCCTGGACGGAGCATACCCCCAAGCCCCTTCTGGAGGTGGCCGGGCAACCCATGATCGTGCATGTGCTGGACATTCTCCGCCGCTCGGGGATCCGCGAGGCAGTGATCAATCTCCACCACCTCGGAGACCAGATTCGTAACCGCCTCGGCGACGGAAGCGCATTTGGAATGCGCCTCGAGTATTCGGTCGAGCCCGAGTTGCTGGATACCGGAGGTGGCGTGGCGCGCGCGAGACGTTTTCTAGCCCGAGGGCCGTTCGCGGTGATCAACGCCGACGTGTACTTCGAGGGGGATTTGTACGCCCTCGCGGCCCTGCACGAGGAGCGCCGCTCGCTGGTCACTCTGCTCGTGCGGCCGGATCCGGCAGGTGCACGCCGCGATGACGTGCGGGTGGACGCCGCGGGCCGGGTGTGGAGCCTGCTCGGGCTGGGGCCGCATCCGGAACGTTGGCAACACTTGCCGCGCTACTTTTACGCCAGTGCCATGGTTTGCTCCCCTCGCCTGTTCGATTTTCTGCCCGAGGGGGTCTACAGCCTCACGCGCGACGTTCTGCCCCGCCTGTTGCGGGCTCGGGAGCCGGTGTATGCGCTCGAGCACCACGGGTATTGGCGGGTGCTCGATACCCCAGAAGACTTGGAAGAAGGCCGGCGCGAGATCCGCGCCAGAAAGGAGGCAGAAGGCACCGCTTGACAAGGCGCGTCATTCGGCGAAATTTTTGTCGCAAGCGGCTGCTTTCCGCACACGTATGGGAATCACCATTGTCCAGAAAAGCGATCTCGGGCAGCGGAAACACAAGGCAAAAGTCGCGCTAGTCCTCGCCGGCGGCGCGGTCACAGGGGGAGGTTTCAAACTCGGCGGCCTGAAGGCGCTCGATGACTTCCTGGTGAACCGCAAAACGACCGACTTCGATACCTACGTTGGGCTCAGCGCGGGGGCGGTGCTTGCCGCACCGCTAGCCGCGGGCGTAAGCCCGGCGGAAATGATGCGCAGCCTCACCGGCGAATCCGAGCACTTCAGCCCCCTCGAAGCGCTCGACTTTTATTATCCGAACATCCGCGAATTTCTGAGCCGGCCCGCGCAGTTCGCACTCGATCTGTTGCTGTACGTTCCGGGCCTGCTGGCCGATGTGCTCCGTTCGTTGCCGAAAGTACGGGCCCAATACGAGGACGCGTGGCAGCGCGTGTGGCGCGAGCCCTCCATGCAGAACTTAGAGCTCCTTCTGACCCCGCTCAGCTCTCTTCTTGCCCGCCAGCGCTCCTTGCCCTCGGTGCTCGACTACCTGCCCTCCGGCCTCTTCGACAACAGCCGCATCGAGCGCTACCTGCGGGAAAACTTCGAACGGGCCGGAGTGCCGAACAACTTCCCGGGCCTTTATCGCCTCACACGGCGCGAGCTGTACATCAGCGCCATGAACCTGGACACGGCCGAGCGCGTGGTTTTTGGGCACGACGAAGACTCCTCCGTGACGATTTCCGAGGCGGTGCAAGCGTCCACCGCCTTGCCTGGCTTTTACAAGCCAGCCCGGATCCGCGGCGTGGACTACGTGGACGGCGGGGTGCGGCGCACCGCGAACATCGATGTTGCCATCGAGCACGGCGCCCAGCTCGTGATCTGTTACAACCCGTTTCGCCCCTTTCACAACCGCGTGCGACGAATCCGGGAAAATGGCTCGTACCGCATCGAAGGAACGCCGCTGGCCGACTTGGGTTTGCTCACGGTGATCAACCAGGTGTTCCGCACCCTACTGCATTCCCGCCTGCAGTACGGGCTGCGCCAGTACCAGGACGATCCGAACTTCCGCGGCGACATCGTGGTCATCGAACCCAAGGAAAGCGACCTGCACTTCTTCGAACTCAGCGCCTTGGCGTTCTGGCATCGGGTGGCAGCGGCGAATCATGGCTACCTCTCGGTGAGCGAATCCATCGAGCAAAACTACGACCTCATCAAACAGATTCTTGCCAGTTACGGGATCTCGATGACGCGCAAACAAGTACGCGCTGGGGTAGAGCGGATCCGCGAGGAAGGCGAGGAAACCGCCTCCGACGTGCTCACCGAGGAATCGCCGCGGCGCAACTTACGGGTCGCCTGACTTCACCAGGGAGCGCACGTCACTCTGGCTTCCTGAGTGAGCCCAGAACACACGTGCGGCGGCGTATGTACGATCCTTTGAGAGCGCCGCCACCCAGCCCGCCGGCTAGACGCGCTCGATGATCGTGGCGATCCCCATGCCGATGCCGATGCACATGGTGACCAAGCCGTAACGCTTGTTTTGCCGTTCGAGTTCGTCCAGCACCGTGCCGATCAGCATCGCGCCCGTGGCTCCCAGCGGATGCCCGAGAGCGATCGCCCCGCCGTTCACGTTCACTTTTTCTGGGTCCATCCCGGTTTCCTGCATCACGCACAGCGGAACTGGGGCGAACGCCTCGTTGATCTCGATGAGGTCCATATCGTCCATCTTCATCCCCGCCTTTTTGAGCACTTTCTTGGTTGCGGGAATCGGGCCCGTAAGCATGATGACCGGCTCGGACCCGACGATCATTTGCTCCACAATGCGGGCGCGGGGCTTGAGATCGAGTTCCTTGGCCTTCTGCTCGGAAGCGATGAGCACCGCTGCTGCTCCGTCCACGATGCCGCTCGAGTTGCCCGCAGTGATCTTGCCACCCGGCTTAAAGCTCGGTTGCAAGGCGAGCAAACCCTCGAGCGTCGACTGCGGCCGGACGTGTTCGTCGGTGTCGAACAGGCGCTGCTCGCCGTTGTGAGTTACCGGCACCGGCACGATGCTCTTCTTGAATCGCCCCTCCTGAATCGCCCGCCAAGCCTTCTGCTGGCTACCGAGGGCGTACTCGTCGAGCTGTTCCCGACTGAAATTCCACTTCTCGGCGATCATCTCCGCGGACAGACCCTGCGGCACCAAGTTGTACTTTTCCAGCAGAGAGACCGGCAGAGGCCCCATATCCGACCCCATCGGGACGCGGGTCATGTGCTCCACACCGCCCGCAACCACCAAGTCTTGCGCCCCCGATCTGACTGCCATGGCAGCAAAGTTCACCGCTTGCTGACCGGAGCCACAAAAGCGATTCAGAGTCACGCCGGGAATGTCCACCGGCCAGCCAGCCGCCAACACCGCGCCGCGTGCAATGTTGGTTCCTTGCTCTCCGGTTTCCGTGACGCAGCCAATGATCACATCGTCAATGTGATTCGGATCGAGATTGTTGCGTTCCACAATGGCCTTGAGGGGCACGCGCAGCAAATCCATGGGATGGACTTCGGACAAGCTGCCTTTTCGCCGGCCACGCGGCGTTCGGCAGGCATCGATAATCAAAGCTTCGCGCATGGGCTTCGAACTCCTTGCTGACAGGGACTGGAGCGAGCTGCTGCCAGTGGCGCATCCCTACGTCAAGCGAGGGGGACACCTCCGCAGTCCTGCGCGTAGCGTCTGGCTCGGGCCGCGTGCCAAGGACGAGAGCGCGCAACTATGGCTTGAGCGACTCGATCTCCTCCAGCATGAGGCTGAGTTCCTGCGCGCGGGGGGACTCCGGCGGCAGGACCGCAAAGGCTTTCCGCCAGTAGTTGACAGCTTGGGCAAAATCGCCTCGCAGGTAAAACGCTTTGCCAAGATGGTAGAGCCCCGTACCTTCGTCGCCCTGCCGTCCGGCCAGTGTGCCGAGTTGGTAATGCGCATCTTCGAAATTGGGAACGAGGCCCACTGCCTGCGCAAAAGCCTCTCGCGCCGCCGTTTCCTCTCCCAAGCCGAGCAGAGCCCTCCCCAATTCGAAGCGCGCCACCGCATCGCTCGGGTCCTCTTCCACCGCGCGGCGAAGCAAGGGAAGCGCCTTGTCTGCCTGTCGCTCCGCCAAGAAGGTGCGAGCGATTTCTCGCCCGACGTCGCGCACCCCCAGCCCTTGTGCTTGCTCGAAGGCAGCACGGGCCAAGTCTGGCTGGCCGGCGTACAAGTAGGCTAAGCCCAACGCGAACCTCTTCTCCCCGTCTTGCGGCGCGGCTTCCGCCTGTGCCCGATACAGAGACACCGCTTGCGCCGGTGGCTCCAGCAGGGTGCGCAAGCGAACTTGCACTCGCCCCAAGGAGCGGGCCGGGCGGGCCGCCGCCGAGGCGGCTTGCTGACGGAGCACCGCTTCGAGATTGGTCAACCGCGTTTCGGTGAGCGGGTGAGACAACAAGTACGGCGTCTGCGAGGCCGGGCTCCCGCGCTGCTCGTCCAGTAACTTTTTGAAGAAGACAAGCATTCCTTGCGGGTCGTACCCCGCTTCCCGAAGTAACCGCGCGCCTTGGTAATCCGCCTCTTGCTCCAATTCCCGCTGGTACTGGAGCTGGGTTGCCGCCTGCAGCGCGGCGGTGCCGGCACCGACTTCCGGACGCACTGCGGCAAGCAGCATACCGAGTATCGCAGCATAGCCCATCGCACGGCTCGCCTCTTGTTGCCTCGCCAGGTGGTGGGAGTGTACGTGAGCGATCTCGTGGCCCAAGACCCCCGCTACCTCATCCTCCGTCTCCGCCCGCAGCAAGAGACCGGCGTGCACGTAAATCACACCCCCGGGCACGGCAAACGCGTTCACCCGTGCGTCCCGGGTAACGTAAAACCGGTACTCGAACGGCTGCGGCCCGAGAGCTTTCACCAAGCGCTGGCCGATGCGGTTGACGCACCACAGCACCTCCACGTCGGAGATCAACGGCAAGCGCGTGCGGGCCTGCAGCTCGAAACGGCGGCCGAGCGAGATCTCTTCACTGACCGACAGCCCTCGTGCGCTGCCCGCCAGCAGAGAAACGCCGGCACAAACCGCCAGCGCGCCGCCCACGATCTGGCTTCGCACTCGTCGCACCCAAGCGGTCTGCCTCAACGCCATTGCTGCGCGTACTCCAGCAGTTCCTCTACCCGCCGCAAACGCCTTGCCCACCACTCCCGCTCCTCGGGCTCGCACGCCGCCAACTCGGCCCGCAAATACCGGCGGCTCGCCTCTAACAAGGCGACGCACTGGGCGTGCAGTTGTTGGGCGCGCACGCGGCGGCGCGCGGCAACCAGTTGCTCGAATGCGATTACCGTGGCCATTCTTGCCCTCGCTCTACGTCAGCCGAATCCGGTACACTGTGTTCCTCGCCGTTGCAGCGCATCCGCCAACCGCCACCTGCGTACCACTCGATCTGCCGCGCCAATCCCAGCAGAATCCTCACCTCTCGCTCCTCGAGCCCAGCCCGCCCGAGAATGCGGCGGAAAGCAAATAAAATGTGCTCCGGGTTGCTCTCGTGCAAAAAGCCGATTTTCAGAAAAGCCGACTTGAGTCGCTGGAAGAGAAACTCGACGCGCTCCGCAGTGGCCCACTTTGGAGTCACAAGCTCCGGCACCTGCGTCGAGGCAAGAAACAGCTCGTAGCAAACCACGAGGACGGCTTGGGCGAGGTTCAGCGACGGATACTCCGGTGCGGCCGGGATGGTGAGCAAGCGGTGGCACCACTTCAAATCCTCGTTGCTGAGCCCATGGTCTTCCGGCCCGAACACCACCGCCACCTGGTTCTGGACAGCGCTGGCCAGGATGGCTGGGACGAGCTCGCGCGCAGTCCCGTTCGGGGCGCGGTACACGCCCCTGCGGCATGTGGTACCTACGACCAGTCCGCAGTCTCGCACCGCATCCTCTAGGCTCCCCACCGTGCGCGTGTGGTCCAGAATGTCCGCGGCGTGCACAGCCATCGCTCGGGCCCAAAAGTCGCGCTGCATCCGCGGCGCCACCAAAACGAGCTGCGACAAGCCCATGTTCTTCATCGCCCGTGCCACCGCTCCCACATTGGCAGCGCCCTGCGGGCGAACCAAAACGATGCGGATCCGCTCCTTCATTGGCCCGCAGCTTAGCACGAGTGCAATACCCGCCGGTACGATCGCGCAACACAACATGCTCGCGATGGGCGCCAGCGGAGGGCTCCGCAAAGACCTGCGCGAAGCATTTCTGGCCCCCCGAGTCCGCCCTCACCTGCTCCTCTTCACTCCGACGGGGACTCACCGATGGGTCTGCACGCAACTGGCGCTGGCATTTCCCCCTGGAAAGCCGTCACGTTCCCGGGGGAAACGGCCCGCTCCGTGCATAGAGAAGCATTGACCTTAGTTGCGCCTCCCTTGCCTCGCTTGGGGCGCAGCACGACCCGCGCTGGTACGCGCCGTACGCCCATCTACAGGCTCACAACGTCCAGGCCGCGCCGTGGACTTTCCCGAGGCAGCGGGCTCGAAGCGAACAAGAAAGCGAAGGACCCGATCGCTGGCGTTCCGCGCTAGCCAACTGATCCATGCACCTAACAGTTGCGACCCCCCCGACCGGTCTTCTCCAATCGCGAAGCAAAAACCGTCTTCCAGACGGAAATGGATCTTCCCGTCGTGACGCTTATGCCGCAACATCGCGGCCCCCGAATTCTTTCCCTTCTTCGTTCGTCGGTCAAATCTCTTGCGTTCGACGACCCGGAAGACGTAACGCGGGTTCGATTCGATCAGCTGCAAGATCTCCGCAAACGCTTCGGGACGCGTCAGAAACACTTCCGCTCGGAATCGCATCGCCCCTCCCGACAGCCCAATATCACGCCGTGAGCGAGAGATTGTTGTCAATCCGGTGAGAATTTTGCACCTGAGGTCCGAGCCCGATGCGAGCTTCCCTGCCGCGCGAAAATGAAGGAATCACGCATCGGAGAAAGCTCGGCACGGCAAACGCATGGGCCCACCCGGCTCGCACTGCTGCCCCCTACAGGCGCTGAACGAGCTGGCGCAAGTCCGTCAACACACGGGCGCTCGCGGTCGCGCCGCGCGCGATGCGGAAGGCACAAAAGCCAGCGCTCCTCGCCCCGGCCACATCCTCGACCTCCCGGTCGCCGATGTGACAAAGCTGGTGCGGTGGGAGGCCCAACTCGCTTGCCGCGCGCAGAAAAATGGCCGGATGCGGCTTCGCCGCTCCTACCCGCGACGAGAGCACGATGGCGTCGAACGAGTCGCTGAGCCCCAAACCGTGCAGGATGCCTTCGAGACGGCGGTCGAAGTTCGACACCACCGCGAGTTTACGTCCGCTCGCTCGTAACGCGGCGAGCGCCGGGGGCACGTCCGGGTAGCACTCCCACACGGCCGGGTCGGCAAAGGTATCGTACAGGGTGGTGAAAAAGGCCTCGAAGTGCGCGAACGGGACTCCGCGGAAGGTTTCCCGCACCACGTTCTGCCACCACCCCTTTTCCCAGCGCTCGAGTTCCGCCTCTTCCACGCCCGGGAAACAAAGGGGTGGGGCACTCTCGTAGGCTTGCCAAAATTGGCGCTCGATCGTCTCCGGGTTGCAGCTCGCCCCAAAGCGAGCGGCTACCTCGCAGTACAGGTCACCGACACCCCGGCGCAAGCGGATGAGGGTGCCGGCGGCGTCGAAGGTCACCCCGGCAATGGGACGCGACACGCTGATACCCACCCAGTTGCGTCTCCCACCAAACGGAACGCGCGGGTACCCTGCGCCCTCTCCCGCAGCGCAACCCCCGCCAAACTCAAGGAATGACCCGCTGCTCCTTGAGGCGAGCGATGTCCTCCCAGGAATAACCAGCTTCCAGCAACACTTGTTCGGTATCCTGGCCCACTTCGGGTGCCACCCGTCGGACTTCGGTCGGTTCGCCATCGAACTGAACGGGACTGCAGGCCACTTGAAACGGACCGTGTTGCGGGTGCACGTAATCCACCAAATAACCGTTGGCCAGCACCTGTGGATCTTCGAGCACCTCGAGCGGACTCTGCACGGGAGCGTGCAAGGTGTCGTACTGCAACAGCCGCTCGATCCACTGCGCGCGGGTTCGGGTCGCAAAGTGCCGTTCCAACTCGCGCACCAATTCGCGCCGCACTTCCTCCTCGATCCAGCTCGGCAAGGGAAAGCGCTCCAGTAGGTCGGGCCGCTCCACCGCCCGGCAAAACTCCTCCCAATGCCGCTGTGGGGTCAGCATCATGAGCATCAGCCACTTTTGATCCGCGCAGAGATATGTATTCATCAAGGGATTCGGGGCGCGCGACCGATCCGCGTGCGGTAGCTCCTGGCCCAAGGCTCGGGCAGCGAGAATGTCGGGCGCCATGAGCCACACCGCGGTACCGAGCAAGGAGACATCCACGACCGTGGCTTGCCCGGTTTTCTCGCGGTGGTAGAGCGCGGCAGCGATGCCACCAGCAATGAAGGTGGCGCCAATGGTGTCTCCAAACGCGGCTCGCTGCATAATCGGGGGCTTGCCCGTTTCGGTCAGCATGTGCGCAACCGCTCCCCGGCACCAAAACGAGCCGGCGTCGAACCCACCCCGCTCGGCCTCCGGCCCGCGCGGGCCCTGCCCGCTTCCGCGAGCGTAAATGAGGCGAGGGTTGATGGCGCGCAAATCGTCCACGTCGATGCGCAGCTTGCGCCGTGCCGCAGGTAGAAAATTGGTCAGGAACACGTCGGCCGTTTCCACCAAGCGGTAAAGCACCTCGCGCCCGGCCTCCGTGCTCAGATCCAACCCGACACTACGCTTGTTGCGAGTCCCGTTCTCCACGAAAAAATTCAGACCACGCGCGCCCGGTACGATCCCAGAGTGAATGAGGCCGCGGAGAGGATCGCCGCGCACCGGGTGCTCGATCTTGATGACGTCCACGCCCCAGTCCGCGAGCACCGTGCCCGCACCCGGGACAAAGAACCACTCGGCTACCTCGATCAGTCGAACTCCTGCGAGTACCTGGATCATGGCCTTCCTCCGCTCGGCTCGCTTGCCACACTTTGCTCGCCTGGGAAAGCACGCGCAAGCGGCGGATCACGAGCGCAGCAAAGTGTGCTATGCGGCCGGGCGGAGGAGGTTTTCATGACGATGAAACGCGTGCTGGTACCGATCGATTTTTCCCGGGACTCCCTCGCGGCGCTCGACTATGCAGTGGAATTCACCAAGCCATTCGATGCCGAACTGCTGCTCTTGCACGTCATTGAGCCGGTGTATTACGCGACCCCAGCGGATTTGTACGCCACCAGCCCCAACCTGGCGCTGCTCCTCGAAGAACAACGCCGCTCCGCACACCAGCAACTGGAAAAGCTCGTGCGCAAGCTCACGCAGCGAGGCCGCAAGGCGCGCGCCCTTCTCAAACAGGGCACGCCCGCACAGGTGATCGCGGAATCGGCCGGCCAAACGCCGAAAGCGGATTTGATCATCATGGCGACACACGGCAGAACGGGTCTCGCGCACATGCTGCTCGGCAGCGTCACGGAACGAGTGCTGCGCATTGCCAGCTGCCCAGTGCTCGTGGTCCGCGCACCCAAGCGACGCAGCGCCAAGGCGCGCCGCGCCTGAGCGGCCCTTCTGCCTCGCGCTCCCAGCACGGGCGCGTCCGCTCTCTCCCGCGCGCACCCTTCAGGGCCGCACCCCGCCGGGCCAACAGGCCGCTCACACCGCCAACATTGGGATGAGCAGCCAACATCCCTGTTTCCTCTCGACGCCTCCGCCCAACCTGGTTTAAACAACAGGCACTCACCGGTGGTCCGGTGATCGCCACCGGGGGGCGAAACAGAATGGATGGACGGTCATGAACGCAGAGCAGCTACAACAAGCGATTCAGGTAGCGGTTGCGCGGCTCGAGGGCGAAAGCAAGCTGTGCCGGGCAGCGGTGCGTAGCCTCCGTCCCTTCTTGCGAGGCGGCGTGCTGGAAAGCCCGCCACGCTTGCGACGCGCGCTGCAAGGTCTCGCCAAACTCGGCGACGAGAATTTGCGCAAGCTGGAGCTAGCCTCCGTTCACGCCGCGCTCGAGCAGTGGAGCCAAGAGGCACCGCAGCGGCTGCGTGCCGAGTTTGGTCGCCGCCTCAAAGACGCGTGCGCCCAGCGAGGGATTGCCTTCCGCGTCGTGCGGCACGAAGAGCCGTTGGAAGTGCGCATCCCACCCTTTTCGCTGCTGCTCGACTTCCAGCGCGGCCGCGCCACTTGGCAGTTTGCCCGCGAGCGCTTGCGCGAACTCGATCTCGACATTGCGCAGGTGTTCAAAGCCTACGACGCGTTGCGTAGCGAACTCGACTGGAAGGGGTTTTCGCCAGCGGATTTCCTTTCTCGCTGCTACCGGGCGTACTCCGAGGCCTTGTTCGCTCTCGGCAAGCAACGGGGGGAGCGGGTCGAGTTCGAGCACTTTCTCCCGCGGCTCGCGCTGCAGTTGCAACAGCGGAACTTCCTGCGCAACCCCCGGCAGAAGCTGTTCCGCGAATACTCGCGCGCGCACTTTGCGTACGACGTCTGGCGCCTGCAGCGCGCGGGCCAACTCTCGTACAACGGCTGGCGGCTCAACCTGGGGGTGGCCACCGGCGACAGCGCCCGGCAGCCGGAACGGGTGATTTACTTCGAAGACGGCGACGGCAACGGCGAGTACAAACTCACCGTCTTTTTTTCGCGCAGCGAAGTAGCAAGCACGGAGGTCAGCGCATGAACAGGAACGGGCAAAATGGGCAGAGTGTGCAGATCCATCGCGAACTGGCGCAACGGATCATCCATCGCATGGGCGAGACTGGGCAGCCCCCGGAGCGCGGTGCCTTGTACGTAAATGTCGGGACCGGGGATCTCTTGGAGACCCTGCGCGTGGAGTACCTGCGGCTCATTCGGGCAAGCGGCTTCAATTCGACCTTCAAGCTTGTCCAAGGACCGTTCGGGGCCGGCAAGTCTCACTTTTTATCCTGCTTCCGCGAAATCGCCTGGCAGGAAGGATTCGCCACCAGTTGGATCGGCGTGTCTCCGAAGGAGTGCCCGTTTTTCGAAATGGACAAGGTGTACCGCGAGGTGGCGCAGAAGATCGAGTTGCCGCCCGAAAACGAACTGGTGGAGCCCGACCGTGGGATCGACACGGTGCTGCGGCAGGTCGTGGAAAGGCGCCAGCAGGAGACCGACCCTGAGGAGCTGCTCCACTGGTTGCGGAACGAATCTCTTCAAGCGCGTGTCGAAAGCCACGCTTGGCGCAAGGCCGCGTTCTTGTACATGGAGTGCCTGCTTCATCGCCGCTTCGAGCAAGCAGAACTGCTCGCACAGTGGTTGAGAGGCGACAAGGTCCCGCTGAGCGAGGTAGCGCGCTTCGGAGTGCGCGAAGAACTCGATGAATCCACCGCTTTTCGCTGGTTGCGCAGCTTGGTCCAGTTTCTGCGGGTGGTGGATATCCCGGGTATCGTGTTGATGTTCGACGAGATGGACCGGGTGATGAGCGTGTCCCGGCGCCACCGAAAAGCCGTCGGTGACAACCTGCGCCAGCTCATTGACGCCTGCGGGCAAAGTACGCTGCCCGCTGCCGTGATGATGTACGCTGCGCCCCCGGAATTCGTTGAACAAATTGTGCCCGAGTACCCGGCGCTCCAGCAACGCTTGAAAGTGACCGTGAAGTTTTCGGCCCATTTGCCTACGGCGCCGATCATTGACCTCGACCACTTGCCCTTGGAGCCGGTGGCGCTGTTCCGCGCCATCGGAGACCGGCTCATCGAGATTTACGCCGCTGCCTACCCAGAAGCCGCGCTCGATCTCGCCTTGCAAAGAAAAAACATGGCTGCGCTCGCAACCCTCATGGGGCCGGAACAATTAGAAGCGAGCCATCGCCGCCTGTTCGTGCGCGCGGCTGTGTCCCTGCTCGTCGAGCAACACCACAACCGGCAACGGGAATTGGACGACGAGGAGCTGCGCACCCTGGCTGGATCCGCGCAAGCGGCGAGCCCGCGACTGGAGGGTGAGGAGGTCTTCTGATGCAACCGGGCGACGTAGTTGTGCACGCCCTCTACGGTCGTGGCACAGTGCAATGCCTGATTGCCGGTAGCCGCGCTAGCGTGCGCTTCGAACGGTTGCCTTCCCTGCCGCGCACGGTGCACCTCAACGAACTGAGCCTCGACGGACAATCACCGAAGCAGCGCAACGAGTCCATCGTTGCCCCTCCCGTTTCACCCGCCACCGCCACCCGCGAGATTCCCGTCGTCGGCCACGAAACTGGCGAGCTGCGTCAGCTCATCGAGGCCTTGCGCCTGGGCACGGTGCCGCCGTTTCGCCTGAAAGAGTACACGGTGGGGCGCGAAAAACCGTTCTGCCGCATTCAGGAACTCTTCCAACTCGCGCAAGGGATGGAACTGGTCTTCGGCGACTACGGAGCGGGCAAAACCCACTTTCTCGACCTGGTGGAGCAGGAAGCTCGGAACTCGAGCTATCTCACCAGCCGGGTGGTGCTCGACCCTCACGAAACGCCTCTCAGCCACCCGCAGCGTTTATGGCGAGCCATTGTCGCCTCGCTGCGCTACCCGGGGAACGAATCCCGACAAGGGGTCGTGCCCCTGTTCGTACGGCTGCAGTCGAGTTCCGAACACTTGTACCCCAGTGGCCGCCGCTTTCATCGCTTTCTCTCGCCGGCACTGTGGGCCTTTCGCTCCGGCTCTGCCGACGCCTGGGGTTGGTTTCAAGATTACATCGAGGGCTACCCCATGGACGTGGGCGCCCTGAACAGCGTACTCAGCTCGGTGGGATGGCCCGGCCCGCGCGCACTGGCACTCTCTGACTTCCGTACCTTCGGGCGCGTGTACGTGTACTTGGCCGGCGGGCTTGCCGCCTGGGCCGCTGATGCTGGTTTTCGGGGCGCGTGCCTGCTGTTCGACGAAGCCGAACAAATCGGTGGCTTCGACGCCACGCACCGCCAATTGGCAGAGGAGGTGATCCGCCACTACGCGGCGGCAACGCTCCCCGAGGGCGACCTCCTGTTCGTTCCCGATGAGCTGTACCGCGGCGGGCGCCAGGTGCATCGAGAGTTGCCGCTGCGCTTCGACGAAGAGCAGCCGTTGGTCGTTTTGCTCGCTTTAACGCCCGAGCCGAGCATGCTGGAGTTGTGCGACCGTTTGGTGAGCGGGCACAAAATCGAACTCGCCCCACTCGGAGCGCGGCATCTGAGCGAGCTGGTGGAGCGCGTGTGCGACTTGTACCTGCGCGCCTACCCCGGGGGCACTCTGCCCAAGAAGTGCCTCGCCCACGCCCCTGCCTGGTACCAAACCCCGCGTGAACTGGTGCGCGAACTCATCGCCCGGCTCGACGCACATCGTTACGGGATATCCGCTGACTCCGCTTCATGAACTCCGCGCGTAGCGAATTACCGCGTGCGTTTGCTGCCTTCTTTGGCCGCTTCGGGCGCCTAAAACCGGTTCAAGAGCGCGCCATCCCTTCCATCCTTGCGGGTGACGACGTGCTGATTGTCGCGCCCACGGCAACCGGCAAAACCGAGGCCTACGCGGCTCCACTTGCGGAACGCTACCTCGCCAGCCCCGCCCCCGCGGGTGCACCGCACGCGATCTTTGTGGCGCCCACCCGGGCGCTCACCAACGATCTCTTCCGTCGCCTCGCGCCCCCCTTCGAACACCTCGGGATCTCCTTCGGGCGGTACACCGGCGAGCACAGGGAGCGCGCTGAAGGCTCGCTCCCTGCGTTTGTCGTGACGACACCGGAGGCATTGGATGCCCTCCTGGCGCGCCGCGCGCAAACCTTGGCCGCCGTGCGCGCGGTGGTGGTGGATGAGCTGCATATCCTCGACAACACCCCACGCGGAGACCAGCTCCGCTTCCTCCTGCATCGCCTGAGCCAACTGGTTCGACTCCCGCTGCAGCGGCTTGCTGCAAGCGCCACCGTGAGCGAGCCGCAAGTGGTCGCGCAGCGCTACTTGGAAAGCCCGCAGGTCATCGAAGAGCATAGCGGCCAGCGGATGGTACGCGCGCGCTGCTTTCCGGGGCGCGATCCGCATGATGTGGCTCAACACCTGAACGAGTTGGCGACTGCCGGTTTTCGCAAGATCCTGATCTTCGTGAACTCGCGCAAAGACGTCGAGCTGCTGGCGAGCTACCTCAACCAACACAGCCGCTTCCGCGACGCCGTGTTTCCCCACCACGGCTCCCTCTCGCGCACCACTCGCCTGCGTACCGAGGAACGCTTTCAACAAGCCGGGGCGGCGGTCGCAGTGGCGACCCTCACTCTGGAGCTGGGCATTGACATCGGCACCGTAGACTACGTGCTCCTGTGCGGGGTCCCACCCAACATCTCGAGCCTCTTGCAGCGCATCGGACGGGGTAGCCGACGCAGTGGGCAGATCCGCGTTGGCTACGCCTGCGCGCATCGCGGAGAAGAGTTTCTCTACCGCTTCTTCTTGCAGAAAGGAGTGCGGGGAGAGCTGTACCCTCCTGCCTACGCCTTGCGCACCAGCGTGCTTGTGCAGCAAGCACTCACCATTGCCGGCGCGGAACACTTCGTGACGGTGCCCCGCCTTCGCCAGATCCTCCCCCCCGCTCTGGCGCCCGCATTTCCTCCCGAGCGCTTGCGCAGGATCCTCGACTTCCTGGTGGAACACGAACTCCTCGAGCCGCCACGCCTGGGGCGGTACGTGCTCGGCCCGAAAGGAGAAAGCAGGTACGAGTACGGGCGGATTCATTCCAATATCGAGGACCCCGGCGGGGTCACGGTGGTGGATCGAATCAGCGGCGAGATCCTGGGCATGGTCGACTACCGGCACTTGGACGGCACCGAATTCAGTCTCGCCGGGCGAAGGCGCCGACCGTACGCCATCCAGGCAGATCGAATCCTTACCGATCCAAAGGAGGCGTGTGCAGATACCGTCTTCCCCGTCGTCCAGGCTCCGCAAGTGAGCTTTTCTCTCGCTCGGGCCGTTGCGGCCGAGCTAGGAGCTGGGCCCAACGAGATGCTGGTGGCGCGCCGCGGTGATCACTGGCTCGTGTTGCACGGCCTGGGATCTTGCGAGGCGAAGCTGGTGTTTACCGGGCCGGAAGTGGCAGTCCGCTCCCCGTACCTGGTGGCTCTTGCCTCCCGCCCGCATGAGCCGCCGCGGCCTTCCGCACGCGAACTTGGCCAGCGAGTGAGCGAACAACTCGAGGAGTTGGAGAAAGCTCTGGCGATGGGTTGCTACCGCCGGTTCCTCCCCCAACAAGAACGGATTCAGGCCGTCGCCGAAGCCCTCGCCTTGGAGCAGCTGACCGCCTTTTTGGAGGCAGCCCAACTTCGCATCGTGCCTGGCGAAGCGCCGAGCCTGTGGGCCAACCTGCTCCGCGTCCACGCAGAACTCCTGTCGAGCCAGCGCACGCACCTGCGGGTTTAGGTCTCGCCGCGGCAGGTGCCGCGCTGCCTCGCGAGCGCGGCGAGTCCGCAAACGCCCCGCCACTTGATCCCTTCGGGTCAAAGCGCTTGCGCTCCCGCTGACGCCGCTTGAGTCGCGGTTCACCTTCACGTCGCTGTCTTGCGCTGGCGCAGGCGGCGCTTGACACTCGCGACTTTGCTCTTGAGCGTGACCTCTTTGTCGCGCCGATCGTCTATGGTCACCGTCGTCACCACCCGCTCCACCCCGCGCCGGAATGCCGCCTCGTGCATGCGTTGCGCCAGGGCAAAACCCTGCCTCAGCGGAGCCTCGAAAGAGGTGCCCATGGCGGAGAGTTCGTACGGCACACCCGCTTGCTCGAGGACCTGCACGGCGTCTGCGATGAAATCACCTATGCTTGGCCCGCTGGTACCAATTGGAATCACGCTCACCTGCACTAGAGCCATTGCCGTCCCTCCTTCTCGTTTTCCTGCTCTCACGAAACTGGCAAAGGCGTCAACCGCCCGGCTCGCAGCATTTTTCCTGGTGCGCGCTCCGTCGCCGCGCCAACGCGGGATCTCGTAAATGCGGATGGTCGGGCCGGTGCGCCCCTGCCCCGGCACAAACTCCGCCGCCAGCGGCAGCGATTGGAACACGAACGTATAAAACGCAGCGACTTCCGCCTCCCCCGCGCGCGAGTGCCGAAAGCGCCCGTAAATGTTCGAACTCAGCACCAGGTAATCCACCTCGTTGCGCAGATACCAGCTATACGGGGCGGTGCCGGCCACTTGTACATACAGAACGCGGTACTTCCGCCCGTCTACCTGGGGCGTGTACTCCTCCCGCGCAATCGTGGTGCCTGCTGGCACATTCGCCTCGATCCAGCGGTACGCCTCGGTGCGCGTATCCAGCGCGTGCCAGCGGTGGCGCAGTTGCCAAGCCGAGAGCGCCGGTTGCAAGAAAAGCAACGCGGCAGCGGCGGTTAACACGCCGCGGCGCGCCAGCGCTGGCAGTGTGGCTGCAAGAGCGGTGCGCAATGCGTCCCATCCGGCGGCCACGAACAGACACAGAAACGGGAGGACGGGAATCAAATTTCGATCGAAGCGTGCAGGCCAAGTGGAAAGGTAGGCCCAGTAGGCAACGGGCACCAAAAGCAGCACGCCGACCTCTCTTCGCGGCAGCGGCCGGCGTATCAACCACACCGATGCCCCGCTGGCAGCAACGAGCAGCGGCAGCGCCCCGAATCCAAAACCCGCCAGAGCGAGCAGGTAGCGCCACCAATTCCCTACCGCGGGGCCACCGCTCGCATAATGCGCACGCTGCGCTTCGAGGTCGACGAGGAACTTGGAAACATCTAGCCACACAAACGGGCTCGCAACAAAGAAGGCTGCGGCGCAGCCGACGGCCACCGCCCCCGCCGCCCGTGCCCCGCAGCGGAGCCAGGCAAGGCAAAGCGGCACGGTAACGACCATGCCGGCCGGGTACTTGGTTGCGGCAGCCAAACCCGCGGCTGCCCCCGCCAAGAGCCAGGTGCGAAGAGAGGCGGCCGGCAATGCCAGGCAAAGGGTAAGCGCCACCCACAACATGGCTGGCACGTCGGTCGTGAGGTAATGGCTGCTCTCGATGTGCAGGGGAGATAGAGCCAGCGCCGCTGCCGCCATCCACGCCGCCCACGGCGAGCACCACCGCCCTGCCAGCCGCGCGATCGCGTAGACTCCAGCAACCCCAAAGGCTGCCACCGCGGCGCGCCCGGCAAGCAGAAATGGAAACTGCTGCGGAGCCACATCCCACGGCCCCACCCCGTGCACCTCGGGTGCGGTGCGCAAGTCCGCCTGCACCCAGGGCTGCAGGATCGCCACCAAGAGCGCTTGCAGGTAGGGCAGAAACGATGGGTAGCGGAACCAACGCGGGTTCGGGTCGCCGTCGCGAACCATGTTCAGCGCCGCATGCAACACGGCATGCTCATCCGGGTGGTAGGTAAACGGCTTGCCCCAACCGATCCCGTCGAAGCGCAGCCACGCCGCGAGCAGTAGCACGCTCGCAGTGGCAGCAAAGCGGTGCCTGGGTTGCCTGAACACCGGTGGGTCTTCGCCGCTTTGCCAGAGCGATCCGGGCATCACTCGAGCAGGTCCTCGATCGGCACGGCACTCCGCTGAAACGCGGCAGCCACACGCGGATGGGTCACGCGCCCAGCGAACACGTTGACTCCGCGGCGCAGCGGCGCGTTGTCGCGCAGTGCACGCATGAGACCCGAATCCGCAATTTCCAGCACGTAGGCGAAGGTGGCATTGGTGAGGGCAAAGGTGGAAGTGCGCGGAACCACAGCCGGCATGTTGGTCACGCAATAGTGGACCACTCCCTCCTCCACGTAGATCGGCTCGTCCAGCGTGGTCGGGCGGGAGGTTTCCACGCAGCCACCCTGGTCAATCGAGACGTCCACGATCACCGCTCCGCGGCGCATCCGGCGCACCGTACGGCGGCTCACCAAGCGCGGGGCGCGCGCCCCGGCCACCAGCACCGCACCGATGACCAAATCCGCCGAGCGCACTTCTTCCTCGATATTGGCGCGGTTCGACATCACGGTCGTAATGTGGCCTCCCAGGATGTCGTGCAGGTAGCGCAATTTCGCTGGATTCGAGTCTACGACGCTCACGTGCGCACCGAGCCCAAAAGCGATTTGCGTTGCGTTGCTGCCTGCGGTGCCTGCACCCAGCACCACCACCTTGCCGGGACGCACGCCGGAGGCCCCACTCAGCAAAATGCCGCTGCCGCCGGTTTGTTTTTGCAGGCACCAAGCTCCCACCTGTACGGCGAGCCTCCCGGCCACTTCGCTCATCGGCGCGAGCAATGGAAGCGAGCCGTCGTCCAGCTCCACCGTCTCATAACCAATGGCGCACACGCTGCGCTGCTTAAGGACCCGCAAGAGTTCCTCGTTGGTCGCCAAATGCAGGTAGGTGAACAGCACGAGCCCGGGTCGCAAGTAACGGTACTCCGAGGGAAGGGGTTCCTTCACTTTGACCACCAGTTCCGACTGCCGCCACACCTCGCGTGCGCTCACGAGTTCGGCCCCAGCCTCGGCGTACTCGCCATCTTCGAGCCCACCGCCCTTCCCAGCGCCGCGCTCCACCAGAACCTGGTGGCCGTGTGCCACCAGCACGTTGGCACCCGCAGGCGTGAGGGCCACTCGGTTCTCCTCTGCTTTGATTTCTTTCGGAACCCCGATGATCATGCACCGCTCTTAACCGCTTTCGGACGCTGCTGGCGAGAGGGCGGGCGTGCTTTACAGCCTGCCCCACTTGCACTATGCCGCCTCGGTCATGGCGACCCTCATTGACGGCAAGAAGGCGGCACAAGAAGTGCGCGCCCGCGTGCGCGACGAGGCGCATGCCTTTTTGCAGCGCCACGGCGTCCGGCCCGGGCTCGCCACCGTGCTGGTGGGCAACGACCCAGCCTCGGCAACCTACGTGCAAAGCAAGCGCAAGGCGTGCGCCGAAGCAGGAATCGAATCGTTTCCCCACGAACTGCCGGCCGGGATCCCGGAAGACGAGCTGCTCGCTCTGATTGCCGCACTCAACGCCCGGCGGAACGTGCACGGAATCCTCGTGCAGCTACCGCTGCCCGCGCCGCTGTCGGCGCAGCGCGTGATCGAAGCCATTGCGCCGCAAAAGGACGTGGATGGCCTACACCCTCTGAATCAAGGAAAACTGGTGGCGGGTTTGCCCGGCCTGAGGCCCTGTACGCCGCTCGGGGTCATGCATCTGATCGAGCAAACCGGGGTGCCCCTCGCCGGGGCGCAGGCAGTGGTGGTCGGGCGCAGCAGCCTGGTGGGAAAACCGGTGGCCCTGCTCCTGCTCGAGCGCCACGCAACTGTGACACTGTGTCATTCCCGCACGCGCTCCCTGCAAGAGGAGGTCGCGCGCGCGGAGATCCTCGTGGTCGCGGCCGGTCGCCCGGGCTTGGTGCGCGGTGAGTGGATTCGACCCGGGAGCGTCGTCGTTGACGTCGGCATCAACCGCACAAATGATGGAAAACTCGTGGGCGACGTGGACTTTGCCGCCGCCAGCCAGCGCGCGGGCTACATCACGCCCGTGCCCGGCGGGGTGGGTCCGATGACGGTGGCGATGCTGCTGGCCAACACGCTGGCCGCCGCTCGCGCCCAATTGGAGGGCGACGCTGCGCCTTGAGTGAGGCCGCGCCCAGCCTGCCGCTTTCATGGACACCGAGTTGAAACGCACACCTCTCTACCCTTGGCACCGCGAGCGGGGCGCGCGCATGAGCGCCTTTGCCGGATGGGAGATGCCCCTTTGGTACACGCGCATCTCGGAGGAAGTGTTGGCCGTTCGCCGTGCGGCTGGATTGTTCGACGTGAGCCACATGGGCCAGCTCGAACTGCGCGGTCCCCACGCGCTGGCGGCGCTGCAGGTCCTCGGCACCAACGACGCGCGGCGACTGCGCGACGGACAAGCACAATACTCCCTGCTCTGCTGCGAGGACGGAGGGGTGCTCGATGACATCATCGCTTACCGCCTGGCCGCCGATCGCTACCTGCTCTGCGTCAATGCCGCCAACACTGCGCGCGACCGCGAATGGATCGAAACCCACGCCAGCGGCGCCGAGGTGGTAGACCTCAGCGAGGAGACGGCGCTCCTCGCCCTTCAGGGCCCGCGCGCAAGCGACATCCTCGCTACGCTCGGGCTCACGCAGTTGGCTTCCGTGCGGCGCTTCCACTTTACCACGACTTCGCTTGACGGAGCCGAGGTCATCCTCGCGCGCACCGGATACACCGGGGAAGACGGATGGGAGTTGTTCTGCCCGCAGGCGCAGGCTCTGGCCATTTGGGGACGCTTGCTCGACGCCGGCAAGCCTTTTGGGCTGGTGCCCTGTGGCTTGGGAGCGCGCGACTTGTTACGGCTCGAGGCGGCCCTGCCGCTCTACGGGCACGAGTTGCACGAGCGAGTCACGCCACTCGAAGCAGGGCTTGCGTGGGCGGTGCGATTCGAGAAAGAAGCATTCATTGGCCGTGAGGCGTTGCAGCGGCAAGCAGAGAACGGGATCGAGAGGAAACTTGCAGGAATGGTCTTGACCGGAGAAGGGATTCCGCGGCAGGGATATGCGGTCATGGTGCAAGGAACACAGGTCGGCGAGGTCACCAGTGGGGGCAAGTCGCCTACTCTTGGAAAGAGCATCGCGCTGGGCTATCTCGCGACAGCCTTTGCGAAGGTCGGGGCCACGGTGGAGATAGACATTCGCGGGCGAGCCGCGGCGGCTTGTGTGGTCGCGCTACCATTTTACAAGCGGTAGGTTTTTCTCAAGGAGGATGAACATGGAGTTCCCGGAGGACTTGCGATACTCGAAAGAGCACGAGTGGGTGCTCGTCGAAGGGAACGTCGCAACCATCGGCATCACCGACTACGCGCAGGACCGGATGGGGGAAATCACCTACGTCGAGCTTCCAAGCGTCGGCGACAAAGTGAGCAAGGACGACGCCTTTGGCGTGATCGAGTCGGTCAAAACCGTCTCCGACGTCTATGCGCCCGTCAGCGGCACGGTACTGGAGGTCAATGACGACTTGCCGGACAACCCCGAACTGCTCAACGACGACCCGTACGGGGACGGCTGGATGATCAAAGTCGAAATGAGCGACCCGGAGGAACTCGAAGACTTGCTTACCGCGCAGGAGTACGAACAGCTTGTGGCCGAAGAAAAGGAGTGATCCGATTCGTCACCCCTGGTGACGGAGCGCGCGCTCCCGCCCTTTGTGCGCCTCCGGGGAGCCATCGAGCCAGTGCGGTTTCTCCCACATACCGAGGATGACGTTGCGGCCATGCTGGCCGCAATCGGCGTCCACTCGCTCGACGATCTCTTCGCCGACATCCCCGCTGACCTGCGCGCTCGTGCCCGTATTGCGCTGCCCGATGGTTTGAGCGAGGCAGAAGTACGCGCCTACTTCGAAGCTCGGGCCGCACAAAATTTCGCTCGACTCGAACGCTGCTTCGCGGGTGCAGGAGCGTACCCGCACTTCGTGCCGGCGGCCGTGGACCACGTGTTGCAACGCGCCGAGTTTTACTCTGCTTACACGCCCTACCAGCCCGAGGTGAGCCAGGGAACCCTGCAAGCCACTTTCGAGTTCCAAACCCTGGTGGCCATGCTGCTCGGGATGGAGGTTGCCAACGCGAGCATGTACGATGGGGCTTCGGCGACCGCGGAAGCGGTGTTGATGGCCCTGCGCTTGCGGCCCCAACGCACCCGCGTCCTGGTCTCCCGCGCGCTCCATCCGCAGTACCGGGAAACCATTCGCACCTACCTCGGCGGGAACTTCGAGTACGTCGAAGTGCCCGTGGATGCGAGCGGGCGAACCGATGTGGCGTGTCTGCACCAGCAGTGCGACCAGAACACTGCCGCACTGGTGGTCGGGTATCCGAACTTCTTCGGTGCGATCGAGAACCTCGCTGAACTGTGCTCGATCGTGCACGCCCACGGTGGCCTTGCCATTAGCGCCACCTGGGAGGTGCTAGCGCTCGCCTTACTGCGGCCACCCGGGGAACTGGGTGCCGACATCGCCACTGGCGACGGGCAAAGCTTCGGCACTCCGCTTTCCTACGGAGGACCCGGGTTGGGCCTCTTTGCTACCCGTCAGGAACTGCTGCGCGCCATGCCGGGGCGATTGGTGGGACAAGCCCAAGACTCTGCGGGCCGCCGCGGTTTTGTTCTCACCTTGGCCACTCGCGAGCAGCACATCCGCCGCGAGCGCGCCACGTCGAATATCTGCACCAACCATGGCCTCATGACCCTGGCCTTTACCACCTACGCGTGCCTGCTCGGGAAACATGGACTCAGGCGCCTTGCCGCCCGCAACACCAGTCGCGCGCACCGCCTGCAGACAGCGCTCTGTGCCAAGGGCTGGGAGGCCAGATTTGCAGCGCCGTTTTTCAACGAGTTCGCGGTCGCCCACCCGCAGGCGCAAGCACGCTGGCGGCAAGCACTCGCACGCAACCTGCTTGCTGGTGTGCCGCTGTGGCGGTGGTACGACGAGTATCCGGATACACTGCTGCTGTGCGTCACCGAGTCGCCAAGCGACGCGGCCTGTGAGGAGCTGGTCGCGGTGCTGGCTGGGGAGGTGCCATGAGTCTTTCTCGGAGCGGCAAGCAAAGCGGCCTGGCGCTGGATGAGCCCCTGATCTTCGAACGCAGCCGCCCTGGGCGCATTGGTTGCGATGTGCCGGAAACGGAGGACGCCGAGTGGATGCCCCATTTGCCGGCGGCCTTGCTGCGCGACCCGATCGAGGGGTTTCCTGAGGTCAGCGAGCCGGAAGTGGTGCGGCATTTTCTGCGCCTGTCACAGTGGAACTACGGTGCCGCCACCACGTTTTACCCGCTCGGCTCCTGCACGATGAAGTACAATCCGGTCGTGGACGAAGCCTTGGCCCGCCTCCCAGGTTTCGCCCACTTGCATCCGCTCACCCCCGACGAACTGGTGCAGGGAGCCCTGGAGGTGCTCTGGCATCTGGAGCACTGCCTGAAAGAAATCACCGGCCTTGCCGCAGTGAGCCTGCAACCAGCCGCGGGCGCGCACGGAGAACTTACCGGCATGAAGATGATCCGTGCGTACCACACCCAGCGCGGTACGAGCCGGAGCAAAGTGCTGATCCCTGCGAGCGCGCACGGAACCAACCCTGCCAGCGCGGCGCTGTGCGGTTACAGCACCGTATCGCTGGAGGGAAATCGCATCGGGCTCATCGAACCAGCGGCCGTGCGCCGCGCTATGGGGCCCGACGTGGCCGCCCTCATGATCACCAACCCGAACACGCTCGGCTTGTTCGAGCGCGAAATGGTGCAAATCGCTGACCTCGTTCACCGGGGCGGCGGACTCGTGTACCTCGATGGCGCCAATCTCAACGCCCTGCTCGGGGTGGCGAAGCCTGCCGACCTGGGTGCGGACGTCATGCAAATCAATTTGCACAAAACTTTCTCCACCCCGCACGGTGGTGGTGGTCCGGGTGCTGGTCCGGTAGCCGCGGCGGCAAGCTTAGCCCCCTTCTTACCGGTACCGCGCCTTGTGCGCACCGAGGCAGGCTTACGCTGGAGCGAGGACTTTCCGGACTCGATCGGGCGCGTACGCACCTTTCACGGCAATTTCGGCATGCACGTGCGTGCGCTTGCCTACATCCTCGCCCTCGGTGGCAAGGGGCTCGAGCAAGTGAGCCGCCATGCGGTGCTCGCTGCCAACTACCTGCGCGTCCAACTGCAAGACACCTTTTCCCTTGCCTATCCCGGTTTGTGCATGCACGAGTGCGTGTTCAGCGACAAAGGGTTCGAGCCCTACGGTGTGAAAACTCTGGACATTGCCAAACGGCTGCTCGATTACGGGTTTTACGCTCCCACGGTGTATTTTCCCCTCGTCGTGCCGGGGGCGATCATGATCGAGCCCACGGAAACCGAAAGCAAAGAAACGCTCGATCAGTTCGTCGCTGCGATGAAGGAAATCGCCCGCGAGGCGCGCGAGCAACCGGAACTCGTACGCTCCGCGCCACACCGCACGCCCGTGGGCCGACTCGACGAAGCGCGCGCCGCGCGTCGGCCCGTCCTGCGTTGGCAGCCACACACGCGCGCGGCAGCCGAAGGAACGAGCCCGAGCAGCGAGCCTCCGCTTCGCGGCTAGCGGCGCAAGGCGAGCGCGCTCAATTCGCGCGCTGTTCGGGCAAAGCATCCAGCCCCACACCAGCGATTCCTTGATACCCGATTGCCATGCGGCCGCTGCGCGGGTCCGGCACCGCAACGATCTGCAAGTCTATGAGCAGGACAAAGTGGATGTTGCCGTCTTCCGCTTCGGCCCCGGGAGGTGGGTTCGCGTCGAAAAACGTGTCCGGGCTGGTTGCGCTCAGCAGTATCCGGTCCGCACCGAACGTGCTGGTGCTCTCCCGCCGCGCCACTCGCGCACTGACAAAGCGGCCGTGACGGTCCATCACCGCTTCCACCACGGCAAACTCGTGCCCTGGGCTACCGATCCCGCTACGCGCCGCTTGCCGCAAGCGAATATCGAGGTGCTGGAATATGCGACCTGCCACCCGGCGCACGAACGGTGCGAAGCGCTCGGCCTTGGTGTTGAGTAAGGTAATGTCGCCCTCGCGGATGCCAGGCAGAAAATCGGTCGTCCCCGGGTGGACTTGGAACACCGGCCCCCCGCCACGCAAAAAGCGGCGCGATGCTTTCTCCGCAGCGGCCCCACCACCGCCGGCCTGCTCCTCCTTTCCCGCCGTGACCGGCAGATCGCCCACCTGCGGCAAGAGTTGCTCGAGCTTGGGCAACGAAGCGATTTGCTCGCGCCCTTCCGCTTCTGCGGAGCGCTCCGCGGTAACCTCCCTCGCTGCACCCCGCACCGCCTTGCGTGGCTGCGGCGACTCATCTTCGCGCGGTGCGGCTTGCGGGCGAGGCGCCTGGCGCGGTGCGAACTCCGAAGCACGTTTGACGCTCTCTTCTGGCACCCGGTTGTCGCGGTCACTGAGCAGGCGGGTTTGCTCAGGCGGGGTCCTCTCCTTACCAGCATCCGGCGGATTCACGATTTGCCGCTCGGGGAGCGCAAGCCGGGGCTGGGCCGGCAGGGTTGGAGAGGCTGCCTCCGGGCGAGTTGCCGGCGCCGCAGCGGGAAGGGGCAGCGAAGCGAGATCCACCTCGATCGGCTCGGACGCTGGCTCCCGGTTGGGCAAGCCCCCGACGCGAACGAACGCGAGCAGCAAGAGGTGCAGGAGCAACGAGGCGAAAAGCCACCCGAACAGGGCGCGCTCGCGTTCCCAAGCTTGCATTGTGCGAGCATGCTAGCGAGGCAGCTGCGGCAAGGTAAGCTCTCCGGGGATCAGCGCGATCCCTCCGGGCCTCGCCTCACACCGATCCGCTTGCGCTTGCCACAAGCGCTTGCGTATAGTGAACACCATTGAGGAGTCGCGCACTTGTTCGGCCTCGGAATTGGAGAACTGCTCGTCATTCTCGTGATCGTCCTCATCATCTTCGGTGCCGGGCGCTTGCCCGAACTAGGGGAAGGGCTCGGGCGGGGGATTCGCAACTTCCGCAAAGAATTGCGCAAGCCGGATGCGATTGACGTCACCCCGGAAAAACGCGAGTCGGGCTCGCAGGCAGAACACCCCACCCATCAGGCCTGACGCCGCACGCTGACCACCTCGAGCTGCGCTTCTCGCAGGCGCTTGCCTTTCGGGTCCACCACCACGACCAGAAACTCCGCCGCTTCTCCCGGCCGCAACACGAATTCGTGCGCAGGCGCGTTTTGCTGCAACATGGAAATCTCTTGCGCGTTCAAGTCGCGCAACATTCGCACCGTGACCACGTTGCCACAAAACACCCGCTTTTCCTCGACCAGTCGCCCCTCGTCATTGAACACCTTGCCGGCGATTTGCACCTCGCGCAGCGCAACTGGGTTGCGATTGAGCGCCCGCCCTGCCAACACCAGCGCTTGGTGTCCTCCCCGCAAGCGCTGCACCGAGGCGCTGACATCGCTCAATTGCACGCGGCGACGGTAAATGCGTTCCTCGCTCAAACCCTTTCCGACCAGCGGGATGCTTTCCACGATCTCGCGTGCCTTGCGCGGCTGCGCAACCAGCGTGAGAGCGAACGCCCCATAAGCCGCCACCACCACGGCTAAGAAAACCAGAATGGCGCGCACCTTCGCGGCCTCGCGCTGCACAGGAGGGCGTACCAGTTCGCGCTGCGGTCTGGGCCGCCGGGGGGCGCGGGGCTGTTCCTCTTCGTCCATCCTCCAGTCGCTATCCTCCTCCCCGAGAACGAATTCCCCTTGCTCGTCGTCTTTCTTCGAAGCCCGCTGCTCAGAAGCAACAATCCGCTTCGGGCGCTCGCCCTGTTGCGGGCGAGCCACGCTAAGTGCTGCTCCGGCTTTTTCGTCGCTTTTGCTTTCCTCCTCTTCCGCTCGCTCTGCTGAGTCGCTATCCGTGCCCGCCGTGTCTGGTCGAAACAGAGGATTGGCCTCCTCCTCGGCCTCGGGGCTTGCCACCGGAGGCTTGCGGGGCGGGCGGCGGACCGGTGGGTACGAGAACTCGTGTTTGCACTGGCCGCAGCGGAGGCGAACAGACGGGCTGCGCAAGTGCTCGCGCGGGAGTCGGTACTCGGTCTTGCATCTGGGGCACGTGATCCGCTCATCCTCTGCCATCGCCGCCTCCCAAAGGTTGCTGAACGGAAGTCTAGTATGACGAGCGACACAAAAAGCCAAGGGCCAAGCGGAATCGTTCGTGAGCTGTCGGTCGTGCTACCCGCCTTCAACGAGGAGCCCAACATCGAGCGCGTGGTGCGGAGTTGCGTCGAATACCTCGATCAGAGCGGCCTCGATTATGAGATCCTTGTCGTCAACGACGGGAGTCGGGATCGCACTGCCGAGATTCTCGAGCGGCTCAAGCAAGAGATTCCGCGCTTACGGGTCGAGCACCACCCACAAAACCGCGGCTACGGCGCCGCCCTGCGCACGGGGTTTGCCGCTGCGCGCAAGAAGTTCGTGTTTTACATGGACGGTGACGGGCAGTTCGACATCCGCGAACTGGACGTGCTGCTTCCCCTTGCCGCGGACGAAAACCACATCGTCACGGGCTTTCGGATCAAGCGCAGCGACCCGTGGATCCGCCGCCTCAACGCTCGCCTGTTCGGCGGCTGGTTGGTGCGCGTGCTGCTCAACGTCCGCGTGCGCGACTTGAACTGCGCCTTCAAACTGATTCCGAAAAAAGTGTTGGACGCGATCACCCTCGAATCTACCGGTGCGCTCATCAACGCGGAGCTGTACGGCAGAGCTGTACGCAAAGGTTTCGGGATCAAAGAGATCGGCGTGCACCACTACCCGCGTACTGCAGGCACCCAGACGGGGGCACACCCGCTGGTCATCCTGCGGGCGTTTTACGACCTCTTCCGCCTGCGGCAAAAAATCGTTTCGGAACACTGACGTCACCGGCGGTTCTCGCCCGCAGCCGCTCCCTCAGCACACCCGACCGCCGCCTGCGCGGCACCGAGGCTCACTTGCCGGGCTCAGGAAGGACGAACTTCTGGATGCGGTGGTTCATGGTGTCGCTCACGTAGACCGCGCCTTGCGCGTCCGTGGCCACCCCGATGGGCCGGTTGAAGTCCCCTTCCCCAGCGCCGCTCTTGCCCCACACGTAGACCAGCCGGCCGTCCTTGTTGTAGCGAGCCACACGGTGGTTGAAGGAGTCGGTCGCGATCAGGTCGTCGCCTAAAAAGGCGATGTACGGCTCGGTGTAAAATTCCTCCCAGCCCGAGACCGGATGCTCGCGCACGAACGTGCCATCCTGCCGGAACACTTGCACGCGGCGGTTCCCTGTGTCGGCAACCACCAATTCACCGGCGGGGTTAAAGACCAACCCGACTGGCTCGATGAACTCTCCAGGTCCAGAACCTTCTTTGCCCCAAAGCTGGAGTTGCTTGCCGTCGGCAGTAAAGCGCACCACGCGCTTGTTGCCGGTGTCGGTGACGAACACCGACTGCCCATCCGGTGATACAACAATGCCGCGCGGTCCCCAAAAGCCAGAGGTTTGCTCGCGCCACTCGGTGACGAATTTGCCTTCGTTCGTGAACTTTTGGATGCGGTGGTTCCACGTGTCGGCAACGTAGACAAAGCCATCGGGTCCGACTGCGATCCCGCACGGGTCGTTGAACTCCCCATTGCCCTCGCCTTGTTTGCCCCAAGCCAGAACGGCTTTCCCTTCCGGGGACAGCTTCTGAATGCGGTGGTTTTTGCTGTCCACTACGTAGATGTAGCCGCTCGCGTCAACGGCGAGGGCACGCGGCTCTTCGAATTTCCCTAGCTCGCGCCCCCTTCCACCCCACACCGCCACTGGTTTTTCCAACGACGGCTGCAGGGTATACGGACGCGGCGCCGGCGGCGGGTTCACCTCGATGGGCACGATCGGCTGGTTGGGTTGGAGGTCCTTGAGCACGTACATCACGGCGTCGCTCGATCCGACTGGGCTCCAAGCTTCGCGCTTGAGGAGCCAGCGGGTGAAGGTCACCAGGTTCATCTTACTCCAGTCCGGCTCCCACCAGCCGCGAATGGCGAACGGCACCTTTTCGTATTTTTCGAGCAGCGCCTTGTCCAAGGCGGGTGCGGTTTCTTTGTCCACGATCACCACCGGGGTGTCCACGCGGCGCACATCGGCGGCCCAGTTCACTGGGTAGTGGCGAAGGTACCAACTCAGCGGCCAAGTCGCGTTGCCGGAAATCTGCAGGCGGGTGTTCGTCCCGGTGCCCAAAATGCGTCCCACTTCCTCGATGCGATCCAGCACCATGTGGATGTCATAGGTGGACTGCACGTATGCCAGCATCTCCGCAGTGCGCGGCCCGGGCGCTTCAGCCGGCCGCGGCGCCCCGTAGAAGTAATTGCTGGCAATCAAGATCCAAACAGTGAGTCCGCCGAAGGCACTCAGCACCAGAACCGGCACAGGCCGCCGAAAGACCCCCCTTTGGATGGCTTGCGCGTACCAAGCCGCCGCCAAAATCGAGGTGGGCAGCAAGATGTTGAAGAGCAACCAAGGAACCTTTTCTTGCGCCCAGGAGTAAAAGCCAAAGCAACCGATCGTCCAAATCGCCACGAAGCGAATCAAGCGACTCGGTAACCAGCGCCGCATCAGGGTAAGCCCGGCGAGCGCCAACGGCAGGAGGATCACCACCCCCGCAAGGTGCCAATCAATGAACAACAGCACAATGACGAAGGCAACGAAGGCAGCGCCGGTAAGCAGCCATAGCACTCGGGTCCCCTGACCCTCCCCATTACGGGGGGTGATCAGCGGCACGAACAGATACACGAAGGCGGGAACGAAAATCAGGAACTCGTAAAAGGCCAACTGTGGGAAGTAATACCACCACGGGCCGCCAATCCGTTTGATCTGGTGCTGGCCCCACCAATAGGTGAGCGCTGGGGTCACCGGGTTCCATTTCTCCGGGTGGGTGAAAAACGAAGTGTACAAGGTCAGCGAGAAAAGCACGAACACGACCACGCTGACCACGATGGGAATCCAAGTGCTCGCCAAGAACGCGCGTACCTCACCCCAGGTCTGCTGGAACTGCGAGCGCCAATCGTCCGCGTAGACCACCTCCCAAAGCAACATCAGGATGAGGCTCAGGAACATGACCGGGATGAGGGCGTACATGTCCTCCTTGTTACAAAACGCGATGGCGAGGCCGATCGCCGACAAGTACAGGTGGCGCGCCTGGCGGGAGCGGCCGTACAAAAAGGCAAAATACACGGCCATGATGTTCCCGAAGCTCATGTACACGTCGTGCCGCATAAAGCGGGTGAAGTAGGTGAGTGCGGGCGAGATGGTGAACAAGGCGAGAAAGGCCAGCGCAGTCAGGCGGCCGAGGAAGGCGCGCAAGGGCCAGGCAAAAGCCAGGATTCCGAAGCCGAACAGGACGGCACTCAGGCGGGCCGTGAAGTCGGAGTCGCCGAGCAGCTTCATCACCAACGCCGACGAGTAGTACAGCACCGGGCCGTGGTAGACAGGGTCGTATTTGTAATGCGCGATGCCCTCATCCACGATTTTCCACGAGAAGAACGCGTGGATGGACTCGTCGTGGTGGAAGGGCCGCTCGCCCAGCCACAGCAGCCGGTTGACCGCGGCAATGACAAACACGGCTGCGTACAGCCACTGCTCGAAGGTGAAGGCTCCGAGCTTGCGGTCGAGCCAGGAAACCGTCTCCGCTGGCGGCTCAGCGACCGCCTCCTGCTGGTTGCGAAGGTGTGCTCTCTCTGCCATACGGACGCTTCCCGCGCGGCCCGGCCGCGCAAAGTCGAAGTCGTGTATATGCCACTTCTGACGTTGTCAACTAAGCGACCGCGGGCAGCATGAGCATTTCCATCGTCCTTCCGGCCTACAACGAAGCGCACCGGATTCTGCCTTCGCTCGAGAAGATCTTCGCGTATTGCCGGCAAAATGAGCCGGACTTCGAGGTCATCGTGGTGGACGACGGTAGTACCGACGGCACGGCGCGGGTCGTTGCCGAGCGCTTCGGTACGCAAGCAGAGCTCCGCATCCTCCGCTACGAGCCGAATCGCGGCAAGGGCTACGCGGTGCGTTGGGGCGTGCGGCAGGCGCGCAAAGAATGGGTGCTGTTTTCCGACGCTGACCTCTCCACACCCGTCGAGGAACTAGCCAAGATGCGCCCGCTCATGAGCGAGGGCTTCGACATCATCATTGGCAGCCGCGCTCATCCGCACGCGCAAATCCTGCGCCGCCAGCGCTGGTTCCGGGAGTTGGCCGGCAAGCTGTTCAATGTGTTCGTGCGCTTGGTGGTCGGCCTGCCCTTTCACGACACGCAGTGCGGCTTCAAGCTCTTCCGGCGCGAGCGGATGCGGGAGGTGTTCGACTTGTGCGTGGTGGACCGCTTTGCCTTCGACGTGGAACTGCTCGCCGTGGCCGTGGCACTGGGCCGCCGCGTGGCAGAAGTTCCGGTCGTGTGGGAGAACTCGCCGCAGTCCACTGTGAGTCTGTGGCGTGGCCTCGAAGCATACACGGAACTGTTGCGCATTCGGCGGCGGGCGCGGGCGATCGAGAGCGAGCGGGCGCTAGCAGCCGCCACTGCCCGGCTGCCCTGAGTTGGCAACGAGGGGAGGGTTATGAGGCAACGCGTGTGGTGGAGCGTGGCGCTTGCGGCGGTGCTCGTCGTGGCCACAGTGCTGCGGGTCTACAACTTGCGCGACCTTCCTGCGGGCTTGTTCTGCGACGAGGCCGCGTTCGGCTACAATGGCTTTGCCATCGCACAAAGCGGCTACGACGAGAATGGGAAATTTCTGCCGCTGCTGGTGTGGTCGTTCGGCGGGTACAAGAACACCGTCTACATTTATTCCACTGCGCTGGCCGTCAAACTGCTCGGTCTCGACGAGTTCTCCACCCGCTTGCCGGCAGCTTTGTACGGGGTGGCCTCCATCGCAGTGCTGTTCTGGATCGGTAAGGCGCTGTTCAACCCCTGGGTGGGCCTGTTCGCGGCGGTCTTCCTCACCCTCGCCCCTTGGCACCTGCACTTCAGCCGCATTGCCTTCGAGATGACGCCCTTTGCCTTTCTCTTCGGCTTGGGCTTTTTGTTCTTGCTGCGGTACACGCAGGGCCGGCGCACGCTTCCCCTGGCGGCCTTGTTCTTCGCACTGACCCCGTACAACTACGCCATCTCGGCGGTGGTCGTGCCGCTCTTTCTGCTCGGCTTCGCCGTGCTTTACGCCCCCACCCTCATCCGGCGCTGGCGCGAGACCTCGCTCGCGGTACTGGTGGGAATCGTCACTATCGCCCCGCTCGTGGTGTTTTATTACCGCAACCCGCAAGGCACGATTTACGTGCAGCGCACCACGATGTTCGACCTGAACGCGCCGCTCTGGCCGCAACTGCAACGTTACGCGACCAACTACCTCGAGTTTTTCAATTACCAATTCTTGTTCGAGCACGGCGATCCGATCACCCGCCACTCGGTGCGGGAGTTCGGGGAACTGCTGCCGGTCTACTTTCCGTTCTTGCTGGTGGGCGTCGTTGCCGCCCTGCTGCGGCGCGACCGCTTTTCCAAACTCGTCCTCTGGTGGCTCGTGGTATACCCGAGCGGGGCGACTATGCTCACCGAGATCCCCTCGGCAACCCGAGCCTTTATCGGTGTCCCAGCGTTCTGCCTGCTCACCGGAATCGGCCTCGCAACCGCCTTGTGGGCGCTCAACGTGTTCCGCTGGCGGCCGCTCGTGCGCGCCCTGCAAGCGGCCGGCTTGTGTGCTGCCGGCTACGTGCTCGTGAAGCAAGCCAGCGCGTACTGGCGCTTTTACGCAAACGAGTACCCGAAGTACTCCGCTCCCACGTACGGCGGTTTTCAGTACGGCTACCGCGACTCGATCGCGTTCATGGAGCCGCTGCGCTCCCGGTACGCTCGCCTCATGCTGACCGCGACCGAGGTGAACCAACCGCAGATCTTCCCCCTCTTCTACAACCGGCTCGACCCCATCCAGTACTTGCAAACGCGCGACATTGGCTACCTGATCGCCGACCCGGCGTTTTATTCCGAGTACTCGATTACGCAGCCGATCCTTTACCAACTGCGGGTGAGCGATCTGGTCTACTTCGACGACTACACGATCCTCAAGGAGATCGTTGCGCCGGGCGGACAAAAGGAGTTCGTGATTGCCGAGGTTCGCTCGCGCAAGCGGTACCTGACTGACTGGCTTGCCCTCGGCCTCTTCGACAACACGGACGGGCGGGGCATGAAGGAGGACTTCATTGACGTCCACGACATCGGCAAGCGCAAGTACGCGGTTTCGTTCGGCGAGTCGTATTGGCGCCCGGTGCCACAACGCAACGTCCGGGTGGATTTGAACGCGTTCTTTGCCGCCGCCGATCCCCGGCACCCGGGCAATCCCGAGATGGTGTGTGCCTATGCGCTCACCACCGTGCGCTCGCCACAGGAGCAAGAAGTCTTTCTCGAACTGGGAGGAGGGGGCGACCCCGCTCTGGTCTGGCTCAATGGAGAACGCCTAACACCCTGGCCCATCAGCCTCGGCTTGCAACTCCAGCGCCGCGCGGTGCGCCTGCGTGCCGGCACCAACTTGCTCGTGGTCAAGTCGTGCGAAAGTGTGGGCGATTGGTACTTCACGGCCCGCATCACCGATGCCTCCGGGCGCGACGTGCCCGGGTTGCAGCCAGCAGCGGAAATCCCCACCGTCATCCCGCCCCCGCTCCAACGCGCAGAGAAGCCAGCCGAAATCCAGTTGGTCGAGGGCTTCGAGCGGATCGTGCGCTTCAAACACACGCAGAATCCGTACCCAGATTATCGCGGCGGCACCGAGTCGTGGTGGGCCTACGTGCACGACGCGGAGAGCGAAGTGACGTGGCTCACCGCCCCGCTCCAGCAGAAACGCCGAACAGTGGCCGTGCTCACCGCCTCCTTTTCGGAGGTGCCTTTCAAAGGGGAACTGTGGGTCAATGGCAAGTTCGCGCTCCCCTTCGAGTTGAGCGAGCGCTTTTCTTCGCAGAGCTGGGCGGCCGGCCCGTACCGGATGACGTTTCACTTCCGCAGCGAGATCGCGGGCCGCTCCGGCGTTTTGCTGGTCGAGGTGCCGGCGGAAGAAGTGCAGCCCGGGCAGCCGCTCGAGTTGCGGATCGTGCCTGCAGGCGGCCAGTCCGCCGGCTGGTTCATGGTCAAAGGCTATCGCGACACGCTCGAGCGCGAAGGGTTCACCGCCGAGCAAGTGCTCAGCGCTGGAGAAAGCGGGTGGCAACCGGCTCCGGGCGCAGCGAGCGAGGGAGAGCCGTAACGGTGCGCGCTTACCCTTCGAACCGGCGGCGCAGCAAGAGCGCCAGGCTCGCGCGAGCGGTCCGCCACACACGCATCTTGCTCGCCCCGCCCTTGAGGTCGTAGCGCAGCACCATCGGCACCTCGCCCATCACCCAGCCGAACGGGCGCAGTTTGAGCAGCACGTCCAGCATGCACTGAAACCCCGCCTGGTCCACGAAGCGATCGCCATAGTGCGCGAAGGCTTGCTGGACGACGGGAGCCCGGTAAGCGCGAAAACCGCACGTGTAATCGCGCACCCCCATGGGAAACAGCACGCGCATGAGCCAGGACGCTGCGAGCGTCATCCCCCGCCGCAAGGGCGAGACGCCCAACACGCGCGCTCCGGGCTGGAAGCGCGATGCGATCACCACGTCGAAGCCCTCC